>JBJLIX010000001.1:0-924063 GCA_045563675.1 Gammaproteobacteria bacterium
GGTTTGTGCTGAAGAATTTGAACTATTCGAAGATGCTGAAGAGCTACCTCCAATAGAACTGTTAGTAAAAGACAAATTTGGAACATTGGTTTGGTCTTCACTATTAGACCCCCAACAGGTAACTCCATTATCATCAAGAGCGCAGGTGTAATCTTCAGAAGCACTAACTTTAATTGGATTTGATAGAAGAGGAACGTCAATTTCTCCACTTCCATTAGATCCCCAGCACTTAACTCCACTATCATCTAAAGCACAAGTTTGATACTTACCTGTACTGACTTGTGTTGGATTTGACAAGGAAGGCACATTTCCTTGACCATTTGCATTATGTCCCCAACAAACCACTCCGGTATCATCAATGGCACAAGAATGCCATGATCCAGCACTAACTTGTGTAGGATTAGATAAGTTAGGAGGAGAAATTTTTCCATTTCCATCATGACCCCAACAAACCACTCCGGTATCGTCTACAGCACAGACATGCCATCTGCCTGCATCCACTTGGGTTGGATTTGATAAGACTGGAACTGATATTTGACCGTTTCCATTATATCCCCAACAAATAACTCCTGAGTCATCAAGAGAGCAACTGAATTGGTCACCAAGGGTAACATTCTTAGGATTAGAAAGACTAGGAACAGTTGTAAGTCCTCCACCGCGTTGATCATCACCCCAGCAATTTACCCCATTGTCATCTAGAGCACACGAGTGATAGCCGCCTGCACTTACTTGGGAGGGGTTAGATAAGTTAGGCACATTGGTCTGTCCATAAATATTATCTCCGCCCCAACAAGCAACTCCATTGTCATCTATAGCACATGCATGTTTTAAGCCAGCACTTATATCGTAAGAGGAACTTGTAGATCCACTATCCTCATTCACATCCGTGATGTTGATAGTCAAAGCTTTTGAAGTGGTTACTATCCCATCACTGACATTTACTGTGATGGAATAGGAATTTTTGGTTTCATAATCCGGAGCTGTATTAAAGGTTAAGACTCCAGATGAGGAAATACTCAAGGAAGCACTGTCGGTTCCGGAGAGGGAATAACTTAGAGGGTCTCCCTCAGCATCCGTAGCAGTGACCGATAGCACTGATGTCTGATTCTCTGCAACCGAAATAGAACTAGAAAATCCTGATATTACAGGGGGGTTATTAGTTTGTTGAAAAACTTCAGCTTCTCCCCAAACCCATACGTATTCCCAAGAAGCACCACAGTTTAGGGTAAACATATTCCATCCTTCTGCGGGTAGAGTAACTTCTTCGGTACCCGATCCAGGTTTAGAGCCAGACCAAGATCCAGAGGCAGTACAGCTTGATGCAGAAGATGACCAGGTGAAAGTAACTTGATCTCCTATAGTCGCGGATGATATATCAGAAGAAAAAGCTGAATAAATTGAACTACTAAATAAAAGAATCAAGAAAAAAAAAGGACCTAAAACCAAACGGGAACGCATAGTTCCTAGTATAAAGTAACTTAAATATATTAATATAAAAAAAATGGCGGACCGGACGAGACTCGAACTCGCGACCTCCGCCGTGACAGGGCGGCGTTCTAACCAAACTGAACTACCGGTCCAAAGATGCGCATTCTAACAGTAGTTTACAATCTAACTATAGTTTCTTTAATAAAGATTATTCTTGATTTATATCTATAGAATCAAACTGGGTTTCTATAACTTCTCCATTTTTTTTAGTTACTTCATAAGATTTTTTGTCTTTACCAAAGTTTACTGAAGAAAAAATATCCCCTTCTTTTAGGTGTAAAGCGCATTCACCTTCTATAGAAATACATGAACTTAAAAGCTGTTTAGACAGAAACTCTTTCACTGCCGGCCTCCTATCTGCCTCTTCATCATAATGCGGACAACAATTGCCTCTGACGAATCCTAAACATTCCATTATATGTAACTCATCTGACCATGAATCCGTTATCCCTTTTTCAAACCAACAAATAGCACCTGCACTAACTCCACTCATAACTACACCTTGCTCATAAGCAGATTTTAGTAAAACATCTAATCCCCAATCCTTCCAAACAGCTAACATGCTTTTGGTATTACCTCCTCCAACAAAAATAACATCTTGCTCTTTAATAAGATTTTCCAGGTTAGGAGTTCTTTTAAAGAAATCTAAGTGAGTAGGTTCGCAATTTAATTCTGAGAAGGTTGAGTAGAAGTTCTCTTTGTACCCTTCATTGTCCCCTGTTGCTGTAGGAATGAAGCAAATATTTGGTTTTTTAGCTTCTGATTGTTTAAGAATATAATCTTCAATAATACCTTTCCCAGGATTTCTTCCAAAACCCCCTCCTCCAATAGCAATGATTTGTTTTGTCATGATTTTTAAATAAGTATAATCAAATTAGATTACCAGGGGGAATGAAAGTGATTAAATCAAAATTTAAATATGCAGTCTTTTCTTTGCTTATTATTTTTTCTCAAATATCTTTAAGTGATGAGTCTTTAGATAAATCTATTAACTCTCATCAAGAGGAGTTTCAAAATCTAGCATTAAAAATTTGGGATTTAGCAGAAGTAGGATATCAAGAGTATAAAAGCTCAAACCTTCTGCAAGATAGCTTAGAGAGCAAAGGGTTTAGAATAGAGACTCTACCTTATATGCCAACCGGATTTATTGCTGAATATGGAACAGGTAGTCCTGTAATAGCTATCTTGGGTGAATTTGATGCCCTGCCAGGCATCTCTCAAAGCTCTTCTCCTTTTAAAGAAACATACAAGAATAATGAAGCCGGTCATGCTTGTGGTCATCATTTGTTTGGTGCCGGGTCTGCTTGGTCAGCAGTAGCTGTAAAAGAGTGGCTTTCAAAAAATAACAAAGCAGGAACTATTAGATTTTACGGGACACCGGCTGAGGAAGGCGGATCAGGCAAAGTTTATATGGTTAGAGAAGGACTTTTTGATGATGTTGACGTTGTCTTGCACTGGCATCCAGGAAGTGTAAACCATGCAAGTCCAAGGACATCAAATGCAAATAAATCTGCAAAATTTACTTTTAGAGGCCTATCTGCGCACGCCGCCAGTGCTCCGCATAGAGGTAGGTCTGCATTAGATGGAGTAGAGTCTATGAATTTCATGGTTAATATGATGAGAGAACATATACCTCAAGAGTCTAGAATACATTATGTTATAACCAAGGGAGGATTGGCTCCTAATGTGATCCCCGATGAAGCCGAAGTCTGGTATTACGTAAGACATCCTAAAGAAAAAATAGTTGAAGAGCTTTTTCAAAGAACTGTTAAGGCTGCAAATGGCGCTGCAGCAGGTACTGAAACATCCCTAAGTTATGAAGTAATACATGGCAATTACTCCCTTATGCCCAATGACACTCTTCAATCTCTGATGAATGAAAAACTCATTAAACGTGGAGGTATATCTTATGACAATGAAGAAAAAGAATTTGCTGAAAAAATTTACAAAACTCTTCTTAATCCAACTTCAAGTATAGGAGATCAAGAAAAGATTTTGCCCTACCGAACTTTTCACGGTTATGGTTCAACAGATGTTGGAGATGTAAGTTGGTTGGTGCCAACAGCAGGTGCAAGGATTGCTTCATGGGTACCAGGAACTCCAGGTCACTCTTGGCAAGCAGTGGCTTCAGGAGGTACCAGTATAGGGCTAAAAGGAGAAAAACTTGCTGCGCAAGTACTATCAGATACTGCTATAGAAATCTATTTGAATCCAAAAATTATAGAAGATGCTGAAAAGGAACGTTTAAAGAGAGTTGGTGAAGACTTTAATTACTTTCCTTTACTAGGAGATAGAGATCCTCCTTTAGACTATAGAAATTAATTATAGAACTTCTCTCCCCTTTTTATTCGGGGTCGATTGTTTTCTTTTCTCCATTTATTAGTATCCCTTAGACTATAAACACACCCACAGTATTCTTGTTGGTAAAACTCCTCTCTTTTAGAGATTTCTATCATCCTGGAAGAGCCTCCTTGTTTTCTCCAATTAAAATCCCAAAAGGTTAAGCCTTCATACCTACTGGCTGCCCTTAATCCTGACTTATTTATTTGGTCTAAGTCTTTCCAACGTGAAATTCCTAAAGTAGTAGCAAATAAAGAAAATTTATTTTCTTTAGCAAACAATGCAGATCTCTCAAACCTCATATCAAAACACTTAGTACATCTTTCACCCCTTTCTGGTTCATTCTCAAGTCCTTTAACGCGCTTAAACCAATTATCTTTATCGTAATCAGCATCTATAAAATCAAAGCCTAATTCTTTGCAATATCTCTTATTCTCATTTTTCCTCAATTCATACTCTTCAATTGGATGAATATTGGGATTGTAGAAATATACCGTAGTATCAATATCTGAAGCAGCAACTGCCTCCATAATCTCTCCAGCACATGGAGCACAACAACTGTGAAGTAAAAGACTTGATTCTCCATTAGGAGTTTCTAATTTAGGCCTTTGGTAGTTTTCTGTTTTTAAACTATTTGACATGATTGCCTTCTTCCTAGTGTTTTCTTAATTAATCACTTGATTTGTCTTGCTCACCAATTTCTTCCATTCTCTTTAAAGCTCTGTTCATTTGTCTCTCACGAGTTTCATGTTTATCTACTGCTTTTAACATGGCCTCAGCTTTTTTTGATAAGTCTTCTGTAGAGCTCCCAAAGTTTTCAAATTCTTTCTTTAGAGTTCCAAACTCTACTAAAATCTCTTCCGCCCTTTCGTTCAATGCCAAATTTCTAAAGCCCATATGGATACTTATTAGATAAGCAGCCAGCGAGTTTGGTCCCATTACTAAAACTCTGCTATCTCTAAAAACTGACTGTCGAAGATCTTCTATAGAATCAATCAGCTGCATCAAGCTTTCACTGGGAATGAACATAACTCCTAAATCGATGGTAATTCCTGCTTGAGTGTATTTCTCTTTTATATCTTTAGCATCATTTATGACATGACGTTTTATTGAATTTAAAGCCGTATTTACGGAATCTTTATCGGCTCTGCTTGAAGCATCCATATAATTGTCATATAGGGCAGAAGGAAATTTAGCATCAATGGGCAATAACCCTTCTGGTAATTTAATTGCAAATTCTACTCTTTGACCTGATCCCGGTATAACCTCACAGTTGGTTTCGAATTTTTCTGAAGGGAAAATATCAGTAATAATTGCTTCGAGAGACCACTCACCAAAACTTCCGGCTAAAGTACCTCCTGAAAGATACCTGTTTAATTTACTCAAAGGGTCTTGAAAAGATGCGACATCCCTAATAAGGGCTTCTAGTGAAGAGGTCTGTGAAGACAGAGAAGTTTTAATCTCATCATATCTAGAAGTATCATCTTTTTCTTCTTTTCCCTTTGATGAAAGATAAACATTCCATCCCACAAGGGCTAAAACTAATAACACTAATATCGTTGTTAGATCAATCATCATAAAATAAATGTTAAGTTTACCTTTTTTAAACTGTTATTGTTGCAGCGAGAGACCCGAAGATTAAGAGGAATCCAAACATAGCCATAAAAATATGAGAACCAATTGCAAACCACTTCTTTCCTTTCTTTCCATCTTTTTTAATAGAATAAACAATTAGACCTAAAATGCCTCCAGCTATATAAATAAAGGGAATAATCATAATCACTGATACAAAATGCCATCCTGATTGATAACTATCAGGCCCATAATTAATTTGAATCTGGTTGTATATTTCTGAGTATATAAGGCCCATTACAGGAACAAGTAAAATTAATGCTGTGTTACTAATCTTTTTCATACGTTAATCAAGGTCATCGATACTCCAATAAAGCCATCCCATAAGATTTTCAATCTCATAAATTTCCCCATCTATTTCTATAGGTTCGTATTTAAAGCTACCTAAAATATTCCTTGTAAAAGTTCTAGCTTGTTTTTTATTCATCTCGCCAGTAAAAGAAGTTAAGGCAAGATTTTCTGCTGTACCTGTTTTAGATATTCTGTAAGTAAAACGGACCTGCGAAACACCTGAACCCACATTAAGTACATCTTCAGATTTGATTGATTTACTTATTGCTCTGGTGGGCTTACAAAAAAGTTTCTTGCAAATTAGGGACTCTGCTTCTCTTCCTTCTGACCAATTTTTCATTTTACAACTAGTCCCTTCACAAGCTAAGCAGTGCTTAAAGGCTTTAGGTCGCATATTAAGAATTGTTTCCATACCATTTTCTGGGAGCTTCTCTTTCCAGTCTGTAGTACAAAAAGAATGTGTTGCTTCTGGAAGATCTCTATAAATTGCTGCAAACCCTCCATCGCCAACAACAGCAATTAGGTCTTTGCTTACATTAATAAAGTTGCAGTCTTCCCAATAAGGATTTTTGAACCCTTTACTGGCTCCCTGAACTTTACAATCTTTAAAGCTAAGATCCGTTTTAATTGATATCTCTCCAGAAGTAACATACTGATTTCCTCTTATCATGGTAAAGAGGTATTCATTCTCTTTTTTTGAGATATCTAAAATATGCTCATTAGAGATAGGAACATAAGCTCCTACCCACCTACCTTCCAGGTTTAAATCTTGGGTGATATTTTCATTACCCCCCCTAGCATCAAGGCAAAAAAAGAATAGGAAAGCTAAGGTTAATGGGGTCTTCTTCATTTATTTATAATTGAACTTATTAGTTTACCTTTGACTTATTACTCTGTCTTAGTTACCTAAATGCATTTAGTTGTACTATTATGACGAAGCTACCTATAGACTCAAAAATATTTATAAATAAGATAGGACTTTATATTCCATAGAATAATACTCTTAGTCTGTTATAGAAATAATCTCATATAAAAACCTAATATTTTCATGAGAAGGTGCATAAACTTGTGCAACAAAATCCAATTTATTTCTTCCATCTAAATTCAGGGGAATTGCTCTATTAATTGGATTTATGGATTCTTCTTCATATAAGAATCCCGTTATCTGATTTCCACTAACCCAAGCAATTTGCGTAATTGAATCTTCTTGGAAGTTCCCTTCTCCATCATTAAGAAAGATTGTAATCCCTGGACAATCGGATGGAGAAAAAGCTGAAGTTTGATCAAATATATCTAGATCTCCATCACCATCAAAGTCTCTGATAAAAAGAGGACCTTCTCCGTGAGTTTTACACTCAAAATCTTGACTTGGATCTTGATAATTTATTGACCTATCTTGATTGGGCAATCTTTTTGAGCTTTCATCCTGAAAAACCCCCTCTCCTTCATTTATTAGTATCTGAATATATCTACCTACGTAATATGGATTTGCCCTAGTAGTGCCAATAATAATATCTAAATCTTCATCTGAATCGATATCTGCTGCTTTAGCAAAATTAAACTTAGTTAGACCATTTCCGAAAAATCCTTGGGGTAAAGTCTTAATCTCCCAACTTGATATTTCTTGCGATGGACTACTTAGAGCTATTTCTGGTTTAGCAGGGTTAAGGTTAAACTCATCATCGCTCCAAAGCATTACAATATCTGCCAAACCATCACCATTAAAATCTTCCATTAAAGACGACATAACGTAATGATATTTAGACCAATCTTGCCATTTAGAAGGTAACTGTTCTGATATATCACTGAAGCTTTGACCTAAATTGTTTAGGAAAAGAGACCTGCCAGCTAAAATATCTGGATAACCATCACCATTTATATCTCCAGAAGAGGCATCATGCGAAAAAGATATCTCACTCTTATAATCTATTATATCTGATGCATCTTTCATAAATGCATTGTCTGATAAAAGAAGCACATTAGGTTCATAGAAAGAAGTAATTGTTCCCTCAGGGTTTCTCTTAATCAAGCCCATAGATCCTACAAAGATATCGTCAACTCCATCTAAATTGAAGTCCTCAACAACTATCCTGTAAGTCAAATGCCTAGATGGGGGCTCTCTATCAAAAAAGAATTTATGATCTTTTTTTAATCTACCTGAGCCATCATTTAAATAGATTTCAACTTGGCTCTTAGTTAATTTTCTTTCAAGAGTATGAGGAAAGACTGCCCATGCTACAACTAAATCCTCATGCCCATCACCGTTGAAATCACCGTAATTTGAATTATGCATATCGGAGGTAAAGACGCCATCCTCTTCTGAGCAATCTTCAACTGTTGGATAACAAAGGGTCTCTGTAAAAAGCTCGTTGGTACTTATAGCCTCAAAAGAAAAATTAAATACCGCATAGTCTCTTGTTAAAAAATTCTTTATGTTCTCTTTCCCAAGAGTAGAATAATTTTCTATCTCATGAGGGTATAACTTTACTAAGATATTTTTACTTACTGTAAAACTTGTTCCAGAAGCTTTAATTCCTTTAATTTTATATTCAAATAGGGTGTCTTTAAAAACTATAGGTAATAGAACAGACAAAGTAGTGCTATTGGAAGAAATTAGAGTTAAATCGTCTGAAATTAACTGAAGGCTTGATATAGAAAATGAGGAAATGGCTTTAATATCTATGATTGAAAGATCATAAGCTTCATTTGGTGCATCTATAGAAAAGGAGAATGCCTCAGAAGGCTCTCTTAAGCTCTCACTGCCACAAGATACTAGAAAAGCTAATAATACGATTAGTTTTAAGAAGAGTTTCATTTATATTTCTTATAAATCTTTGACTGGAAACCACTGGATCTCGTATCGTAATCCAAAAAAAGAGATACTTAGCCAACAAACGCTCTACGAGGAAAGTCCTTCATAATCTCCCCTTTTTAATTAATTCAAATAACAATTTGATTTTCTTACAACAACTTTTGTGTTTGCATTGTAGATGTCCACAAAAGCATTAAATTCGCTTTGATCTTGGTCCGTAAATTCTTGATTACTCCAAAGACCTTGAACTTCTAGACTTGGAAATATGACAACTGTAGTTAATCGAGAAAGTTCGTCAGTGGTCTCGTTTCCTTCTCTTTCGTATTCAATATTTGCTTTTACCTGAACATCAAACCCTCTATCGTTATAAAACTTCTGGTGAAGCTTAACGGCTTTTTTAAACCCCTTCACCGTTCCTGATTCAAGAATCTCCGATACATATAAATTACCTACCGCCCCTTCACAGTCTGAAAAATTGTAAGATTTTTCATGATGCGCTGAAAAAACTGAGAATGTAGTGATTGCCGTTAAGCATATAATTAAATATTTGAATATTTTCATGTTCCTCTCCCAAAGAATTTACTTAACTATACGCTTCTATCTATTTTTTTTAAGTATCTCAGAAGAAATTTTTAATTTTCTTCTGCTAGAATGCGCATGCGTTCAACTCTACTTCAGGAAATAATATGGAAATAACAATGAAGGAAGTCAGAGAAGAGATTGACCTCATAGATAAAGAAATAGTTCTTCTTTTATCCCAAAGACAAAAATGTATAGAAAAGGTAGCTTATGTTAAAAAGAAAAAAGCCTAGTTGTGGATAACAAAAGAATAGATGAAGTCATTTCAAAAGTATCTAATTTCGGCGTTGATTGCGGCTTATCCTCTGAAATCTCAGTACCGTTGTGGACTACTTTGATTAACTTATCTATTGAGCATGAATTTAAAGAGATAGATAAATTCAAAGAGAAAGCTTAGGGCACAATAAAACAAATAGATTAATTAATTTACTTAATACTTCTGGAGAAAATATTAGCTTTAGAAGAGGGCCTATGGGCCAGCATGTGGCGGGGGTCCAACCCATAGGCGAAGAAGATTAGTTATCTTCTTCAAATTCACAAGTCATTCTTGCTATAACCTCTCCTTCAACTTTAAAATTAACCTTTGCTCTACCCTTCATAGTTCCTTCAACGGAACACTGCTCAATACTCTCCTCAACAATTAACCTAACTATGTCTTTTAGCTCCTTAACGGTTAACTCACTTACTTTTCTGGAATCATCTATATTTTGTATCTCACTATAAATACTCAAAGAGAAGGCTATAGCTACCATAATTAACATTAATTTTTTCATAATTTTTTAGAGGTTTGATACATCTTAAAAGGGGACATAAGCCCCCTTTTAAGTTGTTTAGCTTTCTGCTATCTGTTTATCTTCTATTGCTGCTTTCCATATAACTACTCCAAATAAAATTTTATTAACAAAGTCTGCTAAGTTGTAAATCAAATTTAAAGAGCTTGCGTCGACAGATCCAAGAAGGTAACCAAATATATACCCAGCTGGGTAAATAGCCCACCCAACAATAATAATCCACATCATTGTTTTATAAGCAGTTTGTACTGAAAGGCTAGTAGTCTTAACAGCCGTATTTCCTTCGCCAAACCACAAAACATAAATCATAAATAACCAAGCTACACATCCAATTAGGAAGGCTGGCAATGCAGACATGAGTCCTGCTTCACCCATATAGCCAAAAATTAACATAACCAACGAACCTATAAATAGCTTCCAAAAAAGAGAACCTGCTACTACAGTTACTGCTGCCAATATTAGGTAAAACTCAACCATTTGTAATGGCACTGTTAATAACCAATCTATATATCTAAATACTGTTGGAGTTTGACCCGTATCTATCCAGACACCCCTCATGTATAAGTAGTGCCAAAAAGCAATTCCACAAATTAACCCTGCAATAGTTAAAGAAGTTTTCCATTTACCCTCTACACTGCTTCTTTCTATAAAGAAGAAAGCTGTAGCCGCTAACA
Organism: Gammaproteobacteria bacterium; assembly: GCA_045563675.1. Taxonomy (GTDB): domain Bacteria; phylum Pseudomonadota; class Gammaproteobacteria; order Magnimaribacterales; family Magnimaribacteraceae; genus AEGEAN-183. The sequence continues at coordinate 10,608 of JBJLIX010000001.1, forward strand.
TGGCCGCTGTAACAAGCCAAAAAGAAATACCAACATAATCATTGGCATCTAGATCTCCCCCGTTAGATGCAAATAAAGGGCCAGTCAAAAAGACAAAAAGAAATAAAATTAGTTTCATGCTTCACTCCCAAGAAATTAGTTTATGACCAAAAGGTCCTAAATCTGGGCATCATGATCATCATCCTAGAAAACCGTGTCCGGTAATATCGTCTGATCAAGCAAAGCAGATAAGTGAAATATACCGATTTCTTTTTAATATTTCAATACAGATCAACCTATCCAGTATCCTGAGATACTTAATCCTTCCGCATCAAAAAAATAGGAATGACCCGAATAGTTGATTTAAAGCGATTTAGAGTGGTGGGCACGACAGGACTTGAACCTGTAACTTCCACCTTGTAAGGGTGGCACTCTACCAATTGAGTTACGCGCCCAAAGAATAGGTTTGCGATTATACAGATTGAAAAAGAATTTTTTTTAGCTTTTTACTCAATTTGTTTTATCAAAAACAAAACCTTGATAATTATGTTCAGCAACTTCAGTTATCTTTTCTGTATAAGGAGGAACACCAATAAAAGGAAGAAAATCTTTTGCCTTTTCTTCAATGTTGGAGCCGTTGTACCAAGAGTTACAAGATTTATAGACAGTTTGGTCCGCAACTTCATTGACCAAAACCATCCACTCATCTTCAACTGCTTTAGTGGACTCTATAACATTCTTGTTATTTTCTCGCATCCACTCTATGCACTGACTTATCCATTCAACATGCAGTTCTAAAGAAGGGACCATATTGGATAAGACTGAAGGGCTTCCAGGACCTGTTACTGTAAAGAGGTTAGGAAAATTAGATATGCCTAACCCTAAGTAAGATTTAGCACCATCTTTCCACTGGTCTTTAAGCTTAATTCCTCTTCTTCCTTGAATATCTATTCTTGTTAAAGCCCCTGTCATGGCATCAAAGCCTGTTGCAAGTATTAAACTATCAACTAAATACTCTTTATTAGCTATTAGTCCTTGCTCCGTTATCCTTTCAATGGGGTTTGAGTTCAAGTCTATTAAAGTAACATTGTCACGATTGAATGCCTCAAAGTAACCTGTATCTACACAAAGCCTTTTACAACCTATTGTAAATTTAGGGCTCAATAATTCTGCGACACCTGGGTCTTTTACTATCTCTTTAACTTTAGTCCTCACAAAGGAAGCTGCCATTTCATTAGCCTCCTTATCAATCATTAAATCAGCATAAGCTCCAAGAAAGCCTAAGCCTTCTTTCTCCCAATGATTATTAAACTTTTTGAACCTTTCCTGTTCAGTAGACTCTGTCGCTAGGGCTTCTATTTCTAAACCAGCTATACCAAAACCATTTTCCCAATTTTCTTTACGAAAGGCTGAATACCTTGATTTAACCTCAGCATCTTCTGCAGGATCCATAGGGCCATTATTAGAGGGTATAGAATAGTTTGCTGTTCTTTGAAAAACGTAAAGGTGTTTTGCCTGTTCAGCTATCACTGGGATAGATTGTATTGAAGAAGAGCCTGTTCCTATTATGGCTACTGTCTCATCGGTGAAATCTACCGGGCTTTGTGGCCATTTCCCAGTATGAAGGAGTTGCCCCTGAAAATCATCTAAACCTTCAAAATCAGGTGTATTAGGAGCCGACAGGCAACCTGTAGCCATGACACAGAACTTAGCTTCGATTTTTTCATTAGAAGTCTGAATTAACCAAAGGGATTTTTCCTCATCAAATTTTGCAGAAATTACCTCGGTATTAAATTCAATATCTTTTTTTAAATTAAATCTGTCCGCTACATGATTTAAGTAATCGAGTATTTCTGGTTGGGCTGAATATTTCTCGCTCCATTTCCACTCTTGTTGAAGCTCTTCATCAAACTGATAAGAGTATTGTAAAGAAGGAATGTCACATCTTGCTCCAGGGTATCTGTTCCAATGCCAGGTTCCTCCTAATTGGTCTCCTTTTTCAAATACACCCACAGTAAAGCCTGAAGATCTTAATTTATGAAGAAGATAAAGACCTGAGAAGCCAGCTCCTACTACTACTACATCTAATTTTCTTAAAGACATTGGTAATTTTTCCCTTTAATTAAATATTTCAACAAAAAGTTTATTGTTTGGCAATTGATTCTGCTCTTAAATGAAGGTATTTAGCAACTACTAAGGATTCATTTCTTCCAGCTAGTTTTTCTGCTTGACACCAAAGTTCATTATCCTTTTTACCTTCTTTGAGCTCTTTGATGACAGCTCCAAAGTGGAGTCTTGTTGCTTGTACCAATTTTTTTACTTTTAAATTTTTTAGAAACTTCAATTTAACACTTTATCTAGTGACTAGATTAATAGAGAATTATAATCTCTATAAGAAAATCCTTTAACAAAAATAAATTTAATTGATATGAGTAATCCACTTTTAGCACCACAAATAAAAAGTAAATTAGATACTTCCACTGAAACCTTTTCAGAAAATAAAACTGCAATGATGGAGAAGTTAGAAAAAATTGAAGAATTATTAGACTATGTTGAATTAGGTGGTGGTATGCACCATCACGAAAGGTTAGCTGCTAGAGGAAAAATGGCAGTCAGAGATAGAATATCTAACTTCCTAGACCCAGATACACCTTTTTTAGAAATTAGTGCTTTAGCGGCCTATGATTCAGCTTATCCAATAGGAGGGGGTGCTGTAGCTGGCATAGGGATTGTTGGAGGTACTGAAGTAGTAGTATTCGCAAACGATCCTACTGTTCTTGCTGGAGCTATGCACGCTTATTCCACCAAAAAATGGACTAGAGCAATGGAAATTGCAAGAGATAATAGGCTGCCCTATATACAGTTTGTAGAATCTGCTGGAGGAGATCTTAGGATGGGAGGTAAAGGAAGTAGAGGAAAATCAGCCCCTCCGATTATGGGTGGACATTTTGCTGAATCAGGAAGAACCTTCTATGAAATCACTGAGTTATCTAAATTAAGAATTCCAACTATTTCTATAGTCTTCGGATCATCAACAGCAGGAGGAGCTTATCAACCCGGAATGTCTGACTATAATATTTTTATTAAAAAACAATCCAAAGTTTTTCTTGGGGGACCGCCTTTAGTAAAAATGGCAACTGGAGAAGAGTCTGATGATGAGACTCTTGGAGGAGCTCAAATGCATGCAGAAACTTCTGGTCTAGCTGATTACCTTGCAGAAGATGAAATGGATGCAATCAGAATAGGAAGAGAGGTTGTGTCTCATTTAAACTGGAGAAAAAGAGGCAATAAGCCTTTGATTAAACCTGAAGAACCCATTAATGATCCAGAAGAACTTCTTGGACTAGTTGACCCCGATCTTAAAAAACCATTTGATATAAGAGAAGTCATAACGAGAATAACTGACGGATCAAGGTTTGAAGAATTTAAACCTCTATTTGGGCCCAATATAGTTTGTGGATTTGCGTCTATTCATGGATATCAAATAGGAATATTGGGTAATAATGGTGGAATTATCTACCCAGATTCAGCTCAAAAAGGGGCTCATTTTGTTCAACTTTGCAACCAAATTGATATTCCTATACTTTTTTTACAAAATGTTACGGGTTTTATTGTAGGAAAAGATTATGAAAGGGCCGGCCAGATTAAAAAAGGTGCTCAATTCCTTAACTCAGTATCTAATTCAAATGTTCCTCATATAACTATTATAGTGGGCTCTTCAATAGGAGCAGGAACCTATGCAATGTCAGGCAGAGCTTATAACAACCGATTTACCTTTATTTGGCCTTCAGCAAAAATTGCTGTTATGGGACCTAAACAGATAGCTGGAGTTATGTCCATTGTAAGAAGAGGGCAAGCCGCTAGAAAGGGAGAAAAATTTAATGAAAAGGAAGATGCTCAAATTGTGGCTATGGCAGAGGCCATGCAAGAAGAAGGATCTTTGGCGTTGCGAGCTACTAGCGCTATAAGTGATGACGGAGTTATCGACCCTAGAGACACTAGATCAGTGCTAGGAATATGTTTATCTATAGTTAACGGTAAAGAAGTCGAAGGGGCCCCTGGATATGGAGTTTATAGACTATGAAGTATCAAAATTATCATAAGCTACTTATAGCTAATAGAGGTGAGATCGCCTGTAGAATAATCCGAAGCGCTCATAACATGGGTATAAGTTGTGTTGCTGTGTACGTTGATGCTGATGCAAATTCTCCTTTTGTAAAAATGGCTGATGAGGCTATTAGACTTTCTGATTCTTATCTCAATTCAAAAGAAATTATCAATGCGGCACTAACTACTAAGGCTGAAGCAATTCATCCTGGTTACGGATTTTTATCTGAAAATGCTAAATTCTCTAGAGATGTTCTTAAAGCAGGACTGCTGTGGGTTGGTCCTTCTGCCAAAGTTATAACCTCAATGGGAGATAAACTTAAAGCAAAGGATTTAGCTGAAAAGGCTGGTGTCCCTACCCTTCCTATGACAACTGACCCCAAAAAAGCAAAAGATATAGGTTACCCTCTTTTGATAAAAGCTGCTGCAGGAGGTGGCGGAAAAGGTATGAGAATTGTCAATTCTGCTAAAGATCTAAAAGAATCCATTAAATCTGCTCAAAGAGAAGCTAAAACTGGCTTCGGAGATGACCGTATATTTATTGAGAGATATGTACCAGTCTCTCGTCATATTGAAATTCAAATTTTGGGAGATTCACATGGCAATTTAGTCCACCTAGGAGAAAGGGAATGTTCAATTCAAAGAAGACACCAAAAAATTATAGAGGAATCACCTTCACCAAGAGTTGATCCAGAAATGAGATATCAAATGGGGGAAGCTGCTTTAGAGTTAGCAAGAAAATTAAAATATGAATCAGCTGGTACAGTTGAATTTTTAGTAGATGACAAAACAGGTGAATTCTGGTTTCTTGAAGTTAACACAAGACTGCAAGTTGAGCACCCAGTTACAGAAGCCACAACTGGCATTGATATAGTTCATGAACAACTTCGAATAGCTAGAGGTGAGATGTTAGGTTATTTCCAAGAAGATATAGATTGGTACGGTTCTGCTATTGAAGCTAGGCTCTATGCAGAGGACCCTGCTAATGATTTTCTTCCTGCAACAGGAACTTTAATTGCTTATAAACCTGATCCAGAAATTGAATCAAGATGGGACTCTGGGGTAGAGCAAGGATCAGTAATAGGTACTGATTTTGATCCTATGATTGCTAAAGTAATCTGTTATGGAGAAAACCGATTAGAGGCAGCAAATAAACTCTCGATGGCTTTAGAGTCATTGCATATAGGAGGAGTCGTAACAAATAGAGACTTTTTAGTCTCAACATTACGTTCAGAGCCTTTTTTAAATGGTTTAACTACCACTGATTTTATAGAAAAAGTTAAACCCCCAAGAGCCTATGAGCCAACAGAAGAAGAATTAATAAAAGTAGCCTCAATTGCTGCCATGTGGATTCAAGGTAAAAACAGAAATGAAGCTGAACTTCTTGGTGACTTACAGTCAGGATGGAGAAATAGCAGACTACCTAAACAAAAAATAAATTTTGCATATGGAGAAACAACAATTCAAATTACGTATAGATCTAGAAGAGATGGGCGGTTTGACCTAAATGAAGACTCTATAGTTAAAATTTTTGATTGGAATGAAGAATCAGTAAGTTTAGAAATTGACGGCCATAGAATTTCTTCAAATGTAACTAAACTAGAAGATGAAGTGATTGTAAAAATGCCTTGGGGTAATGTTTCTTTAGAAACGATCCCTAGGTTCGTACTACCTGGTTCCGAAGAAGTTGCAGGCGGATTAATAGCCCCTATGCCAGGTAAGGTTGTAGATCTAAAAGTTAAAGTCGGTGACAAGGTAGCAAAAGGAGATCCTGTAGTGGTTTTAGAAGCTATGAAGATGGAACATCAAGTTAATGCTCCTGAAGCAGGAAAAGTAAAAGAGATATATATCAAAAAGGATCAACAATTAGATAATGGTGCTCTCTTAATGGTATTAGATTCAAAGTAGTTTGGAGAAAATTGGTGAGTAATTCTGAAGACAAAATATTAATCGGAAACTGCAGTGGTTTTTATGGAGATCGCTTATCAGCAGCTAAAGATATGGTTGAAGGCGGACCAATAGACGTTCTTACAGGAGATTATTTAGCTGAATTAACCATGACAATACTTTACAACCAAAGAATGCAAAGAGGTGAAGAGCATGGATATGTAGGAACTTTCTTAAAACAATTCAAAGACGTAGCTCTAGCTTGTCAAGAAAGAGATATAAAGATAGTCACTAATGCCGGAGGTCTCAACCCTGCTTCAATGGCAGGAAAAGTTGAAGAGATAATTGAAGAACTTGGATTAAATCTAAAAGTTGCTTATATAGATGGAGATGATCTTATTCCTAGAATGGATGAACTAAATCAGGAAGGTGAACAACTTAAAAACATAGAAAAAGACATTCCTTTATTTGACTATGAAAAAAAACCAGTTACAGCAAATGCCTACTTTGGGGCATGGGGAATTAAAGAAGCTTTAGATAAAGGGGCTGATGTTGTTGTTTGCCCTAGAGTTACAGATGCTGCAGTAGTTATTGGGCCAGCTGCATGGAAGTACAATTGGTCAAGAGATAATTATGATGCTCTATCAGGGGCCTTAGCAGCTGGTCACATTATAGAGTGTGGAGCCCAAGCAACAGGAGGGAATTATTCCTTTTTTCAAGAAGTTCCTTCCTTTTCAAACATGGGTTATCCAATTGCAGAGATTTTTGAAGATGGAAGCTTTACCATAACCAAACACCCTGATACTGGTGGTCTAGTATCCGTTGGTACAGTAACTGCTCAATTACTTTATGAGATAGGCAGTCCAGCTTACATGAACCCTGATGTGATATCTCACTTTGATACATTAAAAATAACACAAGAATCTAAAGATAGAGTTCATGTTTCTGGCTGTAGAGGCAGTAGTGCACCCAAAACACATAAAGTTTGCATAAACTTAGCTGGAGGTTTTAGAAATGGGACAGAAATTCTTTTGACAGGATTGGATATAGAAGAAAAAGCTAAATTAGTAACAGATTCTATTTTTGAAAATGTGGGGGGGAAAGAACAATTTGATAAAGTAGACATTCAATTGCACAGAACAGATAAAGAGAACCCGGAATCTAATGAACAAGCTCAAGCTTCCCTTAGAATTAGTGTAATGTCTCAAAATCCTGACCTAGTAGGCAGACTCTTTAATGCAAAGATAGTAGAACTGGGACTTGCAAATCTTCCTGGTTGGACTGGGAGAGGTGGCATACCCAGTGGTCATTATATTGAATACTGGCCTGCTCTAATTGACAGTAAATTCATCAAAGAAAAGGTGCATTTTGAAGGAGAGACAACAGATGTACAACCAACTAGCCAAATGGAGTTAGAAGAAATTTACTACCAAAAAGAACCTTATCAAAATGACTTACCCGAAATCAAAGAAACTAAAAAAATAAAATTTGGTCGTTTATTTGGAACTCGTTCAGGAGATAAAGGTGGTTGTGCTAACTTAGGTGTTTGGGCAAAAACACCTGAATCTTATTCTTTCTTGTATGACTTCTTGACAGTAGATAAGTTAAAAGAACTCCTGCCTGATGTAGCAAAATATACTGTAGAAAGGTTCGAGCTTCCCAATATACTTTCATTGAATTTTTATATCCATGACATATTACAAGATGGGGTGTCTTCTTCTACCAGGTTAGATGGACAAGCTAAATCTTTAGGTGAGTATATTCGCGCTAAAGAAATTAATGCTCCAGACTACCTGGTAAAAACAATAGGAAAATAACATATGAATACGGAAAAATTATCTTTAGAAGGGCTGATTTTTGAAGCCACTAAAATTAATATTGATGGAAATGTTCTTACTATAACTTTGAACAGACCTGAAAGAAAAAATGCTCTGAATGCAGTAATGACAAATGAAATAAATTACGCCTTAGCTTACGCCAAACAGGAAAGATCTATCCGAGTGGTTGTATTGGCTGCTGAAGGTGATATTTTTTGTGCAGGAGCTGATCTAAGAAATATGTCAGGTAAAGAAAAACAGCCAGAATCGGCAGTTCCCAGCCTGGAAGGACGAACCGATATAAGCTTATCCCTGAGACATCTTCATAAGCCCGTAGTGGCAAAGATCCAGGGTTCTGTTTTAGCAGGTGCTTTATTAATGGTAACCAATTCAACTCATGCGGTGGCTGTGGAAGAAGCAGAGTTTTCAGCTCCTGAAATTAAAAGAGGCATTTGGCCATTTATGGTCATGGCAGGCTTGTTCAGAGTAATGCCAAAAAGAGCTGGTTTAGATTTTTGCATGAGAGGTGAATCTATCAATGCTAAAAAAGCAGAAGAATGGGGATTAATTAACCAATCAGTTAAAAATTCAGAATTGGACTCAACCGTCGACAAGCTTGCTTCCCAATTAGCTAATTTAGCACCTACGACAATGCAAATGGGCTTATCTGCATATAACGAGCAGGATTCAATGAGTTTTGATGAAGCCTTGCCTTTTTTACAGAAACAAATTGCAGCTTGTATTCAAAGTGAAGATGCTAGAGAAGGTATAAATGCTTTCTTAGAAAAGAGAGAACCTAAGTGGGATTAATCTTGTTCTCTAGTAGCTAGATAGATACCCGCTAAAACTATTAAACCTCCCAAAGCCTGCCACAGGTTAAGAGATTCAGATAATATTAACCAACCATAAATGGCTGCTGCTACTGGTTGTATAAGTAGAGTTAAAGAAGAAACATGTGCTGAAAGTCTAGAGATTCCTAAAGTAATAAGGCCTTGAGCTAGAGATTGGCTCACAAAAGCATAAGCTAGGAGGACTATCCAGCCTTTTTTAGTTTTTGGGAATAGGCTTTCAGACTCTAATAACCCAACAGGAAATAAAAAGATTGCAGTAAATACAGTCGCAAAGAAGAGTGTATGAGCTGGCGGTAGGGAATTTGTGAGTTTTTTTATAGCTAGAATATAAGCTGCATAAAAAACTGCAGCAATTAAACCTAAGCCATCTCCCAATAATTTAAAAGAATCTGCACCACTTCCTGAAAGAATAACTAAATTAACCCCAAGAAAAGAAAGAATTAATGCGCTAAAAAAAGATGATTTTATTTTTTCTTTGAGGAAAAAAAAGCTGATCAAAGTAACAAAAATAGGGGCTGTGTTTGCCATTAACGTAGCATGAGCAACTGAAGTAAAACTAATAGACCAATTCCAAATAGCCATATCAGTTCCAAAAAATATTCCAGCTAACATTAAGACTAAAATATTTTCTTTAGTAAGATAATTTGTTAATGGGTAATCTGTTTTAGTGCGTAAAACCCATATATATAAGAATGGTAATGCCAAAAAAGCTCTATAAAAGGCTGTTAAGGAAGGACTTGTCTCACTAAATCTAACAAAAATAGCAGATAATCCCAATAATGCTGCTCCTACAAATAAAGCTAGCAGTCCTGAATAAACAGATTTTGAATTTTCCATTGATATTAATAAAGACTAGTCAGTTATACTTCTATTATGGTTGAAAACCTAATAGATAACACTCACGAAATTATTTCTGTCTCCGAAATAAATAAACGAGCAAAATCGATGCTCGAGCAAAATTTCCCTTTTATATGGATCGAAGGCGAAGTTTCTAACTTTGTCTCTCACTCTTCAGGACATTGGTACTTCACTCTAAAGGACGAGTCTTCAGAAATTAAATGCGCAATGTTCTCTTCAAACAATAGTCAAATTAGATTTGAGCCCAAAAACGGTGATCATTTAATTTTAAATGGGACTTTAAGTATCTTTGAAGGGTGGGGTCAATATCAGATCATAGTTAAGCATATTGAGTTAGCAGGTGAAGGGGCTTTATTGAGGGCCTTCGAAGAACTCAAAATGAAACTCCAGAAGGAAGGGTTATTTGACGAGACAATAAAAAAAGAACTTCCTCCTTATCCAAAGAATATTGCAGTCATTACATCTCCGGATGGAGCTGTGATTAAAGATATTATCAATGTCTTAAGAAGAAGATCTCCTTTTATCAATATCACTATAATTCCCACTCTAGTTCAAGGAGAAAAATCAGCTCCTTTAATTTGTGAAGCGTTAGTAAAAGTATCCAGAATTGAAGATTTCGATTTAGTTATTTTAGCTAGAGGAGGAGGGTCTATAGAGGACCTTTGGGGTTTTAATGATGAAAAACTAGCAAGAGAGATAGTCCGCTGTTCCATTCCAATAATAAGTGCAGTAGGTCATGAGACAGATTTCACAATTTCAGATTTTGTTTCTGATTTAAGGGCCCCTACCCCATCAATTGCTGCAGAAATAATTAGTCAGCCATATAGCGAATTAAAAGAGAATCTAGAAAATTATTACAAAATCTTTTGTAAAAATATTAATGAGCTAATTGATCAACAGACTTACTCCACTGCTAACCTATTTAAAAGACTAAGGCATCCAGGAGATAAACTTAGATCTATAAGCCAAACACTAGATTATTTACTAAATACTCTTGTTCAGGGTATTAATCATGAGATTTCTATTAGAAGAAATAATTTAAAAGTAAATTATTTTTCTTTAGACCAGAACTCACCTAAAAATAAATTAAAAGAGGTTAAGAATTCTTTAAAAAATACTGCAAAAGATCTTAAGAGGTCTTTAAACCTAACAACTGAAAGAAAGAGTAAATCTTTAATAGAACTAGTAGCTACTTTAGAAGCAGTAAGCCCTCTTTCTGTTTTATCGAGAGGCTATTCGATCATTAGTACTGAACCAGGAGGAAAAATTATTTCTGATATGGATCAAGTAGAAGTAGGAGAAGATATCTCTGCAACATTAAGTAAAGGAAAAATTAAAGCAACAGTAACCTCTAAAAACAAAGATGAAAAATAGATTTGCTGTTTTATGCTTATTTTTTTTAATGTCGTGCTCATCTTTGCAAGTTAATTATCCTTTATGCGAATTCCCTAAGAATTCTCCCTTTCCAGGCGGGGTAATTAGCAAAATAGTGGAGCTTTCTTCATCTCAAGTTAAAGCTATAAACCAAGAACCAATATATCTTTGTAAGGTAAACAAGAATCAATGGAGAATTCTTTCTCCAATTAAACTTTCTATAGGAACAAACTCCATTATTATTCCCCTAAAAGAAGAAAGACTCCTAAAAGTTGAGATTGCCTCTAAAAACTATAGAGAATCAAGAATAAATATAGAGAACCTAGACTTGGTTACACCTCCTGAGAGTTCTTTAGAAAGAATTAAAAAAGAATCCGCTCTAAGCAGAGAAGCAATGAGTGTAAATTCAAAAATGATTCATTCATCTCTGAAAATGGCACCTCCTACTCTAGGAATTAAAAGCAGTGAATTTGGAGTTAAAAGATTTATAAATGACAAACCAAGAAATAGACATACTGGGCTAGATATTGCTGCCCCAATTGGAACTGAAATTACATCCCCTTTGTCCGGACGAGTTGTCTTAGTTGGAGACTTCTTCTATAGAGGAAAGACTGTATTTCTTGATCATGGAGGTGGTCTCATCACCACTTACTCTCATATGAATAATATAGCTGTTAATAAAGGCCAATTTGTAAGAAAAAATGAACCAATCGGAGAAGTAGGAAAAACAGGCAGAGTTACAGGACCTCACCTCCATTGGCAAATAGTCTTATTTGGTGTCCCAGTAGATCCGGAGTTATTTCTAGAGCTAAATCTTTAATTTATTTATATTTTGCTATAGCCTCTTCTAGACTTAGTCTAGTTTGTGCTCCAATCAAAACTTCTTTAGTTACTCCTGACGGGTCAACTATATATGTGGCAGGTAAACTAGGGGGCCTCTCCCACCCAAATAAATCACTTGGATCAGTCAATATACTAGGGATATTTACTTTGAACCTAATAATCTGCTCTTGCAAGTCCTCACCTTCTAAGTCATCAAAGTTATATGCTAAAACATTAACTTTTTCTTCGTTTTCATTAAGAAATTCTTCTAGTTCAGGCATTTCTTTAATGCAAGGTGGACACCAATCTGCCCAGTAATTAACTACTAACCACTTCCCCTTAAGGTCTTCTAAATATCCAGAAGGTCCGTTAAATAGTTCATAATCTGGTTCGGAACAGCTAGGAAAAATAGCAACCAGAAATAGAAATAAAAAATACTTTTTTAGTTTTAACATTTATTTAAGCAATATAATTAATAAACTTACAAAGAAAATAAAGGGAGTCAAGAATGACTAATCTTACCATTTTTCATAACCCAAGATGCAGTAAATCTAGGGAAACACTGGAAATAATTGAGAATAAAGGTATATCTCCAGATATTGTTCTGTACCTTAACAACCCTCCAGATAAAAAAACGTTAGTATCTATTTTACTAAAACTTAAAATTGATGCTTTTGATTTGTTGAGGAAGGGAGAGCCAGAATTTAAAGAATTGAATCTTTCAGATAAATCTAAAAGTGAAGATGAAATTTTAGAAGCCATGATAAAATTTCCTAAACTTATTGAAAGACCTATAGTCATTTCTGAAAAAGAAGCTATTCTAGGTAGACCTCCTGAAAATGTACTAAATCTAATCTAATAAAAAGGACTTAAAAAATGAATGAAACCAGCAAAATACAACTTCTTGGACTATGGATTACTAAAGCTAGAGTTTTCACCTTTAATTTAGTATTTGTTGTCATTGCCTTAGTGGTAATTTTCAGCATTTTGGGTTCGATAATTGGCGGTTCAAAATTGGCAGATCCAGAAGGAAAAACACTTGTATTTAATCCCAAGGGACCTATTGTTGAACAAATTTCTGGAATTGGTTCTAACCCTTTAGATTTTATCTTATCAGGACCTCCCTCACCCCAAGTTAATGTTAGAGATGTGCTGTTTACACTTAGATCTACAAAAGATGATCAAAGAATCAAAAATGTAGTTCTTCAACTAGATTCTATTTCCGGAACAGGACAAACTGTTTTATACGATGTAGGGCAAGCCCTTAAAGAAATAAGAGATTCAGGGAAAAAAATAATAGCTGTTTCAGATTATTTTGATGAAAGCTCTTATTACCTTGCTTCTTTTGCAAATGAAGTAATTATTCATCCTGATGGCGGGGTAAATATAGATGGATATTCAAGAATCAGAACTTACTACAAATCCTTTATAGATAAACTTGATGTCTCAGTAAATCTTTTTAGGGTAGGTAAATATAAATCTGCCATGGAACCCTATATTAGAGATGATATGTCTGAAGCTGCAAAGGAAGCATCAAGAGCTTACATGGATGTTCTTTGGAGTTCCTGGAAAAAAGTCGTTTCGGAAAATAGAGGTTTAAAACCAGTTACTATCCAGAACTATGCAGATCAAATAGATGCTTTTACTATAAAAGAAAGTGGAAGTCGTGCAAAAGCAGCAAAAGAGGCAGGTTTAGTTGATAAGTTTTTAAATAGAACCGATCTTAGAAAATACCTTGTAGATGTAGCAGGAGAAGATAAAGAGAAAAAAAGTTTTTTACAGATATCTGCTTCAGAATATTTTAAAGTATTAAAAAAAGAGGAAGAAACAAATAAGTCAAAAAATAAAATAGCCATAATTGTTGCTTCAGGAAGTATTGTTGATGGTAGACAGCCCGCAGGAATGATTGGAGGTGATTCTACTGCGGAGATAATAAGAAAAGTACATGAAGATGAGTTAGTAAAAGCCCTTGTGCTAAGAGTTGATTCTGGTGGAGGAAGTGCTTTTGCCTCTGAAGTTATTAGAGAAGAATTAGCTTTAGCTAAAAAGAAGGGCATTAAGGTTATTGCTTCAATGTCTAATGTAGCTGCTTCTGGAGGGTATTGGATTTCAGCAAGTGCTGATGAAATATGGGCCTCTCACGACACCATTACTGGCTCTATAGGTATATTTGGTTTTCTACCTACTTTTGAAAAAACTTTAGAAAAAATAGGAATTAATACTGATGGTGTTTCTACAACAAAGGTTGGAGGTGGTATAAATCCAACACAAAAAATTAACCCAATTCTTGCAAGAGCCTTACAATCACAAATAGAACATGGCTACGAAAGATTTATTCAGCTTGTTGCAGATTCAAGAGGTATGTCTATAGAAGAGGTAGATTCGATAGCTCAAGGAAGAGTTTGGGCAGGAGAAACTGCTATGAATCTGGGTCTAGTTGATAATTTAGGTAATCTAGAAGGTGCTATAAAAAGAGCTTCAGAGCTTGCAGAATTAGAATCGAATGACTTTACGACTTTTTATCCTACTTTACCTTCTGGTTGGAGAGATCAATTACTGGATCAATTCTTCTCTAAAATTATGATTTTTTTCTTTAAAGATACACCTAAAAATACAGTTCTAAAAGAATCTTACAAGGTTCTAGGTGATATAAATTCTTTAAATGACCCTAAGGGAATTTACCTTAAGTGTCTTGATTGCCCCCTTTACTAAAGAAAAGCTCTTTTACTAACGGTATAGTGATCTTTTTTTTCTTTTCTAGAGAGAAGGTATCTAAATCAGAGATTAAGCTTAAAAGATCTGAAAGCTTCCTGGAGGTATGATTGAGAATATAAGTTAAAGTTTTGTCTTCAAAGGACAGTCCTTTTCTAAGGGCTGATTCCTTCAAAGCTAAAAATTTTTCCTCGTCGCTTATCTCAGGTAATTCAAAAGCTGTAAAAAAATTTAAACGTGACTGGAGATCAGCAAGATTAATTTTTAGATCTTTTGAAGGCTTAGAGGAACTAAAAAATAAATTTGTGTTATTTAGATTACAAGTATTAATTAAATTAAACAAAGCCAGTTCCCAATCAGGTCCAAAATCCAACTTATCTATAGACTCTATAAATACAACATCTACATTTTCTAAACCCTCCAATAAAGAAGGCTCCTTAATAAGATTATCTTCGAAAGTTATATAAGCGGAATGTAATCCTTCTTTAAGAAACTCCCTATTAACCGAATGAAGTAAGTAATTCTTTCCCACACCAGGATTACCCCATAAAAAGAAATTTTTAATTCTTCTCGATCTTGATATAAAGTCCTTAACAGCAACTATAATTAGTTTTGTTGAATCGCATTCAATGAAGTTATCTAAAGATATGCGATCTTCTAACCTAAGATCTAGATATAGTTGTTTTGGCTGACTCATCAATTAATAAATAGTTTAGAAAATACTTCTTTTCCTTGGTCTTTTAAATATAAGAAAATACTTAATCCTGTAAATAACAAAACTCCAACTACAGATACCTGATATAAAAGATCAATTAGAAAAGATTGCGAAGGAAAGGTCTGTTTTAATAAAACTAATATAAAAAGAGCAATTGTCCAGCCGGTATAGTGTTTTCCCCACCTGTTTGACTCCGCGTTTCTGCCCTCGAAAACTGTTAAGTAAAGCATAGCACCCATCATAGCAATACCATCTCTAATAATAAGTAAACTAACTAACCAAATGGGAAGTAATTGAGCAAAAGCAAGAGCTAATAATGTTGCCAATATTAGGCACTTATCGGCTAAAGGGTCCAGCAATTTCCCAAATTGACTCTCCCATTTAAATCTTCTTGCTAAATAGCCATCAATTCCATCTGATAATCCAGCAAAAATAAACAAGAGTAGAGCTAAACCTTCATTTCCATTATAAATACTTATACTTATAGGAATTGCTAAAAGAAGTCTTAAAGAAGTAATTACATTGGGTATTATTTGTAACATTATATTTTTGAGTTTAAGCGATACTGAAGGTCAACTCCTAGATCTTTTGTTATATCTTTACCTAAAATAGGATTTACATTCATTAATTTTCTAAGATCCGAGACCCCTCCCCTTATAACCAACAAATAGATTGCCCCATTGGGGGATAGAGAAGAAAGTGAATAAGAAACAACTAATGCATTAGAGCTAAACAAATCGTCTAAGGAAGCTAAATTCTGATAATCCTTTATACCCTCTACTTTTAAAGTAATTTCATTTCTTATTTCAGGATCAATATTTAGCTGAAAATCTTTATTTAATTCATCAGCTAAAATATTTACAGTATCTTCGAGAGAAGTCCTTTTTAATTTTGAGAAAGGTGATAGGCAATATGACTCTTCTGAAACAATTCCAAACTGATCTTCTATATAGCAAGCCACCCAACCATCTAATCCATAACGATTAGCCAACTTTTTAAGATGTTCATTTTCAGATTGAGGTTGGTAAAGATCTATGTAATTTAAGTCTAAAAGATCTAGGGCTGGTTCAATAAACACAACGTTTCGTAAAGCCCCTATTTCTAAAAGCTTATTTTTAGTCGCCTGGCAAAGAATATTTTTTTTAAATTCTATCTCGTTATTAATATCTAAAAACAATGATTTTGAAACGCAAGGAAGAAAAAGAAGAGCTTTAGGTTTTATCCCTATCCATATAGGTAAACTATTTTTAGAAAGTAAACCCCTAACCAGGTCCCCATCAAAAGAGAATACCCCTAAGACCTTTTCATCATCGGAACTTAAGCGGTATTGGGTTACATATTTTTGAGGTTGAATTAAAGCTTTTTCTATTTCTTTATTCTGTAAACTATCTGAAAGACCAGATAAATTTATCATTAATTCTTCAAAAGCTTTTTGCATTCCATCTTCAATTGAAGGTCTATCTGTACCTTGAAGCGAAACCTTAACTTCGTAATGCTCTTTAAATGCATATCCCTCATCAGCAGATAACTGATTTAGAGAGACCATTAAAAGGATAATAAATAAATAAATAATCTTCATTTAAAAAAAACTAATAAACTTAATTTAGATGATTGTTAAAATAATCAACTAATTCTAAATGTATGACAGCTAAAGTTCCAAAAGAAAAAAAGAATCTAACTTATAAAGATTCTGGTGTAGATGTAGAAGCAGGCTATGATCTAATTAAAAAGATTGGACCTTTAGTAAAAAAAACAAATAGAAAAGAAATATTATCTGATGTTGGTTCTTTTGCAGCCTTAAGTAGATTACCTAAACATATTAAAAACCCTATCTTGGTTACTTGTACTGACGGAGTGGGGACTAAAATAGAAATTGCTAAGGAACTAGGGGACTTCAGCACTATAGGAATAGATTTAGTAGCTATGTGTGTAAATGATCTTATTACCTGCGGGGCAGAGCCACTTTTGTTTCTTGATTATTACGTAACTGACCGTCTAAATGTTGATACTGCATCAGAGGTAATTAATGGCATAGCAAAAGGTTGCTTAGAAGCAAAATGTAGTTTAGTAGGTGGAGAGACTGCTGAACATCCAGATAGCTTCCCACTAGACAGTTTTGATATTGCTGGTTTTTCTCTTGGAATTGTTGATGAAAAAAAGATTATAGGCAAAGAATCTGCAAAGGTTAATGATGTACTTATAGGTCTGGCTTCTAGTGGAGTTCATTCAAATGGATTTTCTATGATACGCAAAATTACAGAAAAACCTGGACTAATCAATGAAAAGATAGAAGGCTTAACTATTGGCCATAAACTACTTACGCCTACTAAGATTTATGTTGAAGAAGTCATGAAATTAAAAGAAGAAATTAATATATCAGCTATTTCTCATATCACAGGCGGGGGGTTTTATGAAAATATTCCTAGAATACTTGCGAAAGACTCTATTGCTAAGATTGAATTTAATTTAGAAGACTGGCCTTCGTTTAAGCTTTTTGAATGGATAAAATCAAAAGGAAATATAACTTATAAAGAAATGTTCTCGACCTTCAATTGCGGTGTAGGAATGATTCTAGCCGTAGCCCAGAATGACGTAAATAAAACTTTAAAGTTTTTAAATGAAATGAATGTCACCTCAAGAATTATAGGTAAGATTGAACCAAAAAAGAGAGGCGATAGTCCAATAGAGATAAAAATAAACTAAATGTCAGAATTCTCCATAGCAATTCTCATATCTGGGAATGGATCAAACCTTCAAGCCATTATAGATGCAATTAGGAAAAAAGAGATTAAAGGAAAGATTTGCTGTGTTTTAAGCAATAAAAGAGGTGCATATGGCTTAGAAAGAGCGAAGAAAGCAAAAATATCTACTGAGATAATAAATAATGAAGCTTTCGAAACAAGAGAAAAGTTTGATTCAGAGATGGTGAAAGTTTTGTTTAATTACCAACCTAATTTAATTATTCTTGCTGGTTTTATGAGAATTTTGAGCCCAGTCTTTATTAATGCATTTAAAGGAAGAATACTTAATATCCACCCTTCTCTTTTACCAAAGTATCCTGGATTAAATACCCACGAGAGAGTTCTTCAGTCTAAAGATAAGTGCCATGGTATTACCATTCATTTCGTAGATGAAAGTTTAGATGGAGGTCCCATATGCGCCCAATCTTCGCTTGAAATTAATACGACCTCAGTTAAAGAACTTGAAGAAAAAATACATAAGCTTGAACATGAACTTTATCCTAAAGTAGTAAGCTGGTACCAACAAGGTTTGTTAAAATTAAAAGATGGCAAAGTCTATTTCAAAGAAAAACAACTTTATTTTGGAGAGATTAATGATAAATAAACTTCCAATCTTTTTTCTTATAATATTTTCTTTTCATCTTTCAGCTAAAGCTCCTGAAGAACTCAAGCCCTCAAAAGCTACATTAAGCATGGAGCAAGGTGATATGGAGGTGTGGTTAGAGAGAAAAGAGGGGGACACTTGGGAAATGGGATCTAAGGTAGATGGAGGTAGAATTTTTAATAGAGAAGAGTTTTCAGTCTTTAAATTAAAGAATGATTCATTAATCCCCATTGAACATAGAATTAAAATGAAAATCCTTTTTAAAAAAATTAGAGCTTCAGCCCGTTTTAATTGGCAAGATAATAAGCTAGATTTTAAAGAGGGGAAAAATAGGGGCTCGATAAAACTTGAAGAAGGCACCTTAGGTCCAGCAACTGCTCAGTTAAAAATGAGATTAGACTTAAGATCAATGGATATAAATAACTTGCCTGATGAAATAATTTATAAGGTTTATTTTAGAGGTGAAATCAAAGAGAGAACATACCTATTGAAAGGATTTGAAAAAACTAAAACACCCTTGGGTGTTTTTGATACCTTGAGAGTAGAAAGACAATTTCTTCCCGAAGAGGAAAGAGAACAAATATATTGGTTTGCTCCTGACCTAGATTTCTCTATTGTGAGGATTCTTAATAATGATGGCAGAAAGTCAGATATCTTATTAAAGAGCATAGAGTTTGGTGATTAAGTTTTGGGAAGAGTTACACCTTTTTGACCTTGATACTTACCTCCCCTGTCTTTATAACTAGTTTCGCAGTCTTCATCAGACTCTAAGAAAATCATTTGGGCTACTCCTTCGTTAGCATATATCTTAGCTGGCAAGCTAGTTGTATTAGAAAATTCTAGAGTTACATGACCTTCCCATTCAGGCTCAAGAGGAGTTACATTAACTATAATTCCACACCTAGCATAAGTTGATTTCCCTAAGCAGATTGTAAGTATATTTCTCGGAATCCTAAAGTATTCAACTGTGCTAGCTAGGGCAAAAGAATTAGGAGGTATTACACATTCTTCACTAGTTAAATTTACAAAGCTAGTTTCATCAAAATGCTTTGGGTCAACAGTTGCAGAATTTATATTAGTGAAAATTTTAAACTCATTTGAACACCGAACATCATATCCATAAGAAGATGTTCCGTAAGATATCAGTCTTTGATCTCCGTTCATTCTTACCTGTTCAGGTTCAAAAGGTTTGATCATTTGCTCTTCTCTCGCCATTCTTCTAATCCATTTATCTGCCTTTATTGTCATTGACTATAATTTCCTGTTTCTTTGATATGTGCTATTTTGATTCTATATAACGCTATTAACTTATTAAAAAACTATGAAAATTATACTCTCATTTATAATAGTTTTTGTTCTTTCATCCTCAATTCTGAGAGCAGAAACTGAAGTCGACCTTTTAAGTCTTTATAAGGAATTACATGCAAACCCTGAACTGTCTTTTAAAGAAGAACAAACTTCAAAAAAGTTGGCTACTATTCTTAGAAATTCAGGTTTTAAAGTTACAGAAAATTTTGGAGGATTCGGGGTCGTTGCTCTTTTCAAGAACGGGGAAGGCAAAACAGTAATGATTAGAGCAGATATGGATGGATTGCCAGTTGAAGAGTTAACTAAAGCCTCTTACGCAAGTAAAAAGAAGTCCTTCAACCAAGTAGGAGATGAAGTTTTTACTATGCATGCATGTGGTCATGATATTCATATGACTTCTCTTATAGGAACGGCTATAAATTTAGTAAAAAGAAAAGGTGATTGGAAAGGAAACTTACTCATTATTTTACAGCCCGCAGAAGAAGTTAGCGGAGGTGCAAGAGCAATGATTAAGGAAGGCTTATTTAAAAAATTTCCAAGGCCCGATTTTAATTTAGCTTTGCATGTAAATGCTCAATTGCCTGCAGGTAAAGTTGGATATGTTCCTGGATGGGCAATGGCTAATGTGGATTCAATGGATATTACTGTTAAAGGTATTG
The DNA here is from genome assembly GCA_045563675.1 of Gammaproteobacteria bacterium. Taxonomy (GTDB): domain Bacteria; phylum Pseudomonadota; class Gammaproteobacteria; order Magnimaribacterales; family Magnimaribacteraceae; genus AEGEAN-183. The sequence goes on from JBJLIX010000001.1 coordinate 31,042, forward strand.
GGGGGCATGGGGCTTATCCACATACAACTAAAGATCCCATTGTTTTTTCAGCACAATTAATAAATAACATTCAAACAATTATTAGTAGAGAAATATCACCTTTAGAATCTGCGGTGGTTACGGTGGGCTCTATCCATGGCGGAACAAAACATAATGTAATCCCAAGTGAAGTTAAACTGCAGTTAACTTTAAGGTCTTACACAGACGAAACAAGAAATAAAATTATACAAACGATTAGAAGGATCGCTAACGGGTTAGCTAAGTCATATGACTTACCTAAAGATCTTTATCCGCAAATAGAACTTAAGGATGAGTACACTCCAGCTCTATATAACAATCCTGAATTAACTCAAAAACTCAAGGTAAGTTTTGAAAAAGCGATTGGAGAAGAGAATGTGCTAGCTTTGGCACCTGTTATGGGAGGAGAAGATTTTGGTATGTATGGAAGAGTTGAACCTATCATTCCAAGTGCTTTATTCTGGCTAGGAGCAGTAAATAAAAAGGATTACGATAAATCTATAAAAGATAATTTAACTTTACCTTCCTTACATTCACCTTATTTCTTACCTGATCCTGATCCGACTATAACAACAGGAGTAAATGTAATGGTTACCAGTGCAATTGATTTATTTAATAATTCTTAATCTGCCCTCTTTAGATTAGTTCTACCGCTTATTGCATGCATAATTGTTCCACCATCTACATATTCTAATTCTCCGCCTAAAGGAACACCTCTTGCCAGTCTACTAATAGAAAGAGAACTAATCTCCTTTAAAACTTCAAAAATGAAATTTGCTGTAGCTTCCCCTTCTAAAGTTGAGTTGGTTGCTAAAATAATCTCTGAGAATACTTCAGTTTTAACTAAATGAATTAAGTTTTCTAACCCAAGCTCCTCAGGTCCTATATTATCTATAGGTGAAAGATGACCATGAAGAACAAAATACCTTCCTCTGTACTGATTACTTTCTTCTATAGCAAAAACATCTGTCACACTTTCAACAATACATAAAAGCTTAGAATCTCTCTTTTGATCTTCACAAATATTGCATATATTTTTCTCTGAAAATATTCTACATTGTTCACATTGACCTACCTTTTCAAGAGTTTCGATCAAGCTTTTTGCTAGATTTTTTCCTTCTTCTCGATGATTTTCAAGAAGATATAGAACCATTCTTTTAGCTGATTTTGGGCCAACTCCAGGCAGGCACCGAAATGCTTCTACTAAATCATCAACTAGTGGGCTTATATGTTTCATTTTAACTTCTTAGGAGATATTGATGATTCTACAAGCTCTCCTCCAACGTTAGATAACAATTCTTTTACAACTTCCTCTTTTTGTATAGATTCTTTGGCTACCTCTAGGTCCTTAAGCTTCTCACCCTCCTTTATCTTATTGGGTGAAAAATCTTTATAATCACCTTCTTCAAAAAAAACACTTATGTGACTCCCCATCTCTTTACTTAGACTATCTTCAAAACGCTCTCTGTGTAGGCCATTTAAAAGGTCTAGTTTTTCTTTAGGTATAGAAAAATAAATAACTTCCTGTTCTTGTCTTGAAAAAGTGCAATGAGAAATAAGCTGTTTAGTAGCTGAGTCTAAACTTAAATTTTTAAAGACTTGAGTCCAAGAACTCTCATCTAACAAAAAGCTAGAAGGTTCTTTGTTTTTACTTTTTGAAGAACTGACTTTATTTCCATGTAATTCTTTTGGCTTAGCTTCCTTTTCAATCTCTCCTGGCTCTAATTTCTTTTTTTCTTCTTTTTTTTTATCCTCTTTTATATCAATAGTTTTTGGTAAAAAGGACATCATCCTTAATAAAGCCATTTCAAATCCTTCGCTTATTGTTGGAGCTAGATCAATATCTCTCTTAGCTAGCAAACCTATTTGATAAAGAACCTGGATATCTTCTTCATTCAACTTATCTGCTAACGAGGCAATAGACTCTCCAGACAAATCCATGTTTAAAGAAGCCTCAAGAGAAATTTTCGCTATTGCCATTTGCTGTAGAGCTTCCAAGATAAGATCTATTAACTTTTGATAATCTATAGATAAAGTAGAAATTAATTCTAGTTTCTCGACTAGATCTACAGCTCTCTCCTCAATTATGCAATCGAGTAATTCATAAACGTGATCATGAGACAGGGTTCCCAACATTTCAGAGACACTGGAACCAACTAAATCACCATCACAGAAAGCTATAGCTTGATCTGTAATGGTTAAACAGTCTCTCAAGCTACCTCTTCCAGCTTTAGCTATTTGATTTATGCTTTCTGGATCAAACTTTATCTTCTCCTCTAACAAAACATACTCTAATCTTTTGCTTAACTGAACAGGAGTTAAATTTTTTAAATGGAACTGCAAACACCTTGATAGTACTGTAGCGGGTACATTCTCTGGTTCAGTGGTGGCTAAAATAAAAACTACATGCGGAGGTGGTTCTTCTAGAGTCTTCAATAAAGCATTGAAGCTATGTTTAGAAAGCATATGAACTTCATCTATTAGGTAAACCTTATATCTTGAAGAACCAGGCATGTGCATAACTGTCTCTAAAAGTTGCTGGGTTTCTTCTACACCTCTTCTTGAAGCAGCATCAACTTCCTGAAAGTCCATGAAATTTCCACTGCCTATTCCCTCACAGGTTTGGCATTTATCACAAGGCATGGATTTAAGCCCTTCTTCGCAATTTAAGCACTTAGTTAATATTCTACCCAGAGTAGTTTTTCCTACACCTCTGGTTCCACTGAACAAGTAGGCTTGATGGACCTTGTTTCCGTCAAGTGCGTTAGACAATGCCTTTACAACATGTTCTTGTCCAACTACTTCAGAAAAATTATTAGGTCTCCACTTTCTTGCTAAAACTTGATAACTCATTTCATTAAATTAGGCATAATAATATGATTTGAAATTAGCTAAGTCCACAAACTATTCTTTTGATTTACCCTTTACGGAGGTTACTTTATCGATATCATAAAATTCAAACCCCCTGTAGTTAAGAAATCTTTTAACTTTCAGAAGTTCATTAGTGTCTTCAGGAAAATTACCTTTAGTCTTTTTTTGAAAAACTTCATGCGCTAAAACACTCCAGTCTATGTCATCTATCAATGGTCCGCTTACATCTGAATCAATGCCCTTATTCTTCAATTCTTGCTTTATCCTTAATGGCCCATAACCCTTAATCGATCTCGAGTGTATGTATTGTTCTGCAAATCTTTGATGATTTATTAACCCCTCTTGTTTTAGGTGTTCTATTTCTTTTTTTAATAAATCTAAAGACTCAACTCTATGCTTTAATTTTTGGAATATTTCTATTGTCGAATGCTCTCTCCTCGCAAGATAATCCATGATCTTTAATCTTATAGACTTTGAATTATCTAAGTTCATTTAGACGATAGCTCCTTATAGTGATTTTAAAAAATTTTAAGTGTAAACTAATTCAAACAGCAGTTTCACTATTTGAAAAGGTTTTTTTTTGGATCAACTAAATTACATAAATAAACCAATTTTTGGTCATGGTGCCCTCGATCAAATATCTTTAGTTCTAGCTGACATGGGAATAAAAAAACCTCTCATCTGCACAGACCAAGGAATAGTTACTTTAGGCATGTTGGATGATATGAGGAATCTTATTTCTAATGAGTTTGCTCATGCTATTTTTGATCAAACACCAGCTAATCCAACTCAAGAGGCAGTTGAAGAGGCTTTAGAACTTTATAAAGAACTTGGATGCGATGGAATTATAGGTTTTGGGGGAGGCTCTAGTATTGATTTAGGAAAAGCTGTTGCAATTCTAGCAACACACGAAGGTTCTATAGATGACTATTCTGTAAATGAAGGGGGAATAGAGAAAATAAAAGAAACAGCTCCTCTACTGGCCATTCCGACAACTTCGGGGACTGGAAGTGAAGTGTCTTCCGGTTCAGTTATTATTATGAGAGATGGAAGAAAACTAATTTTAGCAAGCTCTTTTCTAATACCTGATGCAGCAATCTGTGATCCAGACCTTACGATAGGACTTCCTCCTAAATTAACTGCAGGAGCTGGAATGGATGCCTTTACTCATTGTGTTGAAGCAGTTCTATCACCAACTATAGATCCACCAGCTGAGGCAGTTGGTTTAGATGGAATAGAAAGAATATATAAAGGAGAAAATCTATTAAGAGCTGTTAAAGAAGGCACAAACAAGGAAGCCAGATGGAACATGATGATGGCAGCTACTGAAGGAGCAATGGCATTTACTAAAGGACTAGGGGCTGTTCATTCTATGAGTCATGCCTGTGGAGCTATTAAAGAATTAAAACTCCACCATGGAACATTAAATGGAGTGATTCTACCTACAATCTTAAGGTTTAATAAAGCTAATGTAGGAGATAAATACGAACGGATAAATAGAAGCATGGGCTTAAAACCTTCATCAGATCTTGCAGAAACTGTTGAAGATCTGAATGAAAAAATTGGATTACCTAAAAACCTTAAAGAAATGGGAGTTGTTGCTGACATGATACCTGGCCTTTCTGCTCACTCCGTTTCTGATGTTTGCTCTTTAACAAACCCGATAATCCCCAGTCAGGAGGATTATGAAAAATTATTTATTGAAGCTATTGGGTAATCTCATATTTCAAAGATTTATTCTTTGAATTCAGCATCTTCTTTTGTTGATGGTTGAACCTCTTTATCTAAACTATTCTTTTCTTCAGAGTTATCTCCATAAGAGAAATAAGAGCTCCACTTCAACCTATTGTCTCTTTCTGTTTGTTTTTTTGATGCCTTAAATCTCAATAAATATATAAAAAGAAGAAAAGAAGACATTCCAAGAACTAATAAAAGTAAAGTGGAAATAGTCATCTTACCTACTGCGCAACTTCATTAAGAGCCTCAATATTTCAATATAAAGCCAAATTAAAGTTGCTACCAAAGCCATAGCACCAAACCACTCAACAAACTTTGGCGCACCTTGTTCATCTGCTTGCTCAATAATATCAAAATCTAATACCAAGTTTAGTGCTGCAATTCCAACAACAAAAAGACTAATACCTATTCCAAAAATACCGTTATCAGTAAGAAAAGAAAATGAGCTTCCTGTAAAAAGGGAATAAAATAGATTAACTAAGTAGGTAAGAAAAATTCCAACTGTTGCTGAAAAAATAATGAGCCAAAAATTTTGATTAGGTTTTATTATCCCCGTCTTATAAGCAAATAAAAGAGAAGCGGCAACAAAGAAAGTCAGAGAGACAGCTTGAATTACTATACCAGGGTACATTGCTTCTGCTTGTTCTGAAAATAAACCAATCATGAAACCCATTCCTAAAGCATAAATAGGTGCTGTCTTAGGTGCCAAGTAGGGCCTTGGATTGACTATCCAACCTACAAAAAAGAACCAAAAACCAAAAGTTGCTATTCCAGATACAAGAGCTGTTAATACCCCTATCATAGAAACAAAGGACATAATTGGCCCTTGAAAATTCCAACTTATACTGGCTGCCAATACAGTCAAAAAAAGCAAGATGCCTGTTTTGTTTACTGCACCTTCAAGTGTCATGACTCCCTCTGAGGATGATCCTTTTTTTGTAAATACATCCGATCTGATAATGGGATTACCTGATCTACCAAAAGTATCTAGAGCTCCGTGTTTTGACATTTTCTCTCCTATAACAAATTAATGATATTATCTCTTTGGATTAGAAAAAAAGGAAGCGAGATGCCCAAAAAATGGAAAACCATAGGAAGCAAGCAGATTTTTGGGAATAGAATTTTTGGTTTTAGAGAGGATGAAGTTCTATCCCCTAAAACTAATAAACGACATCCAGTTTGGGTTTTAGATGCCCCTACTTGGATCAACATAATCCCAATAACTAAAGATGAAGAAGTTGTTATGGTTAAACAATATAGGTTTGGAAGTAAAGAAATTTCACTAGAAATACCTGGCGGTATGGTTGAAGAAGGTGAAGATAGTCTTGCAGCTGCAGCTAGGGAGATGAGAGAAGAGACAGGGTATACATCAAAAGAAATTTTTGAGATAGGTAAGGTATCTCCAAATTCCGCTCTAATGTCAAACGAAACATTTTCTTACGTTGCATTAAATGCTGAAAAAACTCAAGAACAAGAACTAGACAATATGGAAGATATAGAAGTAACAAAAATTAAATTGGACTTAATACCTGATTTAATTAAAAAAGGAGAAATTGATCATTCTTTGGTCATTTCAGCTTTCTACTTTTTAGATAGATTTGAAAATTAAAAAATGAGTTCTACTCCAAAAAATAATAGCTGTAAGGACAAATTTCTTTATTTCTCTCCAAGTGAAAAAGATATTTCTTATTTTACTGATAGTTTGATTTACATCTGCGATCATAACTCTCAAGGTTCGATGGGAGTTGTCTTAAATAGAGCTACAAATATAAAGACAGAGGATTTATTCAATAGTCTGAAACTAGATATAAAAGATTCTTTGAAGCAAGAAAATCTACTCCTTGGTGGGCCTGTTAATCCTGATGCAGTATTTGTTCTTCATAGCGACCCCCTTGATTGGAAAAGTAGCATAAAAGTTAGTGAGAAAATTGCACTTACAACCTCTGGGGATATTCTTGAAGCTATAGCAATTGGGGATGGTCCAGATTCCTATTTAATAATTTTGGGCTATTCTGGTTGGAATCCAGGGCAACTTGAAGAAGAGCTATCTGAAAATTCTTGGATAGAAATACCTAAGGATTTTGATATTATTTTCAATACTCCATCAAAGGACCAAATAGATGTTTTATCTAAAAAAATAGGTTTTAATCTTCGAATGGTGAGTCCTGATTTTGGAAATGCATAAATAGAATGAACAAATTATCGCTTATCTTCTTTCTTTCTTTTATGTTGGTGTCTTGCTCAGAAGAAATTTATGAATATGAGGAGATGGTAAGGCAAGAATTAAAAGCAAACGATAGAAGTATGAGTGAAGTGGAAATAAAAAAATGGGCACTTTATTTGTCTAAATGGAGTGAACCTGATTTCTATCATAAGGAAATTAAAGAATTTAAGGACCAAGATGCTTTAAGCTTCCCTAAGAAAAATTCAATCTTATTTGTTGGTAGCTCTAGCATTGTCTATTGGAAAAACTTAAAAGAAGCAATGCACCCCTATGAAGTTTTAAATAGGGGATTTGGAGGAGCGCATATAGGTCATGTTAATCATCATTTTTCTGAAGTAGTATCTGCTTACAACCCAAGGGGAATTGTTTTTTTCTGTGGTACTAATGACCTTGCTGCCCTTAAAGTAACTGAAGATGTTTTTTCAGATTTTCTTACTTTCTTTAACAAAGTGAATACCTTTTTACCCGAAGCTAAAGTTTTTGTTATCGGCGTTAAACCTAGCGTTGCCAGAGAACACTTAAAGAATAAAGAATTAAAGCTTAATAAATTGATATCAGATCATGCAAAAAAGCATGACAATCTCTTCTTCGTTGATGTGTGGGATAAGATGCTGCTTGCTAATGGAAAAGCAGACCCTACCCTTTTTGTTGATGATGGCCTCCACATGAATGAGAAAGGTTATAAAGTTTGGAATAAGATAATAAAACCTTTTTTAGAATCAAATTTTAGTCCTGATAAAACTTAATCAGCTGGTAAAAGTCCCAACATCTTTTGAATCATAAATTCATCAGAAATTTTGTTCTTAGGTCTTTCAGGTAAATCATCTATAGGGTAAGCAATAGGCGTCACATCACTGTCAATAATTTCACCTACTTTAATAGATGCCCTATCAACACTAAAATGAAACTTTTCATTTTCCCTGGTAGACCCATCAGCAAAATATATGACAGTATAAACGGGCCTATCTTCTATGCTTTTATTTGGCTTTGCGTTATGAAAAGTAAGGCCATGATGAAAAGAAACATCCCCAGGTTCTAAATCAATGTATTGAGGTTCGACGCCCTTAATTTGAGTAATATCATTAAGCTCCCCGTCCTCTACCTTCCCTTTAAAAATATTTGTAAATTTCTTTTCTTTTATCTTGTGTGATCCAGGAAAAAAACCCATTTGTCCATTTTTATCAGAAATTTTAACCATGGGAATCCAGGCAGTTACTGTAGAGGTTTCTTTTATAGGCCAATAAGGTTGATCATGATGAATATCTGTTTCTCTTCCTCCCCCTTCTTTTATAAGAGCTTGATCATGCCAAATTCTTAATTTATCTACTCCCAGAAGCTTAGAAGCCATTCCAGTTATTCTCTGGTCAAAGGCTAATCTCCTTAATTCAATAAAATCTTCCCAAAGATTTTGACACTGAATAAAGGATTGCTCGTAGGGTGTTTTTTCAGAAAGCTCTCTTAAATCTTGCTGTTTTCTGAGCGAAACAGCTTCCTTCAAAACATTCTTATAATACTTAATTTCAGAAAAATCTAAAAGATTCTGTGCAATTACAAATCCGTTTTCGTTAAAATGATGAACTAATTCTTCTTTCATGTTTCTTTAGTAAGAAAAAATTATATATGAATATCTTTAATATTAGGTTTTCTCTAGCTCTCTTATTGGTAAGCCTTATTTCCTTACCTTCTTTAAGTGACAGCTATTTTGATGCTGGAGAATCAAAAATATCTATTATTTCAGAAAGCAAAAAAATCAGTTCTAACGATAAAATTCTTATTGGTATTGAGTTTGATTTAATGCCAGGTTGGCATACTTACTGGGAAAACCCAGGTGATTCGGGTCAAGAAGCCTCTATAGAATGGACACTTCCTAAAGGATTTGTAGCTTCAGACATACTATGGCCTGGTCCAGAAAGAATTCCTGTAGAGCCCCTAATGACTTATGGCTATGAGAACAAAGTTGTTCTTTTAACTGAAATTAAATCTCCCAAGGAATTCCCTGAAGAGGTAAATCTAGCAGCAAAAATATCTTGGCTCACTTGTAAAGAGATTTGCATTCCTCAAGAAGGAAAGGTGGATATAAACCTTACAAGAGGTCAAAAGCTAGAATCCAAGGATGCTTTTAGACTAAGAAATGTCCTGGAAACAGTCCCAAAAAAATACCCTAATGAATACAGGGCAAGCCTTCTAAACGAGAAAATCTTTTTAAATTTAAAAAAGAATAATGACGTAAAAATATCACAAGCTTATTTTTTTCCATATGACTACGGATTAATAGATTACTCAGCTGAACAAAAACTAGAAAATAACCAAAATAGTTTTGGACTAGAAATAGAACCTCCTCCAATAGAACTTAAAACAAATAACTTAAAAGGAGTTTTAGAACTTGGTTTAGAAGGAAGCAGTAAGTTTTATGAATTATCTACAGAACTTGAGCAAATAGCTGAAACTAAACCTATTAAAGTAACCTTAATAACGGCAATAATTTTTGCTTTCTTAGGAGGAATTATCCTTAATGCCATGCCTTGCGTTTTCCCTATTTTATCTATAAAGATTCTTAGCTTCATTGAGCAAAGCCAAGGATCAAAAGAAAAGCTAATACTTCATGGTTTAGTTTTTTCAGCTGGGGTCTTAAGTACTTTCCTGTTAATGGCTGCCTTGCTTATCTCTCTTCGTGTTTCAGGCGAAGCTATTGGATGGGGCTATCAACTACAATCCCCCTTAGTCGTATCTCTTCTTATCTATCTTTTTGTAATAGTTGGAATTGTCTTCATGGGCAACCTGGTTCTAGGAAGTAGTCTTACAAGGTTAGGTGTTTTTGGGAAGAACCAGAGAAGCTTATTATCATCATTCTTGACTGGAACATTGGCAGTAATAGTGGCTTCACCCTGCACTGCACCTTTTATGGGCCCTGCCCTTGGTGTGGCATTACTGCAACCTGGGATGCAATCCATTGCTATATTTTTATCTTTAGGACTGGGATTTTCATTTCCCTACTTATTATTAAGCTTTTCTCCTAGTCTCTTATCTAAATTACCAAAGCCAGGTGAATGGATGCTAACCTTGAAGCAACTAATGGCCTTTCCAATGTGGGCTTCGGCATTATGGCTTGCTTGGGTACTGAGTAGTCAGGTAAGCATCATATCAGTATTTCTTGTTCTACTTGGGGCCCTGTTAATAGCTCTAGCATTATGGTTAGTAGAAAAATCTCAAGCTTCAAAAGTTACTCTAAAAAGACTATCCCTCTTGTCATCTTTAGGGTTAATAGTTACAGCTATATGGCTTCTTCCTTACACTAACGATGACAATAAAACTTCTCTTAAAGATGGACAAAATGCATTTAGTGCACAAAAGCTTAGTTTGCTTAGATCTGAACAAAAGATTGTTTTTATTAACTTTACTGCGGACTGGTGCATTACCTGCAAGGTCAATGAAGCAATAGCACTTAACCAAAAAGAAGTTAAAAATATATTAAAACAGAAAGGAATTACCTACTTAAAAGCTGACTGGACAAGAAAAGATGGAGAAATAGCTTCTATACTTGAAAGGTATGGTAGAACTGGCGTTCCTCTTTACCTCTTATTTCCTTCTGTAGGAGATCCTATAATTTTACCGGAAATTCTTACTGAAGAATTATTGTTAGATTTTTTAAATAAAATTAATTAATATTGAGAAGTTATAGGAAAACTTATGAAGTATTTATCTTTTTTATTATTCTTACTTTTTATTAATAGTTCATTAGCTTCTGTAGAAACAGACGCAGATGCACCAGATTTTGAACTAATTAACTCTTACGGTGATAATGTTTCCTTATCAAATTTTAAAGGAAGTACTGTAGTCCTTGAGTGGACTAATCATGATTGCCCTTTTGTTGCTAAGCACTACAAAACAGGGAATATGCAAAGTACTCAAAAAATTGCTAAAGACCAAGGAGTAATTTGGCTAACCATAATTTCATCGGCGCCAAATACACAAGGTTACGTTGTCCCTAAAAAAGCCAATGAATTAACTTTAGATAGAAATGCAGAACCTAGTCATGTTTTATTTGACCCTGAAGGTGGTGTGGGAAAAATGTATGGGGCAAAAACAACTCCCCATATGTACGTAATAGATCAAAAGGGTTCCCTTCGTTATCAAGGAGCTATTGATGATGCTGGCGGAAGAGGCTTTATGACTAAGAACCTATTAGAAGCAGACAATCATGTTAAAAATGCCTTAAATGAGATTTTCCAAGGAGAGGGTGTTACCACCAGGGTAAGTAAACCTTATGGATGTTCAGTAAAGTATAAGAGCTGATCTATTCTGGTGCTTTAAAAACACTTCCCAGTTTTTGTCCCAAAGTCATGTCACCTGAAAACTTTACTTTTCCAGACATAAAAGCTTGCATAGCAGCCGCTTGATCTCCAGAAAAAACTGACTCCATAGTCTCATAACTATCAAAACTTAGAGTGAGTTTAGGATCTGAATGATCACCTTCTTTAACATCTAAAGTTCCATCATTTATATCTATAAAAAAATTAGTCAGTCCTTCGATATTTATCTGGATACTCACCTCTAGACCACTAGCACCCTCAGGAATAAAAGATCCTTCCAATTGCGTTTTTAATTCATCAAAACTAGCCATAATCACTCCTTTATTAAAGTATTTGTAAGTCGCATCTTCTCAAATAAAGTGCTTTTTAACCACTAACTTGATTAAATTACATTAAAAATTGATTGGGGAAACTGTTAATGACAAGAAAGGACCAAGACGACTCATCAAAGAAAGAGTTCGTTGATAGAATTAATAAACAAAAAGGAAGGGTTTCTTCACAAAAAATTAAGGAAGGGAAATTCTTATCAGATTCTCAAAGAAAGTCTTGGAATGATGATGGCTATATATTGATACCTAAATTCTTTTCAGAATCAAAATGCACAAAAATAAACGAGACTGTAATAAGTATTGTTCGTTCTATGCTAAAAAACTCTGAAGAATTTAATCATGCTTATATTGATGAAGGCAGAATAGGAATAAGAGAAATGAAACCATCTGAATCTATAAAAAATATTGAAGATGAAATGTCTAAAGTATTTAGGCTTCATCATGAAGGAATCTTTAATGAATTCATTAAGAGGGAGGATTTACTGGATATGATTGAAGATATACTAGGTAAAAATATTGACTGCTTCTTAAGTCAATTTATTTTCAAAAATCCTGGTTCTTGGGGGCAACCTTGGCACCAAGATTCATCTTATTTTCCTTTCGATAGATCTCCCCAGGTTGGAGCATGGCTAGCTACTAGCCCAGCTACCATGAAAAATGGTTGTCTGGTAGTCTTGCCTGGATCTCATAAAGAGCCGCTGCATGAGCACCTTCCAGATGATAGACCTGGCTCAAACTATGGTTATACAGAAATAAAAGACCATGACTTTAAGAAAGAGAAGCCCCTTCTACTTGAAACGGGTGACCTGCTGCTATTCCATAGCTTCTTAATGCACAAATCTTACGATAATGAATCAAAAAAAAGACGAACAGCTATGGTTTATCACTTTGCCGAGACTGGAACTAGATTTGGAGAAGTAGATAGTCCCACCAATAATTGGATATCCGTTAGAGGAGAAGGATTAACCTAACAAATCATCTATTCTGTGTTTATCCAGTTCAACATTCCCACTTAGGGATGATAGAATGAATATAAGGTTAAATTTTAGTGGATTTTAGCGGCAGTCATATCCTTTCGATAGACCAATTCGATCGTTCTGATATTGACCAGCTTTTTTCTGTTGCTGAAACTCTTGAACCATATTCATCCAGAAAAAAAGTAACTAGGGTTCTAGAAGGAGCTATTCTTGGTAACATGTTTTTCGAACCAAGCACTCGAACTAGGATTAGTTTTGGTTCAGCTTTTAACCTCTTAGGAGGTGCTGTTAGAGAAACCACTGAAGTAAAGTCATCTTCCTTGGCTAAAGGTGAGTCCTTAGTAGATACAGCCCAAGTATTGAGTGGATATAGCGATGTAATAGTAATGCGTCATCATCAGGATGGTTCTGTAGAAAGCTTTGCTCAAGCTAGTAGGGTTCCTGTTATAAACGGAGGAGATGGTTCTAATGAACACCCTACTCAAGCGCTTTTAGATTTATATACAATTAAAAAAGAATTAGAAACAAACAAGAAATCTATTGATGGTTTAAGAATAGCCCTTGTGGGAGACTTAAAATTTGGTAGAGCTGTGCATTCTTTAAGTAAAATCCTTTCGCTATATAAAAATGTCACAATTAATTTAATTTCTCCAAAAGAACTAAGATTACCTAATAGTTATATAAGCTTGCTTAAAGATTCAGGTGTAACAATCAAAGAATCAGAAAATCTAGAAGAAGGGATAGCTGGAGTAGATATTATTTATATGACGAGAATTCAAGAAGAAAGATTTAAAAATAAGCTTGATGCTAAAAAGTACAAAGGCCTATTAAGTCTGAATAAGCAAATCTACACTGCTTATTGCGAACCTAATACAGTAATCATGCATCCACTACCAAGAGATTCTAGGAAAGAAGCCAATGAGTTAGATTCAGATCTTTATGAAAATCCAAATCTAGCTATATTTCGACAAGCTGACAATGGCGTTGTAATAAGAATGGCTCTTTTTGCATTAGTTCTTGGAGTTACGAATGAGATAGAGGAAACCTCAAGAAAGGTTTCATGGCATACCTCTAAACGCCACTAAGAGCGTTCTCTAAATCTTCTAAAAGGTCTTCAACAGACTCTATTCCAACAGAAAGTCTTACCAAGCCATCTTCTATACCTAAGTCCTTTCTTATGTCTGGAGGCACCGAGGCATGAGTCATTATTGCCGGATGTTCAATTAGACTTTCTACTCCTCCTAAGCTTTCTGCTAAAGCAAAAAGATTAGTCCTTTCTAGAAATAACTTAGTTTTATTTAGGTCTTTATCTAAGATTACCGTAACCATACCTCCAAATTTATCCATCTGTCTCTTAGCTAAATCATGTTGCGGATGACTCTCTAGACCAGGATAAAGAACTCTCTTCACTGAATCATGGGATTCTAAAAATTTGGCGATTTGAAGGGCATTTTTGCAATGCTTTTCCATCCTTACTGAAAGCGTCTTTAGGCTTCTGAGCACTAAAAAGCTATCAAAAGGACTCATTATTGAGCCGATGGAATTAGATAAGAAAGCTAATTCTTCTCCTAAATCCTCTCTATCTCCAGAGGAAACAACTATCCCTCCAATTACATCAGAGTGTCCATTAAGATATTTAGTGGCTGAATGCACAACAATATCAAAACCAAGATTTAAAGGTTTCTGTACATATGGTGAGCAGAAGGTATTGTCGCAAACAGTAATAAGATTATGTTCTTTAGCAAATTTGCTTACTTCAATAAGGTCTACTAACTTTAACAAAGGATTAGAGGGACTTTCTACCCAGATCATCTTGGTATTCTCTTGTAAACTCGACTTTAGGTTTTCAAGATCACTCAGATTCGCAAAAGTAAAATCTAAGCCAGAAGACCTTTTACGTACATTTTCAAACAGCCTATAAGTTCCACCATAAACATCGTCCATACTTATAACGTGATCTCCCGAATCAAGTAATTCAAGAATTGTAGCCGTTGCTGACATTCCAGAGGAAAAAGCAAAACCAGAACCTCCCTCTTCAAGGTCTGCTATGCATGTTTCGAGAGAGGATCTTGTAGGGTTAGAAGTTCTAGAATAATCATAACCTTTATGAACTCCAGGGCTTTCTTGTACATAAGTGGAGGTTGTATAAATGGGTCCTATTATTGCCCCTGTAGATGGATCAGGTTCCTGACCTGAATGAATAGCCTTTGTAGAAAACCCCTGAATATTTTTTCTTTTTTTCATTTCCTTAGCTCAGCATGAATGAACTTTTATATCTGTTAATTAGATCAACTTTAGTAATAAAACCCAAAAAGTTTTCTTTATCAAATACGATCGCAACTTTCCCTTCAGATAAAATATTATAAAGTTTACTTTCTTCAGAATTAACATCGATGATGTCTAAATCCGACACCATGATTGAATTTATAGATTTAGAAAAAAGACTCTCGTCTTTATAAACATTAAGCATTAAATCTTCTTCATCAACTATACCTACAAGCTTACCGTCTTTTAAAACAGGTAACTGGGATATGTCTGAGGCTCTCATTCTATTGTAAGCAGTTAGTAATGTGTCATCTGATTTTATAGTTACCATTTCATCCCTATCAGCTCTTCTTGAAATTAAATCAGCTAAGTTGTCCTCTTTTTTATATTTTAAGAGGTCATTATCTTTTAGCCATGACTGGTTAAAAGCTTTAGATAAATATTTATTTCCAGTATCACAAACAAAGGTAACAACTCTTCTAGGTTCATCTTGTTTTTTACACCATTTAATTGCTCCACTTACTAATGTGCCGGTTGAAGATCCAGCCAGGATTCCCTCTTCTTTCAATAATTTCTGTAGAACTTCAAAAGCTTCACTGTCAGAAACAGTAATGGCATCATCTAGAAGATCAAGATTTAAATTATTGGGTATAAAGTCTTCTCCAATACCTTCAACAAACCAAGAAGAACCATCATATTTATAAGTTCCTTTAATTACAGCATCAGCGACAATTGAACCCACAGGATCCGCTACTACCATCTGAACTTTTTTATCCTTTTCTTTGAAAAACTCTGCCAACCCAGTCACTGTTCCTCCAGAACCCACTCCCGCAATAACAGCATCAAGATTTCCTTCCATTTGGTCCCAAATTTCAGGACCTGTAGAGTTTCTATGGGCAAGTGGATTAGCTGGATTTGAAAACTGGTCTGCAAGAAAAGCATCAGGTAACTCAGAAGCCATCTTCCTAGCAACATCTTGATAGTATTCAGGATGACCTTCGGGTACATCTGATCTTGTTATTACAACTCTTGCACCCAAACCTTCGAGATGAAGTATTTTTTCTTTACTCATTTTATCTGGTATTACAAGGATCAATTTATATCCTTTTATAGCAGCCACAAGCGCTAACCCTATTCCGGTATTACCAGCGGTAGCTTCAATAATGGTTCCCCCTGGTTTTAAAAGTCCTGAATTTTCTGCCTCTTCAATTATTGTTAGACCTATCCTGTCTTTAATAGAGCCACCTGGATTGTGGTTCTCAAGTTTAACAAAGAGCTCGCATTTCCCTGTATCAAATGAATTAAGTTTAATAAGGGGGGTGTTGCCAATAATATCTAAAAGTGAATTTTTAATTAATCCCATAGTTTTATTTAAAGTAATTTAAGCTAATATTATAAGTTCTGATACAAAGACAAGTAACAATAATATCGAAAGAAAGCATTATGTCTGAAATTAATAAAAATCAAAAAGAGTTTTGGTCCGGTAAAGGTGGAGATATTTGGGTTAATCAACAAGAAGCTATGGATTCTATGCTGAGCCCCCTTGGCAAAGCTGCTCTAGACAAGCTAAATTTAGATCAAAAAGAAAATATTCTTGATATTGGTTGTGGTTGTGGGCAAACAACTCTAGAAATAGCAGAAATGATTCCTGAGGGAAAAATTACTGGTCTAGATATATCTGTACCTATGCTGGAAAGAGCAAAAGATACGGCAATGAAAAAGAATCTACCTAATGTCTCTTTTGAATGTAAGGATGTTCAAACTGATGATTTAGGAAATTCAACTTTCACTAAATGCTTTTCTCGATTTGGAGTGATGTTTTTTGAAGACCCCGTTAGAGCCTTTAAGAATATAAACAGTAGCTTAGTTGATGGAGGCTCTCTTTCCTTTGTCTGTTGGCAAGCTCCTTCTTTAAACCCTTGGCAGTCATTATCTGTAAGAGCGGTAAAAAAATATCTTGATCTACCTTCACCTGAACCTAGAAGCCCAGGCCCTTTTGCCTTTGCAGAATCTGAATACATAAATTCTATTCTGGAAGAAAGCAATTTTGAAGGAATAAAAATTGAATCTCATGAAGCTGAGGTCAAGATGTTCCCTGGTAGGGATCTTTTAGATTCTGCAAAAGATTATCTTTCCATAAACCCTGTTATTGAGAACATGATCAAAGATTCAGAAGAAGATCAAAGAAATAAAATCATCAATTCTGTTGTCGAAGCATTCTCCCCTTTTTACACACCAAAAGGATTGAGATTTCCAAGTGCGACTTGGTTAGTCACAGCTTCTAAATGAGGTTAATTAGCCCATCTTGCAGAAGACAAGTTTGTTGCCATCCAAATCTCTGACGTAAGCTCCATAAAAAGTAGGAACTCTTTGACCTGGCTCCCCCTCATCAGCAGCTCCTAGCTCTATCGCTTTCTGATAAATTGCATCTACCTCTTCAGTTGTATCAAAAGTTAAACCAGTCATATTTCCATTTCCCACTGTGGCTTCTTTGCCATCATAGGGAACGAATACAGCAAAAACCGTGTCATCATCTTTTAAAGTATAAAAATAACTTCTTTCATTAGGAGCGAAGCTTCTTGCACTAAGAGACTCAAAAAGTTTGTCATAAAAGTCTTTTGCTTTTTCTAAATCATTTGTTCCGACCGTCACATATTTTGCTATTTTTCCTGCCATACCTTCTCCTTGATTTTAGTATTAATTAACTCAGAACATATCTTATTACAAACTGATCGTATAAGTATCCAAAACACTGAATTTTTTCATGGATTTCTCAAAACAAGATGACATGTATTGATATAATAGCGTGTTGTAGGGGGTGGCTTTAGCCTGAGACCATAAGGAACCCTTTGAACCTGATCCATATAATAATGGCGGAGGGATAGCTTGATAAAAATTAAATTTAAAGTTTCATTTCTTTTATTAACTTCTTGTTTTTTCTTTTTGTCCTTTAATCTTTTCTCAGAAGAAATTGAAGAGATAGTTGTTAAAGGAAAAATTAAAGAAGTTAATCTCAACAAATCCAATACTAGCCTAGTAATCTTAGAAAAAAGCTTAATTGACGAAGAGCCCATTAAACATTTCGAACAGCTTTCTTTCTTAGTGCCTAATTTAAACTTTTCTGGGAGTGATTCCAGGGCAAGATACTTTCAAATTAGAGGTATAGGAGAAAGATCAGGTTATGAGGGAACACCTAACTCCTCTGTTGGCTTCATTATCGACGATATTGATTTTTCAGGACTAGGAGGTATAGCCAACACATTTGATGTAGAGCAAATTGAGGTCCATAGAGGACCGCAAGGTTCAAGGATGGGAGCAAACTCCCTTGCAGGGTTAATCTATATAAAAACTATTGATCCTTCTGATTTATTTGAATCAAGAACTGAGATCAATATTGGCTCGGATAAGATCAAAAACATAGGTTTAGCCTTTGGAGGACCCTTAAATCTAAATAAAAACTTGAAATACAGAGTAGCTTTAAGAAAAGATAATATGGATGGTTTCAGAAATAACTTATATTTAAATAGATCAGATACTTCAAGAAAAGATGAGTTCTCAGGTCGAATAAAAATTACCTGGGATATCAACGAAAAGAACTCTATCAATTTCTTGGCTATGAATGTTGATTTAAACGATCCTGCTGATGTGTGGAATTTAGATGGATCTTTAGATACTTTGTCGGATAAACCGGGTATGGATTCCCAGAATACAAAAGCATATGGTTTAAAATTAAAGCATTTAAATAAAAAATTTGATATTCAAAGTTTATCTAGCCATTCAAAATCGGACATAATTTTTAGTTATGATGCAGATTGGGGTAACCCTATTTCTCATGCACCATATATATACGATTTTTTTTCTGAAACATTAAGGTTACGGGAAACTCTTAATCAAGAAATCAGGATTTTTTCAAAAAAAGCAGACTTTTCTAGAAACAATCGGAGTGAATGGGCTGCTGGAATCTATTATTTAAAAACAAAGGAAAGAAACCTTAGAAAAGATGAGGGAATTTATGAAGACCCATTCAGCGGTTATGATCCTTACGTGGTGGATACATCCTCTTCAAGCTATTACACGTCAAAAAATTTAGCTCTTTTTGCAAATTATGAATATTTTCTTACTAAAGAAACAAAAATAACAACAAGCCTTCGTAAGGAAGAATGGAGTTCTAATTACCGTGATAGTTTCGGAGAAAAGTTTAAACCTAGAGATTATATGACCGGAGGCAAGGTGTCTCTTTCAAGTGAATTTAAAAATGGTCATAACTCTTATATTAGTGTTGGTAGAGGTTATAAGTCAGGTGGTTTTAATTTAGGTTTAGGTCTTATAAGCAATGAAGAAAACCCAAATTTAATTTATGAACCAGAATATTTAATAAACTATGAATTTGGATTGAACTTAAGATATCCAAATTATAATTTGTACGCAGACGCCACTTTCTTCTACTCAGATAGAAAAAATCAGCAAGTTCTTATTTCTAAGCAAATAGATCCAAATGACCCTAACGCTTTTACTTTCTTAACACAGAATGCAGCTAAAGGTATTAATTATGGAATGGAGTTAAGTCTTAAGACATTTGTAAAAGATAATTTATATTTTTTCTATAATTTAGGTCTTCTAAAAACTGAAATCACTGAATATGATTCCAGACCGGAACTGGAAGGAAGGGATCAAGCACACGCGCCTAAAAATAGCTATTCATTGGGGATGAAATGGAGACCCACTAAAAATACTTACCTCAATGCAAATATAGTTGGGAAAGATAGTTTCTATTATTCAGATTCGCATTCCAATAAATCTAAATCTTATTATCTAACCAATATTCTTTTTGGTGTTGAAAGAGGAAAATTGCGATACGAATTTTGGATTAAGAACCTATTTGATAGATATTATGCAGTTAGAGGATTTTATTTTGGAAATGAGCCGCCTAATTTTCCAGACACATTGTATGAAAGACAGGGAGATCCAAGACACCTAGGTATACAAATCAATTATGAACTTTGAGATAACACTTAATTTTGTTTTAGAAATTAGTGCAGTTTTTTTTGCAATTTGTTATCTATTACTGGCAATAAAACAAATTATTTATTGTTGGCCTGCTTGGATTATTAGCTCTTTATTATATTTTTTTGTAATGCTTGAAGCTGATCTTTTTATGGAAGCTAGTTTACAAATTTTTTATATCGTAATGGGTTTTTATGGTTGGCAACAGTGGAGAAAACCTACACAAACTCAATCCTTTTATGTTGGAACATGGAATGTAAAAAATCATATATTCGCCATATCTTTAATAGTCCTACTTTCTTTAGTGTCTGCAAATATATTAATTAAATTTACCACCGCTGCCTTGCCTTTTCTTGATGCCCTCACCACCTGGGGAGCAATTATTACCACTTATATGGTTGCAAAAAAGATTCTTGAAAATTGGTTTTACTGGTTTTTTATTGATTCTATCTCCGTTTACTTATTCCTATCTAGAGATCTCTACTTCACTTCAGCTCTTTTTGTTATTTATCTAATCCTTATAGTGATCGGTTATAATTCTTGGAATAAGATTAAAAAAAACCAAACCACTTAGTGCACTACAAATCGGGTAAAAAAAACAATCCCTTTGCTCAAAAGGATAATCGAGTTTTACATGGAAGCTCATAAGAAAAATCTAAAAATTAAGAATCTAGGTATTCAAGATTACAATAAAACTTGGGATTCCATGCTGAATAAGATTCTATCTAGAAGTGAAATAGATGAAGACGAAGTTTGGATATTAGAACATAAACCTGTTTATACCCTCGGATTTAATGCATCTGAAGATGACATCCTAAATCAGGAAGAGATACCGATTGTAAGGACAGACAGAGGTGGCAAGACAACCTATCATGGTCCTGGTCAGTTAATGGTTTACTTTCTAATTAACCTTAGACGTTTGAAATGGGGACCTAAAACATTTATTAATGAGTTAGAAAACATAGTCATTGACTTGCTTAACGACTACAAAATACCTTGCATGAGGAAAAAAGGTCTACCCGGAGTTTATGTAGAAGAAGATAAGATTGCCTCCATAGGAATCAAGATTAAAAGAGGTTACAGCTATCATGGTCTGAGCTTAAATGTGGATATGGACTTAAAGCCCTTTAATGATATTCAAATTTGTGGAGATAAGGACATGAGAGTTACTCAAATTAGTGAATACCAAAAATTATCTCTCCAAGAAGTGGCATCTGATCTTGCAGTTAAAATAAATAATCGTTACTCAAATATTACGCAACCATGAGCAGTGCAATACCCTTAAAAACAATCAATCAGGACGGTACTGTTTCCATAAAAAACGGTATTAAACCAAATAAATATTCAAAAATTGAATCTCAAAGGAAACCTGACTGGCTGAGGGTCAAGCCTTTTTCTTCTTCAAATTATTTAAAAATTAAGAAAGACCTAAAAAATAAAGAGTTATTTACTGTTTGTGAAGAGGCTATGTGCCCCAATCTATCTGAATGCTGGAATCATGGCACAGCCACTTTTATGTTAATGGGAGGCATATGCACTCGTGCGTGCAAGTTTTGTGCAGTTGATACTGGTAATCCGCACCAAAAGTTAGATAAAGATGAGCCTAATAAGATTGTCAATTCAATAATAAAGATGGGACTGGATTACGTGGTGCTTACCTCAGTGAATAGAGATGATCTGGAAGATGGAGGAGCTGAACACTACGCTCTAACAATTGAGAAGATTAGGCAAGAGATTCCCGATATTACGATTGAAGCACTGACCCCTGATTTCAAAGGAAGTAAAAAATCAGTAGAGACTTTAGTTTTATCAGGGCTTGATGTTTTTGCTCAAAATTTAGAAACAGTAAAAAGACTAACAACTAAAGTTAGAGATCCGAGAGCAAGCTTTGAGCAAACTTTAGAAGTTTTATCTATGGCAAAAGAACTCAACCCTAATGTGCTTACTAAAACTAGCTTAATGCTAGGATTGGGTGAGAAAGAATATGAAGTAATTGAAGCTATGCAAGAAGTAATCTCATGCGGTGTTGAAATCATTACCTTAGGACAGTATTTAAGGCCTACTAAGAACCATATACCAGTGGAAAAGTGGGTAGAGCCTGAAGAGTTTGATCGCTATGCTTTAATTGCAAAAGACATTGGATTTAAAGAAGTAGCCTCTGGTCCTTTGGTAAGATCCTCTTATAGAGCAGATAAATCAGCTTATTTAGTTAAAGAAAAAAGAAGATTGAAGCTAAGTTAAAAATAATGAATAAAGATTATGAAGTGATAATTGTGGGTTCAGGACCAGCTGGTTATGTTGCTGCAATTCGATGCTCGCAACTGGGTCTAAAAACCCTTTGCGTTGAGAAGCACGGAGAAGATGGTAAGCCCAGTCTTGGTGGAACCTGTCTGAACGTCGGATGTATCCCTTCAAAATCTCTCTTGGAAAGTAGTTTAGAGTTTTATAAAGCCAAAAATACAACAAAAGAACATGGAATTCATCTAGAGGGTATAACGTTGGATATTAAAGCCATGCAGAACAGAAAAAATAATGTTGTTAAAGGATTAACAAGTGGGGTCCAAGGCTTATTTAAACTGAATGGCGTAGACTCACTGCAGGCTGAAGCAGTAGTAGAAGGCGAAGGCAAAATCTGTTTAAAGCTACCCGATGGAAGTGAAGAGGAGTTTAATTCTAAATACATCATCATTGCTACCGGTTCGAAACCAAAAATATTAGAGAATATTAAATTCGACCGGGAAACAATTGTCTCATCAACACAGTCTTTAAGTTTTGATCGAGTCCCTCCTTCCCTAGCGATCATTGGAGCAGGCTATATTGGTCTTGAGCTAGGTAGCATTTGGTCAAGATTGGGGTCGAAAGTTACTATATTAGAAGCTCTAGAAGATTTCCTTCCTGACGTAGATAAGCAGGTATCTGATGAGGCATTAAAGATTCTTACCAAACAAGGTTTAGATATCCAATTAGGTTCAAAAGTGATTTCAGCTAAAAAGGAAGAAGCAGGGGCTCAAATAAAATACGAAAATGAATCGCAGGAACTATCCTTAGCCTCAGATAAGTTAATTGTAGCTACAGGGAGAGACCCGGTTACTGAAGAGGTTATCGGTCCAGAAAGTGGTATAGAACTGGATGAAAAAGGGTTTATTAAAGTCAATGCTAAATGTGAAACTAATATCCATAATGTATTCGCTATTGGTGATACAGTCAGAGGTCCTTTATTGGCTCACAAGGCTTCAGAAGAAGGCATTATGGTAGCTGAAAATATAGCGGGGGAAACAATTCAGGTTAATTACGAACATATACCTTCAGTTATTTATACTCATCCTGAAATAGCTTGGGTTGGTTTAACTGAGGGTCAAGCTCTAGACAAGGGTTTAGCTAGTAATATTGGTGTTTTCCCTTTTAGAGCCAACGGCAGAGCCATGGCGTCTGGAGACAACGAAGGTTTTGTAAAATTTATGTCCAACCAACAAGATAACTCTATTTTAGGAGCTCATGTAATCGGTCCAAATGCCTCAGAGATAATACAGCAAGTAGTTATAGCAATGAGAACTAAAACAACTGTTAAAGAATTAACTTCTACAGTTTTTAGCCACCCTTCCTACTCGGAATCACTTCATGAAGCTGCCCTATTAAGCGAAGGAAAGGCCATTCATATTAGCAATAGAAAAAGGTAGTACAGGCTGGTAGACACGGGCGGACTCGAACCGCCGACCCCCACCATGTCAAGGTGGTGCTCTAACCAGACTGAGCTACGTGTCTATTTATTAAAGAATTCCTAAAATTAGTAATTTCATTAACTTAAAACTTTAAAAAACGCTATTTTACAAAAATATACTCTATTGCTATTCTTTTTTTAACTAACAAACTTTCTAAGGAATCCGAATGATTAAATTACTTATGATGCTACCCAATTGGTTGCTCTTATTTTTAGCTGGTAAAAAACAAATTGAGATCGATGGACGTAAACTACATATACCCTTTCAATATTTACTTAAACTTTCTGGAAATCCATTCGAAAACTTAGACGATGTTTCACCTGATGATTTCAGAAATGGATTTATTGCTCAAAGTGAGTTGAGTCCTTCTGCTACCCCTTCTGTAGAATGGAAAGATCATGAAGTTGAAGTAGCTGAAGGAAAAATAAGAGTCAGAGAATATTATTCGCCCTCAATTAGTTCCGATGCAGGATTAATGTTCTACCACGGAGGAGGTTTTGTTATTGGTAATATAGAGACTCATCATGACTTAAACACCTACCTCTGCAACAAGTTGGGGTCTAAAGTTTTTTCAGTCGAATATAGGTTATCTCCAGAGAATAAGTTTCCCATCCCCTTAGATGATTCTTTCAAAGCCTATAAATGGGCTGTGGCTTCTTCAGAAAAGCTTGGTATTGATCCAAGTAAGATATCAGTAGCAGGTGATAGTTGTGGAGGTAATATCGCTGCTTTGGTTTGTATTAGAAGTAGAAAAGAAGGCATTCAATGTCCTAAAGCCCAACTACTACTATATCCGTGGACTGACCTGGAAATGAAAAGTGATTCAATTGAAAGTCTTAATGAAGGATTCTCTTTAACCAAGCCCATCTTAGAGTGGTTCAGAAAACACTACTTAAATGATTTATCTGAAGCTTCTCTAGCTACTGCGTCTCCTTTATTAGAAGAGGAGTTGACTAACCTCCCTCCTGCCCATATTTGTACTGCAGGTTTTGATCCCCTAAGAGATGAAGGAAAGAAATACTCAGAAAAGCTATTAGAAGCGGGCAATCAAGTTACTTACAAGGAATATTCAGGGTATATACATCTTTTTGCTAATATGCAATTCATACCTGGTGTAAAACAAAGTATCGATGAAATTTGCGAAGGATTTAAGCAAATGATGAATTAACTGGTTTAAGTACCTGAACCCCAAACATATTCCAAAACACCGTTACAATTCAATGTGAATAAGTTCCAACCTTCTTCAGGAAGATTAACTTGTTCGGATCCAGAACCAGATTTAGAACCTGACCAGGCTCCTGTAGCTGTGCAACTTGAAGTACTTGAAGACCAAGTTAAGGTAACTGACGACCCTTTTGGTGAACTTTCAGTATCAGAAGTAAATTCTGCTAGAAGCTGGTTACTTACTAATAAGCTAAAAGATACTAAAAATAAACGAAAGAAAAACATCTTTGTTCTCTTTTAAAATTCTTTATTTATTATCTGAATACTTTGAGAGCTCCATTCTAGCTATTGTTCTCCTATGAACTTCATCAGGTCCATCAGCAATTCTAAGAGTTCTTTGTCCTGCGTACAATCTAGCTAGAGGAGTATCTTGAGACACCCCTGCTCCACCATGGATTTGTATAGCTTTATCAATGACTCTTAAGGCCATATTAGGAACAGCAACTTTTATCTGCGCTATTTCACTTCTAGCTACCTTGTTTCCAACTGCATCCATCATATAGGCTGCTTTGAGTGTCAATAAACGGCACATTTCTATTTCAGTTCTACAATCAGCTATAACATCATAATTGCCGCCTAATTCAGACAATGGTTTTCCAAAGGCAATTCTGGAAGTGGCTCTGTTACAGAGTAATTCCAGAGCTCTTTCAGCTGCTCCTATGGTTCTCATGCAGTGATGGATTCTACCGGGTCCAAGTCTACCTTGAGCAATCTCAAACCCTCTACCTTCCCCTAATAAAAGATTATCTTTAGGTACCCTTACATCCGTGAATTTCATATGGGCATGTCCATGAGGAGCATCATCAGAGCCAAACACCGTCATCATTCTCTTAATCTCAACTCCAGGAGTATCCATTGGAACAAGTATCTGAGACTGCCTTTGATGCTTAGGGTTATCTGGGTTGGTTACTCCCATAAATACAATAATCTTACAGCGAGGGTCACCAGCTCCAGAAGTCCACCATTTTTCACCATTTATTACATATTCATCGCCATCAGCAATGATGCTACTGCTAATATTTGTGGCATCGGAAGAAGCAACGCCAGGTTCAGTCATTCCAAAAGCTGATCTTATCTCCCCTTCAAGTAATGGTTTAAGCCATTTTTCTTGTTGCTCTTTAGAACCGTATTGAGCTATGACTTCCATATTTCCTGTATCAGGAGCAGAGCAATTAAAGATCTCTGAAGCTATTCCTGATCTTCCCATTAATTCTGCTAACGGAGCATAATCTAAATTACTCATGCTCTCTCCCATAGGGTTCTCAGGTAAGAAAAGGTTCCATAGCCCCTCTTTCTTTGCGACCTTCTTTTTATCTTCGATTATTTGAGGTATTTGCCACTTATTACCTTCTTTAGAAAATTCTTCCATTTGTTCTGCATAAATAGGCTCGGAAGGAAAGGTATGTTCATCCATAAAGGCTGAAATCCTTAAAGCTAACTCTTTTGATCGATCTGAAAATTCAAAATTCACCTTTTACTCCTTATAAATATTATCAATTAGTTCTTTTAAGTATTATAATTAAAAATGATAATACACAAAAAGCTTTATGGTGAGCTTAACCTAAAGAAAATTTTTATCAAACAGAACTTAAAAACCAGTTAATTCTACTAATCCTTATACATAAATATTTCTTACCATTGATATGAAACTAAGTGATAAAGACCTAAATTTATTTGTTGTTTTTGATGTTATATACACTGAAAAAAACCTAACAAAGGCAGGAGAGGTTCTAGGTATAACACAGCCTGCTGTAAGCAATGCCCTATCTAGGCTAAGGGACGAATTTTCTGATGAGCTTTTTACAAGAACCTCCACAGGCATGAAACCTACCCCAGTGGCAGAAAATATGATCAGTGATATTAAAGAGGCTTTGAAACTAATAAGAAATTCTATTTCTGAATCAGAAACTTTTGACCCTAAAACTGCAAAAGCAACTTTTAGAATTTCAATTGGTGACACCTCTGAATATAGACTTCTACCAGAACTAATAAAAAATATTACCTTATCAGCTCCAGAAATTGATGTGCAAAGCTTTCTGACTCCAAGATCAGAAACTCCTAAAGAACTTGCAGCAGGAAATATAGACTTTGCCATTGATCCTCCTATACATTCAGCCCCAAATTTAAGACATAAGAAAATTTATGAAGACAACTACGTTCTAGTTGTAAATAAAAAGCATCCTATAGCGAAAAAGGCCTCTATAAGCCTTGATGATTACCTTGATCTATCACATATTCACATCTCAAAACGTCCAATTGGCTTAGGGCATGTAGACGCAACTTTAAATAGGCTGGGAATTAGCAGAAGAATTGCTGTTAGGGCACAGCACTTTTTAGTAGCACCCCACATTATTGAACAATCAAATTTAGCAATGACAACAATAAAGAGCTTTTCTAGAGGAAGAGATTTTAAAGTTTTTAAACTTCCATTTAAAATAAACCCTTTAGTTCTGCATCTTTATTGGCATGCAAATAAAGATCAAGATCTATCAAATGAATGGATGAGAAAAATGATCTTAAAGACTTACGGCAAAATCCAAGGAAAGAAATAAATTGGTACGGATGGAGGGACTTGAACCCCCACGCCTTTCGGCACTAGAACCTAAATCTAGCGTGTCTACCAATTCCACCACATCCGCAGAAAGCTGGCATTATAAGCTAAAATTTATTAAATCTAATTTAATACAGAAGATTCTTCTATATTAATTTGAAGTTGATCTATTCTTTTTTCTATTTCCAAGAGTTTAGAATTCATTTGTCTTCTGTATGAATCAAATGCTTCTATGGATTCTTCCTGCATCGCTATTCTTTTTTCTATATCTTCTGAATTACTCAAAGAGCTAATACTAAGAAATTTTTTATTAAAGTCTTCTTTAATCTTTTCAAGTTTATCTACTTCCAACGAAACTGCTCTCAATTTTGCTGCTAAGGTATTTAATTGTTTTGAGCTTTCTTCAAAAGATCTTTGAATATCTCCTATCTCAGATTTCAATGAGTCTATATTCTTTCTATTTTTCTTATTACTTAAATCCCATAATTTTCTAACTTCTCTATTAAGAAACTTTATTTGATCTTCCGTTGAGTCTAAAGAATCTCTAAGAGTATTATTTAAATTACTAGCTTGCTCTTCTAGCCCGCTTATTCTTTGTACAAAGCTTTGCCCAGCTTCTTGTTGGTAACCAGAAGCATTAAAAAACCATAAAGATAGAACTAATAGTCCTCCCAAATTAAGTAGGCCCAATACGGATACAAAAAGAAGGCTACTTCCTCCTATATTCCTATTTTTTTTTGGAGCTAGTGCTTCTGATCTTTCAGGTTTTATATCTGGAGAATTCAAAATACTTTAATTGTTTGGTTCAAAAGTTAATTTATTCTTTCATTATATTTGTTCCTAGCTAAAATATACTAATACGAGATAATAAAAAAATAGTTAGTTGAAAAAAGGAGAATAAATGAATTTTGAATTTTCATCTGATCAAATGCTCTTAAAGGATCAGGCTAGGAAGTTTCTTGAAGGAGAAGAGTCAGTAAAAAAAGCTAGAGATGTTCTTGAAGGAGATCAGGTTTACGATGAGTCATTGTGGAAATCTATTATAGAAATGGGCTTTACAGCAACTACAATTCCTGAAGAGTATGATGGTGCAGGATTTGGTTACCTTGAACTATGTGTGATAGCAGAGGAAATGGGAAGGAGCCTAGCCCCTACCCCCTTTTCTTCAAGTGTTTATTTAGCAACTGAAGCGTTACTTCTGCATGGATCAGAAGAGCAGAAAAAGAACTATTTACCTAAACTTTCTTCTGGGGAGCTTATTGGTACCTTCGCTCACAATGAAACTACAAGTTCACCTAGTATTGAAAATCTAAAATGCGAATACAATAATGGTAAGTTAAATGGAACTAAGATAGCTGTACCAGATGGAGATATAGCATCAATTTCTATAGTTTCTGCTAAAGAAGGAGACAAAGCAGTTCTTTGTGTTGTTAATTTATCAGCTGAAGGTGTAGAAACTGTAAATCAAAATACATTGGATCCCTCAAGGTCTCACGCCTCAATTACTTTTAAAAATGTAGAATCAGAAATCTTAGGAAAAGGTGAAGATGGCTGGCAAAATTTACAAGAAGTTCTAGATAGGGCTGCTGTATTATTTGCCTTTGAGCAACTTGGGGGTGCTGAAGCTTGCATGAATATGGCGAAGGAATATGCTTTAGGTAGATTTGCTTTTGGCAGACCTATTGCCTCTTTCCAAGCTATAAAGCATAAGATAGCTGACATGTATATTGCTGTAGAACTTGCTAGGTCAAATTGTTACTACGGAGCTTGGGCTCTAAGCACTAATGCTTCTGAACTATCTACCGCAGCTGCTACATCAAGAGTTAGCGCTAGCAAAGCGTTTTACGAATGTTCTAAAGAAAATATTCAAACTCATGGAGGAATGGGTTTTACTTGGGAATTTGACTGCCATCTCTATTACAGAAGATGTAGACAACTTGCAGCTAATATAGGCAGTCAAGCTGTATGGAAAAATAAACTTATAAGTTCTTTAGAAAGAACAAACCAAATATAGGAGAAAATTATGGACTTTAATGATACCCCTGAAGAAGCTAAATTTAGGAAAGAAGTAAATGATTGGCTTAGTTCCAATGCTTCCCTTAAAGATGATGGAGAAATAGGTGGATATGCAGGTATGGGCGAAGATGATGCCTTAACTGCAGCTAAAGCCTGGTCAGCAAAATTATATGACAGTGGTTGGGCCTGCTTACACTGGCCTAAAGAGTATGGCGGAAGAGGATCTACGCCTATAGAAAGAGTGATTTGGGGACAAGAAGCTTCTAAATACAGAATCCCTGGTGGCTTCTTTGAGATAGGTCAAGGCATGGCTGGTCCGGTTCTAATGATGTACGCAACTGAGGAGCAGAAAAAAAGGTATCTTCCTTCTATGGCAAAAGGCGAAGAAGTCTGGTGTCAACTATTCAGTGAACCTGGTGCGGGCTCTGATTTAGCAGGGTTAAAAACTAAATCTGTACTAGAAGGCGATACTTGGACTATAAATGGCCAAAAGATATGGACTTCAGGTGCTCATTACAGTGATTATGGAATATTGGTCACTAGAAGTGACCCTTCACAACAAAAACATAAGGGCCTTACATATTTCTTCTTGGATATGAAGAGCCCAGGTGTAGAAGTTAGACCAATAAAACAAATTTCAGGTGGTGCGAACTTCAATGAGGTTTATTTCACAGATGTAAAGATACCTGATGAGCAAAGATTAGGAGATGTAGGAGATGGTTGGAAAGTTGCATTAACTACATTAATGAATGAAAGACTGGCTGTAGGAGATGCCTCAGGTCCAGATTTCCAAGAAGCATTTAACCTAGCTTGTGGACAAGACTTGAATGGTGATCTGGCTATTAAAGATGGGTCTGTTAGAGATAAATTAGCAGACTGGTACTGTCAATCTAGCGGACTAAAATATACAAAATATAGAAATATTTCAGCTCTTTCAAGAGGAGAAACTCCTGGCCCGCAAGCTTCAATTACCAAAATTGTAAGTGGAAATAAACTACAAGAAATAGCTAACTTTGGAATGGATCTAATGGATGCAGCTGGAATAGTTAGACCAGACTCACCAGATGCAGAACAGAATATGTACCAAATGGGATTCTTTGGTGCTGCTGGGATCAGAATAGCTGGCGGAACAGATGAGATTTTAAGGAATATAATTTCTGAACAGGTGTTAGGATTACCTCAAGACATGAGAGCAGATAAAGGGATTCCTTTTAACGAAATACCAACAAGTAATAAGTAGTCTTTCTAGAAACTCCTTGCATGAGTCTCCTCTTTTTTTAGAGGAGGCTAGCCTAGAATGGAAAGAAGGAGAACCCTTCTCAAATAAATATCAAGATCGTTATTTTTCTAAATTTCAAGCCTTAGAAGAAGCTGAGTACGTTTTTATAAATGCGAATAACCTTCTAAAAAGATGGAAAAACCTAAAAGAAAATGAAAACTTTAAAATTCTAGAATTAGGTTTTGGTGCAGGAATTAATTTTTTAATGACGATAAGGTCTTGGTCTGCCCAAAATAAGAAAAATAATTGGCTTAATTACATTTCAATAGAAAACAACCCTTTAAAAATAGAAGACCTTAAAAAAATTATAAGAAATTATCCTGAACTTAAGGATTTAGCTGATAAATTGATTCAATCTTATCCTTTAAATTCCAAGGGAATTCATAGATTAGAGTTTAAAGAAGAAAAGGTATTGCTAAACTTATACTTTGATGAAGTTAATAGATCCTTAATAGACCTAGACCCAGAAAAATTAACAATAGATTCCATATTTCATGATGGTTTTTCTCCAAGTAAGAACCCTGAAATATGGTCAAATGAAATTTTTCAGCTTTTAGAGAAATTTAGCGATAACAGCACTACATATTCAACCTTTTCCTCAGCAAAATTAATAAGAGAAAGGCTCTTAGAGAATGGTTTTAAGCCGATTCTTATAAAGGGTTTTGGAACAAAGAAAAATATGATTAAAGCTAATTTAATTAAGAAAGAGAATAAAAAAGTTGCATATAAAAGAAAAAAGATAGCAGTTATAGGTGCAGGTATATCAGGTTGTAGTTTATCTAAAATACTTAGCGATAGAGGACATAAGATTACCTTATTTGAAAAAAATAAAAATTTTCTGGAGGACTCTGAGGGGTTCCAAGCTTTCGTCGTTCACCCTCGTCTTTCAGCATTTGAAGGGCAGCTTTCTAGGTTAAATCTGAATTCTTACTTATATTCAACTAACTTTTATGACAACTTAGGTTCACCTCACTGGAATAAAACAGGCGTTTTATCATTAAATTATGACGAAATAACTGATAAAAGACATAAGCAGTTAATAGAAGCAAGAAATGATACAAAAATCTTTTCCTATGTTGATAAAGACGAGGCTAGCTTTATAGCGGGAATAAAGATTGATACCAATGGATTATTTTTTAAGGACGCTGGATGGTTAAATCCTGTTGGAATTAAAAAAGACCTTATTAATTCTAGTGATATTAAATTAATAAATGATGAAGTTCTTAAAGTTAAAAAAAATAAAGTGTTTACAGAAAGTGAAGAAAAAGATTTTGACATTGTGTGTATATGTTCTTCTTTTGAAAATAATGGATTAATAAAAATTAATGGAATTAATAAAAAAAGAGGTCAGGTTAGTTACATCAAGAACGAAGGGGAAATAAAAAAACTCAAAGTTCCTGTTTGCGCTAATGGTTATATTGTTCGAACCTCTATTTCGACTTCCTTAGTGGGATCTACATATAATGATATTGAAGATAAAGACCCCCTAAAATCAGATGATTTAGAAAATCTAGAAAAAGTTACTTCCATAACAAAACAAAAATTTAAATTAAAAGGTGCAGGAGTTGGATTTAGAGCAACAACTAGAGATTATTTACCTATTGTTGGAAATCTTAATGGAATCCTTCTTAACATAGGTCACGGCTCAAGAGGATCTATCACTGGACCTTTTTGTTCGCAATATATCTCAGATGTAATAGATGAGAGTCCTACAATTTTTGGTAAAAGACTATCTAAAGCTTTAGACCCAAAAAGGTTTATAGCCCAGGGTTAAATTTAGAAATTGCTTGCCTGACTAGTTTATCTACTTCTTCTTGTGTTTTGGGTGCTTGAGCCCTAGAAAATCTTGAAAAAGCATACCAAATTACTTCATTTGTTTCAGCATCATGAAATCTTATACTAAGAGAATCTTTGTCTACTCTATAATATTTTTCATCTCTATCATCAAAATACCCTCTTCTATACCAAGTGCCTGAGCTATAGCTTCTATCAACTTCTCTTTCAGTTGCTACTGAAAATCTAACTATCATGTCTGGATTTGAAGACTTAGTAAAACCTCTTGAAATTAATTTTTGTTCTATAGAACGTGAAACTCTCTGTAAAAGGATTGGGTTTACACTTATCTGAGATGGCTCATCTTCCATTTCCAGTGACTCTAAAGAAAAGCTTTTATAAGAAGAAAGACTATAGGTTCTATCTGTATCCGTATCAATCTTAGGCTGAATAGCGCAACCATAAATAAATATAAATACTAGAGTAGGAAGCAATAATTTTTTCATAAACAATATTTTATAGAATTAGAAAATATTTAAAAGAAAAGGAAAAACTTTCTTCCAAGTTTCTTTTTGCACTGTTGATATTGAAGATTGTATTTTTCAGATTGCCTTTGAACTTTGTCGGCAACACCTAAAAGCCAAGGCTTAGACCTATAACTTCCTCTTTTATACCCCGCTCTCCCTTCATGATAAGCAAGGTATAAAGCTCTAGCATTATTCTTATCTAGTTTAAGTAATTTTAAACTCTTTGAGTTATACCAACCCGTAAAGTCAACCGCATCATCAAAATCACTCCTAGATTTAAGGAACCTTCCCTGGTCTTTGAGATACATCTCCCAAGTGCCATCTATAGCTTGCGCATATCCAACTGCCGAACTTTTTCTTTTCCAAGGAATAAAGCCTAGTAATGTTGTTCTTTCTGGCCTTGCTTCCGAATTAAAACTAGATTCTTGTTTAATGATCGCCATAGTAACGGGTATAGGTATTCCCCATTTCTTTTCTGTCTTTTTTGCTGCCTTATACCAAGACCTTTTTTCTTTAAAAATCTTACAAACATCATCAACAGAAGCAGGAGGACTTGAAGCGCATGAACTAATCAGAATAATAGATAAGAGAAAACTTAATTTAGTCTTCATTTTATTTAACTTAATAATTTAATTACATCTTCTTCAGACAATATCTCTATTTTTAAGTCTTCAGCTTTCTTTCTCTTAGATCCAGGTTTCTCCCCGCAAATCAATAAATCAGTTTTTTTAGAAATACTCGAAGAAACCTTTGCTCCCTTTTTAATCAGCTCTTCCTTTAGCTGACTTCTAGACAAGCTGTTTAGAGATCCAGTGATAACGATAGTTTTATTAGAAACTCTTGTGTCTTCTTTTAACTTATTAGAAGAGATCTGCACACCTTTTAAAATTAAGTTTTGTACCAGTTGAATAGAGTTGGAGTTTGAAAAGTACTCATAAATGAATTTTGCTGCTACTGGTCCAATGTCATTTATCTCCATTAATTCATCTTGGGTTGCTCTTACCAGAGAATCAATATCTTGGTAATAAAGGGAGAGATTAAGAGCTGTAGTCTCACCTACCTCCCTTATACCAAGGGCATAAATAAATCTTTGAAAATTTGTTTTTTTACTTAAATCAATAGACTTTATAAGGTTATCAGCTGATTTTTCTCCAAACCCTTCTAAACTTATTAGATCTTCTTTTTTAAGCGAAAATAAATCAGAAACGTCCTTTATTAACCTTCTATTTATGAATAATCTAATGATTTTATCTCCTAAACCATCAATATTAAGAGCATTTCTAGAAACGAAATGTTTTATCATCTCTATAAGCTGACTAGGACATTCTTGAGAATTTATACATCTTAAAGCTGAAACTCCTTCATCTCTTTCGAGATCAGAACCGCATGAAGGACATTTTTGGGGAACTTTTATTTTGGATCTTCTCTTTTTATCAGGATTAGTTATAACCTTTGTGATTTGAGGTATTACATCTCCTGCTCTTTTAACAATAACTTGATCTCCTTGTCGCACATCCAACCTTTCTATCTCATCAAAGTTATGTAAGCTGGCATTAGAAATGGTAACCCCCCCAACCTTCACTGGCCTTAAATCGGCTACAGGAGTAATACTGCCTAAACGACCTACTTGAAAAGACACAGACTCAACTAAAGTAGAGGCAGTCTCCGCAGGGAACTTTCTAGCTATTGCCCATCTAGGGGCTCTAGAAACTTTGCCTAACTTATTTTGTAGTCCAAACTCATTTACTTTATATACAACACCATCAATCTCATAATCAAGATTTTCTCTTTTGTGCTCTATAAATGAAAAATACTTATTACACTCATTTAAGCCTTTAGAAATTTTAGTATCTAAATTAACTGGGAATCCCCAAGAATTAAGCAATTGGAGCATCTCATATTGATTTCTAACAAAACCATCTTCTTTAGCATCTGAAGAACCATACCCATGAATATAAAGCTTTAAAGGTCTAGAAGCAGTTATTTCAGGATTTAACTGTCTTAAACTTCCTGCTGCTGCATTTCGAGGATTTGCAAATTCTTTTAAACCCTGTTTTCTTAAATTGTTATTGAGGGCCTTAAAGTCTTTAATTTCTATAAAAACTTCACCTCTTACCTCAAGATTATTAGGCAATCTATCTTGTTTTGTTCTCTTTAACAGCTTTAAAGGCAGTGAAGGGAGAGTTTTAATATTATGTGTAATATCCTCCCCTATAGATCCATCACCACGAGTAGCTGCTTTTCTTAGCTCCCCTTTTTCATAAAATAGATTCACCGCCACACCGTCTAATTTTGGCTCGCAACAATATTCTAGATCTCCATCTTGTAACAACCTTTCTTTAACTCTCCTATCAAAATCTTCTACGTCTTCTGAATTGAAAGCATTGTCTAAAGAAAGCATAGGTGTTGTATGGGATATTTTATTAAAACCAGGAGCTGGTTGTGAACCTACTCTCTGAGTTGGCGAGGAACTAAGTATGAGATTAGGAAATTTTTTTTCTAAAGAGATTAATTCTTGAAAAAGGGCATCATAATCAGAATCTTCTATGCTTGGATCATCTAGAACATGGTATAGATATGAATGCTCTCTTATTTCTTCAGAAAGTTGAGCTACTCTAAGCTTATCTGCAGCTTCTGGCTTCATAATTAGGAAAGATTAACCCACTCTTGATAAATTCAGACGATGAAACTCTAGCGCTTTATTTCTCATATGGTCTAGCATCTGCTTTGTTAGAAGATTTCTATTCTCATCCAGTAACTTACAAGGAAATTCTTGGGAAAGAGAATCAACTACAGAAAACATAAAATCAAAAGATTCAACAACATTAGTGACCTTTTTTGGATCAAGAACTAAAGCGATATCTGATGTGGAGATATCGCCAAGAAACGTTCCTGGTTTTTTTGCATTGATTAGGTTGAAAATATCTTCTTTATTTTGATCTTTAAATACGAAGAAGCCTTGTTCTTCAAAAGTATAAGAAAGTTTAGAAAGTTTTCCTGACAAGGAAGTAAAAGAAAAACATTCTAAGTCTGTGGAGGTTAAGTTAAGGATAATTAAATCATGGCTCTCTGAATCTATAAAATCTTCTGAATCATCTAAAGATTCACTTGAAAGTTCTTCGCTATTATTTGGTTCATAAAGATCATTGCTTATTAGATCATTATTCAGATCTTCAAACTCTTCATTAGGATAAGAAGAAAGGTCTACCATAATACTATTCCTTCTACTTCTTATCGCTCTCCTTAATCCATCCAAAAAAACAATTGCCAATAATATCCCTATAATTAAGGTTAAAATTTCTGATAGATTAAACATATAAAATTAGGCACTTGCAGACAGCTTAACTGCTTCATCAACATCAACGGCAACCATTCTTGAAACTCCAGGTTCTTGCATGGTAACACCCATTAAATGCTTACTTTTTTCCATTGAAATTTTGTTGTGCGTAATATAAATAAATTGAACCTTTGCTGACATTTCTTCTACAAGATTTATAAATCTTAATGTATTTAGATCATCTAAGGGAGCATCTACTTCATCCAGCATACAAAAAGGAGCGGGGTTCAATTCAAAAAATGCAAAGACAAGAGCAATTGCAGTTAAAGCTTTTTCACCACCTGATAGTTGAGAAACAGATGCATTTCTCTTTCCTGGAGGCTTGGCTAAAATCCCTACTCCGGAAGTTAATAGATCTTCCTCTAATAAGATAAGTTCGGCATGCCCTCCACCAAACAACTTAGGGAAAGATTTCCCAAGACTTCTATTTAATTCATCAAAGGTGTCTTTAAAAGTTGTTCTGGTCTCTTTGTCAATTTTATTTATAGCGTTCTGTAATGTATCTAAAGCACTAACCAATTCCTCATGTTGCTTATCTAAATGTGTTTTTCTTTCTTCTTCTAAAGCAAACTCTTCCATGGCTGCTAAATTTATAGCCCCCAATCGTGATATTTTTCTCTCAACCTTTTCAAGGTCTTCTTGGTAATTAGTTATAGATTTTTCTTCGCTTAACTCTGAAAGCAGTTCTTTCAAATTCAAACTATTCTCTTTAATTAATTTTTCTATATTTTCAGCTTCAATCTTTGATGCTTGGAGCTCTAACCTGAAAGATTCTAGAGCTTCTCTGGAGTTAATAGCTTTTTGTTCTTTGTCTAACCTCTCCTTCTCTATAGACCTTATTTTGTGTGAAGCAGTTTCAATAGATGTCCTGATTAAGGCCATTTCTTCCTCAACAGATAATCGAGAATTTAATAACTTATTTAACGAATCTTGCATTGACTCAAGTGGTTCTTTATCTTCATTGGCCTTATTCTCAAGAGAACTCAGGTCAGCTTCTAAATTTTTAATGTCACTCTGTACATGGTTAATTTGCGAGATATTAGTAGCAAGTTTAGCTTGTAAATCTGCATATTCACCAGTTTTGTCTAAGAGCTGTAATTTTTCTTCTTTTTCTTCCGCATTTGAACCTTCTAAGAATTTCTTTGTTTTAGCTAATAGTTGATAGGGTTCTTTTACAAGAAGGTTTAAAGTGGTCTCTATTTCACTTAAACCTGTATCAGTCAAAACTGAATCTTTTGAAATGTTTCCAGAAGAAATTAAGGATATTAATTTAGATTGGGCTTCTTTTATCCTCAATAAAATATTTTCTATTTTGCTGGCATATTTATACCAATCCCCTTCTATATCTCCTAGCTTCAAGTCTTTATCATCTTTAGAAAGCTGAGCTTCTCTTAATTTCTCTAATTGTGGCTCTATTAAAGCTATAGAGCTTTTTAAATCCTCTAAACTATCTTTAAATTTTCTAAGCTCTTTCTTTTTACTTTCTAGAAGCCCATTTGTTGTTTGAATATTAGAAGAAACTTCAGTAATAGTTTCTTTTTTAAGTTTAATTTCTTGCTCAGACCTAGAAATTTCAGCTCCCAGCTTGTAATACTCTTGTTGAGCTTTATCCATGCTTGATTGAAGTTCCATTTGTTTGCTTCTTGATCTCTCTATCTCTGAGTCAGAAGAAGTTTTTAGTGAATTAATTTCTTCTAGTTTTATCTCTTCTAGCTTCACCTTCTCTTCATGCCTAGAAACCTCGTTTGCTTTATCTTGCCATTGTGAAGACCACAGTATTCCCTTTCTAAAATTCTCTTCTTTTCTTAGATCTCCATACCTTTCAGCTGCTCTAGCTTGTTGTTTTAGTTTAAAAAGTATCCTTCCTATCTCTTCTCTCAAATCTTGTAACCTATTTAAATTTTCTTTAGTTCTCTTTATTCTTGATTCTGTTTCTTTGCGTCTCTCTAAATATCTAGATATCCCAGCTACCTCTTCTATATAAGATCTCATTTCTTCAGGTTTAGCACTAACTAACTTTGAGATCATATCTTGTTCAATAATGGCGTAACTTCTAGGCCCTAAGCCTGTTCCTAAAACTAAATCTGTTATATCTCTTTTTCTGCAACTAGTTCCATTTAAATAATAATTTGATTGGCCATCAAGGTCTAAAACTCTTCTTACAGATATCTCGTTATAATCAGAGAATTCGCCACCTATCCTGCCTTCTTTGTTATCAAAGAAGAGTTCTACTGAAGCTCTAGAAACGGCTTTTCTTGAGGAGGTTCCATTGAACACTACGTCAGACATAGACTGGCTTCTTAGGTTTTTTGCTGAGCTTTCACCTAAAACCCATCTAACTGCATCGATCACATTTGATTTACCACATCCATTTGGGCCAACAATAGCTGTTAAGTCATTGGGAAAAGTAATAGAAGTGGGATCCACAAAGGATTTAAAGCCAGCTAATTTTACTGATTTAAGTTTCATTTAGATTAATTTAGAGGGGAAGAGACCCTTCGCCCTATTGTTAGACGACAACGAAAGATAGAAGAATCTTTCCATTTGTGGAGCTAGTCTAGTCTATTTAAACGTTTGAAACTACTGATTTTTTAATCTATCTATGCCCACCTGT
The DNA here is from genome assembly GCA_045563675.1 of Gammaproteobacteria bacterium. Classification (GTDB taxonomy): domain Bacteria; phylum Pseudomonadota; class Gammaproteobacteria; order Magnimaribacterales; family Magnimaribacteraceae; genus AEGEAN-183. The sequence continues at coordinate 69,817 of JBJLIX010000001.1, forward strand.
AAGACTGCTTTTTCCTCTTCAGTTTTTAAATATCCTTTAGCCTCTTCCCAAGAAGATCTAGCTAACTCTAGATTTCCATTTCTAAAATATTTAACACCTTCTAAAGTAAGCACTAAGGGGTCTTTGGGGGCTTCTATTAAAGCTAAATTTAAAGCCTTGATTGTTTCTTCTGAAAACTGTTCTTTTTCTTTAAAGAATACAGATTGAGCATACTCTCCATATACATTTGAAGGAATTTCGTTTTTATATTCAATAACTAACTCTGTCAATAAAACCACAGAAAAATCAAACTCTTTAATATCTCTAAATTTTCTAGATAAAAAATAGATTTCTGAGGCAGATAAAAGCTTTTTGTCTAATAAATTTTTAACTTCAATAAAAAATTCTTTCCTTTTTAAAGCCCTATGATTGATATCACCATCTAAAAAAGCATAAAGTTCTTTATGAATTTCAAATTTATCTATCGAACCTAAGCCAATAGGTTGAAAGTAAATCATAGACATTGAAATGATCATAAATATAGATAATAAGAACGAACCTGAAAGATTCTTATTATCAGAAAGAGAATTTAACACTCTTCCTTTAGGCACATCTTGCAACAAAGACTGTTCTCTTTCTCTTACCAAAAGATCAAGTAGTTCTTTGCTTAATGAACCATCTGCCTTTAAATGATTTTTTTCTTTTTTAAAAAGATTTATGTTCTCCTGCCTTCTATCAAATTCTAAATTTCCTTGGACAAACCGAGAAATAAATATATAAAAAATTATAGTTATGCAGGATATCGTTAGTAAAATATATATCATCAGTTCTCTTCTTCTAAAATACCTTTAAGCCTTGTTCTTTCTACTGCTTTTATTACGTTTTCAGCTTCTAAGTCAGATTCCTCATCCCTTTTTTTAATATTCCATATAATTGCCATAAATAGAATTCCTAAAAGAAGAAAAAAAGGCGACAACCAAAGAATCAAAGTATTTCTTCTAAATGGAGGTTTATAAGAAATATAGTCTCCGTATCTTTGCCTTAAAAAATTATCTATTTCTTTATCATTTTTACCTTCCTCTATCAGTCTTTTTATTTGGCCTTTCAAATCTTTTGCAATTGGAGCGTCTGAACCAGAAAGGCTGGAGCTCTGACATTTAGGGCACCTATATATTAGCAATAAAGAATTGAATCTATTTTGATCCTCCATAGATTCTAATGAGCGAACGTCTGCAATCTCTTCAGATTCCAGAAAGTGAGATAATGCAAAAAGCACTAGAAATATAAAGGAGCCTCTAGTCATTCATTTCTCTTAAAACTTTTTCAAACTTTTCTTTCCAAACTTCAGGACCAAGAACCCCTACATGCCTTATCCTTATCACACCCTCTTTATCAACTAGAAAAGTTTCAGGGGCTCCATATACACCCAAATCCATAGCAAGCTTTCCATCTTCATCAAAGACACTAAATTCATAGGGGTTACCTATTTTTTTCAATAACTCCATTGCAACTTCCTTTCCATCCTTTTCATGTTTGCTTATCTCTTTATAATTTAAGCCATAAATAGCTATTTCTGATTTCTCTTTGAGAAACATTAAAAAAGGATGTTCAACTCTACAAGCTATACACCAAGTAGCCCAAACATTAAGTAGATAAGGTGATTTTATAAAATCTTTCTGTGAAACCAGTTCCTCGCTTTCAAGTTTTGGAAGATAAAAGCTAGGGAACTGCTTGTCTAACAAGGCAGATGGGAGCTGACCATCATCCCTCTTATCTAAAAATTGAAATAGAGTTATAGTCAATATCAAAAAAAATAATAATGGTAAGTATTTAATCGCCTGTTTCATTTTTCTTTTGCCAACCTATAGCCTGATATTAATGTTCCAAAAGCAATTAAAAGTGCACCAAACCATATCCACCTTATGAAAGGCTTTATTTGTAACTTAAAAGACCACTTATCTCCGTTAATATTTTCGCCTAGAGTTACATAATAATCTTCCAAAATGCCAGGTCGTATTCCAGCCTCTGTCATGACTTGATTTGAAGAAAGATAAGTTCTTTTTTCTGGACTCACATTATCTTTTGAGCCGTTTCCTTCTATTTCAATTAGGGCTGATTTATATGAATAATTTAATCTCTTAGATTTATTAATTTCTTTAAAAGAAAAAGTCTTTTCACCTAACTTATAAGATTCACCTTTAGATAGCAATACCTCTTTCTCTAAAGAGAAACTTGTCACTATACCAATACCTAAGATCATAAAAGCAGTCCCAAGATGTCCTAAAATCAAACCTATTCTTCTGAAAATAATATTATTGAAGCTAGCAATATTTTTTGAACCTAAAAATAAATGTAGAAAGTTTCCAGAAACTAACCAGCTAAATAACAAAATAGCCAACAAAGTTCCCCAAGTAATCTTTTCAAAAATGAAGAATACTAAAAGACAAATTATTATTGCTAAACAGGTGCTCTCAATAGAAATTCTTTTCAAGAAGCTAAAATCTTTAGTTGAACTCCAACCAAGGTATAAACCTATACCTTGTAACAAACTCGTACCTACAGCAAAAGGTAAGATCAATACTTCATAATATGGTGCTCCTACGGAAATCTGCTTTCCTTCATACAAAGCTTCATATATTAAAGGAAAAAGAGTTCCAAACATTATTGAAAAAGCTAAGAGGACTAACAAAATATTATTAAGTAGAAATCCGAACTCTTTAGAAGAAATTGTATAAGTGCTCCTTCCAGGCAGTTTGTTATTGTTTAATGCAAAAACCGTTAAAGAACCAAGAACGAAATAGGCAAAAATCCCCAAGATAAAAACTCCTCTTTCGGGATCTAAAGCGAACGAATGAACAGATGTTAGTATTCCAGATCTAACTAGAAAAGTACCCAAAATTGATGCTGAAAATGCCAAGATACTTAGCAAGATAGACCAATTCTTATAGATACCTCTTTTTTCGGTAGCTATTAGTGAATGAAAAAGGGCTATAGAGATCAACCAAGGAACAAAAGCTGCATTCTCTACAGGATCCCAAAACCACCAACCACCCCACCCCAGCTCGTAATAAGCCCACCAACTTCCTAAGCCTATACCTAAAGTTAAAAAGCTACTAGAGAGTAGAGCCCAAGGTCTAGAATCTCTTGCCCATAGAGAATCAATTTTACTTGATAAAAGAGCAGAAACTGAAAGTGCAAATGGAACAGCTAGACCAGAATATCCAAGATAAAGTAGAGGGGGGTGAATAGTGAAAGCAAAGTCTTGCAATAAAGGATTAAGATCAGAGCCTTCTATTGGAATTATAGGAAGTATTCTATCAAAGGGATTAGAGGTAAATAAGGTGAAAGCAATAAAAGCAAATATTATTTGATTAAGTACTGCTAGAGTTAAAGCTAAAAATTCTTGATCCTTCTCTCTATTTAACCAAAAGTAAAATATGGCCCACAAAGAAAGACTTAAAATCCAAAGCAACAAAGAACCTTCGTGAGCACCCCAAGTAGCTGTTAGTTTGTAATAAATTGGTAAGAGTTGATTTGAATTGTTAGCTACATAAGCCACAGAGAAGTCATCAACTAAAAAACAATAAATTAAAGATAAAAAAGAAAAAAGAACAAGAAAAAAAACCATAGAACTTAGCTTTCCTATGGTTCTATAAATTGAATAGTCCTTCCTTATTAAGCCCCATAAAGGAAGGAATCCAGCAAAGAAACTAATTACCAGAGCTGCAATTAAGAAAATGTGACCAATTTCTGCAATCATCTTTTTTGTTTTAAAGTTTTGGCTACCTCTGGGGGCATATAATTTTCATCATGTTTAGCGAGCACTTCACTAGCTATAAAAACCCCTTTTTCATTTAACGAACCTTTCAAGACCACACCTGCATCTTCTGAAAAGAGGTCTGGAAGAATACCTCGATATTCTATTAATAGATCTTTTTCAAAATCTGTTATTACAAAAGAAATCTTTAAAATATTCTTATCTTTATTTATAGAACCGCTTTTTACCATCCCACCAACTCTTACATTCTGATTAATAGCTATTCCTTCATTTTGGAGTTGAGAAGGAGAATAAAATAAGTCTACACTCTCTGATAAACCTTTTACTACTAGATACACAGCCAGAGAAGTACCAAAAACTATGGATAAAATTATATAAAGTCTTTGTTTTCTTAAAGGATGCAATATATCTTCCTTAAATATCCTTAGATTTTAAATATTTTAATTTTCTTAACTCTTTACGTGGTAAATGAATATTTATAAATAAAATAACAAAAAATATTATAAGCACAGACCATACATAAGTGCCTTTTCCATCCATAAAGATTAATTCAGATATTAGTTCCATCTTCCTTTTCCAAAAAATAGTTTTTTACCCATGAAGTATTTCTTTCTCTTATTAAGATTTCAACTTGTATTTTATTGAATAAGATCGAAAAAAAGACTAAATAAAACCCTAAAACACATACCAAAAGAGGCAAGTACATATCTGCAGTCATAGAAGGAGCAGATGTTAAAGTAAAAGTTGAGGGCTGATGGAGTGTTTGCCACCAGTCTACTGACTTTTTAATAATAGGGACGATTGCAACTCCAACTATTGAAATTAAAGAAGCCGCCCTATCACCTTTTTGTTTATTATCTATTGAAGAATATAAACTGATAATACCGGCATAAAGAAAGAGCAATATTAAAGTAGAAGTAAGTCTTGCATCCCAAACCCACCAAGTACCCCAAGTTGGTTTGCCCCAAATAGATCCACTAACAAGAGCAATTAAGGTAAAACTTCCTCCTAAAACAGCAGCAGATCTTAAAAACATTCCAGCTAACTTGACCCTCCAGATCAGGCATATAGCTCCAAAAACAGACATCATTATGTAAATAGACTGAGCCAAAATAGCTGAAGGGACATGAATAAATATAATTCGATAAATATCTCCTTGTTTATAGTCAGTAGGGGCTATAAAAACTCCCCAAATTATTCCGCATAACAAAACTAAGAAAGAGAGAGGATAAAGCCATGGAAGAAGCCTAGATGACCATGTAAAAAAATGAGGTGGTGAGCCCATTTCTATAAACCATCTTTTAATCCAAGTAAGTTTAATCATAATTAATTTTAATCGCTTCTACAGTAGCTAAACACAGTCCAGGTATTCCTACAGCAAGCATTGCACAAAGAAAATAAATAAAGGAAATAAATTGTTGGCCATTCAACACAGCATTAATAATAGATATGCCAAATATTAAAACAGGGATTGAAAGTGGAATTACTATTATGGAGCTAAGTATTGCTGTTTTTCCTATGGCTAGAGCGGCTCCTAAAGCCCCTAATAGGCTTAAAAGAAATGTTCCTAATAAAAGACTTATCAAAAGAGGGTAAAAAAGAGCTTCAGGTAAAAAAAGAAAAAAAGTACTAATAACAGAAGCAAATAATAAAGGAGCACCTGATATTAACCAGTGAGCGAAAACTTTAGCAAATACTAAAATGAAAAGCGGTTCTCCACTCAACATAAATTGATCTAAGGTACCGTCTCTGTAATCTTCATTAAATATACTCTCTATTGCTAAAAGAGAAGCCAATAAAGCTGCCACCCATATAATTCCTGAAGAAATAGAACTTAAAAGTGTATTTTCTGACCCTAACGCTAAAGGAAATAGACTTATAACAATGAGAAAAAAAATAAAAGGTATTAAAAAACTAGACTTCTTTTTAAAAGAAAGAAACAGATCTCTTTTGAAGACAAGCATAAACCACAGAGATAATGAGCTTTGATTATTCATGAAAAATCATCCAATAATATTTCTTTAGAATTTACTTTAGAGGAAAGATGACTAGTAAATAGAAAAGAACTACCTCTAGAATTTAGTTCATTAATTACCTCTACAACAAGATTAGAACCTTCTTCATCCAATGAAGTAAAGGGCTCATCTATTAAATAAAGTTCATAATCTCTCAACAACCACTTAGAAATGGCAAGCCTCTTCATTTGACCCATTGATAAATCAGACGAAGGCATTGAAGCTAAGTCTTTAAGGCCTGTGATTGTGAGGCTATTCAAAATTTCTTTTTCACTTAAGTTGAAAGCTGAATGAGAAAATTTAAGATTCTCTAAGACTGAAAAAGTATTCTTCAAGGATAATTGATGACCTTGATAGAAGACTGATTTTACAAAAATATTTCTTGCTTCTTCTATCTTTTCTTCTTTCCAAAAGATGTTTCCGTTATCTCTCTCAACCAAACCCAAAATACATCTAAGAAGAGAGGTCTTTCCTGATCCATTGGATCCAATTACCTCTAGGTTTTCACCTTTTTCAAGACTAAAGGATAAATTACTAAACAATAAATTATTAGATCTTATACAAGATATATCTTCTATCTTTAACAAACGTCTTCTCTTTTTAGTTATAGGTATTGTCGTATATTTTAGCAAAATATGTATCTTGTCTAAATGTAAGGTACATATAAAGGTACAGTTTTATATTACAGATATTTTATATTTACTTTACAATGCTGCTTAAATATTAAGGGATAAAAATTGGAAAGAATAAAATTTTCAAATAGAGAATCAGTAAACTTTGTTGAAGAAGGAGGCTTCCTCGCACCAAAGTTTAATAAAGAAGGATTAATACCTGTTGTCATTACAGATTTTTATAGCGGCGTATTGCTTATGCATGGCTATATGAATAGAAACGCATTAGAAAAAACATTATTGACTAATGAAGGCCACTATTGGAGTAGAAGCAGAAAACAACTTTGGAAAAAAGGACAAACTAGTGGAATGACGCATAAAGTCAAAGAGGTGCTTGTTGATGATGACCAAGATGCAATATGGTTAAAAGTAGAAGTCGAAGGAATAGGAGCTAGTTGTCATGTTGGATATAACTCCTGCTTCTACAGGTCAATAGATAAAATTAAAGAAGAGGCTATTGAATTGAAGTTCATAGAAAAAGAGAAAAAGTTTAATCCAAAAGAGGTTTATTCAGGTATAGAAAACCCTACAAAATTGTAGTTGAGAGGCAAGACTTTAAATCATGAGAATATATTAAAATATGTTATTGGCCCCGTTAGCTCAGTCGGATAGAGCGCTGGATTCCTAATCCAGAGGCCATAGGTTCAAATCCTGTACGGGGCACCAAAAAAATGAATTGGAAAAAAGAAACAGATCAAATAAAGATTAGAAAGGGGCTTGCTAAGAAACAAGGAGGTTCCAAAGCTGTTTCCCTTCAGCATGCAAAAGGAAGATTAACTCTAAGAGAGAGGATAACAAAGCTAGTAGACAAAGGGTCCTTTGAAGAACAAGGTGAAATTGCAGGTGGAACAGAAATAAGTGAAGATGGAGAAGTTAAGTCTTTAACGCCAGCAAACTTTATCCTAGGCTTTGCAAAAATTAGCCAGAGGCAAGTTGTTATTGGAGGAGAAGATTTTACCGTTAAGGGAGGCTCCCCAAATCAGGCTGGTTTAAGAAAAAGTGTCTACACAGAGGACCTAGCTCTAAATTACAAAATTCCTTTAATTCGTCTTCATGAAGGAGGAGGAGGATCCGTAGCAGGACCTTCAAAGTCTAAAAATAAAGGCTATGGAGGCGATCCTGTCTTTTCTAGATCAAGATTTAAATCTATAGCTGATACTTTGAAGGAAATTCCTGTTGTTTCTGCTGCACTAGGCCCCGTAGCAGGTTTACCAGCTGCAAGATTTGTCGCTTCACATTTTAGAATAATGACCAAAAAAACTTCCCAAATTCTAGTTGCCGGGCCAGCTGTTGTAGAAAGAGCTTTTGGAATAGATATTTCAAAAGAAGAATTAGGAGGTTCGCAAATTCATGGATTTAATGGAGTTACTGATAATATTGCTGAATCGGAAGAGGATGCATTCAATCAAATAAAGAAATTTCTTTCATTCATGCCTCAGAGTATTTATGAATTAAATGAAAAGGTAGAAACTAATGACCCTCCAGACAGGAGAGATGAGGAGCTTTTATCAATCATTCCTAAAGAAAGACAAAGGTCATATGAGATGAGGGACATTGTCAGGATGATTTCTGATAAAGACTCTTTTTTTGAAATAACCAAATATTTTGGTAAGGGTATTATTACTGGATTTGCTAGATTAAATGGCTTCACTGTAGGGATTCTTGGGAATGATTCAAACTTTTATGCAGGATCAATGTCTGCTGATGGAGCAAAAAAGACAACTAGATTTGTTAAGCTATGTGATACTTTTCATATTCCAATTGTTAGCCTAGTAGATGAACCAGGTTTCCTTATTGGACCTGAAGCAGAAGCGCAAGCTACCATTCTTCATGGAGCCGAAGCAGTATTAACAGTTAGTGAATCTGAAGTTCCTTGGTCTACAGTAATGATTAGAAAATCTTTTGGTGTTGCAGCAGCAGCTCACTACGGACCAGAAGGCTATGTTTTGGCCTGGCCTTCAGCTGAATCTGGACCACTACCTTTAGAGGGTGGAGTTGCAGTGGCTTTTAAAAAAGAGATCTCTGAAGCAGAAAATCCAGAAGCTAAAAGAAAGGAAATAGAAGAGAGCATGGCAAAGCAACAAAGCCCTTTCCCGCGAGCAGAGAGTTTCTCAGTACATGAGATCATAGACCCAAGAGAAACAAGAAAATATCTGTGTTTATGGGCAGAAAGAATCCAGCCCCAGCTTAAAGCTAAAGTTTTACACTTAAAATAGAGACATAGTAAAACAAGGCAGATATACTTAACTAAATAAATTATTTAAGGAGGATGAGTTATGAAAACTTACCATCAATTCTATATTAATGGAGAGTGGGTAGACCCAGAAGAAGGTGTAAATTCTTTTGATGTTATAAACCCTTCAAACGAAGAAGTAATTGGACAAATTGCACTAGGTTCAGCAAAAGATGTTGATAAAGCAGTTTCTGCTGCACAGGAGGCCTTTACTTCCTTTAGTCAAACAACAGTAGAAGAAAGATTAGGGCTCTTAGGAAAGATAGTAGAGATTTATCAATCTAGATATGATGAAATTGCAGAAACTATTTCTCAAGAAATGGGTGCCCCACTATCTCTTTCAAAAGCTGCGCAAGCTGCAACTGGCTTAGGTCACCTGACTCAAGCTATAGAGATATTACAGGGCTTTGAATGGGAAGAGACAAAAGGTAGGACTGTAATAAGAAAAGAGCCTATCGGGGTTGTTGGAATGATAACTCCTTGGAATTGGCCAATTAATCAAATTTCATGCAAAGTTGCTCCAGCTCTTGCCGCTGGCTGCACCATGGTTCTTAAACCAACTGAAATAGCTCCAATGAATGCTATTTTATTTGCTGAAGTCCTAGATGAAGCGGGCGTTCCTGCAGGGGTATTCAACATGATAAATGGTGATGGACCTACTGTTGGAGAGGCTATGTCTTCTCACCCTGGAATTGACATGATGTCCTTTACAGGTTCTACAAGAGCTGGGATTAGTGTTGCTAAAGGAGCTGCTGATACAGTGAAAAGAGTAGCTCAAGAGCTTGGTGGAAAATCTGCCAATATCATCTTGGATGATGCAGACTTTCAGAGTGCTATAGAGGGCGGAGCTCGCCATTGTTTTAATAATAGCGGGCAATCTTGTAATGCTCCAACGAGGATGTTAGTTCCTGAAGGTAGACAAGATGAAGCTAAAGAAATTGCAAAGAAAACTGCAGAGAACACTAAAGTAGGTGATCCGTTTGGTGAAGACACTTCCATAGGCCCTGTAGTTAGTGAACTTCAATTCAATAAGATTCAAGGACTAATCGAAAAAGGAATAGAAGAAGGAGCAGAACTTGTAACTGGAGGACCAGGAAAACCAGACGGTCTCAATGCAGGTTATTATGTCAGGCCAACTGTCTTCGCAAATGTAAACAATGATATGACAATTGCAAGAGAAGAGATCTTTGGACCAGTACTTTCTATTTTGCCTTATAAAGATGAAGATGAAGCTATAAAAATTGCTAATGACACTGACTATGGCTTATATGGATATGTTTCTTCCGGTGATGCTGAAAGAGCGAAAAATGTAGCAAACAGGATAAGAGCTGGAAGCGTTTCCATAAATGGTGCTCAAGCAGATTTTACAGCTCCTTTTGGAGGATATAAACAATCTGGAAATGGGAAGGAATGGGGCCCATTTGGATTTGAAGAGTTCCTAGAAACTAAAGCCGTAGTAGGATACGAATCATAAGATCCTAAGACTATAAAAAAAGGCTGTTAAACAGCCTTTTTTTTAAACCAAATTATGGAGTTTTTCTCCTTTTTCATATCTTTGAAAATTCTGTAAGAATAGATCTACAGCCCTAATAGTGGCCTTGGGTCCCCAAGCAGAATCATGAGGAGTTATAAAACAATTAGCTAAACCCCATAAAGGAGAAGATTCATTTAAAGGTTCTGGATCTGTAACGTCTAAAGCAGCGCAATCAATGTCCCCTGATTTAAGTGCACCATGAAGATCTTCTTCATTTACCGTCTGCCCTCTACCTACATTAATGAACATGGCTGAAGGTTTCATGATTTGAAATTGTTCTTTGGAAAAAATTTTAAGCGTTTCAGGATTTACTGGTAAGCAATTTACAACGAAGTCACATCTTTTAAGCATTTTATTTAAATCAGAAGGTTTATATAATCTGTCTAAATTCTCTGAAGATGCTGGAGTTCTCTTTGTAGCAAGGACCTCCATTCTAAAAGCCTTAGCTAACCTTGCAACCTCTTGACCAATGCCTCCATAACCAGCGATGCCCATGACTAAGTCAGTTAATTCTCCTACAGAAGTCATTTGTGTCCATTCTTTGTTTTTTTGAAGAATAATATGAGCATCTATGTCCTTAACTCTCCTGAGGATTTGAGCAAACACATAAGTGGAAATAGTTATTGCATGTACACCACCACCATGGGAAAAAAAGTCACATCTTTTTATGAGATCCTGAGCTGCTTCGCTTTCTACACCTGCCCAGCTAGCTTGGATAAACTTAACACCTTTGATTGAATCTAGAAAATTTTCTCTGTAATCCTCATCCTTTAACATTTTAAACATAATCTCATAAGAGATAAAAACTACCTCAAGGCTTTCTGGTTTAGGAGATAATTTACCTTGACGATCTAAGAGAAAAATTTCATGATCATTTAATCTTTCATCAAATATTTCTTTAAATGAGTTATAAGTAGATTCGCTTATACAAACTTTCATTCGTTACTTAGAGTCCCTTCATCTCTCATCTTTTTTCTAATCTTGGTAGCACTAATTTCTTCAATTGAATCTTCAAAAACCTCTTCTTCAAAGACATAACCCACTCCTCTACCATAGGTTATATTGACAATATTAGGAACAAGCATTATTTCGTAATGAACTCCTCTCTCATATCCATCTTTTGACAAGCTTGTAGAAATATTTTTGCAAACTTGATCCCAATCAAAAGGATTGTCATCGTTACCCGAACCTCCCGAAACTCCTTTTACATCCCTAACCTGTATAGCTACTTGTCCTGTTTTCTTTATTGCTCTTTTGAATAATTCCTGGTGCCCTTCATGCCAAGGTTGCCAGCGCCCAAGAAGCTGAACTGTGGGTTTTTTTTGATCAAACATGTTTCTTTAGATCCGCAGCTATATTTATATGATTCTTATCATTCCATTCATTGATTCTAAAATCATATTTCTTAGGTGGCTCAAAAAGAGTATTGGTATCAGAAAACCTTCCTTCTTTAATAGTGTCTAGCCAAATGACAATATCTGGATTAAATAATTCTCTGGTTTCTGCAGTTGGACAAATGAAATCGCTTATAACAATCCTCCCATTACTTGATTCAAAATCTGCTAAGGCCTTCATTCTTAAGCTTTGTCTCTTTCTTCCTTCCTCACTAAAATCCCAATCATTTGACATCTCCCTTACCTTATCAGCATTAAACCAAGCAGCATTAAGTAAGGGCTGTAATCTCTGAGCCAAATAAGTTTTTCCACTTCCAGGCAGACCCATTATTAAAATTTTCATCTACATCCTAGTTAACATTAAGAAATTATAATCTTAGAAATCCAAGTATTTACCAACAGTATTCTGAACTGAATCTTCATTTAATCCAAATTCTTCCAATCTATAATTATGCTTAGTTAACTTGATACTTTTAAATTTATCTACATAACGAGTCATATCCATTCGAAGTTTATCTGAAAAATTTAATCCAAAATGTGTATATATCAACTCCATTTGCTTTAGAGGGTTATCTACAAGATCTCTAAATCTTAAATTCAGATAATCCTTCTTATCAATATCATCTTTTGCTTCTTTTCCTTTTTTTAAAGCTCTCTCCCAATAGGCTAAAGTCCTCTCACCTATAACAATCTTATCAACATCTTGAGAAAAGGGTCTTCTAGTTTTTTCTGTAAGACTGCATATTGAAGGTATGCTTTCTATGGGGTCTCTATGAATATTAATGAAACGGGCTTCAGGATAAATTGATTTAATTTCTGATAAATGAGCTATGTGGTTTGGATCCTTTAATAACCAGTTGGTAGGTTTTTCTATACTCTCCAAAACCCCTAGAAACCTAGAGTGCCATAAATATACTGAAGACTTATCAGCTTGTTGCAGATAATCTTCATAACTGGGGATATTTGCCATATAGGAATATAAAAGACTTTTTAAACTATAAGGTGTAATTAATAAGCATTCCTCTGGATCGGTTGAGCTAATAGGATGTACTACATCCAAATCTGGAATCAGTTTCTTTTGAAAAGATATTAAAAGATCTGCTTTTTTTAACCGCAACTTGTAAGAAATAGATTTTTTTTGCAGTAAAGGAAAAGGGAAAAACATCTCCCACATCAAAGGACTCCTGTAATTAGGATCTAGACTTAAGAGATTGAATAAAAAAGTAGTTCCTGACCTAGGAAGACCAATGACAAAAATTGGATTTGAAGGCTTAGTAAATTCATTATCCCCCAAGAAACTAAAAATTTTAGATCTTATCTTTAAGTGACTAGAGATTTGATACTTTAAAGCAATTCTTCCAATAGTGTTTAGATTGGCTTCATGATTAAGAGACTCTATTAATATAGATAAAGGTTCTTTATAGTCGTCACCTCCTAAGTTACCTTTAACAGAATTAAGAATAGATTTCTCTGAAATAAAATTTTGCATATTTTTATCCCATTTTAATCAATTCTTTAATTCTAATCATTGCCTTATTATTTTTTTAGAATTATTCTGACATTACAAATCTAAGCAGAAATCAAGAAAATGCCTTATATATCAAATAGAGTAGTTCATGATGCAGATTCTCATACTATGGAACTTCCAGACTGGTATAAAGAATTTGGAACAAAAAAAATCCAAGACGTATTTAAAAAAAGATTTTCAAAATCCTTAGTTGGCGGACTTGAATCTTTGGAAGAAATGCCAAATATTCATAAGAGAAAGGTTTACATAGAAGAGTCAGAGAAAGAAATTATGATTCGTAAAAACTATCAGGCTTTAGGAGCATTTAATAGTAAAGATAGATCTAAGGCTCTTGACTACCTTGGGGTAGCATCTCAGTTAGTTTTCCCAACTAGTCCAAATGTTTGGTTAGAATCCCTAGAACATAAAGATGATTTAGAATTTCTATATGAAACTGCCAGTGCAACTAATAAAACTCAGATAGCATTCTGTAATAATGATAAAAGACTCTTTCCAGTAGCTTACGTTCCCTTGGCAGATAGAGAAAAAGCAACAATAACTGCAAAAGAAGCTATTGATTTAGGAGCAAAGGCACTTCTTGTTCCTTGGGCATGTCCGAAATCTCACTCAACGAGTCATGTAGATTTAGATAAGGTCTGGGCTCAAGCAGAAGAAGCAAGAGTTCCTATTCTTTTTCATGTAGGTGTAGCTGACAAAGTATTGCCTAAATCTCACTCAATCAATGGAATGCCTAAAATTCCAGATTTCCATGGCGGAGAAGAGAATTTTAGATCTATATCTTATATGGCTATTTCTAATGGCCCAATGCAGGCCCTGTCACTTTTAATTTTAGATGGAGTCTTAGATAGATTTCCAAAATTGATGATAGGAGTTATAGAACTAGGATCTGTTTGGGTTCCCAGCTTCATGCGACAATTAGATTCTGCTTTTGAAGCTTTTCGAAGACATGAAGAAAGATTACAGGGATTAAAACTTAAGCCTAGTGAATATATTACAAGACAAGTCAAGGTGACCCCCTACCCAACTGAGCCTACAGACTGGATAATTTCTGAGGCAGGATCAGATATATTTATGTTTTCTTCAGACTATCCTCATGTAGAAGGGGGCAGAAATCCTATGGGAAGATTTGAAAAAGCGACTAAACATTTATCAGAATTAGATCAAGATAAGTTTTTTAGAAAAAACTTTGAAACCCTCATGGGTTCAGCTTTTTAATCTTCAAATGCAATTCAATAATAGTTATTCAGAACTCCCTTCAGACTTTTTTGAGAGGGTTAATCCCACTCCAGTAAAAAAACCAAAACTTATAGCCTTTAACAAAGAATTAGGCAAGCAATTAGGAGTCTCAGAAAAAAATGAGAAAGAACTAACTAAGCTATTTTCGGGTAATTTAATTCCACAAGGATCTTCTCCAATAGCCCAAGCGTATGCTGGCCATCAATACGGAAATTTTGTAAGTCAATTGGGAGATGGACGAGCCATACTGCTAGGGGAACTAAACAGTTCCGATAATGTTTCTTACGATATTCAATTAAAAGGTAGTGGACAAACAAAATTTTCTAGGCAAGGAGATGGAAGATCTCCCCTAGGTCCTGTTATTCGTGAACATCTAGTGAGCGAAGCAATGCATCATCTAAATATTCCTACAACTAGATCACTTGCTGCTGTAACAACCGGAGAAAAAGTATTCCGAGAGAACTTTCTCCCCGGAGGAATTCTTTGCAGAGTAGCTAAAAGCCATTTAAGAGTTGGAACTTTTGAATATTTTATAGCTAGAGGAGACATTGAAAATCTTAAAATCTTATCTGACTTCGCAATAGAAAGACTTTTCCCTTCTTTAAAATACTCTTCCAATATTTACCTTTCTTTACTCGAATCGGTATGTCAAAGACAAATCGAACTTGTATCAAAATGGATGTCTATAGGTTTCGTTCATGGAGTTATGAACACAGATAATACTTCAATATCTGGGGAAACTATTGATTATGGTCCATGTGCATTTATAGATGAATACGACCCAAATGCTTGCTTTAGTTCCATCGATGCCCATGGAAGATATGCGTACAACAATCAACCACTTATTGCTCAATGGAATATGGCTTGTTTTGCAAATTGTATGCTACCCCTCATTGACTCAGACTCTAAAGAAGCAACTGAAAAGGCACAAGAAGTTATAAATAAATTCCCCGAAGATATAAGACTGCAAACCATGAAAGAATTAATAAGGAAGATCGGCTTAGATCACTCTCAAAAGTCTTCGGAGAGCCTCTTAAAAGATCTTTTGAAGATAATGCAACAAAACAAAGCGGACTTTACCCTTACTTTTCAGTTTATCTCTGATCAACTTGAATCCGAAAAATTAAATTATCAACCTAGTCTGTTTAAGGATGAAAAGGAAATAAGTCAGTGGATTAAAAGATGGAAAGAACTCCTTATTAAGCAAGGAAAAGATTTAAATAAGACAAAAGAAATACTCAAGTCTATAAACCCTATAGTTATTCCTAGAAATCATTTAATTGAAAGGGCTATAAAACAAGGGGTAGAAAATGAAGACTTCTCTTTAATGGATGACCTGACGAAGGTATTTAGAAAACCATTTGATAAAACTAAAGAGCATATTAAATATATGTCACCTCCTGAAGATTCAGAAAAGGTTAAACAAACCTTTTGTGGGACTTAAGATATGTATTTTTTAATTTCTCCAAATACCAGAATCATGAGGCATATTATCTTCTAAATCCCTTAGAGGACCAGAAATAGCGATTACTTGTCCACTTAAATTAGATAATTGATATACATTGCCATCTAACATTAGAGGTTCAAATCTAGTTTTTTTAGCAAAGCTAGTAATGTACTTATAAGCCTGCCTATCATTCATTTCTCCCTTTACATTAGTTATATCAACCCCCTTTATTCTTCCCTTATTCGTTAAAAAAAAGTTAAAAGAAATTAAGCTTTTCCCTGGTTTGACATCATCCGGCATTTTTACAACTCTCGATACATAAGATGCCGTACAAAACAATAACTTACAGACAGCTGCGTCGTTAGATTTTTCAACTGGCCAATCTTTAAGCTGACATTTTTTTCCCGAACATTTTAGGCATATTTCTTTGGTTTGAGTCCTAAACTCAGAAAGCTTACTTAGAGTATCTTTATTAAGTTGCTTATCAATAGAACATTTTGTATTAGCTTCCAAACCTAAAATAAAAGAGAAGGAGATCAAAATTGTTAAAAATATTTTTTTTCTCATACATATAACCTTACATATCAAAAATAGAGAGTCAAATCTGCTCACATAGGTAGATGTTATTTTTTCCGTATTTAATCTCTAACTCTTTACGAAGCGAACTTTTTAGGTTCTTTATTACTAATGAGTATGATGTATCTATCATTCGTTCTATTTCTTCTGAAGGAACCTTCCCGTCTAAAATAACAGTATTCCAGTGGTCCTTATTCATATGGTATCCAGGTATTACGGACACAAATATATCTCTTAGTATAATTGCTTCTTCTGGTTTGCATTTAAGATTAATTTGCCCTACTCCATCTATGAGTCTCAAGAATCCAAACATCTTTTTCTTTATCTTAAAAACGGGAATTTCTCTATTGAACGGAAAATCTTCTTTTGCTCCTGGTAGAGATAAAAAGTAGCTTCTGGCTAATTCACTATTCATGGCACTGGCGGAGAGGGAGGGATTCGAACCCTCGATAGGGGATTACCCTATACTCCCTTAGCAGGGGAGCGCTTTCAACCACTCAGCCACCTCTCCGTTTAATTAATTAAACCTTAACATATGAACTTTTTTGATTTTATAAATAAAATATTTTTTAGTGCTCTGTTACAATTCGAATTCTACCTTCAAATTAATATTTAATAATATAAAAAATCATTTTTAGTTTATGGATAAAAAGACATCTGTCCATTTAGCTAAAGAAACTAAAAACCCTCTTAAAAAGTTTTTGTGGATATTTCTAGGCTTATTATTCGTTGGACTGGGAGCTATAGGGGTAGTTGTTCCGGGACTGCCAACAACCCCTTTTCTAATCTTAGCAGCTGCTTGCTTTATAAGATCTTCTCAAAAGCTATATGATTGGTTAATTCAAAACAAGACCTTTGGTCCTTACCTTAAGGACTATAGAGAGGGGAAGGGAATCCCCAAGAAAGCAAAGATTCTAGCTGTTAGCATGATAATAATTTTTGTTAGTTACTCTGTCTTCTTTGCAATAGAGAATGCCACCATCAAATGGGTTGTAGGCTGTCTTGGTCTTGTTGGACTGTTTTATGTCTTATTTAAAGTTCCTGTCGGGAGAAACTAAAATTTATACTTAAAAGAAGCAGACAATGCTCTTCCACTTTGTCCGTAGAGATCAAGCTCTGCATCATCCTCAGGTAGTTGTGAGACTGAAGCCCATCGAAAGTATTTTTTATCTGTAAGATTCTCAATAGCTAATCTAACTTCAATATGGTCACCTGGGTTATAAAAACCAAAAATATCTATAACTCCGTAACCACCAGTAGCAACCCTAGGAGTACAAGAATCATTAAGGCAAACAGGATCTAAATTATCTTTACTTTTACTTGTTAAAGAATATAAAGCCTGTAATCCAAATTTTTCATTTGAAGAGGTCCAATCTAAGCCTAATATCAATTCTCTTGGGTCAGTCTCTATCATTGGAGTCCTTATACCTTTTTCAATTTCCTCACCTTTACTAATAGCTAAAGCCGTATTGAAAGATAAGTTTGCTGATAATTCTTTCTTATAGCTGAATTCAAGCCCATCCATTTCTACATTTTCTACATTGTTGTATTGGTATACCCCTAACCCTTGAGAAAATCCTATAATTTCATAGCGAATAAAGCCGTTAACTTCATTTCTATAGAAAGCTAAGTCCCAATTATTAGATTCTCCAAAACCTCTTAAACCAAATTCAAAGCTTTTACTTGTTTCTGAGTCTAAATTAGGATTTGGAACAACAGTGTAATAAAGTAAATAATTAGTGAAAACTATATTAGAATTTTCATAATTTGGAGCCTTAAAGCCTTCAGCATATTGTGCATAAGCAGTAAGATTATCTTTAATATCGTATAAGTATCCAAGTTTCAAAGAAAAGTCACTATCTTTCTTGTTAGTGACTTGATAATTAAGAATATTAGCGTTATTTAATAACTGGTCAGGTTTTGGTTCTAATTCATATCGCTCGTATCTAAAACCCAAATTTAAAACCTGATTATCAGATAGATTGATTCTGTCATTAAAAAACAATGCGTCTCTATCTGTTTCTGAATCAGGAAAAGTTTTATTGGGATAAGTTTCGCCATCAACTGTGTTTATCGGTATCCCAGTAATTAAGTTGATTTCAGTTAACATTCGAGGTCTTTCAGTTTTTGTAGAATCTAAGCTCACTCCATATACCATTTGATGCATACCTATAGTCTTATATGCCTCTAAAGAAATACCTTCTATGGACTGGTTAAAGTCGAAATCTCTAACTCTGATAGTTGGTGTTGGAGCTGCACGCATGCCTCCATAAAAGGATAGTTGGTTTTGCGTAGTAATCTGACTTTGTTTAGTGTCTTGAGAGTAAATAACTAAACTAGCTTGGTCATAGAGCTGGTTTTTCTTACTACTATCAAGCCTTAATGTCAGTCTCTCTCTAGAACCATTGTCATCCCCAATAGATGAAGAAACTGATCTAGGTGAAGGAAAGTAAATAAAACGTTCATCAGAGTTAACTTGCCAGTCACCTTCCCATTCTTGTATATCTACTACTATAGATGTCTTTAAATTCTCTGAAGGAGAAAATAATATTTTTGCCAATAAGCTTTGCTGATTAGCTTCTAGAGGGTTTGCCTTTAAATTAAAATCACTATGTAATTCTGTCTCTTCGAGGTTCCTATCAACTAACTGAAGTAGTAGATCAAGGTTATCTCCTACATAAGCTGATAGGAAGTTAAATTTCTCTTGGTTTGTAGCATTATCGTAAGCAGTGCTTATAGAGCTGTATGCGTTATCTTTTGAAGCTAAATCAGAAGGGTCTTTTGTAAAGTAGGCAATTGTACCTGCTAGCCCATCAGAGCCATATTCAACTGAACTGGGTCCTTTTAATATTTCTACTTTTTTTAAAAGATCTGTATCTACAGTATCTCTTCCGTACCCTACATACGAATCTGAAATTCTTATTCCGTCAATTAAGAATATCCCTCCTCCACGTATACCTCTTATATGAACTTCTTCGGTAAGAGATCTTCCATATTGACTTTCCTTGTGGGCTGAAACTCCTGGGATATACCTAACTAATTGCTCAAGACCATCTATCATTTGAGTCTCTATTTGATCATTATCAATTAAGGAGACCGAACCTATAACTTCTCTAGCTATAGTTGGAATTCTAGATGCCACAACAACTACTTCCTCTTCTGCATCTATTTGGTCTTCAGAAGGCATTAAAGGTTGTAGGAAAAAAGAAAAATAAAGGAAGAAAAAGAATTTAGGGTTTAATTTCATAATCTATCAAATATTCTCTGGTTAGGCTACCGCAGAATGTTCGCAGTATATTAATCATTTAGACTTTAATCAATATTAATAATTGACAAAGTGAGACATTTTGAGACAAAATTTTATGTATGCCAAAGCTTTATAAATCAATAAAGATAGATCAAGGCCTGAAGATAGGGCTAAGAGAGCCTTCAGGATCTGAATGGTTTGCAGATATGACTATTGATAGAAATAGAAGGACTTGCAGGAAAGTAGGTCTTGATTACAAACCTTCAGATAGAAATAACGTTACACAAGCTCAAAGAAAAGCTAAGAAACTTTATATAAGTTTCAAAGAAGAGTCTAAAGGTAAACTTAATATTAAAGGCTGGCAATTAAATACATTTACTGTTTCGCTTATCCTTTTATGGTGTACAGGTCTCATTTGGATATCTTTTGAATTAATGGGCTCACCTGAAGTTTCAATAAGGCCTTATTTGTTAACACTCCATGGCTTATTAATTGTGCCTTTATTTATAGGACTAGGAGGCCTCTGGGCTGCACATGTACCAAAGGGATGGAAGCCTGAAAAGAAAAAATTATCAGGAATTTCCTTAATTATCTTTCTTGCCTTTTTAAGTACTTCAGGATTACTACTTTATTATTTAGGACCAATATATTTTAAAAACCTAACAGGAATATTTCATTCAATTTTGGGTCTTATCCTGGTTCCCCTAGTGTTTTGGCATTACAACAAAAGAAGAATTAGTTAGTAAAAAATCTTACAAAAGATGAAAGGTGTACTTTTAATAAACCTAGGTTCTCCTGAGCACAAAGATATAGATTCTGTAAGAAGCTTCTTGAAGGAGTTCTTGAATGATAAATTTGTTATACATTTACCTAGTTTCTTAAGGAAGTTTATCGTCAACCTTATTATCATTCCCTTTAGGTCTTCAAAAACTCTAAAGGCTTATAGTGCTATTTGGACTAAAAAAGAATCTCCAATAATTAAAAATTCAAAAGAAATTGGTAAGAAACTACAAGATTTAGTATCTCTTCCTGTTGAAGTTGCGATGAGATATCAAAAGCCAACCATATCGAGGGCTTTGAAGAAACTTTCTCAGAGCGGCTGTAAGGAGATAACAGCTATTCCTTTATATCCTCATTATGCAATGTCCTCTTCTCTAACTACTATAAATCGAATTAAAGAATTAAATATTGAGTCAGGAATTAACTTTAAAATTAATTTTGTTGAATCTTTTTATAATGATGAAGGGTACATAAAGGCTTTAGCAGAAAATATTAAAAAAAATACCTCTGAAACTATAGATTATCTATTATTCAGTTATCATGGAATTCCTAATAAACATCTAATAAAAACCGATCCTACACAAAACCATTGCCTAAGATCTAGTGATTGCTGTCAATTAGACTCCGAAGCTAAAAAGTATTGTTATAAAGCTCAAGTACTAGAAACCTCTAGATTATGCTCCTCTTACTTGGGTTTAAAAAATACTGAATGGGGAGTTTCTTTTCAATCTAGGTTATGGCCAGGATGGATAAAGCCGTGGACTGACGTAGAGTTAGAAAGACTTCCAAGATCAGGAAAAAAGAAAATAGCGGTAGTCTGCCCAGCTTTTGTAGCAGATAATCTTGAAACCTTAGAAGAAATTAATATTCGTGGAAAGGCTAAATTCCTAAACTCTGGGGGAGAAAGTTTTACTTATATACCCTGCCTTAATTCAGAAAAGTTATTCTTAGATTGCCTTGAGGGATTAATTAGTAAAAAAAAAGAGAGCTAAGGTCAGGGAAGGTCAATCCTTAGCTCTCAGAAATTTCAATCTTCTAGGTATGGGGGTACCTGTTTTAGAGATTGAATAGCTACCTTTTATAGTCTATAGCTTTATCGACTGTCCTAGATTGGGGTCTGCCTGGACCCCTTTCCTGTGGACGTTGCACTTTTTATCTAATTTAGAAATTTCTCCTAATAGACACACGGGCATTTAAAGGTTCACCAACTGAAGCTTGGTGAGTACTATGTGAATGAGGAAAATATAGTCGATCACCTAGATTTTCAATATTCAATTGAATGCTTGTACCTTCTGAAATTTCATAATATGCAGCAAAATCTACCCTTGTATAATCTGGAAGAACAAGACCAGGCTTATTGTTACTAATATTAGATTCTCCTTGGCGAGTAAAACCTATTCCATAACCGAACTTGTCACTAACTTGGTATGTGGTCCATAGCGAAACAGTATGCTCAGGAATTTCTCTTGGCTCTCCACCTGAACTAGTCTTTCCATCCATCTTACTGTATCCAAAATGGACATAAAGTTGATCGTTAACTTGACCTTTAAGTTCAAGCTCTAACCCATCTACTCTTAAACCAACAATCTCAGCACCTTCACCTGATGCATCACGAGTAGCTACTGTTTGTTCACTATCAAAATAACTGGCCCTAAGACTTAAATCAGGAGTGATATCCCAATTTACACCTATCTCTGAATTTTCATAAACATCAGGGTCTAATGCAGCTGAACTGGCAGTCAGTTTCTTGAACTGTTCACCAGATCTTGGTAAGAAACTTTCACTGTAACTATAGTAAACAGAAATATTATCCTCTGGTTTAAAGATAACTCCAGCTCTTGGAGAGAATTCATCATCATTTCTAGATTGAGAAGTTCCCGATTTTATATCATCAACTGTAATATCAAATTGATCAATACGACCACCTAACATCAGCTTGAGGCTATCACTAACATCAATTTGATCTTGAATATAAAAAGAAGTTACTTCTATGTCTGAAGTTGTCTTACTCTTTAATTTGGTATTAAAATTAACACCAGTAGAAACTCCCGCTGAATTTACACCTATGTTAAGAGGTCTTGATACATTAAAAGACTCTTTGTCTTTTTGAGTAGTCGACCAGTAAGAGTCATAGCGATGATTCTTATTATCTGTATCAATCATCTCAGCACCTATCAAAATTGTGTGGGTTGTTGACCCTATTTGAACCTCATTTATTAAGTTTCCTGAAATGATAAAGTTTTCACGTTCCGTTGGGTCTCTATATCCATCCAAGGTGACTACATTTGCAGTTGCATCGTAACCAGAAGCATATAAATTTTGATAAAGCTTCTCAAATTCACTTGATGTAATGGAGAAAATACCTTTTGAAGTTTCAGAAAAATTGTGGGTTAGACTTCCTCTAAAAATATCAGCTTCAAGTGTTGTGATATTTAAATCAGAAGTACCAAATACTATGCTTTTAAGACCTTTAACTGGAACGCCATTGGCCGTGGGAATTCCTCTATCAATCATTCTTTCATGATCAGCATTTTCATAAGAAAGATCTAATATTGTATCTTCGCTTAAGGCCACTCTTAAAGTTGGATTAAAGCCAACTCTATCACCATCATAAAAATCTCTATGGTTTTCTAGGGCATCAACATGAACATTTATACGAAGTGCAGAGTTTTCACTTGATTGAATATTGTAATCCAATGCAAGGTCTGTAGACCCAAAATCATCAGCACCAAGATCAAAAGATCCAAACTGCTCACCTATAACAGCCTTCTTCGTAACTCTATTAATAATACCACCAGTACCTCCACGACCGAATAGAAGTGCATTTGGCCCTCTTAAGATTTCTACCTGATCAACGTTGTATAAAGAACGATAATACTGGACATCATCTCTTACACCATCCTGATAAAAGTCTGCAGTAGACCTAACTCCCCTGAAAACAACTGCATCACGGTGCCCTTCTCCTTGCGAAGTATTTACACCCGGGGTGTAACGGACAATATCTCCAATCTCCCTAATGCCTTGTTTACGAATATCTTCATCTGTGACAATCGACAAGGTTTGAGGAACATCCAGAATTGCTACTGGTGTCTTAAGAGCTTGTACTTGATCAGAATAAAGAACATTGCCTTTTACAACAACCTCTTCAACCTCATTAGAATCTTCAGCTATTAAAAAAGTAGTTAAAAATAGACAAATAAATAAAGTAACCTTTTTAAAAAGTCTTAAAACAATATTCATAATTTTCCTTTAAATAAAAATGTAATTGATAATCATTCGCATTCTAAACGAGAATGATTATTGTTTACAAGTAATATTGTGAATTATTTTTTGAAGTAGAATTTTCGCCAAAGACTTAGCCCAAAGACTAAAGAGAAGAACCACAGAATTAACTCAGCCCAATTGGGGTTGCTGTTATACCCAAAAAAACCTTTCAAGAAAACACCTACCCTGCCTTTATCATGAAGCCAATGTGAATATTTCTCTTTACCATGCAGGTTGTAGCTATAAAATAACTCATTATCGTTTTCATCTAAGGTTTTCTTGGGTATATGGACATTCCATACTCTTGAGATTTGATCTTTAGCTTTAATGATAGTGCCATCTTCTAATTTTTTATCTTCAAGACCGACCCATTCAAGATGATCTCCTTTTACTAAGAAGGATTCTGTTTCATGAGTGCCATAGGCCACCATTCCTGAAGCAAAGAAAACTAGAAGAAGAGTTGTTATTCTAAAAAAAGATGTTAAATCTACCTTTTTACCCTGGACTACTACTAAGTAACCCAGAAGAATAGCTAATACCATTCCTGAGAAAAAACCAACATAAGAAAAAGTACCAAGGATTGAAAAACTGCCCATAAGAAATATTGCAGTTTCAAAGCCTTCCCTTAGGATGGCAAAGAAGACTAGAAAAAAAACACCCCAACCAGCCGTTTTTATTGCACTTGAAGTTTGACCTTCTAAAACTTCCCTATCACTAACTTTTTTAGATAACCAAAAAATTACATACCAAAGCAAGCCAGCGGTTATAAACATCAAACTAGCCTCAACTAGTTTTTCTATGGACTCATTACCAATTGATTCCTTTATATTATTTAAAGATAAAGCAACTAAAACACTAGCAACTATAGAAGTTGCAACAGCATACCAGAGCTGAAGAACTTCATGTTTTAAGCCTTGTCTTGAAATAACTGTATAGATTATTCCAACTATTAACGCAGCTTCCAGAGTCTCTCTGAAGGTAATTATAAATTCATTCACAAATGCGAATGGTAATCATTATTATTTAAATGGCAAGTTTTAATTCTCGTGTGAGCTTTTGAGGTCTTTCTCAATATCTTCATGATCTCCTACCATAATATGTTTCTCACTCTTAGTTATATACCTTTCTAAAAAAGGTATAAATATTAGAGGGATAGCACCACCCAATACAATTCCTAAGGCGGCAGAACGCATTGTAGGATCCAGAGCTGCAGCTATTAAATCTGCAAAAATATGTGCTATAACAGCTCCTATTATTCCTGCTATATGCCCATTAGAAGCAAGTTTAAGAAGTCTATTAATACTCCAGCCGCTGTAATAACCTATGATAAGTATGCTTACATGTATTAAACCGAAGATAAAACCCCGCATTACTCCTTGATCTAATTCTAAAAAACCCATTTTGTTTATCTTAAATTTTATCCAGCTCAAAAGCTTCATGGAGAGCTCTTACAGCTTTCTCCATTAAAGCCTTTTCAATTACAACGGATATTTTAATCTCAGAAGTAGTTATCATTAAAATATTAATTTCATTATCTGCTAGAACTTGAAACATTTTACTGGCTATACCCGATTGGCCCCTCATTCCTCTGCCAACGACACTCACTTTAGCTATATCACAATCAACCTCTACAGAACCGCCTCCAAGAGACTCTGAAGTCATCTTTAATATTCTCTCGGCTTCATTTGCCGATGATTCATTTACTGTAAAGGTAAAATCTGTAGTATTTTCATCACTTATATTTTGAACTATAACGTCAACATCTATACCTGAATCACTTATCGGACCGAGTATTTTTGCTGCTATTCCAGGTAAATCAGGAACTCCTCTAATGGTTAGTTTAGCTTCGTTATCTATACTACTTATTCCAGAAATTACGGGTCTTTCCATATCACTTATCTCCTCTACTAAAGTTCCCTTACCTTCAGAAAAGCTAGAAAGAACTCTTATAGGCATATCATGTTTACTTGCATATTCTACAGCACGAAGTTGGAGAACTTTTGCTCCAGTACTAGATAGCTCTAACATTTCTTCGAAAGAAATATTGTGTATTAGCTGCGCTGCAGAACAAATTCTTGGATCGGTTGTAAAAACACCATCTACATCAGTATATATTTCGCATTTATCGGCTTCTAAAGCAACTGCAAGTGCAACTCCAGTTGTGTCTGAGCCTCCTCTTCCTAAAGTTGTAATATCTCCAGTTTCATTCATTCCTTGGAATCCAGTTATTACCGGGATGATACCTTCATTGATATCTTTATTAATCTTGTCTACTTTTACATCTAAGATTTTAGCCTGAGTATGCTTATCATTAGTAATTATGCCTAATTGATAGGCTGTATAAGATTTAGATTTAAGGTCTTTTTTAGATAATGCCATAGCCATTAGAGCTACAGAAATCTGTTCACCTGTTGAAACTAAAGCATCGTATTCTCTTGGTTCGGGATTAGGGTCTATTGACCTAGCTAAGTCAATTAGCTTATCAGTTTCCCCTTCCATTGCTGACAAAACAACAACAACTTTATCGCCCGCTTCAGTAGTTTTAGAGATGATTTCAGCTACTGCTTTAATCCTATCAACACTTCCTACAGAAGTTCCTCCGTATTTTTGTACAACTAAATTAGCCATATTATAAAAAAGCCGGCTATTCTATATCACTAAGAACTTAAAGAAAGAATAAATTCAGGAAGTGAAGACAGAGCTAAATCTACGTCTTCTAAACTTTCTACTCCACCTTGGGAAAAGTCTGCCCTTCCTCCCCCACTCCCGCCTAATTGATTTATTATGAAGTCAATCACCTTTCTGCAATCAACGGAAACATTTTTACTGCAAGATACAACTATAGGTTTTTTATCCCCCTCTTCTGATAAAAGTACTACAATTATATTTTCATTCTCATTTTTCAATTTATCTGCAGCTTCTCTTAATTCCGATGAAGCCATGTCATTAATTTTTTTTGCCACTAACTTATATGGGCCTACTTCTATTGATTCTTCTGAGATATTTTGAATTGATTCTCCTATATTTTTACTCTTAACTGCCTTCTCTTGTTGTTTTAGTTCTTTATTCTCCGAAATTAATTCTTCAATAGCTCTCATCAATTTATCACCTTCTGGAGCATTTATAGAAATTTCTGTTTCTTTATTTAAAGTCTTTTTTAAAGAAGTATTTTCTTCTAATAGTTGTGAGACTCTAGTAACTACTCTGTCTAAAGAGCTATTTAATTGACTTGATACTTGATTAAACTTATCTAGTAAATCTCGATGAAGATCCAAATAACTTAACCTGTTTAAGACTGGGTCTTCAGGCAAGTTCAGAAGTTTTAATAGAGCCTTATATTCCTCTATTAGTTTTTTAAATAAATATTTTGCTCCTTCTCCTGTAACGGCCTCTATCCTTCTTACGCCTGCAGAAATACCTGACTCACTAATTATTTTCATAAAGCCTATATCACCTGACTTCTTGACATGTGTGCCTCCACAAAGCTCTACTGAAAAACCTTCACCTAAGTCTAAAACTCTAACTTCTTCTCCATATTTATCTCCAAAGAAAGCTATGGCGCCTTTTTTTTGAGCTTCATCCATTGTTAATATCTCAATTTTTGAGGGACTATTTTTTATAATCTCATCATTAATTAAATCTTCGATCTTTAAGATATCCTCTTCAGAGATACTTTTTGAATGAGTAAAATCAAACCTTAGTTTTTGAGCATCAACCAATGATCCTCTTTGCTCAACATGATCTCCTAAAACTTTTCTTAGAGAAGCATGAAGTAAGTGCGTTGCTGAATGGTTAAGTGCAATCTTTTTTCTTATTTTTTTGTTAATTTGTGCTTGTACTTTAGTGTTCTTTTTGATTTCTCCTTTTTCAACTATGCCAATATGTCCAAAATGATCACCTACTTTCTGAGTGTCTAGTACTTTAAAGGTGAACTCTTTACTACTAATAGTTCCAATATCCCCTACCTGTCCTCCAGACTCAGCATAAAAAGGAGTTTTTTCAAGTATCACAACCCCCTCTTCATCCTCAGTCAATGTTTTGCTCTTAGTTTCTTTTGAAGCATTAATTAATTCTATAACCTTAGTATTTGAATTTAGCTTCTCATACCCTACAAATTCAGTTGATCCTTCTATTGATAAAGATTCAGGTAAAACTGAACTAAAAGAGCTTGAAGATCTTGCCCTTTCTTTTTGCTGAAGCATTAATTCTTCATATTTATCTAAATCTAATTCAAAACCTTTTTCTCTAGCAAAATCTGCGGTCATGTCTACAGGAAACCCATAAGTGTCATAAAGCTTGAATATTGTTTCCCCAGGTATAATTTTCTCATCTAACTCTTCAATCTCATTTGATAATAAAGACATTCCTTGGCTAAGTGTTTCGGAGAATTGTTGCTCTTCTTGTAATAAGTTTAATTCGATAATCTTAGATTCCTTTTTTAGCAAAGGATGAGCATCACCCATTTCTTCGATTAAGGTGGGGACCATCGAGGCTAGTAAGTTTCCTTTCGTACCCAGTTTATTCGCGTGCCTTAAGGCTCTTCTTATTATGCGTCTTAGAACATAACCTCTTCCTTCATTGTTTGGCACAATACCGTCAGCGATTAAAAATGAGCTTGCTCTTAAATGGTCAGCAATTACTCTTAAAGAAGGATTCTCAAGATCGTCTACTCCGGTCAGTTCAGAAGCCTTAGTAATAAGATTAATAAAAATATCTATATCGTAATTGCTATGTTCTTCTTGAAGTACAGCAGCCATTCTTTCTAAACCCATACCTGTATCTACACAAGGATTGGGTAAAGGACTCAAAGTACCATCTTTAGATCTATCAAATTGAGTAAAGACTAAATTCCAGATTTCTATAAATCTGTCCCCTGGATCACTGTCCATGGTTGGTGGCTCACCTTCTATATGATCTCCATGGTCATAATAGATTTCACTACATGGTCCGCAAGGTCCTGTATCACCCATGGTCCAAAAGTTCTCATCATCATCTAATCTTGAAATTCTTTTTGGATCAACTCCTATTTTTTCTATCCATATCTGCTCAGATTCATCATCACCTTTATGAACTGTTATCCATAATTTTTCGGGAGGTATTTCATATCTTTTTGTTAAAAGCTCCCAAGCAAAGGCTATAGTTTCTTCTTTAAAGTAATCCCCAAAACTAAAATTACCTAGCATTTCAAAAAATGTATGGTGCCTCGCAGTATAACCAACGTTATCTAAATCATTGTGCTTACCACCTACCCTTAAACATCTTTGAGAGCTTGTTGCTCTGGTATAACCTCTTTTTTCTACCCCGAGAAGTAAATCCTTAAAAGGAACCATACCTGCATTTGTAAATAATAAAGATGGGTCATTAAGCGGAACTAAAGAAGTGCTTTCTACTAACTCATGACCTTTTTCCTGAAAGAATTCAAGGAAAATACTTCTTATTTCGTTAGTAGTAAGATTTTTTTTCATTTACTTACGAAAATATCTCTTCAAAAAAGTTATTCATAGATTGCCATGACCTGCTGTTTGAATCTTCATGAAATTGCGTTCCTAATGAAGGATCATTTGCTTCGGGATTTGTAAATGCATGGTAAGTATTTCCATAACTATGTAATTGCCAATCTGCTTTAGCTTCTGTCATTTCTTTTTGGAATTCATCCACCATATTTAAAGGAACCATTGGGTCTCTTTCTCCATGTAAAACCAAAATCTTAGACCTTACTCCTGCTTCAGCTATTTCTGATCCCATCAAAAGACCATGAAAGCTAACTACCCCATTAAGCTCAGTTCCAGATCTTGCTAGATCCAAGACTACTAAACCTCCAAAGCAATAACCTATAGCAGCTACATTATTTACATCAACTCCCTGCAAGGATTTGCCATTACTTAGAGCTGCATTAATTACTCCTTTTAATAGGTCCCTGTTTTCAACAAGAGGTGTCATTAAAGATTGATTTTCTTGAGTACTAGAACCAATTTTTCCATCTCCATACATGTCGACTGCCATAGCAACATAGCCAAGCTCAGCAAGTTCTTTAGCTCTTTCTTCAACGAAAGAATCTCTTCCGGCCCATGTGTGAGCTATAAGCACTAAAGGTGCTAATTCATTTTCTGGATAGGCTACAAAGCCTATATAATTTTTATCTTCATAGTGATAAGTGATTTCTTCTGTTTTCATAATTCTCTCCTATACTTTTTTTAATTCATTTTTGAAACGCTTAGAATTTTCTACATAATGATGAGCTGACATTATCAATCCACTCTTTTGGTCATCATTTAGTTCTCCCCTGATCTTTCCAGGAGAACCCATAACAAGTGAACCATCTGGAATCTCAGTCCCTTCAGTTACTAGAGTGTTGGCCCCTATTAGACAACCCTTGCCAATTTTTGCTCCATTTAAAACTACAGCATTTATACCAATTAAGCTTCCGTCTCCTATGCTGCAACCATGAAGCATTACTTGATGTCCCACGGTAACATTTCTACCTATCTCTACAGGAAAACCCAGATCTGTATGAATGACTGTTCCATCCTGAATATTGCTCCCCTCTCCTATGGTAATTAGTTCAGTATCACCCCTTAATACTGCACCGAACCAGACACTTGCATCTTTACACAACTTAACCTTACCCAATACTATTGCTGATTCAGCAATGTAAAATTCATCTCCTTCCGTCTGGACGGAATGTTCTCCTAGATCAAACTTCATCTCCCTTCTCCTTCAATAGTAGACGGTTTAGACATATCTATCTGAGCATTTAATGCTCTATTTAGAAAATTAACCGTAATCATAGCCGTTAAACCCCAAATTATATAAGAGCTATACTTATAAGCAGGCATAAAAAATGTTTCACCATTTCTGTTTACTTCATCATTCCTGTATCTTTCATCTTTCATAAGGAAAGATAAAGGTACTCTAAAACAAGCCTCTATCTCATCTGAATTAGTATTTAATACTACTTCCTTTGGAATAATACCTACAAAAGGAAAAACGCTTATATTAAATCTACTTACCATAGTATCTAAAGAGCCTATTATTTCTACGCAGTCTTGAGGTAAGCCAATTTCTTCTTCAGACTCTCTTAAAGATGTATCTATTAACGAACGATCTGAATCTTCTTTCATGCCTCCAGGAAATGACACCTCGCCTCTGTGAGAAGAAACTTTATTAGATCTTAAGGTATATATAATTTTAGGCTCTTCCTCTTCTGTAATTGCAATTAGTACAGCTGCCTCAGGAAGATCAGCCTCTGGTACAGACTCCTTTAAAGATAATTGATCTAGCCATGTTGATTCTCTATTTGATAGATTCTTCCTTATTATTTCAAGCATCGATATTTATTCCTTAAGTACATAGTTTATACTTCAAATTATCAAATCAAAAATTATCCTGAAGTAATGAAATATTGTAACAATTGTGGAAATGAGGTTGAGCTTAGAATTCCTGATGATGATAATCTTCCTCGTTACTGTTGCAATAAATGCAGTGCTATTCATTACCAAAATCCTAAAGTAGTAGTAGGAACAGTGCCCGTAAGAGAAAGTAAGATTTTATTGTGCAAAAGAGCTATTGACCCAAGATATGGGCTATGGACAGTCCCTGCAGGATTTCTAGAAAATGGTGAAACCATTGAACAAGGGGCTTTTAGAGAAACAAAGGAAGAAACTAAGACTGAAGTAAAGATGGGTAAGCTATACGCAATTTTTAACATACCTCAAATCAGTCAAATTTATATGCTTTTTTTAGCAGAAGTTCTTAATGAAGATTTTGGTAAGACCTCTGAAAGCCTAGAAGTCAGTTTATTTGAAGAAGAGAACATTCCCTGGGAAGAACTTGCTTTCCCATTTGTGCCTTTAGTTATAAAGCACTATCTGAATGATAAAAAAAGTAATAGATTTAATTTAAGAATAGAGACCATAGAGCGGCCTGCTAAAAACCCTAATCAATAAACTCTCTAGCATTTAAAAAGAATTTAATCCAAGGACTATATTCCCCCCACTCCTCAGGTTTCCAAGAATGTTGAGCTGATAAAAAAGATCTTTCTGGATGGGGCATCATTAAAGTTATAGTTCCTGATGCATTAGTTACACCTGCAACTCCTAATAAAGAGCCATTTGGATTATAGGGGTATGCCTCGGTGCTCTTTCCTTCATCATCTGCATAAGTTATAGGCACTAAACCCTTTCCTAATAAATTATTTATTTCACTTTTATTCAAGCTGACTTGACCTTCTCCATGAGCAACAGCGATTGGCAGAACTGAATTATCCATATCTTTAAAAAAGATTGAAGGCGACTTTCTAATTAATAATTGAATTAATCTTGCTTCGAATTTCTCAGATTTGTTTCTTACAAACTTAGGCCATAATCCTGTTCCTGGGATGAGATCTGACAAAAGTGCTAACATCTGACAACCATTACAAACGCCTAAAGTAAACACATCATCTCTGATAAAAAATTCTTGAAAATCTTGACTTAAGTTGTCGTTGTGAAGAATGCTTGTAGCCCAGCCTTCTCCCGCTCCCAGCACATCACCATATGAAAATCCCCCACAAGCTACTAGACCTCTAAATTCTTCAAGTTTTCTTCTGCGTGTAATTAGATCCGTCATATGAACATCAACACAAGAAAATCCAACTCTGTCAAAGGCAGCTGCCATTTCCACTTGACCATTAACCCCTTGCTCTCTAAGTATTGCTATTCGAGGTTTCTTTGTAGAAAGAACTAATTTTTTTGGTATTGTAAAAGAAATCTTTGGATCCAAACCCTTTCTTTTTTCATCAGTGTCGAATAGATACTCTTGATCTGCAGTCTCAGGATTATCCCTTAAAGACTGCATCTTGTGACTAACAAAGTTCCATTCTTTGAGAAGATCATCTAGACCCCAATCAAAAGTTAAGCTTTGCCTTTCATAAATTTTGATCTTCTTTGATTTATTTGGAGAAGCGATTCTGTAAATATGATCTTTTAAACCTGCAGCAGATACTAAATTGATAACTTCTTCAATGTTAGAGGTCGGCACTTGGATTACTATTCCCAATTCTTCGTTAAAGAGAGTTTCAAGTACTTGACTACTAGATTTACAAATTTGATCTAGATTTATATCAAGACCACTCCTTCCTGCGAAAGCCATTTCTAAGAGTGTGCAAATTAAACCACCATCAGACCGGTCATGATAAGCAACTATCTTTTTTTCTTGAATTAGTTGATGAATGACTTTTACCAGTCCTGGCATTTCATTTACACACTCAACATCCGGAACTGGACCTAAGAATTTAGAAGATACTTGAAAGGCTATGCTGGCACCCATTCTTTTCTTTCCTTTAGCTAAGTCAATAAAAATAAGTTCTGAAGATTTGCAAGAAGTTGAATTAATCTGTGGGGTCAAAGCTACACTTATATCTTTAAGCGGAGCGAAGGCTGAAATTATCAAAGATAAAGGTGAAATAACTGTATGTTCTTTCCTTTCTTCGTCTTGCCAGGTAGTTGCCATAGATAAAGAGTCCTTACCAACAGGTATGCATATTCCCCACCTTGGACAGAGGTCCATTCCTACTGCCTCTACTGCTTCAAAGAGGTCTTGATCACCTTTTAGTTTATCAGGAGCGCCCATCCAATTTGCTGAAAGCTTTATGTCAGAAAGATTTTCTATACCTGAAGAAATGATATTTGTAACTGCTTCACCTACTGCCATTCTTGATGATGCTTGAGAATCAATTATTGCGCAGGGAGTCTTCTCTCCAATTGCCATTGCTTCTCCAGTTGACGAAAAAAAGCTAGAAAGAGTTACTGAATTGTCTGCTACTGGAACTTGCCAAGGACCTACCATTTGATCTCTTGATATCAAACCAGTTATTGATCTATCTCCGATAGTAATTAAGAAACCCTTCCCTGCCACAGTAGGATGTCTTAAAACTTTTTTTAATAAGTGATTTATATCTTGTTTCAGAGGTTCATGTTCAATAAATTTTTCTTTTTCTTTTTCTTTTTCTTTTTCTTTATTAAACTTTCTGATCATTTTTGGTGTGTTTCCAAAGAGGTCATCTAAAGAAATATTAATAGGATGGTTATCAAATAATGAATCGTATACTTTCAGATTTGAACCTTCCATTATTTCACCTACAACGGCAACAGGACATCTTTCCCGATTACATATATCCATGAATCCTTTTAAATCGTCAGCTTCTACAGCCATAACATATCTTTCTTGAGATTCATTGCACCAAATTTCCATTGGCGACATATCAGGTTCAGCGTTCGGTATATCTCTTAGTTGTATTAAACCTCCATGACCACTATCTTTTATCAGCTCGGGTAAGGCGTTCGATAAGCCTCCTGCCCCTACATCGTGAATAAAGATAATAGGATTAGAGTCTCCCTTTTGCCAACAACTATCCAAGACCTCCTGGCATCTTCTTTCCATTTCGGCGTTGTCTCTCTGTACAGAAGCAAAATCTAAATCAAGTTCTGCTTTTCCAGATAATAAAGAAGAAGCTGAACCGCCGCCTAACCCAATTAACATGGCAGGACCACCTAAAACAACCAACTTTGATCCGATGGGTACAGCACTTTTCTGTACATGAGAGTCTCTTATATTGCCAAGGCCTCCAGCCAGCATGATAGGTTTGTGATAACCATACATGTTGTTATTAATTTCCATCTCAAAGGTCCGAAAATAACCTAGAATATTTGGTCTTCCGAATTCATTATTGAAAGCAGCCGCTCCTATAGGGGCTTCAAGCATAATCTGCAGAGGCGAACAAATTCGATCAGGTTTATTCTCTTGTCCTTCCCACTCTTCTTGAAACCTGGGAATTCTTAAATTTGAAACACTGAAACCACATAGACCTGCTTTGGGCTTTGCTCCTCTTCCAGTAGCCCCTTCATCTCTTATTTCTCCGCCTGAACCTGTTGAAGCACCTGGAAAAGGAGAAATAGCTGTTGGATGATTATGAGTTTCTACTTTTGCTACTAAGTGAATGGGTTCATCTTTAGAAGTGTATATTGAGGAAGAGTCTGGGAAAAATCTTTTGCCTTTATGGCCCTCCAAAACAGCTGCATTATCTTTGTAAGCTGAAAGTACGCCTTTTGAATTTTTTGAATGGGTATTACGGATCATGTCAAATAAACTCATCGGAGCTTTTTTTCCGTTTACCTCCCACTCTGCATTAAAAATTTTATGGCGACAATGCTCGGAGTTTGCTTGAGCAAACATCATAAGTTCTGCATCAGTTGCATTAGAATTCCTTTCTAGATAACTGCTATATAAATAATCTATTTCATCTTCACTAAGAGCTAATCCCAATGAAATATTTACTTCTTGTAAAGATTTTTTTCCCTTACCTACAATATCTACTTCTAGTACAGGCTTAGGTTGGCGCTGTTCAAATAGAGACTCAGCCTTAGATATAGTGGTGATGACACTTTGGGTCATTCGATCATATATTTTTTGTCCTATTTCTTTTGTTGAGTTTTTTTCTAAATCTAATTGAGCATCTAAAGAGAAACATAATCCCTTTTCAATTCTCTTAAGATAATCAAAACCAGCATTAGCAAGAATATCTGTAGCTTTTGAAGACCAGGGAGAAATAGTCCCTAAACGAGGAATCAAAATGAATTGATTGTTGTCTAGTTCTTTCTCGTAAGCTTTGGCTTTTAGTATTTTATTTAACTTGTTGTGAGAATCTTCAATGTTTTCTTTTACTTGCCGACTAAAAGAACAAAAATAGATTTCTTCACAATTTATTGATGAAATACTGGCATTATATTCTCTAATTTTTTCAAGAATAGATAGTAAACGAAACTCAGAAAAGCTCTGTTGCCCTTTAAAAGCAACAAAAGAAAAAGTTTCTTTTTCAGATATCATCTAGTTTTGAGGAAGTCATTATAGTTGAAGGCGCTAAATTCAAAAAACACTTTATATAGTGTTTGATAAAATTTTTTACCACTATATATAGTGATAAATGACTTTTTACTCTATAATAATTTACCCAAGAGGGAGGTTCTTCGGTTTGTATAATATTAAACCTTTTTCCTTTTGTTTTTTATTAGTCGCTGCCCTGTTGGGGCTGGATAACTCTGCGGTATCCCTTAACCCAACAAATACTAATTATTTAGAAGAAGAGGTTGATATTCTATGGCAAAAGAGCGACCCTTTAGGTCAAGAAATTTTCTTATCAAGAGCTGATAATAGATTGCCTAAATGGGAATTGCTCTTCAAAGAGGCAGCTAAAAACACAGACCAACATTGGACTTTACTGGCAGCAATTAGTTATCAAGAATCGCATTGGAACCCTAAAGCTATTTCTAAAACCGGGGTTCGAGGTCTTATGATGCTAACCCAAACTACAGCAAAAGAAGTAGGTATATCAAGAAGGACTGATCCAAAACAAAGTGTTTTTGGTGGTTCAATATATTTTCAGAGATTGCTTGAAAAGCTACCCAAAAATATGCCTAGACAAGAAAAGCTCTGGATGACAGTTGCTGCTTACAATTTAGGATTTAGCTATTTAAAGGAAGCTAGAGAAATAGCGAAATCACGTAATCTGAACCCCAATACTTGGGAGGATGTCAGCTACACACTGCGTTATATGTCTGAAAATGAACCTAGAATCCTAACAAAAACTCGCATTAAAGAAGCTCTTGATTACGTAGAAAAGGTTAGACTTTATTACCAGACCCTTTCTGTAAAAGAAAGAAAGAACTCTAAGCCATTCTAAATAACCTTTCTTTTAGTTCATCTACTCTATCTCTGTGTTCTGCAGCTTCTTCAAATTCTAGGTTTTTAGCATGTGTATACATCAAGTCTTCTAAGTAACTTATTTCTTTTTTTATTTCGTCAGTAGTTTTCAAATTTTCTAAAGGGGTAAAACTCTTAGAATCTATAAAATCTTTAGAATTTTTAGATTTACCTTTCTTCCTTTTCGAACGAGCTCCTTCCATAATATCTGGTATGGATTTTTCTATGCCTACAGGTTTTATAGAGTTCTCTTTATTAAATTTTTCTTGGATCTTTCTCCTTCTGTCTGTTTCATCTATTGCTCTCTGCATGGAGCCAGTTATCTTGTCTGCATAAAGTATTGCTTTCCCAGAAATATTCCTCGCTGCTCTACCTATAGTTTGAATTAGAGAGTCTTCAGATCTCAAGAAACCTTCCTTATCAGCATCTAAGATCGCAACTAAGGCTACTTCTGGAATATCTAGACCTTCTCTTAATAAATTTATTCCAACAAGAACATCAAACTCACCTAGTCGTAAATCCCTGATTATCTCTATCCTTTCAACAGTATCAATATCAGAATGAAGATATCTAACTCTCACTCCATTCTCATCAAGATAATCGGTGAGATCTTCAGCCATTCGTTTTGTTAACACTGTTACAAGAATTCTCTGCTTTCTAGGTGCGTAGTTTTGAATTTGAGAAAGTAAATCATCAACTTGATTTGTTGCGGGCTTAACCTCAACAACTGGATCAATTAAACCAGTTGGTCTAACAACTAATTCTACTATTTTTCCAGAGTTCTCTTTTTCGTATTTTCCTGGTGTTGCCGACACAAAGATTCTTTGACCAGACAACATCTCCCATTCATCAAATCTTAAGGGCCTGTTATCAAGAGCAACTGGTAAACGAAAACCATAATCTACAAGAGTCTTTTTTCTAGAGCGATCTCCTCTATACATTCCTCCTAGCTGAGGTAATGAAGCATGAGATTCGTCTACAAAAACCAAAGTATCCTCTGCTAAATAATCGTAAAGGGTTGGAGGAGGTTCTCCTGGTTGTCTATCTGAAAGGAATCTTGAATAATTTTCTATACCCGAACAGAATCCTAGTTCTTGTAACATCTCAATATCGTACATTGTTCTTTGCTCTAACCGCTGTGCTTCAACAAGCTTATCTTCTTTCTTTAGCTCATCTAATCTCACTGATAACTCTTCTTTTATAAATTCAATAGCTTTTAAAACCCTGTCTCTTGTAGTTACATAATGAGATTTAGGATAGATAGTAGCTCTAGGAACTTCTCTAAAAACTTCTCCAGTTAAAGGATCAAAATATTTTAAAGATTCAATTTCATTCCCAAATAATTCTATTCTTAATGCCTCCTTCTCAGAATCAGCTGGGAAAATATCAATAACATCCCCTCTTACTCTATAAGTTGATCTCCTGAAATCAGATTCGTTTCTTAGATACTGCAACTCCGCCAATTTCCTAAGAATTAACCGTTGTTCTATTTCTTCACCTCTATTGAGATGTATAACCATTTTGAAATATTTCTTAGGGTCTCCTAAACCATATATAGCTGAAACGGAAGCAACAACTACTACATCTTTTCTTTCTAAAACCGCTTTTGTAGCTGATAAGCGCATTTGTTCTATATGTTCATTTATAGAGGCATCTTTTTCTATATAGATATCAGTTGTTGGTACATAGGCTTCAGGTTGATAATAATCATAATATGAAACAAAATATTCAACGGCATTATTGGGAAGGAACTCTCTAAACTCTCCATATAATTGTGCGGCTAAGGTTTTATTATGAGCCATGACAATAGCTGGCCTTTGAAGTTCTTCTATAACTTTTGCCATAGCAAAAGTTTTTCCTGATCCGGTTACGCCTAATAACGTCTGATTCAATAAACCATTATTAATTCCTTCTACCAATTCCTTGATAGCTTTGGGTTGATCTCCTGCTGGATCAAAATTGGAAACTACTTTTAATTCTTTCGACATATCTGTTATTAGAAATTTATTATAATCTTTGAAGAAGCTATAATTAAACTATTCCCCGATAGCTCAGTTGGTAGAGCAAATGACTGTTAATCATTGGGTCGCTGGTTCGAGCCCAGCTCGGGGAGCCAAATTTACTGGGGCCTTAGTGTAGGCCCCAAAAATAAAGAAAATGACATCTAGACTTTTTAACCCAAATTCTAATGAACCTTTTACTCTTAGCAGATCTAGGGTTGACAGTTTTATTGAATGTCAAAGATGCTTCTATCTAACCAATAGGCTTGGAATAGCTAGACCCTCAACTTTTCCCTTTAACCTTAATAATGCAGTTGATGAACTTTTAAAAAATGAATTTGATGGCTACAGGAAGGAACAAAAACCACACCCAATTCAGAAGGAAAATAATTTAAATGCTATCCCTTACGAACATCCTGATCTAGATGATTGGAGAGAGTCACTAAGAAAAGGAGTTAAAAGATTCCATGAGCCTACAAATCTATGGCTAAGGGGCGGAGTTGATGACATATGGATAGACACTAAAACAAATCAACTAATAGTTGTTGATTACAAGGCAACTTCAAAAAAAGGGGAGGTTAGCTTAGATGCTGATTGGCAAATTGGTTATAAAAGGCAAGTGGAGTTTTATCAATGGCTATTAAGAGGTAATTCTTTAGATGTATCTAACACAGCATACTTTGTTTACTGTAATGGAATAAAAGATAAATCTGAATTTAATAACCAATTAGAATTTAAAGTTAAACTAATACCTTATATAGGCAATGATGATTGGGTAGAAACCACATTAGTGGAACTAAAGTACTGCCTTCTAGCTGAAAAGGCACCAGATGCTGCCGATGACTGTTCCTACTGTAGATACGTCACTAAAAGTCTTACTATATAATTACTTTCTTCTCCAAAATGTCCCTTCTTTTGAGTCTTCTAAAATTATATTTTGTTCAAATAAATAGTCTCTTATTTTATCGCTCTTAGCATAATCCTTCCCCTTTCTAGCTTCTTCTCTTTCTTTTATTAGCTGAGTAATTTCTAACTCATCCATATTAACTCCAGATTTGAGAAAGGAGTGAGGGTCTTGCTGAAGTAGACCTAAAGGCTCTGATATTGCTACCAGTTCTCTTGCTAACAAAGAAGCCTTGCCTTCATTGCCATCATCTTTATTTTTGTTAATAGCCTTGGCTAAATCAAAAAGCACGGCCAATGCTTCAGGTACATTGAAGTCATCATCCATAGCCTTAACAAATTTCTTAAAGTGAGAACTATGTAAATTTATCTCTAAATTATCAAATTCAAGGCCATTTATAGAGTTATATAGTCTATCTAAAGCGGCTTTAGATTCTTTTAGACCAGATTCTGAATAATTAATAGGGCTTCTGTAATGACTTGATAAGAGAAAGTATCTAACAATTTCAGGAGAGTAGCTCTTCAGGGCTTCTCTTATAGTCACAAAATTATCTAGAGACTTAGACATCTTTTCCTTGTCTATCCTTAAGGGACCAGTATGCATCCAGTAATTTGCAAACTTCTTTCCGGTTGCCGCTTCAGATTGTGCAATTTCGTTTTCATGATGTGGAAACTTCAAGTCAGCTCCTCCTGCATGAATATCAAATGTCTCACCTAAAGCATCCATGCTCATAGCCGAACACTCTATATGCCAACCAGGCCTTCCCTTCCCCCATGGAGAACCCCAAAGCAACCCCTGGTCTTCCTTCTTCCACAAAACGAAGTCAGCTGGATTTTTTTTATTTTCGTCTATTTCAACTCTATTACCTGAAAGAATCTCATCCATATTTTGATTAGATAATTTTCCATAATCAGAAAAAGAATCAATAGAAAAATAGACATCCCCTCCTTTATGATAAGCATTACCTGACTCTATTAATTTGCTGATAAGACCAATTATTATTTCAATACTTTCTGTTGCTTTAGGTTCTTTATCAGGGGTTATCATTCCCAAGGCGCTAAAATCAGATGTCATTCTTTCAATGTACCTAGATGTTAAGATGTTAGGTTCTTCTTTATTCTCATTTGCCCTGGCTAGTATTTTGTCATCTACATCTGTAATATTTCTGATGTAGTTAACCTTTATTTCTTTAAACCTAAGATACCTAACAACCATATCAAAAGATAAAAAAGTTCTAGCATGACCAATATGGCAATCATCATATACAGTCATTCCACAGACATAGATACTTATCTTTCTATTACCAGAAAGGACTAACTCTTCTTTTTTCCCTGAGAGAGAGTTAAATAATTTCATTTTTTCATGGTCATTCGATTAATAAAATGGATGCAAGCCTCTAAAGTTCGTATTATATCGCTCTATATTAATCAATTTGGAAGAAAATGAAGAAACTACAACCAGCTTTAATTGTTGGCATAATAGCCATTTCTTTGGGTTTGTTTTGGTTTTTTAAAGAAAAGGAGATAAAAGTGATAACTTTTGAAACAACAATGGGTCCTATAGTCATAGAATTATTTGAAGATGATGCACCCATCACAACTAAAAATTTTTTAGATTATGCTAATAGCGGTTTCTATGATGGAACTCTTTTCCATAGAGTTATTCCAGGCTTTGTCATTCAAGGAGGGGGTTTGGAAAGCGGAATGAAAGATAAGACTGGAAACCCACCTATTAAGAATGAAGCCAATAATGGTCAAAAAAATCTTAAATGGAGTCTTTCAATGGCACGTACTAATGATCCACACTCAGCTAGCTCCCAGTTTTTTATAAATTTAGAGAATAACCCGAGCTTAGACCATACTTCTGAAACTCCAGGAGGTTGGGGATATGCTGTTTTTGGTACAGTCATAGATGGATTTGATACGGTTGAAGCCATAGCTTCAACAGGAACTGGTAGCGCAGGTCATCATCAAGATGTTCCTCTTGAAGAGATATCAATTAAAAAGACTAAAGTAACAACAGAATAAATAATATGGCTTACTGTTTTATATCTGATCTCCACCTACAGGAAGAAAGACCAGATATTACTCAAG
Source organism: Gammaproteobacteria bacterium (assembly GCA_045563675.1). GTDB lineage: Bacteria > Pseudomonadota > Gammaproteobacteria > Magnimaribacterales > Magnimaribacteraceae > AEGEAN-183. Next base: position 111,231 of record JBJLIX010000001.1, read on the forward strand.
CCTTTTTAGCTTTTCTTGAAGAAACTGCTTCAAAAGCAGAAAGACTATATATCCTTGGTGACCTTTTTGAGATCTGGATAGGAGATGATGATCAAAATGATTTTATCTCTAAGATTAGAGAAGCTTTACTAAAGACTACCAAGACAACAGAAATTTTTTTCATGCATGGAAATAGAGATTTTCTAATAGGGTCTAAATTCGCTTCTTCTTCTGGTATGGAACTCTTAAATGATCCAAGCAAAGAAGAAATGTTTGGTAAACCTGTTCTTTTAATGCATGGCGACCTTCTTTGTATTGAAGATATTGATTATCAATCTTTTAGAAAAATGACTAGAGATCCCAAATGGCAAGAAGAGTTTTTAAGTAAATCATTGAATGAAAGAAAAAAAATTGCAAAAGACTTAAGGGGTGAAAGTAAACAGGCCACTGGTAAAAAGAAAGAAGAGATTATGGACGTCACGCCTTCAGAAGTGGTTAAAACCATGGAACAATCTTTCGCAAATCTTTTAATCCATGGTCATACTCATAGACCAAATTCTCATGATATTAAAATTAATAACAGCTCTGCTAAAAGAATAGTGCTAGGGGACTGGGATGAATATGGATGGTATATTTGGATGGATTCTAGTTCTTGCAAACTAAAAAAATTCTCTATCTCTTAGAAACAAGAAATAAACGAATTGAAAGACCAGCTATCAGCATTAACATCGCTAAAGTAATTCTTATATCGCTAAAATAAGCAAAAGGTTCTACAGGATAAGCAATTGTCTTTTGCATTGCTGCAACCTTAAACTCATGCCTACCTCTCATATTTGGATGAGTAACTATTTCCATGAATGCTCTTCGGCTTTTGTACCTCATTAGCGCTGCTTGATCCCAAATTTCCGCTCCTTCTATACCAACTATATCCATAGATTGCCAAATTGCACTGCCCATAAAAATTGGATGAGAAGCTCTTTTAAGAAGGTTGGGCCACATATGTTCCATGTACCTGGAAAGCAATTGATCAGCGGATTCCCCTGGATTTGCACCCGCTACATTTCCTGGATTTTTATTCATCTCAACATTATTAACCATAATAAATTGTCTTCCACTATCCTCTTCCATGAACTTCTTGAGGAAGTTTGATTGCAATCGATATTCCTCTGAGTCCAAAGACACTCCATTATTAATTAAATTTTCTTCATATTTTTGTATGAAATATTGAATCTCTTCTGAGTTTAACTTTCCTCCCATATCTGTATACCAGAAGAAAAAACAAACATAGACCGCTCCTAAAATTAACCAAGTTTTCATATTATTTAAAAATTAAATATTTCTTATGCGAATAATATTAGGTTAAAAACTTTACAAAATCATCTTTTAATTATACTGTATATATATACAGTATTTTTAATTTAATTTTTATGACTATAAAATATCTGGGCAACGCCTCAGAGGGAGACCTTCCCCCCCTAAAAATACCATATTTCCTAGACAGAATACCTGCTGGATGGCCAAGTCCAGCTGATGATTATGTTGAACACCCCATAGATTTAAATGAATATTTAATTAAAAATCCAGCAGCTACACATTTTGTGCGTGTCAGTGGAGACTCTATGATAAATGCATGCATTGGAGATGGTGCAATACTGGTTGTTGATAAGAGCATAGAAGCTAGACATAAGAATATTGTAATTGCTGATATTGATGGATCTTATGCGTGCAAAAGACTCTTAACTAAACCAAAGATCTGTCTAGCTTCGGAGAATGATAAATACAACAAAATATTCATAAAAGAAAATGAAAGTCTTGAAATCTATGGTGTTGTAATCGCCGCAATAAATATTATTAAGTAATGACTTATGCTTTAGTTGACTGCAACAGTTTTTATGCATCTTGTGAAAGAGTATTTAGACCTGACTTAAAGAATAGACCCATTGTTGTTCTATCAAATAATGATGGTTGTGTTGTAGCTCTCTCTAAAGAAGCTAAGGGTATTGGAGTAAAAATGTGCGAACCTTGGTTTAAGATAAAAAACTCTTTCACCAGCCAAGGAGGAGTGGCATTTTCTTCTAACTATGAACTTTATGCAGACATCTCAAGTAGGGTCATGCAAACCTTAGAGCACTCTGCTCCTAAAATTGAGATATATAGTATAGATGAAGCTTTTCTAGATCTTGGCGGTATTAACCACTGTACTGATCTAGAAAAGTTTGGTTATGAATGCCAAGAAAAGGTTAAACAGTGGACGGGTATGCCAGTTCGAGTAGGTATAGGCCCAACAAAGACTTTAGCCAAAGCAGCAAGTTATGGTGCAAAGAAATATACAGGCACAGGTGGTGTTGTTGATTTATCAGAAAAAAGAAGGCAAAGAAAACTGCTGTCTATAATGCCCATAGAAGAAATATGGGGTGTAGGAAGTAGGTTAAAGAAACATCTTAACAGAATGGGTATTACAACAGCTCTAGAACTAGCAGATACTGACACGAAGTTAATACGAAGAAGATTTAGTATTGTTCTGGAGAGAACAGTAATGGAGTTAAGAGGACATCCTTGTATCGGCCTGGAGGAACATCCAGCAACAAAGAAGGAAATTGTGGTTAGTAGAACTTTTAGCCAAAAGGTAACCACCTTAGAATCAATTAATGAGGCAGTAAGTGACTATGCAGCTAGAGCATCAGAAAAACTAAGACGTGAAAATCAGTATTGCAGAGTTGTCTCTGTTTTTGCTAGAACTAATCCTTTTAGATTACAAGATCAACAATACAGCAATATCTTAAGCTGCAAGCTTAATTTACCTACAAACGATACGCGCGATATTCTGCATACCACTAAAATGCTTTCAAGAAGAGTCTATAAAAAGGGATATAATTTTATAAAAGCCGGGGTAATGCTAAGTGATTTTTACGACAAAGGCGTATACCAGTCTGATTTCTTTATACCTGACTCTAAAAGACCAAAAAGTGAAAAATTAATGAAGATGATAGATAAAATTAACGCTAATGGTAAAAATAAAATAACTTTTGCAGCCCAGGGAATAAGAAAGCCCTGGTCAATGCAAAGACAATTCCAATCACCAAAATATACTACAAACTGGGACGATTTATTAATCGTGAAGTGATTTAAAATCCACTATGGAATCTAAAAACAGGATCTGGAGTGTTAATAAGATCAGATTCTAATTCTGCCAGTGGTTTTAATCTTTTAATAAAACTTTTTTTAAACAACTCTAAGTATAAATTTAAATAAAGAGAACAGTGTCTTGATTCAGCTTCACATAACTTAGAATAGAAAGAAGAAAGTGATTTCTCTAAATGAACGGCTAAACAACTAAACCTTTCACACGATCTTGCTTCTATGAGAGCACAAACAAGCAAGGTATCTTTTAACTTGTCTGGTTCTGTAGTAGATATCTTTTCATGTAAGCTTGTGGCATAACGACCTGATTTAATATTTCTATAAGGAATGTTTCTTTTCTCTAGTAATCTTGAAACTTTTTCAAAATGCATAAGCTCTTCTCTAGCCAGAGGTGAAAGGTAAAAGGATAATTTTTTTTCTGGATATCTATGTATTAAAGACAAAGCTGTACTAGCAGCTCTCTTCTCGCAATGTGCATGGTCTAACAATAAGATATCTAGCGATTCTAAAGCACGATCTATCCAAGATTTAGGGGTTTTACTAAGAAGAATATCTTCCCAAGGCTTAGTCACGATAGTTCTCTTCTAATGTGAAATATCTTTGAAAATGAGCGTCAGATAGGGTAAATAGCTCATCTTCAATTAATTTTTTAATCTCACTTAGTTTTAAATCTTTACCGAACAGTGGCTTCAAACCAAATTCACTTAAATCAGTTATTGATTGACTGGCTTGTTTAATTAAATCAAAAACCCAGCAATAAGGATCAACCTTGTCATAATAAGATATCTTTAGAGAATCTAGTTTTGACTGAAGTAAAATTTCATCTTCAATTAGAATCTTTGATTTCATAATTAAAACTTTTAGTGATTCTAAGCGATTCCAAACGGTTTCTTTCTGACTATCTGTATAGCCATTCCATTCGATAACTTCATGATGGAACCTCTTACACCCTCTACATACACGATCACCAAAAACCGTAGAACAAACGCCAACGCAAGGGGTTTTGACCTTTCTTTCCATATGCTCACATGATAGCTAGAACTTCTTTGAACGCAACTGCTTATCTGTTTTCTATGATAAAATTAAGCAACACCCAAGACTTGCTATAGGCTTTCTATGCTTGAAGAATATAGAAAACATGAAGAAGAAAGACGAGCTCAAGGTATTCCTGCGCTCGCTTTAAATACAGATCAGGTTGTAGACCTAATTGAATTAATAAAAAACCCACCAGAAGGTGAGGAAGAAACTTTATTAAATCTCCTGACAAATCAGGTTCCTGCAGGTGTTGATCAGGCTGCATATATTAAGGCTGCATTCTTAGCAGATCTTGCTCAAAGCAATATTTCAACTTCATTAATTTCTTGTGAATCTGCTACAAAGCTTTTAGGGACCATGCTAGGAGGCTATAACATTCAACCTTTAATCAAACTTCTAGATGATGATCAAGTAGGTGATTTAGCAGTAGAGGCACTGTCTAACACCCTTTTAATCTTTGATGCTTTTTATGACATATTTGAGCTATCAAAAGAGAATGCAAGAGCTAAAAAAGTCATTAACTCCTGGGCAGAAGCAGAATGGTTCCTTAATAAGCCTGCTATTCCAGATTGTATTAGTGCCAAGGTCTTAAAAGTTGAAGGAGAAATAAATACTGACGACTTATCTCCAGGGCCTGAAGCATGGTCTAGACCAGATATACCTCTTCACGCTCTATCTATGTTAAAAAATACTGATTTTGTTGAACCTATAAATACTATTAATAAATTGGAAGAGTCAGGTTTGCCCGTTGCTTTTGTAGGAGATATTGTTGGAACGGGATCATCTAGAAAATCTGCTACTAACTCCCTCCTTTGGCATATAGGCGATGACATCCCCTATATACCAAATAAAAGAACAGGAGGTATCTGCCTTGGAGGGAAAATAGCACCGATATTTTTTAATACTCTACAAGACTCAGGGACGTTAGCTATTGAATGTGACGTTACAAAAATGGAACTAGGGGACACAATAGATATTTATCCTCATGAGGGTAAAATTTGTTCTAATAATTCAGGGAAAGATTTAACTAGTTTCTCTTTAAAGAACCCTACTTTACTTGATGAAGTTAGAGCAGGTGGAAGAATACCTTTAATTATTGGTAGGTCATTAACAGACAGAACAAGAGAAAATCTTTCTCAACAAGGTCCTACGGTTTTTGTCAGACCAGAGAGTCAAAAGAAAACTAATAAAGGATTTACTTTGGCACAAAAAATGGTTGGAAAGGCCTGTGGGGTAAAAGGCATCAGACCAGGCACTTACTGTGAACCCAGACTCTCTACTGTGGGTAGCCAAGATACAACAGGACCTATGACAAGAGATGAACTTAAAGAGCTTGCTTGTTTAGGGTTTTCAGCAGATTTAGTAATGCAATCATTTTGTCATACAGTTGCCTACCCAAAACCTTCAGATATTGAAACTCACCATACCTTACCTGACTTTATACAAACAAGGGGTGGTGTTTCTCTAAAACCTGGAGACGGAATAATTCATTCCTGGATGAATAGAATGTTGCTTCCTGATAAAGTAGGAACAGGGGGAGATTCCCACACTAGATTCCCATTAGGAATAAGTTTCCCTGCGGGTTCAGGCTTAGTTGCGTTCGGAGCAACCTTGGGTTCAATGCCTTTAGATATGCCAGAATCAGTACTAGTTAAATTTACTGGGACAATGCAACCTGGAATCACATTAAGAGATTTGGTAAATGCTATCCCTTATGCTGCTTTAAAAACTGGTAACTTAACGCTTGAAAAGGAAGGAAAAATTAATGTTTTTTCTGGAAGATGCCTAGAAATTGAAGGCTTACCAGATTTAAAAGTAGAACAAGCTTTTGAGCTGTCCGATGCATCTGCAGAAAGATCTTCATCTGGATGTACTATTAAATTAAATAAAGAACCGATTATAGAGTACCTGAACTCAAATATAGTTTTAATGAGATGGCTTATTTCTGAAGGCTATGGAGATGAAAGGACTATTGAAAGAAGAGCGCAAGCTATGGAAGCCTGGCTAGAGAACCCGGAACTCCTTGAAGCAGATGAGGATGCTGAATACGCAGCAATAATCGAAATAAATCTAGATGATATAAAAGAACCGTTGTTAGCATGCCCAAATGATCCCGATGACATTAAACCTTTATCAGAAGTCTCTCAAACTAAAATTGATGAAGTATTCATTGGCTCTTGTATGACTAATATTGGTCACTTTAGAGCAGCAGGTAATCTGCTTAAGCAGGCTAAAGAAGTACCGACTACACTTTGGATAGTTCCTCCTACAAAAATGGATGAACATCAATTAATAGAAGAGAATTATTATAAGATTTTTAAAAATTCAGGAGCCCGAACGGAAGTTCCTGGATGCTCATTATGTATGGGTAATCAAGCAAGAGTTGAAGATAATGCAACTGTGGTTTCTACATCTACAAGAAATTTTCCAAACAGGCTAGGAAAAGGAGCTGATGTATTTCTAGCATCTGCAGAATTAGCAGCTATATCATCTATTCTAGGATATCTACCTTCACTCGAAGAATATCAAAAATATATGCAAGAAATCAATACTATGGGACCTGAAGTTTACAGGTATCTTAATTTCAACGAGATTGCTTCCTACAAAGAAGCCGCAGACAATGCCGTATTGCCAACTATAACTATTGAAACTTTGAAGTCTTAAAATTTAATTAAGCTTTCTTCTCTTTTTATCATCGCTTCTGCTTTCTTCTAGTCTCTTAAGATAGCTACTATCAACGTCTGCTGTAATGTAATTTCCATCAAACACAGAACACTCAAATTGCTGAATAGAAGGGTTACCTACTTTGGCACATTCTATTAAATCTTCTAAATCTTGATAAATGAGCCAATCAGCACCAATAAGATCATTAATTTCTTCTTCAGTCCTGTTGTGGGCAATTAACTCTGTAGTAGCAGCCATATCTATGCCGTAAACATTTTGGTGCCTAACAGGAGGAGCAGCAGAAGCAAAATAAACTTTCTTAGCACCGGCTGATCTAGCCATTTCAATAATTTGTCTGCTTGTTGTGCCTCTTACTATTGAATCATCTACCAGCAGGACTACCTTATCTTTAAATTCAAACTGTATTGGATTTAATTTTTGTCTAACTGATTTTTCTCTTTTCTCTTGAAAAGGCATAATAAATGTCCGTCCAATATAGCGGTTCTTTACAAACCCTTCTGTGTACTTAATACCCAAAGTCTTAGCTAGTTGTAATGCTGAAGTAGTACTACTTTCTGGGATAGGAATCACAACATCAATATCATGATTCGGTTTAATGTTGTTTATTTTTTTTGCTAATGATTCACCCATTCTCATTCTAGATTTATGAACAGAGATGTTATCAATTACTGCATCAGGTCTAGCTAAATATACATATTCAAAAATGCAAGGGGTGTGGACTGGATTCTCTATGCAAGCCTCCATATGCATTTCTCCCTCTTTATTTATAAAAATTGCTTCCCCAGGCTGAACATCATTAATAACTTTAAATCCTAGAGTATCTAAAACTGTGCTTTCTGAAGCAATCATATAATCCGGGCCTAGAAGGTCATTTTCTCTTGATCCGAATATTAAAGGTCTTATTCCGAAGGGATCTCTAAAACCTACAATACCAACTCCATTAATCATAAAAATTACAGAATATGCCCCTCTAACTTTCTTATGAGTTGCTCTTACAGCTTGAAATATTTCTTTCTCAGTTGGAGATGAAGTTCCTTGTTTTTGTAATTCGTTTGCAAAGACATTAAGCAAAACCTCGCTGTCAGAGTCAGTACTCAAGAATCTCATATTCTTTTCCATAAGTATCTGACTGATTTCCTCCTTGTTTGTAAGATTTCCATTGTGCGATATGCTTATTCCATAAGGTGAATTAACATACATAGGCTGAGCTAGCTCTCTGTCCTGACTTCCTGCAGTGGGATACCTTAGATGTCCTATTCCCATTGATCCTCTTAATCTAAGCATGTGAGTATCTCTAAAGACATCTCTTACAAGGCCTAGTTGTTTTCTTAGATGAAATTTATCTTGATTGCAGGTAGCTATTCCAGCTGCATCTTGACCTCTGTGCTGAAGAATGGTCAGGGCATCATATATCATCGGAGAAACTTCCGATTTACTTACAACTCCTACTACTCCACACATTGAGCTACGATAGTTTATAACGACTCGAGAGAAGATACATTCTCTTTATTCAGTAATATCTTTATTTGCGATTTCCATTCACTTAACAATGGGTCCATGAATTGTGCTATTTCAATTGTCCATTCTCTAGATATAGAGTTTATCCACCAATCTTGGTTTTCTAAAAAACCTGAACTTAATAAATACATGCTTACTAAAATAGCAATTGCTTTAATAGCTCCAAAGATAAATCCACCAATCTTATCTAATATTCCCAATCCTAAGAAATTTAAAAAATTAGAAATTATTGATCCCAAAATCTTAAAGATTGTAAAAATAAGGATAAAAAGAATTAAAAAGGAAACAGTAGATTTTAATTGTTGGCTAGTTATGTAATTTTCTAAGTAAGGAAATAATAATGGACCATAAAACCAAGCACCTAGTATTGAAATTAACCAAGAAGCTAAAGAAAAAATTTCTTTGGAAAGTCCATTAAATAACCCTGAAATTCCAAAAGCTCCTATTACAATCAATGAAAATAAATCTATACCAAACATTTAGGAAACTTGTTTTAAGTGTTTTATGGAAGGGAAAGCTTCTGCAACAGTGTAAAAGGATCCAAAAATAATAATGATTCCTGAGCTAGGAGTTTCCTGGTGAGCAATTATGCATGCCTCTTTAACGCTATTGAAAGTTTTTACAGGCGCTTTTTGAATAGAACTTACCATACTGCTTATATCCTCCGAAGTCATAGATCTATTTATATTAGGAGAAGCTGTATACCATTTACTAATCTTGCCTATTAAAGGGGCAAGCATATCTTTAACATTCTTATCGGCCATTACTCCTAATACAGCAGAGATCTCTGTCCCTACACCAAAATTTCTATCGATAAATGTAGATAAGAAATTTACAGAAGACTCATTATGACTTACATCAAGCAAAAATCTTTCATTTACAAGTTCACATCTCCCTCTTAGATTAGTTGATTTTAAAGCACAAGATAGATCAAAATTGCTGTTCTCCTCAAGTATAAAGAAAGAAGTTAAAGCACAAGATAGGCTAGCAACTGAGAGATTTTGTAAGGGTATATTTTCATAGGAAACTTCATTCCTTCCTTTAAAGAAATAAGACCAAGTTTGATCGGGTATATTTAAAGTATAAGTAAAGTCTTTTCCTATCTTGAATACTCTATTTTGCAGTTTTTTAGTTGCTTCGATGACTGTTAAAGGAGTATTTTTTTGCCCCAATATCACAGGTTTTTGAAATTTAAATATACCTGATTTTTCTTTACCTATAGATTCTCTATCATTTCCTAGCCACTCTTGATGATCTAATTCTACATTTGTTAATATAGCTAAATCAGAATCAGTTATATTAACTGGGTCTAGCCTTCCGCCTAGGCCAATTTCTAGCACCATAAAATCAACATTTAATTTGTTGAATATCAGTAAAGCAGCTAATGTAGAAAAATCAAAATAGGTCAATTTTATTTTCCCTCGAAACTCCTCTATTAAGCTAAAGCTTTCAATAATTAGCTCTTCAGAAACAGGAATTCCATTAACTGCTATTCTTTCATTAAAGCTAAATAAGTGAGGCGAAGTAAAAGTTCCTACACTTTTACTATTTGAAATCAAGATTTGACTAAGGAATTCAGCAGCTGTCCCCTTTCCATTAGTTCCTCCAATTACTATTATTTTGGATGAAAGTTTATCCTTTACTAAACTCTCATATATAGTTCTAATCCTCTCTAAACCAGGTTCTATCTCATTTGGATCTACAGCTTGGATATGATCTAACCAGGATTGTAAAGAATTCATTTTCTACTTCGATTTGTGGTGACTCAAATTTGATAGTAGTCTGTATACAGTCTCTCTTAAATCTTTTCTATGAACAATCATGTCAATTGCCCCGTGGTCTAGTAGAAATTCACTTCTTTGGAATCCCTCAGGTAACTGAACTTTCAAAGTTTGCTCTATGACTCTAGGACCTGTAAAACCAACTAAAGCCTTAGGTTCAGCAATATTAATATCTCCTAACATTGCGAGGCTTGCTGCTACTCCTCCGTAAATAGGGTCTATCATAATAGAGATATAAGGCAGCCCTGACTCTTTAAATTTTTGGAGTACCGCACTAGTTTTTGCCATTTGGTAAAGTGAAACCAATGATTCTTGCATCCTTGCCCCTCCGCTAGTAGAGAAACACACAAAAGGAATCTGTTTTTTTAGAGCGTAATTTACTCCCTCAACAAATTTCTGACCTACAATAGCTCCCATTGACCCTCCCATAAACCTGAACTCAAAAGCAGCAGTTACTAAAGGAAGCTTTTCTAAAGATCCCTCCATGACAACTAAGGCTTCCTTTTCTTCGCTATTATTTTCTGCCTCAATTAATCTATCTTTATAACGTTTAGTATCCTTAAACTTTAGCCAATCTACTGGGGTTTTGCCTCTAGCTAGTTCATGTTGGGTTTCTTGATCTAAAAATAAATCCAATCTCTTCCTTGCACCAATTCTTATATGATGATCGCATTTGGGGCAAACGTAGAGATTAGCTTCAAGCTCTGGTACATATAAGATTGTGTTACAAGCGGAGCATGTTTTCCATAAACCTTCAGGAATAGAAGATTTTTTAGTGCTGTCCTTTTTTATAAAGGAAGGAAGAATTTTTTCAAACCAGTTGGCCATTTCTATTTTTTATTCAAAGCTTTAGATATCTCTTGAATTTTAATAGATAAAAGATTTTCTATCTTCTCTTTCTTTTCTCCCATAATATCAACAAATACGCTTCCCACTACGACTCCATCTGCTATATTCCTTACAGAAACAGTAGTTGCATGGTCTTTAATTCCAAATCCTATGACAATAGGTAATTCAGTCAAGTCCCTTAGTCTTGAAACTTTAGTTCTTACGTCATTTTCATTTAGTGTATTTGCTCCAGTTATTCCTTTAAGAGAAATATAATAGATATATCCTGAAGCACTTTTGCATATTTTTTCAATTCTTGATTTGTTGGTAGTTGGAGCAACAAGTCTTATAAGATCAAGCTCATTCTTCATTGTTTCTTGTGTGAAGTCTTCACTTTCTTCTATAGGCATATCTACTATAAGAACTCCATCTACACCGCTTTTCTTGGCTTCACTAGAAAAAACCTTGCTTCCTAAAGATTCAAAAGTATTCATATACCCCATTAACACAATAGGGGTTTCATTATTTTTCACTCTAAAAGTTTTCACTAGATTTAATGTGTCATTTAAAGAAACCTTATTCAAAAGAGCTCTTTCGTGACCTTTCTGTACGGAAGGCCCTTCAGCCATAGGGTCAGAAAAAGCTATTCCCAGTTCTATAACATGAACACCTTCTTTTACCATTAAATGCATTGCTTCAAGAGTTATTGAAATATCAGGATCACCAGATACTATATATCCAATTAGCGCTTTCTCTTTGCGCTTCTTTAGTTCTGAGAAAGCTTTTTTTATTCTCGCCATTTAAAGTTTAATGCCCTCTATGTTTGCTACCGTATTTATATCTTTATCTCCTCTACCAGAAACATTTACAACAATGATTTTTGTTTTTTCCATAGATGAAGCTACTTTCTTTACATAAGCTAAAGCATGAGCAGTTTCAAGTGCTGGCATAATGCCTTCAATAAGTGTCAACTCTTTAAAAGCATCTAAAGCCTCTTGGTCATCTGCAGCCACATAATTAGCTCTTCCTATATCTTTCAACCATGCATGCTCAGGCCCTACCCCAGGATAATCCAATCCAGCTGAAATAGAATGGGTATCTTTTATTTGGCCCTTATTGTCTTGCATTAGATACGTTCTCATTCCATGCAATACTCCTTCGGTGCCATCATTCAAGGGTGCAGCATGTTTTCCAGTTTCTATTCCTAATCCAGCAGCTTCTACACCTATAAGCTCAATGTCTTTATTTTCTATAAAAGGATAAAAAAGACCCATTGCATTAGAACCTCCGCCAACACAAGCTACCAACATATCTGGTAACTTACCAATTTCTTCCATACTTTGACTTAGCACCTCTTTTCCAACTATGGAATTAAAATCTCTAACTATCTGAGGATAGGGGTGAGGACCTGCGACACTTCCAATAATGTAATAAGTATCATCTACATTGGTTACCCAGTCTCTCATAGCTTCATTCATAGCATCTTTAAGAGTTCTTGTTCCAGAATTAACTGAAACAACTTCTGCACCTAAAATTTTAATTCTATAGACATTTAAGGACTGTCTTTTTATATCCTCCTCTCCCATAAAAATCACACATTCCATGCCATGACGAGCTGCAACAGTTGCAGTAGCTACTCCATGCTGTCCTGCTCCAGTCTCTGCAATTATTCTCTTCTTACCCATATGTTTTGCTAGTAAGATTTGGCCGACAGTATTGTTTATTTTATGGGCTCCTGTGTGATTTAAATCCTCTCTTTTAAGAAATATCTTTGCTCCACCCAGATGATTCGTCCATCTTTCTGCATAATAAAGTGGGGATGGCCTCCCAACAAAACTTTTTAAGTCTTTGCTTAATTCATTTTGAAATTTTTTGTTTTTCTTAATTAATTCGTACTGATCTGCTAATTCTTCAAGGGCAGGGACTAGAGTCTCAGCTACATAGACCCCCCCATAAATTCCAAAGTGACCCTTTGAATCAGGTAAGTTATCTTTCTTTTTAGACATAAGATTCGTTTATTATTTTGATTAATTTTTCCATTTTTTCTAAATCTTTTATTCCAGGAGAAGATTCTACACCTGAACTAACATCTATTCCTTTACACAAAGTAGAAGTTATTGCCTTCAAAACGTTATCTGCATTAAGCCCTCCAGCTACCAAATAATCCTTATCTATATTTTGGCCTTTAAAGAAATTCCAATTAAAAACCTTTCCTGTTCCTCCAAACTGTTTATTTATATAACTATCAAACAATATCATCCAAGCATTAGAATAATTTTGAGACCCTAATTCTAGATCTTCTTTCTTAGATACCCTAACGGCCTTTATGTACTCTCTTTCAAAAGACGAACAGAATTCTTGAGTTTCCTTTCCATGAAATTGCGGAATAATCTTAGGTGATATATCTAAGCAAGATCTTACATAATCAAAGGTGGGGTCAACAAAAACCATCACTGGAATAGTGTTTTCAGGTAACTCACGTATTATTTCTTTAACCTTCTCTTTAGGTATGTATCTTGCACTCTCCTCATACATATTAAACCCTATTGAATTTACATTTAAAGAAGTAGCTAGAGCAGCATCTTTAGTATTAGTAATACCACAAATTTTTATAAAAAGTTTATTCATTTCTAAGGTCGCGAGTCTATCAGATTAGCACTTATTGATTCATTAGATATCACTATTTAGTAAGGAAGGAAGCTTAAATTTTCTTTTATATTTAGCACCTATAAAGTATAGGCCCTCTGCAGGAGAGGTCTTACCAGCCATATTCCTATCCCTTTGATCTAAAATAGTTTTTATTTGTTTTGCAGGGATTTTTCTACGTCCAACCTCTAAAAGAGTTCCCACAATTATTCTTACCATGTTAAGTAAAAAAGCATTAGCTGTTATTTCTATTGCTACTAGTTCTTTTTTTTTGAAAACTCTTATTAAGTGTATATTCCTATACGGAGTTTTGGACTGACATGAAGAGGATCTAAAAGAAGTAAAATCTTGTTCTCCTTTTAGATGTAAAGAAGCTCTACGAATAGCTTTTAGATCTAAGTCTTCTTGAACCCACAAAGCTCTATCTCTCTCCAAAGCAGAAGGCAATAGAGAATTTCTAATAATATATCTGTAAGTTCTTGAAATGGCAGAAAACCTAGCATGAAAAGAATCAGGCACTTCTTTTGCCCAAAGAACTCTTATATCCTTTGGAAGCAAGGCATTTCCTCCTTTTACCCAAGACTTCATATCTCTTAAAGAGCTAGTATCAAAATGGATAATTTGATTATATGCATGAACACCAGCATCTGTTCGTCCACTACAAACAATTTCTACATCCTGATCTGCAACTTTGCTTAAAGCATTTTCAAGAAAGCCTTGAACAGTTTCTTTAGTATTTTTTTGTTTTTGAAATCCTTTATACCTACTTCCTTGGTATTCAACTGCCAGAGCTATGCGTGATTTCTCTTTATCCATTCTTACTTTCTTCTATTTTAATTTTTAGAAGGTTAAATCTCTCTAATTGCTTCGGAGTCAGGTCACCCTTATTTGCTGTGATCTTTTTTAAACAATCATAAGCTTTTTCGAACTCTCTCATCTCAATAAAGCTTCTAGCTAGATTTATATTAGCTTCTACTGGGTCCCCTATATCACTCAGTCCGCTAACTGGAAGATTTGACATATTCTTATCTTTTTTTTCATAGTTGATTATGTAAAGTAAAAGAGAAAAGAAAAAAATACCAAGAAGCAGGCCCAACAAGCCTACAATCGAGAGTCCAGTTAAACTTTGAAATCCTATTTCAATTTTCTCTATAAAGAGATCAATTTTCATAACGACTAACTAAACAGTAGTTCTGCTATTTGAATGCTATTTAAAGCAGCTCCTTTTCTTAAGTTATCTGCCACTACCCAAAGATTAAGTCTATTCTTGCTCCAAAGATCCATTCTTAATCTACCTATATAAACAGAATCTTTTCCATCTATTTCTGCTGCAGTTAAATAGCTTTCTTGTCCCTCTCCGCTTGCCAGTTTAACTCCTTTAGTGTTATTCAAAACCTCTCTAACAGAAGCTAAATTAATTTTCTTATCTGTCTCTAAATGAATAGATTCTGAATGCCCATTAAGAACAGGGACTCTGACACAAGTAGCAGTTACTTCTATGTTATTGTCTAGAATCTTATGAGTTTCCCAAACCATTTTCATCTCTTCAAAGGTATAAGAGTTTTCTTGGAAGTCATCACAATGAGGTAGGGCATTAAAGGCTATTTTTTTGGTGTATATGCTTATAGGGATATTTTCTCCTTTTAGCTCTTGTTCACTTTGCTTTAAAAGCTCCTCTTGCGCTAATTTTCCAGTTCCAGAAACCGCTTGAAATGTTGTTACATCAATTCTATTTATTTTGTATAAATCATGTAAGGGCTTTAGCGCTACAAGCATTTGTATTGTTGAACAATTGGGGTTAGCTATTATTCCATTATCTGGGAAACCATGCAGTACTCCTGAATTTACTTCTGGAATGATAAGGGGAATATCTTTATTCCTTCTAAAACAGGATGAGTTATCAATAACTAGACATCCTTTCTCAGCGGCTAAAGGTGCATACTCTTTTGCAACTTCGGACCCAGCTGAAAAAAATGCTAATTCTACTTTAGAAAAATCAAAACTTTCTAGAAGATTAACTTGATGCTCAAGGTTTCTAAAAGTGATTTTTTTACCTTCTGACTTCTTACTGGCAACAAGATGTATATTAGAGTTCACGAAATGATCAGACTCCAATAATTCAAGGAAAGTCTTTCCAACTAGTCCGGTTGCTCCAACTATGGCAATGTTTTTTGCTTCCTTCATCAAATACTTTCTATGGTTAATAAAACTTTTCTTCCCATTTCTTTAGTTCCTAAAGTAGTTTCGTTTTCTTTTGCTATATCTTGAGTTCTTTCCCCTTCAGCTAAAACTAATTCAACTGCTTTTTCTATCGACAAAGCTATTTCATCCTTTTCAAATGTATATCGCATCATCATAGCTACAGACAATATGGAGGCAAGTGGATTAGCTTTATTCTCTCCTGCTATATCTGGTGCTGATCCATGTACAGGTTCATAAAGACCTTTTTTTGTTTTATTTAGAGAAGCAGAAGGAAGCATGCCTATAGAACCAGTTAACATCGCTGCTATGTCAGATAAAATATCACCAAATAAATTTCCAGTTACTATTACATCAAATTGTTTAGGCTCACGTACTAATTGCATTGCCGCATTGTCTACCAACATATGACTAAGATTTACTTCTGGATAATCTGAAGAAAGTTCAGTCATTACTTCTCTCCAAAAAGAACTAACTTCAAGTACATTAGCCTTGTCTACAGAGCAAAGCTCTCCCTTTCTTCCTTTAGCAGCCTCAAAAGCAACCCTCCCTATTCTGATGATCTCTTTTCTGCTATATATCATAGTATTTAAAACTTCATCTGACCCTTCTACTTCACCTCTTGGTTCTCCAAAGTAAATTCCTCCTGTGAGTTCACGAACTATCAATAAATCTAAGTCTGAAACTTTTTCATTTTTTAAAGAAGAGGCTGAAACAAGTTCTTTTGATAATATTGCGGGTCTGAGATTAGCAAAGAAATCAAATTCCGATCGGATACCTAAAAGGCCCTTTTCAGGTCTTTTCTGTGAAGGAAGATCATCCCATTTAGGACCACCGACTGCCCCCAATAGTATTGCTTGACTATCTCTTGCCATGTTTAAGGTCTCTTTAGGTAAAGGGTCTCCCGTTTCATCATAAGCTTTTCCCCCTATTAGACCCTCAGAAATATCTAAATCTAATGAATGCTTTTGGTCTAAAAGTATTAAGAGTTCCTTGGCTATAGAACTAACTTCAGGTCCTATTCCATCTCCTGGAAGAATTAGTATTCTTTTTTTATTCTTCATTTAAAAACCCAAGGCGTTTCTTCTCTCTTATTGTCTTCAAAAGCTTTAATTCTCTTGCTATATTTCAGACTCAAGCCTATCTCATCTAGACCTTCTAAAATGCAAGTTTTTCTGAAATCATCTATCTCAAATTTTGCTATCTCAAGTTCATCTGAATTTAAGATAACCTGGTTAATTAAATCTATATGTATTTCTTCTCCCGCATGGCTTATTTCAAATAGCTTATCAATGGAAGTTTTATTTAAAACTATAGCCAATAGACCGTTTTTGAAGCAATTATTATAGAAAATATCTGCAAAGCTCAGTGCAATAACACACCTAATGCCATAGTCTTGAATTGCCCAAACAGCATGCTCTCTACTAGAACCACAACCAAAATTTTCTTTAGCAATTAAAATATCAGAGCCTTCATATTTAATTTTATTTAAAATAAATTCAGGGTTAAGCTGCCTTTTAGAATTATCTTGTCCGGGATACCCTGGATCCAAATACCTCCAAGAATCAAATAAATTTGGTCCAAAGCCAGTTTTTTTGATCGATTTTAGGAACTGTTTAGGAATTATTTGGTCTGTATCAACGTTTGATTTTTCCAAGGGAACCATTTTACTAGAATGTATAGTGTACTCGTTCATTTTAAAATATCTCTCACATCAACAAAGTTTCCCGCTACAGCAGAAGCCGCTGCAGTTGCCGGACTAACTAAATGTGTTCTTCCTTTATACCCTTGTCTACCTTCAAAATTTCTATTTGATGTTGAAGCACAATGATCTCCCTCTTGAAGTTGATCTGGATTCATTCCTAAGCACATTGAACAACCAGGCGCTCTCCATTCAAACCCAGCTTCAATAAATATTTGGTCAAGACCCTCCTCAGAAGCTGATTTTGCTACCATTCCTGATCCAGGCACTACGATGGCTCTTCTTAAATTCTTACTAACTTTGTTTCCTTTAACAACTTCAGCGGCGATTCTCAGATCTTCTAATCTTGAGTTAGTGCAAGAACCAATAAAAACTTGATTTAGTTCTATATCCTCAGGTTTCATTCCTGGCTTAAGTCCCATATATTCAAGAGCATCAATCTCAGAATTAGTTTTAGGTTTTGGAATATTAGAGTCTATATCCATAACCATTTCTGGAGATGTTCCCCAAGAGACTTGTGGTTTTAATTCTTCTGCATCTACCTCTATTGTCTTATCAAAATTAGCTCCTTCATCACTTTTGAGATCTCTCCAGAATTTAACTGCCTCACTCCACTGATCATTAGAAGGTGCAAAAGGTCTTCCTTTAATATAGTTTAAGGTAGTGTCATCAAAAGCTATTATTCCAGCTCTAGCACCTGCTTCTATGGCCATATTACATACTGTCATCCTTGCTTCTATAGACATAGATTCAATTGCTTTACCAGAATATTCAATGGCATATCCAGTAGCTCCTGCAGTACCTATTTTCCCTATTACACTTAAAGTCAAATCTTTAGAAAAAACTCCTTTCGGTAAAATATTATTAACCTGAATATTCATATTTTTTTGTTTTGTAGCAACCAAGCACTGTGTTGCCATAACATGCTCTACTTCTGAAGTCCCAATTCCCATAGCTAAAGTAGCTAAAGCACCATGAGTAGAGGTATGAGAGTCACCACAAACAATAGTCATGCCAGGTAGAGTGATACCTTGTTCGGGGCCTATAACATGAACTATTCCTTGACGTTCATCATTTATATCGAATATTTCAATTTGATGTTCTTTGCAATTATCATCTAAGGTTGTAACTTGAAGTTTTGCCACCTCATCCTTAATGCCTTCTATGCCTAAATCTCTATCAGTAGTAGGTATATTATGATCGGGTGTAGCTATGTTAGATTTAGCTCTCCATAATTTTCTACCAGCAAGCCTTAAGCCCTCAAAAGCTTGCGGAGAAGTAACTTCATGAATTAAATGTCTGTCTATATATAGAAGATAAGTTCCATCTTGTCTCTGAGTTACCTCATGAAGGTCCCATAATTTATCGTACAAGGTCCTAGACATAGCATTTATTGATTAGGTGGTATTTCAGGAACTTCAGAATTTACATCTAAATTTTGTCCTCTATTGCGAAGTAAATGATCTATTAACACAAGAGCAACCATTGACTCTGCAATTGGTGTTGCTCTAATTCCTACACAAGGGTCATGACGACCTGTTACTTTTATCTTAGTAGCTCTTCCTTCTTTATCAATAGTATCCCCTTCTTTTGCTATGCTAGAAGTTGGTTTTAAGGCTATGCTTACAATTAAATCTTGCCCAGTTGAAATTCCACCTGAAGTCCCTCCTGATGTATTTGATTTAAAACCCTCTGGAGACATTTCATCTCTACTCTCAGACCCTTTACTTTCTATAACTGAAAACCCTGCTCCAATTTCAACACCCTTAACAGCATTAATGCCCATTAAGGCTTTAGCTATCTCTCCATCAAGTTTATCAAAAACAGGTTCTCCTAAACCAGGGGGTAAATTTCTAACAATAACTGTAATTTTGGCTCCTATTGAGTCACCTTCATCACTTAATTTATTAATTAAATCCTCTATCTTTGGTATAAGTTCTTTATCAGGACAGAAAAAAGGGTTTTTTTCTATCTCTTTGATGTCTATTTTATTTACTTTAATGCTTCCTATTTGACTTAGATAACCAGTAATTTCTACTCCTGCATTCTCTCTTAGATACTTTCTAGCTACAGAACCAGCCGCAACTCGCATAGTTGTTTCTCTAGCAGAGGCACGCCCTCCACCCCTATGATCTCTTATCCCATATTTTTGAATATATGAATAATCCGCATGAGATGGCCTAAAAACATCTTTTAATTTGTCGTAATCTTTTGACCTTTGATCTTTGTTCTTAATTAAAAGACCTATAGGAGTTCCTGTAGTTCTGCCTTCAAAAATTCCTGATAAAATTTCCACTTTGTCGTCTTCTTTCCTTTGTGTTGTGAATTTTGATGACCCTGGTTTTCTTTTATCTAAATAAATTTGTATATCTTCTTCAGATAAACTCATTCCAGGAGGACATCCATCAATTATGCAACCCATAGCTAGACCGTGACTCTCGCCAAAAGTCGTTACATTAAAGAGTTTTCCTGTTGTATTTCCTGACATTTTCTTATCTTAAGCTAATTTCGGGGGAACGATTATAGATTTTTTAAGGTTTTTAGATAGTTTAAATAGTATTATTTTTGTTTTTTTTAATATACTGAACTCACAAAAAGCAATTTAAAACTATGATTAAAGCAGTATTTTGGGACTTTGGAGGAGTCATCACTTCCAGCCCTTTTGATTCATTTAATAGTTATGAAGAAAGCCATAACCTTCCAAAAGATTTAATCAGAAAAATTAATTCTACTAATCCAGATAATAATGCTTGGGCTAAGTTAGAGAGAAATGAGATTAATCAGGAAGAATTTGATTCTTTATTCGAGACAGAAAGCAAAAAATTAGGATATTCAGTTCCAGGAAAACAAGTCCTTGCTCTTTTGAAAGGAGAGATTAGACCGGAAATGGTAAAAGCTCTGCATAATATTAAGCCTAAACTTGTGCAAGGATGTTTAACAAATAATATTCAGTCTAGTGAAGATAAAGAAATGGAAGAAAGTAATGCAGCTATTTCAGGAGCTCATCAGGAAATAATGAAGCTATTTGACTTTATATTTGAATCTAGTAAAGAAAATGTAAGGAAACCAGATCCTAAATTCTATACATTAGCTTGCGAGAAAGGCAAAGTGAGTCCAGATGAAGTGGTCTTTCTAGATGATCTGGGTATAAATTTAAAACCTGCAAAAGCTTTAGGTATGAAAACTATAAAGGTGGTAAAAGCGGATGATGCTTTAAAGGACTTACAAAATTTAATAGGTTTCTCAATTTTATGAAAAAAATCATTTTTATCTCTTTATTTTCTTTTTTTTTACAGCTATTAAATGCAGATTTCAAGAATGAAGCATTATTAAAAGCAAAAAGCTATCAAGCAGTAATAACAAGGGATATCTGGGGAGTCCCCCATATTGAAGGTAAAAGAGATGCTGATGTAGCTTTCGGGATAGCTTACGCCCATGCTCAAGATGATATACAGAATTTAGTTTCAAATATGTCCTTGTATAGAGCTCAAATGGGTTTAAAAGATGGCTTTGAAGGACTTGTTACAGACTATCTAATAAAAGCATTAGAAATAAGAGAAAGAGTTGAATCAAGATATCAATTAGATCTTTCACCTGAAGTTAGAAAAGTCATTGAAGCTTATGTTCATGGATTAAATTATTGGGCAGCTATAAACCCAAATAATGAATACAATAAACACTTTCCAATTACCAAAGAAGATGTTGTTGTAGGATTCGCTCTCCAAAACCTTTTCTTTTCTGGAGTTATAAGTTCCATTGAAAAGCTACAAACAGATAAGGATTTAGAGAATAAACAAATAGCTTCAAATCTAAAATCAAGTCTACTTGACTGGCAAGATTTAGTCTTAGGCTCTAACGCATTCTCTGCAAATCCTAACAAAACTGGAGATGGAAGCACCCGTTTAATAATAAATTCTCACCAACCACTTGAGGGTCCTTTAGCTTGGTATGAAGCCCATGTAAAAAGTGAAGAAGGGTGGAATATGATGGGTGGTGTCTTTCCAGGATCCCCTTTTATTTTTGTTGGTTTTAATGAAAATCTAGGATGGGGATTTACGGTAAACAAGCCCGACCTATCTGATACATTTCTTCTAAAAATAAACCCAAAAGATGATACGGAGTACTTATTAGATGGTGAATGGGTGCCTTTCAGAGTAAAAAATTTAAAACTGCCTGTAAAAATTTGGGGACCCTTTTGGTGGACTTTTAATAGGGAAGCAAAATATTCGATACATGGTCCTGTACTAGAAACAGATCACGGAACTTATGCCATAAGATTTAGTGGAATGGAAGATATAAAACAAGTTGAACAATGGTATAAATTAAATAAAGCTAAAACTAAAGAAGAATGGTTAACTTCAATGAAGTTGAGGTCTATTGTTTCTTTCAATGCCGTTTACGCTGATAAAAAATCTAATATTATCTTTTTGCATAACTCCTCTTCCCCCAAGAGAAAGGAAGACCTTGATTGGAGTAAACCTGTTGATGGTACAAGATCTTCTTTAGTTTGGAATGAGTTAATTCCTTTAGAAAATATACCTCTTATAATCAATCCAAAGTCAGGTTGGTTAATAAGTACAAATCAAGACCCTTTTAAAGTAACTTCCGTTGAAAGTAGTCTGTCCCCTTCTGATTATTCTCCTACTTTGGGATTGCAAACAAGAATGACTAACAGAGCTAATAGAGGACTAGAACTATTTTCAGAAACTAAATTCACTTCGGAAAAAAGGTTTAAAGAAATTAAATTTGATAATTCTTATTCCAAGAACTCAAGAGCATATAAGTATCTTAAACAAATCTTTGATATGGACTTTAAAGAAGAAATTTTAATAAAAGGTCAAAAATTATTAAAAGATTGGGATTTAAAGACAAATTTTAATAGCAGAGCAGCTAGCTTGGGTGTTTGCGTAATAAGTCCTGAATGGTTATCAGAACAAGGTCAAAGACCAGCTCCACCAGTGGAAAAAGTGTTTAGAGATTGTATAGAACAAATATATAAAGTGTTTGGACGAATAGACCCTCTCTGGTCAGAGAGAAACTTTCTTGTAAGAGGAAATAAAAAGATTTCAGTTCAGGGTGGTCCAGATACCTTGAGAGCAATATATGGAAGAGAACAAAAAGAAGGTTACCTAAAGGCTCAAGGTGGTGATGGCTTATATATATATGTTGAATGGGATAAAGAAGGTAATTTAAAGTCTGAAAGCGTTCACCAGTACGGAAGCGCTACTCAGGATAGCTCTTCTCGTCATTATGATGATCAAATGGAGCTTTACGCTTCAGAAAAATTAAAAAATACTTTCTTCTATACTTTCAGTGACAAGGAAAATACTGAATCGAGAATAACTATTCCGCTACAAGAAGACTCATAAATTCAGAAACCTCAGTTTCTTCTAGAATAGATTGATCTAAACACAATCCTTTAATCTTCTCTATCCTTGAATTGGAAAATTGAGAAGAAAGATTGGCACTAAACTTTTCTAATAAGACCGGTATGCCTTCTTCCCTTCTTCTTTTATGACCTATAGGGTACTCAACCTCAATCTTCTCAGTAACACTCCCATCTGTAAACCTTATTTGAATAGCGTTTGCGATAGATCTTTTGTCAGCCTCAAGGTACTCTTTACTATATCTAGGGTCTTCTTCAATAACCATTTTACTTCTTAAGAAATCTATTATCGGGTCAGAAGCTACATCATCTTCATAGTCCTCAGCTACCAAATTTCCTTTATATAGGCCGATGGCTGTCATATATTGAAGACAATGATCACGATCAGCCGGGTTATTTAGTTCACCTACTTTGCTGATAATTCTAATAGCTGATTCATGAGTAGTGATGACAATCTTTTCTATATTATCAAATCCTTTTTCCTTAACTTCATTATGTAATATTACTGAAGCCTCAACTGCAGTTTGAGCATGAAATTCTGCTGGATAAGAAATCTTAAATAAAATATTTTCCATAACATAGGAATTAAAATCTTGCGGGATACTTAATTCTTGTTCTTTAAAGAGAACATCTTGAAACCCCCAAGTTTTAGCTGTTAGAGCACTTGGATAGCCCATCTGACCTTTTTTAGTTAATAAAACTAATTGTAAAGCCCTACTAGTGGCATCTCCTGCTGCCCAAGATTTTCTCGGTCCAGCATTAGGTGCGTGCCTATAAGTCCTTAAGCTTTGCCCGTCAACAAATGCTTGTGATAGAGCATTAATAGTCTCTTCCTTAGATAGGCCAAATAAATGAGATATAACTGCAGTAGAAGCTATCTTTACAAGTATGACATGGTCAAGTCCAACTCGATTAAAGCTATTTTCTAAAGCAAGCACCCCTTGTATTTCATGTGCTTTAATCATGCTCACCAAAACGTCATACATTTTTAAACCTGGTTTTCCAGAAATGACCTTTTTTTGAGAAATGTAGTCTGCTGCCGATAAAATTCCACCTAAATTATCAGAAGGATGTCCCCATTCAGCTGCTAACCAAGTGTCATTAAAATCTAGCCATCTAATAATTGCTCCTATGTCCCAAGCCCCTTTTACTGGATCTAATATATATTTAGTTCCCGGCACCCTAACTCCATTAGGCACATTTGTATTCTCTACATAGGGACCTAATAAATTTTTACAGTCTTCGAAGGTCAAAGCCAATAATCCACAACCAAGTGTATCCATCAAACAGTATCTGGCTGTAGCAAAAGCTTCTTTGTTTTCTATGTTTGTATCATGAACATAATCAGCGATCTTTAACAAAATCTGATCAGGATCAGGTCTAACGTTAGAGTCAACGTTTCCAGTCATATTATTTTCCTTAATGTTTTAACGATCTGCTATATCGACCCACTGCGACTTATCAGGTCCAGTATATTCTTCACTTGGTCGAATAATTCTATTATCTGCTCTCTGTTCCATTACATTAGCTGCCCAACCAGAAGTCCTACCTATTACAAAAAGAGGGGTAAATATAGGCGTAGGGATACCTAAGTAATGATAGGCTGAAGCCATATAGAAGTCAGTATTAGCAAATAAATCTTTTTCCTCTGACATGACCTTCTCAACTTCTTCAGAAACTTCATAGAGGAGACTATCACCATTAAATGTGCCTAATTTTTTTGCCCAGGCTTTTATAATCTTATTCCTAGGGTCTTCATTAGTATATACAGCGTGTCCAAACCCCATAATCTTCTCTTTGTTTTCTAGCATTTTCTTTATGCCTTCATTAGCTTCTTCTCTAGAATTAAACTTTTCTATAGTTTCCATTGCAGCTTCATTTGCTCCTCCATGCAATGGTCCTCTTAAAGTTCCAATAGCCCCTGCAACACACGAATGCATATCTGATAGGGTTGAAGCGCAAATTCTAGCTGTAAAAGTAGAAGCATTAAAACCATGCTCAGCATAAAGAATTAATGAAACATCTAAAGCTCTTGAATGTTCTTCTGAAGGCTCTTGACCAGTAAGCAAAGATAAGAATTGACCTCCCATAGTAGGATGGTTGGTTTCTGTTTCTATACTTTCACCTTCGTGTGAGAAACGATACCAATAAGTAATAATTGAAGGCATAGCAGCCAAGATTCTGTCAGCTGTTTCATTTTGATTTGAGAAATCTCCCTCTGGTTCTAGATTGCCCAACATTGAGCTACCAGTTCTCATGACATCCATTGGATGAGTATTCCTAGGAATTCTCTCCAATACTTCTTTTAATTCTTTAGGGAGTTTTCTGTAGGATTGTAATTTAGCTGAATACTCATCATATTCCGATTTATTGGGAAGATGACCATACAAGAGCATATAAGCTACTTCTTCAAAAGTTGCCTTCTCCGCTAACTCTTCAATAGCGTAACCTCTATAAGTTAGACCCTTACCAGCCTTCCCAACAGTTGAAAGAGCTGTGTGACCAGCTACTTGACCTCTTAAACCTGCTCCTTCTAATTTTTTTTCTGCCATTTCTTTCTCTTACTTCTTAAATAGTTCATCAAGTTTTTTTTCAAAATCATGGTAATTGATTACTTTGTAGAGTTCTTCTCTGGTCTGCATTTTATCAATTAAGCCCTCTTGAGTCCCTTTTTCTATAATTTCTTTATATACCTCTTCAGCTGCTTTGCTCATTGATCTAAAAGCAGATAAAGGATATAAAACTATATCAACACCTACCTTTTTTAGATCTTCAACAGAAAACAATGGTGTTAGCCCAAATTCAGTAATATTAGCTAGTATAGGGACTTGAAGTGAATCAGAGAATATCTTATATTGTTGTAGGTCCGAAACAGCCTCAACAAAGACAGCATCTGCACCTGCTTCTATGTACGAAGTAGCCCTTTCTAAAGCGAGGTCAATACCTTCATTTGCAATGGAATCAGTCCTTGCCATTATCAAGAAACTTTCATCATCTCTAGAGTCAGTAGCAGCCTTAATCCTATCTTGCATCTCCTCAGAGGAAATTAATTCTTTATTAGGCCTATGTCCACACCTCTTTTGATCTACTTGATCTTCTATATGAATCCCAGCAGCTCCTGATGAAATCATACTCTTTATCATTCTTGAAATATTAAATGCTCCTCCCCAACCAGTATCAGCATCAACCAACAGGGGTAAATCACATACATCGGTTATTCTTCTTACGTCTGTTAATACATCTTGAAGAGTGGTGATTCCTAGGTCAGGAACGCCCATACTAGATGCAGCTACACCCCCTCCAGATAAATATATTGCCTTATGTCCCTGTTTTTCTGCCAGGAGAGCTGAAAAAGCATTTATTGTTCCAACAATCTGCAATGGAGTATGATCCGAAATTGCTTCTCTAAGCTTTTTCCCTTGTGAAGTATTATTATTCATAGATTTAATTTTTTATAAAACCGGAGGCAGAGGAAAAAATATTTTTTAATTCCTGGTGGCTGTCTACTCCCTTGATATCACTATACTCTTCTCGTATATGCTTGGGAGCTCTAAAAAAAATACCCAAATCTGCTTCAGACAACATTTGAATATCATTATATGAATCCCCTGCAGCAAATACCCTGTACTTAAGAGATTTTAATGACTGAACTACCTTTTTTTTATTATTTAGTTGTCTCAATTTATAACCTTTTAACTTATCTCCTTCTATCTCTAAATGATGACAAATAATTGAAGGAGTTTCTAGTTTTCTAATTAACGGCCAAGCTAACTGATAGAAAGAATCTGAGACTATGGTCACCTGAAAGTTATCTCTAGCCCAATCAATAAAGCTTTTTGCTCCTTCAAAAGGTTCCATCTTACCTACTAAGTTTCTTATGTCTTTCATAGAAAGATCAAGTTTGTATACTAGATCCATACGCATATCCATTAATTCAGAGTAATCTTTAACATCTTGAGTGGTTAAATTAAATTGATCTTCTCCAGTAAACTTAGCAACTTCTGACCAAATCTCTGGGACTAAGACACCTTCTAAATCTAGACAAATATATTCCATAATAGAAATTCTTATAAAGGAACAATAAAAAGTGAATT
Organism: Gammaproteobacteria bacterium; assembly: GCA_045563675.1. GTDB lineage: Bacteria > Pseudomonadota > Gammaproteobacteria > Magnimaribacterales > Magnimaribacteraceae > AEGEAN-183. The sequence continues at coordinate 138,225 of JBJLIX010000001.1, forward strand.
TTATACCTTTTAAATAATTTTTGCAGTTTCTTACTTAAGGTTAACAACTTGACCAGTTGGAACCTCTTCACTTGCTAAATCACAGTTTTCAATTTGATCATCAAAGAATATATCCGCTTTATATACCTTCAAAAAGTCAACTTTCTTAAGACCTCCTAAAAATAAACATTCATCAATCCTTATTTGCCATTCCCTAAGAGTTCGTATAACTCTCTCATGAGAAGGAGCAGATCTTGCTGTAACTAAAGCTATCCTTATAGGGCACTCTGATTGGGGAAATAAAGATTGGAGTTTATGCATGTGTGAAAGAAATGGTTTAAAAGGGCCTCCTAGAAGTGGTTTCTTTGCTAGATCTTTTTCATTCTTATCAAACCTTTCTAAACCATGAGTATCAAAGATCTCTTGTGATTCATCAGAAAATATAACTGAATCACCATCAAAAGCTATTTTAAGTTGGCTTTCTACAGTCTTTGGAACTCCAGCAGGAATAATTCTTGCTGCAGCAACTCCGTTCTTTAATGCCATTTTGCAGTCAGTATATTCGGAGGAAAGAAATAGATGAGCTCCAAAAGCTTTAGCATAAGTATGAGGACTATTTCCTCCACAGAAAGCTGCTCTTTTTATATCTAAATTATGATGTTCAATAGAATTAAAGATTCTCAAACCTGTATCAGCTGAATTTCTGCTTAACAAGACCACCTCTACAGACCTTTCATTTTTTATTCTTTTATTCAAATCCAATAATTTAGTTACTAGTGGGTAGGCTTGACCCGGAAGAAGAGCTTCATTTTCTTTTGAAATCTGATAGTCCCTATAAGCCTCCAATCCCTTATCTTCATAAACCTTATGACTTTCATCAAGATCAAATAAAGCTCTAGAAGTAATACCTATAACTAACATAAATTTGATAATATCATTTTACTGTATATAATTACAGTAATAAATTTTTTTGGAGTAGAAAATGAAAGACTTAACCTCAAGACAAAAAGAAATTTTAGATTTAATTAAAAGCCATTTAAAAGAAAAGGGATTTCCACCTACTAGAGCAGATATCTCAAGAACTTTAGGGTTTAAATCTCCCAATGCAGCAGAACAGCATTTAAGAGCTATTGAAAAAAAAGGATTTATTTCAATTTTATCGGGAGCTTCTAGAGGAATTGTATTAAATCAAGATGAATCTGGAATTCCAGTGGTGGGTTTAGTGGCAGCAGGCAATCCAATCCTAGCTCAAGAAAATATAGAAAAAAATCTTGAAATTCCTAATAATATGTTTTCTCAAAAAGCTGATTATTTACTTAGAGTAAAAGGTGAAAGTATGAAGGATGTTGGAATAAATGAAGAAGATCTAATAGCAGTTAAAAAGAGTAAAGAATGTAAAAATGGAGATATTATTGTTGCTAGGCTGAATGATGAAGTTACAGTTAAAACTTTCCGTTCTTCTGGTGAAGGAGAAATAACTCTAGAACCTCAAAACAAGAAATTTAAGCCAATAAAAATTAATGTTGTTCAAGAAGATTTCTTTTTAGAGGGTATTTGTGTAGGTGTTATTAAAAGATTCTAATTTAGATTATTTAACTTGTATCTTCATCAGGATTACCTTCACACTTGATTAGCTCTATTGCATCCTGCAACGAAATAGAATTAAAAGGTTTTTTGATTTCTATCTTTTTATCTCCATGAACAACAACCATCCTATTTTTCCTCGTCTTACCTATCCTTTCACGTTTCTTAGCTATGGCTCTAGAGTCTTCAGCACAGTAACCAAGAATATTCATATTTTCAAGGGCGTACTCAAGCGTAACTTCATCAAAATCTGGATCTGAAGTACCTTTATTTTTCTTTACTTGTTTATCTGTTAATAGTTGATAACCCCAGGGGCCATCTTTGATAAAAACTGGAAGATTGCTTCTGGGGTCCTTACCCAATTCTTTGTCTTCTTTAAATTCTATTTTCTTATTAGATTTTGCTAATAGATCTACAGCATAATTTAACTGAGTATCAAATATCTCTTCTATATTTTTAAGATTTACATAAATAAAAGCTTTATCACCTCCGCCCTTTATTTTCATTCTGACTACAGGTTTACGTGTAAAGCCAGATTGAACCATCTCCCCAGTATCTGGATGCAAGCCAATGTCCCTAGGTAAATTCATCCATTTTATTGCTTCTTCTAGGTCCATATTTTCAGCAACTTCATCAGGAACATTTTGCATTATCCTGTTATCCTCATCATCCTTAGATTCTAAATAAAATCCTCCAGCTCTTTTAGGTTTAAGGTAAATGTCTTTTCCAGTTTGAGGGTTGCTTCCCAAAGAATCCTTAGATTTATTATAAGCCTCAATTTTTTCTGCTGTTCGAAGAAAGGCTGGTATAGCATAATCACAACCAGTCTCACTGTATTTAGAACAGCCTATAAAAGGTCCGCTCTTAGGACTATTTTTTAAGGTTAAATCTCCTGTGCATTTAGGACAGGTTGTGTTAACAGGGAAGATTATTTCTTTTAAATGTTCATTTAGATTGTCTAAAACTTGTCTATTAGATAATCCTTTAACCGATTCTATTATTGGTGAAAACCCTTCCCAAAATTTATCTAATAAGGTAGTCCAAATATGTTCTCCCTTAGCTATCTCATCCAGAGATTCCTCCATGTCCGCTGTAAATTCATATCTAAAATATTCTTCAAAATGGTAGTCAAGGAACCCCACAACAACCCGACCCCTTCCAGAAGGAATGAATTGTTTATTCTGTAAAGTTGCATACTCTCTTTTCTTTATGCTATTCATTATAGAAGCATAGGTAGAAGGCCTCCCTATACCCTTTTCTTCAAGTTCCTTTATAAGGCTTGCTTCGGTATATCTAGGTGAAGGTTTGGTAAAGTGCTGGCCAGGTAAAATAGTGTCTATTTCTAAATTATCCTCTAAGTTTAAAGTTATAGGTAATTTTGGTTCTGCTTTCTCTTTTTCTTCGTCCTGCCCCTCTTCGTAGACCTCTAGAAATCCATTAAATATTACTTGAGATCCTGTTGCTTTGAACATCAAGTCATTGTTTGTTGAAGCTATCATTACTTCTGTTTGTGTAACTTGTGCGCTTTCCATTTGACTGGAAACAGCTCTATTCCAGATTAATTCGTAAAGTTGCTTTTCTTCTCCTGAAAACGGTATTTCTGCAGGTGATCTAGCGAAGTCTGTTGGTCTAATTGCTTCGTGAGCTTCCTGGGCCTGCTTAGATTTACTTTTATAAACTCTCGGACTAGAAGGTAAAAAGTTAGATCCAAATTTTTCTTTAATTATGTTTCTGCATTGATCAATACCCTCATTATCCATAACAGGACTGTCGGTTCTCATATAAGTTATAAAAGCCTGTTCATAAAGCGTTTGTGCAGTTCTCATAGTTTGATCAGCAGAGAATCTAAGCTTTCTAGCTGCCTCTTGTTGCAGTGTGGAGGTTATGAAGGGGGGTCTGGGATTTCTTTTAACAGGTTTTTTATTTATCTCACTAATTGAAAATTTTGCTTCTTTAACTTTTTCAGATAAATCAATAGCGCTATCTTCATTCGTAATATCGAATTTTTTTATTCTCTCGCCATTAACAGAGTAGATTTGGGCAGGGATTATGTCTTTGTCTTTTAAAAAATTTGCTTCTATAGACCAATATTCTTGAGGTTCAAAAACTTCCCTTTCATTTTCTCTTTCACATATAAGTTTTAAAGCTACAGATTGAACTCTACCTGCAGACCTTGCTCCAGGAAGTCTTCTCCAAAGAAGAGGTGAGACATTAAATCCAACAATATAATCCAAGACCCTTCTAGCTAAATACGCTTCTACTTTATCTTTATTTATTGCTCTAAGATTGTTTATTGCTTCGCTAACAGATTTTTTTGTTATTGAATTAAAGACCGCTCTACTAACCTTAGTTTCTGCTAAAGCATCCTTTTCGTTTAGTAGTTCATAAATATGCCAAGCTATGGCCTCTCCTTCTCTGTCGGGGTCTGTTGCTAAGATTAAATGATCTGCTTTCTTTAATAGACTAAGAATTTCATTTACCTGCATCTCTCCTTTCTTATTTAAAGACCATCTAATATTAGACCAATTGGGAGGGAGAACAGCGCCATCTTTATCTTCCATGTCTCTTACATGCCCAAATGATGCAACAACACTATACGAGTCTCCCAAATAACCTTCTATGGTTTTGGCTTTTGCTGGCGACTCAACTACTACTACAGAATTCATAATTAACTATTTCTTTTAGTATAAAGTTCATAAAGGGGTCTCGTGTCAAGTGATAACATAAAATCTTTAGATATAAAAAAAGAAAATTCCCATTAAACGGATAATAATTAGGAGAGTATATGTAAACTAAAAACTATTAGTATTCACTTAAAACTGCATAACGATCTATGTGGTAATCAGATGAACCAAATATCTGTTCAACAACTCTGGATCTCTTAAGAAAGAAACCTATATCATATTCATCCGTTACTCCCACTCCACCATGCATTTGTACAGCCTCACTACTAACTAGTTTAAATGTTTCTCCGGACTTAAATTTAGCTAGGCTAGCAAATCTTGAAATATCATTTGAACTCTCATCTACAGCATTTAGAGCACCCATAACTGAAGATTTTACTAACTCTATCTCAGCAAACATTGTTGCTGCTCTGTGTTGTAAAGATTGAAAAGAACCAATTAATACCCCAAATTGCTTTCTTTCTTTTAGATAGTCAAGTGTCCTATCAAAAGCTTCGATAGTGCTACCTAACATTTCGGAAGATAAACCAATCTGTCCTCTTTCAACTACTTGCTCTACTATCGGAAGTCCTCCATCTAGCTCTCCCAAGAGGTCTGAAGAAGATATTTCCACATCTTTAAAATAAATATCACTAGAGTTCCTGCTATCAACCATATGAGTCCTTTTTACATTGACTCCTTTTATTTTAGGATCTATTAAAAATAAGCTTATTCCAGATTTATCTTTGGTATTTCCTGATGTTCTTGCTGCTAAAATAATTAGATCACAAGAATGGCCATCTAAAACAAATGTTTTATTTCCATTGATAATAAATCCATCTTTAGATTTTTCTGCCTTTGTCTGAATAGAGTTTACTGAGTGATGAGAGCCTTCTTCCAACGCAAATGAAGTAGTTAAACTTCCCTCAGCTATTTTATTTAAAAGCTCCTCTTTCTGATCTTTATTTCCTCCTAATTCTATTAAGCTGACGCCTAATAATGCTGTTGAGAATAAGGGAGAAGGAACAAGGCATCTACCTGTTTCTTCTAATACTGATCCTAAGCCCATCATGCCAAAATTAGATCCGCCATATTCTTCAGGAATAAGAATTCCTGCCCATCCTAAATCCACCATCTTTTTCCATATATCTTCGCTGTATCCCAGTGAATCATTTGAGTCTCTTATTTCTCTAAAATGATTAATAGGAGCATTATTTGAAATAAATTCTTTAGCAGTATCTTTCAAAAGTTGTTGTTCTTCATTTAATATCAAGGCCATAGTATTTCCTCTGCTCTTTAGTCAGGTAAGTTAAGAACTCTCTTGGAAATAACATTTAAATTTATTTCCGTTGTTCCCCCTTCAATTGAATTTGCTTTTGATCTTAGCCATTCTCTAGTTATAGCTAATTCTTCTGGAGAAAAAGGCTCTCCTTCCCAACCAAGAGCTTTTGTTCCCATTGCCTCAAGCATTATCTCGTATCTTAGTTTATTTTGTTCTGTACCATAGTACTTACCCATTGAAGCAGTAGCGCTAGGACCTCCCGATTTAGCCTCTTCACCCATTCTTTGTAGTGTTAGGCCAAATGCACGAGAATTTAAATCATGCTTTGCTATCTTAGTCCTTAAAAGAGAATCATCTAGAAGACCTTCTTCATTGGTTCCTACATATTTTTTACCTAACTCAGCTAATCCTGAAGTTCTTCTAGAACTTCCTGAACTACCTCCTGTTACTAACCCCATACCTGAAATCATAGATCTTTCATGTTGTAGTAATCTTTTAGCTATCGTCCAGCCCTTATTTATCTCTCCAATCAGGTTTGATTTAGGAGCAATTGCATCCGTAAAGAAAGTTTCACAAAAGGGAGATTTGCCACTGATTAGCTTTATGGGTTTAACTTCAACTCCAGGTTGATCCATATCTATTAGAAGGAAACTAATTCCTTCGTGCTTAGGGTCTTGGGGTCCTGTCCTCACTAAACAAAAAATCATATCCGCATAATTAGCATTTGAAGTCCAAATTTTTTGGCCATTAATTTTATAGTTATCTCCATCCTCTATTGCCTTAGTGCTTAAACTTGCAAGATCTGATCCTGACCCTGGTTCACTATATCCTTGACACCACCAAATTTTACCCTTAACAATATTTGGAATATGCTCTAACTTTTGTTCTTCTGAAGCAAACTCTAATAACGCCGGTCCTAACATCCATATTCCAAAACTTGCAAGTGCAGGCCTAGCCCCCAAAGCAAACATCTCTTCTTGCAAAATCTTATTTTCTTCATGAGAAAGACCTCCTCCTCCATAATCTTTAGGCCAAGTAGGACATGTCCATCCCTTTTCTCCCATTTTCTCCAACCAAATTTCTTGATCTGAATGAGAGAAGTTGGGATTTCTGCCTCCCCAACATACATCTCCAGGTTTACGCATCTCTGGAGGACAGTTTGATTCCAACCAATCTTTTGTTTCTTCTCTAAAAGCATTTAAATCAGTCATATTTTCCTTAAAAGTTTATTTGCAAATTTTGATTATAAGGATAATCTAGACATAACAAAACAGTTACCAATCTTAGGGGGAAAGAAAAATGAAAGCATATCAAGTAGTAGAAAATGGAAAACCATTAGAAGAAAGGGACTTAGAAACTCCAAATCCAGAAGGCAAAGAGGTCCTATTAAAAACAGTTGCTTGTGGGGTTTGTCATTCAGATGTGCATATACATGATGGTTATTTTGATTTAGGAGGCGGTATTCAATTGCCTTCACCTCTTCCAGGAGGAAATCCTTTAACCATGGGTCATGAAATTTTTGGTGAGGTTGTGGCTACTGGAGAAGATGTAGATGGAATAGAAACAGGAGAAAGATATATAGCTTATCCTTGGATGGGGTGCGGAGATTGTGATCTTTGTAACAATGACATGACTCATTATTGCATGAATAATTCAAACTTAGGGATACATGTAGGAGGTGGATATGGAGACCATGTATTAGTTCCTGATTCAAAATATTTATTTAACGCAGCTGACACTCCGGATAGTCTAGCAGGAAGTTATGCTTGTCGTGGTTTGACTGCTTACAGTGCCTTAAAAAAAGCCGGGCCATATACAAAAGATAATTCTTTAGTGATTGTGTCAGCTGGAGGTCTTGGATTACTAGCATTAAAGATTGCTAAAGCTGCTTACGGTATAAATCCTATAGTTGTAGATATTGATGACGAAAAACTTGGCATGGCAAGTCAATTAGGTGCTTCTGCGACTATTAATTCATCCGAAGAAGGGGCTGCAGAGAAATTACTTGAACTTACAGAAGGGGGGGCAAGATCAATAGTAGACTTTGTAGGTGCTGAAGCTTCAGTAAATTTTGGGTATAACCTTCTGGCTCGAGGAGGCAGTTATGTTGTAGTAGGTCTTTTTGGAGGGCAGATTAGTTTGCCTCTTCCTATGCAAGCTCTTTTTGAAAAGAAACTTATGGGCTCCTATGTAGGTAGCTTAGGTGATATGAAAGAGTTGATGGAGCTTGTTGTTGCAGGCAAGATTGATCCTGTCGACGTAGAAACAAGAAATGTTTCAGAAGCTGATAGGACGCTTCAAGAAATGAAAGAAGGGAAGCTATTAGGTTTAGTAGCCCTTACCCACGATTAGATTAAAAATCAGAGAATACCTCTCCTATTTGTTCATGAATAACTAAATCTGCAATAGGATCAAAATCTGTGGGTTCATTGTTAATGATAACTAACCTAGCTCCAATATCCTTAGCAAGTTTTGGGAACCCTGCAGCAGGGTAAACAACAAGAGAAGTACCAATTGTTATAAACAAGTCGCAAGCCAAAGTTTTTCTTTGAGCAATGATCATCCCTTCCTCAGGCATTGACTGACCAAAGGAGATTGTTGCAGTCTTGATAATACCTCCACAAGAATTACAGTAAGGTGCTTCCTTTTTCTTAATAAAAACTTTCTTAATATCTTCTAATTCATATCTTTTTGAACAGTCTAAACAAGTAGCATAAGTAGCGTTGCCATGTATTTCAGTTATATCTTTTTCTGAAACTCCTGCATCTTGATGGAGATTGTCTACGTTTTGAGTTATCAAATAAGCTGATCCATGATCTTTAATAATCTTTGAGACGGCTTTATGGCCTATATTAGGTTTTGCTTTTTTTATTATGTCATCCCCAGAAAATTTTCTTTCCCAAGAGTCCCTCCTCACTTGTTTAGAGCCAATGAAATCTTGGAAGTAAATAGGGGTATTTGTTTTCCACACACCCTTAGGTCCCCTAAAATCTGGAATACCTGATTCAGTACTAATTCCTGCACCAGTAAAGAAAACTATACTCTTCGATTCTTTAATAAATTCTAATAATTCTTTATGCATGGTTTTTTATTACATCTTTTTTTATTAGACTGAAGATAGTAAATCATAAAAAACACTATTTTTTTAATATAAATGCAAGAACTTTTAGCTAACCAAGAATTGCTCTGGGTAATTACTGTAGTCTATGACTTAGGTTTGGCTATTATTTTATTTAAATTTTTTGGTAAATATGGTCTTTACACAGCTGTAATCTTAGGAATAATCCTTGGTAACCTTCAAGGAGGAAAAATAAGTGAGCTAGAGATCTTCGGATTTAGCTTTACTGCCAGTATGGGTGCAATTCTTTATTCAGGAATATATTTTGCTACAGATGTTCTTAATGAAAAATACGGTAAAAGGGAAGCAAACAGAGCAGTGATGTTGGGTTTCTTTGCAAATATTGCTGTTATGATTACATTATTATTAAGTATTCAGTTCAAGCCTTCAAATTTAGTTGGCTCTGCGCAAGAAGTGCACAACTCAATAGTTACTTTGGCAGGTTATTCTCCTACATTTGTTATTGGCTCGCTTACAGCCTATCTTATAAGTCAGAGATTCGATGTATGGTTTTTTCATAAGATTAAATCTTACACTGGTGAATCTAAGCTCTGGTTGAGAAACAATCTATCAACTATTACTTCTCAACTAATTGATACCCTAATTTATCAATTTACTTGGGTTATAGCGGTAGGAATGTCTTTCCAAGACGCTTTTGCTCTAGCTGCAGTAAAGTATGTTTTTAAAGCTTTTATAGCTTTTATAGATACAATATTTATTTATTTAATAAGAAATTGGGATGTTTCAAAGAAAGAGAGTTGATAATTTATGAATCCAGAATTTAAATCTGTAGCCCTATCAGGTATTGTCCAGGAGACAAAAAATAAGAAGTACATTACTAGAATCTTTAAATTACTTAAAGATCTAAAATTAGAAGTATTTTGTGATTCTAGTCTAAGAGGCATTACAAGTTCGCTTGATAAGCACATTGTCACTAAAAGAAATATATTAAATAAAAGTGACTTACTTATATCTGTAGGTGGTGATGGAGCGATGTTAAATAACTGTAAGAGGCTGGGTGTTGATGGATTACCAGTCCTGGGAATTAATTTAGGAACATTAGGTTTCTTAACTGATATACAAACTGAGGAACTAGAACCTAGATTGAAAGAAGTGTTAAAAGGTAAATATGTTCTAGACAAAAGACCTTTCCTTAAAGCTTACTTAAATAATAAAGAACTTGATTCAGTGTCTCTAAATGAAATAGTGCTTCATTCTGGTTCTGTAGCTCAAATGATTGAATTTAGTCTATACATTGATAACAGTTTTGTTTATAAGCAAAAAGCAGATGGTTTAATAATATTTTCTCCAACAGGGTCTACTGCTTATTCACTTTCTGGAGGTGGTCCTCTTATAGATCCAGCTCTTAACCTTATAGGAATTATGCCAATGTTTCCGCATAGCTTGAATACAACACCAATTCTAATAGGTGATCACAAAGAAATACGAATTGATGTTCATAAAAATTTTACGGGTCAAAAATCTGAATTGAGCTTTGATAGTCAGGTAAATTTGGTACTAAATAAAGATTGTTCTTTAAAAATTATTAGAACTGAAAATGAGATTAATCTAGTCCATCCAGTAGATGACGACTTTTTTGCACGCTGTAGAAACAAGTTAGGTTGGGGTCAATCAATTACATAAAAAGCTAATTTTTGTTGAGAAATACAAGAAAATAAGGTTGAATTAGCAACTTGCCTAAAAATTAATGAAAATATGTGCTATTTAAGTACTAGAAGAAGAGCAGCTGTGGCTGCCATATTATTCTTTTTAACTACTCAATTTGCTTACACAGCAGATAATGAGCTGAGCTTAGAGCAGGAGGAAATGTTAAGTGAGCTTCCTCTTGATCAACAAGCTTCTATACGACAGAAAATACTACAAGCCAATCAGTTAACTCAAGAAGTTGAGGATGTCAGAAGAGAGAATATAACTCTAACTTCAAGGCCAGAAAAGAAAGTTCTTACAGACGATGAGAAAGAGGAACAACGTATTAGGGCATTAAACTTAATTTACGGCTATGATCTATTTGCAAATGCACCAACAACCTTTGCACCTGCAACAGATATTCCCATACCTTCATCTTACCTAATAGGTCCAGGGGACCTTCTGTCTGTAAATATCATTGGAGGAACAGCTCCTAAAGAGCAAATAGAAACAGCTGTTAATCGAGAAGGTGTATTAAGCTTACCTGGAATGAGTCCTATTGGAGTAGGAGGACTTACTCTTGATCAAGTAAGAGCTTTAGTTAATGAAAAATTGAGTTCTGAATTTATTGGATCTACTGCAACAATATCTGTTAAAGAACTTAGATCTATGAGGATCTTTGTGCTTGGTGAAGCTTATATGCCTGGATCCTATACAGTTAGCTCTCTTACTACAATTTCGAATGCACTTTATATTTCGGGTGGTGTAAGTGAAAAGGGTTCTCTAAGAAATATACAAATAAAAAGAAATGGGAAAGTTATTCAAGAATATGACCTATATGATCTTCTTTTAAATGGCGATACTAGCAAAGACGCTAGACTCCAACCAGGTGATGTAATTTTTATACCCATTATTAAAAAGAAAATTAGGATTACTGGAGCTGTAAGGAGGCCTGCGTTATATGAATTAAAAGATCAAGAAAATCTAGATGATGTTCTTAATCTAGCCTCTGGTCTTCTCTCAGAATCTCTTCCTTCTTCTTCAGAAGTAAATAGAGTAAATAGAGTGTCTGGTTCTAGAGAAATTTTTAAAATAAATTTAAATTCTGAGGACCAACTTAAGTTACAAATGAGAGATGGAGACATAATTAATATACCATCTATCACTGCTTTAGATGAGATAAATGTAGTTTTAAGCGGCCAATTTAAATATCCAGGAACCTATAGTGTAAAAAATGGAGAAAAATTATCTGATCTTATGCTTAGAGCTGGAGGTTTCACTAATAGTGCATATCTTTATGGTGCAGTTTTTACTAGAAAAAGTGTGTCTGATCTAGAAAATGCTTCTTATCAGAGAACAGCTGATGAAATGGAATCAGCTATAGCCTCTGCCCTTATAGCTGGTAGATTAGCTTCAGGGGATATCCAAGCAGTCAGTCAATTAATTACTAGGCTCAGGGAAACTAAATCACCCGGACGTTTAGTAGTTGAAGTTGATCCTATAATTCTTGGTTCAGATCCTGAAAAAGATTTCTTTTTAGAAAATGGAGACAGAATCCATGTACCTCCCAGAAGAAACTCCGTAACTGTTGTAGGCGATATATATTCGCCTTCTACTTTGCCCTTTAAAAACTCTCATTCAGCTAAAGATTATATAAATCAAAGTGGGGGATATAGATGGGGCGCTGATACAAATTCAGTTTTCCTAGTTTTACCAGATGGTCAAGCTAAATCCATAAAAAGGAACATATGGAAGTTTACAAGAAATGAGATTGCACCTGGTACAACTATAGTGGTACCAAAATCTACAAGGCCATTTGATTGGTTATTGTTAGCAGATACTGTTACGCCGATCTTGGCTAATTTAGCTACTTCAGCAGCTGCACTTGCAGCAATTGATGACTAGATATTTTTTTTTAATTACTGTGAATAGGGTTAGTTTTTTATCAAAGCTTGCCTTAAGTCTTTTAACTATTTCCTTAGCGAATTCAGTTAATGCGTCTATTGAAGATTATTTTGTAAAAGATGTTGGGCCTACATCTTCTAGATATGGAGGAATTGGTTTAATTGAAGTTCCAACAGCTAGGTTTGTCAAAGAAGGTAATCTGAGACTAGGTATTACTTCCTCTTGGCCCTATGAGGTTACTGCACTTACGGCAACTCCCTTTAAGTGGATGGAAGCTACCTATAGATATACCGAAATAAAAAACCAACTTTACAGTAACATTCCTAGTTTTAGTGGAAATCAAACTCTAAAGGATAAAGGTTTTGATTTTAGATTTAAATTATTAAATGAGTCTAACTACTTACCTGAACTAGCTATAGGTCTAAGAGATTTAGCAGGAACAGGGCTTTTTGCTGGAGAGTACTTAGTGGCTACTAAGAGGTTCTGGGACCTTGATGTAACAGCTGGTTTAGGGTGGGGTTCTTTAGCAGGAAAGACAAGTTTTAGTAATCCCCTTATAAGACTAGGAGATAATTTCAAAACCAGAACAGGCCAATATGGCGTAGGCGGAGAATTTTCCTATGATGACTGGTTTTCAGGAGATAAAGTATCTCTATTTGGAGGAATTGAATATTCTCTTCCTTTTAGAGGATGGAGATTAAAGGTTGATTATGACACCTCTAATCTAGCACTAGAACCATGGGTTAGCTCTCCAATAAATTATAGCCTAACTGGTGGCAATGATATTCTTGAATATAGTGTTGGAGTAAAAGGAGATAGGACCTTCAGTTTTTCTTTCTTTATGAAAGGAGACTTTGGAACAGGTCCTTTAATTCCTAAATTAGACCCTCCTACAAAACTAACTCCTCCAAGTGAGAAAGATAAGAACAGGTTATTTCAAGATAGAGAAATATTATTTACATCTATAAATGCAAACTTAGCAGTTGGAAAGATTTATACTCAAGGAATATCTCTTAATGGGGATGAGTTAATAATAACTATAAATCAAGGTAAGTTCAGAAGCCAACCAAGAGCAATAGGAAGAACTATAAGAGTTGTTACCCTTCTAGCTCCAGAAAATGTCAAATATGTAACTGTAAATACTATGAATGCTGATATAGAAATCTCTAGCACTACAGTCAGGAGGAATGACTTCAATAACCTTATAAATTATCAAGGAAGTGTCGCAGAAGTTTATAGGCATTCAACAATTCAATCGCCAAGACAGCATTGGAGAACTTCAGAATTTAAGCCAACTGTAAATTACCCCGAAGTGAGGACTAATATAGCTCCAGCAGTAAAAAATATGATTGGAGGTCCAGAAGCTTTTTATCTGGGTCAACTCTGGGTAAGAATAAATAACTCTATAAAATTCAGAAGAGGCTTAGAATTAAGTACAGTTGTAGGTCTTAATATATGGCAAAACTTTAACCTTCTTAAAACACCTAGTGAGAGTGTTCTTCCTCACGTCAGAAGTGATATTCAAGAGTATCTTAAAGAAGGTAAGAATAACATTATGAGAATGAAGTTAGATTATATTTTCTCGCCTTATAAAGATATCTATGCCAGATTTGATATTGGTCTTCTTGAAGAGATGTTTGGAGGTTTAGGAGGAGAAGTTTTATATCGACCTTATAGTAAAACTTGGGCAGTCGGATTTTCAACTCACAAAGTGAGACAGAGAGATTACAAACAAAAATTTGGGTTCTTAAAACGTGATAAAGGAGGATTTGAGAAATATCAAGTGGAAACTGGTCACCTTTCAGTTTATAAAGAATTTCCAAAAGAGAAAGTAATAGCCCAGTTAATGATGGGTAAGTTTTTAGCAGGAGATAAAGGCGCAACCTTAGATGTCTCTAGAAGATTTGATACAGGACTTAGATTGGGTTTCTTTGTTAGCAGAACAAATGTATCTGCAGAAGAATTTGGAGAGGGTAGTTTCGATAAAGGAATCTATTTTCAAATTCCACATGATATGTTTTTTACTAACTATAGTACTGGGCAAGTGTATTTTGGTATCCACCCTATGACTAGGGATGGAGGAGCTCTTTTAGTACAACACCATTCTCTCTACTCTATAACAGGTAACACAGCTAAGTATGAAATTGAAAGAGACTTTTATGATATTGGTGATTAGCTTTAAATGAAAATTTTTTTTATATTAATAATAATTACTTCTTTTCTAGGTTGTGCCAATAAACCTATTTCAAATAATCCAATTGCTAACATAATTAACTCAAATTTATGGGTTAATGCCGCTAAAAGAATAATTCAAGGTTATCCAGATTATCCAATAACTAGGAAAATGGTAGAAGATATACCTTATGCTTCTATGAGGGTTAAGATAGGAAAAGGACCTGCTGGTTTAATGATTCTTCAAAAAAAAGTAGATGAAGTTTATTACTGGGTCAGTAAAGACTCTGTTCTATTATTAGTTAAAAATGGAAGAATTATTAAAACTGCAGGACTTACGAATGATTTGGTGGATTACTTTTATGACAACGATCCTAGCTTTAAAGATCTTATAGAAAATAAAGAGAACAATGCATCTGAAATAAGATTAAAAGATATGGAACCAGGTAATGGAGAGGCATATGCTTATTTTAAAGAGCTTATGTCTTGCCCAGTAAAAGACCTAAGAAGATGTAATAACTTTATAAAAGAAGGAAGAAATTTTATAGAAACTACTGAAAGGCAAATAAGCCTTTCTAACCCAAAAGTAAGGTCCCTACCAGTAGGTGTACAAACGGCAAATATGGGCAAAACAACAATAGAAATACTGGGAAGACAATATGAAGTGCTTTTATTTAAAGAGTCTATTTGGAACTTCAAGATAGGATGGAAGCAAGAAAATCTTTTCTGGGTTGATCCTAATACTGGAATAGTAAGAAAGAGCATTCAACAGATTGCACCTAATATTCCTCCTATACTAATTGAGATTACAAAAATCCCTGATATGTAATAAAAAAAGCCCGCTTAAAAGCGGGCTTTTAAAAATACAATCTTCGTTACAAGTTATCCACCACAATTAGCTGTACATCTGGTGGCAACAGATGTGACAACAGAGGATTTCGTTGTAGTCGAAGGTTCTGTAATAGTAGTCTTTCCAGAATCTGTATTTTCTCCCAAGAACTCTTCAGTTAAATTAACTATGGTAGAAATCCTTTCGCCATATTCAGCGGCTGGTCTAACATAATCGCCTTGATAACCTGGCATGTTGCCGCCTGTATTTGGATCTATTTGTGTATCGGAAGTTATAGTATAAGCTTCGGCTGCTAGATCTCCAGCAAGCGTTCTTCCTGTTGGGCCTACGCCACCGCCGCCTACAAGACCAACTCCTGTGACAGAATCTCCTTGATAACCTGGAGCATTACCTCCAGTGTTAGGATCTACATAACCTCTACCTTCTGTAACTTCAAAACCTGTTACAGGTATCAAATAAGCTTCATAGCCTGGATTACCGATATTATCAGAATGACCTAGAGAAGAACCGACAACAGGAGTAGTTGGATCTTGATTTAGATCTAAAACACCACCATTAGTTCCGTCCCACTCATTTCCTATGTTATAAGATTCTAAAGCCATTAAGCCTTCATTACCTTCTGTAGTATCAGGAGAACCATCATCGGCTCCAGTTACATAAGAACCTTGATAACCTGGAGCAGCTCCTCCAGTATTTGGGTCTTGGTAACCAGTTAGATCAGTATCTGAGGAAGTAAAAGGTATTGTATAAATTTCGCTATATCCAACCCCTTCTGCTACTCTTAATCCTGTACCCCTTCCTTGAGTAACATTATCTCCAACATATCCCGGAGCATTACCGCCTGCATTCACATCACTATATCCTTCAGAAGGAATAGCATATTCTTCGACGGAACCAACATTTTGGAAGTCTCCTGTTTCGTTGAAACTTGCTCCATCAGAAGTATTAATTAAACCATCATCTCTTCCAACAGTATTATTACCGCCACCCACAGCACCAGTAACATAATTTCCATCATCAGTAGATCCGTATCCTGGGGCACCGCCTCCAGTATTCGGATCAATAAAT
This sequence comes from Gammaproteobacteria bacterium, assembly GCA_045563675.1. Classification (GTDB taxonomy): domain Bacteria; phylum Pseudomonadota; class Gammaproteobacteria; order Magnimaribacterales; family Magnimaribacteraceae; genus AEGEAN-183. Next base: position 154,493 of record JBJLIX010000001.1, read on the forward strand.
CCTACTAGTCTTCCATTAGAATCATAAGTCTGCTGTCCAGTTACGGATGCAGCATCTCCACCAGCAGGTGGTATTACATAAGCTATCGAATAAGTAGCTCCAGCTGTGCTATCGCCTTCTACAGCATACCCTTGAGTTGAACCGTCTGTATTATAACCAGCGTTTCTTGAATATCCTGAGGTTATGGCACCAGCATTTGCAGCAGTTCCAGCTCCAACAACAAAAGCTGTTTGATCATCACCTGCTGTACCTGGAGAACCGCCCCCTGTGTTGGGGTCAATATATCTTGAAGTACCATCAGTCTGTGGAGTGCCTGCTGGTATTGTATAAACCTCCATAGCAGAGATTAATTCGCCATCGGCACCTGTTTGTTGATCACTAGAATCTCTTCCTCTGTTGGCATCAGGACCACCCATATCCCCTTCTCGAGGAGCAAATCCATCTTGTCCTAAGTTGGTAGTTCCACCACCAGCAGGGGCTGTAACATACTCACCGGGATAACCTGGAGTGTTTCCTCCAGTATCTGGGTTAGCAAAAAGCTGCGTTCCATCATTATATTGACCAGCAGCTACGCCTGTTACATTGTCAGCATCTATGGCCTCTTGACCAGCAGCTGGAATAGTATAATTAAACTGAACAATTAAGTTTGCGTTGACTCCATCAGGTGACAAATCAGGCGAAACATCTGCTAAACCTATCGCGTCACCAGCAGAACTGGCTCCATCAGCTAAGTTTGCTGAGTCACCATCTGTTGGATCTTGTCCAGCAGAAATGCCGCTCAGATTACCAGCGGCTAAATAATAACTAAGTCTTGAACCTGAATCCCAAGCAGCTTGTTCAGTTGCATAGTAATAAGGTACGTCACCAACCGTTGTTGTGGCAGTAGCTGTAGCACCAGTTGTTCTAGTAGCTGTAGCACCAGTTGTTCTAGTAGCTGTAGCACCGGTTGTTCTAGTAGCTGTAGCACCGGTTGTTCTAGTAGCTGTAGCACCGGTTGTTCTAGTAGCTGTAGCACCGGTTGTTCTAGTAGCTGTAGCACCAGTTGTTCTAGTAGCTGTAGCACCGGTTGTTCTAGTTCCAGGTACGTCTACAACAGTAGTTACAGTCTCTGACTTCACATACTCCTCTATCACCGGCTCAGGTGGAGGCGGAGGTGGAGGCGGAGGTGGAGGCGGAGGTGGAGGTGGAGGTGGAGGTGGAGGTGGAGGTGTCACAACAGGAGCATCATCGCTTCCTCCTGTAGAGGAATCAGCAATAGCTAAAGCTGCTGCTGCGATTGCTGCGATTGCTGCAACCGTCCCTAAACTTACACCACCAGCTGCCGATCCAGCTGCACCAGACCCAGCTGCACTACCAGTTGACTCTGCCGGTTTTTTGTCTTTCTTTGTTTCATCTTTTATATCCACCTCATCTGAATATACCAACTGAGGTAGAAGAACTAGCATCACTGACGCTATTATAGAAATAATTTTATTTTTCATGTTTTGTCTCTTTTTTGCCACTAAAAAATCCCAAAAAATATTTAAAGGGTTCGCCACTTTACTTAATCTTGGTTACATAAGCAACCCTTATGTATTTAGTCGTGGTGCCCTATTCAACTTATATGCTACACATCTTTATTTATAAAACAAGAAAAAATTAGGTAACATTTAAGGACTATAATATGGTGTTAATAAACTTTTCTCATAGATTTAAAAAAGTAGTAAAAATACTGCTATAAATAGGTGTTCAATCTTTGATCAAAGGTTTTTATAGAAATAAAGTTAGAATGGGACCAATAGAAAGCATGTTTTCTTCTCTTTTATTAAAAATAATCACCCTTGGAACTTATTTTATTAGATTATTTCCACCAGAAATTTCACACTCTTTAGCCCTGAATAGCCTTAAGGTATCTACTAATTTAGGAGTTAGCTTAAAATTAAAAGATAGCAAAAATCTACCTGAAGCCAAAAAGCTACTCGGTATGAATTTCAATAATCAATTGGGCATTTCTGCAGGACTAGATAAAAACGGTGATTACATAGAATGTTTATCTAAACTAGGTATAGGCTTTTTAGAGGTTGGCACAGTAACTCCCAGACCTCAAAAAGGAAACCCAAAACCAAGACTATTCAGAGATACAAAAAATCTTTCTCTTACTAACAGTATGGGCTTTAATAACAAAGGGGTTCATTACTTAGTTTCTAAAGCAAGAAAAAAAACAGAAGAGTGTGTTTTGGCAATAAGTATTGGAAAGAATTTTGATACTTCTCTAGACGAAGCGATTAAAGACTACTCATTTTGTTTAAAGCAAGTATTTGAAGTCGCCGATATTGTCACAGTTAATATATCCTCACCTAATACTCAAGGGTTAAGAGAACTTCAGTCCTCGCAAAAACTTCCTCAACTTCTAGGAGAACTTAAAAGAGAACAACTTGAACTTTCAAAGATATATGGATATAAGCCTCTTTTAGTAAAAATTTCTCCTGATGAAAATGAAAAATCTTTAGAGAAAATTGCTAAAGATCTTATTTCTCATGAAATTGACGGGCTAATAGCCACCAATACTAGTGAGTTTGATGGTGAAAAAAGAATTAGAGGAGGTATTAGTGGCTCAAAGCTATTACAGAAATCTAATAGAGTATTAACCATCATGAGAACTTGCTTAGGAGAAGATTTTCCTATCATTGCCTCTGGTGGAGTAACTGATTTAAAAACCTATAAACAAAAAATAGAGGCTGGTGCAGATTTAGTACAAATCTATACTGGGTTAGTTTATAAAGGACCTAAATTAATACATGAAATTGTTAATGAACAAGAAAACAATTAGATAAAATGAATTTTCTTAAAAAACAAAGGGGGCAATTATGATAGACCTATATTATTCACCTACTCCAAATGGTTGGAAGATTTCAATCATGCTTGAAGAGTGTCAGTTGCCTTTTAAATTAATTCCTATGAATCTAGGTAAAGGGGATCAGTTTAAGCCTGAATTCTTGGAAATAAGCCCTAATAATAGAATGCCCGCTATAGTGGATCATGAAGGTCCTGAAGGTAAAGAAATTAGTGTATTTGAGTCTGGGGCTATTCTAGTTTACTTAGCAGAAAAGACTGGCCAATTCTTATCTAGTAAACCTTTTGAAAGGATGAAGGCTTTAGAATGGCTATTCTGGCAGGTTGGGGGACTGGGACCTATGGCAGGACAAGTCAGTCACTTTGTTAATTATGCTCCTAACTTTCCTGGGGATCACTCTTATTCTGAAAAGCGCTATAAAGACGAATATGACAGACTTTTAGGAGTAATGGATAAGGTTTTAAAAGAAAATGAATTTCTAGCTGGGGACTATTCTGTAGCTGATATGGCATCCTTCCCTTGGGTTACAGCGTACAAGAGATATGAAGTTGATCTAGATTCCTTTATAAATGTAAGAAGATGGTTTGATGAGATAAAACAAAGGCCTGCAGTAAGGAAAGGGATTGACTTAGGTAAAGAGCAAAGAAACTTTGGAAAAGGAATGACCAAAGAAAGTTTAGATAATATGTTTGGACAGACATCCCAAAAGATAGAAGAAAAAACTAAAAAATGAAAATCTCCTTGGGGCAATATGAGATGGAGATGATTCATCATGATCCAAAAATATTTACCATCGAGGGAGTACTTAATAAAGAAGAGTGCAAACACTTTATAGATATTTCTTCAGATTTCATGAAAAGGTCTACTGTGAGTGCTATAAACAAGGACAATAAGAAAAGCGGGGAAATAGACATGCGCAGAACAAGCAGTAACTGCTGGGTTAGACATAATCACTCTGAAATAACTTTTTCTGTGGCTAAGAGAATATCGGAGCTAATTCAAATGCCTGTGCAAAATGCTGAATCTTTTCAAGTTCTTCATTATGCTTCTGCTCAAGAGTATCAACCTCATATGGATACTTTTGATTCTGAAACAGATTTGGGGAAATCTTACTTAGGCAAATCTGGTCAGAGACTAGTAACTGTTTTGGCTTATTTAAATAATGTAAAGAAAGGAGGGGAAACAGCTTTCCCCAATATAGATAAGAGTGTAAGCCCTTCTCAAGGTAAGATTGCTGTCTTTCATGATTGTCATGAAGGTACAGATATTCCTCATAAAGGTTCTTTACATGGAGCCTGTCCTGTTTTAGAAGGAGAAAAATGGGCATTTAACCTTTGGTTTAGACAAAATCAAGTGGAAGAAGAACTTTGATGATTAAATCTAAAGCTCTAGTTTGCAAGTCCTTAACAGAAGATTTATCTGGGGTAAGTTTAAGTGAAATTGAATTGCCTAAACCCGGTAATGAAGAAGTCTTAATTAAAGTAAAAGCTGCCTCAGTTAATTTTCCTGATCTCCTTATGACACAAGGAAAGTATCAACATAAACCTGAACTTCCTTTTGTTCTTGGAATGGAGGGTTCTGGAATAATTCAAGAACTAGGATCTAATGTCAGCGACTTTAAAATTGGAGATGAAGTTACTTTTGGTTCTTGGGGAAATGGTTCTTTTTCACAATTTGCGATTGTCTCCACAAATGGAGTAAAACTAAAATCAGACGGTTTGAACTTTGAAGAAGCAGCATCGTTTCAAACAGCTTACTTAACAGCTTATGTTTCTTTAGTGAGGAGAGGGGAACTCCAATCTGGAGAAAACCTATTGGTTCATGGAGCTACTGGAGGTGTGGGAATGGCAGCAGTACAGCTTGGTAAAAAACTTGGAGCTAAAGTGATAGCCACTGGAACTAGTGAAGAAAAACTAAAAGAAACCTTAAACTGGGGAGCTTCTCACTATATTCTCACACATAAAAACAACAAAGTAGCGTTTAGAGATCAAGTAAAAGACTTAACTGAAGGTAAAGGTGCAGATGTCATCTATGATCCTGTTGGAGGAGATGTCTTTGATGAGTCGATAAGATGTATAAATTGGAATGGAAGGATATTGATAGTTGGCTTCACCAGTGGAAGAATTCCCTCGGCCCCAGTCAACATGCCATTAATTAAAGGATTTTCTATAATTGGAGTCAGGGCAGGAGAATATGGCAGAAGAGACCCTATTAAGGGAAAAGAAAATATAGAAGAAGTAAAAAAAATGGCAGATGAAGGACTTTTAAAACCTCACATTTGTAAAACTTTTAAGCTTGAAGAGGCAAAAGAAGCGATAAAATATTTATCTGAAAGAAAGCTAGTAGGAAAAATTGCAATAGTCATGGACTAACTAGGGTGCTGTAATATCTCCTCTATCAATTGCAAGCGGTCATTACCAAAGAACATATTTTTCTCATTTATAAATATAGTGGGAGAACCAAACCCTCCCCTATCAATCAGTTCTTGAGTATTAGATTTTAAAAGCTCCTTTGTCTGATCTAATGCAATAAAACTAAAGAAGTCTTGGCTATCAAAGTCTAGAGAAGAAATTATTTGATTCAAAACTTCATCTTGAGAAATGTCATTTCCTTCCGTCCAGTAAGAAAAAAAGACTTTTGAAGAGTATTCCGAGATCATTTCTTTATTTATTGCATAAAAAGCACCTCTCATAGCTTTAACGCTATTTACTGGAAAAACATCTGGCCAGTTAATAGTTAAGCCTCTGACCTTAGACCAGTCTTGAAGATCCTTGGTTGAATAGTCTTGCTTAGCTTTAACAGGATTCTCTCTAGATGCATAAACGCTAGGATTAGAGGAATTAAAAACTCCACCAACAAGAATAGGTTTCCAAATAAGTTTGAGATCCTGTCTAGCAACTAAATTTTCTATTTCTGAAAAAGCAAGGTAAGTCCAAGGACTGCTGCAATCATAAAAAAATTCTATTTTAGATTTCATATTTTAAGAAATTTTAGCTAAGTCAGCCATCTGAGAAAATAGTATTGTTATATCCTCTCTCAAGGTCTCATTTTTGAACTCTCTATAGAGAGAATTAACATTAACTGCTATTCTCTCTGCATCGCCCCAAGTAGAAAAACTATCTAAATTTATATCCTTTGAAGCTTCCAATGGGTCCATGCCGGCTTGATATCTAATCTTAGCTTCATCCCTAACATAGATTAAATAACTTTTAACTGCCTCTACACCCTTCTTGTCTGTAACAGGTCCATGTCCCGGAACTACTATAGCAACATCCATTGCCATTATTAGGTTACAAGCCTTTATCCAGTTTTCTACTGGACCAGCCCAAAGAATAGGATGACCTTCTATAAAAAGAATATCTCCAGTAAAAACTGTTTTGTCTTCTGGCACGTATACGAGAATATCTCCATTTGTATGAGCAGGTCCTACTTCTATTAATTCTATTTTTTTATTTCCAACAAACTTCTCTTTTTTTCCAGAGAAGGTAGAGTTTGGCATTTTCCTGGTAACGCCTTCAAAATTGAAAGATCCAAAGCAATGAATGAAATATTCGCCAAGATCTCCCATCTCTTTAGCTCTTTTCATCAGAGCAGCCATTATTTCTGGTGATTCATGCTCCATCTCCTCTAAAGTAGCTTGGCTACATATAATTTCTGAAGTTTGAACACAATTATTGCCATTGCAGTGATCTCCATTAGAGTGGCTGTTAACTAAGGCAGTAATATCTTTCATCGCAACAGGTTCTGCCTTTCTCATTGAACTCAGCATTTCATTGGTTAGGTCTTCATCAAAAAGGGTGTCAATTATTAAACTTTGATTACTATCTGATACCAATCCTGCATTACTCCATCCCCAACCTCCGTCTGGTTGAAGGTAGCAATAAATGCCATCGCCTAAATCACAAAGCCCTTTTTTGTAAGGTTTTATTCCTAAATCTCTATATTGTGAACTTTTCAATTCTGTTCCCTTTATACTTTTACTTAGTAAAACTAATTTTCTTAAACGATAATTGTAACTATATTGTCTTGATATATATAATCTCCTAAAAAAGACATAATTTAATGAACAAAATTAAACACTTATTATCTCAACTAATATTAATAATAATTTCATTAAATTTACTTTCTGAAAACCCAGAAGACTTTTATACCTTTAATGATGACCATGTCAAATTAACAAAAGAAGTCATTGGTATTCTAGAAACTCAACATTTTACAAAAAAAAGTTATATCTCTCTTAAGGAAGAATCTCTCTATTCTTATTTTGAAAGGCTTGACCCTAATCGAACTATATTTTTAGCGTCAGAAATCGAGAGGTTTGTTAAACAACAACAATCTTTAAGGAAAGAAAATCACGCTGAGGAGTTAAACAGGGCATTTGAAATATTTGATTTATACAGAAAAAGATATGAAAAAAGATACAACTATCAAAAAGAAATTTTGGAAACCGCTAAGGATTCAGATCTAAAGCAAGATAGAAAGATACTAAAAGATCGTTCAGAGTCTAATTGGCCAAACCAGATTGAGCTTCTATATCAGTTATGGCAAGACATTATCCTCAATGATGTTATTCAGTTAAATCTAAATGGAAATGAACTAAAAGAAACTAAAGAAAAGTTGCTTAAAAGACTAGCGAATCAATACCACTTCTTTAAGCAAACTAAATCTGAAGATATCGTTGATCTTTATATAAACTCTATAGCTTTAACCTATGGACCTCATACAAGTTACATGTCTCCTAAAAGAATGGAAGATTTTGAAATAGATATGAGGTTGTCACTGGAGGGCATAGGAGCTCTTTTATCTAGTGATGGTTTATATACTACTATTGCCTCTCTTGTTCCTGGGGGACCTGCAGAAAAAGCAGATAAATTAAAACCAAAAGATAAAATCATAGGCGTAGCTCAAGAAGGTGAAGATGACATTACGGATGTTATTGGATGGAGAATTGATGATGTTGTGCAACTAATTAGAGGTCCAAAAAATACCAATGTAAGATTAGAGATAATACCCTCTAGTTCCGTAGACGAGTCAGAAACAAAAATAATAGAAATTACAAGGAATGTTGTAAAACTTGAAGATCAAGCTGCTGAAGAAAAGATAATTAACGTCAAGAAAGACTCTTTAGAATACAAAGTTGGAGTCATTTCTTTGCCTGCTTTTTATATGGATTTTGAAGCTTTCTCTCGAAGGGAATATGACTTTAGAAGCAGTAGCAAAGATGTTAAGAAGCTAATTATATCCTTAAAGGAAAAAAATATAGACGGCCTTATTCTAGACTTAAGGAATAATGGAGGAGGATCTCTGTTTGAAGCAAATGCTCTGGCTCATCTCTTTTTAGGAGGAGGCATTAAGGTACAAGTTAAAAGTTCAAATGGAAATATTCAGGGTATAGGAGATAGAAGAGGATTCCAATTTTATGATGGACCTTTAGTTATTTTGGTAAATAAATTTAGCGCTTCTGCTTCTGAAATTCTTGCAGGAGCAATCCAGGACTATGAAAGAGGATTGGTCCTAGGAAGTGATACTTTTGGTAAAGGAACAGTTCAAAGAGTACAAGAATTATCCATAGGGCAACTTAAATTTACAGAGTCAAAATTCTATAGAGTTTCAGGAAAAAGTACTCAAAACAAGGGGATTTCACCAGACATCATATTGCCTAGCCCAATTAATGAAAGTGAGTACGGAGAAAGTACACTTCCTAAAGCTCTTGGTTATGACGTCATTAGTAAAACAAAGACTAGAAATTTCAATAGGGTTCCATTCTCTAAACAAATATTTACAAAAGATCATAAAGATAGAGTGGATACCTCTGTAATTTTTAACCATTACAAGACTCTAAATTCTTGGAGAAAAAATCAAGAAAATGAAAAATTTGTTGAACTTGATATAGATAAAAGGAGACTAAAAAAAGAAAGGATAGAGACTGATATGCTTTCTATGGAGAACAACCTAAGAAAAACGTTAGGCTTAAATACTTTTAATACATATAAAGATTTCCTAGATAAAGATGAAGACGATAAAAAACCAGATATTGATGAAGAAATCTTATATGAAGCTGCCAATATACTCACAGATTTTATTGACTATTCCTTTAAACCTATTGTCACCATGAACCAAAATAGAAAAGATGCTTAAAGTAATTTCTTTTAATATAAATAGTGTAAGAGCCAGAATTCATCAGGTAGAAGAAATTATAAATTTCCATGATCCAGATGTTATCGGCTTACAAGAAACAAAGGTAGATAATGAAAACTACCCATATAAAGCCATTGAAGAATTAGGATATAAATCAATTGTTCATGGTCAAAAAGCTCATTACGGTGTCGCCCTTCTGTCAAAAAAATTACCCATAAATCATGGGATGGGATTTTCGGGAGACACTGAAGATTCACAAAAAAGATTTGTGTGGGGAGAGTACAAAGTAAATAAAGAAAAAGTCTTCATACTTAATGGTTATTTTCCTCAAGGAGAAGAAAGGAACCATCCAATAAAATTTCCTGCTAAAGAAAAATTTTATAAAGATTTGATAAAACACCTAAAGAAAAAACATACTCCAGAACAATACTTAATGGTTATGGGCGATCTAAATATATCTCCTGAGGATATTGACATAGGTATAGGTGAGGAAAATAGAAAGAGGTGGTTAAGATCAGGAAAATGCAGTTTTCTTCCAGAAGAAAGGCAATGGTTAGCAAATTTAACTTCTTGGGGTCTTTTTGATACTTTTAGGACTGTAAACCCAAAAGAAAATAATACTTTCAGTTGGTTTGATTATAGGAGCAGAGCTTTTAATGACAAACCTAAAAGAGGCTTAAGAATAGATCATATATGGGCAACAAAAGATCTAAATGAGAAGATTGTGGAAGTAGGTGTAGATTACAAGATTAGAGGAATGGAAAAGCCTTCAGATCATGCACCTATTTGGACCTCCTTTAAGATTTAACCCCTCCTTGTTAAAAAGAAACTCTTTAATAAGTCTGAAGATTCTTTTTCCAGTAAACCTCCCTCGTAAGTAAACTTATGATTAAGTAGATTTGAACTAAGTATTGCTTCTTTACCAACTAGAAAACCTGACTTAGGGTCTGAAGCTGAAAAAAATACTTTCTTAATTCTTGCATGGATGATTGCCCCTACACACATTAGGCAAGGCTCAAGAGTTGTATAAAGAACAGAATTAACTAGCCTGTAATTACTAGTTTTTTTTCCGGCTTCTCTCAATGCAATGATTTCTGCATGTGCTGTAGGGTCATTAGAAACGATGCTCTGGTTATAACCCTTACCTATTATTTCATTTTCAAAAACAACAACTGAACCCACTGGAACTTCATTATGTTTTGAAGCTAACTTAGCTAATGACAAAGCTTCTTTCATAAAAAGTTCATCATTCATTTTTTTACCAGTTTTTTGGACATCCTCTTTAAAGGGATTCTTATATTAGACGCACTCTCCCACTCAATAGTTTCTAAAACTTTATAACCAGATTTCAAATAAAGTGACTCTCCAGCAAGAGTAGCCATTAATTCACAACTTTTAAAACCCGCTTCTAATGCAGCCCCTTCACTCTTTTCTAATATTAATCTACCAATCCCTCTTCGTATCCAATTAGGATGCGTATACATAGCTCTAATTTTGGCCGGTTCTGTTTTCTTATCCAAGAAAGCTTCATCTCTGTCTCTTGTGTTACTAGATCCAAATAATGTTTTTCTCTTACTCCAACCCCCGCATCCTATAATTTTGTCATTTTTAATGACCTTAAAGTAAGTTTGATCTCGTATTAACTGGTAATCTAGACCCATAGCCTCAAAAGAAGCTTCTATTTGCTCTTTATCCAGGAAAGATGCTTGAAGAATTTTAATAGCCTGGTGCATTATTTCTTCTAGTTTAGGTATATCCACCATGACAGCTTTCTCAATTTTAAATTGTTTAACAAACATATGTTTAGTTTATCAGCACTGTCCTAAAACTCTTCTTTAAGCTAGAATATTGTTGACTTAGATGCAGAGGGCCTAGTGCTTTCTGTGTATGTTTTTTTTTATTGGGGAAAATATGAAAAATTTTAAACACTTAAATAGCTGGGCATTATCTTTAGCTCTTTTGAGTCTTCCTTTATTTTCAACAACAGCATTTGGGGCTGATGAAGTCGAAGAAGTTGTTGCTGTTGGTTCAAGAAGAGAAGCAAGATCAGTGGGAGATTCTCCTGCACCAGTTGATATTATTACTGGTTCAGATTTTGTTAACCAAGGGGCTATGGATCTACCAGACATGATAAGGACTTTAGTACCTTCTTTTAATGTAAATACACAACCTATAAGCGATGCAGCAACCTTAATAAGGCCTGCTAACTTGAGAGGACTACCTCCCGATAACATGCTTGTATTGGTTAATGGTAAAAGGAGACATAGAGGTGCCGTAATCTCTTTCTTAGGTAGTGGTATCTCAGATGGAGCGCAAGGTCCGGATATTTCTGCTATACCTTCTATAGCTCTGAAACAAGTAGAAGTTCTGAGAGATGGTGCTTCGGCTCAATATGGCTCAGACGCTATTGCCGGAATATTGAACTTTGTATTGAGAGATGACCAAGATGGAACTCAACTTGAGATAAGGTCGGGTCAATATAAAGAAGGAGACGGAGACGCTTGGAGAATAGCAGCTAATATTGGAATGCCTTTTACTTCATCTGGTTTTGCTAATTTTTCAGTAGAACTTCAGGATTCAAAAGCTACGAGCAGAAGTGTTCAAAGAGCAGATGCTCAAGGGCTTTATGATGGTGGTAATACCGCAATTTGGAACTATCCTGAACCTGCTCAGATATGGGGATCTCCTGATGTGAGTGATGACTATAAATTTGTGGTGAACTTAGGTCTTTCTTTAGATGAATCAAAAGATTTTTATCTCTTTGGAAATTATGGTGAAAGAAACGTCTTGGGAGGTTTCTTTTTCAGAAATCCAACTAACAGAGGTGGAGTATTCTCCACAGATGGAGGTGCAACAAGATTGGTTGGTGATGTAGCAGAAGCTACAACTGGTGCAGCAAGGACTTGTCCAGTTGTTCCTGTTCCTGCTTCAGGAGCTGGTTCATCATCGGATACAGCGTTAGCAGCCATAAAAGCCAATCCGAATTGTTTTGTTTTTAATGAAATGTGGCCAGGAGGATTTACTCCAAGTTTTGGTGGAGATGTAATGGACTGGAGTATTGCTTCCGGTGTAACTGGGACAACTGATTCAGGAACTTTATGGGATGTAAGTGTTAGTGTGGGAGAAAACCAAGCTGACTATTTCATTATGAATACAGTTAATGCTTCGCTTGGTCCTGATACTCCAAAAGAATTTAATCCTGGGAGTTATGTTCAATTAGAAAAGAACTTTAACATTGATTTTATTAAGCCAGTTGCAGTTGAAAGTTTTGCATCTGACTTAAACGTTGCTTACGGTTTAGAGTTTAGAGAAGAACAATTTACTGTTATCTCGGGTAATGAAGAAAGCTGGGAGATAGGTCCATACTTCAAACAAGGTTTTGGAATAGGATCTAATGGATTTGGAGGTTTTTCTCCAAGTATGGCTGGAACTTGGGATAGAAGTAACCTTGCTCTTTATGTGGATTTAGAAGCAGACGTATCAGAACAACTGCTTATGGGCTTGGCTGTGCGTTATGAAGACTTTGATACTTTTGGGTCTACAAGCAATAGTAAACTGTCTTTCCTATACAGGGCTACTGATAACCTCTCTTTGAGAGGAACTACAAGTACAGGCTTCAGAGCTCCGACACCTGGCCAAGCAAATATTTCAAATATATCTACGGTTGCAGACGCAGGAGGTGACTTGTATCAAAAAGGTACTCTAGCTCCTACTAACCCTGTTTCCGTTTACTATGGCGGTAAAGAGCTAACACCTGAAGAATCTACAAACACCAGCTTTGGTTTTGTTTGGGATGCAACAGATGCCTTAAATGTAACTTTTGATTTTTATAGTATTGAATTAGAAGATCGTATTACTCAAGGAGATGATATCTCTATTACAGCTGCCGATATTGCTCTTCTGCAATCTCTGGGAGTTCCAGGTGCTGGCGATCTAACTAATTTCAGGTTTTATGTAAACGACTTTGATACAACGACTGATGGTTTTGACATAGTTGCTACTTACAACACCGAAATAGCTAATGGAAATACTTCTTTTACATTTGTTTACAGTGATGTTGAAACAGAAGTTGACAGAACTGGGGGCTTAATAGGTTCAGGTAGAATTGATCAGTTAGAAAAGCTTCTTCCAGGAAAACGATGGAATCTATCAGCTGTTCATTATACTGGTGACTGGAAAATTCTAGGTAGAATGAACTGGGTTGATGAATGGTTCACAGAAGAATGGGGAGGCGGTGGAGGTTACATTAGTGACATGTCTACCATCGACCTTGAAGTATCGAGAGATTTAGGTGATTACACTCTTACTTTCGGTGCTCAAAACGCTTTTGATGACTATCCTGATAAAGAAAAGAGAGGCTTGATTCTAGGATGGGAATATCCTGAAGCTTCTCCTCTTGGATTTAATGGAGCTTTTTACTACTTTAAAGTAGGAATGAACTTTTAATAAATCCGAAAACTTAAAAAAGGGGCACTAAGGTGCCTCTTTTTTTAATTAAAAACTATTTTTCCATTGACTATGGTCATGACTACTTCGGCATTAAGTATTTCTTCAGGAGCAATAGTCATTATGTCTTTAGAAAAAATTGTTAGGTCAGCTAGTTTTCCAACTTCTAGGGTTCCCTTTATGTCTTCTTGAAAAGCTGCATAAGCTGGCCATATAGTAAACATCTTCAATGCCTCTTCTCTCGTTACAGCTTGTTCTAGGTGCCAACCCTCATCATAAAATCCATCTAGATCTTTTCTTGTTATAGCAGCATAGAATTCTATTCGTGGATCTCCTATTTCTACCGGAGCATCAGAACCACCAGCTATTAAGACTCCTAAATCAATTAAATTCCTCCATACGTAACCATCACTTACTCTATCCATACCTAATCTTGATGGAGCAAAATGTAGATCACCGATAGCATGTGAAGGTTGCATAGAAGCTATTAGATCCATTTCTTTATATCTCAATTGATCTTCTTTGCTTATGATCTGAGCATGCTCTACTCTCCATCTAGGTTTAGCTATTTTTCTTTGATCAGGACTTATTGTTTTAAAAGCTTCTTTATACCAGTCTAACGTGACTCTGTTTCCCCTATCTCCTATGGCATGAGTTTGTATTTGGATACCTTGTTCAAGGGCTTTTATTAGAATTGGAATAATCTCCTTTTTTTTAAAAATCAGTAAGCCTTTAGTTTCATAATCTTCATATTTACTTAATAAAGCAGCACCTCTTGATCCCAAGGCTCCATCTGCATAAAGCTTAATTCCTCTGGTAACAAGCATATGATCTGAGTCAAGAATAGCCCCTGTTTGCAATAAACGATTTGCTGGCTCTCCTTCGCTTACTGCCAAATAGACCCTCTGCTTTAAATTTCCTTCGTTTTTAATTTCTTCTAAAATTGCAAGATCAGAGAAGGTGCCGCCTGCTATTTGAACTTGTGTCCATCCAAGAGAGATATTCTTAGAAATACCTACTTCTAAATCATTCTTTTCTTCCTGTCTTGATCTACTAGGAATAAGTTTTTCAACCAGTAAAGTTGCCTTATCTATAAGCATCCCATTAGGTTCTCCATCATTACCTTTCATTATCATGCCACCATGCGGATCTAGACTTTTAGAATCTATGCCAGCTAATTTAAGAGCTAAACTATTTACAACTACAGCATGACCATCGGCTCTTTCAAGAATTACTGGCTTATCTTTAGAAAATTTATCTAGGTCGTATCTATTTGGAAATCTTTTTTCAGGCCAAACTTTTTCTATCCAACCTCTTCCAACTACCCATTTACCTGATTCTACGTTGTTTGAATGAATTTCTACTTTAGTTAACATCTCTTTCAGGCTATCAATACCCTGTAAATTTAAAGAATTTTCTCTTCTTCCTATACCTTTTAAATGTGCATGAGAATCTACGAAGCCTGGGTAAACAAACTTCCCTTTTAAATCAATAGTTTTTGCTGAACCGCACTGATACGATTTTGAAGAGGAGTTATTTCCTACAAATACTATAGAGTTATCCAAAAATGCCAGAGATTCTGCTATTGGAGAAAGTTCATCAAGAGTGTAGATTTTTCCGTTAGTAAGTACTACATCTGCTGCAAAACAGACCTCTTCATCATCTGAACAACTGATGAGAAAGAAGGTTATAAATGCAGATAAAAGATATTTTTTGTTGATTTTCATTAATTATTCCATAAGATTAGGCAAAATTTATTAGCAAAGGGGGATTCTTAGATCAAATTGCGCTCTAAAATTCATCCTTATAATATATTCTACTTGATGAAATTAAGGAAAATAATATGAAAAAATTTAATTGTTTATTTATTGGATTAAGCCTTCTAGTTGGCACAAGTTTGTCTTCTACCATTTTTGCAGAAGATGAAGCAGACCAAGGGATAGAAGAAGTAATTGTTACTGCTCGTAGAACTGAAGAAAGTCTTCAAGAGGTTCCAGTGGCTGTAACAGCTTTTTCAGCCGAGGGTATAGAAGCTAGACAAATTATTAATACAAGTGACATTCAGCTGAATGTACCTAACGTGAGTTTTACAAATACTAATTTTAGTGGAAATTCATTTTCTATAAGAGGTATTGGAAGACTTGTTACTGCAGGTACTGGAGAAGCAGGTGTTTCAGCTCATATAAATGACATCCCCATAGTAAGTAACCTGGTTACTACTGAATACTATGATATGGAAAGAATAGAGGTCTTAAGAGGGCCTCAAGGAACTTTATATGGTAGAAATGCAACAGGTGGAGTAGTTAATTTCATTACCAAAAAACCTGAAATGGGATCACCTGGTGGTTACTTTGAAGCTGAAATTGGCGATTATAATCATCAGAGAGTTAGGTATGCGGTTAACTTACCGATCGGTGAAAAACTAGCTATGAGATTTGCAGGAAGCAATCTAGAAAGAGATGGCTACACTGAAAATCTTTTTGAATTGTCAGACGGAGACATTGATGGAAGAGATCAAGAAGACTACAGAGTAAGTCTTCGTTGGGAAGGTGATAGTACTTCGATAGATTTGATGCATCAGTCTTATGATGAAAATAGTGATAGAGCAAGAATAACTAACCAAATTTGTAAAGAAAATCCTTTACCAACGTATGGATGTCTTTCTGATCAATTTGGCAGAGATGGTATAAACCCGGGTTCTTCAACAGGGACTATGTATATCTCTTTTGGGGGAATCTTCCCACTAGGTCAAAACAGTACAGCTCTTAATGCATTAGGTCTTTATCAATACCCTAGACCATCAAACATGAATTTACGTCAAATGCATTCTGATTTTGAACCAATATTTGATAGTGAAAGTAAACAAACTTATTTAACTATTTCTCGCGATGTAGGCGACTATACTTTCACACTTAACTATGCAGAAGCTGAAGGTACTTTAGATTCTCAACAAGACTACAACATGGATGTTGGTCCTTCATTTACACCCCTTAACTTCAATACGGTTCCACCTACTCCAAATGCTTTAACTGGAACGGATCTTAAGATTCCTGTATCAGGTACTTCCTGTGGTGTTGCTTGCGAACAACTCGGTACAGCTGGGGTTCTTGGAGGAGATTCTATAGGAAGCTATAACAGAGTTTTCTCTTACGATAAATCCTATACAGACATGGCTGAAACGGACTATGCAGAGATAAAAGTACAATCTAACCTAGACGGAAAAATAAATTTTGTTTTAGGAATGAACCAAACTGAAGATGAAAGCCATGGCGGTTACTACGTAATGTCAAATTCACTTGATTTCATTTCTCTTTATGGACTTGCTCCAATAGGAATACCTCAACTGTATCCTGGATTCTTCCATAATGATTCTTTCTCTTATGCAGATCGAGAGTCTTATTTTGGTGAAGTGTACATGGACTTATCGGATTCACTCAGATTGACAGTAGGTTATAGAAATAATGAAGATGAAAAATGGACTAGAGATAGGTCATCTCTGGCAAATGCTGCTAACTTAGGTCCAGCCCTTGGACTACCTGGTGCTGCTTGGGTTAGATCTTCGCTGACCGGTTGCTTGACTGATATCGTTGCAAATGCGGGAGCAATTTTAACTGGTGCGCAAAGTAATGCATGTCCAGCAGCAAATTCTTTATTAAGTTATTACAATGTTAAATCTGCTGTGGATGCAGCTACTCTAGCTACTCTAGGAGGAGATCCAACAGGAGCAGCTCAGGTAGCAGGAGCTTTATTGCAAGTACCTCCCACACCTGCTTATAACGAGTCACGTATTTTAAGTGGCAGCCCTACTCGAGCAATTTGGGAAGAATCAACAAGTAAGGTTGGTCTAGACTGGAAAATAGATGACGATACTATGGCTTACTTAAATTTCTCAAAAGGATTTAAGCCTGGAGGGTTCAACCCTGCTATTAATGACTCCTTTCCTTTAGATACTCCAAGAGTATTTGATAGTGAGAAGGTGGATGCTATAGAAGTAGGTTTTAAAACTAGTCTACTAGATAGAAGAATGCAGCTTAACGGCTCTTACTTCTCTTATGACTATAAAGGACTTCAGATTTACAAAATAATCAATAACTCATCAGTTAACGTCAATGTAGATGCTGACATACAAGGTGCTGAATTAGAGATGTTATTCATCCCTGAATTTGATCCAGATATCCTAGTTGATGTGATGTTTTCTTGGCTAGAAACTAAAGCTGCAGACAATCTGCTTTTAGATCCAAAGGACAGAGCTCAGGGTGACTCAAGCTGGATAGTCTTGAAAAACATAGATAGCGGAAGTGCAACAGGAGTTCAATATGTAGCTAATGCAGCTGGTGCTGTAGGAGCTGCTGCTATTTGTGGTGGACTCGGAGCTTGTATACCAGCCCCTAATACCATATCTCCAAGTGGTGTACCTGTGTATATGTCAAGAACGTTCCTTAATGCCATTGGAGTACCTACAAGCGATGGTAAATTAACAAACATTAAAGGAAATGCTCTTCCAAACGCTCCTGAATATACTATAAAGATAGGAATCCAAAAAACTTGGTATCCATCTGAAGGAATGGACTTAACTGCTAGATTTGATTACTACATGCAAGATGAAAGTTTTGCTAGAGAATTCAATAGAAGTTGGGACAAAATTGATTCTTGGGATCAATTAAATTTCTCTCTTATGTTGCAAGATGCTGATGGTAATTGGAGTTTAAGAGCTTGGGTAAGAAATTTATCTAATGAAGATAATGTTACAGGTCATTATGTAACATCTGATACTTCAGGCATGTATACCAATTACTTCTTAACAGAGCCTAGGGTGTATGGAGCTACTTTTAGGCTTAACTTTTAATTAGAAGTTAAGAGTTTAAAAAACCCAGGTATATCCTGGGTTTTTTTTTAACTGAAAGCGTTAATGCCTGTCTGAAGATTTCCTAAGATTAAGGCATGGACATCATGCGTCCCTTCATAAGTATTTACAGCCTCTAAGTTCATTACGTGCCTTATGACATGAAATTCATCTGATATCCCGTTACCTCCATGAATATCTCTAGATGCTCTAGCTATATCCAAAGCCTTACCGCAATTGTTCCTTTTTATCAGAGATATCATCTCTGGAATCATCTTGTTTTGATCAATTAGTTGGCCAACACGCAAACAAGATTGAAGTCCAAGCGTAATTTCTGTTTGCATATCTACAAGCTTCTTTTGAATTATTTGTTTTGCAGCCAGTGGTTCTCCAAACTGCTCTCTGTCTAATGAATAATTTCTTGCAGCGTGCCAGCAAAACTCAGCTGCGCCAATAGCTCCCCATGCAATTCCGTATCTAGCCATATTTAAACATGAGAAAGGTCCTTTAAAGCTATTTACATCTGGTAAAACCCTTTCTTCAGGAACAAAAATATCATCCATAAATATCTGCCCTGTAGCTGAAGCTCTCAAAGAAAATTTTCCTTTTAAATAAGGTGTTTCTAGGCCTTTATCTTTCCTCTCTACTATGAAACCTCTCAATGTACCCTCTTCATCCTTAGCCCAGATTATTAGTAGGTCAGCAATTGGCGAATTTGTAATCCAAGTTTTAGAACCAGAAAGCTTATATCCACCTTTAGTTTTCTTTGCAGTAGACTTCATGCTTCCGGGGTCAGATCCAGCATCAGGTTCAGTTAAACCAAAACAGCCTATCATTTCCCCTTTTGCCATTTTTGGAAGGTAGTGATCCTTTTGTTCTTCAGAACCAAATTTATGAATTGGATGCATGGCTAGTGAAGTTTGTACGCTGTAAGCTGAACGGTAACTAGAATCTACTCTCTCAATCTCTCTAGTAATAAGTCCGTAGGAGACATAATTAGTTCCTGCACACCCATATCCTGTAATGGGGGCTCCTAATAATCCTAGATTTCCTAATTCTTTATAAATATCTTTATCAAAGATTTCGTCTCTATTGGCTTCTAGAATCCTAGGCATTAATGACTTCTGACAGAAGTCATTTGCACTATCTCTAATAAGTCTTTCTTCATCAGACAATTGATGATCAAAATTAAAAATGTCTTCCCAATTGCTCATAGTTAAAATTCTATAACTCCATTTTCTTTTAGTTTATTTATTTTATCTTCATCCATACCTAAGCTGCTAAGTATTTCTTTAGAATGCTCTCCAAGTTCAGGTGCACGATAAGGTTGTTTTTTTTCTTCATCTTTAATCCTAAAAGGGCTATTTATTGTATATAAGCCTGGCATTCTCTCATGTTTCATGGGAACCAGAGTTTCAGTATCAAGAAATTGGTCATCATTTAGACAGTCAGTAATCCTGCCAATAAATCCATAGGTTACTCCGGAATCTCGAAGCGATTTATTTACTTCTTCAGTATTCCTTTTCTTGAATTCATCCGAAAGCTCTCTTCTAAGCTCCTCTTGATTATTTACTAGGCCTTCTCCAATAAACTCCTCTTGAATTAACCAATCGCCTCTATGAAAGGCTTCAGCCAATTTTGGCCACTCCTTAGCTGCATCAACCATGGCAAGAGCTACTTCTCTTCCATCTAAAGTGCTATAGATATCTCCAAATGGATGCTTAGGGGGCGGTGAAGTCCTATCTGCAAACTCTACATCCATAAGAGCCCCTTGTATGAAGCAGCCATTGGACCAAGCTCCGTTAGCCATTAAAGAGGTAGAGACTTCAGTTCCTTTTCCCGTCTTTTCTCTTCTATAAAGAGCTGTCATGATTGCACTAAATAAGGCCGTGGCTGTTGGGTGGTCTCCCATGCCTGGAGTTGACCAAGCCGGAGGAGAAACTGAAGAAGGTCTCACAAAATCCATTAAACCTGTTCTAGCCCACCAAGCTAGAGAATCATATGCAGTTCTATTTGCATCAGGCCCTACTTCTCCATAACCTGACATTGATGCATAAATTAACCTTTCATTGAGAGGCATAATATCTTCGGCCCTTATATTTAACCTCTCTCTAATTGGAAAAGGCATATTTGTTATAAACACGTCAGCTGTTTTTACTAAATCAATAAGGATTTTATTTGCTTCCTTTTTTTTAAGATTAAGAGATAAACTTTTTTTATTTCTAGAAGTTAATTGCCAACAATAATTTTCTGGGCCCTCAGGCATTTTACTTCTAGATATTAACCATCTTAAGCTATCACCAACAATGGGTGGTTCTATCTTAATCACTTCTGCTCCGTAGTCAGACATTATTGTAGCTGCAGCCGGCCCAGCTATAAAACTCGCAGCATCTATTATTCTTATGTCTTCTAATAACAACTTTTCTTCTGACATAACTCTCCCCCTATCAACAATGTGGATTAAGTTATCATAATAAAAATAAATTGAAATTGAATTTTATAATTCGTTAGGAATCCTGTACGTTTCTTTTATTCGCTGATTTAATAGGTTTATGCCAACAAGATTAAAAGTAATTGGATTAACTATTCTAGCTGTATTTATCTGCTACATAGATAGAGTTAATATTTCTATAACCATAATACCCATGGCACAAGAAATGGGGTGGGATTATGAAAGAACAGGCTTGATCTTAACATCCTTCTATTTTGGCTATATTTTTACTCAAATCCTTGGCGGATCTCTTTCAGATAAGTTTGGAGCTAAGTTAGTCTTAGGTTATGGGTTAATAATTTGGTCAATTTTTACCATACTTACTCCTTTGGCAACTTATGCCGGATTTTATATTCTTATTCTTGCAAGAATTGGTATGGGCCTTGGAGAAGGTATTACTTTTCCAGGTTGGCACAGCCTTTACGCAAGATGGGTTCCATTAAATGAGCGCGCTAGAGCAGTAGCTGTTACAAATAGCGGCATACCTATTGGAACGGCTTTTGCTTTAATCGTAACCCCTATAATTGTCATTAAATTAGGGTGGGAATGGTCCTTTTATATTTTTGGTGCAGTAGGCTTTGTTTGGTATTTCTTTTGGAACAGAATGGTAAGTTCAACACCCAGGGATCACCCTGATATTTCCGAAGAAGAATTAAAATTCATTGAATCTAATGCTCCTACTTCGGAAACTTCGGATAGACCACCTTGGAAAAAGCTTATAAGCAATACTCCTTTATGGGCCATAGGAGTAGCTCATCTTTGCAGTAACTATAGTCTTTTTGTCTTCTTATCTTGGTTGCCCCTTTTTATTAGCGAAGGCTTGGGGGTAGACTTCAAATCTGTTGGGCTTGTTGCCATGCTACCTCATGTTTCATCTCTTATTTTTATGAATGTAGGGGGTTATTTTGGAGATTTCCTGATAAAAAAAGGGCTCAAAATAATTACAGTGAGAAAACTCTGTAACTCAATAGGTTTTGGAGGTGCTGGAGTATGTCTTTTATTTATACCTTCCTTTGAAACCGTGAGTGTTGTCATTGCAATTATGTGCCTTGGTAACGCTTTTTCTGGAATGGCTGCTGGAGGCTTCATTGTTAATCATGCTGATATAGGTCCAAAGTACACTGGGACTCTCATGGGAATGACTAATATGCTTGGGGCAATTCCAGGGATTGTTGGGGTTTATTTAACGGGCTTAATATTAAATGCTACTGGTTCATGGGATGCAGTCTTTTATGTAACAGCAGGAGTTACTTTCTTTGGAGGACTATTTTATTTACTATTTGCTAGTGCAGAAAAACAATTTGATTAGAGGAAAAAATATAATGAATGAAGTAATTGAAAAAGATCTTAGTAAATCAGGAGTTCTAACTCTAAGACTAAATAGACCCGAGGTTCTTAATGCAATGAATGCAGATTTGATCTTGGGACTTTTAGAAGCTTTTAATGATGCAAAAGTGAACAAAGAGGTCAGATCCGTCTTGCTAACTGGTAATGGCAGGGGATTTTGCTCTGGAGCAGATCTTGTTGATGGGGGGTGGCCAAACCCTAAGGGTATTTCACCTGGAGAAGCTGCTGCAAATAACATGGAAAATGCCTTTAATCCGCTAGTGAAAGCCATAACCCAATCAAATAAACCTGTTGTAAATGCAGTTAACGGAATAGCTGCAGGAGGAGGAGTTGGTCTTGCACTATCTGGTGATCTAGTTATAGCTAGTAAATCAGCAAAGTTCAAACTAGTATTTGGTCCTAACTTAGGAATAATTCCTGATGTAGGCGCATCTTGGTTTGTGCCTAACCTAATAGGAAGAGCAAGAGCAAATGGAATGGGATTACTTGGTGAGGATATTTCTGCAGAAAAAGCGAAAGAGTGGGGATTAATATGGGACTGTGTTGCTGATGAAGACTTAATAACTCATTGTACAAAAATTGCTGAGAAAATAGCTAATGGGCCTATTGAAGGGCTTAAATCTGTTGTTAAAGCTCATGATAATTCTTTATCTAACTCTTTAAGTGATCAACTAGATTATGAGAAAAACACCCAACGAGTTAGGCTTGATACTAAAGATTTTAAGGAAGGTGTTTCTGCATTTGTTGAGAAAAGAAAACCTAATTTTAGAGATATAAAAAATTAACTTACCCAAAGTTTTCTAAAGAATGATTTTTACTATTTATGAAATCAATAGATATTAATGCCGATCTAGGTGAGTTTAGAAATAGAAATCAGCTTAACAACGAACTTAATATCCTCGAACACGTTAGTTCTTGCAGTATAGCCTGTGGAGGTCATATAGGGGATTTTGACAGTATTCAATCAATTATGATGCCCTGTAAAGACCTAAACATTTCAACAGGCCCTCACCCCTCTTATCCTGACAAGGCAGGATTTGGAAGAAAAGAAATCAATATAAATTCTGATGAGCTTGAGAAATCTATAACTGAACAAATAGAATTATTCTTTAAAGTCTCAAAAAAACTATCTTACAAACCAGATCATGTAAAACTTCATGGAAGACTCTATAACGATGCAGCTAAAAAAGAACATCTTGCAAATCTATTTTTAAAAATTGTTTCTTCGTTCGATAATGATCTATCTGTAATTGGACCAACCAATTCGCTTCTTGAAACTTTAACTATCAAAAAAGGTTTAAGGTTTATACCGGAAGCATTTATTGACCGAGCTTATAATGATGATTACAGCTTGGTAGATAGGACAAAAGAAGATGCGCTGCTAACATCACTTGATGAGAAGATTAACCAAACAAGAGACATTGTTATGAATGAAGAAGTGACAACAATCACTGGAAAGAGAATTAAGATGAAAGCCGAAACACTTTGTATCCATGGTGATAATGAAGATACTCTTAAGACATTAAAAGAGATTAACGATATGTTTATCCAAGAAAAAATTATTATTAAGTCGTCTTGATCAATACAAAGGAATTTATTGTCTCTGAATTCTCAGAAAATATATTACTGGTATCTTTAAAAGAGGATTCAAGTTTTTCTGATACAAGTTCCTTCTTTCTTTCCTTATCACAACACCTAAGAG
The DNA here is from genome assembly GCA_045563675.1 of Gammaproteobacteria bacterium. Classification (GTDB taxonomy): domain Bacteria; phylum Pseudomonadota; class Gammaproteobacteria; order Magnimaribacterales; family Magnimaribacteraceae; genus AEGEAN-183. The sequence continues at coordinate 178,293 of JBJLIX010000001.1, forward strand.
AGAACATTGAAGGTGCTGTTTTTACAGCATCTGAAAAATCTTTATCAATAAAATATGACTTCTGCATTTTGTCTAGCGAAGAACTAACCGAAAACCTTTTCTCTGAAATTGAAAAGTTTAAACCCTCCAATAAAATAAAAACTAAACTTAAACTAGATATTCCTGTTCTTTATTCAGAGGAATATGGGTTAGATATAAAGGAAATATCTTCTTTATGTTCACTATCCATAAATGAAATAGCTCAAATTCATTCCTCTAAAACTTACTCAGTAAAAATGATTGGGTTCACTCCTGGTTTTGCTTATTTAGGCGATGTTGACAAAAATCTTCGTGTTCCAAGGCGAGTTGAGCCCAGAAAAAATTTATTACCTGGATCAATAGGGATATCAAATAATAGAACAGGTATATATTCCCTAGGAGGTCCAGGAGGATGGAATATTCTTGGAAGGACGCCTATTAACTTATTTAATCCTGATCTTGATAACCCATTTCAAATTCTTCCTGAAAAACAGATTAATTTTTACCCTATTAACAAAGATGAATTTGAAAGCATCCTTAATAACCACAAGAATGAGTATTGAAGTACTGTCATCAGGTCTGCAGACTACCATTCAAGATTTTGGAAGAATTGGATGGAGCCATTTAGGAGTACCTGAATCTGGACCTGCTGATAAACATTCTTTTAGTCTGGCCAATAGACTATTGAACAAAGATATTAGCGCAGCAGCAATAGAATGCACTCTAAGTGGACCACATCTAAAATTTCTAAAGCCTATGGCCTTAGCAATAACAGGTGCGGACATGAATCCACTGATTAATAATCAAAGAATTGAATTGAATAAAGTACATGCTGTTAATTCAGAAGATACACTGGTTTTAAGTAATTGCTTAACAGGATGCAGAAGTTACATTGCATTATCTGAAGACATAATAGCTAACAAATTTTTAGGCAGCACTTCTACCTACATACCCGCAAAATTAGGAGGGATTAATGGCTCCCCATTGGAGAAAGGACTAATAATAAAAACCAAGAAGAATAAAAATTATAAAAAAGATATTAACTACAATTACTCAGAACCAGTAAGACATTTCTCAAATGAATGGGAACTAAAAGTTATCAAGGGTCCTGAATTTGACTTTTTAGATCAGAAATCGCAAGAAATTATATTCTCTAAAAAATTTATAGTTTCTAGTGAATCAAATAGGATGGGTAATAGGTTAAAGGGGTTTGAACTTAATTTAAAAAAACAACGAGAACTAGTAAGTTGTCCTGTAAGTATTGGTACTATCCAATGTCCCGATGGAGGCTTACCTATAATTTTGGGATGTGATTCCCAAACACTTGGAGGTTATCCCAGGATACTCCAAGTTGCGTTAACCGATATGCCTTCTCTAGGTCAATTAAGACCAAATGATGGGATTGCATTTAGCAAACTATCAATTGATCAAGCTAGAAAAGAATTTATAAAAGAGCTAGGTTAGTAATAAGTTCCTTCCATCATAAACAAACTTTGAACCAGCTATAATTAAACAAAAATAACTTATTTTATAAAACCAATTCTGACCTACTTTATCTACCATATAAGCTCCAAAATAGACTCCCAAAGGGGCTAAAGGAAGCAGAACTAAAGCAGTATAAATATTAGAAATTGATAACTGTCCCAGATAATAATAAGGAAAGATTTTAAATAAATTTAAAAAGAGAAATATTAATCCAGTTGATGCTGCATAGACAATTCTATTTAGTTTTTGAGGTAAAAGATAAAAACTTATAGGTAATCCGCCTGCGTGGATAGAGAAGCTTGTGAACCCTCCTATGGTCGACCAGATATATCCTCCTAATTTTGTGGGCTTCTTTGGCTCTTTACTTGTGCCTCTTATGAAAAAATCCAATCCAAACCATAGAGCTATCAAACCTATAACAACACGAATATGATCTTCAGATATATATTTAAAAAGAACTGTGCCTATTAACACCCCAATAAAAGTTAAAGGCACTATAAACCTTACTATTCCCCAATCCCAACTCGATCTGTAACGAAATACTGTAACAAAATCCATAAATATTAATGGTATCAATAGAATAGCTACGGCTTGAAAGACTGGAACAGAAAGAGACATTAATGGTATCGCGAGTAAGGCCATAGATCCTGCAAAACCGCCCTTTGCCATCCCTTGAAGAAAAACCGCTATCACAGCCAAGAAATAGAAAAGGGGGTCAGTAATCATTTATATAGGTTCTTCTCTTAAGAGTGTTCAGATCCTTTAATTAACTCAATCTCCTTAGTCTCAGGTAACTCCAAATCTTGTATACATGAAATGTTTATAGAAAACTGACTGGGATCTCTTCTCCTTTTATGATGAGTGTAAACTCCACATATACTGCAAAAAAAATGCTCTGCTATATTCTTGTTCCATTTATAAGTAGATAAGAACTGATTCCCTTTGAGTAACTGGAAGTCTTCTTTAGGTATTGCTTTCATGATTATTCCTTTCTTAGTACACAACGAGCAATCACACCTATAGATACCTTGAAGAATATCCTGTTTACTAGTTTCAACTTTAAATTGAACTTTTCTACAATGGCAAAAACCATTCATAAAATAAAGATTTTAAGGAGATAAAGCTTCAAGACATTCCCAATGCAATGCCGTCATATCACCGTTTGGATTTACTGGCTGAATACAAACATGATCGGCCCCAGCATCAAAGTGTTCTTTTATTCTTTCATTTATCTTGGAACTTGAACCCCAAGCAAATGTTGTATCAATAAACTTATCATTGAGCGAGTCTATATCTTCATCAGTCAACCCCATTCTTTTCCAATTATTTCTATAATTAGGGAGTGGCTGATAAATAAGAGCAACCTTTCTAGCAGCTTCTCGTGCTTTAGTGGCATCTTCTTCCAATACAACTTTTTGTTCAACACAAAGCCAAGGATCTTTACCCAATCGTTCTCTTGCCATTGCAGTATGCTCTGGGGAAGTAAAGTAAGGATGAGCTCCCTCTGACATCTCCGCAGCAAGTTCTAACATTTTTGGTCCTAAAGCTGCTATCACCGTTGGTGATTCTTTTTCATGGGCTGATGCTGTATAAGGAGAGCTTTTCATGTTCTCTAAGTACTTCCTCATGGTAGCAACTGGAGGTCCATACTCTAAACCTCTTACTCCCTCAACTAGAGGCTTATGTGATACTCCGAGTCCGAGTAGAAAACGGTCATTTGATTGTTCTGTTAGAGTCTTTTGACCAGCGAGAGTCACTCCAGGCTCGCGATGATAGATATTAGCTATACCAGTAGCTAAATTTAATTTATCTGTATTTGCTAAAAGCCAAGAGCTCAATACCAGGGGATTTTTACCTGTTGTCTCTGGAATCCATAGAGTTGAATAGCCTAGAGACTCTATTTTTTTAGCTGTTTCAGCAGCATCCTGAGAAGACATTGCATCAAAAAAGTACCAAACTCCTAATTTTCCTACTTCCATATTTACTCCTATATCCTATATATGACCTGCTTGACCACCATCAACCTCAATGGAAGTTCCACTTATGTATGAAGCTGCATTTGAGCAAAGAAAGACTATTAAGGCCGCTACTTCTTCAGAAGTACCATACCGCCCAACAGGAACTCCCTTTCCATTGTTTTCAATTACTGTTTTGGCGTCTGTTCCCATTGATTCAGCAATTTCGTTTGCAGCCCTCTCCCACATAGCTGTATGTATTAATCCAGGTAGAACAGAGTTTATAAGAACTCCATCACGTCCATATTTCTTTGACAAGGACTTACTTATAGAAATCATTGCTGCCTTAGTTGCACCATAATCCACTAGAGCAGCTCCAGGATATTTACCTGCGGAACTTGAAACCATGATTACTCTTCCCCACTTCTGTTCTCTCATATGCGGAAGAAAGGCTCTAGTACATCGAACCGCTGATAACAAATTTAGTTCATGTAATGATCTCCAATCATCATCAGTCATATAAAGAAAGTTTCTCGAAGGAGAAGCCCCTACATTGTTTATTAAAATATCTGTTTTTCCTGAGGACTCTATTTCCTTAATGAAATCATTTGTTGATTTCTCTTCACCCATATCAGCTTGGAGACCTTTAATCTTGCCTCCCGCTTTGCTCTTATATTTAGAAAGTTTATTTATTGCTTCCTTATTCCTCGCACAAAAAGTTACATCAGCTCCATGATCTGCTAAAAGTCTAACTACCGCTTCTCCTATGCCTAAGCTTGCGCCTGTAACAACGGCTTGCTTACCTTTTAAGCTCAAATCAATCATTTTTATTGCATCTCAATAGCGGTTTTAAAAGCAGGTCTTTCTGTAATTCTCTCTACATAAGATTTTAAATTTTTCATTTCCTCATTTACACAACCTAGTCTGTTGCTCATAAAACATGAGTGACCCAGCATTACATCAGCTGCTGAAAAATCTCCTATTAAATAATCGTTCCCTTCTAAGGTCTCTTCAACTGGAGCTAGAGACTTAGAAAGTAACCTTTGTGCCTGTCCAAGAACCGTTTCATCCTGCCTTTCTGGCGGAAGGAGTATGGTTTGAACAATGATGGTGTTTATAGGAGGCATAACCATACCCTCGCAATAATGAAACCATTGGAGATAGTTAGGATAGTTAGGAGAATCTACCTCTGGCTTGAGGCCACCATTCTTATGCCGTTCTAATATATACTCTACTATAGCTCCAGATTCATAGATTCTAATATCTCCATCATCTAAAACAGGGACTCTTCCTAGAGGATGTCTTTCTCTATGCTCATCAGATTTTAAATCCTTAGGATGGAAAGCCATCTTATTAATCTCATAAGGTAATTCCAGTTCTTCTAAAAGCCAAACAATCCTTCCGGCTCTTGAATTTGGTGCAAAATGAAGTTTTAACATATCTCCTCCTTAGTTAATCGTTAACATAATTAGTTTCAAAAAATACTTCTCTCTCATCTCGCATCATACCAATAGTTTCTTCCATAAATCTATTTCTGTCTTCACGAGACTCAAATACCCAAATACAAAAACAATCTTTACTATGATATATAGCTTTAAGCTCATCATTTATCTCACTTATGTCATTTGGTATGTTGGCCTTAATACAAATCATATTTGTTACCTCTAAAAGTTATAAAATTACTAACCTTCCCTTAAGATTAAGGCATTCTTTTAGCTATGGGAAGTAACCACAACCCTAGCCATGTACTAAACATCGCTTTTATAAACTGATGTATAGTAAAGGGTAAAGCCAAAATCCAGCTTGCGAATACATCAGGTAAAATAAAATACAACAAAGTTTTTATAAAGGAATAAATCAAAGGTAACTGCTCACTCAGAAAAATCTCATTGGTTAAAGAGAGTATTGTAAGTTCAGTATTAATGACAATGACTAAACCCCAAATAATACAAATTATTTGTAAGGGCGTAGTCCAAATGCATAAGTACGCAAATATTATTAAGAAAGCCTTCATTCTGTTTTACTACCTTTGTACCAATCTAAATAATTACCCATTACAGAAGAAAACTCTTCTCGTTCACAAAGCTTTAATAGGTGTTTAAATACTCTAGGAAATTCACTAGGCCCATCCTCGGTAATTAAATTAAGGTGCTTGCTTTGTAAAATTTCCTTATAGTGACCTTCTCTTAAGAATTGAGCAAAATCACAAACAAAAGAAATATCAGCAATGGTCAATTCATTTCCAGCTATATAAGAGTTATTAGACAAAGATTGCTCCAAACCAGAAATATAAAACTCATATGCCAACTTCATCCTTTCATATCCTGCTTTCGTCAAAGTTTCTATTTCTAATAAGTAGACTTGAGCTTCTCTGGCAAAGGTTAGATTGGCGTCAAGAAAGCTATCGATTCTTGAAGCTTCATAGTGATTATTTCCGTACAAGCCTGAGGTATTACCTGCCCTAGCTACTGAACGTAAGATACTGTTAGATTCAAAAATACCTACATTTTCATCTGGACTAAAGGCTGCAGGAACAGTTCCGAAAGGATGAGCTTTAAGAAAATCATCTGTTTTATAGAGAGCTCCTGAAAACCCTCTTTTACCTAGCCTCACATGAGCACTGTCTGGTGTCATCTCTTCTTTTTCTAATTTTCTTGGATTAATATCCCAGAGCCAATTACCTAACTCCTTAGGTTTGTCGCCTATAACTTCAACTTTTACTCCACAGAAGTTTCCAGCAATAACTGCTTTCCATACCCTGGGGTTGGGTAAGTAAGAGAATATCTTTAGAACCTTGGTCAATTATTCCTCGTATTTATATGCAACTGCTGTTTTATATCCATCTCGATCAAAAAGCATATCAGTCCATCTCTTAATATTTGGTTTGAAAGCTTGATCTATCCCTAGAGAACCAGCTAAATGAATAGCATAACTAACACAAATATCTGCAATAGTTAATCTGTCGCTACAAAGATATTCCCTATCTTCTAAAGTTTTTTCCAGTAGTCTCAACCTAGCAACAAACCACCTTCTATATCCTTCTGCTGCGGCATCTGCTACCCCTGGTTCTTGTAGGGTATACCTTAGGACTACAGTCTGAGGAAAAGTTAAAGTTGCATCAGAATGAGCTAACCAATTTAGGTAAGTTGCAAAATCATCTTCATCTGGTTGTACTTGTAAATCAGTAGGTCCATATTTTTGTACAAAATATTGGCACATGCCTACAGATTCAGTCATTCTCACATCCCCATCTTCGAGATAAGGTATCGTTCCTAAAATATTTGTTTCTAGATAATCAGGTTTAAAAACCCTTGGGGGGAAAGGCAACATTTCTACTTCATAGTCCACTCCCATCTCTTCTAATGTCCAAATTGGTCTAACCCCTCTTGATCCATCACAGTTATAAATTTTTATACTCATTTTTATCTCCTTTTATTATTGTATGTACTATTTAGACAAAAAGCCTTTTTTTGGCTTCTTAGGGCTCTGGTATTCAAAGGGAAGAGTGTCAGGTGTCACTCTTACTGGGGTGGTCAATTTTAAGTTTAATCCAAAGGGAGTTTTGTAAGTCATTTCTAAGAAGTATGCTTTCCATCCTATTTTTGGCGTACTTGGATTTCCTATAAAAGACCCGTCTTCATTGAGCTTTAAAACCTCAGGTTTCCAACTGTTTCCAATTGTATCTTTCCTAAAGTCTCTAGCTGTTTCGTTAGTTGCATGCCACATAATTACTTCCTGAACGTTTGATTCAGACATAACTTTAATGCTTCCATCTTCTCTCAACTCCCAGGAAAACTTAGGTCTAGGAACTTGATTTAGTATGCTGGCATAAAAAGCCAAGATGGTTTCAAGAGCATCAGTTCCATTTGATACATTGTGATCTGCATTAGGAACATATCTAAGATATTTTTCCCCAGGAAGTTCATCAAAATAGAATTGGGATGAAGTAGGAAGAAAGAACTGGTCCCCTGCTGCATTTACTAATAATTTCGGCATTTCAAATCTTTCTTTTACGCTAAATGGATCAACTAATTTGATTAAAGATCTCATTTCTTGAGAAGTCCACCAGTCTATTACTTTCATATCAACATAATCTTGTATGGCAGGAGCCCAAAACCCATAAGCTTTCCAATGGTGCTTAAAAGAAGGTTCAAGATTAAGAAGATCTATAACAACAGGTACTATTGCTTCTACCCTATTATCTACAGCACCTGCTGTCCAAGTAGTCCAGCCTCGCTTCGAGGCACCTGAAACAACAAACTTTAAGATCTCTTCTCCCTCCTTTTCTACTAGGATTGATTGAATTGCATCCATTGCAGCAACTGCGCTTTTGGTCATAGCCAAACGTAATGGCCATTTTTCATCTCCTGTAGTCAGATACTTGTCCCACGTATAAGCTATAATCGCATCTTCCCAACGTGGTTCTTCTTCTCCTGCAAAAGTTAGAGGCTGATTAGGAACCATGCCTAAAGTAGCAACTACAGAATTAGTTGCTTTTGCATACTCAAGGGTTACTGGATCAGCTCCTTTAGGTAAATTTCCATCATTGTCTCCTGCTCCTATAATCAACATACCCGTTCTATGTTTTATTTCTTCTGGAATAACAATAATTAACCAATGCTTCCATTTAGTTCTATTAATTTCTTTCTTTGTTAAAAAAGTTTGTGAAGTAAGATCAACAATATGAGTGGTAACACCTTCACCAGAAATTGTTTTGACTATTTCGTAATTGAAAGATTCATCAATTGAATGAACATATTTATCTAAAGCTGTTTGTTCAAATTCTAGTCTTGGATCAGCAACTAAAAGATTAGTTAAAAATAAAATAAAAAATAAAAAAAATTTCATTCCTCTCTCCTAGTTGTTATTTTATTAGCTTTCAGAATTTCTAGATATTAAATATTTCTTACTTATTTGAAAGCCACTTTCTTTCTTGTTACTCTTTAACCTTATAAATCTTTGGGGAGAAACCTTGTCTAATTTAGAAATACAAGAAAACGGTCGTCTTAGATCTAATATGCGAAAGGTAGCTTTGACTGCCCTTGCTGGTACCAGTATAGAGTGGTATGACTTCTTTCTTTATGGAGCAGCCGCTGCCTTGGTCTTCCCTAAAGTCTTTTTTGGTGAGATTGATCCTTCTACTGCTTATATTTTATCTTTCCTTACCTTTGCTGCTGGCTTTATAGCTAGACCCGTTGGAGGAATAATTTTTGGTCACTTTGGAGACCAAATAGGAAGGAAAAAGACTTTAGTTATGGCTCTACTTCTAATGGGAATATCTTCTACTCTAATAGGACTTTTACCTCCCTACGCAATGATTGGAGTAGCGGCACCTATTCTTTTAACAATACTGAGATTTGCTCAAGGACTTGCGATAGGTGGTCAATGGGGTGGCGCTATGCTATTGGTTACTGAAAGCGCTCCAGATAACAAAAGAGGTTATTACGGAGCTTATGCTCAGGCAGGAGCACCGGTTGGAGTAATTCTAGCTAATTTAGCTTTTATATTTACCAGCGCTATGGTTTCTGAAGAATTTTTTATGACTTGGGGGTGGAGAATCCCTTTCTTAGCTAGCGTTGTCCTAATAGGTATTAGTATGTACATACAACTTAACCTTGAAGACACCAAAGCTTTTAGAGAACTAGAAAACTCAACTCAAGAACAACAGGAGTCTAAGTCTTCAGCTCCAATTATTAGCTCACCTATCCTTCAAGCCTTAAGAAAGTATCCAAAAAGAATAGCTTTAGCTGCAGGAGCGTTCCTGTCAGTCCAAGTTACTTTTTATATCTTAATTGCGTTTTTATTAGCTTATGGAGTAACAAGTGCTGATATGTCACGTGATGATATGTTAATGGCAGTACTGATTGCTTCTGCAATAATGGTTCCTATACAGTTTGTATTCTCAGCCTACTCGGATAGACACGGAAGGAGAGGTATTTTTATGCTTGGGGCAGCCTTAACAGCCATTTGGGCTTTTGCAATCTTCCCTTTAGTAGATACTGGTAATTTTTATCTGATAGTTTTAGCTATTGCTGGAGGGCTAGTTTTTTTAGCAATGATGTATGGACCTCAAGCTGCTTTTTTCACGGAACTGTTTAGTACGGAAGTTAGATATTCTGGAGCCACATTGGGCTATCAAATTGGGGCCATAATGGGTGGAGCTTTTGCCCCCACTATAGCTGCTATTCTTTGGTCAGATTACAACATCATATGGGTTTCAGCTTATATTGCTCTAGCTTCTTTATTCAGTTTAATATCAGTTTATATGCTAACTGAAACATACCAATCAGATTTGTCCGATAACTAAAGAAAAGACTTAAATGTACTTTTTTAAACCTTCTCAGACTTAGAGTTACCTAAGGCTGTAAAGGCTTTTTTTGCTGATTCTTGTATTGCTACTAAATCTTCATTTGTATGCGCTGTAGAAATGAAGTGGTTGTGCCAAGCGGTCATATATACTCCGTTTTTCAGGCAATGATCTACCCAAGAATAATGCGTTTCTTTATCAACCCCATCTATTCGGTAATAAGGCATAGCTGGAATTCCAGAAGCAATTAGTTTAAACCCACAATCTTTAGCTGTTTTAATGAGTGCTGTATTTAATCTCTTACCAAAATCCGTCATCTTATTTGCCGCATCTGACTTTTTTAGTTCCAACAAAGTAGCTTTAGCTGCTGCCATTGGTGAAGCACTAAAGAACTGAGTTCCAGTAAAGTAGACCTTTTCAGCTGCGTCTTTAAGATCATTACTCCCCACTAGGGCAGAAAGTGGGTAACCGTTTGCTATTGCTTTACCAAAACAGATAAGGTCTGGTTTAAATCCATAAGCTACATTTGACCCTGCAATATTAATCCTGAAGCCTGCACGAACATCATCAACTATTAAAATAATTCCATTCTTCTTACAAAGGGAAGATATCTTTCGCCAATACCCTTCTTGAGGGAGTTCATTGTCTGCAAAAGCAGGGTGGTTATAAGGAGAGGAGATAAAACAGGCAACTTCATTAGGGTGATCAGATATTATCTTTTCAAAAGAATCTAAATCATTCCACTCAACCGTTAAAACTTGGTCTGTAGCTGAAGATAAGGTCCCTGGGCTACCTTTGGGTTGCATCCAAGGAGCAACTCCATGGTAACCGTCGCGAACTTTTATAATTTTTTCTCTTCCCGTGGCTGCCCTAGCAATCATAACCGCTAGATTAGTGCTATCACCTCCATTTTTTCCAAAGAGAGCCCAATCAGCTGCATCTACTAAATCAACTAATTCAGTTGCTAGATCAATCATGACCGGCGAGGCAAGACTTACTGTATTGCCCAGTTCATATTGAGTCTTAGCTGCTTCATCTACTTCAGGATGGTTATAACCTAAGATTGAAGGGCCGAAAGCACACATAAGATCTATGTATTCGTTATCATCTACATCCCAAAAATGTGAACCTTTAGCTTTAGAAAAAAATACAGGACCAGTGTCTCTTATTGCATACTTATAATGACCAAAAATACCTCCAGGGATAACTTCCTTAGCTCTTTTAAGTAACTCGTGTGATTTTTTTGTATCGTAACTCATGCCTAATTACTGTAATTATTAATGGAATTAAAATGCTTAACAAGCCTATTTGTTATTTTAGGAATATATTGCAATGGCAATTCATGGCCCACCCCTTCCATAATCATTAAGCTAGAACCTTCTATTTGTTCAGCTATAACCAGCCCATGTTCTAAGGGTATTAACGGATCCTCTGATCCATGAATTACAAGTGTTGGTATTTTTATTTCTTTTAGTCTACGTAATCTATTTGGACTTGCCCCAACTGCAGTAATTTGGAGACTATAAGGGTTATTGCCTTGAGCTTGTATTCGTTTTATTTTCTTTCTAATGATAACTTCTTCTGAAGAAAATCTTGATCCATATTGTGCAGTTTCCATCAATATAGCTGCAGCATCATATTCACCATGAAGATTTAAAATAAAAGATTTTTTTAATGACTCCATAAAAGATTTTGTGGGTCCTGGTAAACCTTCAGTATCAAAGCCAGGAGTAGTCATCAATGGGGTTAAAGTCAAGATTCTATCTGAATGATCTAAAGCGAGAACCTGAGCTACCATTCCACCTAAAGAAGCCCCAACAATATGTGCTTTATCTATATAAAGGTAATCTAAAAGACCAACCGCATCTAGAGCCATGTCTCCTAAATCATATTCAGCTGAAGTTTCTTCAGATTCCTCTACCCTGAACCTGCCTTCTTCATCTAACATAAAGTCAATCATATTATTAATAAGATACTCATTAATAAAAAAAGGCATAAATTGTAATATTTTCATTGCGAAAGGCTCCTTTCCAATCCAAGTACTTTTACCTACATCACGATTATCAAAGGTAATTACATAAAAATTATTTTTTACTATCTCGTCAATAAATTCTTGATCCCAATATTTGGAATTGGTATTAAGCCCCATAATTAAAAGAACAGGAGGGTTTTTTTTATCTCCAAAACCTTCCCACCAAATATCAATATCATTTATACGAGCTAATTCTCCGTTTCCACTTTTCAGAGAAAAAGAAAAAAAGATTAGGCAAAAGAAAAGAATTTTTTTCATTCGATTAAGGAATTTTAACTAAGTATATCTTAGGATATATAAACCTTTAATGACATGACTCATCATATTTTTTTAGTCGGTAGTAATTGTAAGGCAAGGGAGTGAGGAAACCTGCTGCTAGCATTAGAGGAATGACTGACCACACTAAAATCCCTCCTGCAAAAACTACATCAACTACATTCATAGCTATTTCCATTGCAACCATGGAAATAAATGACATACCCATCGCTGTACTGAAGGCACTTTTGAGATCCATCTGTCTAGACAAAATATAAGTTTCAAGCAAAACTGAAGTGATTAACCCATTAATGATAGCTAAAACCATAATCCAGAAAAGAGGGAAAGGAGTTTGAGTTATTTGGAAGAAAAATATAGTACCAAAGTCTCCAATAGAACAACCTAATAGACACCAAAGAGTATTAATACTTGCTTTCCTCCATGTAGATCTACAAGTCCAAGATACTGCTTGTTCAGCTGAAGAGCTCATTCTATTTAACTAATTTATTATAAATCGAGATTATCAGCTGGGTACGATGTAGAGCTGTATTGCGGTCTGGTTCTGCTGTATCCCAAGCGCTTTGTATAGCTATAACTATTTCCGATTGCGGATCGATCCAAATCATCTGACCAAAAACTCCGAGGGCAGCATAAGAAACAAATTTTGGGCCATCTAGCCACCATTGATAACCATAATAATTATTATCTTTTGATGCTGTTGTAGATATTTTCATCCATTTTTTTGGAAGAACTTGCGTCCCATCTATGAGCTTTCCATTTTGTGAAGCAAATAAGCCTATCTTTGCATAATCTCTTAAAGTTGCAGTTATACAGCATCCACCCAGTTCTTCTGCATGATTAATGTCTGTTGGCCAAAAGGCATTGCTGGTCATACCATACGGTTGCCAAATCTTCTTTTCTAAATAACTAGAAAGCTCTATTCCAACTGCAGATCTTACAATACCACCAAGGAGGTTAGTCTCTCCTGTATTATAGTTAAACTTAACTCCTGGGCTAGATACCACAGGTAGTTTACTTAGATAATCGTAGAGGGTTGAAGAATTGAAGGCAGCGGCTATACTCACATCAGAACTAGGATCTTCATAATCTTCATTCCAACCCACACCTGAGGACATATGAAGAATATCTTTAATCTGGGCTCTTTCATATGCACTTCCTTTCAACTGAGGAATATATTTTGTTACTGGCTCATTAACACTCTTTATATATCCATCTTTTATAGCTGCCCCTAACAGCATTGAAGTTACAGATTTTGTTACTGAAAAAGAAATCCATTTACTCTCAACTGTGTTCCCCAGAGCATATTTCTCAAAAACAACATTTCCTTGATGAAGAATTATCATTCCACCAATATTGAATTTTTTGAAGTAGTCATCTATGTCAAAAGACTTAGATCCTACTGAGTAGGCAAAATCGTCAAAATTTAGATATCTTTCTGGAAGAGGAGATGCATTGCTTCCTTTTGTTATTACTTTTACTGGAAGAAATTTTTCAATATTCTTAAATCCATAAATTTTTTGCTTCTTATTCCAAAACAAAATATTTGTAGGGTTATCGTTGAGAAAAAGATCTTCTATTTCATCTGCTTTTACATCCAAGAAAGTAAATAGAAATAATAGAATTAGTGAAAATTTCATTGTTTAACTGTACTATTAAAATTATATATATTTGGAAGTATTTCAGATAAAAACTTCATCTCTTCTTCTGCATGCGTCTTTAAGTCTTCTGCCTCCTCTTTAGTGACCATAAATAATCTAGCTAAGGAAGTATTTCCAATAAGCTCTTGTATAGAAATTAAATTATTTTTTGAATCTCTCTCTTCAACATGTCCTAACCAAAAACGAGTTCTCATTTCAGATCCTTTTTTTGTATCTCTAATAATATGACACATTTTTGCTATATTTAAACTCTCTAAAAGATATCCAACCTTAGCACATAAAACAAAGGTATTTATATCGTTGGGATCATGACCAAAAAATTCTGAGGGATTAATAAAATTTATTCTAAGCTTGTTTAAATCTTTTCCAATGTATTCATGCACTAAATGACTTGCCCCTATGATACTTCCGGGTTTCTTGTTTTCCCATTTCATCCAGACATGGTCCTTAGGATGCCATAATTTATAGTGCTCAGAAGTTTGAAGAAATTCTTTAAACCACCAACGAACCATATCAGCTTTAACATCTGGCATATCAGTTCTAACTGCAACTAAATATGTCCCATCTGATAATCTTTTAACTTCATTGGTATAGATGCCTTCTTCTTCAACTAGAGTTGTACTGGCATCTACTGAAACCTGAAATGGTTGAAATCCAAAAATGCAAACAACAGAGAAAGATAAAAAAATAATGATTTTGATTAAAGAATTAATTGGCACCCTATCTCAGTTCCTATTTTTTTAAATCCTAACATCAAATTTATTTGAAACATGGGATTATTTTCTTCATTACCTGTAAAGACTTTTTTAAAGCCCTTATTCTTTAAATCATCTAATGCATGAACTTTCACAGCTGTACAAATGGCATTTCTTCTATATTCAGGTAAAACACCAGTAAGTTCTGTGGAAATTGTTTTGGTTTGCATATCGCCCCTATTATAAGTTGATAAAGCTACCCATTTCTTTCCATCTAAAACAATATAAAAATCTTCTGGCTGGAACCAAGGAGTTAAATGATGTGATTTCCAATCACTGATATCCCTTTGGGGTTCAATAACATCCGTAGGCACATCTTTTTCTAGACGGTGCCATAAATCATATAATTTAATTTCCCATTCTGCATTAGACCTTTGAAGCTCTTTTAGAGTTTGTATCTGAAAAGTATTTTTTTTAAATTTTTTAAGGTAGCTAGAAAAATTCTCCTTATTAAAATCTTCTAAAGAAATAATTGATATGAATTCAACTTGTGTTTTCTTAAAACCATTTCCGGTATAGAAGTCTGTCATAAATTTATTCCCCTGAAATAACCATGCTCGAAAAGTCCTAACTTCTCTCATAGTCCTTGCATTATCAATTTGATATTCCAAGTATTCTTGAGCGCATTCAAGGTAATTTTCTTGGCAAGGGAAAGTGATGTTTGAATCTAATAAGGATTTATCAAAAGCCCAAGAATCATGTCCTGTATATCCATAACCAATTATCTCGTTATTTAACTCTATTAGATCTGTTTGGGGTTTGCATATTTCTGGTATCAATTTGGCATAGTATTTAAGCATTTCAACAGATCCAAAATCTTTTACTTTATATTCGAGTGACTTTTCTAAGCTATAGAGTATTTCATAATGCTCATCAGAACTGTCGAAAGGTATTATTTTGAGCTTACTTTTGCTCATAGGTTTTTGATATATCAAAGATATTATTTAACTCAGCCTCTAAGCTAACTAAAGGGCTTTCAACTATACGACCAACTTCCTTGTCATGCATTAAAAATATAAAAGTAGGAGTTTTGCGTATATTAAAAAAAATGTCTCTTCTATTTGGTTCAGTTTTTTTAAGACTCAGCAATATTAAAGATATTTGATTGGGTAAAATTCCTTCAGATTCCAAAATTCTAAGCATACGTGGAACTTCCCTAAGGCTATCATGACACCAAGTACCAAAAAGAATTAATACCTCTAAACCTTCAATATTAGATAAGCCTATTTTATTTTTAACCTCGTAGGCTTGGTAGTTAAGATTGAAAGCAGAATAGTTATTTAGAAGATGCTGTATTGTAGTATCACCTTCTTCTATTGACTCTCGTGCAGTATTTTCTTGATTTATAGCTGTAACGTATCCTGCAAAAGAAAATATGGATACAAACAACATGTGTCTATAAATGTAAGAAGAAAATTGTAATACCTTTGGTAAAAACACTTTTTTTATATAGATTATTTATAAGAAGATGTAAGAGTTATATCGGCTGAAGACCATGCTTTCTGCCACTCACTATATATCTGATCTGCTTCATCTTTTTTATTTTGGGCAGATAGTGCTTGATAAAGACCAAAAAGTGACCAGCCATTATTCTGATTCCATCTCAAATCTCTTCTATAGACAGCTTCAGCTTCTTTAGGCTGATCAGCTTTTAAAAGAGCTGCACCTAAATAGTGACGCATAGGCTGTGCCCAGTCAGGAGGCTCCGTATAGTTATTCTGATCTTCAATATCAACTGCTGAACTGAAAGCCTCTACTGCTCCAAGAAGATCTCCTTGGGCCATTAACACCTCTCCTTGAAGACCAAGAGCAGCTACTTTTAATACTGCTGAAGCAGGAGTTGCTCCTACCCTATACTCATCAGCATTTGGTGAGTTTGCAATTTCTTTTAATTTATCTAGTTCCTGAATTGCAGAGTCCATTTTGCCTTTTGCTAAATAAGCGCTGCCTAGTGAATAAGACCAAATACCATCAAGATAAGGTGTTCCTTTGTGATTAGGTGTTAAATCTAACAATTCATCCCATTTGCCAAAGATTTTCAATACCAGCCAAGGTGCTGATACACGCTTTTGTCCACCCATAACCATAAGAGTTTCTTCAGTTATCCTATTAGCCATTTGCCATGAAGCTTCACTGGCTGTTTTGTAATTACCTTGGACAGTAGCTGCATATCTTACAAAATCAAGTGCGTGTCCTGCATGCAATTTGTGCGATAAGGGGTATGTGCCAATATTTGGTAAGGGGTTATCTCCCCAAATTTTTGCAAACTCCTGATCTACGGCCTGAGAGCGTATATTACTTTTTATAGCTTTTTCATATTGTCCAACACGGACATAAATATGGGCAGGCATATGCACGATATGACCTACAATTGGTACTGTAGATTCAAGAAAGTTAGCTGACCTGAGAGCTCGCTCTGGTTCAAGTGATGCTTCTATTAAGTGAATATGAAGATGTAGTACACCCGGATGTGCCATATCCTTATCCATAATATGTTCAAGTGCCGTTGCAACAGGAATAGTTTCTGATTTAGCATTGCCTTCTTTATCCCAATAATCCCAGCGTCTTATGGACATATAACTAGCTGCGTATAAAGCTGCAATATCTGGATCATCTGGATATTCCTTGTTAAGGCTCCTCATGGCATTTAAATAAGCTTGATCTCGCTTATCTTGGTTGGGAATTGTTTCCTGGTCATAAAGCTTATGAAGCGCACGAATTAGCTTAGCCTCTAACGGGCTAGCATGGTCTATTCTGTCTAAAGCATTTTTGATTGCCTTCAGTCCCTCACCTTTCGGGTCATCTGGCATTCTTGCATAACGTGAATTAGGATTTGGTCCCATTGCATGAGCCATTCCCCAAAAGGGCATCGGGTGATCGGGATCTAAACGAGATGCTTCCTGATAAGAAGCTATAGATTCAGGAAAGTAAAAACCCCAAGCAAAACGTAAACCTTGATCAAAAAATGTTTGAGCTTGAGGATTTTGTGTTGAAATCGTTCGGCTATAACTGCCACTTCCCGGTACCAATACCGCAAGCGCTTCTTCCAAAGGAACCTCTATTACTTCCTCTTGAGAGCAGGACGAGATCAGAAAAGAAAGAAAGATAATGAATAAGTTTTTTTTCAGCACTTTTTTTCAAAAATTTATAGCGTTTGCCTCATTTCTGCTCCAATTTTGACAAAACCATATTTCTCATAAAAACCCTGATTATGTTTTGTTGATTCTAGGAGATAAAGTCCAAACTCTTTACAACCTCTTTCTTTTGCAAGCCGGAGAGTCTCTTGAATGAGTAATCCACCTACGTTTTTCCCTCTTGCTTCTTCGTTAACAACTAGTTCTTCTAATTGGCAATATTCACCGTTATATCTCAATGCTAAATTAAAAGAAATAGATGCCATTCCAAGAACTTTTTCTTCCTCTTCAGCTACCACTAAACTGCCCCTCTCATTTGAGATTAGGTATTCAAAAGTTTCTGTATCAAAAAAATCTTCGCCTGAAGCTGATGTAGCATCAGCTAAAATAGCAAGAAGCTCTAAACAACAATTTTTATCCTTTGATTTTGCTAATCTTATATTTACAGACATTTCTATTATTCTTTCATCTCAGAAATTTTTTCTTGTAGAGTGACATAAGCTTTTTTATTAGCATTTATAATTGTTTCCATTGAAGGTGCTTCAGTGCTTATATCTCCTAATTCATATAACGAGGTGTGCACTTCATCGTGGTAAGCAACTTGATTCATTTCTTCTAACCACCTTGTGATATTTGGAAATGGTTCAAAATCATAAACATTTGTAAACTTCCTCTGTAGTTGACCTATTTCAACATAAGCACTCAGATCAGCGATCGTTAGATCATCGCCAACAAGGAAACGAGACTTATTCAACCACCCCTCCTCTATTGCATGAAAAGCTTTATGTATATTGGCATGAGAAATTTTTAAAAAATCTTCAGAAAAACTCAGGTCTTTTCTAACTTTAGGGGCTACTAATCCAATTGAAGCCTCTCTTACATTTCTGTGATGAAGGTGTAAATAAGAATCGACTTTAGCTCTTTCTTCATGATTATCAGGATATAGATCTGTCCATTTATACTTATTACAAAGATAGCCCATGATTGCATGAGATTCTGACAAAACAAAACCAGTTTCTTTATCTTCAAGGCTGGGTATTGTGCCTGTTGGAAACTTGGCTAAATAATCAGGATGACGACTACCGCCTTCAGAAGATGAGCCTGGATTGATTAAAACTAGTTCAAAAGATTTTTGTTTGTATAACATAAGCCATAGAACCGCCCTGACAGGTTGAGAAAAGGGTACTCCATAAATTATTACTGGACTAGACATAATTATTCCTTAAAGAGATTTAATAAAGTTTCTATTTCGTGTGAATCAAGCTTACCTTTTTTTTCAGCATCAATACATTCTTGTAATTCCTTTAGATTTTTAATTCCCAGAATTACGGAGCTGACTTTTTCAACACTTAAAGCATATCTATGAGCTAATGATGCAGGAGATTCCCCCCATTCTTTAGCAAGTTCTCTAAATGGCAAAGCTCTTTCAAAGTCATTAAAATCTGCTTGATCCATTCCTGAAGGGTGTGGTTTTCTGTCCATAGAAGAAGTGAGTGCACCAGCTTGAACAGCTCTAATAGCTAAAATGGGTATTTCTTTCTTTTGACATTCCGCTAGCACTCTATTTGGATTTGGATTTTCACTTATGTACCCAATAGCTCCAATTGAATTTAAGATATTTACTGCGCACTGCATAGCTTCAGGTGGATGATCATAATTTATAGCTTTTATGAGTGCTTCTTCTTGTCCCAAACCTATACCCCAATGATCTATCTTCCCTTCTTTTTTTAAAATTTCAAAAGCTGGAATTACAGCATTGTAATAAGACGAAAGAGTTGTGGCATTAGTAGATCTGTATTCATTTAGGAGGGGCAACTGATAATCATCTTCTATTAGCTGAGAGTGAAGAAGAAATAAATTAACCTTATCAACTCCCATCGTTTCTAAACTCCTACAAAGAGAGTCATTAAGTCTCTTATAGACTTCTGAGTCTGAGATTGTTCCTAGTCTACATTTAGTCGTTAGCTTTAATCTTGTTTGGTCTTTTCCTCTAATTGCCTGTCCTACAACTCTTTCTGCCTCTCCTTTTCCATACATAGGGGCTACATCAAGATGATTTATTCCTGATTCAATTGCTAAGTTCACAGCAGAAATGCATTCTGATCTGGAGGTTTCTCCCCAAACATTACCTATCCCACCACCTCCTAGACTTAGTGCGCTTATAGTTCCAAAAGGTTTAAAGTCTCTTTGTTCCATTAATCATCCAACAAGCATTGTAATGTGTAAAGACAAGAAAGTTGTATCTTCTCTTTTCAAAAACTAGATACTATTCTTATAACACAGAGAAATATGTTGAAAAAATCTCCGTTTATATAAATAATATATCCAGCTGTCTTAGTGCAGTCTTGGATTTAGGGGGCACCCTTCTTTCTTACATACTGCAAGCGCCCAGCAATGCTGTCTTGGTGCAGTCTTGGATTTAGGGGACACCCTTCTTTCTTACATACTGTAAACGCCCAGTAAATTATATTTTTTGTTTGGGAGTTTTCTATGCACCTTTTAAAAGTTTTTTCTTTCTTTCTAATTAATTTACTTCTTATTTCTTGCGGCGGTGGTGGAGGTAGCGGGGGATCTTCAGACACCAGTTATAGTAATAACTCAACAGGAAATACTACTTCTAACTCCATGCCTTCTATAAATAATTCAACTGAAATCTATGAAGTAAATGAAAATCAAACCACAGCGTTTTCAGTCAATGCGGATGACCCTGATGGTGACTCTCTTACTTTTTCATTGAGCGGAGATGATGGGTCATTGTTTTCTATTTCGGGATCTGGCGTAGTAAATTTTATAGAAGTATCAGATTATGATAACCCTAGTGATATCAATGCTGATAACTCATATCAACTAACCGTCTCAGTATCCGATGGAACAGCTACAGTTTCAAAAGATTTTACAGTAGTAGTGAATAATGTTTTTGATGGTTTTTCAGGTCAGATTATTTATGGGAATAAAGTCCAAGGTGCTACTGTTTGCTTTGAAAGCATACTGGATTCAGGATGTGATGGAATTGTAAACTCTGTAACTTCTGCCCAAGATGGGACGTTTTCTTTAGAAGTTTCCGATTCAACAGAAGGTACTTTAGTTGCTCAGGGGGGATTTGATCCAAGCACTAATCAGAATTTTGATTCCCTATCTGTAAGAATGTCTCTTAAAGACCCTGTCAGAGATGAAAGTCTAGTGGTCTCGCCTCTCAGTACATTGGTTGAGAAAAACCAGAATAGCTCTTATCAAGGCATTAAAGAACATCTTGGTATCGATAACACTTTTATGATTAGATTTAATGACCCCTATAGTAATTTAGACTCAGCTGCCTTTAAAAAAGTAGCCAAAATAGACAATCAACTATTTATTCTTATAGAGGCTCTAAAAAGCATAGATCCAAAAGAAACAGAAGATGTTTTGACTGACTCAGTGGAATATAAAATTTCGAATGCTTTAACTAATCGGACTGGTAGTGAGACTTCTTTAGGAGATACAACATTTATTAAGAAAATGATAGAAAGTTGGGGTTTTGATAACTTTACACTTACTAACGCAATATTAGAGAATCTATCAGCTGGTCTGTCCTCATACCTACAAAAAATATATATCGATGAAGTAAGTCAATTGCATAATGAAATGACAAAAGTTGGTACTAGCGAATTGCAAACAACACTGAGTAAAATAGTAGATGGAACAATAGACCAAACTGAGTTGGACTCCTTATTCTTTGATACTCTTACATATATAGAAAACAAAGGGTCTTTAGTTTCAAATTCATTATTGGATGTAGAAGAAAATATAAATAAAACCAACTATACGGTAAGTAATAATGGTTCAAGTTATTACTCTGTAGATGGCGTAAATGCTGATTCAACTGCACTAATAATTTACGCTCGTGTTGGTGATACTATAAAATTTGACCCTTTAAACAGTAGTGTTTTTGCAGCTCATCCTTTTGAAATATCTACTTCTAGAGATGATACTTCTGGGGCAAATAATATAGGGTCCAGTCAAGGCTGGAATCAAACTACTTATACACTCGAAGTAGGTGTTAATACTCCAAAAATACTTTATCCTCATTGTGGAGTTCATTCAGGCATGTACACAAATGGAAAAATTGAAATAGTTAATAATTATGAACAGGATAAAATTGATATTACCTCTGGAAGTCTTGGTTTAGAAGTTAATGGAACAGTCTCGGTTGGACCATACAAAGGAGCTTCAGGAATAACCCATAAAGTTTACTTAAGGACAGAAGATGCTGGCAGTAGTCAACATGCTCACGAGTTTAAAGAATATCCTGGGTTAACTTTCTACATGCCAGCAGACCAAGGTTATCATGGAGCTAGTTCTTCTTCGGGTGAAGTTAGATTTAAACCAAAATCCCATTTCTCGGAGTAATTAAGTTGAAACTAAATACTAAATTAAAATAAATACTTATTAAGAGAAAAAAAATGAAAAAAATACTATTACTTTTAAGCTTGTTCTTAACGACTTTTATTTTGGGAGAAGGGAAATATATGATTGACAATCTAGAGGATGAGAAAGCTCAATGGAATATGTTCGGTGATGATGTTATGGGAGGTTTGTCTAAGGGAAAGCTTTCTGAATTAAAAGATAACGAAGTTTCTTTCTATAGGCTTGAAGGCAATGTAAGTACGGCGAATAATGGAGGCTTCATCCAATTCAGGACAAACTTAGACCTTCAAGGAAAAAGTTATGAAGGTATTAAAATAAAGGTCAGAGGAAATAATAATAAATATTATATTCATGTAAGAACTACAGCTACTGTTTTCCCTTGGGATTATTACGACATATCTTTTGAAGCTACAGGAGAATGGAAGCAAGTTAGTCTACCCTTTTCTGACTTTAAAAAGAGCAGGAGATTTCTTCCAACCAAACTAAATTCTTCTAGGATTAAATCTATTGGGTTAGTAGCTTACGGAAAAGATTTTCAGGCTGAACTCGATTTAGCTAACATAGAACTTTATTAACAACTATTCAGCTTTAGTCAGCATTTAAACCATTTTGGTACTTCCCTTTTTTTCCACTTACTGAAATGTGCTTTCTCGCCCAAGTAAAATTTCTGATAAGCAATTATTGAATCTTTACACTTATATTTATCAGGCATGCATTGCGGAGGTTGTTTAAAAGCTTTGTTATTAGGAATTTTTTTTGGTGAAATTTTTAAAATATCTCTAAATTTTAAATCAGAGTTATGGACTTTAGAATATCGATAAGTATATTCCTCACATAGAGCTGCAAAGAGATCATATAGCCAATCATAATGTTTTTTATTTTCTCGTGTCCAAACTGTGCTGGGATGATTTAGATGGGTTCTTTTATACATAAAGAGTTTATCTGCAATCTCATCACCATCAAGCTCTCTATGGGCGGTACACAACATCTGTGCATACTCTAATATCATCTTTACACAATGTTTATCGCTATGTTCTATGGCTGCAATTTTAGGATCCCGATTTAAATAGAATATATTCATTAATCATTAAATCGCAGCCATAGTTGGGGGAAACCTTAAAATTTATAATTAAATTTAATTCCGTAATTTCTTCCTGGTAAAGGAACTTCATCTTTCACAAAAGAAGAATGGTTTCTTGCGGCCTCATCTAAAAGATTCTTGGCAAATAAGGAGAAGCTAAAATCACTGTCATTATTAAGACTGTATGTCTTATTAATTCTAAGATCTAACATATCATAACCTTCAGTTTTAGTTTCACTCTCTGCAATATCATCTTGCTTTTGAACATCTTTTAGACTTAGTTTTAACTCTAAATCATTTTCTGAGTAAGATATGGAGTAAATATTCCTTGCTGGAACTATTCTTGGAATATTGCTTCCATCTTTAAACTCACCCAAAAGTGAATCTCTACCAAATGATAAAGTTAGGGTACCCCTTGCTAAGTCCATAGTTCTGCCAAACTGAAATTCATACCCTCTAATTTCAGCATCCCTTTGCAGGTAATTTGCTAGAATTAAACCTTCATGATCTCCATGTTCTTCTTCATGTTCTTCTTCATGTTCTTCTTCGTGTTCTTCATGTTCTTCTTCAGTTTCATCTCGAAGATAAATATAGTTATCTACATCATTTCTGAAGTATGTAAATTCACCAAAAAAGCCTTCATTTTGATACTTAAAAGTTATATCTACGTTATTAGAAGTTTCTGAATCTAAAGTGGTATTACCAACTTCAAACCTAGAAGTTGCTAAATGAGGACCATTCATGAATAGCTCTACTGCAGAAGGGGCTCTTTCAACTCTAGCGTAACTAAAACTTACATCTAAATTGTCATTAATATCGGCTCCTAAACTTAAAGCTAAACTTGTATTGTTAATATCTCTATCAAAATACTCCATTTCTTCTTCATGTTCTTCCTCTTCATGACCATCCTCATCATGGTCTTCATCATGACCATGTTCCTCATGACTTAGAGACCCTGCTCTAGATATTCTGTCATGCCTAATACCAAAATCTAAATGGGCTCTATTAAGCTGTTTACTGATGTAATAACCAAAAGAATTTTCCTTATTGTCTGATGGATTCATAAAAGCTTCAGCTCCAATAATAGAAAGATCTTCACTGACTATGTTAATTACCATTTTTTGTAAAAGACTATCATTAGACAAGTCAAAAATAGCTCCATACTCTTTTGCAATGTTCTTAAACTCAGTTGGGCCTTCAGAATGATGCTCATCTTCATGGCCATCTTCTTCATGTTCTTCTTCAGCTTCTGCATGTTGCTCCATTAAAGAATAGTCAGTATCTCTGAAGAAATAGCTTATTTCCTTAACAAGTGAGTTATTAAGCGTATAAGAACCTTCTAGGTTGAGAATATCAGAATTCGTTGTAGAAAAGATTCTCTCATCTTCATGCCCTTCTTCATCATGACCATCTTCATCATGACCATCTTCATCATGATCTTCTTCATGTCCATGTTCATCATGTCCTTCTCCATGAAAAGGGATTCCATATAAGCTTTCAATTTTGTTAGAAGACACCCCAAAGTAACCCCAATCTCCAGTTTTAGAAATTCCTATTCTTCTAGATTTTGACTCAAAATCTGAATTGGCTAAGAACCTCATATCTTCTTCATGCTCTTCATGGCCCTCCTCCTCTTCATGATGGTCCTCATCGTGGTCATCATCGTGGTGCTCTTCCTCTCTGTGAATAACAGCACCATGAGGGATATCAAAGTTACCAAACTGTAAATCTTTATATGCTAGGCTTAGATTTAAACCTCCAATATTATTTTGAAAGGAGAAGTTATATGCATCTCCGTCATTAACTGATTGAGACTCCGCACCCAGCCTTATCTCTGGTTTTATAAAATCTACTCTAGCAATGGTGTTATCAACAATATTTACTATCCCACCAATTGATCCATTGGAATAAAGTAATGAGGAAGGACCTCTAACAATCTCGATTTGTTGAATATTATTCAGATCAATTTCATTAATATGATCTGCTCCTAGTCCTGAAACATCTCTCATCACCATTCCATTATTTAGTACTTTCACTCTACTGCCTGACATGCCTCGAATAACAGGCTGTCCTACTCCAGATCCGAAATCAGTAGAATAAACACCTAATAAGTCGTCTATAGACTCACCTAAACTTTGCGAAGCCGAAGAGGATATATTGTCTCCATTTACTATATGAAGTGGATTTTCTATATCTGATAATATTTGATCAACAAAAGAAGAGGTAACAACAACTTCCTCTAGTTCTTCTTCTGCTACTAATATATTTGTTGTAAGAGCACTAATTAGTATAAGTGCGAATTTGTAGTTTTTCATACTACCTCCTGTAAAAATTAAAATTTAAAGAAAGAAAAATTTAATTTTTAGGAGGTGCTCTTGAGTAATAGCTATTGGGGGTAATTAAAACAAAATCTTCATTTAGATAACCTATGTCTATAGAGATCTCGAAAACTTTGTTTTGAATAGTAAAAGATTGATTCTCTTCAGCTATTTCAATAATACATAAATGGCATTCTGATTCATAAGAAAAATCATCAGAAAACTCATGTAAAAAAGAGTCTGAAGATACAGAAGTTACAAAGAGTAACCCTGCTAAAAGAATGAAATATTTCTTTTTAAAAAATTTCACGACGCCATTTTGAACTTTTTTTTTCTTTTATCAACTAATAATTTTTAAAATTGAATCAATTATTAGCCTTTAAAATTTGAATCCCATCCTGCAGGTTTAAAAGCTACAATCCGCAAATCAGAACAGTGCATCTTTAATTCTGGCTTAAATTCCCAGCTTTTAATTAGCCCTCCAAAATACAATTCTTCATCATAAATAACTAATGAATCAGTATTCTCATCCCAAGGAGAGAAATGCATAGTAGCTGAGAATGCTTGTTTATAGCGAGTTTGTTTAGCAACAAAGTTTGCTTTTAGTGGATTTTGTCTTGGCGTAATACAAGACCCCTCAGGCGTAATTTCATCTATTTCTACAACAACATGACCATCATTGGTTTCAGGAAGCCTAGCAGATAGAGACAATACTTTATTACCTTGGTGTGAAGCTTCAAAAACCACATTTTTATTATCAGGATAATCAAAGTTCAGATCAGCTAAGTCAGGGTGTTTTGGGAAGCCCCAAATTTCTCTTCCACCAGCAATAGCAGCAAGCGCTCCAAGGGCATAACCATCTTTAGCAGGTCCACAAAGGACTCGATGACACCAAGTAAGTGCCTTAGGAGCAATAACGTTGTAAGAAAATTGATTCTCATAGGGAAGATCTATTGGATCTGATTTATCTGTTACTGGAAAAGAATACCAAGTCTCTAGATAAGGGTTAATACTATCTGTTGGACCACAATCAGTATCAGTAAAATTATTACACCATATCTGTACCGGTACATCACCACCGACTGTAACGGGACGA
This sequence comes from Gammaproteobacteria bacterium, assembly GCA_045563675.1. Lineage (GTDB taxonomy): Bacteria > Pseudomonadota > Gammaproteobacteria > Magnimaribacterales > Magnimaribacteraceae > AEGEAN-183. Next base: position 204,812 of record JBJLIX010000001.1, read on the forward strand.
TGATTCTCATGTTCAAATTCTTTTAAAACCTCAGATAGAAGTGCCTTTCCGTAAACAATTATATTAGAACTACTAAGCCTCAACGGAATTCTATTCACATGACCATCTGAGGCCAGATAAGAATCAGTTTGAATCCATTGGTCAAACCATTTATTAGAAAAAGTCTTTTCTTCTATTTCTCTCATTCCCCCCAGACAATTCTGATATTAGTCTTGCATAATTAAATTAATCCATCTTCCCTCAAATCCTGAAAGGCGTTTTTAAAAGCTTCAATAACCTGATCAATTACATCTGGCTTGTGAGCATATGAAATGAACGCTAGATGGATTCCAGGTACGATTACATTGTGACCAAGTAGATGTAGATAGAACTCCTTTTCCAAAGAATAATTACTAGGATCTATATCGCGCGATGACTCTATGGTCTCACCACCAAAAATTAGGTGCATCATGGAACCTGCATTCATTATCTGAGCTGGAATATTATTGGATCTACAAAATTCATTAATTTCAGATGCTAGTCTGTCTCCCTGCTCATGCAAATAGGGATAAATCTCCTCTTTATTCTCTTTTAAATACTCTAGCATGCCAATTCCCCCGGCCATTGTGAGCGGATTACCACTAAATGTTCCTCCAGCAAAGATAGCTGGAGTTTTATCGTCTCCTGAAAAAGCATTCATTACCTTTTTAGATCCAGCAACTACCCCAATCGGCAGAGCACCGCCAGCTGCTTTTCCATAAGTCACTAGGTCAGGCTTGATGTCGTAGTACTGCTGGCAACCACCATATTCAATCCTAAAGCCAGTTATGACTTCATCAAACATTAGAAGCACTTCACATTCGGTGCAGACTTCATGTAAACCTTTTAAAAACTCTTGATTATCTAGCCTGGGATTAGAGCTTTGTACTGGTTCAATGACAACTAGTGCCAAGTTATCTTTATGTTTACGAATAAGTTCGTAAGCATTGGTATCGCGATAAGGCAACATCATCATTAGATCTTTTGCAACTACTTCAGGGATACCCGCTCCAAGCGTTGTGCTTGAAGGTGTTGAACGTTCGCTCTTAAAATCAGCTTTAACCAACGCGTAGTCATGAATCCCATGGTAAGACCCATCAAATAAGGCTACAATTTTTTTACCGGTTACTGCTCGAGCTGCTCGGAATGCAAACATAGTAGCTTCACTACCAGAATTACAGAACATCACTTCGTCCACTGCAACTGATGACTCTTTAATCAGTTCAGCAAGTCGTGCTTGTAGGCCATTTGGAATTCCATAATGCCAACCCTTTTCAATTTGCGAGGCAATTGCAGCTTGCACTGGTTCTGGTCTATTACCGAGTACGTTTGGACCGAAACCAGCTGTTAAATCTATATAACGATTTCCATCTAAATCAGTTAAGTAAGGCCCTTCAGCTGAATCTATATAAATTTGATGTGGGAGATCAACAGTTTGAACAACTTCTTGAGCTAAAGCATCTTGACCACGACTAGCTAATTCTTCACATTTAGCTGTTCTATTAATAAGCTTTTCTCTTACAGCAAGTGATTTTTTACCTAGTTTGGGCTCTACCTGTTTGCTAGCGATGCTCATTATCAGTCCTCCCTTTTGTTAATAATTAGAGTGTAGCATTCAACTATCTTAACTTAATAATCTTATTCCTCTCTACTTAATGGTTACTCTTATCTTTTAGCTAAAATCCTTCAACATTTTTCTAAGTTCTAACTGATGTTTCTCTTCCTGTCCTATAAGTCCTCGAGTGTATTCTTCTAAGTATACTGACTCATCAACAACTGTGCTTAGTAGCTTTTTATAGAGGTTTAGAGCATGAATTTCATGAGCTAAACTTTCTTCCAGAATATCTTTTATTGAGTGGTTATTGGTTTCAACAATTTTGGCAATTTTCTGACTTGGATGACCGTCTAAGCCAGTCAATAATTCTCCAGCTTGTTGGGCATGTTGTAATGACTCATTAGCTTGTTCCTTAAGAAACTCTACTATTGGAAGCCTATAAGGACCGGTTATCATAAGAGAATAGTGTGTATATCTCACAACTCCGGCAAGCTCATACTCCATTATTTCATTTAATATTTTGTTTACTTTTTTTATGTTCATGAAGTTAATTTACCAAAAAAAAATTACTTTTCTCTTATTGGAAATGCTAAGGATTTTGAGAATCATTATGGTTTACTGCACACAACGCTGACTTAACTCGACAAATGTTATAAAAATTCCATTAAAAGAACTCAGTTATATGGCATTATTGAAGTATGAAAAAAGTCTTAGCATTATTAATTCTAGTAGCTCCGCAATTTCTATTCTCAAACTATGAAGATTCTTTAAAAGGTTATTGGCATGGCTTTGGATTAATTGTCCAAATTAAAGATTGTGAGGATAAGATTTGTGGATTAATAGAACATATGTTTGTTGAAGATGGAGAAGATCCTAAACTAATACTGGATGAAAATAATAAGGATAAAAACTTAAGAACAAGAACATTAATAGGTTCCAATATTCTCTATGAGATAGATAAAAAACCAGATTCAAAAAAAACCTTTATTGGAAAAATTTACAACCCTGAAGAAGGTAAATCTTATAAATCTAAAATAAGACAACTAGATAATGGCAATCTAGAAATAAAAGGATGCTTTGCTGTAGTTTGTCGTAAGGTAGGAGAGTGGTTACCTTTGAATGTCACTATAAATAATGAAGGCAATAGAGTTGCTGAATTAGCAAAACCTTTAGCTATTTTTTAAACTTTATCCAAAACCGCAATAAAATTAATGTCCTACAGCTGGATTAAATTCTGGTCTAGTTACTGAATAGGCCCAATAGAAGAAAAGGAACTGAAGGACTAGGCGAAAGTAAAGCAAAGAGATTGAAATATCTGGGAATTCTTCAGGTGTAATAGCCATATAGATATTAGCAGGATAAACAGCAATAAGAAGAAAAAGCAAACCCCATCCAGCTATTTTACGTAATCTTGGTATCAAGACTCCAATACCACCTAAAACCTCAAAAAATCCACTTATATAAACAGCCTCCAAATGCATTGGAAAAGCTGGCGGCATGATTAATAAATAAAAATCTGGGTTAATAAAATGATCTACACCAAAATTTATAAAAAAAGCAGCCAGTCCAAATAAAGCTATTTTTTTCCACAATCCATGAGGAAGGTTTAAGGCTTTAGAGAGTTTTAATAACAAGCTTATTTACTATTATTATTTAGAGATTAGCCACTATGTTTATAAGCTTTTTCAGTTTCCATGTTTTTTTAACCAAAACATCTGGGTAACTATTCCAATGAAATAAATTATCAAAAAGCTTAGATGAAAATTCACTAACAAAGGATCTTCAAAAGAATCAATAAAAGGGTCTCCGACAGGCAATCTTCTTAGAAAATCTGTAATAGCAGGAATCATATGAAATAAGAGCGTGCTAGTATAACCAAGTGCCTGAAAGTATTTTGAGAAAGGTCCAAAGAGCTTTATTTTTTCCATGATAAAGCCACCTAAAAGAGCAATTAATGTGAGCACAGCTAGCATATGGGCAATACCAAAACCTCCTTGGTTGTAAATCCCTAAAGCAGAACCAGCTACGATCAATGTTAAGAAGATGTATAGCTTTCCAGACAACTCATCTAAAGAAATTATTTTATATTTAAGTATGGTATAAAACCCACTTAACACTGCTCCAACTCCCATTACGGTATGGAACCATCCCAATATCGTCATTTCAGGCATTCAAAAGCACCTTATAATTTTTTTCTATTATCTATCAATTTTCTATTCCTCGCCTGCCTTTTTATTTTTGAAATAGCCCTGAAAGGCAATGTAAGTTTGTATCAGGTTAGCTATAACGAAAGCAAACAAATCTACAAAAATAAAAACCGCTGCTCCAGAAAATCTTGCAATACCTGTAAGAACATAACCATTTAATCTTGTTTCATGATTAACGGAACTAACCAAATATAAGCTCATGATGCTCAAAAATAAAATCACCCATTGGCCATACTGTAAGAAATTTTCTATCATTGGATATCTCCTAATTTACTGATTTTCATCTTTCATGTTCAAAAAATTGGCATGCTTCTTATCAAAAACTGTACAAGCTTTATTATATGACTGACCGCGTATACCGCCTCGGACTGTTGCTGGCTCTATCGACCGATAAAAATCTTTCCAGCTCTCTGGTAACTTTATGGAATCTGGAGGAGCAAGCCAAAGTCTAAATAAACAACGTTTTTTAGATTCAGTTTCAAAATCGATATAACTAGTTCTTGAGTGAAATACTTTGTAATTATTAAGAATTTGTATATCTCCAGGATCTAGATACGTGGTATACATTAGCTCTGGTCTCATTAGAATTTCATCTAATACATCCATTGTTTCTCTTTGGACCTCTGAGAGAGGCGGCACTCCCTCAAGATTTTGAGCAGACTGAACTCTATTCCGATTCCAATTACAAAATAAGTTGCCATTCTCTTCCTCATATAATGGCAGACTATAGAAAGGCGCTTCATCCGAAGCTTGTTCATTTTGGCGACTAAAATAAAAATACTGATAAGCTATTTCCGCAAGGTCTGGACGCTCTTTAGTCAGATAGTTTTGAGCTGTTACTCCGCTTGATATCATACTTTGACCTCCTGATTTGGCTTTGTTGTAACAAGTTAAGATTGTTAAATCTGCAACATCAACATGAAAATCAAGTTCTGCACTTGACGAATATCCTCGACCATTGGCTGCACGATAATTCGTTCCAATATCACGAACAGCAGATATATATTGTGAAGCTAACCCTTGAGGTCTTGCTAAGCCAGCTCTAAGTCCAATAGCCCAAGTCAAAAGTCTAAACTCTTCTTGACTAAGATTCTCCCTAGGTAAACCTCTAACTATGGCGAGACCTTTCCCGTGATGGGCTTGCGAAAGTGCTTTCGCTATAGTGTTCCAACTAGAGCCAAAATTAAATTCATTTGGGGAATAGTCAAACAAACCTCTATCTTCTGTAAATAGGGACTTAATTGATGTGGTTAGCTGTTTTTTTTCTAATTCAGTGATCGAGAAAACCCAGTCATTCTTAGATTTTAACTGACTTACATCCCAGGCAGCTGGGGTCTTGAAATTTTTCACTCCCTCATTTTCTCAAACCTTCCTAGCTCTTTCTACCTATCTTTTACTATATAAATCGTAAAATTGTCTGTCCAAAGCTATAAAATACTCTAGCAATGATTTATCTATTATTATTTTTATTTATTTTTGTATTACCAAAAATTTGGCTTTACAGCGCATTAAAAAGAAATGATGAGATTCTAGAAAGTATGCCTTTTACTGGACTAGAGTTTGGAGAACTTCTTCTCAAAGAGAATGATTTAGAAGGGGTCAAGATAACTAATACAGACTTAGGCGATCATTATGATTTAGAAAATCAGGAAGTTAGGGTCTTGGAAGAGAGACTTAGTAAAAAAAGCATAACAGCTATTTCTATAGTTTCTCATGAAATAGGACATGCTATTCAGCATAAAGAAAAATATATGCCCTTAGAACAACGAACAAAGCTTGTAAAAAATACTTCCTGGATTTCAAGACTAGGAGGGGGGGCGCTTTATTCGGGAATTCCCATCATTTTAGCCATGGGTTCCTTCGGCTTGATAAAGATCTGTCTTTTTGTTGTAGTTTTATCTGTAATAATTTCAGCTATGGTTCATTTAATTACTCTGGATGTAGAAATGGATGCAAGTTTTAATCGTGCTTTACCAATTTTAGAAGAAAAGGTGCCCACAGAATATCTTAATGGCTGTAGATCTGTGCTCAGAGCAGCAGCATTTACCTATGTTATTGGAGCTTTAACTAACTTTTTATCTTTAAGATATTTATGGATATTAATATCAAGGCTAAGATAAAGCTAATAACTTTAATTCTTTTCATCCAAGAATTTAGTTTTACTCAAGAAAATTAGTTCTAATTGCATCCATTTGCTCATGTGTTACTCCTATTTTCTCAAGATATTCAACAACACTTCCCCACTTTGATTCCATACCATCTAAAAAAACTTTCATAGCATCTTTAGGCACTCCAGCTAAAGAGATCATAGTTTCTCGATCATAACCCTTAGGATAACCAAAAGTACTTTCGATGAAATCCGCCTGTCTTTCTGTATCAAGATTGGTTAGTAAATAATCTGCCTCTATCACTTCACGACTTACACCTAAAACAGATAATAAGAAAGCTGTTGAAACGCCAGTTCTATCTTTGCCTGCTGTACAGTGCAAAACGACGGGCAAATTATCTTCGTAAGCTAAAATTCCAAATAACCTAATCCAAGAGGTAGGACCAAATTCTAAGTAACCTAAATACCTCTTACCTGAGATTCCGGTATCGCCTACTAATCTACTTAATTGATCACTCCCTCCTTCAGGGATAACAGCAATATTTATGTATTTAGCACCCATAGCTTCTAAAGGACCTTTTCCCTGCTCCAACACCTCATCAGGTCTACGTAAATCAATTTGAGTTGAGATTTTAAGATCCGATAACTGCGAAAGATCCTTATCACTCATTCGATCCTGTCTTCCTGCTCGAAAATAAAGACCTTTTTTTACTCTCTTGCCGTTCTGACTAAGATACCCGCCTATATCTCTAAAATTAAAACAGCCTTCAAATGAATAATGTCTTTCTAAATAATCATCAATCATATTAGCTTTTCCTCATTCCTAACTCTTAAGAAGTTTATCTATAGAATAATATCCGCAGACTATTCTGACCTAATTCCCACTAGACCATCCAAGAGGTATCTGTTGTTGAGGATTAAATACTTTTGGACCATACAAAGGTAGGGCTTTAGAGGCCTCAAATATTTCTTTCTCACTTAGATGCTGACTTGGAGATAATTTAAATACATCTAGACCTCTTGATATTTCTGTTCCATAGATAAAACCATCATAGTAATAAGCCGACCAATAACCACCCATTACCAATAATTCAGTATCTATAGGACCTCTATCAAAGAAAGCTATTTCTTTTGGGTTAGTAGAATCTGTAAAATCCATTACGGATATTCCACCTTGATACCAGGCTTGAACAAAAATATCTTTTTCAGGAATTGGAATTAAAGAACCGTTATGTGCAACACAATTTTCAGTTTCTAACTGTGGTGCTGGCATTTTGTAATGACTTCGAAATTCTAATTTGTTATCGACTATGTCGTAAATGGCATTAGCTCCCCAATCAAGAGGATCCCATGCTCTGCAGCGTGCTCTGCCGCCGCCGCCCCATTCATCAGTGAAGATGATCTTAGTGCCTTCATTATTAAAGGTGGCAGAATGCCAATAAGCAAAACCAACATCAGTAACGACATCTATTCTTTGTGGGTTATATGGATCTGAGATATCAAAAAGAATCCCATTTCCTGAGCAAGCACCAGCAGCTAAGCCTTTTGATGGAAATACTGTTATGTCATGACATTGATCGGTACGCCTTGTCTCTTGAGTATCATCCCCATGGTCTCCTCCGGCCCACAGGCCACCTAAAGCACCTGTTTCAGGATCGGCAAATACGGTGGGACTACTTACTATTCTTGACTTAGAAGGTTCTGCGACAGGAATTTCTATAACATCTATTCTGAAAAGAGCTGTCCTGTTGTCACCTGGGATATTGCCTATACATTCTTCCATTTCTTCTTCATCTCTTACGCCTTGAGTACCGGAGTTATAGACAATAATCTTTCCATTTTGATCTTGACCTGAAACTACTGAGTGAGTATGAGAGCCTCTGCAAGTTTGAACAGCTCCAACTTGTTTAGGTTCGGATAAATTTGAGATATCAAAAATTCTTATTCCTCTAAATCGATCAGGACTTGCTTCTTTAGAAACGCCTTGTAAACCACAGTCTAGACGACTTCTAGTTTGTTCTACTGACATGATTAATAAATTATCGACAATCGATACATCTCCTTGTCCTCCCGGGCAAACTACAGATGAAAGAAGCTCTGGAACTCCCATTTGATCAATTTCATATACGTTAAAGCCATGATAATTTCCAGCTACAAGAACATTATCTCTAAATGCCATGTCGGTATTTGCAAAACTTAAGATAGGTGAACGAAGCGATCTAGATTTATCCTGTATAGTTTTCTCCTTCTTGTCATCTTTATCCTTTTCAGCTGAAGTCTTTATTCCTTTTGATTTAGGATTATTTGGATTGTAAAACCCTATAGGCTTTTTGAGAGATGCAACTTTTTCTAAGTTTAATATCGCCTCTCCTGCGTCATAATGCCCAGGACTTAATTTTGATCTTGGATCGTCGGATAAGTTAACAGCAATAGCATTCATTCTCTCTATTTCAACACTTTGATCATTTACGAGATCAGAGATAAATTCATTCAAGATTGGATCGTAAGCTGTTCCTGGATATTCTTTTAAATCCTTGACCATTTTTAAGGCACCGTCATGATGGGAGATCATTAGTTGTAAGAATAATTTATCAAAATCTGTACTCTCAGAGTTTTCAAGTTCCTTTAATTCACTTTCGCTAGCCATACCAGACATACCAATATGCATGTGATGGTCACCATGGTTAACCGAGATATCTTCATCTCTTGAATTAAGCCAATTTTCCATAAAACTAATTTCGTCTTCTTGAGAGGCATCGATTCTATTTGCAAGATCAACTATGGTTTTATTATTAGTTCTTTTATCTGCCATATTGGACATAACTATGGCTTGCAGATGATGGATTATCATTCCTTGAAGGAAATTTACATCAGCATCCACATAGGTGGTAATTGCAATGTTAGTAGCCGATTCTGGGTCAATTAACTTTGAATCTTCTCCTGGCGCACCAGGAAGTATGATTGGATGTGCCAAAGACTTTTCTTCAACACTAAGCTCATAAGACAAGAGTATGTCTTCAGTTTCAGAGATTTGTGATGACTCATGTTTGTTATCTTCAGAACATCCAAGGAAAAAGAGGATTAATGAGACTAGTGATAGAAATTTTAGTTCTTTCATTTTGATATTTTTTTTCATTCTCACTCAGTTTGTATCTAGTTTGTACCAATTTATTATATCTTTCTTTACTCTAAGTTTTGCTCTACAGAACAAATCATCTTTTTTCCCATACCGATGAAGTCTCTGACTGAATTGCTAGGACATTTGCAATACCATTAGGATTCAATATTAGATCTTCATTTAAAATTCTTGATAAATATGACCAACCTTTCGGGTGCGGATAATTTGAGAGAACGTCAATTTTTTCAAAAAATGATCTATCAAAATCAGCTGAGTCAACTTCATAAGCAAATAGAACATAAATATTCCCATCTTCATCAATAAGCTCATGAACGCGACTACCTGCTGGGTATCTCAAAATGGTATTACGCATAACTTTTGTTTCGACCATTATTCCTGAGAAACTTATATCAACGATATTGCCTGCAAGTGTTTTAGCAATAAGTTTGAATTCATCTCCAGGTATTTCTGGAATGAGGTCTAAAGAGCCAGAAATTCCTTCAAAAGAAAGGTGATTCAAAAGCTCGCCATCAGGAAGAATGATCTGTTTTGGGCTTTTTCTCCAGCCCCTAGGCAAGGTTAAATCTTTAAACTGCTCAAAAGTACATTCATTGCACTCGTATGCTAGATTCGAAAAAAGATTCTCACCAGTCCTCTTAAGCACTTTAAGAGTAAAACCTTCTCCAGTTGGTTCGGATAAAACTGGTTGAAATAAAAATATAAGTAAAAGAACTATAGAAAATTTTCTCTTAATCATTATTTTTTTTCATATTCTTTAATCAGGAAATAGTAACTGAGGATTTATACCTCTGAAGGCACTATAGTAATTTTGAATATATGCTAAATCTTCTTCACTATTACCACTAGGATTAAAGATCTTACCTATTTCTATACTTTTAGTTGGTGCATCTATAGAAATTAATAATATTTTTGACTGTGTTTGTTTTGCAATTCTTAAAAATCCTGTTTTCCATCTTTTTACTTTCTTTCTGGTGCCCTCAGGAGTCATAGCAATGACAATACTTTTTTCTTTTTTAACTATATTTACAACCTTTTCAATTAATGTTGATGGATCATCTCTATAGACAGGAATTCCACCTAACCATTCAAAAAATAATTTAAAACCAGGTTTAAATATAGATTTTTTTCCAAGCCACCTTACCTTAATATTTAATCCCAAGATCGCTAGCATTGCCAAAATAAAATCCCAATTTGAAGTGTGAGGGGCAGCAATTATTACAATTCTTTCTTGATTAGGAATATTTCCCTTTATAGTCCAGCCAGATATATTTATTCCAAATCTAGCAATTTTTCTCAAAATTTTAGATCGACTACCTCTCAGTCTTTCAGGTACTTGGCTTTCAGAAATTCTTATAATTTTTTTTGTCATTTTATTCCCACTCAATAGTAGTCTATCTTGAAACCCTTATAGCACAAAGATTTGAAGGGCACTTTAATAAAGTTTGTTGTGAGTATATTGAAGCCAAACTGAAGAAGGTATCAAATCTTTTCTCCTTAAAAGAAGAATTATTTTAAACTAGATAATTACTTAAAAATATTTTCTATGAAAATCTTGAATATCAGGATCTATTAGTGCATCTGATACTTTTAATTCTCTAAAGAGAGTTAGAGAAGCTAAATTTTTACAACGACTTAAGGCTACATAAGCTTGACCGGTTGCAAAAGCTCCATCGCCTAGGTCAACCGAACAACTTTCCAAAGTTAACCCTTGAGACTTGTGGATTGTTACAGCCCACCCTAATTTAATAGGGAATTGCTTAAATGAAGAAACTACCTCTTCTAAAACCTCGTCAGAGTCATCATCATAAGTAAATTTCACTTTGTTCCATTCTTCTCTTTCTACTTTATAAGTCTTTCCATCAACTTTTACCTTGATGCACTTTTTCTTTTTGTCTAAACATTCAGAGACTGTTCCGACAGTGCCGTTAACCCATCGTCCTTCACTATCATTTTTTATGAACATAACCTTTGCATCTTTCTTTATTCTTAATTCTCTTGGTGCAGGAAGGTCATTTTCTTTTAATTCCCCGAATTCCTTGGACTTAATAACCTCTTCAGGGTTGTCATTGTGAGACAATTTAAGATGATTAATCTCTTCTGCCCTATTTTTTCTAGAAGTCAGTGTCATAAAAGGATCTACTTCCAGTGTTGAATCAAAACAATGGTTGTTAATTCTATCTATTGTTGTCTCCAAATCTTGACCTAATCTAATGTTATTGAGCAAATTATAGAAATTAACATCTTCTTCTTGTCTGAAAGATTTTGTTAACTCATAAAATATTTTTCCTTCTATTTCCTTAAAACTGTGAGCATCAAAGAAATAGACTGAGTCGTACTTCTCATACACTGCCCTTTCTTCATGTTGTTTTACTATAGGAGGTAATTGGAAAAGATCACCACAGGCAAGCACATCAACTCCTCCAAAAGGCTCAGTTGATTTTCTATGAATTTGTAATGATTTGGAAACAGCATCCAACATGGGAGCTCTTACCATTGAAATTTCATCAATTATTAAAAGTTCAAGATTTTTAAGTAGTTTACCAAACCTGGGGTCTTTGGATTTAGTAATTTCTGGAATTATGTCGAATCCAATTCTGAAAGCAGAATTGATGGTAGTACCTCCAATATTAAGAGCAGCTATCCCTGTTGGTGCAACAACCATCTTTTTTTTATCTACTTGGATTTTTACACGTTGTAACAAAGTGGTTTTTCCGGTCCCAGCTGCGCCAGTTAAAAAAATAAATTTTTGATTGCCATCTTCCTCAGTAAATAAATCAACGATTTCTTCGTAGACTTCGTCAAAGCTATTGGATTTAGTATTCACTTAATATTTATATACTTTACTGATCAGCAGGATTATAGGCTGGTTGTGTAACTGAGAAAGCCCAATAGAAAAACACAAACTGGAATGCAAGACGAACATAGAGCAATGCAACATGGATATCTGGAAATGCTTCAGGTGTTATAGCCATATAAATATTAGCAGGATAAACAGCAACTAGAAGAGCAACCAATCCCCAGCCAGCTATTCTGCGCAAGCGAGGGATCAAGACACAGAAACCTCCTGCCACTTCAAAAAACCACTGATATAAACCGCCTCTGCATGAAGAGGAAAAGCTGGAGGCATAATAGACAAATAAAAGTCTGGATTAACAAAATGATGTACACCCGTATATATAAAAAAAGCAGACAGCCCAAATAGGACTAGCTTTTTCCACCAACTGGTGGGCAGTTTAAGTACTTGCATTAGATTTCTCATGCTGCCTTAAATATTTACTTTATTCCCACTCAGTAGTAACCAAATTTGAAACTCATATAAAGACAGTTTTTCAGGGGCATTTTTTTAACTTTGTAACTTTTTTGTAACTCTTTAAGCATGGTTATAGGTTTGTCAAAAGTTTATCGATGGAGTGATATCCAGAGACTATAGCTCCAGGAACACCTAGCTGATGGTGTAAGTCATAAAGTTCACCTGCAAAGAAAACCTTACCATTCAATGGTTCATTTAGTTTTTGGATTATTGATTGATTAATTTGAAACGACTCTATCCAAGTTCCTAGTGTAAATTCATGCCGTCCCCAGTCTTCAAAGACATATTCTCCCGTATATGTCTTTGATGCTTTTCCTTCATAAATTTTATCAAGCTCTTCTAAGGCTTTTAAAACTATTTGTTCTTCAGATTCTAAACAGTAAAAATCCTCCACTCCGCTTCCTTGAACAAGTAAACCCAAAATGTGATTTTTAGAATCTTTTTTGAAAGCCATATCATAATATCCTTTCTCTCCTGTTTTGGCTTTGCACATAATAATATCTGAATAGAATTTTTCTGAAAATTTCATTACTAGCTTAAATCCAGGCATAAAATTAATAGATTCCATTGCATCTTGCTTTTCTTTACTGAGATGAGGAATGAAATTGATATATTCAGATTTCAAGATACCAATAGATGCAGTAACGAGCACTTTGTCTGCTTTATAAACCTGCCCAGATTTAGTTACTACATCCACTTTATCTTTAGAGTAGTCAATTTGTGTAACTGGAGAATTAAATTCGATCTTGTCTTTCACCTCTTCGGCAAAATTTTTGTCTACAAAATTAAACCACGAGGAATTCTTAAATTTAAATTCAGGAAAAAATTTAAATCTAAAGAAAAAAAGTGATTTCATTATGGATGAATTTAGCCAGCTAAAAATCTTTCCATATGAACTAGAGCCAAAGTCTTTGTCAAACTTATAAAAAGTATTGTAAGGAACGGTTTCCTCATCAACTTGATCTCCTGATTTGCCTTTAAGACGATTTAACACAGTAGGCAAATGATGTATCCACTCTGCTCCCAAGTCGATTGGAAAATCCGCCAAAGTTTTGTTTTCCTTTAGTCTCCCTCCATATCTGCTAGAAGCTTCAAGAATAAGATAATCAATATTATTTCGTTGTAATATTTTTGCTGCAGCCAATCCTGAAGCCCCAGCGCCTATGATGATAACTTTCCCCTGATAGTTATACGTTTTATGCAGAGCATTGTCCTCTGGAAACATATCCAAAGCTCTTGAGCCCCATCTAAAAACTTTCATTCCCACTCAATAGTTACGTTTTTTGTAACTTCTCGAGTGAAACAATCAACCAGCCACGCTTTTAAACATTTTCCCTGTTAAATTAAGAACAGCTTTTCTACTCATAAAGCCAGTAAAGAAATTTAAAATTCTATTGCTTCTGCCACATAAGACGTATTGTTTATCTTTTTCATAACCCTCAAGACATTCTAGGGCAACTTCATGTGAAGTTTGCATAGATATTCCAGATGCTGAGTTATCTCGTTTTTGATATCTTTCAGTTAGTTCCTCAGATTTTTCCGTAGCTACTCGGGCAAACTCTGATTCCGTTCCTCCAGGAAGAAGCGCCATAATTCTGATATTTTTATCTTGATACTCAAACCTTATGGCTTCAGAAAACATCAAAACGTATGCTTTTGAAGATGAATAGATACTTGCATATGGTATTGGTGCCAAAGAAGCCATAGAACCTACATTTATGATGCCACCACCACCTTGTTGAACCATATCAGGCAAATACAAATGGCAAAGATCTGTAAGCGTTAAAACATTTAGTTGCAACATCTCTGCGTAATCATCTCTGTCAAAACTAGTTAATTCTCCCCATCTGCCATATCCAGCATTGTTTATTAAAATATCTACAGATAAATTTTGCTCTTTTATTTTGTTATACAAAGCTTCAGCAGAACCTTGAATTGAAAGATCTTCCGGAAAAACATGTGCTTTTCCTCCAGATGCTTTAAATTTTTCAGCAAGTGAGTGCAATTTATCCTCAGATCTAGCAGTCAGGATAACTTCTGCACCTCGTTTATTTAATTCTTCAGCCAACGCAGAGCCTATTCCAGTCGATGCACCGGTGATTAGAACTTTTTTATCTTTATAAATACTCATGAATTTAACTCCTCATAAATCAACATTTTACAAACTATAAACTACTCCCACTCAGTAAAACGATGCCCTGAAACCCTTGATACAAAGGCATCTAAAAAAAGTTTGTATCTACTTTGTATCAATTTTTAATCTCACATATCAAAGGCACATGATCACTATATTTTATCCAATCTTCATAAGATCCAATATCAAGAGTTTTCACTTCCATTCCTTTTAAAAAAAGATAATCAATATGATAAGACTTAATTTCTTTTTTCGTATGAAAAAAGGTTGGGTCTTTTTCACTACCAAAATCCTCTTCTGTCAAATGATGATAAATACTCATAAACTCTAAATTATTTAAAGAAGAATTAATGTTAGAAAAATTATTTTCATTATCACCCTTATCCCATACAACAGAATTATTAAAATCACCCCCGAAAATTGAAACCTCAGATTCTGCTAACCAGTTTTTATAAAACGACAATGCATCAGAAGTATTACCACTGACATCATTTCCAAATTTTGCTGCTCTATGGTTGTATGCCCAAACTCCTAAGATATTTAAACCTTCAGTTTCAATGGGAAGAAAATTTATCAACCTTGTATTATGCAAATCACTAACTTTTGCTTTTGTGGATTTTGAAACCATAATTCCAAGACCCTTGTTTTCAATTCTTCCAGTCCAAAAGAAATCATGATTAGGAAAGAAATCTGTTCTTAATCTTTCACATTCTTGAATGATGATTATGTCAGCATGAAATGCTTCTATATTTTCGAATTTTTTAGAGAAATTAAGATTACAATTCCATGTTATAATCTTCATAAGTTATTGATTTTATTGACTATTTTCATTCCCACTCAATAGTAGATGGTGGTTTGCTAGAAATATCATAAGTTACTCTAGAAACTTCAGGTATCTCATTCATTATTCTGTTTGAAACTTTCTCTAAAAAACTATGCGGTAAAGTAGCTGATTTAGCCGTCATAAAATCTACTGTTTCTACTGCCCTTAGGGCTATAACGTATTCGTAGCGTCTTGAATCACCTACTACTCCAACGGATTTAACTGGAAGAAATACTGCAAATGCTTGGCTGACCTTATCGTAATACCCTTCCTCAACTAACTCGCCTATAAATATGTCATCTGCCAGCTGTAAGACTCTTATATATTCTTTTTTTATCTCACCTAAGATTCTTACACCCAGTCCTGGGCCTGGAAAAGGATGTCTAAACACTATCTCGCGAGGCAAACCTAACTCCAATCCTATCTTTCTCACTTCATCTTTAAATAAGTCCTTGAGTGGTTCAATAACTGGTAAGTTTAAATAGTCCGGAAGACCTCCCACATTGTGATGCGATTTAATGACATGAGCTGTGCCACTTTGAGTTCCTGCTGATTCGATAACATCAGGATAAATAGTTCCTTGAGCTAACCATTTTATTTTCTTACTTTTCTTGGCCTCCTTAAGAAAAACATCTATAAAAGTTTTACCTATGGCCTTTCTTTTGAGTTCAGGATCTTTTTTACCTTTTAAATCCTTAAGAAATTGTGGCCCTGAATTAGCTCTCTTTACTCTAATTCCAAAAGTATCCTTGAAGGTACTCATAACTTGATCACCTTCATTAAGCCTCAATAAGCCATTATCAACGAAAACACAGGTCAATTGATCACCAATGGCCTTAGATAAAAGTGCTGCAACAACCGCTGAATCAACTCCACCAGATAAACCTAATAAAACTTCATCCGTTCCTACTTTTTCTTTTATTTCCTCTATATTTTTTGTAATGATATTTTTAGAATTCCATAAACCTTGGCACTTACATATATCCCTCACGAAGTTCTTTAGAATCTTTTTACCTTGCGGTGTATGTGTCACTTCAGGATGAAATTGAAGTCCAAATATTTTCTTTGAAGGGTGAAACAGAGCAGCTATTGGGCTATTGTTGGAACTTGCACAACTTTTAAAGTCCTTAGGTAAAGCGGAAACATGATCCCCATGACTCATCCACACGTTGATAGATTTGTTTTTAATACCTTTGAATAAACCTGATGCTTGATTCTTCAATTTTAAATCGGCATGTCCAAATTCTCTCTTTTGGGCAAGCTCAACTTTTCCACCTAACTGCTTAGCGATGGCTTGCATTCCATAACAAATACCCAACAACGGAATATCTAAGTTAAAAAGTTTATCTGGTACTTTTGGAGACCCTTTTTGTTTGACGGTCTCAGGACCTCCAGAGAGGATCACTCCTTGGGGATTAAACTTTTTAATAGCAGAAAAAGAACTTTTATGGTGATAGATCTCACAATAAACCCCCATCTCGCGAACCCTCCTAGCAATTAATTGGGTATATTGAGAACCAAAATCTAGAATGAGAATTCTGTCTTTAATGATGTCTTTTGACATCTCAAACTCCTATTTTTTAGGACATCCTGTAGTTAGGAGCTTCCTTGGTAACATTAACATCGTGAACATGACTCTCGCTAACTCCGGCATGTGTAATTTGAATAAATTTAGGTTTTGTTCTCATAGTTTCTATATCTTTTGAACCTGTATAACCCATGCTTTGTCTAAGGCCCCCCATCATTTGATGCACAACAGCTTCCATCCAACCTTTATAAGGAACTCGACCTTCGATACCTTCAGGAACTAATTTTTCAGTGGCTTCAGAGCTTTCTTGGAAATACCTATCTCCTGAGCCTTGGTCTCCACTCATAGCCCCTATTGAACCCATACCTCTATAAGATTTATAGCTTCTGCCTTGAAATAGCTCCACTTCTCCTGGAGCTTCCTCAGTTCCTGCCAATACACTACCTAACATTACAGTATGAGCACCAGTTGCTATTGCCTTAGCAACATCACCTGAAAACCTAATACCGCCATCTGCAATTACTGGTACATTCTTTCCTTTTAGGGCTTTTACTGCATTCGCTATTGCTGTTATTTGAGGGACACCAACTCCTGTTACTATTCTAGTAGTGCAAATTGAACCAGGACCTATTCCAACCTTTACAGCATCAGCTCCAGCTTTAGCTAGAGCTAAAGCACCTTCTTCTGTAGCGACATTCCCTCCTATAACTTGAATATCAGGATATTCTTTTTTGATTGTTGTTACTTGTTGTAGAACATTCTCAGAGTGACCATGAGCACTATCTACAACTAAAATATCAACTCCTGATTCAATTAATGCAGCAGCCCTTTCAGCAGTTTCGCTGCTTGTACCAATAGCTGCGCCTACAAGTAATCTGCCTTCCGTATCTCTTGTTGCATTAGGAAAATCTAGTGATTTATTGATATCCTTGAGCGTTACAAGTCCAGTTAGAGAAAAACTTTTATCTACTAAAAGAATTTTTTCTATACGATTTGATTGTAATAATTTCTTTATTACTTCTAAATTTTCTCCTTCTATAGCAGTTATAAGCTTGTCCTTAGGTGTCATTATTTGAGAAACATTAGCTCCTAAGTCTTGCTCATTTCTAAAATCTCTACTAGTCACTATGCCTACAAGGTCTCCATCGTCTACCACTGGCATTCCAGATATATTAAGTTCTTTTGTTAACTGGACAAGTTCTCCAACTTTATTATCTGATCTTATAGTAATAGGATCTCTAACAACTCCACTCTCATACTTCTTAACTTTTTTTACTTCGTTAGACTGATCTTCTATAGAGAGGTTTTTGTGCACTATACCTATTCCTCCTAATTCACTAAGAGCAATAGACATCCTAGATTCAGTTACAGTATCCATAGCTGCTGAAACTATAGGTATATTAAGTTTTATCTCTGAAGTAAGACTTGTAGATAGGTTTACATCTTTAGGTAATACATCGGAATGTTCAGGGACAAGAAGAACGTCATCAAAAGTAAGAGCTTGGTCACCTATGCGCAACATCTTCAAATTATACAGAATCAAAAGAAAATGAATAATTAAAATATAATTAATATAAACTGAAATTCTAAACATGGAAGATACCCCCAGAAAACCCTTCTTAGGATGGCGTATGGTTGCAATCGCCTTATTTGCAGACTTTTGTGTGGTTGGTTTTGCCTTCCAATCATACCCAGTAATTCAATTAATCTTAGCTGAAGAGATGCAACTATCCAGGTTCCTAGCTACTTTGACGATACCTGGTTTTATGCTCCTTTCTGCAATTTTTATGCCCATAGTTGGAAAATTACTAGACACTTATTCAATTAGATTAGTTCTAATCATAGGCTCTTTTGTTTACGGATTATCTTTAATCTCTTTATATTTCGTAAATACTTATACAGCATTCATCATAATTTTTGTTCTTCCAATTGCCCTCGGTGCCTCTTTAATGGGAAATCTTTCAGTATCTAAACTAGTATCAAGGTGGTTCTTTCAATATACGGGTAGAGCTCTTGGAGTTGCAGCATTAGGAGTTTCATTTTCCGGTTTAATAATGCCTAACTTAACAAACTATATTATTAATGAATTAGGTATGAGCTGGCGAGATGCTTATTTATACTATGGTCTCTTTACTCTGATTATTAACGCACCTTTATTTAAGGTTTGGGTTATTGATCATCCAAGTGATGTTGATCAACTAGTTGATGGCAAGCAAGAAGAATCCAATGATGGAAGTTCCATGGAAGAGCAAGGCCTAGATTGGTCTGCAAGTCAGCTACTTAAAGACCGTAACTTCTGGGTCCTCTCAATTGTTTTTGCTTTACAGTTTTGCTCAATGATGGCTGTTTTATCTCATATAACATTTTATGCTTCGGAAAGAGGCTGGATAGAACAAGCGGCATTTATTTTTAGCATGTACGCTATTCCAGCGATGATAAGTAAACTTGTTTTTGGGTGGCTTGTAGAGAACAAGATGGATGCAAGGGCTGCTGTTTCTTTATCCCTTATAATCCAATTAGTTGGGACTGTTCTTATTCTCTTTAGTGAGTCACCTTTACAGCTATCTATAATTATTGCATTGTTTGGATTTGGTGGGGGTGCAGCATTGCCCCTCAGTAATATACTTTTTAATCAAACTTATACTCAGAAAAGCTTTGGAATATCAAGAGGTACAGCTCAACCATTTATCTCTTTATTCCAAGTTAGTGGTACTCCGATAGTTGCACTAATGTTTGATGCTTACGGGAATTACGACTTTGCTATCTTGTTCTTAAGTTTCTTATTGTTAGCAGCCACAGCTCTAATATGGCTTTTTAGATTACCAAGTATTAAATAAATTCCTTAATAAGATTATCTAATTCTTCTACAAACTCTAAAGGTTTATCAAGCATTAAGTGATGTTGGGAATCAGCCAAAGCAACTATAGAAGAGTTTTTAGGAAGTAGCTCTTTCATCTCTTGAATAGAATTCCCAGTATCAAATTCCATAGTATTCTCACCATAAATAAAAGATACAGGACAGTTTAATTGTCTAATAATTTCATGTTGATCGTTTCCAACTTCTAAGTGATCATAAGTAGAAGGGTCAAAGGTCCAACTCCATCCTCCATCTGTTTCTCTTATAGATTTTTCTGCAATAAAATCTAATAAAAACTGATTTTGGCAGTCTTGCGGGGGCATTAGTCTAAATCTTTGAATTAATTCTTCTTTTGAAGACCTAATCTTTGGAGGCTTCGAAGGAGGCATATTTTTATACCATTCAACGTGGTTTTCAGGTCGCCTCACAACAAAATCTACCAAAATCAAACCAGACATTTCACGTCCATATTTATGAGCGGTTGCTAATGAAATCATGCCACCAAAACTATGGCCTACAACTACTGGTTTCTCCAAATTGGTTTCTTTGACCACACCCCAAACATCTTCAACAAAAGTATCTTTGTCATAATATGAACGCCATTCACTATCTCCCATTCCACTAAAACTCATAACAACAAAATGATACTTATCAGCCAGTAACCCGCCAATAAATTGAAACCAGTGAGCATGAGCATGATTTCCATGCAACATAATAACTGAAGGATTATTTGGATTACCCCACTCCATGAAATGGATTTTTGCTCCTGCAATATCTGCAAAATCACTTTTATGTTTTACAGCTAGAGCGTCTTTAAACCATTGAGGTTGATCTTTAATTATCTCCATAATATATGAATAAGTTTCCTTACTTTTTTTAGGGTGAGCAATACTAAATGAAGTAAAACCTAAATGAAAGAAAGAGATTTAAAATCTAAGAGAGTTATTTTTTTAAGAGCCTATCCGTCTTTGCAGCTGCTATAAAATCATTCTTATGTAATCCTAAAATTTTATGAGTCCACCAGGTAACTTGTACCCTTCCCCATTCAAGTAAAATTGCAGGATGATGATCTTCTTCTTCAGCTAAATCAGCTACCTGATTGCTAAAATTAACTGCTTGAATGTAATCGTCAAAGCTAAAAATTCTGCGGAGTTTTGGAATGGAGTCTTCAGAGATAGCTTCCCAGTCTGGGATTTCCTTTATGAATTCTGCCAGCTCATCATCAGTTACTTTAGGTGCATCTGCTTGGCAAGCTACACATTTCTGTGAAGTTAGATTTTCCATTATTTTCTTATCCCCCCTTTTGTAAGATTTTTAGGATCTAAAAGTTTTTTTAATTTGGAAATAGAGATATCCGTCATTTCAGCTGCAACTTCTAAAATTGGTCTGTCCTCCTTGTAAGCTCTTTTAGCTATTTCAGCTGCTTTAGCGTATCCAATTAATGGATTTAGTGAAGTCACAAGAATTGGGTTCTTATCTAAAGATCGTTCAATAGATTTCTTATTTACTTTGAAAGATTTTATAGCTTTATCTGCTAGTACATTCATGCCACCCGTTAGGATAGCTATGCTCTTTAGCAAGTTATAAGCAATAACTGGAAGCATTACATTTAGTTGAAAATTTCCTGATTGTGCGGCAACTGTAATTGTAGTGTCATTTCCAATAACATCAGCAGCTACCATTGTGACTGCTTCAGGAATTACTGGATTTACTTTGCCTGGCATAATACTACTTCCTGGTTGAAGAGCTTTAAGTTCTATCTCTGAAATCCCAGATAAAGGGCCACTATTCATCCACCTTAAATCGTTAGAAATCTTCATTAGTATGATTGCCAGATTTTTTAATTCTCCTGAGACCTGAACAGCTGTATCTTGAGCACTTAATTCATGAAAGAAATTATTACTGGGAATAATTTTGTAAGTTCCGCCACTTAATTTAGAAATTTCCTTAGCAAATAATTTAGCAAACCCTGGATGGGCATTTACTCCTGTTCCTATAGCAGTTCCCCCTAAAGGCATCTCAAGCAACCTTTTTTCTAAAAAGGCCAATGTCTCTTTGGAGTTTTTTAACTGAGAAGACCACCCTGAAAGTTCTTGGCTAAAATCTATGGGCATAGCATCCATTAAATGAGTCCTACCTGTTTTCACTAAGCCTTCTAAACTTTGAGCTTTTTTATCTATAGTGAGAATTAATTTGTCTAAAGCTGGATAAAGCTTCTTAGTTAAATCCATACTTGCACTTACTTTTATAGCTGTTGGAATAACATCATTGCTGCTTTGGCTCATATTGACATCATCGTTTGGATCGATTTCTATCCCACTATATTTACTAGCTAAGTTGGCTATAACCTCATTGGCATTCATGTTTGAACTAGTTCCGGATCCAGTTTGAAATACATCTAAAGGAAAATGATCATTATGCTTACTCTGCCAAACTTCTCTAGCTGCTCTGGATATTGCATTGGCTTTTCTTACAGGAAGGAACCCGAGGCTCTTATTTGCTTTTGCAGCGGCATCTTTAATTATTCCTAAAGAATCTACAAAAGAGTTGGTGAAAGGAAAATCCATTTTAATTCCACTAATTGGGAAATTATTAACTGCTCGTTGGGTCTGAGCTCCCCATAGAGCATTAAAAGGAATCTTTACTTCACCAAGGCTATCTTTTTCTTTTCTATAGCGTTTCTTTGCCATACTACTACCCCTTGAAGCTATATATTAACATTTAAGCTAAAAATTTAACGACAAAGGATTAGCAAGGTATAATTTTAATGGGGTGTAATAATTATGAGTAAAGAATTAGACGAAATCATGAGTAGCGAATCAAAAGCTGAAAAAGTCAATATAGATACTTCTTTAGGTAAGTTACCACAGAAAGAAAGAGGATCTTTGCAGCAAATTGAATGCAAAACTATTGAAGAGCAAAGAAGACATCAACTTGAAAGACTTGCCAGTGGATTTAGAGTTTTCGCTCATTTTGGATTTGATGAGGGCTTAGCTGGACACATTACATTGAGAGATCCGGAGCACGAACATTATTTTTGGGTTAATCCTTTTGGCGTCCACTTTAATCAAATGTGTGTTTCAGATCTTTTATTGGTTAACAGAGAAGGTGAAGTTGTTCAAGGCGATCGGCCTCTTAATACCGCGGCCTTTGCTATACATTCTCGTCTTCACGAAGCAAGACCTGATGTAAATGCAGCAGCTCACTCACATTCTATGTATGGAAAATCGTTTTCTACGATGGGTAGATTATTAGAGCCAATTACTCAAGATTCATGTGCTTTTTATGATAATCATGTGCTGTTTGATGACTTTACTGGCGTTGTTTTAGATACTGATGAAGGAGACAGAATTGCTTCAGCTTTGGGGGATAAGAGGGCTGCCATTCTCAAGAATCATGGTCTCTTAACCACTGGCGAAACTGTTGATGCTGCTGTGTGGGGTTTTCTATCAATGGATAGGTGTTGTCAATCACAACTTATAGCAGAATCTGTTGGTCAAATGGAAAGAATCTCTGACGAAGTAGCAGAAAGCACCAGAGCTCAGGTTGGATCAGAACCTGGAATGTGGGCTAGTTTTCAGCCTTTATATGATCTGATGCTTGAAAAGGATGATAGCTTTTTAAATTAATAAATTTATTTAGATAAAGCTTCTTCTACTTGCCAAAGAGTATCTTTTCCAAAAAAAATATCGTCTCCAACAAAGAAAGTGGGTATGCCAAAAGTTCCTCTCTTAACTGCTTCCTCAGTATTCGTTATAAGTTGAGTTTTTACCTCAGGATCTTGCATTTGTTCCATTAACCTTTCTGCATCAAACCCTGACTCAGTAAAGGCTTCCATGATTACTTCTGGGTCATCCATCTTCTTTGGTTCTTCCCACATGTGCTTAAGTACTTCATCAATATACTTATCTAAATACCCATCCTTCTGAGCACCTATAGCTCCTCGTATTATCTGTAAAGTCATAACTGGGAAATGTGGATTCATCTTGAATTTATCAATCCCATGTCGTTCTTGAAAGCGTTGCATCTCAATAGACTGATACTCATTCTTGTTAAGTATCCCGAAGAAAGCTTCCATGGGAGGTTTATTATTAGTAGCCTTAAAAATTCCTCCCAATAAGACAGGAATATAATTAAATTTTGTTCCTGTACGTTCTTGAATACCGGATACTACTTTATGGCTTAAGTAGGCATTGGGACTTGCGAAATCAAAATAGAAATCAACTGTCTTAGTCATCATCTTCTCCTCTCATGGGGTTAATTGATTCTAATATATCTGAATAATCAAGTGTTAAGCAATAACCTTCTGCGTATGAATTAAAAAGTTTAATAGGAAATTCATCCTCATTTTGTGACATAACAAACAGAGTTTGGCATTTTTCTTCTTCTGATAATCTCTGGTCACTAGATAAGTCATTAAATATAGAATTAACTGTCACTTCATCATTAACCATCACTAGACCTTGGTCTTCTTCCGAATCTAAAATCATATATTTTTCTTTATCTGACCAAGCTTTCCATTGTGGAAGATCATTAGATCTGCCCTTTCCTGGATCCCCAGAATACGCAAATTGAGCCCAGTAAGACATCATCTGGTCAGATAACTTCTTAGCTCCATCATAGGAATCTTTTATAACAAAATTCTTAATTATAAAACTGTCAAAAGCAGCTGGAAAAAGAAATAGAATTTCTAGAGCATGCGCAGCACCAGCCAAGACACCATAATCAACTCCCTGAATAGTAGGTAAATCATCCCAATCAAATCTATAAACAAAAGTACTCTTATGTCCAGATCGAACTAATTCTCTTGCTGGAGAGTCAGCTGCTCTTTCTTTCCAGGAATCAGAAGCATACTGATTTACTGCATTGTAATAGTCAGGTCTCATAATTTCTAAAGGCAATTCATCAACTCCTATCCAAGAAAATATACCCTCTCCTTCTCCCCATTTAATAAATCTTGGATTCATCATATTAAAGAGCTTAGATTCATATCTATTTGTTCCTAAGATTATGGGAACGCGAGTTAGTTGATTGTTAATGAAGGGTTCAAAAATGCCGCTTTTACCCAATACATGTCCATCATTAAAAACTCTTGTCATACCTCCTCTTTCAGGTACTGCTTCAGAATATGCTGTTAATAATTCCTCAGGAGTTGAGCTTCTTAATAGATTTTCTAATTCTTCTAAAGACATGCCATTTTGCAATTTTTTTGCTTCTAAAACATCTTCAGCTTTATTTTTACTTATCAAGAGTTGGTTTATAACTTCTTTAGAGCTCTGTATGCCAGAAGTTCCATCTTCAGGATAATACGATTCTGCATCTTCAATATCAGAGTGAGAAATAACCCCGCTTTGGACTATCGCCTTGTGAAATAAACCTCTTGCTAAAGGAGATGCATACAGAGCTGCTACGTTGTGCCCTCCTGCAGATTCTCCAAAAATAGTTACATTTTCAGGGTCTCCTCCGAAGGCAGAAATATTCTCTCTAATCCACCTTAGAGCCATAATGTTATCTAAAGTTCCGAAGCTACCTGAGGCGTCTTCTAGGCTTGAACCTTCCGTTCTTAATGAAGGATGTCTAAACCAACCTAAGTTAGACATTCTATAATTTACCGTCACAACTATAACCTTGTGGTCTGAAACCAAGTTTGAAGGATAATACATATTCGATGAGCCAATAATATTAGCTCCACCATGAATCCACATCATGACCGGTACACTTTTATTAGAAAGTTCTTCTAAAGAATAGGCGGGAGACCAAATATTCAGATAGAGGCAATCTTCTGAACCAGTCCACTCTCCTCCTTCTTCTTGCCTTCCTAAAATATCTTGAGGCTGAAAGCATTCTGGTCCAAATTCTTTGGCTTCGAATGTAGATTGAAATGAAGAGGGTAATTGAGGAGCCTTCCATCTTAATTCATTTACTGGAGGTTCTGCGAAAGGGATTCCTCGCCAAGCGAAAATCTTTCCTTCTTTGTAACCTATCACTTCGCCTTGAGCTGTATTTCTTATAGAGTTCTCATCTAACTCCTTACTACAACCATAGGAAAGTAAAACTCCTATAATTAATAAAAAATTTATTTTTTTCATAATACTCCTTTATTTAAATTTTAAGGTCTCATAGTCCTCTCTTTTATTCCAAGTTTTTGAGGTAAATTCTTATAAGCAGTTTTTACCCAATTACAAAGTAGAGGCCTTGTGTCCCTAGGGTCAATAATTTCTTCTATACCAAACATCTCTGCTGTTCTATATGGAGATCTAACTTGATCTAATGAGTCTTCAATTTCTTTCTGTCTCGCAATAGGGTCCGGGCTTGCTTCAATATCTCTTTTATAGGCTGCCATTACTCCACCTTCAATTGGTAGAGAGCCCCAATCGCCAGAAGGCCAAGCATAACGTAAATTTAGTTGATCTGAATTACCATGACCACCTCCTGCAACCCCAAAAACTCTTCTAATTATTATAGAAACCCAAGGAACTGAAGCTTGCCATACACTGTATAAAGCTCTAACTCCATGCCTTATAACTCCTGATTCCTCTGCCTGAAGACCAATCAAAAAGCCAGGGTTATCAACAAAATTTATTATGGGGATGTTAAAGGTGTCACAAATATCTACAAATCTAGTCATCTTCTCTGAAGCTTTTGCTGTTACAGCGCCTCCATCATGATTACAATCATTTCCTAAGATACCAACTGGATATCCTGATACTCTTGCTAAACCTGTAACAAGAGATTTGCCATAACCAGATCCAATTTCAAAAAAACTGTCCTTGTCTAAAACTAAATCAATTATTGTTCTTATTTCGTAAGGAGCCTTTCGATCCTTAGGTATTATGGATATTAATTCTTCTTCTTTTCTGTCTTCTGGGTCATCATTTTTTACCCTTGGAGGAACTTCCCAAACATTCGAGGGCATAAAAGAAAGAAAAGTTTGAATCTGTTTAAAGGCATCTTCTTCACTTGAAGCTTCATTATCAACTACTCCAGCTGTTTTGGTATGAATTTCACTTCCTCCAAGTTCCTCTCTTTCCATCTTCAAACCAAATGCTCTTTCTACTACCGGGGGGCCAGCAACAAACATTTGCGCACTTCCTTTAACCATTATAGAAAAATGGGATGCGACCACTCTTGCTGAACCTAATCCTGCTACTGAGCCCATACATGCGCCTACCACAGGCACCATGCTTAAAAGCTTAACTATATTTTGCCAGCTAGGTAGTCCGGGTACATATGTGGCACCCATTGTCTCTAGGGTCTTAACACTTCCTCCGC
The DNA here is from genome assembly GCA_045563675.1 of Gammaproteobacteria bacterium. Classification (GTDB taxonomy): domain Bacteria; phylum Pseudomonadota; class Gammaproteobacteria; order Magnimaribacterales; family Magnimaribacteraceae; genus AEGEAN-183. Next base: position 231,762 of record JBJLIX010000001.1, read on the forward strand.
CACCACTTCCATCAACAAGATTTACTAAGGGCAGTCGTAAGTGTTCAGCTAGTTTTAAACTATATAAAGATTTATTTCCGATTCTGGCATCAGCAGCTCCTCCTCTAACAGTAAAATCATCTCCCGCCACAATAATTTCCCTGCCTCCAATCTGTCCTCTCCCAAAGATAAAATTTGCTGGGATAAATTCCTTAATATCTCCATTATCATCATAAGTAACCTTGCCTGTAATTTCACCGGTCTCATGAAATGAGTCTTTATCTAAGAGTAAATCTATTCTTTCTCTTACAGTAAGTCTTCCTCTCGAATAGTGTTTAGCTATTCGCTCTATACCACCCATCTCCTTTGCAAGTTCAGCGCGTTTCTTTAATTCATCTAAATCTTTTTCCCAGCTCACATTTAACCTCTACAAGGTCTCTATATTCTCATACTTTTAAAAGCTTGCAAGCATTGCATTAGTTTCGTACATTAGAGCTAAGATGAAAGGAGAAAGACCATGCAAATAGCACCTATACCAACACTATCAGAAGAGATAAATGATATTAGATTAAGAACAGCTGACATTGTAGGAAATAGAATCATTCCTAACGAAAGAACCATTTACTCTGGAGGAGAGGAATCAACAAAATTAAGAAAAGAAATAAGGAAAGAAGTAAAAAGACAAGGTCTTTGGGCTCCTCATTTACCTCAAGAATACGGAGGAATGGGAAATGGTTTTTTAACTCATGCTTATATGAATGAAATTCTAGCATGGTCCCCATTAGGAAATAGATTATTTGGTGTAATTGCACCTAATTCAGGAAATCAAAAGATTTTAGTTAAATATGGAACGGAAGAACAAAAGGAAAAATGGCTAATTCCTCTAATAAATCAAGAAATGGAATCAGGGTTTTCTATGACAGAACCTGATTCACCTGGTTCTGATCCTAGATCTCTCAAAACTACTGCTGTTAAAGAAGGAGATGAGTGGGTTATTAATGGTCACAAAATTATGACCTCAAATGGTCAAAGGGCAGATTTCTTAGTAGTTATGTGTAAAACAGAAGAAGATGATGATGATTCTGGTAACGCCAATATGAAAATGACACAAATTATAGTGCCCACAGATACCCCAGGAGTTGAAAGGGTAAGGTCAGTGCCTATCTGGGGACACACAGGTGGCGATCATATGGAAATAAAATATAAGGACGTAAGAGTTCCGATAGAAAACGCCCTAGGGGCAAGAGGGTCTGGCCATCAAGCTGCTCAAGATAGGTTAGGAGCTGGAAGAGTCTATCACTGCATGAATACAATTGGACAAATGTGGAGAGCTTTTGACATCATGGTTAGATACTCAACTGAAAGAGAAGTCCATGGTGGCAAATTAGAAACAAAACAATTTATCCAAGGTTTTATTGCCGATTCATATATAGACATACAAGCCGCTAGATTGATGACTATTCATTGCGCGGAAGTAATGGATAAAGAAGGAAATGCTAGAGTTGATATTTCGGCTATTAAAGTGTTTGTACCTGAAGCAGGTGGCAGAGTAGTAGATAGAGCAATACAAATGCATGGCTGGAGGGGAGTTTCTAGCGATCTACCATTAGCTGGAATGTTCCAAGGGTTTAGAACATTAAGACTGGCAGATGGACCAGATGAAGTGCATAGAATACTTATAGCAAAAGAGATACTAAAGAAATACCATGATGGTCTCTCTTGGGACTTTGGTGTTTAAAACTAGCTGGACTTAGAAACTAGCTTAACTGTTGAAGTTGCAGAAGCTACGAGCTTTTCTTTTTGGTAAAGCTCGCTAGCTAAGTAAACAATACTCCTGCCCTGCTTTAAAATTCTAGCATTACAAATAAGCTTTCCGGGGTGCGATGGGCCAAGAAAACTCACGTTTATATCCAGTGTCATAGGGTAAAACTCTCCTTCTAGCAGAGCAATAAGGAGATGAGCCATAGGTGCATCTAGCATTCCTGTTACAAAACCTCCTTGGACTATTTGATTATCAGAGTGGCAAAATTCAGGTATCGCTTCAAATTCCATTTCTAACTCTGGAGGCTCAGATTGAAAACTAATTGCCTTGCCACCTAATGTTTCAATACAAGGAGCTGTATGAGAAAGGAGCATTTCTAATTTATCTTTGTCACTCATGTAAACTGTCCTTTTAAGTTTTAATAAAATAAGTCTAAACTATAAATAATAAAGGATAAATCAATGAATGCAGCAGATGCCCTCCTCAAAACACTGGTTAAGAATGGTCTAGAAGTTGTTTTTGCAAATCCTGGTACTTCAGAAATGCATCTAGTTGCTGCAGTTGATCATTACCCTGAAATTAGACCAGTCTTGGGTTTATTTGAAGGAGTTGTAACAGGAGCTGCAGATGGTTATGCAAGAATGTCAGGAAAAGCCGCAGCTAATCTTCTTCACCTAGGACCAGGTTTAGGAAATGGATTTGCAAATATCCATAATGCTAAAAAAGCCAGATCACCTATGATTAATATAGTAGGAGATCATGCCACTTATCATCTTAAGTACGATGCTCCATTAACATCAGATCTTGATGGTTTGGCTAAATCAAGCTCTGATTGGGTTGAGCGAGTTAATAGTCCTGATGAACTATCTGCAGGAGGAGCAAGAGCTTGGCAAGCAGCTCATAACTACCCCGGAAAAATTGCTACCTTAATAGTTCCAGCAGATTGTGCCTGGAATGAAACTAATCAAGAAGGTGGCGTACTAAAGAGTAATGAACCAAAAAAAATTGATGAAGAGGTTTTAAAAGAAGCACATCAAATATTAACGGACAAAAGTAACTCTTTAATATTCCTTGGCGGTGATTTTCTTGATGAAGAATCCTTATCTTTAGCAGCAAGGATAGCTTCGAAAACAGGTGCTAGATTAGGAACTGAAACATTTAGAAAAAAACAACGAAGAGGGCAAGGAGTGCCAGTGGTGGAACCTTTACCCTATTTTGCTGAACAGGCTGAAGAGTTCCTGAAGGGCATTGAAAATATTGTTTTTATTGGTTCAAAACCTCCTGTTTCTTTCTTTGCTTACCCAGGAAGAAGAAGTTTTCTATCCCCAGAAAATTCAAAACTTGTTCAATTAGCTACTTTTGAGCAGGATGGAAAAAAGGCATTAGAAGAATTATGTGGAATGCTAGGAGCAACAGATATTGGAGAAGAATTTTTTCCTAAGAATCTACCTTCTGCACCTTTAAGTGGAGAGTTAGACCCTTCTCATGTAGGTTCAATCATTGGAGAACTTCTCCCTGAGGAAGCCATAGTATCTGATGAAGCAGCTACTTCAGGGTTTGCTGTATACCCAAATACATGGAACTCTAAACCTCATGATTGGTTATCTCTAACTGGGGGCTCTATTGGTCAAGGTCTACCGTTGGCAACTGGAGCAGCTATAGCTTGTCCTGATAGGCCAGTTATCTGTCTCCATGGAGATGGAGGAGCCATGTATACGGTTCAATCTATTTGGACGCAAGCTAGAGAAAATCTTAATGTAACTAATATCATATTCTCTAATAGAGCTTATGCCATCTTGAAAATAGAACTAGAAAGAGTTGGCGCCTTACAAACAGGTAATAGAGCTCAATCATTATTTTCTCTCGAAAACCCTTCTATTGATTGGGTTTCTTTAGGAAAATCTCTAGGAGCAGACTCTTACACAGCTTTAACTATAGAAGAATTTAGGAAAGCATTTTCTTTTTCAATAAAAGAAAGTGGACCATCTTTAATAGAAGTCAGATTTTAAAAAATGGTGGCGGATGAACTTCTGCAACGCCCAACCAAAAATTTAGAGTCCACCCACCAAGGTGGGCAGGACACAGTTAAAAAAGAGCTTAAGAAGCTAATTTAGGGTGATTCTGCGCCCTGCCAAGTAGTTAGTGTGGCTCCTGTGAAAGGTATTTTTTGGGGGAGAAACCACCACGACCAACTATTGATAATAATTATATACAATTATAAATATAATGTATAGTGCAAAAATGGTCGGGACGGCTGGATTTGAACCAGCGACCACTTGACCCCCAGTCAAGTGCGCTACCAGACTGCGCCACGCCCCGTTAACCTTCAGATAATTTCTTTATTTCTTTTAAAATATCTTCTAGGTCTTCAATCAAATCTAATGATTCTGGTTTATTAATTCCTTCTCTAGTAATTAATTTTTTATTTGCACCTGAAATTGTCATTCCTTCTTCATACAATAGATGTCTAATTTTTTTTATGATCAATAAATCCGGCTTTTGATAAAAACGTCTTCCCCTTCTAGTTTTTGGTTTCAAAATATCAAATTCTTTTTCCCAGAATCTTAGAGTGTGCTGTTTTACAACACATAACTCGGAAGCTTCACTTATAGTGAAATATTTCTTATTTGGGATATTTAGTAGACTATTATCCTTCACTCAGTTCTATTTTTCTTTTCAATTTAGGCCCAGCTTTGAAGCTGACTACACTCCTGGCACTAATAACTACATCTTCACCTGTTTTAGGGTTTCTACCGGGCCTTGCTTTTTTATGATGGATTATAAAATTTCCAAAACCTGAAAGCTTAACCTCCTCGCCTTTAGTCAAAGAGTTCTTAATTTCATCTACGAAGAGTTCGACTAACTGCTTTGATTCAAGTTTAGTGAAACCTAAGACACTATTTAAATAGTTTGCTACATCTTTTTTAGTAATTGTTTTAGTCATTAAGATCTTAATTTAGCATCAATCTTTTTTGAGAGAAATACAACTATATTTTCAACTATTTTATCAATTTCTTTATCAGTAAGTGTTTTTGTTTTTGACTGCCAGCTTAAAGTGTAAGTTAAGCTTCTTTTATCTTTTGGAATCCTATCTCCTTGATAAATATCAAAAAGATTTATCTTTTTTAAATTTTTACCGCATTTAGACTCGATTAATTTTATAACCTCATTATTAGAAATATCATTACTTACTATAAAAGATAGATCTCTGCTCGCTACAGGAAAACGTGAATACTTTTTGAAGTTGGAGGTAACTTTCTTTGGCAGGCTATTGGCTAGGACTTCAAATAGAATTACCTCTTGTTTTATATTCAATTGTTGAAGGTTTTTAGGATTTACGGCCCCTAGATAACCTATTTCTTTACCGTCTTTGAGTATTAAAGAGGTTTTTCCGGGGTGCATAAACGGTAAATCTGTTTTTATAAAATCATAATCACCACTTCCTCTTAAGATCTGCTCTAAATTACCTTTTAAATCATAGAAATTAATGGGCTCCTTAGTATTAGACCAGTAATTTCTGTTATTTATTCCAGTAATTAAAGCGCCAATTATTTCTTTTTGAGAAATCTTATTATTTTTCTTTTTTTGAAAAACTGATCCAAGTTCAAAAATTGCTAAATCTTCATACCCTCGATTGCAGTTATAAAATAAAGTATTTAGAAGACCAGGCAGTAAACTAGGTCTCAAGGTTGTCATGTTTTGAGAAATAGGATTTTGAATAAAGACAAGATTTTCTTCTTTCTCAGTAATAAGCGCCGACTCTTTATCGATGAAGGAGTATGTTATAACTTCATTAAAGCCCATAGATTTAAAGGATTCTCTTAAAGAATAATTTAAAGGGTCCTTGCCTTTGCTAAAGGAAGCTTTTAGAGAGGTTTCTTCAATATTGTTATACCCCTTTATCCTAGCAACTTCTTCTATCAGATCTTCTTCAATGCTTAGATCAAATCTCCAAGAAGGGATCTTTGCTTTCATGGTTTTCTGATTAGTTTTAGATAAATCAATCTTCATGCCTAAGTTTTCTAAAACTTTCTTAACAGAAGAGGTCTTAAAAGAAGAGCCAAGTGATCTATTAATATTATCTACATTAAATTTAATTTCTAGATCTTTTGGTATAGAGGAATTCTTTTTAAATTCTTGAACTGGTGCAAATTCTCCTCCAAGGAAATCAAAAATTAAGCTGCTAGCTCTTTCAATAGCAAATCTTTGTAGTTTAAAATCTACCCCCCTTTCAAATCTAGTAGAAGCTTCAGTTTGTAAAGAAAACCTTCTAGCCCTACCTCTTATGTATTCAGGTTTAAAGAAAGCACTTTCTAAATAAATACTAGAAGTTACCTGAGAAATACCAGAATCAGCTCCCCCCATAATACCTGCCAATGCAACTGCCTTAGTTTCATCTGATATAACAAGACAATCTTTACTTAGCTTTATAGAGCTTTCGTCCAACAATTCTATTTGTTCTTTTTCTTTTGCAAACCTAACATTTAAATTTCCTTTAAGTTTCTGACTGTCAAAAGCATGCAAAGGCTGACCTAACTCCAATAATACGTAATTGGTAATATCTACAACTGGATCAATAGATTTGAAATTACTTCTCTTAAGTCGTTCTTGAATAAGAGGTGGGACTTTGCCTTTTAAGTTTAGACCAGAAATGTACCTTCCTGAATAGATAGGAGCTTCATCAGAAACCTTAACTTCTATCGGGCTTTCTGCAGAAATTTTTATTTTTCTTATTTCTGGCAATCTAAGCTTTAAGTTATTTAAAGCAGCAACTTCTCTTGCCACTCCCAAGACACTAAAACAATCTCCTCTATTGGGGGTTAAATCTAGTTTTATAAAAGTATCTGTGCCAGTTATTTTAGATTTAAATTTTGAAAAACCTTCAACTTCTAGACCCAGCATGGTTAATTGATTACAGAGCTCATCGTCAGAAAATTTTATTTCAACAAACTCTTCAAGCCAATTCCTACTAATCTGCATAATGTTATGGGAATTGTTTTAAAAACCTTAAATCATTTTCAAAGAATAATCTTAGATCAGGAATGTCATATTTTAAAACAGCTAATCTTTCTATTCCCAGTCCGAAGGCAAATCCAAAGAATCTTTTTGAGTCTATTCCTGACATGTCTAATACTTTAGGATGTACCATTCCACAACCTAGAATTTCTAACCAACCTTTCTTCCATCTAATATCTACTTCTGCAGAGGGCTCAGTAAAAGGGAAATAAGAAGGACGGAACCTAAGATCCATCTCTTCTCCAAAAAAGTCTTTAATGAAGTCATTCAATAAACCTTTTAATGAAGAAAAGTTAGCATCTTTTTCAACCACTAACCCTTCTATTTGGTGAAACATGGGAGTGTGCGTTAAATCTGAATCTTTTCTGTAAACTTTTCCAGGACATATTATTCTTAATGGGGGCGATTGCTTTTCCATAGTTCTAACTTGAACTGGAGAAGTATGAGTTCTTAATAAAATACCGTTGTCTAGATAAAAAGTATCATGCATATCTTTTGCAGGATGATCTTTCGGTATGTTGAGAGCTTCAAAATTGTAATAATCAGTTTCAGCTTCTGGGCCAGACTGAACATCAAAACCAAAAGATTTAAAAAAATTGGATATTTCGTTAATAGTAGATGTGACTGGATGAAGGGTTCCAATTCTATGTTGCCTTCCAGGCAAGGTAACATCAATGCTTTCTTTTGCTAGCCCTTTTAAATATTTCTCCTCTATAAGTGATTCTTTCTTTAATTGAAAAATATTCTCTAATTTATTTTTTAATTGATTGAGGGACTTTCCTTGTTCTTTTCTCTCATCTTTTGGAAGTTTTCCTAAACTTCTCAAAAGTAAGTTTATTTCTCCGTTTTTTCCTAAAAGATCTGTATAGCTTTTATCTAAAGACTCAATCTCTTTTGCATTTTCTAGTTTACCTATAGATTTTTTAGATAAAGAAACTATATCCATAAAAGAATTCTCCTTGAACAAACTTTATTATAGAGAATATATTTATATGTAGGAGACTATGTGGAAAAAAATTGTTATGCAGCTATATTTGATTTAGCTTTCTCAACAAGAATGGAAAATCCTTCTTTATCATTTACAGCAATATCAGCAAGAGTTTTTCTATCTAACTCAATTTTTGCTTTCTTCAACCCTGATATAAGCTTGCTATAGGATATTCCATTTTCTCTCGCAGCAGCATTAATTCTAACTATCCATAAAGATCTAAAAACTCTCTTCTTTTGTCTTCTATCTCTATAAGCATACTGCCCAGATCGCATAACTGCCTGTTTTGCAACCTTATAAGTTCTGCTCCTAGCGCCTCTAAAACCTTTTGCTTGTTTTAGAACTTTTTTATGACGTTTTTTTGCCGTAACGCCTCTTTTTACTCTTGCCATTTTAATTAATTACTTTTCTTTAACATTCGATCAACCTTTTTTTGATCTCCTTTTGATATTTCCACAGTTCCTCTAAGTTGTCTTTTATTTTTTGTAGTTCTTTTAGTGAGAATATGATTCTTATTAGATCTTTTCCTTTTTAAACCACTACCTGTTTTTTTAAATCTTTTAGTAGCTCCGCTATGTGTTTTTAATTTTCCCATTACTTTTACTTTTTACTTGGTGCCATCATCATGACAAGCTGTCTTCCCTCCAAAGTAGGAAACTGTTCTACATTTGCCATCCCTTCTAGGTCTTCTTCAACTCTTTTCAGAAGCTGCATTCCAATATTTTGATGAGCCATTTCCCTTCCTCTGAACCTTAACGTAACTTTTGCTTTATTTCCATCTTCTAAAAAACTCTTAATTTTACTAACCTTAATCTGATAATCATTCTCTTCTGTTACTGGTCTAAATTTTATTTCCTTTATTTGAATCTTTTTCTGTTTCTTCTTGGAAGCTGATTTCTGCTTTTTTGTATCAAAGATATGTTTTCCATGATCCATTAACTTACAAACTAATGGGTCTCCTTCTTTGGCCATTTGAACTAAATCTAATGAAGATTCTTTTGCTTTAATTAGCGCCTCTTTTAATGGAACTATACCTAACTGCTCTCCTTGTGCTCCAATAAGTCTAACTTTATTAGATTTAATCTCGTCATTAATAGGCAATCTTTTTGATCTTGATCGATTATTAAATTTATTCTTTATACTTATAGGAAACTCCTTATTTTATTTTTTTCTTTTTATATCTTCTCTTAATATCGTTAAAAAATCTTTACTTTTCATTTCACCCAAGTCTTTTGAACCTCTACCTCTGACTGAAATGGTCTCATTTTTAACTTCTTCATCTCCAACTACAACCAAATAAGGTACTCTTTGCATGGAGTGGTCGCGAATTTTATAAGTGATCTTCTCATTCCTCAAGTCACTTTCGACTCTAATTCCACTTTTTCTTAATTTTTCTGCTACTTTTTGAGCATATTTACTGTGTTTATCTGTTATGTTGACTACAACTGCTTGCAATGGACTTAACCAAATTGGTAAAGAACCAGAATGGTGTTCAATCAAAATTCCTATAAATCTTTCGAATGAACCTAATATTGCTCTATGCATCATTACTGGCCTATGCTTATCTCCATCTTCTCCTACGAAATTTGTGTCTAGTCTTTCAGGAAGATTAAAGTCGGCCTGCAAAGTTCCGCATTGCCATTCTCTATCTAAAGCATCTGTTAAAACAAAATCTAATTTTGGACCATAAAAAGCTCCATCTCCTTTTGCGATTTCATAAGGTAACCCTAATTTATTTATGGCATTTTCTAAAGACGCCTCTGCCTTATCCCAAATACTGTTGGACCCTACTCTAACTTCTGGTCTTGTAGAAAGCTTAATTTCAAAATTATCAAACCCTAAATCTTCGTAGACTTTAGATAAAACTTCAATAAAGCTCTTTGTTTCTGATTCTATTTGTTCTTCAGTGCAGAAAATATGTCCGTCGTCTTGTGTGAATGCCCTTACTCTCATCAAGCCATGTAGAGTTCCTGAAGCCTCATATCGATGGCAAGAACCAAACTCAGCTAAACGTATAGGAAGGTCTCTATATGACTTCAGACCCTGATTATATATCTGCACATGACAAGGACAGTTCATGGGCTTTAAAGCATTGACTCTTTTTTCATTTGCATGCTCCTCATCAATTTCTGTAATAAACATATTTTCTCTATACTTATCCCAGTGACCCGAATCTTCCCATAACTTCCTATCAACTATTTGAGGAGTATTTATTTCTTGATATGCAGCTTCTTTCTGTCTTGCTCTTATGTAGTCTTCCAATATTCTGTATATAGTCCAACCATTAGGGTGCCAAAAAACCATACCTGGAGCTTCTTCCTGAAAATGAAAAAGATTTAATTGCCTTCCCAGTTTTCTGTGATCTCTTTTTTCTGCCTCTTTTAAGTTTTCTAAATATTTATTTAGATCTTTCTTGTCTTTCCAAGCAGTACCATAAATTCTTTGGAGCATTTCATTAGTTGAATCGCCCCTCCAATAGGCTCCAGCCACTTTTGTAAGCCTAAAAGCTCTTAGATGCCTCGTATTTGTAACATGTGGACCTCTGCACATATCTACATATTCCTTATGGTGATATAAAGCAATTTCCTCATCATTAGGAATCTCATCTATTATTTGTAATTTATAATCTTCTTTTCGATCTTTAAAAGTCTCTTTTGCTTTACTTCTTGATACCACCTCTCTAACAACTTCATAATCTTCTTTTGCTAGATCTTTCATTCTATTCTCTATCTTTAGCAAATCATCATCAGAGATTTTCTGATCAAGAAGAATGTCATAATAGAAACCATCATCAATAGTAGGCCCTATTGCTAGCTTTACTTTTGGATATAACTGCTTTAAAGCATGCGCCAATAGATGCGCACAAGAATGCCTAATAATTTCTAAACCTTCATCAGTATCATTAGTTAAAATTTCAATTGAGCTGTCCTCTTTAATAATTTCTGAAGCATCTACTTTGTTTCCATTGACTCTTCCAGCTACCGCAGATTTAGCTAATCCTGGGCCTATATCTGAAGCCAATTGATTAATTGTTATAGGCTCTTGATAGGTTCTTGTGGAGTTATCTGGGAGAGTTATTTTAGGCATAATCAGTGGTGACCCCTACTAAAGGTCACTTGTATTAGTCAATTTTATTTTTGTTTTATTAAGCATGCAAGGTTTCTAGGGAGAAAGAAAGGTTTTTGTCCATATAGCTTGCTCTTTTTCTCTAAGTTCTTCTTCTGGTAAGCTGTAGAGCTCTCTTTTATGTAATCTATTATCCTCGTTAGTCCAAAATTCAATTTCTTTTGGAATTAATAGAAATCCTCCCCATCTTTTAGGTCTAGGAATTGATTCTTCTTTTAAGGAAACCTCTAATTTTTCAGCTTTTTTTAATAATTCTTTATAACTAGAGATTTCTTTGCTTTGTAAAGATACTGTTGCTGAGATTTGTGATGCTCTTGGGCGTGAATAAAAATATTCATCAGATTGTTTTTTTGATGTTTTCTTACATATTCCCTGAATTCTGATTTGTTTGTCTGTAGCAGGCCACCAAAAATTTAAAGCAGCAAAAGGATTTACATTTAATAAGTCTCCTTTTTTGCTTTCATAATCTGTGTAAAAAATTAGGCCTTCATCAGATAAAGATTTAAGCAAAACCATTCTTGAAGAAGGCTTTCCGCTTAAGTCAGAAGTTGAAAGACACATTGCATGAGGCAGAGGAACATGCTGCTTAACAGCCTCCTTTAACCAATTATTTATTTTGACTATTGGTTCTTGGGATATATTGCTAGATGAAAATATTTCCATAAATTATTTTTCTGCAATCCAGTAATCTAAGCTAAGAAACTTACCTCCTCCGATAAAAAGCAGTACTAACAACATTATGATGTAGGTTACAGGCATCTCGACTCCATTAGATTCTTGTGCCCAACCATTTTGTAAGTGAATAAGATAAATAAATAAAATGTTAAGAGTAATAAGTGGAACGCAAGCCCATCTAGTAAAAAGCCCTATTATCAATAACAAAGAACCGCCCATTTCTGTGACTATTATGGTCCATGTAAAAATATCAGGAAAAGGGAGATTTAGAGATCCTATCCAAGAGCTAAGTTTATCAAAAGAATCAATTCTATATGTACCTGAAGACCAGAATACATAAAAAAGGTACAGTCTAAGAGATGCTAGACCTAGAAAATCTAATTTATTTAAGCTTTTAAGAAATTTATCTAAGTTCAAAATTAATTTCATAATAAGAATTATAATTTCTCAACTAGTACACTCCCGGCAGAGTAACCTGCTCCAAAAGAACAAATGACTCCCATATCACCTTTCTGTAAATCTTGATTATATTTATGAAATGCTATTATAGAACCAGCAGAACTAGTGTTAGCAAATTCATTTAGAACTATAGGAAGTTCAATTTCATTAGGCTCCCTGCCTAGTAATTTCTTTGCTATGTGCATATTCATGCTTAAATTTGCTTGATGTAGCCATAGCCTTGAAATGTTATCTATTGAAAGGTTGTTATCTGAAATCTGTTCTTCAATTAATGAAGAAACCATTGGAATAACTTGCTTAAACACTCTTCTTCCTTCTTGAATAAACAATTTATCAGGATCATCAGAATCTGTATTTTCAGCTTTGTTAAGAAAGCCAAAATTATTTCTTATATTATTTGAAAATACAGTCTTAAGCTTCGTGCTTAAGATCTGAAAACCTTGAGAAGAGTTCTCTTTTTTTTCCAAGACTACTGCAGTACAAACATCACCAAAAATAAAATGGCCGTCTCTGTCTTTGAAGTTTAGATGTCCACTACAAATTTCTGGATTAACGACTAAAACACAGTCTGATAAGCCTGATTTAATATCACTAACTGCATTCTGAATTGCAAAAGTTGAAGAAGAACAAGCTACATTCATATCATAGGCAAAACCTGTTACACCCAACAATTCTTGAATTTCAATAGCGATTGCAGGATAAGCTCTCTGTAAATTTGAACAAGCACAAATAATTGAATCTATGTCTTCAATTGATTTTCCAGCATTCTTGATGGCTTTCTTACAGGCATTTACAGCGATCTCTGCTTGGATGGATGGCTCTTCATTTGTCCTTTCTTCTAATGAAGGTCTCATTCTATGAGGATCAAGAATGCCCTGTTTATCCAGAACATAGCGATTCTCTATACCAGAAGCCTTTTTTACAAATTCTTCTGTTGAATACTCTAACGGATCTAATTTGCCTGCTTCTATCTGATTGCGGTTTTCGTTATTGAAAACATCTACAAAAGCATTGTAGCTTTCCACTAACTCTCTATTGCTAATTTTTTGTTCAGGTACAAAGACACCTGTACCGCTTATTACTACATCCATAATATTAAATTCTAAAGATCTAACAAACTAATGTAAAAACAAAGCAAAAACAAGCGCTAATCACTTTTCTTACCCTTGATCGCTTCATAGGCTTCTTGTATTTCAATAAATTTCTCTTTAGCTTTAACAATCAATTCTTCAGGTAGCCCTTTTGAAATTAAAGAATCAGGGTGAAATTCTTTTCTCTTCTTTCTATATATCTTTTTGATCTCTTCTAGGCTCATATCCTCAGAAACCCCAAGAACTGCATAGGCATTATTAGTGTCTTTTAATAGAAATTGCGACTTTAAGTTTTCAAAAATATTTTGATCTAGATTAAAAATAGTTAAAGCTCTCAGTAATAATTTTTCTTCCTTCTTATGAAGTAATTTATCTGATATCGCTAACTCAAATAGTAATTCATAAAAAAATAGCAGAGCATTAGGGTTTTCCTTTAGTAAAGAGGAGAGTTGTGATGCATAGTCTTCAAAACTATTTTTATCTTCCTTTGCTTGATTAAAGACCCTTATAGCAAGAGCTCTTTGCTCAGAATTAAATTTAAGTTTATTTTTAATAACAAAGTCTATAGATCTGATTTCCTCCTTTGTTACTATGCCATCAGCCTTTGCTAACTTGGCAAAGCACGCAAATAAAGCTGTAAAGAAAGCAACTTGATGTTGCTGGTTCTTATTGATATTAAAAGTTGAATTACTCTTACCAAATCGAGAACCTAAAACACCCCCTATTAGAGCTCCTAATGGACCTCCCAATGTAAATCCAATCATTGCTCCAATTGCGGAATTCCAAAAAGACATTTTCCTAAATATTTTATTAAAAATTACTTAAATAGACTGATAGTATGTTACTGTAATATTTAAATTGTTAAAGGAATAAAGGGAAACTTATGCCGCTTCCAGTAGTAGATTATTTAAAAATTCCAGAAAATGGAGACCCGTATTTAGAAGGACACAAATGTTCTTCTTGTGGTTCAATTTTTTTGGGAGAAAGAACAGTATGCTCGAATTGCACTGCTAGAGATACTATAGAGCCTATAACACTAAGCAATAAAGGGAAACTATACTCCTACTCAATAACTTTTAGGTCCTTTCCTGGCATAGATGTTCCATATATTTCCGCAATAGTAGATTTAGAAGGCGGGGGGACGGTAAAAGGAAATTTAATTGAGTGTGATCCAGACCCTGATAAGATTGAATTTGATATGCCTGTCGAAGTAGTTTTTGATGATGCATTAGGAAGAAAAGATTCTGATGGTAATTCTTATCTTAGCTATTTCTTTAAACCTATTTCTTGATATTTGATAAAGGAGAAAAAAAATGAGTGATGTTTATGTTTTAGGTGTGGATATGATTAAGTTTGGTAGATTTCCTGAAAGAAGTGTTCCAAATATTGGCTCTGAAGCGGCTTTAATGGCTCTTGATGACGCAGGTTTGACTATAGAGGATATGCAGGCTTTGTATTGTGGAAACCTTGGACAAGCTAGTGCCATGGTAGGACAACGAATCCTTCAAGAAATTGGGCAAACAGGTATTCCAGTAGTGAATTGCTCGAATGCATGTGCTACAGGGGCTACAGCTTTTAGAGAAGCATGGACTTCAATTAAGGCAGGTCTTTATGATGTAGTTTTAGCTGTAGGAGTTGAACAGATGGGTAAAGGTTTGCTAGGTGGTACAGGTGGAGGAAAAGGGATTCCAAAAGAAGGACTCTTAGGTTCAGGTACTATGCCAGCAGTATTTGCAGAAGCAGGAATGGAGCATGCAAGAAATCATGGAACTACCTTCGAACAATTCGCAAAAATTTCAGTAAAAAACCATCATCACTCAACCATGAATCCAAAAGCCATGTATCAAATTGAAACACCCTTAGAAGATGTGATGAATGCTGAAATGATTTCTTATCCTAATACTAAATTGATGTGTTCTGTCAATGTAGATGGCTCAGCAGCTGCCGTGCTTGTTTCAGAAAAAAAAGCTAAGGAGCTAGGGATGGAAAGAGCAGTAAAAATAAAAGCTTCTGTTATAACTAGTGACCCATACCAAGAAAGGGATTTAGTTATGCCTGATGTGAATACTTGTACAAGAAAAGCTGCAAAAGAAGCATATGAAATGGCAGGAGTTGGTCCTCAAGATATCGATTTAGTTGAGTTGCATGATTGTTTTGCTACTGCTGAAATGCTTCATTATGAAAATCTTGGTCTTTGCAGCGATGGTGAAGCAGGAAGAATGATTGATGAAGGAGAGGTAGCCTTAGGAGGAAAAGTGCCAGTAAATGTTTCTGGAGGACTGCTTTCAAAAGGTCATCCTTTAGGCGCTACTGGAATAGCAAATATCTACGAAGTTTGTACTCATCTAAGAGAAGAAGCTGGAGACAGGCAAGTAGAAGGAGCTAAATTAGGGCTTACTCATGTAATAGGTCTTGGTAGTGCTTGCGGAATACATATATTAGAAAAAGTATAAATAAATAACTAAATATCTTTCATGATTTTAGGTGTGGTCAGTGACACTCACAACCGTGTCGATCATATAAAGAAAATAGTCAATATCTTTAATTCCAATGGAGTTGATTATGTCATCCATACTGGGGATATAACTCAAGCAAAAAGCCTAGAGCAATTTTCCCTTTTGAAAGCTAAATTATTAGGAGTCTTCGGTAATAATGATCTTGAAGAAGAAGGACTTGAAGCAGTTTGTATTAAATATGGATTTGAATTTCAATTACCACCTTTAGTTATTAACTTAGATAAAAAGAAAATTGCCATATTCCATGAACCTGAAGCTATTGAAGGTTTCATGCACAAGGAAGATAACTTAGATCTTATTCTACATGGCCATACACATAGATATAGACTGGAAGAGATAAATGAAGTAAAAATCTTCAATCCTGGTGAGTGTGCTGGTTCTTTAAAGGGCAAAAATGCAGTAGGTATAGTTAACTTAGAGGATATGGAAATTAAAAGAATCTTTTTTTAATTTTTATAATAATAAAGGTAATTATTAAATTCACTGGAATAGTCAAAACTAGAACTCTTAGACTTCTAAAAGAAAGATTTCGTTCAAGAAATAAATCATAAACAAAGACAAAGCTTGCAGGAGCAAAGTTTGTTGATCCTAACTCTACTGTTGAGGGGCTTATGAATATTGTCAATAAAACGACGAACGAAACTAACTTGATCCTTTTAGGGAATAAATTAGATACAAAATAAACTAAAATTAAACTGGAAAGAAAATAGATTATCCAAAACATTGTTTTAGTTAAGTTAATCTAGTTAATAACTCAGCAAAATGAGGTTTAAGCAATTCCTTTCTCCAATCCTTTAAATCATTTAAAGCTGAATCAAGTCCATCCTTAAAAACCTTTTTCAAAAAAACCCTTTGAGATTTTTTAGACAAAAGCATTGTTGAATTTATTTTATAATCTTTTGCGATTCTATTTACTCTTTTTGATAATGCTTGAAGTAAATCTTCTTCTTCATCTTTACCTATTTTTATTTTCTTAATAACATTGTCTTCAAAAGTATTAGATAAAGTCTGATCAAATTGACGGTTTTCTAGTTCTTGGTCAATCCAGATTACTTTAGATGTTTCCTCTAATTCTAATAATTGTGACTGGTAAATCTTTATTAAATATTGGACATCAGTAGCTGCATAATTCAATTGTGACTCTTTTAGCGGTCTTTTAATCCAATTAGATCTTGTTTCTTTTTTCTCAATAGAAACTCCAAACAACTTAAACACTAAATCTTGGTATCCAATGGAATAGACACCTCCTAAAAATTCATTTGCTAACTGAGTATCAAAAATATTATTAACTTTTTCATTAGTCCAAGAGGACAAGGCATCTAGATCCTCCCTACAAGAATGAAAAATTTTTTTTACTTTATTTGATGACAGGAAGCTGCAGTAATCTTTATATTTACCTATAAGTATGCAATCTATTATAAAAGTTTCCTCTCCACTGCTTACCTGTATGAGTGAAAGCCTGATATCATCCTTTCCCTGTCTTCTAAACTCTGTATCTACTGCAACAAAATCTAGAGCTAGGAGCTCTTGATCAAGTTCCTTCAAGTCCTTACTATCTACAATTAAATGAAACATTGTCTGGTGCCCGGGGCCGGACTCGAACCGGCACGAAGTTTCCTTCGAGGGATTTTAAGTCCCTTGTGTCTACCAATTCCACCACCCGGGCTAATCATGTATCTTGTCTAAAGCCAATAATAACTTAAGACTCCTTATCTGATAACGAATAAAAATCTCTGGAGGCTGGGGTCGGAATCGAACCGGCGTCCAAGGATTTGCAATCCTCTGCATAACCACTCTGCCACCCAGCCTCTAACAACATTACAATTTTAGATTTCTTTATTACTCTTAGATAGATGAATCAAATCTTTAAGTCCTGTTTGGGGCTCATATCCTGAGATAGTTTTCTTAAGTAATTCATATATTTTTTCTTCGTCTCTATTGCTAAGTGCTTTATTAAACTCTTGTATTAGACTCTCTAATTCCTTCCATCTAATGCTTTCTTCTTCAGCTTTATATATTAGCCTATGAGGTGTTTTAGTAGAATCATTTCCTATAAGTAATTCCTCATATAGCTTTTCTCCGTCTCTTAGTCCAGAAAATATTATTTCAATGTCTCCTTCTTTAGTTTCTGGATTATATGGCTCTAAACCACTGAGTTTAATCATCTTCTCTGCCAACTCAAAGATTTTTATTGGTTCGCCCATATCTAACAGGAATACTTCCCCGCCCTTCGCTAATGAACCAGCCTGTATAACTAGTTCTGCAGCTTCTGGAATAGACATAAAATATCTCACTACTTCTGGGTCTGTTACAGTAACAGGGCCTCCTTTTTCTATTTGCTCTCTAAATAAAGGAACCACAGAAGCAGAAGAACCTAGCACGTTTCCAAATCTGACCATGGTGAACCTTATATCCAGTCCATCATTATTTTTTTGCTCTCTTTCAGATAAAGATTGAAGTATTAATTCAGATAGTCTCTTTGTTGCACCCATATAGCTAGTTGGCCTTACTGCCTTATCTGTTGAAATTAAAACAAAAGTCTCTACTGAAGATTCAATTGCAGATAGCGCACAATTAAGAGTTCCAATGACATTATTTTTAAAGCTTTGTAGAGTATTCATCTCAACCATAGGAACTTGCTTATAAGCAGCAGCATGATAGATAGTATTCACCTGAAAGGTCTGACAAACTTCCTTAATTCTCTCTTTGTCCGTTACATTTCCTAAAATAGTTCGAATATCAGAAGAAGAAAAGTTATTTACTAATTCTTGTTCAATTGAATATAGAGAAACTTCGGACATTTCATATAAGATTAGTAGCTTTGGTTTTATTTTTAATATTTGTCTACATAACTCTGACCCAATAGAACCCCCTGCTCCTGTTACCATTACAACCTTTGATCTTATATTGCTTGAAAGAAGTTCTTGATCTGCCCTTACAGGTTCCCTTCCCAATAGATCTGCTACTTCTAAAGGTTTTAAGTCTGTAATAGAAACTTTTCCTTGTGCTAACTCAGCTACACCAGGTAAAACTCTAACCTTCACGGGAAGATCTCCGATGCTTGAAACAATTCTGCTTATCTCATACCTTTTTGCAGATGGAATAGCTATAAGAACCTCAAGAATATTTTTTCTTCTAATCAATGTAGCTAGCTTAGAAGGACTAAGAACTTTTATTCCATTTAAAAAATTTCCCTGCAAAGACTTATCTTCATCAATAAACGCTATAGGTTTCAATTCACTGCTATGTCTTAAGGCAGAAGAAAGCTGTCTTCCCGCAGCTCCCGCTCCATAAATAATTACATTTGAAGAAACGAACTTCTCTAATAAGAAGGAACTAGCTGAAAGTCTAATACCAGAAATTAAAGTGACGCAAAGAAGCCAAAAGAAAAAGAAAAGAGTTAAGGAGTACAATTCACCTTGTATTAAAGAATTAATAAAGTAGCTTATAAAGGCTAGAAGAGTTACCGCTTTTACTATGCTCCACAGTTCTATAAATCCCATAAATCTTATAATGGATCTGTAGAGATCAAAAAAGATAAATACAGGAAGAGCTATTAATATAGAAGTCATATAAAGGCTGAGATACTTACTATCCAATGAGTACAAATTCTTCTGTTCTAAGGAAAGAGCAACCCACAAACTAATAAATATTAAGAACAGATCAGTGACTATAATTAAGGACCTTTTCTCAAGATTGCTTCTAGAAACTAGAAAATTTATTGCTCTATTCATAAAAGATAATTTAGGTCTTACTCTTCTTGTCAGGCATCCCTGCTCTTAAATAATAGACTAAAAAAAGAATAGGTAAATAAGCTAATAAAAGAGAAGATAATCCATCTGTTATTTTTAAGCCCACAAGAGAAGCTATAGGGAGAAGCCAAAGGAGATTTATAGCTAATAAAACTAAGGTGGTCTTTGAGTGAGAATCAAATAATCTAGATAATTTTTGATAAGCATGTAATGAATGGGGTAGGTAGAATTTCTCTTTTCTTAGAACCCTAATTACAAGAGTATAGGTTGAGTCTACCAAGAAGATACCTAGCAAGATTAACCATGACCAAAATAATTCTGGATTTATTTGAGAAGTTTTAATTGAGATAAGTGCAATTAAAATTCCTAAAAAACTACTACCTACATCCCCTAAAAAGATTACTGACTTAGGAAAATTAAAAAACAAGAATCCAAAGACTGAAGCAGAAATACTTATAAGAATAAAAGTGAGACTTAAATCAGAAAGGATAAAGTATGCAAAAACAGAGAACACTAGGAAAACAAATATTGCCTGTATAGAGGCTAATCCGTCTATACCATCCATAAAGTTATAAAGATTTATAAACCAAACAATATAAATAGAACCTATAAGGTATCCCCATAAACCTAAATCTATTTTAGTACCAAATAAATCTATAGAAATAAATCCTCCTACTAAGAAAAGCCCCAATAAAGCACAAAAGAAATGAACTACTATTCGGATAAGAGGCCTAACTTCAGAGAAATCATCTATAAAACTAACTAAAGCTACTATAAGACCTGGGATGAGGAAGAAAAGGAATTCTTCTTTTTCAATTAAATTAGAAAATAAAAAGAAAGTAAGAGAAATACACAGAGACAATATTACTGCCAAACCTCCACCTTGAGGTTTAGGATCTTTATGTGAACTCCTTAAGTCAGGTTTTACTAGTAGTTTTTTTGATAATAAATATTCCTTTAACAAGAAAGTTAAAAGGAAGCTTAGTAAGGAAATTGAGGCTAATAGCAAAAAATTATCTATGGTATCCATTTCTTATAATATTACTCTATAAAATTTAATCCCTTAAATAACTCTTTGACATTTCCTCTAAACCTTTTTCTAAAGTCTGAATTGGTTCCCAATTCAAGGTTTCTTTATTCTTTTTTGTATCTACCTCAAGGGAATCTAATAATCTATTTACTAAACCTTTCTTTCCTATTAATAAAAGAAAATATCTTAATAATTTCTCTGGAAAAGGAATAAAGAAAGGTTTCTTGGAAATAAGTTGCATAGATAATATTCTGATTAATTCAGAAATAGTAACAGCCTCTTGATCACTTACAATAAAAGTTTCATTTGCCGCCTTAGGATGTTTGATGCATGTAAGAATAAAGTCCACTAAATTAGTTACTGATACAAAGTCTCTTTTATTACTTATATTTCCTAAAGGTAAAGGAAGGCCTTTTTTTATCCATGACATCAAATTAAGTAAATTTGACTTTACACCTGGCCCATAAACCAATACTGGTCTTACTATAACTACTTCAATATTTGATTCATTAGAATATCTAATTAAGGCTTTTTCTACTTCGTGCTTTGTTTCAGCATATGTATCTTGAGGATTGGGCTTATCATTAGAATTAAAAGGGCTAGAAGAAGTGCTATGCTCACCATTTACTTTAATTGAACTTAAAAAAATAAATCTCCTGACGTCAGCATTAATTGCATGATTAACTAAGTTTAAAGTGCTGTTGAGGTTATTTTCTTTATACTCTTCCTTGCTAGCTAATTTATGAGCTGTACCAGCTAGATGAATTACTAAATCTACGTCTTTTAATAAGTTAGACCAGTCTGTTGAAGAATTAATTTCTAGCACCCTAGTGCCATCACCTTCTTTTATTTTACTTCTCGAAACTTTCAGAATATCAAATTCATTCTTAGTTTCTAGAAGATTACTTAAATGCACACCAATAAAACCACTAGAACCTGTAATAAGAACTTTTTCTTTCATAATCTAAGGAGATCTGAATAAATTTCTAAATGTCTAGACACAATTCTCTTTATAGAGAATTCTTTTTCTGCGAGCTGCCTACTCTTTATGCCCATATCTTTTAACATATCTTCGTCTTCAATTAGTTGTTGAATTTTATTAGCCAGATCTAAGGAATTTTTTGGTTCTACTAAAAAGCCATTCTTTCCATCTTCAACAACTTCCCTGCAACCCGGGACATCGCAAGTAACTATTGGTCTGCCACAAGCTGCTGCTTCTTGAAGGACTTTTGGAAAGCCTTCCCTGTATGAAGGCAAGACAATAACTGTAGATTCTGCAAATAATCTACTAATATCTTCTCTATATCCTAAGAAATTTATATCCCCTTTATCCTTCCATTCGTTTATTATCTTTTTATCTAATCTTGAAGCATAAGAAACATCATTTTCACCTATAAAATTAAATTGAGCTTCGCATCCTCTTGTATTTAAAATACTAGCTGCTTCAAAGAATTCCATTATGCCTTTATCTTTTTGCATTCTAGAAGCCATAGAAATTATTTTTTTTCCTTTAGGAATATCTGAAAAAGGAAATTCATCCAAATTTACACCAGAACCTTTTATTAGCTCAACCTTAGAGCTATCTAAACTAGTAAGGCTTTGTAGAAGAAATTTATCATCTTTGTTCTGGAAAATAACTCTTATTTTCTTTGCTTTAAAAGCTAATTTATAAAGAAAGGAGATAAAGGCACGAAATATCATAGCTTTTAGTCCTTCCTGTATAAAACTAAAACCTAAACCTGGTATGGCAAAAACAACCCTAATTTTTTTAAAAAAGGAAGCAATAATGCCACCATAAAGTACAGGTTTTATAGTAATTAGATGAATTAAGTCAGGGTCAACATCTCTAATAACTTTATGGATAGATAAGAATGTTAGAATTTCTTTAAAAGGATTTCTACTTGATCTAGACAAGCTTATAGAATGGATTTTTATATCTTGTAAATCCTTATTTATGGCTTCACTCTTTGGACAAGCTAGATGTATCTCATAGCCTTCTTTTTTTGCAGACAAAGCAATATCTAGCCTATGAGAAATAAAAAAATTTAGATCATTAACTATATAAAGAATTTTATCTAGCATATTAGCTAATGAAGTTTATTTCCAACTATCTTCATTTTTAACGTAAAAAAAATTAATAATAAGAGCAGATCTACTCTTATTATAATCTTATATCGGAATCTTCTACCTGAAAGATATTCTTTAAGTCATAAAGTATGTGGTCATTTTTACCGAAAGATCTTATTTCATCTACTCCCATCTTTATAAACTGATCGTGGGAAACTGAGATTATTATCCCTTCATATTGATCTATAGCTGGATACTCAATTAATTTAAAACCATATAGTTCTTGAGTTTCTTTAGGTGAGGCCCAGGGGTCATAAACTTCTACAGTCAAACCTTTTTCTTTTAAATATTTATATATATCTATTGTTTTATTATTTCGTAAATCAGGACAATTCTCTTTGAAAGTGATACCTAGAATAAGAACCTTTAAATTAGAAGTGAGTTTTGTATGTCTTTCAGTTAAACACTGAATAAATTTGTTTGCTACGTAAATACCCATTTGATCATTTAACTTTCTTCCTGAAAGAATGACTTCAGGTAAATAACCCAAAAGCCTAGATTTATAGGTTAAATAGTAAGGATCAACTCCAATACAATGCCCTCCTACCAATCCAGGTTTAAATGGAAGAAAGTTCCATTTAGTCTGAGCTGCTTCTAGAACCTCAGAAGTATCCAGCGACATTTTGTCAAAAATAATTGCAAGTTCATTTATTAAAGCTATATTTAAGTCTCTTTGAGTGTTCTCAATTACCTTTGCAGCCTCAGCTACTTTTATGCTTGAAGCTCTATGAGTGCCAGCTTCTATTATCTCGCTATAAACGTTATCAATTAAAACTGAGGATTCAGGAGAAGATCCAGAAGTTACTTTAATTATTTTAGTTAACGTATGTTCTTTGTCGCCAGGGTTTATCCTCTCTGGACTATAACCAACAAAAAAGTCTTTATTAAACTTTAAACTTGATTCTTTCTCTAAGATAGGAACACATTCTTCTTCAGTTGCTCCAGGATATACGGTAGATTCAAAAACAACTATATCTCCTCTTTTTATCAAGGAACCTATAAGAGTGCTTGCCTTTAGAAGTGGGTTTAGATCAGGTTTATTATCTTCGTCTATTGGCGTTGGGACTGTAACTATAAAAAAATTACATTTTTTTAGATCATTTACCTCACTAGTAAAATTTAAATTTTTGGAGTCTTCTAATTCTCTTTTACTTATCTCTAAAGTCTTATCTATACCGTCCTTTAACTCTTCAATTCTTCTTTTGTCTATGTCAAAACCTACTACAGATCTCTTCTTACCAAACTCTGCAGCTAAAGGAAGACCTACATACCCTAAGCCTATAACAGCTATTTCTATTTTTGAGATATCTTTCATAAGAGTCTTATTTCTTAAGTTGTCCTGATAAGTGCCACGCTACTGTTTCTTTAATACCTTTAGCAATCTTATGGGTAGGTTGATAACCAAAGTGCTTACTTGCTTTGGAAATATCAGCAAGGGAATGCTTAATATCGCCCTCTCTAAAGTCTTTATAAACAGGTTTCACCTTCTTAAATTTAGGATCTAAATTTAAGAACTCATCTTGGATAAGCTTAAAGAGTCTATTTAAAGAAGTCTTTTCCCCAACAGCTACATTGTAAACTTGATTAATAGATATTGGTTTCTTGCAAGTGGAAGCTAAAAGATTAGCCTGAACAGCATTTTTTATATAGCAAAAATCTCTGCTAGTTTTGCCGTCTCCGTTTATATGTATTGTCTTGCCTTTTTTCATTGCATCTATCCATTTCGGAACAACAGCTGCATAAGCACCATTGGGGTCCTGAGAAGGTCCGAAAACATTAAAATACCTTAATCCTACTGAATTTATACCATATACTTTATTAAAGACATCTGCATACATTTCATTGACTCTTTTTGTAACTGCATATGGAGAAAGGGGATTGCCTATGATATTTTCTTTTTTTGGTAGAGCCTTATGATCTCCATAAGTAGAACTACTAGCAGCATATAAAAATCTTTTTACTTTAGACTCTTTAGACGCATAGATCATATTTAAAAAACCTTCGATATTTGATTTATTAGAATTTAAAGGATCTTTTATAGAGCGAGGAACAGAACCCAAAGCAGCTTGATGTAAAACAAAATCAATATTCTTAACAGACCTTTTACAAATATTAAAATCTGTAATATCTCCTTCTATAAAACTAAAATTCTTCCATTTATCTTGGTGAGTATTTTTCCTTAAGTTATCTAAGTTTTTTTTATGTCCAGTAGAAAAATTATCTAAACCAATTACCTTTTGATTAAGATTTAATAACTCTTCTAGAATACTAGAACCTATAAATCCTGCAACACCAGTAATCAACCACCTTTTGGGGTTTCTTTTTAAAGAGCTTCTTAAATTCTTATAAGTTTTATTAGTCATTCTTTTTTATTTTTTTACTAAAAGGTGAAAGTATAGACCCAATTAAGTAACCTGGGGCTTTAACGCAATCTAAGAATAATCCTAATAGACCAACTTGTAACCACTTAAATGGAAACAAATACTCCTTTTCAACTTCATTTTTTAAAGGAAAATAAAGACCTCTATACGCTACAGAAGAAAGAATAATTGCTCCAAGAAATATCTTGGTTATATGGGGAATGTACCATACTGAGCTTTCTACCCACCCTGCTATAGCTCCATTCCACCTAAAAACTCCTAAAAAAATGAATATAAATATTAGTAACTTCAATATATTGGAAAAAAAGGAATTTGATAATTTCTTTAATACCCCCCTATTTATTACTAATGTAGTTAAAAAAATTACAACTAACCCAAGTAAATATAGTTTTGTAATATTTGGCATATATAAAGGACTGGTTTTCCATCCAACAAGACTATTCCACTTTGGTATTAATATTGCAGAGAATATTAAGGCGAGGCCCAAATAAATATCTTTAACAGTATTTTGTATATCTAATCTTGATCCATGTAACTGATATATAAATATCTTTTTTGAAGCAGTAACTAAATCTTTAGGCAGGTAAGAATAAGATAAATATGGCTTTTCGGGTAATTTAAAGCTAAACATTGATTTTACTCTACTTCTCCACTCTATATCTCCTCCTGACCTAACACCTTTAATAATCTGTCCAGATAAAAGGAAATCTTGCTTTCTGATTAGAGTTCCAGGAATAGTCTCATGCCCCCTTCTTCCATAAGTTGATGCTCTTAGTAGTTTTTGGAAGGAGGTAAGAGCTAAATATTTTGTGTTACCAAAAACAACATTTACCTTTTTTTCTTTATATATAAGCAGGTAATCTTTTAACCAATCTTTTTCTGGGATAGTTGTAGCATCTAGAAAAGCTAAGAATTCACTTTTTGCCTGTTCTGATCCAAGATTTGTAGCCTCATAAGGAAAGGCCCTTCCTTTATGCTTAAAATTAAGCATTCTTCTCTTAAAGAGGATCTTGTTGAATGAAATTAATATACGATCAAAAGGGAAGGCTTTGCCTACTCTAAAATATTTAATCTCTATTTTTGATTCTATTGTTTTTATTAGATCTTCAATTTCATTTTTTGAACTTGAATCACAGATTAAAATTTCCTTTGGAAATAAAGTTTGACTGTTAAGTGAATGAATAACTTTTTTAACAGCTTCAGGGTTGTCCAAAGTAGGAATTACAACACTTATAGAAGTTCCTTGTTCCATCAGAGTTGCTCACTTTTTAGAAAAAGAGATATATTATTTCTCTTCATGATTCTTCCAAAATTGATAACTCAAACCAAGAAACCAGTTCTGCCACATTTTTACTCCAAATATATTTTTCATAGCCGAAAATGAGTATAGGCTAAGCAGAAGAATTTCGCTTATTAAAGTTGATATGGCTGCTCCATAGATAGAATAAATAGGAATTAGTAGAAAATTTAAAACTAAATTTATCATAGCAACTAGTCCCATTATCTTTGTTTTCTTATTCATAAAACCTCTAGTAAAGAGTGGTATCTCTATACTAGTTGCTAAAAACCTCACAGGAATACAAAGGATTAAAATACTTAGAACTTTAACTGATTCAAGATATTCTATTCCAAATAAAAGTGGGTGCAGGATTGGGATTACTAAATATGAAATGAAGAGAAGCACTATGCCTGACATTAACATTATCCCATTTCCGGCTTGATAAAATTTAAGATAACTAGATTCATCATGATTAGCCCATTGGTGGAATTTAGGAAGCAAAAACTTCTGATAAATAATTCCTGGAATAAGATAAAAAGCTAAAATAACAACAAATGCAGCATTGTAAATTCCTACTGCCTCATCACCTTTAAGGTATTTGATGATAATTAGGTCGCTCTGTAGATAGATTAAATAGAAAATAGCAGCTAGACCAAAAGGACTGCAAATTTTAAAAATATCTGTGTAGCTTTCAAGTTTATGTAAACTTGCTCTTTTTTTAGAATGGTCACCAAAATTACCTTCCAATTTTATATTTCCTGCAACCATTGGAATCAAAAAAAACATACTTGCGAGAATCATTAAAATAGCAGAAATGTTATACACAAAAAGAATATGGATAATTTCTAGCTTCTCAAATAGAAAAAGCACTCCGAGTACCACTAATGTAAATCTAAATAAATTAGGGAATAGTTGCCAAAGTGAAAGAAAAGAAAATTTTGATTCTAGTTGTAGCCTAGCAGTTACCAATTCAATCACTATGTAATTAAAGACTAGAGCTATTAATCCTAAGAGAATATTCTTGAATTGACTAGAATGAGGTCCTAAAAATGCCCATAAAATTATTAAAAGAATTGATAGAGAAGCCGAAAAAAAGATAAATTTTAAACTTGGCTTTAATATTCTATTTGCAGAGTATCCTTCTTCGCCATAAACCTTTAACCAAACATGTTGCAGGCCAAAGAGAGATAGTGGAGCTATTAAGGTTATGGTAGCAATAGCAGCAGAAAAAGTTCCAAACTGTAAGGGGCTTAATTCTCTAGCCAGTATGACCTGAGTAAAAAATAAGAGTATAGAGGAAAAAAATCCACCTAAAATTAATAGCAATATATTGATTAAATTCTTTTTTACTGATTCCAATAAATTTACCTACCTATCTTATAACCTAGAGCACACCAAAAAGGTGCTGAGTCTCTAAAAACAATTTTCTCTAAACCAGCCTTAATAAGCATTTCTTCAATATCTTTTTTACTATATCTTTTTTCCAATTGAGTACCAAACCTATCTAATGCATCTGTTTGCATAGTATAAAAACTTTTATCCTTGTACTCTGTTAATGGAAAAGAATGAGTGTTTATAGATAATTGACTTAGTAAATAAGAAAACCTAGATAATGGATAGTAAATAAAAAGTGCAATTGAATTACAAACTAGACTCTTCATCTTAAAAGGAAGTCTGGATATGGCTTTTCTTAATATATCAGATATAGACCATAATAATTTGAACCAAAAAGGTCTATTATCAAAATTGTAATATAGGTAAACCAAGAAAGGTGCATTAGGTTTTAGTTTTGCCACACACTTATTAATTCCATCTTGAGTGTCTGGTATATGATGAAGTACCCCCAAAGAATAACCGAAATCCATACTATTGTCTGGTAAAGATAAAGAATCAACTGAATCCTTATGAAAGACACAATTATCTAAATTAGAAAGATTTATTTTAGCAATTTCCAAAGCATCACTTGGATCAATACAGTGAAGACTTCCTACTCTTGAAGCAACTGAGATAGCCCATCTACCGCTACCACAGCCTAAATCGAATCCCTCAGAAGAATCAGAAATTCTTTCCCAAGGAAATATTGAGAAATATTGGTTAAATATATTTTCTCTTTCTACAGGATCAAGATCTGATTGGTCAAACTTAGTCCATTCCTCTCCAAAGCCTTCAACCGTCTTTTTATCTATGTTTGTGTCTTTTTCAGCATTCATAAGGTCTTAGTTTTTCTTCTATTCACGGGGTACTTGGCATAAAAATAGAATCCTGTTATCAGGATTAGTCCCATTCCCGGAACATGATGTCTAGCTGCTGTGCCCCAATTAGTAGTTCCAAAAGACCAAAATATTTCTATTACTAAATATGCCAAGAATAAAAACAAAAGGGGTCTTCTTACTAAAGTTTCAGTTTTCATTAATCCCTTTATAGAAATATAGATAAGCATTCCTCTAAATAGGTTTTCAAGGGTTAGCACAATATCAACTATAGAAGAGATTCTCCAAGGCATTGGTTCAAAGAGGTACTGGAATAAATTAATGGGTAAAAAGAGCAAAAGACTGAAAGTGCCTTCACTTCCAGATAAGAAAGGTTCATAAGAAGCTCGCGACATATTAGCTAAAGTGCCCTCTTGGTAAGTCTGTATAGCAAAATATAGGCCCTCTGATAAGTTATATGATTGGCTGGAAAATAAATTAAATCCATAAACTGATAAAAATACTACAAAAGGAACCCCTAATAGATATCCTGCAATAGGAAAAGATTTTCTATTTCTTAAATAAGAAGAAACTATTACCGCAAATAATATAACCCCACTAAAAGCATAAAGACCTCTATGAAATTGACCCAAAAGGAATCCAGATAACATTAAATATATCCAATGAATAAAGGACCTATTTAAATAAATTCGTAGAGAAGAATAGATTAATAAATTTACAAAAAGAAGTTCAAAAGATTCTCTCATTGGAACACTTGTATTTATTAACGAACTAGGTAGAAAGCAGTAAAAGATTAAAACTAGAAATACTGTTCTTTTATCGGCATTTAGAAGACCCAGTGTTTTCCTTAAAACATATGCTGATAAAAGCCAAACAAATATTGAAAAAAGACACCCTATAAAGTAGGAATCTGTGGTGAAGAAATATAAAGAAGATAGAAGAGAAGAAAATAAACCGTGACCTTCCTCTTGCACAATTGTTGGATCTAAGCCTCTTTCGCCTAAATTAACAGCTCTAGAAGCTATCCAGTGATAATAGAAACTATCGCCGACTAGCTGGCCGCCACCAAAAAGCGCCATCAGGACTCTTGAATAAAATCCTAACCAAATTAAAGTTAAAGGTTTAATCAATTTAAATACTTTTTAATCTAACATTATTCAACAATCTGCAGTTCAAACTCAGGAAGAGGAAAAATGAGTTTTGTTCCTTTCTTAAAAATATCTTTTGATTTTTCCATGATATGTTCTTTGTAATTCCAAGCAGTAACTATTATTGTGTCAGCATTTATCTTCATATGTGCCTCTTCATCTATAACTCTTATCCCAAATCCAGGAAAATACTTATTAATTTTGGTTGGAGTTGTGTCAACACAATAAGAAATTACTCTATTATCTAATCCGAGATAACTAAACATAGTGAAAGCCTTAGCAGAAGCTCCATAAGCAGCTATGAGCTTGCCTTGGCTTTTATCTTCATTTATTTCATTTAAAACTCTTACTTTAATTTCAAGTATCTTTTTATTAAATTCTTTAAAAATTTTATCTTCTTTAAAAAGATCTTGTTCATTTGACATAAATTCTTCTATTTTAGAGGAAATACTCTTTTCACCTACCTTAGCTGCCAAGAAGGTTATTGAGCCTCCGTGGATTTTTGAATGCATAAGATCAAAAAGTTCAAAGGATTGGGTCTTAAGTAAATTCTGCATATTTATTACAGAGTAATAAAACATATGTTCATGATATATTTGATCAAATTCACCATTCAGAAGAGTTGGAATAGCGTAAGCATTTTCAATCATAATTGACCCTCTCGGTGAGATTATTTCGTCCATAGCCTCGAGTAAAATCTTAGGATCTTCATTATGAGCAAACATATGTCGAGCTATAATCAAATCCATAGAACCATATCTAGCTAACAAAGTTTCTGAAGAATTCTTATTAAAAAAATCACATACAGTTTCTCTTCCCAAGTCATTAGCAACTTTAACTATATTTTCCGCCGGGTCTATACCTACAATTTTTTCTACATGAGAGCTGAGCTTGTCAATAAACAGTCCAGTATTGCTTCCTACCTCCAAACATCTTTTTGAACTTCCTAATAAGCCTTTGGCTTTTAATAATTCGATAAGATCTTCATAGTGTTTCGTCAAAGAACCAACATCAGGTGTCATATAGGTATAATCTTTATATAGAATTTCTTGATCAAGACAATGTCTTAATTGTATTGAAAGACAATCGCTACAAAGATCAACTATTAGAGGGTAGAAGGAAGATAAATCAGATTCTTTTTCTACAAAATTATTAGCGGGACTTGAACTGCCAAGGTTTATAACCTCTCTTACTTCAGAATGGCAAATCCTGCAATTACTGTCTTCTCTAATATTATCGTTGTCCATTATTGAATTTTATAAGTGAATTTATAAGATAGAAATCTTTACTAGTTTATTATAGAAATCATATGGATACTAAAATCTCATAAGTTAACTGTCTTGAGAATCTTTAAATACATCTAAATAAACTCCCTTTAGTGATTCTACTGAATAATTATCTTCAATCTTTTTTCTAGCATTAACTCCTAGTCTTATTCTTTCTTCAGGATTTGAAATAAGATAATCTAATTTATCTACCCATTCTTCTTTTGAATTTACCAAATATCCATTAATTTCTTGGTCTATGACTTGTGGATTTGTTCCATAATTTGTAGCTACTGTTGGGATCCCTATAGCCATATATTGCATTGCTTTTAGAGCTCCTTTTCCTAAAGCCCACTGATCCTCTATTAAAGGGTAAATACCAATATCAAAACTGTGTAGATCATTAATTTCTGTTTTCTTGTTCCATTGAATTACTTCTAAATCTACCCCTTCCAAGTTGTAGTTAAAATTTCCAATTATCTTCAATAAGAATTCTTTTTTTTGACTTAATTCTTTAAAAACATCTTTTAGAGTATCTAAGTACATTATCGAACTAAATGTACCGGTCCACCCAATAACAACCTTCTGGTTTAATTTATCTTTTGGTTTTAACGTAAATCTTTGTGTATCAAGCGAGCAAGGAATATAAGTACATTTTTGATTCTTATTAAGACCAATACAGTACTCAGAATGGAAAGGGGAGCTAATAATTACATGATCTGAACTCTCTATTAAATAATTGCTCTTTTTATTACTTTTAAAGACATTTAAAATTGAGAAATCCTCTTCTCTATTTTCTAAATGAATTGAATCATCAAAATCATATATTAATTTTTTAGAGAGCTTACTGACTATTCTCTCAAAAAATGTAGACCCATATGGGGTAACCCACATGAATATATATACTAAATCAAATTTATTTAATAAGAATATATCTCTAATTCTCCTTAGATATCCCCTTAAACCTCCAAGAGCTTTTCTTAAGAAGTATTTTTCTTTATAGAGAACTTCCCATAGTTTAAGATCAGAAAAAGAGGAAACTCTAATTTCATAACCTTCCTCCTCCCAATATTCAAAATATTGCTCATACTTCAATCTTTGGCCTGCAGCTTGTCCCTTTGGGAAAGGACATAATATTAAAATCTTTTTTTTCACTAACAAAGATCCTTATAAAATTTACTATAGATAGTTGCACCCTCTTTTAAAGAAAAGTAAGTTTTAGCAATTTTTCTGCAACTATCTGCTATATGTTCATTTTCAGTAAGCTCTATTAGCTTTTTTACAGAATCTTCCAAAGTTTTAGTATCAAAATTATTTAGTACTAGACCTCCTGGTGTTCCTTCTAATATCAAATCAACATCTCCTATATTTTTATTTGTTACGCAAGGAAGTCCCATTGCCAGAAATTCACCTAATTTGGTTGGAGCTGAGGCAACTTTAGAGTAATAAGATTCTAAAAAAAAGATTCCTGCATCCATTCTTTGCATAGCCAAAGGAACATTAGAGTGTGTTTTAGATTCTATAATGTAGGAATCTTCCGACAAGGAATGATTATTTAACATTTCTTTTATTTCTGCATGTTCTCCTTTATTTATTATATAAAAAACTGAATTTTCTTTTATTTCTAACAAATACTTAAAAAATAAAATTGCTCTTGGAAAGTCATACCAAAGACTTACGGAACCTACATAACCTAAAACAAACTTATTTTTAAAGAATCCATCTTTTTTCTCAGATAAAACATTAGTTTTGAATAAATCTAAATCTGTACAGGTCCTTATAACTGAGAGATTAATGTCTTTATTCCTTAAATAATCAAAACTCAATATTTCTTTTTTACCAGACTCTGTTAATGAAATTGTCTTGTCTGCATTTAATAAAAAAACTTTTTCTAAAGACTTTACGATCTTGTATAGAAATCCACTTTTATCCCACACACCTGAATCAACCTTTTCATCTGCCCAAAGTCCCCTCATGTCAAAAATAAACTTGGTATGTATTGTCTTCTTAAGTAAGAAGGCTATTAAAGAAGGCAAGTAACTTCTAGAGTGAATAATATTTACTTTTTTCTTAAAACAGATGTAAGTAGATATAAGTAAGCCCTTAATTATATCAACGTATGTTCCTAATAAAGATTTGTGGTAATCCAAATGGACCCATTCGATACCGTGTTCCTTACACTCATCAAAAACTAACTGATAGTTATTAGAAGTTAAGTCAGTCTTTTTTTCGAAAGTAAGTAAGTAAATATCATGTTCGGAGGATAGTATTTTTAAGTAATTTAATACCTGAGATTGTCCTAGAGGTTCTAAAACCCCGTCATAGCTTATATATAAAACTTTAGCCATTAAAAATTAGTTTGAATCTAGCCAAGCCTGAAACATCAATACACTCCACAAACTATGCTCCCAATTTCTTTTTTTTGATAAATGTTCTTTCCATCTACTTTGGACCAAATTTACATCAAAGAACCCTTCTTCTTCTAATCTTTCTTCAGATAATAACTCCTCAGCCCAGTCTTTTAATGGCCCTCTAAGCCATTCGCCTAATGGTATACCAAAGCCTTGTTTAGGTCTTTCTATTAGCTCTCTTGGGACATATTTATACAAAATTTTTCTCAATATCTTCTTTCCTTCACCTCCAGATATTTTTTGATTCAAGGGTATTCTTTGAGAAAGTTCAACTATTCTATGATCTAAAAATGGTACTCTTGTTTCTAAACTAGTAGCCATAGAAGCTCTATCAACTTTAACTAAAATGTCATCTGGAAGATAAGTCGACATATCTAAATACATCATTCTTTCTTCATAAGAAAGCCCTTGTGGCCAATTAGATTTCATTTTTATAAAGTTCTCAGGCTCTTTTGAATTCAAAACCACTTTAGAAGGATCTTCCCACTCGGAAACTAAACTGTAATAAAGGTCATCTTCATCTTTTAACCTACTCAATCTATCTGCAAATCTATGTAATTTATCTCCTAAAAAGTTAACTCTAAATTTCTTAGGGAAAAGATTTCCAATCTTGTTTAGAAGATCAGCTGAAATTAAAAGCAACAAGTAACTTAAAACAGGCCTAAGTTTTTTAGGTATAAGAGAGATTATTTTCCAAACTTTAGGGGCTTGTAGGTGCCTAACATAACCACCAAAGAGTTCATCCCCTGCATCTCCTGATAAAACAACTGTCACATGTTTTCTTGCTATCAAGGAAACTAAATGAGTGGGTATTTGAGAAGAGTCCGCAAAGGGTTCATCATACAATTGTGGGAGCCTTGGTACTAAATCAAGTGCATCTTGATACGACAAATAATACTCAGTGTGGTTAGTCTTTAAGTGGCTAGCTACCTTTTTAGCATACTCTGCTTCATTATAATCTCCTTCTTTAAATCCAATACTAAAGGTATTTATTTTAGTTTTAGAATTTGATTGCATTAAAGATACAATCAATGACGAATCCACTCCCCCAGACAAGAAAGCTCCGAGAGGGACATCTGCAACTGACTGTAATTTTATTGAATCGATTAGGCTTTCTTCTAGTTGTTTTAGATTTTGTCTATCATCTAAGATTAAGTTTCTTTTTCCTTCTGATGCTACTTCTTTTAGAGACCACCAAACTGTGGTTTCTAACTTAGCTACATTATTTTTAGTGTCATCCAAACCTAAAGATATTAAAGTCCCTGGTACAAGTTTAAAGATATTCTTATATATAGATCTTGGAGTTGGAATATAATTATGTCTCATATAAATATTAATAGAATCCCTGTCTATTTCATTGTTAAAAAGCTTGTATTCTTTAAAGGCTTTTAATTCGGAAGCAAAAATGAAGTTTTTGTTGCTCCAACCATAATAAAGAGGCTTTTCTCCCATCCTGTCTCGAGTTAAATGCAACTTTTCTTCTTCTAAATCCCAAATTGCCATTGCAAACATACCAACACTCTTTTTGAGGGTTTGTTCAATGCCTATTAATGAAAATCCCTCTAAGATTGTCTCAGTATCTGAAGTGCCTTTCCAAATTAGTTCCTTGTCATTTTTCTCTTTAGATAAATTCTCAAATTTTTTTCTCAGCTCAAGGTGGTTATATATTTCTCCATTGAAAGAGAGGACGAATCTGCCGCAATTTGAAACCATTGGTTGATGTCCTGTATCAGAAAGATCAATTATTGATAACCTTCTATGCCCAAGTGCTAAATTTCTCTTTTCATCAAGCCATATACCTTTACTATCAGGACCTCTATGTTTAAGAGCATTTGTCATATTAGATATATAAACCTCTATTTCAGACAGATTACTATCTCCAAATATTCCTACTATTCCACACATAAAATTTAACTTAACCTATGATTTTTAATAATTTCTTCAATTTTATTTACTACTTTCTCTACAGAATAATTTTCTTCAATTACCTTTCTGCAATCTGGAAAAATGTTATCTAGGTTTTTTCTATTCTGATATAAGTACTCAAGTGATTCTGTCCAGTCATTGGAATTCTTTATGCCAACACCTACTTTCCCTTTCTCTAACACATCCTTATTCATTCCCCAAGATGTTACGCATGCTGGTATACCGCAACTAAGATATAAAAGCATTTTATAGGAGCACTTGCCCAAAGAATATTCACTTTTTTCCATAGGCATAATTCCTATATCGAATTCATGTATATGACTCACTTCATCTTTTGCATTCCATTTACTAAATTTTATATATTTACTTAATTTCTCTAATTCCGAAGGGTATCTATCAGAAGAGATATTAAAATGGCAATTATTCTTTCCGGAAAAGAACTCTCCTAACTCATTTTCAATTTCTTTCAAATATTGAAAAGATGAAGAAGTTCCTTGCCAACCAACAACGAAACTATCTTTAGGTTTTCTTTTCTTCTCCAAAAATTTATTTACATCAACAGGCGTAGGAATTTCATATACATTTTCAGCAAATTGTTTACACCAAGAATAAAGGTAAGAATTACCAGCAAATACTATTGGAGATTTTTTTAATAAAGTTAAAGTCTTATCATGACACTGGGGTCTATTTATAAAAATTGCATCATCAATATCTAAGATAATATTTTTTGTTATAAACCTTTCAAAAGAAGGAAAATTATCTATTAGTTCTCTTGAAATAAGTAAATAATCAGAGTCTTGAGCTTTTAATAATCTAAACAAAGTTTGGATCACATTGGCTACTTCTTGGACAAAAGCATAGTTAATTTTTATAAAAGATTTACTAATTCTTTTTTTTGGAAAGAGCTTTGCAGCTTTTTGGGAAGAAAATCTCCTTGGTAAGTCATAAACATCTATTTCTTTTTCCTTCAGGTAAGGAATTAACTGCCTTACTCTGAACCTTGAAGATGGTGTGGTTAAATGGTCAGTCAAAGAGGTTATCTTAATTCTTTTCATAATATTTTTTTCTTATCAAGTAAAGTATGTAAAGCTTGTCTCCAATTGTTTATTTCAAATCTAAATTCTTTTGAAAATTTATTATTATCTAAAGCAGAATAAAAGGGCCTTTTAACTTTAGTTTTATATTCATCACTTGAGCAAGGCTGTACTTCACAATCAAGTTTAAGATATCTTACAACCTCTTCAGCTAGATCATACCAACTACAAATATCTGTATTTGAAAAGTGAAAAATTTCTTTTTGCTTTGACAAAGAAAGGAAAGTTTCTGATTTAATCATATGGATTATTGCTCTAGATAAATCTATGGCAGAAGTTGGAGTTCCAAATTGATCACTAACCACTTTCAAAGATTTATTCTTTTTTGCAAGAGAAGTTATAGTTTCTACAAAATTATTTCCAAAGCAAGAATAAAGCCAGCTTGTCCTTAAAATGATTGATTTACAGCTGCTTTTCATAATAACTCTCTCACCACTCAATTTAGACTTGGCATAAGCACCTAAAGCATTAGTTTTATCTATTTCTAAGTAAGGATCCCTCTTCTTACCGTCAAAAACATAATCTGTACTGATATGTATAAAGGTGAAATCATATTTTTTAGCTAATTGCGATAAAAACTTAACTGCTTTGTGATTAATTTCATAAGCTTCCTCTTGAAGGGATTCAGCACCATCAACATCTGTAAATGCTGCACAATTAATAAGAATATCTATTCTCTTAGAAGAAAAGAAATCTTCCAAGTTTTCTTTATTAGATATATTTAAGTTTTTCTTCGTCGAAAAGATAAAATTAAATTTCTTTTCTTCTTTGCTTTCTTCGAAAATATGTTTAGCTAGCTGTCCTTCAGAACCTGTGACTAAGACTGTCTTCATCAATTAAGATCTACTTAGAAACTTCTAAAAGAAAATGTACATTTGAAGGAGGATATATCCAACTAAACCTTCTTTCATAGATAAATTGTGAAGATCTAGATAAATTAACCAATGGGCCTAAAACATTTGCGAAGATATGATCAACCAGAGTGTCTTTGTAAAACATAATCTTTGCATCTTTTAAAATGAATTTTGTTTCGGAATAGTATGATGGAACTTTTCTCTTCCACTGATACTCTTCATTGGTGAAATAGTG
This sequence comes from Gammaproteobacteria bacterium, assembly GCA_045563675.1. Classification (GTDB taxonomy): domain Bacteria; phylum Pseudomonadota; class Gammaproteobacteria; order Magnimaribacterales; family Magnimaribacteraceae; genus AEGEAN-183. Next base: position 269,086 of record JBJLIX010000001.1, read on the forward strand.
CATTGAAAAAAGTCCAAAGTTACGGACATGGGTAGGATCAGAATAATAATAGGGGTTAGCGAAGTGAGGAACTATAATCTCACAGATTCCTCCTTTAACAGTTATTCTATGAATCTCTGAAAGGAGACCAAATAAATTCTCTACATGCTCAAAAGTTTGATTGCTATATATTCTAGAAACTGAATTATCAGGTACCTCATCTAAAGGTAGATTTAGATCAGCTACCATATCTATTCCTAGACCTTCATGAATATCAAGGTTATAAAAACCTTCTTTTTTTTCATATCCTGACCCTAAATTTAAAGAAATTAATTTGTTAGCTTTAAAATCTTCGAGTATACGATCGTTAACTATTTTCATTTCTAGTTTTAAATTATTTATAAAAATTAAACTTAAATTTACTCCATTCTGTCATATAGATCATCAAACCTTTCTATGTCTTCTTCAGAAATTTCATCACCTATCTGAACTTCTATCATCTCAAGAGGCTTTTTAAAAGGGTTTTCAAGCCTGTGTTTTACTTTTCTTTCTATAAATACAGATTGATTTTGTTTATACAACTTTCTTGTATTACCTACAGTTACATAAGCCTTCCCTGATAAAAAAGTCCAATGTTCACTTCTATGGGAATGTCTTTGTAATGACATAGAAGATCTTGGGTAAAGAGTAATTTGCTTCACCAAGACATTGGGTTCAGAAAGTAGATTTGTATAATGACCCCAAGGTCTATGAAATAAACTCGTTGTGTCTTTATTCTTAATATTTGATCTGTTTAATATTTCTTTAAAGTTAGAATTAGAATTTAGATTAGTGATTAATAAAGCATCCTGGGTGTCAACTACTGCTAAATTAGAAATATCTGCAACTAGAATCTCCTTCTTATTAGATAAATTAGTCTTGTAAACAAGCGTATTATTTACGTTATGAGAATGTATATCGGATCCAAAGAAAGAGTTCTGATTCTTGTCTTTCCCTAATGACTTATAAATAGATTTCCAAGAACCTATATCTCTCCAGCCTATATTAGCTTTAATTACTTTAATGTTTGATGTTCTTTCTAGTACGGACTTATCAAAAGAATCATTTGAAACTTTAGAGAATTCTCTACTTAATAAAATGTAACTAACTTTATTTTCAGTTCTAATTGAAGAATCTTGAACAGCAGTCTTTACTAAAGAATGATCCATGTAATATTTTTTTAAGAGCTCATTAAATGTATTTTGTTTTCCAATAAATATTCCTGTATTCCAAAGGAAATTCTTACTTTTCAAGTATTTCTTCGCAGTCCTTAAAGATGGCTTTTCTATAAATTTATCTACTTCTTTGAATTTTTTTTTGGAAGTCTTAAATTTTATATACCCATAGTCAGCTTCTTCGTACTCTGGCTTAACTCCTATAAGAGTTATATGTTCTCCAAACCCATATTTAATCAATTTATTTAACTCCAAGATTAGCTGTGAACCCTTAGAGAAGAGATGATCTGAAGGTAGAAAGGCCAGGGGTTGATCTTTATCTACATTTACTGAATCAAAATAATTTACAGTTGCTGATACTGCTGGTGCTGTTGATTTAGAGTTAGGTTCAAGGAGGACTGTAAATTTTCTTTTAGGGTAAATTCTAAATAACTCCTTTTTTAATAAAGGTCTTAATTTTATATTAGATATTATTACCGGATCCTTAAAAGAAGGTTTATCAACGAGCTTTAAGATATAAGATAAGTTTGATTCCCCCTTACCTAACAGATCATAAAACTGTTTCGGCATTGACTTCCTTGAAATTGGCCAAAGCCTTAGTCCTTCTCCTCCACAAAGAATAACAGGTTGAATTTTAGTATTGTTACTCATATCAAAAAGTTTCTCTTTGCTTATCTTGATCTATCTTGTTTAGACATGACTTTAATCTACTCTGTAAGGATTTGAGATAAAAGTCTTCTACGTTCTTTTTTTTCAAACTAGACATTGGAGAAAAGACACGTCCTATCGCTTCCAGGTCATTCTCATAAAATGTATGGTCGATAAAAAAACTGTTGTTCTCTTCATGATTAAGTAGATGATTGCTTTTATTCAATTTTATCTCTGCAATAGTATGCCCACAAACATGTGCTTCATAAAGAAGTGTGCTAACAAATCCCATAAAAATTCTTGCTTTATTGGATATTAACGAACCCTTGTCTCCTAAATATATATGCTTATTTTCTTTAAATATTCTTAAGTCATCAGAAGGATGAGGTTTAATCACATAATTGATTTTGTTGTCTTCTAAAATCTTTGAAATATCTAATATTATCTTTGCTGTTAGATTACTTCTTGCCTTATCTACATCTGCTCCTCCATTGCTGACAAGAACTATTTCCAAATCGCTATTATCTTTGACATTAGGAATATCAAATAAAGGTCCTAAATTTATCACTTTTACTTTATTACCTATTTTATTAGGGGCTACTTTCTCCTGAGAATTTCCAGTAGCAAGGAAATAATCTGAATATTTTCCTTCATAAACAAAATCAGGCTTATTAACATTAAGAAAAACTCCATGCTGCCCACAAACAGTTGTAAATTTCTTTTCTTTAGCCTCTGTAACAATTCTAAATAAAATTTCAGCTGGGTGGACATCATTAAAATAGATTAATAAAGGTGATCCTATGCTATGAGAAATTATTTTTGTTACTTTTCTTGTTAAATGTTTTATTACTTTATGATCATTTTCAATGAAGGCTCTCATCATTTGATATTGCAAAAAACCCATATAAATGAAATTAAATCCCTTTTGAAAAGCAAATAGAACTTCTCTAAAACTTTGAACAATAATAATAGTTTCTTTTTTTGGCAAAGAAGAAATAAAATCCCTTTCTCTTGTTCCAAGTATGAAATATTTCTTTTTTCCAGTCTGCAAAGAAAAGAAACTTAAAAGTCCTTTGATCAAGATCTTTATAAATGAGGTTCCTTTTATGGTTTTATAAGTCTCTTCATCAGTAATTCTCATTTCAGGATAAGACCTATACTGCATTTCTCTTATCTTAGAAAATTCTTTCAAAATTTTATTTTCTAATGACATGACTATCTCTTATAACCTTCTTGTTCATTAAAAATGCAATCTACCAAATCACTTTTAGAAGGCATTAATAGTCCAGTTTTACTTTCAATTTTGGAAGGTGATAAGCCACAAGAAATTGATCTTTCAATAGTTCCTGGTTTTAAATCTTCTTTTTTATATATTGGTTTTATTCCTAGCTTCTTAGCTACTGCTAAATAAAAATCTCCTTTAGAAAAAACATTCTTGTTTGATATATTATAAAGACCAGAAAAATGGTGATTGAAAGAGAGTTGAAAAATTATTTCACTTAGCTGTTCACAATGCATCAAGGAAGTATAAGCATTAAAATACAACCCCACTTCCTTTGAGTTCCTTAAATTCTCTAATACCCAATCAAGGTAAGATCCTCTTGATTCAGTAAGTCCTACTATTGATGTTCTTAATATTAAAAAATCATCACCTCTCTCATTTATCTCTTTTTCTGCTAACAATTTTGATTTTGCATATTGATTTAAACCAAAAGTTTTATCTGACTCTAGATGAGCTTTTGAACCATCATCTTTATAAAAGTGATCTGTAGAGATTTGTATAAACCTAGAACTAGATATTTTACATAGTTCTGCAAGATAGCCTGGTATAAAGCCATTTATTTCTTGGCATTCTTTAGGATTTTTTTCACAATATTCAAGCGAAGTTATGGCTATGCAATTTACAACAAGATCTGGATTAACCTCATTAAATAATGAGGTAATTGAATTCCTTTCAGAGAAATCACAGTAAAGATCCTTGCCGTCTTTACTAGCTGAAAATAATTCAAAATCCTTTTTTATTATTTTTGAAGAAATATTGCTTAGATATCTGACCAAATAAGTTCCCAGCATTCCTTTGGATCCTAATACAAGAATTCTCATGTAATTTAATTTAAAAGTATTATAAGACTTATGAAGAAAGGCCTACAGGTGCTTAGTATTTTTATGTACAAAATGATATTTTAAGAGTCCCAAAATAAGTAATGTATTGACTTTAATAAAGTTTCCTAATCGCGTTGATTTCCTCTGGTTAACCAAAACATCTATGTTCCTTATTTTCTTTTCAAACATTTCTTCAAATTTAAACATATCTAGACCAAAACTTAATTTTGCTTCTTGATTGTGTAACTCTAGATCCCCAGCTTTTAAACCGCACATAAGATCATCAATTTCATATGTTCTTTTGTAGTATAAATTTACTATTTTCTCTCCTATTCTTTTAACGTTATTTCTTTTCCCGCATAAAAAATTAAAGGAAGAGACAGAATTGAACATTTCTTCTATTGATTTTCTATCAATTTCATTATCTCCATCAACGATCATAAATTTAGTAAATTTTAACTCTTTAATGTTTTTTAAAGCTCTTGAAATAGCCTTTTCATATCCTACTTCTTTTACATATATTACCTTCACTTTCCTCTTAGTTGCTATTTCAGCTGTCTTATCATTAGAGTCGTTATCAATTACAAAAATGTTTTCAGGACTTGAATTGATTTCTTTTAGTAAATCCAAAACAAAACCAATGTTTTCTTCTTCATTTCTTGCAGGAACAAGTATGGCTAACATATATCTTCTTTTAAGATACTTTCATTAGCTAATTTATTTTTATTAAGGATTTTTCCTAAAATCAAGTCTTTTTCGAAGGGGTGAAAAGACCCAGGTGGGCAAGGTCTCAAATAATCTAAATCATTTTCACTTATCTTATGCCCTTCTAAAAGGTCACTCTTACAGACAATTGATCTTCTTTGAACTATAAAGGCATTATGTTCATTTTCTTCTACTTTCTTAAGCCCATCTCCTAAGGTTTCAAAGACTTCATTGCTAATATCAACCATTTCTCTCCATGCAACAGGATTTAAAGCAAACTTATGATCTGGTCCTTCTCTAGAATTATCATCAGTAAAATGTTTCTCAAAAACTCTTGCTCCTAAAGCTATAGCCCCTAATACCGATGCGTGGCTTAAAGTGTGATCAGATAATCCAAGTACGGTCTCAGGATACTTATTTTTATAAACACTTAAGACATTTAAATTAACAAAACGGTGTTTCTCTGGTTCAACAGTGTAGTTTGTATTGCATTGCATAAGAACAACATTCTTTGTCTTATAATCTAATGCATTAAGAGATCTGTCTACATCTTCTATTGTAGCTGCACCTGTAGCAATCAAAATAGGTTTACCCTTACTAGAAATAAACTTTAGAAAATCTATCCAAGATATATCTCCAGATCCTATTTTGTAAAAATTAAGGAAGTTATCCACTAAATCTACTGCGCTGAAATCATATGGTGAAGTAGAAAATTCTATGTCTGCCTTATGACATTCTTCTGCAATTTCTTCAGTCCATTCTCTTTTAAAATGGTATTGATCATATATTTCACTAACTGGTTTCTTCCAGCTTGATTGATGGGTTTCTAAAGATTCTAGTTTCTTAAATTCTTTATCATTTACTATTTTTTCTGCTAAAAAGTGCTGAAATTTAGCACAATCTGCCCCTGCTTCTTTAGCAAGCCAAACAAGGTCTTTTGCTCTATTTAATTCTCCATCATGATTTGCTGCAATATCTGCTACAAAATAGGGTTTATGATTTAAACCTACTGTTTTTTTTCCGAGCGTTATTTCTTTATTCATTTATATATGTTTGAAAGGGTAGTTGATATTTATATTCAAAGAGATATCCCTTTACCATATCTTATAAAACTAGACTTCGGTTTGAAAGCACGATGTAGGTGTTTATCAATATTATTTTCAATCTTGAATGAAGTGCTGTTGCTCCCTATTAAATTAATAAAGTCTGAAAGGTGATGTTTAAAAAACCACTCCCTTCCACTTTCTTCCACTTCTAACCAATCGAAAAAGTCATCAATGGAAACTTTGGAATTATTATATTTTTTTAATAGTTTCTTAGCATCAACCTTTTTAATTCTTCCATGCCTTATTTCTCTAACTAAATGATCCGTAGACTTTCTATAGCCAAGTTTTTTCATTTTTAAGAGATCATGCAATCCATAATAAACAGAACTTCCTGCTCTTTCATATATATCAAAAGATGAATTATTCTTCTGAGGTTTAAACCCAAATTTTGTAGATTCTGCGTTTTGCCATAATGGATCCCATCTAAGATAATTGCTTAAATAAATACCAATTAAACCTGATCTTTCAATTTCATCAGTTCGAGGATATTTGTAATAATCAAGCAGATCCTCGTTTAATTGAGAACCTGTACCAATAAGCTTATCTATTTCTAGTCCAAAAAGATCGTGCTCTCTTCGGTTCCATCTGGACATTCTTACTCTGTCCAAATGAGAAAATTTACCAACTTGCTCTACAGACTGTAGTTGACCCCATATAATTAATGGAATTTTTCTTTGTACAGCTACATGCACAGGAAAACTTGTAAAAAGAAGGTGAGAAGGAAGCAAGATATTCATGTATCTTCTTAAAGAGGTTCTAACAAGTTCCTTATATATAGACTCGTTAGGAGTATAGATAAAAGAATCAAGATCAAAATATGTAATTAGGTTGTGTAAGTTATGCCAACCAATATCATTTAGAAAATAATCATTTACAGATACAAGTAGAGGTTTTAAATCCATTTCTAGCACCTTACTAACAACAAAATAATCTTCGGCATCTCCCTTTACAGGGATTAAACAATCGTAGTGAGATTTCGATAATTTCTTATACTTATATATCAGTGATAGCAGGGAATCTTGTATTGGAACCCAGTCAAGATTATCTTTTTCAGCATGCGTTATACAGCCGGAACAAATGCCGTCTTTAAAAGTAATACCAAAAGGGTGGTCTTCCTTATATAAACATTTCTTGCACTCAATTAAGTTTTGCATATCTTTTTATTCTTTTTATTTTTTGTTCTTCGAATAAGGTTGAATTGTCAATATAAACTGCGGCTAATGAAAATTCTGATTTTATATATTTAACTGAATTCTTCTCAATACCTCCTGAAAGAATTAATTTATCTTGTTTGAAAGGAACCCTATCTAAAATTCTATTTGGATTTTGTCCTGAATATCCTTCTAGTTCACAATCAAAAAGTATTATCTCGTTAAAAATAGTATCTAAATGGTCTAAATCTTTTTCTGATATTTCTAAGAATTCATTTTTAATTGAATGAAAGAAACTTAATCTATCTTTTTCAAATTTATATGGAAGACATCCTACTATAGCTTGCCTCCCAAATATTTCTGTAGCTTCATTTATAAGCGATATATTGGCTTTATTACTAAAGGAGGCACTAGAGAAACATATCCTTTCAACGGGTAATGACTGGAGATCTTTAAGTTTTTCCTTGCTTCTTATACCTCCACCAAAAAGTAAAGGTGTTGATATATTTAAATTACTCAATTCTCTTATGTCTGAGTCCCAGTCAGGATCATTAGCTCCCCTTATAGGCCTAAGGATTAATATCTCATCTACCTCATATTCATCAAGAGTGGAGATAACATCATTTAACCTTCCTAAAGGTCTTTTAAAATTCCATCCATAGGAGAGGTAACAATAATTGTTATAAAAGAGAAGACATGAACCTAACCTCATTTTTATAGAATTAGTTTTATTAGCTCTTCACCAGTCTTTTGGCTCTTTTCTGGATGAAATTGTATGCCTATTAGATTCTTAGAAAAAAATGCTGCTACATATTTAGACAAATTATATTTACGTATAAAAAATTTCTTTCCATTAGATTTATTAAGTTTAACTCCGTATTCATGGTTAAAGAAGACTCTCCCATTAACTATGGATTTCTTTGTTAATTTTTGGGAGCCTAAAAAAGAATGGTTAAGGATTTCATCTTTTCTAATAGTGATATTACTCCATCCATTATTGGAGAAACCCCTCTCCTCTTTTTTTAATTTTTCAGCATACCCTTTAATAAGTCCAAGCCCTTGAATTCCTCCATCTTCTTGAGTGAAGTCTGTTAATAACTGAAAGCCCAAGCATATACCTATTATTCTTAGGTTATTTTCTTTATATTTTTGGAAAATTTTATTAAATCCTTTAGATTTCATTCTGTCCATAAAGTAACCTGCAGAACCTACTCCTGGTAATAGAATGATTTTACTGTCTATCTCTTTAGGGTTTTTTACAAGCTTATAAGGAATGAGCAGTCTTTCAAGTAACTTTGCCCATGTTCTAACATTTCCTGATTGGATATCAACTATATTGATCATTTATCCGCCTGAATTAAATAGTTTTTGTGGTCTTTTGTTCTTATTCAATTTAAATAACTCTTTATTAGTAAATTTATTGACTGTTTCCCAAAAAAAATCTTCTTTTATATTTACATATTTACAATATTCTTTGATTATTGAATCATCACAAATTCCATCATATTGGTTAGCTATTCCTGATGCTTCTTCTTTAGAAATTAACTTTTCTCTAATTTTTTCACTTAAAAAATCTGCTGCTCTACCTATTCCATATTTATAAAATCGAATCATATAATTAATGTTTGTAAATTCTTCATCAAGCATAGATGCATTAGAGATATCGCCTGTTATTAGTTCTTCATCTGGTCGAAGAGTTAACCCTTGAAGAGAAGCATAAAGAGAGTTGTTGTGAAGAGTGAAATCTTCCCAAGCAGGAGAGAGGTAAAATATAGAAATTTTCTTTTTGTTAAATAGTTCTTCTTCAGGATAAAAATAATGCCCAACCTTATCTGAAGAAGAAACCTTTTTCATCCAATCATAGCCTCCATCTCTTAAAGTATTAAGTTCTCTTAAGTTATTTCCATCAAATTCGTCTTCTCCTTGCACAGCTGAATCTCCTCTAATTAATGCAGGATTTTCGCCCCAAAATATTATATTAATTCCAAAATCTATGGCTATTCTTGGAACAGAAGAAAACAATGCCATTTCAGTGCTTTTGCATACATTTCCAAATTTTGTAAAGGATTCTAGGGACAATGCAGCAGAAGTCTTTGGTGCTGGGGTTAAACAAAAGAGGTCAAAGCCCATGGATATTAAATTTGAAAGGTTCTTGGCTCCTACCTCTGACATCTGTAAAGGAGGGTAAGAAACACATACCAGAAGAGGATTCAGGCCTAGTCTCTCTTTTACCCAGTGGGCTTGTCTAGTGCTATCCTTTCCTCCACTTACTCCAACTATACAATCAAAGTGATGCTTGGCTCTTGAAATCTTCTTTTTCTTCTTAATCAACTCCTTTAAATATTCTAACTTTTGCAATCTATTCTCTTCCCTAAAATCAGAATAATATCTACATGCTAGGCACCTGTTAGACTTATCAAAATAAGCATTGGGTCTTAAATTTGTTTCTAAGCAAGTAGAACAAAACTTTATTTTTTTTGCTCTAGGCATGACTATTTTTTTTCTTTAAACGGTACTTTAATTCTGCTATTTTCCAATCTTCTTCATTATCTATATCTTGAACTTCGCTATCTTTAAAAATATAAGGCTTAGCTTCTTCAGTTATTAATTTCTCTTCTCTTAAAACTGATTCTAATTTTCCAAAATAGAACTGAGCTGCATCATGATAATAAGACAATAAATCTTGAGATCTAGAGTTGTAGTTTTTAACTTCTTCAATCTTTAATCTATCTTCTTCGATGTAAAGTCTTCTTTGAACAGGATGAGAATATTTAACCACTGAGATTATTGATGAAAATCTTTCTTGATCTATTAATTCTTTCTTTGAATCTACAAGATTCTTCTCTTCTACAAATACTGAAGTGGGATAAAGACAGCATATATATGTATATTTTTCTTGGAGATTATCTATTACTTCTTTAACTACCTCAAAAGTAGTTGCATAATCATCTGAATTCTTATCTGATCTGAAGAAAGGAACAGAAGCTCCATAGCTTTCAGAAATTTGTTTTATTTTTTTATCATCTGTAGAAACAACTACATCATCAAAAACCTGAGCTTTCAATGCTGTAGTAATAGGGTAATAGATTATTTCTTTACCCATAAATTTTTTTATATTCTTACCGGGTATTCTCTTACTACCTCCTCTTGCAGGAATTATGGCAAGTGTTTTATTCACAAAAAATAGTTAAAAAAAACAAATAAAATATTTTTACTCATCGTAGTCTTTAATTTGATCGACAGATAAAAAGTCAGGATTAGAATCAGAGCTATATTGGCTACCTAATTTCACGTATGAACCCTTTTCTCCGATGCTGTTTGTTTCATAATCATAAGTTTGATCAAAAAAGCTGATAGTAGGTTTTATTACAAAGAATTCTTCAAACTCAATTGTCAGATGTGAATCATCTGATGGGCACATAATCTCATGTAACTTTTCCCCCGGTCTAATGCCTATCTCCTGTATTTCAAGACCTGGAGCATAGGCTTTAGCTAAATCTGTTACTTTCACAGAGGGTATCTTAGGAACAAAAATCTCACCACCATGCATTCTTTCAAAGTTTTTCAGAACAAAATTTACCCCCATTTCTAGAGTGATCCAAAAACGAGTCATATCCTTATGAGTAATGGGAACCTTAGACTTTTTCTTTGCCAGATCCTTGAATAAAGGAACTACTGATCCCCGTGAACCTACTACATTTCCATATCTGACAACAGAAAACCTAGTAGGGCTATCCCCAACTATATTATTTGCTGAAACAAAAAGCTTGTCTGAAGCAAGCTTAGTAGCCCCGTAAAGGTTGATAGGATTAGCAGCTTTATCAGTAGATAGAGCTATTACTTTCTTTACTGAGTTCTTTATAGCAGCTTGAATAACATTCTCAGACCCATGTATGTTGGTCTTTATACACTCCATAGGATTATATTCTGCTGCAGGAACTTGTTTTAATGCAGCTGCATGCACTACAAAATCTACTTGATTCATTGCCTGCACCAATCTGTCAACATCTCTTACATCACCAATGAAATATCTCATACAAGGATCATTAAAGTTTTTTTGCATCTCAAATTGCTTTAATTCATCTCTAGAATAAATTATTAGTTTCTTAGGTTTATGTTCTTGCAACATTCTCTTAATGAAATGTTTACCAAAAGACCCTGTTCCGCCTGTTACTAATATAGTTGTATCATTAAACATTCATTTACCTCTTCAGTTATTTTTCATTTCGCTAGCAAGTTCCTTAAAAGAAGGGCTATTTTCTAGCAAATCATCGAAGCTACCTATAGCGACAATTTTACCATTCTCTAATTGTACAATTGAATCACAAGTTTTTACCGTAGAAAGCCTATGGGCTATCATCAAGATAGTTGGTTTAGATTTAAGATTAGTTATACCTTCAATAACCTTCTTTTCAGTTTTGTTATCCAATGCACTTGTAGCTTCATCAAGAATTAGTAATTTTCTTTCTTTATAAATTGCTCTTGCTATTCCAATTCTCTGCTTTTCACCTCCTGAAATTTTCACCCCTCTCTCTCCTACAAGAGCATCATATTTACTGGGATTAGATTCTATAAAACTTGATATGCAAGCTACATCTGCAGCAAATTTAACCCTTCCAATATCTACAAGACTTGGTTCAATTCCAAAAGCAATATTTTCAGCTATAGTTCCATCAGATAAATAAATATTTTGAGGTACATGAGAGATATTCTTTTGCCATCCTGCTATATCCTCTTCTAATAAAGGGTTATCATCTAACAAAACCTTTCCATTAATTGGCTTCAACAGGCCCATAATAAGGTCAAAAAGAGTGCTTTTGCCACTTCCTGTAGAGCCTACAAATCCTATTTTAGAATTCCTTTGAATGACAAGGTTTATGTTATCTAGTGCAAAATTTTCTTGGTTTTCATATTTAAATGACACATTTTCAATTTTTAAAGATTTTTTAAAATCTACAGTCTTTATATCTAATTGAATATCTCTTTGTTTTTTTGAGTTTTGTAATAATTCAATTATGTCTTTTAAAGAAGATTTGCTTCCTATAATGCTAGCCCAAGAAGCATAACTTAACTGCAGATTAGGTAAAAGTCTTTGAGCCCCCAAAGCTAATGCTCCTAATAAGGGTACATATTCACCAATACCCTCACTAGAGCTAGTTAAGAAAAAAGCTAAAAGAGAGATCAAAACTATTGCTAGTGCTTCTATGGCAAACCTTGGACTTTGACCTAAAAAATTATTATTTCCTAGGGCATGTCTTAATGGGAAGTCAGCTTTCTTATAAATAGACGTATAGAATTCTTGAGTTCCATTTAGAAGAACATCCCTAATTCCTCCCAAGCCCTCTTGAAGAGCTTTTACAACTTGAGTCTGTTCATCTGCTATTCTTTTACTATTATTTGATAACTTCCTAACAAATATTCTTGATATAAAAAAATAACTTCCTCCAAAAATTAGGAATGAAGTTAGAGCAATAACAGGATCTATAAAAATTAAAGCAAGTATTATAGAAATGATGACTAAAAAGGAACTTATCAATACAAGAAAAGACTGGATAATTCTGAAAACTACATCATTGATTTTAGCTGAAATTCCACTTATAACTTCACTTGTGTTCCTGGCTACATGGACCTCATATGGTTGATATAAAGTATTTTTATATACTTTAGTGCTTAAATCAGAACCGTTAAGGACAGATAATTTGGTTGTTAGCCACAGAACAAAAATTCTTAAAATCCCAGCTATTATTGAAGCTGAAATAAAAGCTGCAGTTAAAGGAAATATTAATTCACTTGGTTCAATTAAATTTAAATAATCTGCAACTAAAGAAATCAAAGGTTGATTGAAAGCCTCTTCTGGTGAGATTAAGACAGCAAGAAAAGGCATAACTGCTCCAAGACTTAGAACTTCAACAAAAGCACTTATAAGCATAAGTCCAATAAGAAAGAAAAGCTGTATTCTTCTTTTAGATTCTATTGAGTTCCAGAGCTCTTTAAGTAAGAGAGACAGATTTATATCTTCATTTTCCATTTTGTTAAGTAAGCCTTTAAGAAAGATCTAATTCCTTTAATAGAATCCCCTTTTTATCCTTATCAGAAAGTATTGGGTTAGAAATTGACCAATCTATACCTACATCAGGATCATTCCATAATAAACAGAATTCATCTTCCGGAAAGTAATATTCTGTACATTTATACTCAAAATCAGCAGTATCAGATAAAACCAAGAAACCATGAGCAAACCCCGGTGGAATCCATAGTTGGATCTTGTTCTCCTCAGATAACTTAAAACTCTCCCAAGAACCATAAGTTTCTGATTCAGCCCTCAAATCAACTATCACATCTAAAATCTCTCCTCTAGAAACCTTTACTAACTTTCCTTGCGGGTGTTCTTTTTGAAAATGCATTCCTCTAAGAACGTCCTTTGTTGACCTTGAAATATTATCTTGAACAAAGTCCAAATTTATTCCAAGGACCTCTTTATATCTTTTGAAATTAAAAGACTCCATAAAAAAACCCCTAGTATCTTGGTATACATCTGGTTCTATCGTGAAAACCCCTTTAATATTCCTTTCTTCTACCTTCATAATTTTTTTGATAAGCTTAAAAGATATTCACCATATGGGGAGTTACTTAATTTTTTAGCCTGTCTTTTTACATCTTCAATACTTATCCATTTATTCTTTAGGGCTATTTCTTCTAAACAAGCTATCATCAAACCTTGGTTCTTCTGTATAGTTTGAACTAACTGACTAGCTTCCATGAGTGAATCAAATGTACCTGTATCTAACCATGCAAATCCTCTACCAAGAATCTCTACTTCAAGGGAAGATTCCTTTAGGTAAAGGTTATTAAGGTCAGTTATTTCTAATTCCCCTCTACCTGAAGGCTTTATTTTTTTTGCCCTTTCAACCACCTCATTGTCATAAAAATATAGACCAGTAACAGCATAATCTGACTTAGGCATACTAGGTTTTTCTTCAATATTTAATACTTTTCCTTCTTTATTAAACTCAACTACACCAAATCTTTGAGGCTCTTGAGTAAAGCATCCAAAAATTGTAGCTCCATTTTTTTTTCTTGCTGCCTTTTCAAGTTTCTCACTAAAATGCTGACCATAAAAAATATTGTCTCCCAATACCAAACAAACATTTTCTTCACCAATAAAGTCTTCGCCTATAAGGAAGGCTTGTGCTAACCCTTCAGGATTTTCTTGTTCTGCATATTCAATTTCTATTCCTAATTGACTACCATCCTGGAGTAAGTTCTTATAAAGGGATAAGTCATTTGGAGTTGTAATTATTAGGATTTCTCTTATACCTGCTAGCATTAATACAGAGAGGGGATAATAAATCATGGGCTTATCATAGACAGGAAGAACCTGCTTAGATAAGCTCAAAGTTAAAGGGTGAAGACGACTCCCTTTTCCTCCTGCAAGAATTAATCCTTTCATTTTATTAAATACTGTTAAGCCTCAATAAGTAATTCTTGATTATGCTAACCATTCTTTATTCTCAATAAACCATTCTATAGTTTTCTCTAATCCTGTTTCAAAGGATTCAGAAGGAGCCCAGTTTAACTCCTTCTTGATCTTAGAAGAATCAATTGCATACCTAAAGTCATGCCCAGGCCTATCATCAACAAAAACTATTAGATCCTTATAACTTCCTTCTTTTAGAGGTATTTTCTTATCCATAATGGAACAAACAAGATTAATAACTTCTATATTTGATTTCTCATTATTCGCTCCTATATTATAGGTTTCACCTGGAATGCCATCTGTTAATACCTTGTATAAGGCTTTTACATGATCTTCAACATACAGCCAATCACGTATTTGTTTCCCCTTTCCATATATAGGTATATCTTTTCTTTTTAGGGCATTCTTTATGCTTTTCGGTATAAGTTTCTCAGGGAAATGATAAGGTCCATAATTATTTGAACAATTGGTTATTAAGATTGGAACTTCATAAGTTCTATACCAAGACCTAACCAAGTGATCTGAAGAAGCCTTAGAGGCGGAATATGGGGAACTAGGGTCATATTTAGTTTCTTCGGTAAAAAAGTTATTTGTATCAGCAAGATCTCCAAATACTTCATCTGTAGAAACATGTAAAAATCTAAATTTATCAATCTTGTTAGTATTATTTTGAAGTAATTCTCTAGAAGCCTCTAATAAATTAAAAGTACCAATTATATTTGTATTGATAAATTCTAGAGGCCCTTGAATAGACCTATCAACATGAGACTCAGCGGCTAAATGCATTACAGAATCTGGATTAAATATTTTAAATATTTTAAAAATATCCTCTTTATTTAAGATATCAATTTTTTCAAAAAAGAAATTCTCATGGTCCTTTACTAAATCAAGATTTAGTAAATTACCAGCATAGGTGAGTTTATCTAGAACCAGGACTTCATGCTCAGTCTCATTTATAAGCATTCTAACTAGAGCTGACCCTATGAATCCTGCACCTCCTGTTACTATAATCTTCATGATAAATGCTTAAAAAGTGCTTCTTTTTCTAAAAAGGTCTGATAAGTAAATAAGTCCAAAAGCTGAAAAAATTAGCAGAAGAGGATAAATGGGCTGGGAGTATCTTGTTTCAATATTATAGAAAGGCAAATATATGAAAGCATTGTATATGATCGGGGTAGCTAGAAGAAGTAAATGCTTATACCTGTAAACCGATAAATATAATCCCAAAATAAAAAAAACTAAAAGTATAGTATTTAAGATATAAAAAGATCCTTTTAAAACCGTCCAGGCAAGACTTTCTCTTTCCAATTTCCATTTAACTAAATCAGTTCTAGTTCCCATCCACATCTTTGGCATTCTCTTCAACCAAGTTGTTAATAAATCTATAGGGTGCTCTTTAATATAAGAAATTGTTTGTTGTTTGAAGAAACTTTGGTTACTTTCTGCATTGAGAAATTTATCCTTTAAATCATCTTCACTCATTTCCAAGTTATGAATTTTAAAAATTTTATCAGGAATATAATCTGGATTATTTACAGGCATAACATCATCTTTTTCACTGGTCATATAGGTCCCTACAAATAGATTTAGCCAGAATATTCCCCCACTACTTATAAAGAAACCGCCTTGATCTTGTGCGGAGTTTCGTAACATCCAAGGAGATATCATTAGTAAAAAGCCTAACGAGAAAATAATAAGTCCCTTTCTTTCTTCTGAGTTAAATATAGAAAAAAGAAGAAATAAAAAAGGTAATAGAAGATAAATATCTCTCGTAAGTGCAGCTGCACCTAAAACAAGGCCCGAAATGAACCATTTTTTAGATACAAATAATATAGTTCCTAAGCATAAGAACAAACTGACTAAAGTCTCGGCTAAAGCCCTTCCATTATAAATTGCGTCAAATGGTGAAATGCTAACAATTAGTGCACAAATAAATGCCATCTTCGGATTGCTTTCCTTTAAAAAGAAATAAATAGCTATAGGTATAGGGAAATAAATAAGGCTTTGTGCTATGAATAAAAATAAGGGACTATCACTGAAGTATAAAATTAAAGAAAGAAAGAAAGGATATAAGGGGGCCCTAGTGAAGTGACTTGCTGAGTCATAATGAGTTCCAGAACTAATAATATTTTTGGCTACTTCAAAATAATAAATACTATCTCCAGAACTAAATGGTTGAGAGAAATCGAAGAAGAAATAAACAATAGATCTTACTAGTATCCAAGCTAGAAATAGCATAGAAACTGCTTTTAAATATTCTTTTTTAATCATTTAAAGTATTTTCTTCATTAAGCTCTCTGTTTTCTTTGACTTTGAATGAATATTTTGAAAGCAGAAAGAAAGTAAAAATTACACATATAAATATAGATAAAGCACCAGCATAAACAGGATCAAAGAGAAATAATTCTACAAAAATATAAATCAGAATCAGATTTAAAATAAAAGTAATCAAGTAACTATTAAAAAATCTTAGAAATTCTTTAAAAGCTTCTAGACCAACCTCATTAGAACCAAAAGTGAAGTATTTATGAAAGAAGAAAGAATTAATGATTCCTAAAATATGGGAACAAGTTATTGCAAGTAAATAAGAATAAGAACCAATTAAAAGCATTTCATCAAAGATAAAAAGGGAAAACACAAAAATTGAATAGCCAAATAGAGTATTCCAAGAACCTACCAACAGGAACCTTAATTCTGTCTTAAATTTATCTAATAAAGGAAATTTGCTGTTCAAATTATTTTGAATTTATATATCTTGAGAATCATTCAGAAAATTAATTCTCTCTTTCTCAATAACCAAGGGCCTTTGTTTTACCTGGGTATAAATTGCGCCTATGTATTCTCCGATAATTCCTATAAAGATTAGCTGAACTGAAGCAAAGAAAAATATACCAATAACCATAGGAGCTGTGCCTGCTTCAAAAACATCCCAATAAATAAGCTTAGCAATAAAATAAGAAGCTGCCACAATAATACTTATAAAAGAAACCAAAAATCCTATGAAGGTTGCCAGTCTCAGAGGGACTTTAGAATGATTTACGAAACCTAGCATTGCAATATCATAGAGAGTATAGAAATTATTCTTAGTCTTACCTTTGTTTCTTTGAGGCTGAGTATACTCAATTTCTTTTCTTTCAAATCCAAGTTCTGTAATTAATCCTCTTAGATAGGGATATGGGTCATTTAATTCCTTTATGCATTGAACAAAAGATTTATCATAAAGCCCAAATCCAGTGAAGTTCTTTATCTGTTCAGTGTCCGAATATTTCTCGATTAGTCTATAATAAATTTTTCTGACAGTGAACATAAGAAAATTTTCTTCACTTTTTGTTTTCACCCCTACAACTACTTTAAATCCCTTCTCCCATTCTTCTATAAAATCTTTAATCAAACTTGGAGGATCTTGTAAGTCAGATACTAATAGAACAGTGGCATCGCCTGAACTTTGAAAAATTCCATGGTAAGGAGATCTTATGTGACCAAAATTTCTGGAATTTATAATTACTTTAATTCTTTTATTATTTTTTGCCAGACGTCTTAATATATCAATCGTATTATCTGTAGAACTGTTATCTATAAAAATATGCTCATAATCATAGTCAGATAAAGATTCTTTGAATAATTCTTCAACTGTTTTACATAATAACTCTATATTTCCTTCTTCGTTATAGCATGGTGTAACAATACTAATTAATTTCAATTTAACCTCCTAACAATCCTGTAAGTTTCTCAAAAAAATGGTTTTTTTGCTTCATCTATTTATTAATTCAGTTCCAGCTTAGAGAGCTCACGTAGAAACTCTTGGGAGCCTGATACTGATTGAAATACATCTGGTACAGCTATCCTTTCAAGTACAGGGAATTTTTTAATTTTTTTATCTAAGAAAAGATCGTTAGCTTCTTCTAAGATATAAGACCCAAATCCTCCGGAGCGTTGATGTTCTTCGAAGGTAATAATTTTTTCATAGTGATTAAAAATTTTCTTTAATTGGTCTTTATCTATCAATCCAATAAATGGGCAACTGTAAAGACTATATCCCAGTGATTTATTCTTTATTTGAGAGAGTGCCTCTCCTAAAATAGCGCTATTAGATAAAACTGCTACCTTCTCTTCTCCTTTTATAACTCTGATAATTTCACCTGGTTTCAATTCTTTTATACTTAGATCTTTATGGATTTTTGGTTCTCCTGATTTATTAAGCCTTATGTAACCAGGTCCCTTTCTTTTAGCAAAAAAAGAGGTGATTAAATTAGCTTCAATTGGGTCTGCTGGTGCCCCAAGCAGCATATTTGGCAAAGATCTCAACATGGCAAAATCTTCTGTAGAGTGATGGGAGGGCCCAAGAGAACCATAAGCATAACCCCCTCCAACTGAAACTAAAGTTACATTTAGATTGTGATAACAAATATCGTATCTAACTTGCTCCATAGCTCTTAAGGTAGGAAAATTTCCTATAGAATAAACAAAGACATTGTAGCCTTCCATTGCAAGCCCTGAAGCTACTAAAGACATATTTTGTTCGCTAACTCCTAAATTTAAAAATCTATCTGGAAACTGGTCAATAAACTCTTCAAGAACTGAAAATCCTAAATCTCCGCATAAAAGAAATATTTTCTTATCTTTGAATGCTAGATTACTAAGGCTGTTAATAAAACTGGTCCTCATGACTTAGATTTAATTTCTCTTATAGCTTGTTCATATTGTTTTTTATCAGGGGACTTATAGTGCCATAACAATTTGTTTTCCATGAAAGAAACTCCTTTTCCTTTAATTGTGTTTGCTAAAATTACTAATGGTTTGGCTCTTTCTGATTTTGCATATTTCAAAGAAGAGGAAATTTCTTTATGACTATGTCCGTCTATGTCAAGACACTCAAAGCCAAAAGAGTCCATTTTGGATTTAAGAGGTTCTAGGTTTAAAACATCTTCAACATTACCAAAGCTTTGTATCTTATTGAAATCAACAATTATCGTTAAGTTATTTAATTTATGATGACTAGCAAATAATAAAGCTTCCCAAGTTGAGCCTTCATCTAGTTCTCCATCGCTCACTATTGAGAAAACATGATTCTTTTGACCTTTTAATTTTAAGGCTTTCGAAACTCCACAAGCTACTCCTAAAGCATGTCCTAGGCTTCCAGTAGAGAGCTCTATTCCTGGTAAATGATGGCTAACATGAGCAGTAAAAAAAGTGCCATCTTTGATGAAATCTTCTACTAAATTATAATCCCTTAAAAAACCACACTCATCTAGAACAGCATAAAGAGCAGTACAAGCATGTCCTTTCCCATAAAAAAGCCTATCTCTTGATCTATTATCAGGGTCTTTAGGATCAATTTCTAGAAAACCTGAATATAAAACTGCCAGCACATCAGCTATAGATAAAGACCCTCCCAGGTGAGAAGCGTTCTTTTTATAACAAAGCTCAAGAGCTTTTAATCTAACCTTTTGCGCTAATTGAACTGATTTCATAGATCAATTAATTATCATAACCTAATTATGAAAGAATAGTCTGCTTATACCAAAGACTAGTTTTTCTAATAGCTGAATCTAAATTAGTCCAGACTTCTAAGTCTAGTTCTTCCTTTGCCTTTTCGATTGAGGGCACATATCTCATCCTAGTTGTAGATTCTTTTGAATTTGTTTCTACTTTAATATCTTTATTAATCGCTTTAGAAACAGAGATTGCAGCCTCTTTTATACTCATTTCAATATCTGATCCGACATTTACTATAAGTTTATGCTTACCTCTAAGTAATATCTTAAGGATCCATATAGAAAAATCTGCAGCATATAGAAAAGTTCTAATTGAAGCACCATCAGTATTAAGTTTGATATCCTTACCCTCAGTTCCAGATTTAATGAAATTTCCAATGGCAAATTGACTAGTAAAATGCATAAAAGGGCCTAAAAAAGCAAAACATCGAGCTATAGATATATTTTTTATTTCTTTATTCTTTAAAATATTTATCTCAGCTGCCCTCTTAGCAACCGCATAAGGCTCTAATAAGGAGTGCTTGTTTGAGAATTCTTGATCTTCTTTAATCTTTTTTACACTTTTAGGTTGCTCACCATATATTGCACCCGAACTTAAAAATATTAGAGAATCAACATTAGAATTTCCATAATTCCTTAATATATTGTCTGTACCAAGGATGACAGTTTCTCTTATTTTATTTGAAGAAAGCGTATCTGCAGCTCCATGTATTATATGGCTAAAATTACCTAAGTCATGAGGTAGATCAGCTATATCACTTTTTACAAACTTTAAGTCTTTAATCTTTATAAGAAAAGGGTATCTCGAAAGAAAAATTTCAGGATTCCTTGAAATTACTACTATTTCACATGATAAGGAGAAGTTTTTATTTAAATCTATTAATGAAAATAGAATCCAAGTACCTAGGAATCCAGTACCTCCGGTTAAAAGTATTCTTGCATTAGATAAGTCCTTAATAAAAGCCTCACACCCTTTGGAAATAGATAAGAGATCTTCTTCAAAGATTTCATTTTGATGCATTTAAAAGGCTACCTTTTATATTAAAATTGATCAAAAAAACTTTTCATTGATTCATGTATATGATCCAGTTGCTTGATAGACAAGCCATGATGGCAAGCCAATAGCATTCCACCCCGCATAACTTTATCTGCTTCAGTAAAGTCATCTGCTTTTCCTACGCAATCAATATCTTTAAAGCCAGGTTGGCGAAGAATATTTCCAGTAAAGACTACTCTTGTTTGTATATTTCTTTTTTCAAGAAAAATTTGTAAATCTCTTCTGGAAAAAGGCGCGGTCTCAGAAATCACAGCAGGATACGCCAGCCATCCCGTTTCTGAATTTTCTGTTTGCTCTGGTAAGGAAATCCAATTCTTATAAGTTTCTAAAAATTCAGTATGACTTTTAAAAGCTTTCTGTCTTTTAAGGCTATTCTCTGAGAGTTTTTTTAATTGGATTAGAGCAAAAGCTGCACTTATCTCAGATGGTTCTAGTTGATAGCCTATTTCTTCGAAAACAAATTTTGCATCATATTCAATGCCTTCTAAGCTTACTCTGAATCTATCTTCAATGGCCTCGCTGTCAGCAAAAAGAGATGATGATCTACCCCAAGACCTTAATAACTTTGCTTTTTCAAGAACTTCTAAGTCTGAAGTACATAACATACCCCCATTGCCGGCTCCATTTATGATGTGAGAACCATAAAAACTAGTTATTGAGTGGTCACAATAATGTCCAGTAGAAACTCCATTAAGAGTTGAACCTAAGCAATCTGCTGAATCCTCAATTAAAATTAAGTTATGTCGATCAGCAATTTTTCTTAATTCATCCCACTTACACACATTTCCTATTAAATTAGGTGCAAGAATAGCCTTTGTTCTTTCAGAAATCTTTTCTTCTATTAAATCTATGTTAATACAATAAGTATTGGGAGATACGTCTACAAAACAAGGAATCAAAGAGTTCTTTACTAAACATCCTACTGTTGTTGCAAATGTGAGAACGGGAGTTATAACCTCAGAACCTGGTTCTATACCTAAAGATTCAATCGTTAAATACAAAGCAGAAGAACCAGAATTGACCATAAGACCATATTCTTTATCAAAAAGATTAGAAACTTTCTTTTCAAAACTCTGAGTCTTGGATCCCATTTGTGTTGTACTCTTAAGTACCTCTATAACAGCTTCTATCTCTTCTTCTCCATGAACAGTTGATCCATAAGGAACCCTTATATAGTCATCATTCATTTTTTTACCTCACTTAAATAACTTTCAAGTTGGTTAAAACTTTCTTCTTGCATATTTTTTCCTGAGAAATAAGCCTTATACCAACTTATTGTCATATTTATAGCCTTTTGAAAATCTAAAACTGGTATCCAATTAAGCTGATTCATAGATTTAGAATTATCCAAAAGTAACAAGTTAGTTTCTTTAGGACCTCCTGATTCTATCTCCCACTTACATTCTTCACCCCAATTTGTGCTTACTTCTTCAACAACTTCCCTTACTGTTTTTTGTGATTCATAGTTTGGAGCAAAATTCCAAGCATCTGCATAGCTTTCACCTTTATTAGAACAAAGATTCTCTGCTAGTAGAATATACCCTCTTAAAGGTTCTAAAACATGCTGCCATGGCCTTACAGCCTCCGGGTTTCTTATAATGACTAATTCTTCATTACTAAAGGCCCTAGCGCAATCAGGAATGAGTCTATCTTTTGACCAATCCCCTCCTCCTATAACATTTCCCGCCCTAGCAGTAGCAAGTCTAATTTTTGAAGACTCTAAAAGAGATAGCCTCAAACTTTGAGATATTATTTCAGCCCCAGCTTTACTTGCACTGTAAGGGTCATCACCGCCTAACGGATCTTCTTCTGAATAACCAACTAATTTTTCTTCATTTTTATAGCACTTGTCACTAGTGACAATGATAATGGCTTCTACAGTGTCCACCTCCAAGGCGGCCTTTATAACTTTAGCTGTTCCTATAATATTCGTTTCAAATGTTTCAATAGGATACTCAAAACTCTCTCTTACTAGAGGTTGAGCAGCTAAATGGAATATTACAGAAGGTTTAGTTTGTTGAAAACATGAGACCAAATGATCAAATTCATTTATGTCTCCTATAAAGCTTTCACTTAAAAGAGCTTCAAGATTAAGATCATAAAATAGAGACGGGTCTGTATTAGGTTTAAGGGAATATCCTGATACATCTGCACCCATTTTATCTAAATATAGACTTAGCCAGCCACCTTTAAATCCTGTGTGGCCTGTTAAAAGCGTCTTTCTATCTTTCCAAAAACCTTTGTTCACTCGTTTTTTATTTCCAAACTTTCCAAGGAGCAGAACCTGTATCCCACAAATCTTGTAAAAGTTGCTTATCCCTAAGAGTATCCATTGGCTGAAAAAAACCTTGATGCTCATAAGCCATTAATTGACCATCCTTTGACAAATTATTTAAAGGTTCTTGTTCCCATATAGTTTGATCGCCCTCGATATAAGATAAGACTTTTGGGGATAATATAAAAAAACCTGCGCTAACTTTACCACCATCGCCTTTTGGTTTTTCATTAAAATTGGTTACCTTACTCTCCTTAATCTCCAAGGCTCCAAACCTTCCAGGAGGGTACATAGCTGTTACAGTAGCCAACTTGCCATGCTGTTTATGGAATTCTAAGCTTTTAGTTATATCAATATCAGACAGACCATCACCGTAAGTTAGAAAGAAGATTTCTTCTTCTAACACGTGTTCTGAAATTCTCTTTATTCTTCCCCCAGTCATGCTGTCTTCGCCTGTATCGACTAAAGTAATTTTCCAAGGCTCAACTCTTTTATTGTGCACTTCCATTGAATTCTCTTTCATATCTATAGTTACGTCTGACATATGAAGAAAATAATTAGCGAAATACTCTTTAATTACATATGACTTATAACCGCAACATATTACAAAATCATTTACTCCATGATGAGAATAGGTTTTTAAAATATGCCAAAGAATAGGCTTTCCACCTAAATCAATCATAGGTTTAGGCTTCAAATCAGTCTCTTCACTGATTCTTGTACCAAAGCCTCCAGCTAAAATAACTGCTTTCAAGTAATCCTCCTAGAATAAGAAAAAAAGATTAAGTTTCAGATAAAGTGAGATTATAAATCTCATTATTATTTTTTAATACCAAATAATTTAACAATTTTCTTTAATGAGATGATCGGATGTATAAATAAATCCTTTATTAAAGATGAAAAGAGACTAAAAAGTCTTTTTACTACGCCCCTGTCAAAATCAATTAATAAATCAGGACTTTCATTTTCAATTGATTGTCTTATAACTTGGAATAATCTATTTTTTTGTACATTAAGCATTTCTTTAACAGCTAAATTATTCCTTTCAACATTTAATAGCTCCTCAAAAAAATAAACAAATTCTTTATGTATTCTCCATCTCATACTAAGTCCAAAATAACCAACTCCTGATTCATCTAAAGAATGAGTATCATCAATAAAGATATCTTGCTCATTTATTGGTTTATCCCAATAAAAGCATTTTCCTTTTAGAATTAATTTAGAAAGTAAGAAAATTTGTGGGTAATAATTATAAGCATTAGGGTAATCTTTTTCTATTTTATTAAATTCACTGATGAAGCCCATACAAGAAGGTACATGAAATATAATTCCTGGTAGATGAGGAGCGGCATGCCATATATCTTTAGGATAAATCTCGCCTATTGAAGTTTTGCCTCTATAAAGCTCTTTTTCAAGATAATACTGAGGACAAACAAGTTTCGGTTTATTCTTATTTAAGAAATCAATTAAATCACCAATATTCTCTTTAATAATTTTATCTTCATCCGGATTCCATAATAAATAATCAGTTTTGCATTCTCTTATTAATTGGATTGTGTTTCCTGAAAAACCTAAATTTTTTCTATTCTTTATGATTTCAAATGAAGTATCTTGATATCTGTTCTTCAAGAATTCAAAAGACCCGTCTTCAGAGCAGTTATCAATTAAAAGAACATTAATTTCTTTAGAAGAAAAGTTATTTTTTAAGTTTTCTAAGCAGGAAGAAGCTGCCTCCTTCCTATTATAAGTAGGTATTCCTATGGTTAATATATTTGACATGTTTATTTGTCTAGTAATTCTTGAATTCCCTCATCTAAACTAAGGTTTTTTACTTTACTTGACCATGGCGGGATTTTTCTTGCTTCTATAGGCTTCATTATTTCTCTATTACGGTAAGGCCTTCCTCCAAATTGTCCTAAAAAATTTTTATCTAAGATTATCTCTAATCTAGCCACTAACTCTTTGATAGTTAGCCTTTCACCAGAAATTAAATACTTGTCCCATAATGTTTTTTCATTTTCGTTAAGATAAGTTCCTGCATTTGAAATATGATCAATAATATTTGTTACATGTGATAAATCTATTATTTGATCGCCTGGAGAAAGCTCTAAATGAGATTGATATCTAATTGATTCAACTAATAGATTTATCAATTTTCCTCTAGTATCTCCAGGACCATAGGTATCAAAGAGCTTCAGGGTTAAACAAGAAAAATCGTATTCCAAATGATAAAAATATAATATATCTTGAAAAGCTTCTTTAGTTGAAGCATATAAATTAAAAGGATTGAATTTTTTTGAATTGTTATGTTGATTATATGAACCAATATTAATTATTTTCTTGCATCCTCCTTCGTACATTCCTTGAAGCAGCTGAGTAGAAAATTCTATATTTGATCTAATTAAACCCGATACGTCACTACTTTTATGATCTGCTAGATATAAAGAAGCTAAATGAAAAACTATATCAAAGTGATTTTCTAAATGAATTCTCACCATGCTTTCAGTGCTTCCATCATGCATATGTAAAGTACAATTGCTTTTACTTTCTAAATCTCTTAAAGATTCCTTGCTTGTCTCTTCTCTGATTATTGCATGTACATTCCAATTGGCATCTAAAAGTCTTTTAGCTAAACCATTTCCTATAAAACCTGAAATACCAGTTAATAAAGCTACCTTAGACATATTAAATTAAAAAGGTGTATTAAAATTTTGCAATTCTTCTAGTTTTTGATCTCTATCTGAAATAGTAGGTTCTGTTATAGGCCAATTAAATCCAAAAGAGTTCCAAGTAACTCCAGAATCATGTTCTGGAGAATAAACACTAGACACCTTGTAAGTTAATAAACTATTTTGAGTTAGCGATAAAAAACCATGTGCTATTCCTGGTGGTATATATAGGCCTATCTTATTCTGAGAAGAGAGGTTTAAAGAATGGCTTTTTCCATAAGTAGATGAAGAAGATCTAAGGTCTAGAACAACATCGAGCACCTCTCCTTCTAAGCAATAGACCATCTTAAAGTGATCACTGGGAGGCAACTGTAGATGCATGCCTCTTAGTACATCTTTCTTTGAGAAAGTGAAATACTCTTCAACCCAACTAGTATTAAGTGTTAAATCTTTAAAATCATTTATATTAAAAATTTTTGTAAATGAACCTCTGTTATCTATTTGCGTTAATGGTTTTAACTCGAAGCAGCCTTCAAGAGGTGTTGGTTTTAGTTCCATTTAGTTTATATAAACGAAATTAAGAAATTTCATTAATTTTTGATAAAGATATACCTGGAAAAGATCTTGTAAAAGACAATCTAGTATTATTTAAATATAACAAAACACATAAAATGATAATACCGACAAGAGAGTAGACTACCGACAATAAAGTAATAAAAGCCCTTTTTGGGTAATGCTTTAGTTCTGGAGCTACAGGAGGGTCTATTACTCTGAAGGCATATTCAGGCCTTACCTCAGCTAACATAGCCTTACTTGTCTGACTTTCTATCATTCTATAGAAAAGCTGTTTTATATCTTCAACCTTA
This sequence comes from Gammaproteobacteria bacterium, assembly GCA_045563675.1. Lineage (GTDB taxonomy): Bacteria > Pseudomonadota > Gammaproteobacteria > Magnimaribacterales > Magnimaribacteraceae > AEGEAN-183. The sequence goes on from JBJLIX010000001.1 coordinate 295,831, forward strand.
GTGTTTTTTATCTGCTCTCTTAAGTATTTGATCGATTCCCTTGCTTCCTTTACATCTCTTCGGCTTAAATTTTGGTTTAAATCTAAAACCATCAATTCCAACCAATCTCTTGCTTGAGTAGGAGATATATGTTCTATGGTCATCAAAACAAAAGGTGTTCTAGTACTTAATTTCTCTACAGAAAAAATTTTCATAAACCTGTTTGTTGCCATTTGAATAGATCCTTTGTACTCCCCTACTTCTAAGACATCATTTGCTTGATCCCAAGATTTGGGTTCCATTAGAGCCGAAAGCGCCTCATGCTTAATTAAAAAATCAGATATAAATTTTCTTGATTTTAGAGTCTCAATTGCAATTAAAGTCTTATCATCTGACATTGTTGGAATGCTAATTCCAGCTAGCGCAGCTAGGCTACTTTGCCCCACAGAACGTCCTTGGGAGCTGCTCTCTGAGGAAGCCAATAGAATCTCTGCTTTATATACATTTGGTTGTACATAAGTATAAATAGCAGTTACTAATCCAACAAGAATTGGAAGAGTTAGGACCAAAAATCTATTAATCCAAATTGCATCAAAGATGTCTTTAAAAGACATTTCTTTTTCTTCTGATATACCTTCTGTGCGGTCTAAAGAACTATTTTTTTCTTCCATAGAGCTTTTTTTTACTCTTACTCCTGAGATTATAGATTGAGATAACTAGCTTTAGAAACATATTTTTATATCATCTTCTTCTTTCTGATAAATAATTAGCTAAAGAAATGATAGTTTGAACTAGAGCAATCCAGAGAATAATCTTACCTAAATTCTCTAAAAGCAATGAGTAACTAGAAGGATGAAAGGAAATAAATAGAGTAAAAATAGCAACCATTTGTAGCGCTGTTTTTATCTTTCCTGAGAGATTAACTTCAATCACCCTTAATTCAGGATTCTGTTCTGAGATAATCCGCACCCTAGTGATATATATCTCTCTAAGAGAAATTATAAAAGTAGGTAAATAAATAAAAACATCACGAAATAAAATAGATAATATTATTAAACAAGAGATAACTAAGAGTTTGTCTGCTGCTAAGTCTAGATTAGCCCCTAACTTTGATACAACTCCCATCCTTCTAGCTAAATAACCATCTATATAATCAGTAAGGCTTGCCAGCAAAAATAATAAAGCACAAATGATATAGCCATTTTTTTGCCCGCCTAAAGCTAATAAAGCTATAAAAGGAATGGAGATAACTCTGAAAATAGAAAAGAAATTAGGAATGTTCCTTTTAAAGAATGGCATATATTATCCTATTGAAGTTTTTATAACTTTAGCTTTTTCTTCACCTATTCCTTGAATCCTTCTTATATCATCAACTGATGCTTTCTTTAATTGCTCTATAGAGCCAAAGTACCTTAAGATATTGCTTTTTAATTTAACACCTATTCCTGGGATGAGATCAAGTTGTGATTGAGTAAGGTTATGAGTTCTAGCTTTCTTTAAATTAGTTATGCAGAATCTATGAGACTCATCCCTAATTTCTTGAATTAAAAGCATTCCAGAATTTTTAGGGTTAAATTTCTTTTTTATCCCTTTACATGAGCTAAAAAGATCCATATCTGCCTTGCGCCTTGCGCCTTTTGAAATAGAAATGACATAAATGTCATTCAACCCCAAACCCTTCAAAGAAGCTTTTACTTTATTTAGATGCGTCTCTCCTCCGTCTATAATTAAGAGATTAGGTAAATCTTTGCTTCCCTTTTTTCTTTTAAACCTTCTTTCTATTACTTCTATCATTGAGCCTATATCATTACCTGAATTTTTTGGGCTAATTTTAAACAACCTATAATTCTTTTTATTTATACCTTCTCTGTTAAAGGATACACAGGAACCTACTGCGTTTTTTCCTGATTGATGGCTTATATCAAAACCCTCTACAGAGATTAAATCTTCCTCTAAATTAAATAGCTTTCTTATATTTTCAAATCCTTTTCCATATCTCCTACTCCCCAGATCTTTAAACCTCTTTATTTTTTTAGAATTTGCTTCTGCAATCTTCAATAAACCTTTATCTTTGTTATTAAGATTTGAAATCAAGCTAACTTTCTTCTTAAAGCGGTCTTTTAAGAAAATTTCTAATATTTTCTTTTCAGAGATTTTTTTATTAGAAATAATCTTTGAAGGGCAATTTGAATTTTCAAGATAATAAGTTTTTATAAAAGATTCAGCTAAATTAGAGCTTAACTTATTGTTTATATTAGGGTAATTTTTATGTCCAACAACCCATCCCCCTCTAACTTGAGTAACCCCAATGGAGATATGCTTACCTTCCTCTAAAACTATTATGGCATCTATATCTTCATGAAACCCAGAGATTGATTGAGATCTTTGGACATCTCTCAAAGAAGAAATCTTATCTCGATATTTAGCTGCCTTTTCATATTGTTTCCTTTCAGAACTTTTATCCATTTCCTCGTAAAGCTCTTTCACTAAATGCTCACCTTTTCCAGAAAGCAGCATTTCTGCTAGATTAACTTCACGTGAATAATCCTTTTTAGATACATATCCCATACAAGGGGCTGAGCACTTATTAATTTCATACTGTATACATGGCCTATTTCTATTTTTAAAGAAAGACTCTGAACAATTTCTTACCTTAAAAACCTTCTGAATTAATGAAAGTACATTTCTTACCGAGTATCTGTTGGGATAAGGTCCAAAGTATTTCTCATCTTCTTTCTTTGAGCCTAAATGAATTACCGCAGAAGGAAATTCTTGCTTTAAATTAATTCTAATAAAGGGATATCCTTTACCATCTTTGAACTGAACATTGTACTTAGGTAAATATTCTTTTATTAAATGTTGTTCAAGTAGAAGTGCATCCAGTTCATTGTTGGTTTTTGTAAAATTTAACTCTCTAGTTTCTTCTACTAAGTTTTTAATTTTTTGATTCTTAGAACTTGATCTAGAAAAGTAGGATCGTAATCTGGAATTTAGATTCTTTGCTTTTCCTATATATAATGGTTGATTCCTATTCCCTAAAAACTTATATACCCCTGGAGTTTTAGGTATTTTTTTAAAATCTAAAAAAGGGCTTTCTTCTGCTAATTCTATCGCCACCATTAATATTTAGTTAAAAAGAAAAGACTTAATGAGAACGAGAACCATCGAAAACGCATACAAAATACAAGTTCTCAGTAGAATCATTTATTACTTGATGAAACTGCCCATCTTCAATAAGAATTACATCCCCCTCGGAGACAGGAAATACATCTTCATCTATTTTCATAAGCCCTTTACCTTTAACAAAGTTATAAACTTCTTCTTGACCGGGGTGGTTGTGACCAGATGTTGACTTCCCGGGTTTTAAATCTGTACTGCTTACAATTAAATTTTTAAGAGTTGAGTTATCCTTAACTATATACCTCTCGTCTTCCTTAACGATTTTTCCGCCTATATCTAATATATTTAGTTTCATGACTTTATTTCTTCTAATATTTTAAAGATTGATTTTACTGGATCTGGGCTTTTAGTTACAGGTCTGCCTATAACTAAATAATCACTACCTTGTTCTATAGCTGATTTTGCCGTATTAACTCTTCTCTGGTCTTGGCTATCACCTTTATATCTTATTCCAGGGGTAACAGCTATAAAATCTTTTCCGCACTTTTCTTTAATATTTTTTACTTCCTCTGCTGAACAAACTACTCCATCAAGAGAATTTATCTTAGCTAGCTTAGCTAACTTAATAGCTAGCTCTGCAGAAGGGAGCCCAAAACCTATATTACTTAAAGAATTATCATCTAAACTGGTTAAAACTGTTACTCCAAGGAGTATGGTCTCTTTATTGCTTTCCAGCTTTGCTTGGGTAGCTGATCTAAGCATCTCCTCTCCACCAGCAGTATGAACATTAAGCATCCAAACATCTAAGTCTAGAGCTGAAGAAACAGCTAAGTAAACAGTATTTGGAATGTCATGATATTTAAGGTCTAGAAATACTTTAAAACCTTTATCTTGAACCTTCTTAACTATGTCTGGACCTTGAGAAGTAAAAAGTTGATTTCCTATTTTTAATTGGCAATCAGATGGGTCAATTTTCTTTACGAACTTTAAAGCCTCATTTGGTTCTAAATCGAGTGCAATTATTAAAGGGCTATCCATTTACTATTCTCTACTTTTATATTTCTTTCTTATAAAGAATAAAATTTCAAATAAAAATGCAACAAATAAACCTATCAGAAAGGTAGACAGGATAAACTTTCCAATTGAAGCTTCTAACTCAAAAAAAAGTAAATCAAGAGAAATAATATCTTGATTTAATTTAACTAAAAAGAAACAAATAAATAATATTAGAAGAAAAAAAAGAAGACTAACTATGGTATGAATTCTCATTTCTAAAGTATTTTTAGAAAACCTTCCTCTAAAAGTTTATTTTCTACATATTTAATAAGGGCATGTCCCGCTGTTATATGGGCTTCCTGTATTCTAGCTGTATTCGAACTGGGAACTAGGAAAACTTTATCGCACAAATTTAAAGCTTTACCGCCATCGTTACCTAAAAAACCTAGAGAATGGATACTAAGCTTCTTAGCTACTTTAAGAACTTCAATTATATTCCTAGAATTACCTGAAGTTGAAATAACTAATAGAACATCATGTTCTTTATAAAGAGTCTCAAGGTTTCTACTGAATATTTCTTTATCACTATAATCATTAGAACAAGCAGTAAAAGTGGAAGGATCTTGTAAAAGAGTTAAAGCAGGTAGGCCTTTTCTGTTTACATCTGAACTCAATCTAACAAGGAATTCAGCTGCTAGATGTTGAGCATCAGCTGCTGAACCTCCATTTCCGCAAATCATCACTTTTCCACCTTTGAGTATCGAGGAAGCAATGAGAACACCAAACTCCTCTAGAACTTTATAAATACCTTTATCAACTAAAGACTGTTTGACTGCTATTGACTCTTCGAAATTATTTTTAATTGTAAGAGAATATTTTTTCGACATAATTTTTTATATGAAACAAGAATATCATATGTGAAAGACAAAGAATTAAATCAATTACTATTTGATTTAAGGCCTCTTGAAGGTCGGAAATAAGAATAATATTTAGAATTTATAATTATAGATTCTCCTGTTTTAGGATTCCTGCTCATCCTTGGAGATCTCTTTCTTGTTGAGAAAGAACCAAAACCTCTTATCTCGATTCTATTATTTTTTGAAAGTTCAGAAGAAAAAAATTTTAATATTTCCTTTACCCCCTCTTCAACATCTTCTTTATTTAAGTCAGGTATTCTGGAATTTATTTTTGAAATAAGATGTGATTTATTCATCATCTTTTTCTTCAATTTCAGCTTTTATCATATCTCCTAAGCTCGATTTAGTTTCTTCCTCTATTTTTTTATTTTTTTCTATGTTTTCTTTGATTGCCTCTTTTTCTTCAGCTTTTTCTAAAGCTCTTACAGAAAGGATAATACCTCTTTCTTTATTCTGTATATTTGCTACTACTACATCTAATTCTAGACCTTCTTTTAGTTCTGTTGATGATGAAGAGTTTATGAAATCTTTATAGGGAAGAAAGCCTTCTACTCCTTCAGAAAGACGTATATAAATTTTTTCTTCATCAAAACTCGTGACTATCCCACCTACTCTGGAACCTTTCTTATTCAAAGTAACAAAATCGTTAAAAGGATCTGACTGAGTATGCTTAATACTCAAAGATATTCTTTCTCTTTCAGCATCTATCGAAAGAATAATAGCCTCTACTACTTGGCTTTTTTCAAGTTTTCTAATTTCTTCTTCATCCTGATCCCAGGAAACATCAGAAAGATGAACTAAACCATCTATATCTCCTTCCAGTCCAATAAAAACGCCAAAATCTGTTGTGGACTTAATTTGTCCTTTGATCTTATCTCCCTCTTTATGTTTATGCGCAAAAACTTGCCATGGGTTCTCAGATAGCTGCTTCATCCCTAAAGAAATTCTTCTTTTCTCTTCGTCTACTTCTAGAATCATGACTTCTAGAGAGTCTTCTAAATTAACTACTTTTGAAGGATGTATATTTTTATTAGTCCAGTCAATTTCTGATACGTGTACAAGGCCTTCAACGCCCAGTTCTATTTCAGCAAAAAAACCATAGTCGGTTATGTTAGTAACTTTAGCCATGCACGAAGTATTAACTGGTAACTTAGATTCTATTCCAACCCAAGGATCTTCTGATAATTGCTTAACCCCTAAAGAGATCTTCTGATCTTCTTCTGTGAATTTGATAACTTTTACTTCTACTTTATCTCCTATGTTAACTATTTCTGAAGGATGATTAACTCTACTCCAAGACATATCTGTTATGTGCAATAGCCCATCAAGACCACCAAGATCAATAAAGGCTCCATAGTCAGTCAGATTCTTAACTATTCCCTTTAATACTGAACCTTCCTTAATAGACGACAATAATTTTTCTTTTTGTGCAGAATTAACCTGTTCCAGAGCAGCCTTTCTAGACAGAACAATATTATTCTTTTCTTTATCTAGTTTTAAAACTTTAAATTCTTCATAATTTCCTTCGAGATGACTTAAATCTTTAGTAGGCAAAGACTCAGCCAAAGATCCTGGAAGAAAGGCATTTACGCCTTGTATGTCTACTGTCATTCCTCCCTTTACCTGACCAGTTATAAGACCTTTTACTACAGTATCTGAATTTAAACTTTCCTCAATTCGTGCCCAAACTTCTTGTTTAATGGCCTTTTCTCTTGAAACTCTTGTATTCCCATGACCATCCTCGATTGCCTCTAGAGAAAGCTGTAATTCATCACCAACATTTAAATCTAGATTTCCTGATTCATCATAAAACTCATTAATTGGTATCAAGCCTTCAGATTTGAGGCCTAAGTGAAACACCACGTGAGTTTCCAAAATATCAATAACTATACCAGTCACTAAACTACCAGGTTTCAAATTTACCTTACTGAGGTTTTCATCTAAGAGTTGTTCAAAGTTAGCGGACATAAATTTTATTTTCCTTTTATATTAATTTTACAAGTTCTTCTTAACCTCTTGCAGTACTTCGTTAGGCTGTAAGTTACTTGTATCAATAACTAGAGCATCTGCAGAGGGCTTTAAAGGAGACAATTCTCTAGTCATATCTTTATTATCTCTTTCTGTTAACTCTTGCAAAAGGACGCGCATGTTAACCTCGCTTCCAAGGCTTTTCAACTGAGTTTGTCTTCTTTTTGCTCGTTCTTCAACAGAAGCAACCAAAAAAAATTTAAAATTAGCCTCTGGAAATATCACTGTACCCATATCTCTACCATCAGCTATAAGACCTGGTAATTGCTTAAAATATCTTTGGCAAGGCTTTATAAATTCTCTTACTTCCCTCAAAGAAGAAAGCGTGGATGTCTTTTCAGCTATATCTTCAGTCCTAACAAGTTCGGTTATATCATTACCTTTTAAAAACACTCTAACAGGTTCACCAAGAGAATCTATTCCGAAAGTAACTTTAAATTCTTTTAATAACTCTTCCTTCCTGTTCACTAAATCGCTTAAATCAAATTCATTTTTCTCTAACATAAAAGTTAAAGTTCTATAAAGAGCTCCACTATCAAGTATATTCCAACCAAGCTCCTTACAAAGCATCTTAGAAATAGTGCCCTTACCAGATCCACTTAAACCATCTATTGTTATTACTGGAATTTCTTTTTTCATTATGCTGTATTAACCTTTATGCCAATTGAATTAGAAACTTTTAAGAAATCAGGGAAAGAGGTTGAAATATTCCTACAATTTAAAATCTTGCAGACTCCTTCTGATCTTAAAGAAGCAACAACTGAGGCCATAGCAATTCTATGGTCTCCAAATGAGTCTATTTCAGCTTTTTTAAATAGCCTATTCTTTTTAATACCTTCAATTTCTATATCATCATCTCTAATAGAGTGCCTTATTCCAAACTGATTTAAAGAATTTGCCATAGAAGCCAATCTGTCACTCTCCTTAAACCTGAGTTCTTTTGCGCCTTTAATAATAGTTTTACCTTGTGCAACAGCTGCAGCAATAAAAAAAGAGGGCAATTCATCAATCATGTTAGGAATTATTCTAGGATCTAGGTTAATAGATTTTAGTTCTGAATACTTAACCTCTATATCAGCTTTTGGTTCATTTCCGTCTTTGAAGTTATCTATATTTATATCTCCTCCCATCTGCTTAAGAGCTTGCAAGAAACCTATCCTGCTTTCATTTACTCCTACTTCTTTTATAAATATATGAGAATGAGGAGTAATTAAGGCAGCTAAGATAAAGAAAGAAGCTGAAGAGAAATCTCCAGGGATATTTATATCAGATGCTTTTAAGGCCTTGGGTGATTTTAAAGAAATTAAACTAGAGCCATTAGCTTTATTTACATTTAAATCAACACCAAATTCTTTAAACATTCTTTCAGTATGGTCCCTAGTTACAAGGGTTTCCTTGATTATTGATTTCTCGGAAGAAAATAAGGCTGCAAACATGAGACATGATTTAACTTGAGCACTAGCTATAGGAAGCTGATATTCTATTTTCTTGAAATTTCTTGATGGTAGAATCCTAATGGGTGGTGTGCCTTTTAACTCAGTAACTAAATTAAATCCATGGTCATTTAAGGGCTCAGTTATTCTATCCATGGGTCTTTTTAGTAAAGACTCATCTCCAGTTAAAATTGATTCAAATTCTTGACCTGCAAGTATTCCTGAAATTAACCTCATTGAAGTTCCTGAATTTCCTAAATATAGAGGTTCAGATGGTGGTGTAAAGCCTTTTAAACCAAGGCCTTTTATACTAATGCTGTCTTCTTCTTTTGATACCTTTACCCCTAATTCTTTAAACGCATCTAGAGTAGAAAGGCAGTCATCACTTTCTAGGAACCCTTTTAATTTAGAAGACCCTGAAGCTATAGAAGCACACATTGCCGCTCTATGAGAAATTGATTTATCTCCTGGAACCTTTATCTCTCCATTTAACGATTCTCCAGGTTCAACTAATAAGTCCAAAGCTAAACTTCCTTATCTAATAATTTATCTCTAGAGCTTTTTGTTAGGTTTAAGAACTCAAGAATAGATTCTCTATCTCCGCTTTCAATAAGATCATAGATTTCATCTAGAGAAGACCTAAATCCTTCTATAGAATCCAAAAGTTCTTTCTTATTAGATAAGAGTATATCTCTCCACATAACTGGGTCACTGGATGCAATCCTTGTGTAATCTTCCAAACTACCACCTGAGTACTTGAATACTTCTTTGCTCAATTTTTTTTCCAAGTAATCCATTAAGGCAAAAGATAAAATATGGGGTAAATGGCTAGTATTTGAAAAAATTTTATCATGGATTTCAAAATCTAAGATTGATACCTTAGATCCCAACTTAGCCCAAAAAGTATTCAATTTAACTAAGGAATCTTTATTAGAGTTTTCAAAAGGAGAAACGACTACTAATTTATTTTTAAAAAGAGAGGGTAATGAATTTGACAATCCACTTTTTTCCGAACCGGCTATTGGATGAGAAAATATAAAATCTCCCTTGACCTGCTTATTACTTCTTAAAAAATCTATTAAATTGCCTTTAGAACTCATTGTGTCTGTAAGCGTAACTTTCTCATCAGGAAGTAGATTATGTAAGCTATTGTAAGCAGCTTCAAAAGACAAACTAGGTACACTAAAAATTACCAAAGTATCTTCTCCCATCTTGTCCAGATTATTATCTTTATTTCTTATGAGATTTAATTCAAATGCTTTAGAAACAATCTTTGCATCTAAATCAACTCCAAAAACTTTATTTACGGCTTTTAGCTCTTTTAAGTCTTTGAGGATTGAACCACCTATCAACCCAAGTCCGACCACAAGAATGCTTTTGAAAGGAAAAGAAGCATCATTCATAGCTTTGTATCAATTTATTCATAAAAATATCATTTTCTTCTGGGGTGCCTATAGTTAATCTTAAATGATCTGGCATCTTATAAACTTCCATTGAGCGCGCTATGACCCCCTTAGGTAATAGTCTCTCAAATACATCCCTAGATTCATCTTTACAATTGAAGCAGATAAAGTTTGCAAGAGAATCTATATACTCAAAATTATTATCTTTAAAGAAGTTATATAGTTTTATCTTTTCTTTCTTATTAGAGCTTAAACATCTTTCTAAGTGTTCATCATCAGAAAGAGCTATCTCTGCAGCTTTTAAAGCTAATGAATTTACGTTAAAAGGTTGTCTAATTCTATTAAGATAATTTGCTATTGGCTCTGAAGAAACGGAGTAGCCTACTCTTAGTCCTGCAAGTCCATATGCCTTGGAAAAGGTTCTAGATATTACAAGATTTTCAAAGTTATCAACTATATCTAAAGTAACGTCTTCCTCTTCATAGTCAGAATATTCGAAATAAGCTTGGTCTAAAAAGACTATTTTATTACTAGGTACCTTTTCAAGAAATCTAATAATCTCCTGTCTTTTAATGAAAGTTCCCGTTGGGTTATTTGGGTTAGCTATAAAAATTATTTTAGTATCTTCCTCTATGGCTTCTAGCATTGCTTGTAAATGGTGCCCCCAATCCTTTGCCCTTACCTCTATTGGCTTTGCTCCAAGAGCTTTTATAACTAATGGATAAACAGCAAAAGCATATTGCGAGAAGACAACACTAGATTGAGTATTTAGAAAACACCTTGCAACAAACTCTATAATATCGTTGGATCCATTTCCTAATGTTAAAGAAGAACTTTTTATTTTAAATTTTGAGGCAATAGCTTCTTTAAGTCTAAAACCATTTCCATCTGGGTACCGATGAATATTAAATACTTCTTTATTTATAGATTCTATTACTTTAGGGCTTGGCCCTATAGGGTTTTCATTACTAGCTAACTTAATTGCTTTATTAATTCCAAATTCCCTTTCTAAATCTTCTATAGGTTTTCCTGGTTCATAAGGAGTAAGTCCTTCTATTGAAGGATTAATTAATTTAGTTAAATCTTGATCCACTTTCTAGAATTCTGCCTTTGGATAAGAGCCCAAAACCTTAATTTCTAGGCTAGCTTCTTTTAGCTGTTCTAAAAGACTCTTTACACCTTTCTCATCTTTATGACCCTCTAAATCAAAGAAAAAAGAATAATTCCATTTATCAACTCTAGAGGGCCTATAAGTTATATGGGTTAAGTTAATTCCATTATCATTTATAGGTTTAAGAATCCTATATAAGGCACCTGATTCATTTTTTGTTGTAACTATTATTGACGTTTTATCTTTTCCTGAAACTGATACATCCTGTAACCCTATTGTTATAAATCTAGTAGTATTGTCTGAGTAATCTTCAATATTTTCTTTAATAATCTCTAGACCGTATCGATCAGCAGCAAGAGAACCAGCTATTGCAAGGATTTTAGGTTCTTTCTTAGAGTTTTTGGCGGCTTGTGAATTACTTGCCACTGCTACCCTTTTAACATTAGGACAATAGCTATCAAGCCAATGTTTGCACTGAGCAAAAGTTTGCTCATGAGCGTGTATTTCAAAACCTTCTCTTGGCAAAGACCTGTTTAAGCCCATTAAACTATGGTGTATAACCATCTCAATTTCTCCACATATATTTAGATTATAGTTGGAAAGACAATCCAAGGTCTCATTCACCTGTCCTTCTGAAGAATTCTCAATTGGAACTATCCCATAATCACTTTGCTTAGTTGAGACAGATTTAAATACACCTTCAATCGTTTCTGCTGGCTTCTTTTCTATTGAACTTCCAAAGTTATCCTTAACTGCCGAATCTGAGTAGGTACCCTCTGGGCCTAAAAAAGCTACTTCTATGTTTTTTTCAGTAGCTCTACAACTAGAAATTATTTCTCTATAAATATTCCTAACATGCTCTTCATTTAATGGTCCTTTATTTATCTCCCTTAACCTCTTAAAGATGGATGCTTCTCTATCAGGTTTATATATATCTTCATCTTGTTTCTCCTTTCCTGCCTCAATAGCCAAGGAAGCCCTTTTGTTCAATAAATTAAGGACTTGCTCATCAAGGCTATCTATTTCTTTTCGAATGTTGCCTAATTTTCTCTTTTTTGACATTGAACTTAAAACTAAAGATTATCTTTTTCAAATTGAGCCATAAAACTTATAAGGTAGTCTACTCCCTCTTCTGGCATAGCATTGTAAATGCTTGCTCTCATACCTCCTACAGATCTATGACCTTTGAGTGCAAGTAAGCCCTTTTGAGTAGAGTGTTTAAGAAATTTATCATTAAGATCTTTATTTTTTAAAAGGAAGGGTATATTCATAATAGACCTAGATGAGACCTCTATGTTATTAAAGTAAAAATCTGATTTATCGATAAAGTCATAAAGCTTTTCCGCTTTCTTCTGATTTATTTGTGCTATTGCTTTAACCCCGCCTTTATTTTTTAACCATTTAAAGACCTTTCCTGCTACATACCAAGAAAAAGTAGGGGGTGTGTTATACATTGAAGAGCTTTCGGATAATAAGGAGTAGTTCATTGGAGATGGAGTTATATTTTGTGGATTACTTATCAAATCTCTTGAAACGATTACAAAACCTAGCCCAGCTGGGCCTATATTTTTTTGAGCTCCGCCATATATTAATCCAAATTTTTCTATATCAATTGGTTCTGAGAGAATACTTGATGAATAATCTGCTACTAATGGAATTGTTTCTTCCTTTATTTCTCTTAAAGAAATTCCGCCAATAGTTTCATTCGGAGTTATATGAATATAATCTGATTGTTCAGAAATCTTCCATGAGGATTGTTTTGGAAAAAAAGTAAACTCAGATTCTTCAGAACTTGCTGCAATAATGACATTTGTATATTTTTTTGCTTCATTTATTGATCGTGTTGCCCAATGTCCTGAATTTATATAACTTGCCTCACCTTCTGGTGATGAAAGGTTTAGTGGTATTGCAGAATTTTGCAAAGTTGCTCCCCCGTGAGTAAATAAAACTGAATAGGACTCAGGAACACCAAGTAAATCTCTAAAATCTCTTTCAGCTTCTAGTGCTATTTCTTGATAAAAATCACTTCTATGGCTAATTTCCATGACTGAGAGACCCCTTCCTTTCCAATCTAACAACTCTTCTTTTACTTCTTCGAGTACGGAAGTTGGAATTGTTGCAGGGCCTGCTCCAAAATTAAATTTTCTTGTCATATTAGGAATTTAATTTTTAAGTTAATTAAGGGTCGAATTCTATTCCTGATCAATAAATTCTTCGCTTATACGAGCTAAACTTATAAGGCTTTCACTATCTTTTAATTTAATAACTGTAACTCCTTGAGTATTCCTTCCTATAACATTAATCTCTGAAACCTTGGTTCTTACTAACATTCCTTTGTTAGTAATTAACATGACTTGATCTTCATTAGATACCTGGGCTGCACCAATCAATTGTCCGTTTCGATCAGAAGTTTGCATAGCTATTACACCTTTTGCTCCTCTTCTAGTTTTTCTAAAATCACTGGATACGGATCTTTTGCCATAACCATTTTCACTTACAGTAAGAATTGTTGCATCCTCTTCAGGAATAATTAAAGAAATAACTTGATGGCTTTTATCAAGTTTAATTCCTCTTACTCCTTGAGCGTTCCTTCCCATAGACCTAACTTCAGACTCAGAAAAATGAGCTGCCTTTCCTGCATTTGAAACAAGCATTACAAATTTCTTTCCATCAGTTACCCTTGTTCCCACTAGTTCATCGTCACCAACTAAAGTTATAGCCCGCTTTCCACCCTTTCTTTGATTTGAGAATTCACTAAGTGGTGTTTTCTTAACGGTACCAGTCTTTGTTGCCATAAGAATAAAATGCCCTTCTTTGTAATCTTCTACGGGTACCATGCTAGTTATTCTTTCATCTTCGTTTAGTCTAATTAAATTGACTAAAGGCCTTCCTTTAGCCGCCCTGCCAGCCGCAGGAATATCGTAAACTTTTAACCAGTAAACTTGGCCTAGGTTTGAAAAGCATAGTAGGGTTGTATGAGTATTGGCCACCAAAAGTTGCTCAACAAAATCTTCTTCTTTTACCGAAGCGGCAGTCTTTCCAGTACCCCCTCTTCTTTGAGACCTATACTCATCTAGAGGTTGTGTCTTTGCATAACCTTCATGTGAAATAGTAACCACTCTATCTTCTGGTGTTATTAAATCCTCGGCACTTAAATCTCCAACTGAGTCTTGAATTAAGGTTTTTCTTTCATCTTTATATTTTTCTTGTATCTCTTTTAACTCATCACTGACTACCTGTACAAGCCTAGAGTTATCTGAAAGTATTTCCATTAAAGATCCTATTAAATCTATTATTTCTTCATATTCTTTTATTAGCCGATCTTGCTCTAGTCCAGTTAATCTTTGTAATCTCATATCTAAGATTGCCTGAGCTTGAATATCAGACAACTGATAGGTGCTTCCTTTCAACCCTATATTTTTATCTAAATCTTCTGGTCTGCACGCCTCCGCTCCTGCTTTCTTTAACATTTTTGAGATGTTTCCAGCTTTCCACTTTTTAGAGAGAAGTTTCGATCTTGCTTCATTTCCATCTTTAGACTTTTTAATAAGCTCTATCATTGAATCTATATTCGAAAGAGCTATAGTGAGCCCCTCAAGAATATGACCCCTTTCTCTAGCTTTCCTTAACTCAAAAAATGTTCTTTTAGAAACTACTTCCTTTCTAAAACTAAAGAAAATTCCTAAAATCTCCTTAAGGGAAAGAAGCTTGGGCTCTGTTCCTACTAGAGCAACATTGTTTATTCCAAATACTGATTGCATTTGGGTTTGTTTATATAAGTTATTAAGAACAACATCTGCAACAGCACTAGTTCTTAGTTCAATGACTATCCTTACGGGATTATCTTTGTCAGACTCATCTCTAACTTCTCTAATTCCCTCTATTTTTTTATCTCGCATCAAGTAAGCAATACTCTCGACTAGTTTTGCTTTATTGACCATATATGGTATTTCCGTAACGATTATTCTTGGCTTCCCTTCATCCTCTCCTTGAATATTAGTTTTAGCTCTTATTTGTACTTTTCCTTTTCCAGTTTCATAGGCACTTCTAATTCCAGATCTACCATTTATTATCCCCCCTGTAGGAAAATCAGGACCCGGGATAAGCTTAATAAGTTCATCTATGGAAATTTCAGGGTTTTCTATATAAGCAAGACACGCAGAAATTGATTCATCTAAATTATGTGGGGCCATATTGGTAGCCATTCCAACAGCTATTCCTGAAGAACCATTAACAAGTAAATTTGGAATTCTTGCAGGAAGAACATCAGGCATTGTTTCTTGGCCATCGTAATTTTCAATGAACTTTACGGTTTCTTTATCTAAATCTTCAAGCAATTCATGTGCTATTCTTTCCATTCTTACTTCTGTATATCTGGCCGCTGCAGGAGGATCTCCATCCATGGAACCAAAATTTCCCTGACCTTCCACTAGGGTATATCTTAGACTCCACCACTGCGCCATTCTGACTATAGTTTCATAAGCAGCAGTATCTCCATGGGGATGATATTTACCTGTTACATCTCCAACTATTCTCATAGATTTTTTGGGAGGCTTATTCCAGTCATTGTTTAATACATGCATTGCATAAAGGATTCTTCTATGGACTGGCTTTAAACCATCTCTAGCATCGGGTAATGCCCTTCCTACTATTACATGCATTGCATAATTTAGATAAGACTGCTTTAGCTCATCTTCTAAGTTAATAGGAACTATTTCTTTTGCTGCTATTTCGCCCATAGTTTGTTTATTTTTGTTTTTTCTAAAGAATTAAATGAATAAGCTAGAAAGCTTATAAATAAAGACTTTTTTGATGTTAAATGAGGTGCCAACTTGGACTAGAATTTTAACATATTTTGAAGTTTAAATGGGATGATAATCTAGCTAATTTAAGGTCTCTTTTATCCTTTAAATTCTGCTACTAAAGAAGATACAGATTCTTTAGCATCTCCAAACAACATTCTAGTATTAGATTTAAAAAATAAAGGATTTTCTATACCTGCAAAACCTGCAGCCATAGACCTTTTTAGAACAAAAACTGTTTTAGCACGATCTACTTCTATAATGGGCATTCCGTATATGGGACTACTTTCATTTTCTTTAGCATCAGGATTTACAACATCATTTGCTCCAATCACTATGCAAACATCAGTAGTTTCCATTATTGGGTTCACATCTTCAGGTTCTACAAGTAAATCATAAGAAACATTTGCTTCCGCAAGCAGAACATTCATATGTCCTGGCATACGTCCAGCAACCGGGTGGATAGCATATTTAACTTCTGTTCCATTATTTTCAAGAAGTTCTCCGAGCTCCCTCACAGAATGTTGGGCTTGTGCAACTGCCATCCCATATCCTGGAATTATTAAAACTGATGCAGCAGCCTCCAGTATTAAAAATGAATCTGAAATATTAATAGGCCTAACCTCTCCTTGAGCTATATTTTGCTTATTATTTGACTCTGTAACAGATCCAAAGCCGCTGAAAAGAACGTTAGCCAGTGACCTATTCATGGCCTTACACATTATATTTGTAAGAATTAGTCCGCTGGCACCCACGAGAGCACCTGAAACTATTAAAACATTATTTAAAATTACAAATCCAGCAGCACAAGCAGCTAAACCAGAAAAACTATTTAATAGAGCAATAACGACAGGCATGTCAGCACCGCCAATAGGTATTACAAACAAAATACCCAACAAAAAAGCAATTAAGCATATGAGGATTAAAATTTGTACTTGAGTGTCTGTAAACATTCCCTGAAAGAAGACCATCTCCATCCCTGCAATTACAAGGAAAATTAATAAAACACTGTTAACTATTTGTTGTCCCTTATATAAAAAAGGTTTTCCATTAATAGTTTCAGATAATTTTCCCCAAGCTACTAAACTACCTGTAAAAGTTACTCCACCTATTAATACGGTCAAATAAATTGCCATTAAAAGTGAAGAATTCTGATTCACAGAATCTAAATATTCTGCTGACCCCACTAGCAAACTTGCTATTCCTCCAAAACCATTAAATAGAGCTACCATCTCAGGCATAGAAGTCATCTTGACTCTAGTAGCAGCAAGATACCCTATAGAAGCACCAATACATAAACCACCAATAATCCATCTATAATCAACAATACTTTGATCTAGAAGCGTAACAATTACTGCTAATAACATTCCTGAAGATGAAATTAGATTACCTCTTCTAGCAGTTTCTGGAGAGCCAAGCATCTTCAGCCCAAATATAAATAGCATGGAAGCTAAGATGTAACTTAAATTAACAATTATTTCTATGTTAATTTGTTCCATGAAATTCACTCACTATCCTTTTTCTTAAACATACCTAGCATTCTATTTGTTACTAAATATCCCCCTACTACATTAATAGTTGCAAATGTAACTGCTGCAGTCCCCAGTAAAACAGAAACAGGTTGAGATAAGGAGCCAGAACCTGATGCCAACAAGGCCCCAACTAAAGTTATTCCAGAAATTGCATTAGCTCCTGACATTAGAGGAGTATGAAGAGTGGAAGGAACTTTAGATATTAGCTCAAACCCTAAAAAAACACTTAAGACTAGAACAAAGAAGAGTAGGGTTATCTGGCTTTCCATAGTTATATATTGTCGTTGATGATTGGATTCACTATCTCTCCTTTATGAGTTAAAACACACCCAGAAAGAATTTCATCTGAAAGATCAAAGTTTAAATTTTTATTTTCTTTATCCCAATATTCTTCTATGAAGTTAAATAAATTATTCCCATAAACAAGAGAAGCATCCATTGCTACTTCAGAAGGTAAATTTGAAAGTCCCACAACCATTACTCCATTATTAGTAATAATCTGATTTTCTACTGATCCCTCTATATT
Source organism: Gammaproteobacteria bacterium (assembly GCA_045563675.1). Lineage (GTDB taxonomy): Bacteria > Pseudomonadota > Gammaproteobacteria > Magnimaribacterales > Magnimaribacteraceae > AEGEAN-183. The sequence continues at coordinate 313,678 of JBJLIX010000001.1, forward strand.
GCCTCCTGAGCTTACTGCCATATCTATCAAGACACTTCCAGGTTTCATTGACTGAACCATATCTTTTGTAACTATCTTTGGAGCTGGTCTTCCAAAAACTTGAGCTGTAGTTATTACAACGTCAGACTGGGAACACACTTTCTTCATTCCATCTTGCTGCATTTTTATTTGGTCTTGTGATAATTCTTTGGCATAACCTTGATCTGTTTCTTCTGTTTCACCAATATCTATATGAACAAATCTTGCACCCAAAGATTTAACCTGATCCTCCACTACAGGTCTAGTATCAAAGGCCTCTACTCTTGCCCCTAATCTTTTGGCTGTTGCAATTGCTTGAAGTCCGGCTACCCCTACACCTATGACAAAAACTTTGACAGGAGAAATTGTACCTGCAGCTGTCATCATCATTGGGAAAGACTTGTTCAAAAAATTGGAAGCTGTCAAAACAGCAGCATACCCCGCTAAATTAGCCTGGGAGCTTAGAGCATCCATTTTTTGAGCTCTAGTAATTCTTGGTATTAATTCCATACTAATAGAGCTAATAGAAGCTTTAACAAATTCATTTACTATTTCAACTTCCTTAAAGGGATCTAAGAAACTAATGTGGAGTGAACCTTCTTTTAGAATTGAAATCTCTTCTATCTTAGGTTTATTAATCCTACAAACAATATCAGAAGAAGAAAGGAAAGAATCCTTATCTGCGACTATTTCGGCTCCTATTTCACTGTAAAGATCATTAGCTAGAAAAAGACTAAGGCCAATATCTTTTTCAACAGCCACGTCTATTCCAAGGTCTATAAACCTCTTCGCTGTCTCTGGTAAGACACAAATTCTCTTTTCTGGCTCCTGTTCTTTAGTAAAAAATATTTGCACTTTTGTTGAACTATTATTTAATGTTAGAAGCAATACTAATTTAACACATTACTTTAGAACTAGCTTCTCTCTTTTATGACTGAAAAAAAGAATATAGACAAGAAAGAAATAGAAAAGTTTGATGATCTCGCTGAGGGCTGGTGGGATCCTGAAGGAGACTTTAAACCTCTTCATCAAATTAACCCACTAAGAATGGAATTTATTCTTAAGAAGACCTCTGTAGACGGTAAAAGAATCTTAGATATAGGGTGTGGAGGGGGAATCTTATCAGAATCATTATCATCATTGGGTGCTGAGGTCACAGCAATAGACATGTCTGAAAAGACTATAAATATTGCAAAAAATCACGCCGAAAAAGTACAAAGTAAAGTAAATTATATTAATACTTCCACTGAAGAGCTCTTAAAGCTTCAACCTAATTCTAAATTTGATGTAATAACATGTCTTGAAATGTTAGAGCATGTACCTAAACCTTCCCAAACTTTAAAAGAATGCTCTGAACTTTTAAATGATAAGGGGGACTTGTTTCTTTCAACCATTAATAGAAACCCTCGCTCATACCTTTTTGCTATTATTGGTGCCGAATATATTTTAAATTTATTACCTAAAGGAACACATGATTATTCTAAATTCATTAGACCTTCAGAACTATCTAAATGGATTAGATCAACAAATCTTGAAGTTATAGAAACTATAGGGCTTAGTTATAACCCATTAAATGAAACCTATTGGCTTGGGAAAGATTTAGGGGTTAATTATTTGATGCATGCTAAAAAGTAAAATGGAGGATATAGATTTTATAGCCTTTGATTTGGATGGAACTTTACTTGATACAGCAAAAGATTTCTTTCAAGCTGTTAATATTTTACGATCCAATAATAAATTGGAACCTTGTAAATATGAAGATGTAAGATCTAGAGTTTCTGAAGGAGCTCTCAGTCTAGTAAAATTAGCTTTAGATTTAAAAGAAAGTGAAGAAGAAGCCATAGAGCTTAACAGAAAGCAACTTCTTGAAATCTACAGAGAATGTTGTTTAGAGCTAACCACACCATTTGAAGGCGTATATAGTTTGTTAGAGAAGATTAATAAATCTAATCTAAATTGGGGAATAGTCACCAATAAACCCCTGTCTTTTGCAGAAAAGATTGTTGATCATTTTTTTTTAGATTACGAGCCAAAATGCTTAATATGTCCTGAACATACAGGCGATAGGAAACCAAGCCCTAAAGGCCTAATAAAAGCAATTGATCTATTGAGTTCTAACCCTAAAAATACAGTTTATGTGGGAGACCATCTAGTAGATATCCAAGCAGGAAAGAGAGCGAAAACTTTCACTATAGCAGCCTCATATGGTTATATTCCAAAGGGTCATAACTGCCTTGAATGGGAAGCAGACTTCATAGCAAAAAATCCTCTAGAAATAGCAGAGTTCATCCCAAATTTAAGTAAATGAAAAAGGCATTAGAATATCAAGCCTCTAAAGATTTATTGAAAGATAAGGTAATTCTAGTTACTGGAGGAACCTCCGGAATAGGTAAACAAGCAGCACTATCCTTTGCTCAGCATGGAGCAGAAATTATTTTATTAGGTAGGAACCTCTCTAAATTAGAAGCCATATATACTACTTTTGAGGAAAAATCTCTAAAACCTCCCATGCTACATATGCTTGATTTTGAATCTGCCAAAGAGGAAGACTTTATAGAAATTAGAAATGCTGTAGAAAAAGAATTTGGAAAATTAGATGGCCTCCTAAATAATGCTGGATTACTTGGAGAAAAGAAATCTATAGAGCATTATGATTCAAGCCTTTGGAGATCAGTATTAAAGGTAAATCTAGATTCAGCTTTTCTTTTAACTAAATCATTAATTCCTATCTTAAAAATACCTAATAATTCATCTATTATATTCACCTCTTCAGGTGTTGGAAAAAAAGGAAGGGCCTACTGGGGAGCTTATGCAATATCTAAATTTGCTATTGAAGGACTTGTCCAAGTTTTGAATGATGAACTTGAAGGAACTTCTTCTATCAGAGTTAATGCGATTAACCCAGGTTCGGTAAGAACGTCAATGAGGGCCAAAGCTTATCCGGCTGAAAACCCAAAAATTTTACCCTTGCCTAAACAAATAATGAATTCTTATCTTTTCCTCTTAGGTGAAGATAGTTTAGAAATATCAGGCCAATCTATTAATTCTCAATAGAAGCTATTTCATTTTTATTTAGCTCCACAAAACTACCTTGTCTCAAATTTGCTGGAAGAAATAAGCCTCCGTACCTTACCCTTTTTAACCTAGAAATCTTAAAGCCTTGACTCTCCCATAAACGTCTTACTTCCCTTGTCCTTCCTTCTTTAATTACCATAGCAAACCACTGGTTAGTATTTCCTTTCCTTCCTGCTTCAACATCACTAAAACTTGCCATCCCATCTTCTAACTTCACACCTGATAACAATTTTTTTATATGAAAAGGCTCTACTTTTCCATTAATCCTTGCTACATACTCTCTTTCAATTCCAGATGAAGGGTGCATTAATTTATTTGCTAATTCTCCATTATTTGTAAACAACATTAATCCGGAAGTATTGATATCTAAACGACCTACTGATATCCATTTTCCCTTATCTATAATTGGTAAGGATGAATAAATAGTAGGTCTTCCTTGAGGATCAAGAGTTGAAGAGATTTCACCGACTTTTTTATGGTACATAAGCACTCTAAGGGTGTAAGATTTTTTTGAAATCTCTATCTTCTTTCCATCCACCTCTATAATGTCTTCGTGACCTACCTTACATCCTAGAATAGCTTTTTCATTATTAACTTTGACTCTACCTTCTAGAATCAAAGTCTCTACCTGTCTTCTTGAAAATAATCCTAATCTAGATAGGACTTTTTGAATCCTTTCTTTCATCGAAAAACCTCGCTAACTTGTCTTTAGGTGATAGTGGAGGTGATAGTAGGTGAAGGTTTTTCTATTTCTTCTTCTTGAACTTTCTCTTCTAAAGGAAGGTCCATGTCCAGAGATTGTATATCTGGAAGATCAGGGAGGTTAGGTAGTTCTCTCAAATGCTGTAATCCAAAATAATCTAAAAACTCTTTAGTTGTAGCGTAAAGTGATGGCTTGCCAGGTACATCTCTTTGACCTACCACTTTTATCCATCCCCTATCAAGAATACCTCTTATCAACTGAGTTCCTACTGAAACTCCCCTTATTTCTTCAATCTCTCCTCTAGTTATAGGTTGTCTATAAGCTATTAAAGCTAGTGTTTCTAGAGTTGCCTTTGTATATCTTAGAGGTTTTTCTTCCCATAATTTAGCAATGTAAGGAGATAGAGATTGCTTAACCTGCATTCTAAAACCTGATGACACTTTTTTTATTTCTACTCCTCTGTTTTCGTTTAAGAGTTCCAACTCTTCTAAGGCACTCTTTATACTATCTTTTGAGGGAGCTTCATCTTCAGGAAATATTCTTAAAATTTCTTCAATAGAGAGAGGTCTTGATGCTGATAAAAGAGCTGCTTCAATAATTTGCAAAAGTTTATTTTCCATTAATGAATCTCCTCAATTCCTTTTATATATATTGGACCAAATTCTTCTGATTGAACTATTTCTATCAAAGAGTCCTTAAGCAACTCCAATACAGCAAGAAAAGTAACAACCACACCTATCTTACCCTCTTCGGCTTTAAATAAAGAGCAAAACTCTATAAAAGACTCATTTTTCATTCTTTCAAGAACCTCTGTCATCCTCTCTCTTGTAGAAAGTTGCTCAAAATTTATAAGGTGTGCTTTAGATTGCTCTACACGCCTCATAACTTCCGAAAGAGCGAAACTTAATTCTTCCAAGGGTAGTTCTGCTAAAGGTATTTTAGTTTCAAATTCGGGGAGTTTAGCCCCTGCACTAAAAAAATCTCTGTTTAATCTAGGCATATTATCTAGCCTTTCTGCTGCTTCTTTGAACCTCTGATACTCCTGTAACCTTCTCATGAGTTCTGCTCTAGGATCATCTTGCTGCTCTGTTTCTTCCGGTCTAGGAAGAAGCATCTTAGACTTTAGTTCTGCTAAATAAGCTGCCATTACAAGATAATCTCCAGCTAATTCAATTTGGAAAGCTTCCATTAAGTCTATATAGGAAATGTATTGTTCAGTAATATTTGCTACATCTATATCCAATATATCTAAATTTTGTTTTTTAATGAGATAGAGCAAGAAGTCTAATGGTCCTGCAAAAGTATCTAAGAAAATTTTCAGTGAGTTGGGAGGAACATACAGGTCTTCTGGCATGGAAGTGACATCCTTCCCTAGCACTGTGGCCATTACCATCTCACCTTGTGTGGGTAATTTTTCTTGCGACATTTTCCAATAACTTATTATTATTGGGAGGTTATTATAGCGCAGGAAGGCTATTTACCAATAAAAAACAAGGTTAGTGTAAATATTTATTAGTGATAGGGTATCTTCTATCTTTACCAAACCCTCGGTCAGTAATTTTCACTCCTAAAGGTGCCTGTCTCCTTTTATACTCATTTCTATCTATGAGATTTATAATTTTCCGAACTTGTTTCTTGTTAATGCCCTTTTTAACTATCTCTTCTGAGCTTAAATCTTTTTCAACATAGAGTTCTATGATCTGATCTAAAATACTATAGTCAGGTAAGCTATCTGAATCCTTTTGGTTGGGAGCTAATTCAGCAGATGGTGGTCTATCCATAACCCTTTGAGGTATGACTTGAGATAAAGAATTTCTGTACTTAGCCAATTCATAAACTGAGGTCTTGGGGACGTCTTTAAGTACAGAAAACCCTCCTGCAGTATCTCCATAAAGAGTTGAATAACCAACTGCTGTCTCACTTTTATTTCCAGTAGCAAGTACAAGATAGCCTGATTTATTAGAAAGGGCCATTAATAAAACCCCCCTACTCCTAGACTGCAAGTTTTCTTCAGTTTTATCTTTCTTTTTCCCTTTAAATTCTTTTTTTAGAGATTTTTCAAAGGAATTATAAATATCCTCAATTCCTATAACTTCATGTCTAATATTGAGGTTTTTTGCTAATTTTTTTGCATCGACAAGACTAATCTCTGATGTAAACTTGTAAGGCATCATTATAGTTTTTACATTTTTTGAACCCAATGCATCTACTGCTATTGTGGCAGTTAATGCCGAATCTATTCCTCCTGATGATCCAATTAAAGCGCCTTTAAAACCATTCTTTTCTATATAATCCCTAGTACCCAATACTAAAGCTTCATAAATATCTTTCAGCTCTAAGGAGTCTTTGATTACCTGCTTTTTTTTAAGATGGAGTCTTCCTTTTTGATAAACAAACTCTAGAGTTTTAGTAGATGTCTTAAAACTTGGTAGCTGAAAACCTTCTCCAGAACCTGGGGAAACAGCCATTGAAGATCCATCAAAGACTAACTCGTCTTGGCCTCCTACTTGGTTGACATAAACAATAGGAACTGAAAATTTCTTTACGTGCTTATTTAAAAGGATCTTTCTTTGTTTAATTTTTCCAGTATGAAATGGTGAAGCATTTAAATTTAAAATAATTTCTGCACCCTCTTTAACTGCTTGTCTTATTGCCTTATCGAACCAAATGTCTTCGCAGATAGTTAATGCAAGTTTTCTACCCTTAATTTCAATAAGACAAGGACCTTTACCGGGAGAAAAATATCTTTTTTCATCAAAAACCTTGTAGTTTGGTAACTCTTGTTTGTAGTATTCTTTCTCCATCTTTCCTTTTGAGATGACACCTGCGGTATTAAAGATCTTCTTTCTATCTTTCTTTGGATAACCTATAACTAAATAAATATCAGGACTATAAGTGGATAACTCATTTAGGGCCTTATCTATAGATCTATACAGATCATCTCGTAATAAAAGATCTTCTGGCGGATATCCAGTTAAGAACATTTCAGAGAAGACTATAACATCAGGATCTTCTCTCTTAAGTTTCTGTATAGCTTCTTTTGCAAGAGCTAAATTCCCCTTAACATCACCTACTATGGGATTTTCTTGAACAATGCTTATCTTCATTGATATGTTATTCCTAGTCTGAAAAAGTCATTTTGTCTTTAAAAAAACTAAAGGGTTAGTCTATTCTTGCTATTCTTGCTGCTCAAATTAGTTCAAACTATCAATTATAAATGTAAAATGCACAACCCTTTTTTGGTGTAAGAAGAAAATGAAATATCAAACTGATAACTTAAGAATCTCTGGGATGCAGGAAGTTCTGGCTCCTGAAAAGCTTATCAATGAGCAGCCAATATCAGAAAAATCTTCAAAGCTTGTACATGATTCTAGAAATAAGATAGCCGAAATATTATCCCAAGAAGATGATCGACTTGTTGTTGTGGTAGGGCCTTGTTCAGTTCATGACCCTAAAGCAGCAATTGAATATGCAAAAAGATTAGCTGGAATCTCAGAAAAATATAAAAAAGACTTACAAATAGTTATGCGAGTCTATTTTGAAAAACCTAGAACTACAGTTGGCTGGAAAGGCCTCATTAATGATCCAGATTTAAATAACTCCTTCAATGTAGATAAAGGTGTTTCTTTAGCAAGAAAATTATTAAGGGAAATAAATGATTTAGGTGTTTGTGCTGGAACCGAATTTTTAGATGTTATAACTCCTCAGTATGTAGCTGATTTAGTTTCGTGGGGTGCTATAGGTGCCAGAACAACAGAAAGCCAAGTGCATAGAGAATTAGCATCTGGTTTATCTTGCCCTGTAGGATTTAAAAACACCACCGAAGGAGGAATTAAAGTTGCTGTAGATGCTCTTAAATCAGCAGGAAATTCACATATTTTTTTATCGGTCACAAAACAGGGAAGATCAGCTATTTTTTCTTCTTCAGGAAATAAAGATTGCCACATTATTTTGAGGGGAGGCAAGGAACCTAACTACAGTCCACAACATATTGAAGAAACTTCAAAAATTCTATCAGAATCTGACCTTCCCCAATCAATAATGATCGATATGAGTCATGGAAATAGTTCTAAGATTCATAAAAAACAATTAGAAGTTTGTAAAAATATATGCTCACAATTATCTTCTGGTGAGAAAAGAATTACAGGAGTCATGATAGAAAGCAATTTGATTGAAGGTAATCAACCTATAAAGAAAAAAGAAGATTTGGTATATGGCCAAAGCATCACTGATGCATGTATAAACTGGGAAGACACTGAAGACTGCCTTGAATTGCTAGCTGTAGCAGTTTCAAAAAGAAGAAAAAAATAAAACCATCTCTTGTTTATAGCTACAAGATAAACTAATCTCGTTTATCCAAAAAAGATTGTTATGTCAGATAATTTAATTTCCTTTTCTAAAGATGCAGCAAAGACTTTAGGTATATCTGAAGCAATTCTTTTATATGCCCTAACTAATACACTTAAACCTTCAAAAGAAGACTTTATTTCCTTTGAAGATGTCTTAGAACAACTTAACTTTTGGGAAGAAGAAAAAATTAAGACCTTATTAAAGAAACTACAATTAAAAGGCTTAATTACCTTCGATGAAGGAGTAAAAGAAGTTTATCTTATGAATTTAAAAAAAGAGGAACTTGCCACCAAAGTACAACCTTATTTTGAAGAGAGAAGTGAATCTTTTATAGAGAAAAACTGGAAACCTGAAGAAGCTCTTATAGAGCAATCAGGAGAATACGGCATTCCAAGAAATTTTGTCCTTTCTCAAGTGAAAGACTTTTTACTTCTTCATAAAGAAAAAAATGACTCAAGTCATTCTTGGGGGATCAAGTTCCTTAGATTTGTTATCAAGCAATGGCGAAAGCAAGAAATCTCTGATTTTAAAGAATCTAGAAGAAAACCATTAGAACAATCCTGGGTTCCAGATGATGATGCTATGAAGATCCTAACTAATTCTGGAATTGAAAAAGAGTTTATAAAAAATGAAATTCCTGAATTTATTCTTTATTGGAGTGATAAAGGAGAGATTTCTGATTCATGGAATACCAAGTTTATTTCTCAAATAAGAAGGCAATGGGCTAAAAATCAGCACCTTATTGAAAATACTGAATCTCCTTACCCTATTAAGGAAAGCTGGAGGCCTAGTGAAGACTTCTATCAAGTTCTAGAATTAACAGGCATAAGTAAGAAATTTGCTGATTCTCAGATATATGAGTTTATCCTTTACTGGAAAGAAACTGGACAGTCTCATAATTCCTGGAACAGTAAATTTATTCAGCATGTGAAATATCAATGGCAACGACAAGAAAAGTTTGGGCCTAAAGAAACGATAAAGGAAGTTGAAAAAAGAATAGAATCAAGCTGGGAAATTAAACCCAGTGAAGATACTTCTTCAACAAAACCTAGATCTTCAAAGAAAAAGATTCATTCAAGGCTTCAAGAATTAAAAGAAAAGCATAGATTATAGTTTTATTGAAACTATTTTAGTGTTATAGTTAAGTATAACACCTAATAAATCTATGAAAATTAGACAAACTTACATAACATCTTTTTTAACTCTTGTTCTTGCTTTTATATGGATGCTTTCAGGTTTACTTTCAGATAAAGACTTTGAAGTTAAGGGTAAATCTAAGCTTGAAACAATTTCTTCAGTAACTGTTTTGAATAGTAACGGTATAAAAAAAGCTAAGAAAATAAAAGTCAGTGGAACTACTGAAGCTGACAAATTAATAAAGATAAGAGCAGAAGCAAGTGGAACTGTTGTATCTAGACCAGCAAAGCAAGGTCAATTTGTAAAAAAGGAACAACTAATATGTCAGCTTTATAACGCTAGTAGAACGGCTTATCCGAAAGTCAATGCACCTTTTGACGGTTACTTAGAAACTTTTGCTGTAAAAGAAGGAGATTATCTTAATACTGGAGCTGTTTGTGCAACGATAATAGATCCAGATCCCATGAGATTAATTGCTGAAGTTTCTGAAAAAGAAATCAACTTTGTTAATGTGGGTGCAAAAGCAAGTGCTCATTTGATTTCAGGTAAAAAGATAGAAGGCATTGTTTCTTTTGTTAGCACTTCTGCCAATAAGGGAACTAGGACTTTTAGAGTAGAAATAGAAGTAGAAAATTCAGACAGGTCAATAAGAGACGGCGTTTCTGCTCAAATAGAGATTGAAGGAGATAGTATCCTTGCTCATAGAATTTCCCCTTCCATCCTAATGCTAGGAGAAGATGGCGAGTTAGGTATTAGAACTGTAAACCAAGATAATCAAGTAGATTTCAAGCAAATAAAGATTTTGGAAGATAGCATGGATGGTATTTGGGTAACAGGTCTCTCAGAAAATATCAGAATTATTACTATAGGTCAGGAATATGTATTTCAAGGGCAGACTGTAAATGTCAAGGAAATTTCAGAATCTCCAGAAGCATGAAGAGTATCGTCCTAGCAGCAATAAATAAGAATAAAGCCTCAGTAAGTGTATTCATATTACTCAGTTTGTGGGGTATATATGCCCTAGGGAGCTTGCCAAAAGCTACTGAACCAGACGTTCAATTCCCTGGGGTCGGAGTTTCAGTGGTTTACGAGGGTGTTTCCCCCCAAGATTCAGAAAGACTTCTTGCTAAACCACTTGAAACTGGATTGAGAACAATAGAAGGAGTTGAGGAAGTTAGGGCTACAGCTACTACTGGTTATGCATTTTTAACTGTTTTATTTGATCAAGACTGGGACATGGATAAAGCCCTCTATGACGTCAGAGTAAAAGTTGATGAAATTAGACCCTTACTTCCAGCTGATACTAGAGAGCCAAGTGTTCTAGAATTTTCTACTAAAGACGAACCTATACTAACTGTAGGCCTCATTAGCGATTCTGTTTCCGAAAGAGTATTGAGAAGGCTCGCTGAAAGCCTCCAGGATGAAATTGAAACTATTCCAGAAGTACTTGAAGCTGATCTTCAAGGAGTTCCTGAAGAGGTCTTAGAAGCTATAGTTCGAAAATCTGATCTTGAATCTTATGGGATCTCAATGAGCGAACTCTATTCAGCTATTTCAAATGCTAATCGAGTTATACCTGCTGGATCACAAGATACAGGTAAGGGAAGATTCCAAGTTAATGTCCCAAGTGTTTTTGATAGTTTAGAAGATATAAATAATTTACCTATAAAAGTATCAGGAAACTCTGTTGTAACGCTAACAGATGTTGCAGAGATAAGACGAACTTTCAAAGATAGAAGTGGTTACTCAAGAGTTAATGGGAAGCCAGCAGTTTCTATTGATATAAAGAAAAGAAGTGGTACCAACGTAATTGACACTAACAAAAAGATTAAAGACTTAGTTGCTGAAGAGCAAAAATTCTTTCCTCCTGGAGTTGAAGTAATCTACTCAAGAGATAATGCTGATTGGGCTCTAGATATGATTTCAGAAACTGAAGGAAACGTTTTAACTGCTGTTGTTATTGTAATGATAGTAGTACTTGCAGCATTGGGTTTTAGGACTTCTATGTTGGTCGGAATGGCTATTCCATTTAGTTATCTTTTTGCATTAATGATTATGTCTATATTAGGTAAAGAATTTAACTTCATGGTTATGTTTGGAATGCTTATTTCAATGGGCATGACAATTGATGGATCTATTGTTGTTACAGAATATGCTGACAGGAAAATGGCTGAAGGAATGGATAGAATCAATGCTTATACCAGTGCAGTCAGTAGAATGTTTTGGCCAGTTGTTACCTCGACTGCTACTACTCTGGTTGCCTTTACTCCATTAATGTTCTGGGGAGGTATGGGCTCTTTTATAAGAGAAATGCCTACAACGGTTTTCTTCGTTCTATCTGGTTCGCTCCTTTATGCTCTATTTTTTGCTCCTGTATTAGGTGCTCTATTCGGTGGATTGGCAACTGGAAGGGGCTCTGAAGAACAAATAGATCAAGTAAGAAGATTAGAAACCGATGAACCTACTTCCTTGCCAGGTTTTACAGGATTTTATGCAAGGAGAGTCTCAAATTTCTTAAAAAATCCTATACAAATAATTTTCTTAATTATTTTCTCTATATTCTTAATCATATTTAAAATATGGCCTGATCATGGCAAAGGAACAGTTTATTTTCCAGACGTTGCTCCTCAATATAGCAATATAAATATATCTGCAAGAGGTAATTTTGCAGTTGATGAAGTCTTGGCTTTAGCTCTAGAAGTGGAAAAAGATATTTTACAAGTAGAGGATATTGAAACTTCTTATACCAGAACTGGTTCAGGAAGAAGTAGATTTGGTAGAGGCTCATCTCCTGATCGTATAGCACGTATAACTACTGATTACTATGATCAGGATAAAAGACCTTCAGGGAGAGATGGTTATGAGATATTGGATGAAGTAAGAGAGCTTACAAAAGGCCATTCTGGGATCTTAGTCCAAGTGGAATCGGAGAAACACGGTCCCCCAATTGGTCGAGCTATTGATATAAGTGTTCTTGGGGAAAACCCTAGGAGCCTTATGGCCGCAACCCAAAAAATTACTCAATTTATTGATACAGAACTTGAAGGACTTGTAGATGTTGAGAATGACCTTCCAAAGAGAGGGCTCGAATGGAAACTAGATATAGATAAAACGAAAGCTGCGCAACTGAGTGCAAACACAAATGATGTAGGTGCAGCAGTTCAAATGGTAACTGGTGGTATTAAAGTGGGAGAGTATAGGCCTTTAGATGCTGATAGAGAGTTAGATATTAGGGTTAGATTTCCAAAATCTGAAAGGAATATAGATCAGTTAGAACAACTTAATGTCAAAACTAATAAAGGACTCGTTCCAGTAAGCAGTTTCTTAGAATCAACACCTGTACCTGAGACTACACTAATACAAAGAATGAATGGAAAAAGGGTTTACAAAATTTCTGCTGAAAAAGAAAAAGGGGTGGTTGTCTCAGAAAAGATGAGGCAAATTAAACAATGGATGTCCTCTGCAGATTTAGGTCCAGGGATATCTATTGAATATGGTGGTTTTGAGAAATACAACTCAGAAGCAACAAACTATCTAGTAAATGCCTTTCTTTTAACTTTATTCTTAATGTTGATAATGATGGTTGCTCAATTTAATAGCTTTTATCAAGCTTTGGTCATTTTATCTGCAATAGTTTTATCTTTTGGAGGGGTTTTTCTTTCTCTTCTAATTTTTAATAGACCAATTAGTACCATGCAAACTGGAATAGCATTCATTGCACTAACTGGGATTATTGTTAATAACAATATAGTTTTAGTAGACACCTTTAATGTCCTCAAAAGGAATAACCCAGAAACTAGCATTAATGATATTGCTCTTAGGACAGCTGTACTAAGATTGAGACCTGTATTCCTTACTTCTTTTACAACTATTGCAGGATTGCTGCCAATTGCCCTTGGGTATAGTGTAGATCTATTAGAAAGAACATTGAAAGCTGGTTCCTTTATATCAAGTTATTGGGAGCAAATGGCTGGTGCCCTTGCAGTAGGGTTAGCTGTAGGTACAGTTCTTACTCTGGTTGTAACACCTTGTGCATTAGTTGTTCCTGAAACCCTAAAAGAGATCTTTTCTAAAGTCAGGAATAGATTAGTAAAAGCAGAGAAAAAAGTTTTTCCTAAACGATCTATTTAAGACAGAAACTGTAATAGAATACAGCCTTAAAAATTCTATAAGAAATCTAAGAGGCTATATGTATAAGGAAATAAAATACGCTTCATTATTACTTTTCTTTATATCTATAAATTTATTTTCAGAAGTAGAAGAAATTATAGTTTCTTCTAAAACCATAGATAGCATCACAGAATGGGAAATAAATGTATCTTCTAGCTCTATTAATTCTGAAGAAATTAGTCTTGTACAAGCTCAACACCCAAAACAGATCTTCACAAGACTTCCTGGAATTTGGATAAGTAGAGGTTCAGGGCAAGAACACCTTACCTCAATAAGGTCTCCTGTTCTTACTGGTCCTGGGGCTTGTGGTTCCTTCTTAGTACTTGAAGATGGCATACCAGTTAGGCCTAGTGGATTTTGTAATGTTAATGGCTTATTTGAGACACAAACTGAATCTGCATTAGCATTAGAAGTAATAAGAGGACCTGCTAGTGCCAAATATGGTAGTAATGCTATGCATGGGGTTATAAACGTTGTATCAGAACCTATTGCAGATATTAATAGCATCTCAAGTAATATTGGGCCCAATGATTATCAAAACTTTAGATCTTCAATAGGAAATTCTGATAACTGGAGAATAAATTCCTTTTTTTCATCTTACGGTGGATTTAGAAAAGAATCTGGATATGACCAACAAAAATTTCACCTGAAAAATGAACTCAACTTATTTAATTCAGAAGCTATATTTAATTTAAGAATAACTAATATTAATCAAGAAACAGCCGGGTATATATATGGTAAAGATCTATATAAAAGCAAAGATCTCAGTAAGGAGAATAATAACCCAGAAGCATATAGAGATGCTTATTCAATAAAATCAAATTTAAGACTATCTTGGTCAAAAACTGATAGCTTTATCACATTAATACCCTATCTTAGAAAAACTGAGATGGAATTTCTTCAACACTATTTACCAGGCACCCCCATTGAAAATAATTCTCACACTAGCATTGGTTATTTAAGTTCGTATTCTAGAAACACAAATAGAATTGAGATCACAGCTGGAATGCAAACAGAGTTTGCTAAAGTTAATTTAAAAGAGCTTCAAGCAAATACTTTAACAAATAGTTCTTCATTCAATAATGCAGTAAGGCCAAAAGGGTTACATTATGATTATCAAGTAGACTCTAAGATGTGGGCTTTATTTTTTGGTTTTAATAATCTATCACTAGGGTCTGATTATACGATTTTTGGTGATTTTAGATTAGAGAACAACTTCTATTCTTATGATAATAAAATGATAAGTGGAAACACTAGAGAAGATGGATCTATATGTTCTTTCGGTGGTTGCTTTTATTCTAGACCAGAAGATAGAAGTGATTCATTTACTGAATCAAGTTTTAGGATAGGAGTTAATAGAGAATTTGGAGACTTTGTAATCTTTTCTCAAATCAGTCTAGGATTTAGACCTCCTCAAATGACAGAACTTTATAGACTACAAAAGAAACAAATTGTTGGAAATATAGATTCTGAAAAGTTACTAATGGGAGAGATTGGAGCTAAATTAGAAAATAAATTTCTAAAAGGTTCTGCTAATCTTTATTCTGGAAAAAAAAGAAATTCAATTTTTAGAGATTCACAAAACTTTATGCAAGATGATGGAAAAACTAGCCATAAAGGAGTAGAAATTTCTCTGCAAATTAAATTCAATGATAAGAATTCTCTTTTCTTAGCTGGGACTCTGCAAAAACATCAATATGATTTTTATTCTTTAACTTCAATGAAGGAAATCATAAATAGTGGAAATCTTGTAGACACATCCCCTAAGACCCTTATAAACATTAGATGGGCTAATGAATATGTTTCAAATATAAAGTCGGAATTGGAGCTTGAATTTATGGGATCATACTTTACTGATGCAGCAAATGCCCATAAATATGACGGGCATACTTTATTAAATTACCGTTTATCTAAAGATTATAATAATGGATTCAGACAGTTCTTAAGAATACATAACTTGCTTAATAAAGATTATGCTGAGAGAGCAGATTTTAATGCCTTTGGAGGTGATAGATATTTTCCAGGAATTCCTAGACAAATATTTTTAGGCTTAGAATATTCTTTTTAAATAAAAAATTAAAAAATTTCTATAAAAATTAGATAAACTCTTTACCCTATGATAGATAAAAAGAAATCTATAGACTTTGAAAAGTCACTGAAAGAACTTGAAAAGATTGTTGAAGAACTAGAGTCCGGAGAACTAAGTCTTGAGCAATCTTTAAAATCATTTGAACAAGGAATTAAATTAACAAGACAGTGTCAAAGCGAACTTGAAAGGGCAGAGCTAAAAGTAAAAAAACTAGTAGAAGAGAATGGAGAGCTGAAAACAAAGCCTCTTGATGATGACTAACTCCGAAGAGTGGATGTCTTCTTACCAAGAGAGGGTTAATTCTGTCCTCGATGCCCTCTTGCCTAAAGAGAAAACTAAATTAGTTGAGGCCATGAGATACTCTGTGTTGAATGGGGGCAAGAGACTAAGACCAATTCTAGTATATCTATCTTCGGGATTAGGAGAAGTTTCAAAAGAAGCACAAGACTCTATAGCAGGTTCGATAGAACTAATACACTGTTACTCTCTTATTCATGATGATTTACCTGCTATGGATGATGATGCTCTTAGAAGAGGTAAGCCAACTTGTCATAAAAAATTTGGTGAAGATATAGCAATCTTAGCTGGAGATGCTATTCAGCCCCTAGCATATTCTCTTATTACAGATTCCCAAGGTATTGAAGAGTCAAAAAAAGTTCAATTAATAAGTCTTCTAACCAAGGCATGTGGTTGGAATGGCATGGTAGAAGGGCAAATACTGGATATTTCAGAACATATTTCTTGTATAAAAGAATTAGATGAAATGCATAAGAAGAAAACAGGTCGTCTTATTGTAGCAGCTCTAGAAATGGGAGGACTCATATCTAATTTAAAGATAGAGTCTATTTGCCATTTAAAAAATTTTGGAGAAAAAATAGGACTAGCGTTCCAAATTACTGACGACATTATTGACTTAGAATCACCTTCAGAGCTTACTGGAAAGACTCAAGGATCTGATATCAACAATAAAAAAAGAACCTATCCTTTTTTTATTGGAATTGAAGATTCTAAAAAAAGAGCGTATAAACTTTGTCAGGAGGCTGCTGGAATATTAGAAAATGTAGAAGGAGATACTAAAAACTTGACCAAGTTATCTAGATTTATTGCAAGTAGGAAATATTAACTTTGAAAATTTTTAAAGAGATTCCAACAAAAGAGCCAAGAGGTGCTCTTTTTGATTTAGTAGACTTTCCTGAAGACCTGAGGAAACTTGACTTAAAGAAACTTCCCGAATTTTGTGATGAATTGAGAGAACACCTTCTCTATAGTGTTGGCCAAACAGGAGGTCATTTTGGAGCTGGTCTTGGAGTTGTGGAGCTAACTTCAGCCCTTCACTATGTTTTTAATACACCTAAAGACAAAATAGTCTGGGATGTTGGACATCAATCATATCCGCATAAGCTAATTACTGGAAGAAAGGAAGCTATGGACACTATTAGACAGACCAATGGTTTAGCACCCTTCCCTTCAAGATCAGAGAGCAAATATGACTCTTTTGGTGTGGGCCATTCAAGCACTTCAATTAGTGCAGCACTAGGGATGGCTTGTGGAGCAAGGTTAAAGGGAGAAGAGAAGGAAATAATAGCTGTAATAGGTGATGGCGCCATGACTGCAGGGATGGCTTATGAAGCACTATCTCATGCTGGCTCTATAGATGAAAACATTCTTGTTGTACTAAATGACAATCAGATGTCTATCTCTGAAAATGTTGGTGGTCTTAAAAACTATTTAGCAAAAATTTGGGCCAGCCCCCTTTATAACCAAATAAGAGAGGGGGGGAAGACAGTCCTTAGGTTTATTCCAGCTGCAAGCAGAATAGCTAGAAAAGCTGAAATTCAAGCTAAAGGTCTTCTTACTCCAGGTACTTTATTTGAAGAACTTGGACTTTCTTATATTGGACCAGTAAATGGTCATGACCCTATAGGAATGGTAAAAATATTGAATGATCTTAAAAGTTTAAAGGGACCTAGACTTCTTCATATCATCACACAAAAAGGTAAAGGCTTTTTACCTGCTGAACAAGACCCTATTGGTTATCATGCCATTAATAAAATAAAACCTCTAAAAAATCAGAAAGAACTAGAAAAGAAACAGGTAACTTATTCTCAGATCTTCGGTGAGTGGTTATGCTACAAAGCAGAAAAAGATGATCTTTTGACGGCCATAACTCCAGCTATGAGAGAAGGATCAGGATTGGTGGAGTTTTCAAAAAAGTATCCAGATAGATATTATGACGTAGCTATAGCTGAACAACACTCAGTTTCTTTAGCAGCAGGTATGGCCTGTGAAGGACTTAAGCCAATAGTCGCTATTTATAGTACTTTTTTGCAAAGAGCTTATGACCAACTTATACATGATGTTGCCTTACAAAAACTTAATGTAATGTTCGCTATTGATAGAGCTGGGTTGGTAGGGGCAGATGGCCCTACTCATCAAGGATCTTTTGATATATCTTACCTGCGCTGCATTCCAAATATGGTGGTTATGACTCCTTCAGATGAAAATACCACATGGAAGATGTTAAATACTGGCTTTGATTTCCATGGTCCAGTATCCATAAGGTACCCTAGAGGTGCAGGCTTAGGCAGTAAGGTACAGAAAGATAATTCCAGAATAGAATTAGGAAAAAGCTTCACAATAAAAGATGTTTCTGACTCAAGGATTGTAATTATGAATTTTGGAAGCACAATAAGCCTAGCAAAAGATCTAGCGAACGAATTCAATGCATCCTTGATTGATATGAATTTTGTAAAACCCTTAGATAATAAAAAAATTAAAGAGCTTGCTAAAAAGCATCAACTACTAGTTACCCTAGAAGAAAATGCTATAAAAGGAGGGGCAGGTTCAGCAGTAGCTGAATTTCTAGCAGAAAACAACCTGGAAGTTTCTCTTCTTAATTTTGGTATTTCTGATGAGTTTGTTGAACATGGTAGTCCGGATCATCAGAAAGTAAGTTCAGGTTTAGGTAAGGAAGAAATATCTGAAAAGATTAAAAAAAGACTAGAAATAATAGAGTAAGAATAAAGGCAGAGAAGAAACCTGCTATAACGTCATCCATCATTACCCCAAAGGGATTCCCTAACTTATCAATATAGCTTATAGGTCTAGGTTTCAAAATATCAAAAATACGAAATAAAATAAAAGAAAGAATGAAACACCATGGCCAAAAAAGATCCCATACAACTAAAGGAAATAAAGCTATCCACATTCCAACAAATTCATCCCAAACAAATATTTCTGCGTCCTTTTTTTCTCCCATAGTTTTAGCGTATAAAAATGACCCAAAAAAGAAGCTAATAAAAACCAGTAAAATATAAAAAAGAATTACAAACGAATATGCGAAGGGTTTAAGAAAAGGAACTATGAGAAAATAAAAAAGCACCAAAGCCAATAAACTTCCTAAAGTACCAGGAATAGCTGGTGAAAAACCTGTACCGAAACCCACTGCAAACCAAGTTAGAGGATTTCTTAAATTTACTTGTTTATAAATCAAGTCTTTCCTCAAAAGTGCTGATAACCAGGAGAAACCTCCAGGGAATTACCTTCAGATGATATTATTTCAACTTCCTTACCCTTTTCAATAACCCCTATTTCAGAGATCGTAATATCTTCATCTTGAGAGATTTTAATTATCTTGTCTTTATTTAAATGACTTGAAGTAAAAATAATCTCGTAGTCATCACCTCTATTAAAATCTTTTAAGGATAAACCTGCATCCAAGAAAGTGGGGATTTTCTCTAAAAAGATCTTAGCTCTAACTTTACTTGATTTGCATATATGGTTTAGGTCCTGAAATAAACCATCAGATATATCAATAGCTGAAGAAGCTATTCCTACTAATTTTGAACCTACCCCAAATCTAATTTTAGGTCTAGTGTACCTATTACTATTGGATGAAATTGCATGTGTTTGTTTTACAGATACTTCTTCTTTTAAACGATCTAATTCTGAAGAAGCTTCTCCGATACATCCTGTAACATATATGGAATCTCCTACTTTAGCCCCGCTTCTAGTTAAAGCTTTGCCTCTATCGACGTAACCACCAACCTGAACTGTAATAGAAATATTTCCCTTGGTTGTATCACCCCCAATTAAAGGTATTTTTAGCTCATTTGAAATATCCTTTAAGCCAATTTTAAAATCTGATAACCATTTTGCATCAAATTTATTCAATGAAATAGCTAAAGTAAACCAAGCGGGTAAAGCTCCACATGCTGCT
Source organism: Gammaproteobacteria bacterium (assembly GCA_045563675.1). Taxonomy (GTDB): domain Bacteria; phylum Pseudomonadota; class Gammaproteobacteria; order Magnimaribacterales; family Magnimaribacteraceae; genus AEGEAN-183. The sequence goes on from JBJLIX010000001.1 coordinate 333,439, forward strand.
AGATCACTCAAAGCTATAGATACTGTTCTGTAAGCTATATCTGAAGCATGCATATATTCTAAAAAATGCACACCCTCAATTGAGGTATCTACTGAGATTACCGTATCTTTTCCAGTTGGAGAAACAAAAACTGCTGCATCATCTCCAACAGAAATGCTGATGTCATGTTCATCTAAGAAACCAGAACCTATATCAGAAAAGTATTCCTTTATTAATTGGTGCTCGTTTAAAGTTTCAACACCCTTAACCAAATTTACCTACTCAGGAATAGATTCAAACAAACCTGTAGCTCCCATTCCTCCACCAACGCACATGGTAACTATTCCGTATTTTCCACCTCTTCTTCTAAGTTCTCTAGTCAAATGTCCTACTTGTCTAGATCCTGTCATACCAAAGGGGTGTCCTATTGCTATAGAACCGCCATTTACATTTAACTTTTCAGTAGGTAATTTTAGCTGGTCCCTTATGTATACTACTTGAGAAGCAAAAGCTTCGTTAAGTTCCCAAAGATCTATGTCATCTACAGTTAAATTAGCAGACTTTAATAATTTAGGTATTGAGTAAACAGGCCCTATTCCCATTTCGTCTGGTTGACATCCCACTACAGTGAAACCTCGAAAATAGGCTAATGGCTTAACACCGATTTCATTTGCCTTATCTTCACTCATAACCATAGTTACTGAAGCACCGTCTGATAATTGAGAAGAATTACCTGCAGTTACCGATCCTTCCTCGGGGTCAAAAACAGGGTTAAGACTAGAAAGACCCTCTAGGGTAGTTTCCGGTCTGTTACAGTTATCTTTATCTACTATAGAATCAACTTCCTTTTCAGCACCTGTTTCTTTGTTAACTAAAAGCATTTTAGTCTCCATAGTAACTATCTCATCATCAAATAAACCTTGGTCTTGAGCTTTTGCACACCTTTCTTGACTAGATAATGCATATTCATCTTGTGACTCTCTGGTTACTCCATATCTTTTTGCTACAGTTTCTGCTGTGGTTCCCATGGCGTGATATATACCTGGAGCTTCTTCGGCTAGTTTTTCATTTACGTACATATGCATATTACCTTTGCCCTGGGTTGTACTAATTGACTCTACACCACCTGCAATAATACAGTCTGCAAAACCACTCTGTACTTGAGTAGCTGCCATTGCGATTGTCTGAAGACCTGATGAACAGTATCTATTTACTGTAGTTCCACCCACTTCTATAGGTAATTTAGACAATACAGCAACATTTCTTGCAATATTGTGACCTTGAGCACCTTCAGGGGCTCCGCAACCTAGAATCATATCCTCTACTTGCGAAGGATCTACCTCAGGATTTCTATCCATTAGTGCATCAACAATATGAGCTGTCATGTTATCTGCTCTTGTTTGGTTAAAACCGCCTCTAAAAGACTTTGCCAGTCCAGTTCTGACACTATCTACTATTACTGCTTCAGCCATAATTACTCCTTAATAATTTAATTTATTTCTTTAGGGCGGATGATGTTAGGTTAGAGTAAGGTAATTGGCAAGAAAATAAAATGGCTTATTTTGTATTTTCTTTCAAAGAGTCTTTAAACCAGTCCGGAACAATATCGATCTTATACTTATTAGCTAATTTGACTACAAAAGGAACTGTTATTAAGGAAAAAGGAAGGAGAGTAAGAAAACCAAACCCAATGTTTCTGAAAATATTTTTGAGCTCTTCATTAGCTACCCTAAGATCTTCTTCACTAATCTTTCCTTGTTTATATAAATAGTAGGTCTTTAGCATTTCTCTAGTACCTTGAGTATCCTTTTGCAGAGTTACTTTAAGTAAAATTAGTACTTTTCTAATATTTTTTCCCAACATGTGTTTAAAGAATTTTAGTTTCTTGTTTTTTATAAATATTCATTAGATACTAACAAACATCAAAGTATATTTACAAATACATAGGGGGTTAAAAAATGAATAAATCTTTCCCAATATTTACTGTGGGTGCTATAGCAATAGTTGTACTTTATTATACTTTTTTAAACAATGAAGAACCCTCTAAAGAAAGTGCTCCTGAGCAAGAGATTCAGTCTTCTTTAAGCGCTTCCCCTACTATAGGACTTATAGATGATCAGAGGATCATTGCAGCAGAAAATGAGCCTGGTAATTGGTTGTCTCATGGAAGAACTTATGAAGAACAAAGGTTTTCACCCTTAAAGAAAATAAATAAAGATAGCATTAGTAAGCTTGGACTTACATGGTACAAAGATATGGGAACTAATAGAGCTCTAGAAGCAACACCAATAGTAGTCGATGGAATTATGTTTTTTACCAGCACTTGGAGCAGAGTTTACGCAATAGAAGCTAAAACAGGAAAGACGATATGGAAGTTTGATCCTAAGGTTCCGGGTGAGTGGGCAAGAAAAGCTTGTTGCGACATAGTTAATAGAGGGGTTGCGGTTTATGAAGGAAAAGTTTTCTTTGCTAGTTTAGATGGCAGATTATTTGCTCTTGAAGCTGAAACAGGTGAAAAGATATGGGAGGTAGACACTGTAATTGATAGGACAAGAGCTTATACAATTACCGGAGCACCAAGAGTCGCTAAAGGTAAAGTTTATATAGGTAATGGAGGAGCAGAATATGGAGTAAGGGGGTATGTCACAGCTTACGAGACTAATACTGGTAATCAGGTTTGGAGATTTTTTACTGTACCCGGAGATCCGTCATTGGGGTTTGAAGATCCAGCCATGGAAATGGCCGCTAAAACTTGGAAGGGAAGTAATTGGTGGGAATTTGGCGGAGGAGGAACAGTCTGGAACTCAATTGTCTATGATCCAGATTTTAACACCGTTTATTTAGGTGTAGGTAATGGTTCTCCCTGGACAAGAGAAATTAGATCACCTGGCGGAGGAGATAACTTATTTCTTGCTTCCATAGTTGCCGTTGATGCCGATACTGGAAAGTACAAATGGCACTACCAAACAACTCCTGAAGATAATTGGGATTACACGGCTGTTCAAGATATTGCTCTGGCAGATATGGAAATAGACGGTGAAAAGAAAAAAGTATTACTACAAGCACCAAAAAATGGTTTTTTCTACGTAATAGACCGAAAAGTTAGTCATGAGACTGGAAAAGCAAAACTACTTAGAGCACATCCTTTTGCTGCGGTTACTTGGGCGACGCATGTAGACCTAGAAACAGGAAGACCTGTTGAAAATCCCGAAGTCAATTATTCTGGTAATGGATCATTTGTTCTTCCAGGACCTTTAGGAGCTCATAATTGGCAAGCAATGTCAGTGGACCTAGATTCTGGTCTTGTTTACATACCTACTCAAGAAAATGCTTTCTTTTATGCAATTGATGAAAATTATAAGAAAACAGGTATATATAAAAGGAATCCTGGTAGATGGAATATGGGCATTGAAATGAGCTCTTTGGCCCAAAATGTACTTACAAATCTAGAATCAATGCCTGAACCAGGAGGTTTTCTTAAGGCTTTTAATCCTTTAACTGGAGAAACTAAATGGTCTGTACCTATTCCTCATTACTGGAATGGTGGAGTTCTTGGAACTGCTGGAGGCCTTGTTTTTCAGGGAGATGCTCTAGGTATGTTCTCTGCTTATGATAAAGAGACAGGCGATCGCTTATGGGAATTTAATACTTATACTTCGATGCTTGCGCCCCCTATTTCTTTTGAAATAGACGGGGAACAGTATGTTTCAATCTTAACAGGCTCTGGAGGAGGAGATTTATTTGGAGGAGAACCTCTACCTCCGATAGAAATACAGGCTTCTCTGACCTACAATAATTTTGGAAGGTTATTAGTTTTTAAGCTTGGTGGTGAAGAGAAACTACCTATACCTGATGTAAGAGATACAACCATTCCAGAACAGGACTTAGCCGAAGTAAGTGTAGCTCAAATTCGAAATGGGGAGAGTAATTACAATCAGTTTTGCGCTGTTTGTCATGGCTTCGTAGTCAAATCTGCAGGTGGCTTACCAGATTTAAGAAAAATGACCCCTGGAACACATGATCTATTTAACAAGATAGTTCTTGAAGGTATTTTAGGCAGTAATGGTATGGCTGGTTTTGCAGATGTATTGTCTGAAGAAGAAGTTAATAACATCCATCATTATGTAAAAGCTAGAGCTCATGAAGATAGAGAAGTTGCCTTAGGCAATATGGAGGCACCACAATTTACCTGGTTCGGAGACGAAGAAGAATAAGTTACCAATTTTCAAATTTTAGCTTTGGGAGGTAGGCTTGGGGGAGCTACTTCCTTAAATTCAAAAGAAGGATTTCCTTCCTCTGAATTGCCAGAACCTGAGTCTTCATATGGATTAGCACTTTCATCGAGACTATTAGCATCTAAAACTCCGTAAGTCTTCTTGCCATTTAGTTGAGTTCCATCTTGAAGTTGCAACAAAGCCTCCTGAGCTAATTTATGATTCTCTTTACTCCATAACAAGGTGTAAGCTTTTGGCTTTCCATAAGGCATCCCCACTTCATCGATATACTTTAGCCAGAAATAAATATTTCCTTCTTTTTTATTAAATTTATCAGGTTCATCTATAGTTACCCATAAGAGTCTAAACTCATCAGGAATCTCTTCTGTGGAAGGCCACCCCATTACATCTTTATAACCCAGCCAAGTGGTAAGGTAGAAAGTAGACATTATTAGAACGGCGATTGTCTTTAATTTATTAGAGAAATTAGAATAAAGACAAAAGACAAGGAGCAATGCCGTTACAGCTACATAAGATAATATTAATAAAATTCTTTCTTCAATCACTTTTATTTTCTATTAGGGAATTTCTACCCAAAGCCTTAGTCAGTAATCTCTTAGGAATCTGATTTACATTAGAAATACTTTTTTTTGAATCTACTGAAAACCTTACAGCTGTCTTTTCATCTCCAACTCCCCTCAATTCATGACTTCCGTAATATATTAGCTCTACCTCTGGGTTTAACTTTTCAACCTTAACATCTACTTTTAAAGGCTCATCATAGTTGGCTTGGTAATGAAGCAGATTAACAACATACTCACCTGACAAGAGGGCTCTGATTGTAACTGTTTCTTGGTTGATGGGATTAGAGATCATAGCTCCGTCAACATTCATCTTATCTGCAAACAAGCCTCTATCATCTCTATCTAGGTGCATCAGTCCAGTGTCTCTATTGTGATACCAGACCAGGCCGCCTTTTGGACTTTCAACTATAGCATCAACATCGTCTGGATGTTGATCAGGCCATCTAACTGTAATCAAGATCTCTGCTTTGGAATCAATTTTTCCACCTTCAGCAGGATCAGAAATCAACATAAATGCTACAGCAAACATAAATGCAAATCCTAGAAGAGAATTAAAAAGCAAATCAGTGAATGCATCCTGTCCTTCTCCTTTATTGAGGATTCTGTGTTTCATATAAATCCCTTATTCCTGATCTTGAGAAGTTAGATTATTAACTAATTTACTAACACAAGAATCCAGCAAGAAGTATTGGAACTTTAGAATTGTGCTGGTTATTAAGCCTGAAAGAGTTGTATATAAAGCAACCGCCATTCCTCCACTCATAGATGAAAGTAAAGGTTGAATCTTCTCAGGATCAAAATCTTTCATTTCTCCAATTGGTAAAAGCATGAGAATAAACCCGACAACTGTGCCAGTTAAACCAAGTTTTAAAAGGACATCTGAAGCCATATGACCAAGTGCATGTCTATTTGATAGCTCGTCTTCTAGAATTCTTAAAAGACTTTGGTTTTCTAAAGAAGAGTTAGATTCTGCTTTTTGCAGGAAAAGAGAGACCTTGCCTTCACCTTTCAACTCAGAGTCTAGTTTTTTTGCTATGTAGATCCAATGAAGAGTTGCAGTTAAATAAATTCCTATAATTAGAATAGATATTTTGCTTCTATCCGACTCAAAAATAAGATTTAAAAGGTTAAGATCATAAAGTATATAAAAGGCAAAAATTATTATTGCCAATAAAATAACAACTCTTTGGAATAGGTATTGGGGCATAGTTGTGCTTATCACCTCAATTTTGTTATCTAAAGTCAATCATTTATTTATTTCTCTATCTTGTAGAATAACTAATTATTATTAACAGTTCTATAAATGAATAGGTCAGAAAGAGTAAGGTTCATATCAAAGTCCTTAAATAAACTATATCCTAATCCCCCTATTCCATTAAACCACAATTCTATTTTTACTCTTTTGATTGCAGTGATCCTTTCTGCTCAATGTACTGATATAAGGGTAAACCAGGTTACCCCTCTGTTATTTAAAAAGGCCAATAATCCAAAAAAAATGGTTCAACTAGGAATCAAGGAAATAAAAAAGATCATTAGGCCCTGTGGATTATCTCCTCAAAAATCTAAGGCCTTGTTTGAACTTTCTAAAATTCTCATTAATGAATTTAGAGGAAAAGTACCAAACTCTTTCGAAGCTTTAGAAGCTCTTCCTGGAGTGGGGCATAAAACTGCTTCAGTTGTAATGAGTCAAGGCTTTGGTCACGATGCTTTTCCTGTTGATACACATGTACATAGGTTGGCACAAAGGTGGAGACTAACTAGTGGTAAAAATGTTAAACAAACTGAAAAGGATTTAAAAAGGCTTTTTCCAGTTGCTGAATGGAATAGATTACATATTCAAATAATAATGTATGGAAGAGAATTTTGTACTGCCAGAGGATGTAATGGCAGTTCTTGTAATATTTGTTCAGAAGTAAATAAAGGCAAAAAACTTCCAATTAAAATAAAAAAACCTTGAATTTAAGACTGAGTTATCACTTTAGGTTGTTATAATTTGGGTCTTAAACCCTTAATAATTATGATATCGGATAGTAAATCAATAAAGGATTATGACCCAGAATTGTGGAGGAGTATTGAACAAGAGTCTAAGAGACAAGAAGACCACATAGAGCTAATTGCTTCTGAAAATTATACTTCTCCAAGAGTCCTGGAAGCTCAGGGTTCAGTGTTAACTAATAAATATGCAGAGGGTTACCCTCGAAAGAGATACTACGGGGGTTGTGAATATGTTGATATAGCAGAAGAGCTTGCTATAGAAAGAGCAAAGGAATTATTTAAAGCTGATTACGTTAATGTTCAACCCCACTCAGGATCTAGTGCAAACGCAGCAGTCTTCTTAGCTCTTTGTAACCCAGGTGATGTAATCCTAGGAATGAGTTTAGATCATGGAGGTCATCTCACTCATGGAGCCAAAGCAAATTTTTCTGGTAAAAACTTTGAAGCGTATCAATATGGTCTTGATTCAGAGACTGGAGAGGTAGATTATGACCAAGTTAGCTCCCTAGCAAAAGAACATAAACCAAAATTAATCGTAGCTGGATTCTCTGCTTATTCTGGGATTGTTGATTGGAAAAGATTTAGAGAAATAGCAGATGATGTTGGTTCATATCTCTTAGTAGATATGGCTCATGTAGCAGGACTAGTTGCTACTGACTGCTATCCCAACCCTGTACCTCACGCAGATGTTGTTACTACCACTACCCATAAAACACTTAGAGGCCCTAGAGGCGGATTGATACTCGCAAGGGAAAATGAAGATATCTCAAAAAAATTAAACTCGGCTGTTTTCCCTGGTTCACAAGGGGGACCTTTGATGCACGTCATTGCTGCTAAAGCTATGTGCTTCAAAGAGGCCTTAGAGCCGGATTTCAAAGATTATCAAATTCAAGTTAAAAATAATGCGAAAATGATGTGTGAAACGTTTATGAAAAGAGGAGTTGATATAGTTTCTAGAGGCACAGAAAACCATATGTTTCTTGTAGATTTAATTAATAAAGGAATTACTGGAAAAGACGCTGATGCAGCAATAGGAAGATCTAATATAACTGTCAATAAGAATGCTGTGCCCAATGACCCTCAATCTCCTTTTGTTACTAGTGGTTTAAGGATAGGCACACCAGCTATTACTACTAGGGGTTTTAAAGAAGAAGAGGCAGAATTAGTTGCTAACTGGATTTCAGACATACTCGAAGATTTGCAAAATGAAAGAGTCGTTAATAAAGTTAAATCAGAAGTTAAAAATATCTGTGAGAATTTTCCTGTATATTCGTTTAAAGATTAAATATGCATTGCCCTTTTTGTAATAACAACGATACGAGAGTAATAGACTCTCGATTAATTGCTGAAGGCTCTCAAACCAGAAGGAGAAGGGAGTGCCCTTCTTGCGGAGAGAGATTTACAACTTTTGAGTCTGCAGAGTTATTAATGCCTAAAGTAATAAAATCTAGAGACAACATGAGAGAGCCATTCAATGAAGAGAAATTAAAGGAAGGCTTGTTTAGAGCTCTAGAAAAAAGACCAGTTGGTGAAGAAGAAGTAGAAACTTTAATAGAAGATATAAAAAAGGACATACGGTCTTCTGGTGAGAGAGAAGTTAGATCTAGATTGATAGGCGAAGTCATAATGAAGCACCTAAGACAGATTGATGAAGTTGCATTTATTAGATTTGCATCTGTTTACAGAAGATTTGAAGATATTACTGAGTTCAGTGAAGAAGTAGAAAAACTAGCTAAAGATTAGTGAGTGACATTCATGAAAAGTACATGCAACGTGCTTTAATAGTTGCTGAGAATGCTAAATATATTTGTTCTCCTAACCCTATGGTTGGAGCAGTAATAGTAAAAAATAAAAAGATAATTGGAGAAGGCTTTACTCATCAGCCAGGTAAAGATCATGCTGAAATTGATGCAATAAAGAATGTTAAATCAAAATTTAAAGAGAAGTCCTGCTCACAATTAAAGGGTAGTTCACTTTATGTAACCCTTGAACCATGTAGTAAAGAAGGAAAAACCCCTCCTTGCACCAAGGAAATTATTAGGTCTGGAATTAGTAAAGTATTTATTGCATCTAAGGACCCATCGCAATCTGGATTAAAAAAACTGATAAAGGCTGGAATAAAAGTAGAAACGGGAATATGCGAAAAAGAAGGCAGTGAACAAAATAGAGGTTTTTTCTCTAGGATAAATCGTTCTCGCCCGTTCATAATATGTAAAATTGCTTGTTCTGTTGATGGCGGTATAGGAACAATAAAAGGTAAAGATAAATGGATAACTTCAAAAGAATCACGAAAAGACGTGCATTATCTAAGAGCACAATCAGATGCTATCTTAACTGGTATCGGAACTATAATTGCTGATAACCCTCAGTTAAATGTAAGAGTTAAAGAGTTACAAGATCTAAAAGTAAATTTAGACCCAAGAAGGTACGTTCTGGATAGTAATTTAAGATTAAGCGGAAATGAAGTTTTATTAAAAGATGGCGGTCAAACTACTGTCTTCTGCAAGCAAGGAAAAAAAATAAAAAATCTGAGTCCTTCTGTAAGTATTGTTGAGATTCCGGGTAATTCAAAAAGAGTGCCCATAAAAAATGTTTTAAGTTTTTTAAATAAAGAAAACTGTAATAATTTAATGGTAGAAGCCGGTAAAGAAATTAATTCTAGCTTTATCAATTCTAAGCTAATTGATGAATTTATTTTTTATATAGCGCCAAAGATTTTTGGTAAAGACAAAATAAATTTTTCTGATTTTGATTGTTCTTTTTCAAACATAGGTACAATTCAACTTCAAATAAATAACATAGAGGAAATAGGGAAGGACTTTAAAGTAACTGCTACTCCTATCTATAAATAAATCATGGAAATAAACAGCATCCAAGAGCTAATAGATGACATTTCTGATGGAAAGATGATAGTGCTTATGGACGATGAAGATCGTGAAAATGAAGGAGATTTAATACTTGCTGCAGAAAAAGTAACGCCTGAAGCTATAAACTTCATGGCAACACATGCAAGGGGATTAATTTGCCTTGCTTTAAATCATCAAAAGTGCGAACAACTCAATCTAGAGCCCATGGTAAAAGATAATGGAGATCTTCATGGCACGGCATTTACAGTTTCAATAGAAGCTGCAGAAGGAGTTACTACTGGTATTTCTGCCTCCGATAGAGCCAAAACTATCTTAACTGCAGTTAAGGAAAATGCATCTCCAAAAGATATAGTCCAACCCGGCCATGTTTTTCCTCTTAGAGCTTCAGATGGTGGTGTACTAACAAGGGCTGGTCATACTGAAGCGGGTTTAGATCTCGCTAAATTAGCAGGCTTTCAAGAGGCTGCCGTTATCGTTGAGATAATGAATGAAGATGGCAGCATGGCAAGAAGGAAAGACTTAGAAAAATTTGCTGCTAAACACAGCCTGAAAATAGGAACAATAGCTGATTTAATTCATTACAGGAGTATTAACGAAAAAAGTGTTAAGAAAGTTGAATCTACGGTTGTTAAAAATGAGCATGGGGAGTTCCTCTTATACGCTTATAAAGATACAATTTTTAATCAATTACATCTGGCATTAGTCAAAGGAGAAATCTCTTCTAAGAAAGATGTAACAGTAAGAGTTCAAACTATAAATACACTACAGGATGTAATGGGTATAAATGGTTTTGGAAGTAGAGTTTCTTTCACTCAATCCCTTAAAAGGATAGATGAGGGAGGCGAAGGTATAATACTTTTGCTCTCCCAAAAAGAAACAGATCAACAATTATTAAATAATATAAAGTTCCTCAAAGGAGAAAGTAAACACACCAAATCTGAAGTTGTAGACAAGAGAATCATAGGAATTGGTTCTCAAATACTTAGAGACTTGGGAGTAAAAAGAATGAAAGTTGTTGGAACTGAAGTGAAGTATCCGTTATCCGGTTTTGATCTAGAAATAACTGAATTTATAAATTAAAAATGAACCAAAAGGGAAAAAATGATTTTAAAGCTTCGAAAGTTTCTAAAGAAGCTAAATACGGCATTATTTCAACTCAATGGAATAAATTTGTTGTAGATGTAATGCTTGAAAATGCAGTACACGAATTAACCTCCCAAGGAGTTGATCCTAAAAACATCAAAAAAATAGAGGTTCCGGGGTCCTATGAGCTTCCTATTGCAGCCCAAAAGATGCTCGAAAAAAATGTAGATGCCGTGATTGCTTTAGGGGCAGTTATTAAAGGAGAAACTCCACACTTTGAGTTTGTTTCAAGCAGCTGTGCAAATGGTTTAACCAGGGTATCCTTAGATGCTAAGAAACCAGTATTATTTGGAGTCCTGACAACTGAAACAGAAGAACAGGCAATAGAAAGAGCCGATCCTGAGAGGGGAAATAAAGGAGGAGAAGTAGCCCAAAGCGCAATGGAATTGCTTGAGAAATTGTCCTCACTATGAATGTAAAATCTCCTACAAGATCAAGAGATAAAGCTCTCCAAACCCTTTATGAAATAGAGGTTGGTGGTCACGATCTTTCTGAAATTGATATCAATCTTCATTCAGATAAAAAAAACTCTTTTTATCAAGAAATCCTTAAAGGAGTTATAGAAGATAAAAATAACATAGACGAAGCTATCCAAAAAAACATGGATAGACCCCTAGAACGCCTAGATATAATAGAAAAGAACTCTTTAAGAATTGCCCTTTATGAGCTAATGAATAAGGACCTTGATAAAGCGATAATAATAAATGAAGCCATAAGAGTCTCAAAAAAATACGGATCCGTTGAAGGTTATAAGTTAGTTAATGCTGTCTTAGATAATTTCGTTAAAGCGAATTAGGTTTAAATTCTACAAAAATTGGAGAAGACCATGCTCTCTCCTCAATTAGTGATAAACAATCACCAGTTCCTAAGCCGTTTGGATCACCACAAAAATTTATCTTTAAACATTTTCCCATTTCGTCTTTCTCGCAATTTAATCCCCCAGCATTGATAGCCTTAGTAGGTTCTTGAATTGCCCTTACATAATACACAACTTCCCTATTACCTCCTTCAAACTGCTCGTCAATAAACTCTATAGAACAGCCTTCTTGAGAGGGTTCACACTCAAAAACTTTCCAAGGATCCTCTATGAGAGGTCTTATAGGTTCTTTCTCATAAACCTGTGGTCTTATCCTAACAACCTCTATTCTGGTAATATTTTTTCTTTCATCTATTGGATTAAAACATTCTCCCCTACATAGATTTTCTATAACTTCTTTATTGCTTTCTCCGAATAAAGAATAGCTACAACCTCCTTTCTGTTTTTGAGCTCCCAGAGCTTTTACACTGAATTTGGGTGATGTAGACATCTGAACTTCACTACCCATTGGGTGTTTAAGTCCATCTTGATGATTGGTCAAATTAAACCACAGTAAAATTCTTTCTCCACTAGTTGCGTAGACTTCTTTGTTTATTAAAGATTCCCATATCTTCTCTCTATTGCGTGATTCAGAATGCGTAGCCACTAATCCACCTGTATACAAGAAAGAAGTTGCTCTTTCCAATTCACCAGGTATATCAGCGTTTAAATAAGTATCTGGATCTGGCCTTACCGACATTGGTAACTTAGGCTCTGTTAGTCTTGGGTTCAAAAGCTCTCTGGCAGATTGATTTTCAAAATCTAAGTGCGACTCTGTATTAAGTTTTCTTAAGGTCTCCTTGTAGCCCGTTCCAGGTCTTGCTTGATGATTATCACTCGAACCTATAAAACCATATCTATAACGGATAGGTACTTCCGTAGAAAAATCAGTTAGTGCTAATGAATATTGAACAGACATCTTAGGTCTAAAATCAAAAGCAGGTAAGAAACAATCCTTGCACTGTCCAGAATCCTTCCACTCAAAGGGGTCATACCCTGGAATTGTTAAGAGGCCATAAGGATAAATTGTTGCGAAATCTTCTCTAGCCTGTATAGCTCTGTTGTTACATTCTTCTTCAGAGCCTGCAGCAAGCCTACATCTTTCCTTTATTATGTCTCCTGCTTGAAAACATGTTGGTAGATATATTGAGCTTGGCTGCTGACAGGACTGACTTCCATCTAGATTGACCTCTATGGGTGCCCAATCTCTATATTCTTCTGAGTTTCCATGACCTGAATAAACCTCAATCAATCTGTTAAATACAGCATTATGATCTTTATCATTCAGCTGATTGTCCCAGGAAGACAAGGCAGGAGTAGTTCCTCCCCAAGCGCTTCCGTGAGGTATAACAATGGTGTCTAAATTAAGTTTTATTAGTTCTGAAAAAAGCTCTTCTGGGGTTCGGGCTTTTAGATAACAATCAGAATTTTCATCAATCTGCTCACGCTCCTTACAATCCTTATAGCCTTGAGCTACTAAGGATTTAAATCTCCAATTAAAGTAGTTTTTTCTATTCGAAAAATCTAAAGCTGCAAAGGCAGCTGTGACCAGGGCATTATTGTTTACAAAGTTATCATGGGAGTCTGTTGCTATAGGTCTGTAAGGAACTTCTCCATCTTGTATTCCTTTAATGATAATATTTTTATGACCGTAATGATTTTCTTTTTTATCTCCCATTTGAGTCCATTCCCACCCCAAAAAAGGAACAACAGAAGGCTCATCTAGTTCGCTGGAAATTTTTGCACAATTCTGTATAGAGCCAAGGCTGTCTTTCCACTCTCTCTTAGTTAACCATTCTGCATGATCAGTAACAGCAAAAAAATCTAAGCTAGAACAAAACCTTGCATAATCACAAGCATCAGCTACTGGATGGACTCCTTCTCCTCCGGAGATAGGCAGATTAAACAACAAAGCATCTAAGGAAAAAGATGTATGCACATGTAAGTCACCAAAAAGTATCTGCTTAGGAGAACTTTCTCCACTTATAGGAAATTCAGCAACTTTTTTCGAGTTTGTTATTTCCCCTGGACCCTGGTATTCACCAAACCAATTAAGATAGGTTCCTAATAACAAAATCAATAAAGGAGCTGATAGAAAAGCTAAAGTGTAAGTTAGCCATTTCCAGTAGCCTTTTTTCATCTTCTTAATGTACTTGTATAGGAGTTCTATCTGAATGCGGGTTCTGTTCGTATAATGAGTAACTTCTTAAATTATCTTTTTCTATAAAATAATGTTTTCTTTTAGGTTTATTAGTTAAAAGTTTAACTTTATAAAATTTTCCTTCACGAATACTCTCAACTAATAAGATCTTTTCTCCTTTTTTAATCCTATATAAATCTCTTGCATCTACAGTCATTCTTTGGAATGGATCTAAAAAGTCATCGTAACGGCTTATCTCTATTGCATCGTGAATATAATGGTAAAGCACTTCAGAATAACCTCTAGTCAAAACAAATTGCGTACCTACTTCATAACCAGAGTCTTCTTTTGAACTTAAAAAGAGAGATAAAGGTAATAATAAAATAATAAGTTTTCGTTTCATTGGCCTAAAGGATATTCTCTGATAATTATGTCTTCACGTCTAGGTCCTGTAGAAATCATAATTACAGGAACTCCACAAAGCTCTTCTATGGTCTCTATGAAGTGAACAACTTTAGGATCTAAATCTTTGAAATCACAAATTCCTGCTGTAGGCTTATCCCATCCTTCAAGCTCAATATATTTCGGTTTAACTTCATTTAAGGCCATGGACTCCAAAATCTCTTCTGAGGGTAAATTGCTTGAATATTCTGAACAAATTTTTATTGTTTTTAAACCATCCAAAACATCAATTTTTGTTAGGCATATTCCATTTATTCCATTTAAATAAACGGCATGAGATAAAAGCTTAGCATCAAGCCAGCCACACCTTCTTGGTCTTCCGGTTGTAGCTCCAACCTCACCTCCTTTCTCGGCGATGTAATCACCCGTCTCATCTTCTAGTTCAGTAGGAAAAGGACCTTCTCCAACTCTGGTCGTATATGCTTTGCATATACCAAGAGAATAATCTATGTTGGTTGCGCTTACGCCTGCTCCGGATGCAATACCCCCTAAGGAAGAATTACTGGATGTAACAAAAGGGTAAGTGCCTAAACTGTAGTCCAGAAGAGCTCCTTGGGCTCCTTCAAAAAGAACTGTCTTTGAAGACTCTTGTAGGTCTTTTAGTAATGAAATTACATTTCCTACGAAGGGTTGTAATCTCTCAGATTGCTTTAAATTATTTTCAAATAATTCATTCAAATCTTCTTGTTGAGATTCATCATGCCTTTTAATTAAAAAGTTATAAATATCAAGGGCTTCTTCTAATTTAACTTTTAAAACTTTGGGGTTATATAGATCTGCTACCCTTATTGCCCTTCTACCTACCCTGTCTTCGTAGGCTGGTCCTATGCCTCTCCCTGTGGTCCCTATTTTCGTTCCACTGCGTGACCTTTCTCGAAGCTGATCTATTTTTATGTGATAAGGCTGAATTAGACATGCTGCATTACTTACAATTAATCTGTCGCTGATATCTCCAATAAACTCAAAGGCATCATCAATTTCAGAGAAAAGTGCTTCAAGGCTTATAACAACTCCTCTTCCTAAAAAGCATTTAATATTTTTATGACAAATAGATGAAGGTAATAGATGGAAAACGACTTTTTTTCCATTGACAATAAGAGTATGGCCAGCATTATGCCCTCCCTGATATCTTACAGCCGCATTTATGTCTTTAGATAGAACATCAACGACTTTACCTTTTCCTTCATCTCCCCACTGTAAACCTAAAAGCGATATTGAATTAATCATGCTTATTATTCAGTGAAGAAATTTCGGATACGGCCAACAAATCTAAATCGAAACCAACTGCAGACCTAGAGCGCGTTCCTTCTTTTGTTAATCCATCATACCTGCCGCCTTTGCTCAAACAATAACCGGCTTCTTTGCTAAATGCAGAGAAAACAACACCGGTATGATATTTAAACCCCGGTATCTCTCCTAAATCTAGGTGTAATGTTACATCTTCATCAACAGGCAGATTGTCTAACAAAGATTTTAGGTAATCTATTTTTTGTTTCACCTCTTTCCCTAAATGCGCTAATTCCTTTTCAGCTTTATTTAGTACATTTTTATCTCCATACATCTTAGAAACATTTAGTAATAAATCTACATTTTGATCAGTTAAACCCTTATCTGATAAGTCTCTGATATCAGACTGGGATTTTTTTGATAAAACAGATTCCAACTCACTGCGTAGAATGGGGCTGTCTCCTATAGTGTTAAGAATAGAATTTATCAATCCAGATTCTCCAATACTAAGAGTAATATCATTAACTCCAAGAGTTTTAAGACTTTCAACCATGAGATTAATACTTTCTATATCAGCGTCGATAGAAGGGTCCCCGAAGATCTCAGATCCTACTTGAAATGTCATTCTTGATCTTGAGATAGATGAAAATTCTTTCTTTAAAACCTCTCCCGCATAACATAAGCGAGTAATTCCTGAAGACTCTAGTCTGTAGGCATCAATTCTTGCAGCCTGTTCCGACATATCAGGTCTAATTGAAACGCTTTGGTTGGATACTTCATCTATAAATGTAAAGGCATGAGAAGCTATTTCATCATGGGCTTCACCTCCGAGAGTCTTTGTTAACTCTAATAAAGGCGGAATAATAAATTCATATCCTTCCTTTATATAGAGATCTATAAGTTTTCTCCTAAAATTCTCAACTTTTATTGCTCTTGGAGGAAGAATTTCTTCAACTCCCTCAGGAAGACTCCAAGGAATTTTTGAGGTCATTTAGTTTTTTAACTTTCTAATCTATTTTTGACTGATCGAGATATTTAAAAAAGTCACTGTCTGGGTCAATTAATAAAATATCTCCTTTCGTTTCAAAAGTAGACTGGTAAGCTTTTAGACTTCTTGTGAAATCGTAAAACTCTGGGTCTTTTGTATAAGCTGAAGCGTATGTAGAAGTTGCTTCAGCATCTCCATTTCCTTTTATTATCTCTGCTTCTCTATAAGCATCGGCTAATATAACTGTCTTATCTTTATCAGCTGTGGCTCTTATCTTTTCAGCTACTTCGTTTCCTTGAGCTCTCAATTCTCTTGCTAGCCTTTCTCTTTCGGTACGCATTCTGTTGTAAACAGATTCACTTACTTCTGAGGGTAAATCAATTTTTTTAACCCGAAGGTCTATAACTTCGACTCCCAGCTCTTCCTGCGCTATTTTGTCTAGCATTGTTGTTAATGAATTCATGAGCTGGTCCCTTTCACCTGAAACAACCTCATTTACAGTTCTCACACCAAACTCATTTCTTAATCCAGTATCAACCCTTTGACTAAGGAGACGTTTTGCTCTTTCTTCATCTCCACCAGTGGTGGTGAAATACCTAGCTACGTCTTTAACTCGCCATTTAATGAAGGAGTCTACCATCAGAGCTTTTTTCTCCGAGGTTAGATATCTTTGTGGTTGAGCATCTAAAGTTAATATTCTTCCATCAAAATAACGTACTGAGTTAATAATAGGCCATTTGAAATGCAAACCAGGCTCGACATCAAATTGAACAATTTCTCCAAACCTTAATTTCACTGCTCTTTCAATCTCGCTTACAACAAAAAGCGATTGAGAAAGAAATATCACAACAATAAGGCTAAAAGCCGAAATAAAAATATTAGATTTTTTCATTTGTTTACCTCCTTTTATTGCCTATTTCTTTTTCTAATTTCTTCTATCACTCTATCTGTAAGTTCTCTGATCGAAGTTGCGCTATTGTCCCTACCTGGACTAGACGGTTGAACTGATACTGCCTCTTCAGACTGTCTAGCTATCTTGTCTAGTGGTAAGTAAAGAATATTGTTACCACCTTCAACATCAACCATAACTTTAGTACTGTTAGACATTACGTTTTGTACTGCCTCTATATAAAGTCTATTTCTAGTAACCTCTGGCGCCTTCTGATATTCAGACAAGAGCAAATCAAATCTAGTCGCTTCACCTTGTGCTTCAGCAATTACTTGCGCTTCATAAGCCCTAGCATCCTGAATCATTCTTTGAGCTTGCCCTCTTGCTTCTGGTACAAGGCCGTTAGCATAAGTTTCAGCTTCATTTCTAACTCTGACTTCGTCTTCCCTAGCTTTTATAACGTCATCAAAAGCTGCTTGAACTTGATCTGGAGGAGCGGAATCTTCTATATTTACTATGACTACTTGTAATCCAGTTTCATAGCGATCTAAGTATTCCTGAAGTCTAATTTTTGTTAATTGTGCTATCTGCTCTCTCCCAGTTGTCAGGGCATCGTCCATAATTGAACTGCCTACGACATGGCGTAAAGCGCTTTCAGTTGCTTGGGCCAAGCTGTTATCAGGCTCTCTGATTTCCAAAACGTATCTTTCAGGATCATTTATTTGGTACTGTACTGAAATAGTAACAGCAACGATGTTCTCATCTTTTGTTAGCATTAAAGCGTCATGCCTATGGGGCCTTACTCTAACTACATCAACAATTGTCCAGCTATCGATAATGGGCGGGTTCCAGCGTAATCCAGGTCCTTTTGTTTCCATATATTCACCTAGCCTTAGAACAACAGATCGTTCTGCTTGCTCTACTTGGTAAATACCCAAGCCAACCCAAATAAGAACTACAAGAATAAATCCAGAAAAAATATTTTTCTTTGAGAATCCAGGGCCAGATCCATCAGAAGATCCGCCTAAAATGCTATTTAATTTTTCTTTAAATTTATTTATTGCCTCATCGATATCAGGAGGACCGTCTTTTCTTCCCCAAGGATCTTTATTTTTATCATTTCCATTCCAAGACATTAGATTGCTTCCTTAATTTTTTTTATCTTTAAATTAATACCTTTTTTAGAAATTAGAGTCTTAAGTTCTTTTTCATCTATTTCTAGGAGCAATTGTATCAGACCTGATTCACTTGTTGTCTCTTCAATTACCTTACCCAAAGAATAAAGTTTTGCTCTGGTTTTACCCTCACTGGGTTCTAATTCAACCCACTCCTTGACCATAGACTTTTTTCTATTGCTTTGAATGCATTTTATTAAGTCTTCTAAGCCTCTATTTTTCATAGCAGACAACCAGACTTCATCATTTGAATTTGAAATATTATTCAAGTCTTTCGAAACTTTATCGGACTTATTATTAACCCTTATACAAGGGATTTCAGACACACCTAGCTCTTTAAGAATTAACTCAACCTGATCGGTTTTAAAAATAAAATCAGGGTCAGAAATATCAACAACATGAAGAAGAATATCTGCAGATTTAAGTTCATCCAAAGTGGCTTTAAAAGATTCAATTAATTCGGTGGGTAAATCGGAGATAAAACCCACTGTGTCAGAAAACAGCACATCATCCAATCCAGCAAGAGAGCTCTTTCTTGTTACAGAATCTAATGTTGCAAAGAGTTTATCTTTTACATATAGCTCACTTTCAGTTAATAGATTAAACAAAGTGGTTTTACCGGCATTTGTGTAGCCAACTAATGCTATTAAAGTTTGATCACTTTTATTTCTTGAATAACGATTTATCTCTCTTTGCTTATGCGATTTATTTAATTTTGCTTTAATGCTCTTAATTCTTTGGTTGATAAGTCGTCTATCAGTTTCTAGCTGAGTTTCTCCAGGGCCCCTTAATCCAATACCTCCTTTTTGTCTTTCTAAATGACTCCACCCTCTAACTAAACGTGTCGATAAATGTGATAACTGAGCCAGTTCCACTTGAAGCTTCCCAATATGACTGAAAGCCCTTGCAGCAAATATATCTAAAATTAAACCTGTTCTGTCTAGAACTCTTGCCTTAAAAATATTCTCTAGGTTTCTTTCTTGTGAAGGAGTTAAATCGTGATTGAATATAACTAACTCAGATTCAGTTTGATCAATAAAATCCTTAATCCTTTCAGCTTTACCTTTTGTTATAAATAAACCTGAATCAGGTTTGAATTGATTGGAAAGATCTTCATAGAAAATATCAGCGCCCGAAGAAGTGACTAATTCCTTAAACTCCTCAAAAGCATTTATTGAGGAAAGACCTTTTTTTCTCTTAGAAAAATCAACCTGCACTATTGCTGCTTTATAAGAAAATGATTCGGACATTCTGGAAGATTAACTGTTATGGCTCAATTGTTTTTGTATTAGGTCAACCGAAACCTTAGTATCTTGGTTAACCCAATGCAAATTTTTCCAACTTCTTAACCAAGTCATCTGACGTTTAGCTAATTGTCTGGTCGCATTGATAGCTTTATCTATCATCTCGTCGTAGCCGAATTTACCATCTAGATATTGGCATACCTGTCTATACCCTACGCTCTTCATAGAACTTTGCTTACTATCCATTGGTTCTAACTTCAGTAACTCTTCTACTTCCTTGATTAGACCAGCTTCTATCATAGACAAAAACCTGGTTTTTATGTCTTCTCTTAAGACCTCTCTGCTCTCAGGAGCAACAGCAAACTGCATAACTTTCCGGGATTTTAAAAGTTCACTGCCTTTATCCCTTTCAAGCCATTCAGTCATTGTTTTTGAGCTAACTCTATAAACTTCCAAGGCCCTTTGAATTCGCTGCGTATCATTTTGATGAATCCTTTTAGCTGAGTTCGGGTCTATTTCAGCAAGTTTTTTATGCAAGTGACCCCAGCCATTCTTCTTAGCTTGCATTGAAATTTCATCCCTCACTGATTGATCCGCTTTTGGCATCCTAGAAATACCCCCAAGTAACGACCTGAAGTAAAGCATGGTGCCGCCTACTAACACAGGCAGTTTATTTGATTTATCAGCTAGCGCTATTTCTTTCCTTGCGTCATTTACAAAAAGAGCAGTCGAGTAAGTTTTCCAAGGATCGATAAAACTAACTAATTTATGAGGATACCCCTTTAGGACTTCACTGCTAGGCTTGCCACTCCCTATATCCATTCTTCTATATATTTGGACCGAGTCTACGCTTACGATATCTATCGCCAATTCTTCTGATAGAAGAATAGCTAAATCCGTCTTTCCGACTCCGGTGGGGCCCATGATGGTGACTATAGGTTGCTCTTTCATTGCGTTTATTAACTTACAGTAAAGAACATTACTACAAAAAGAAAAACCGACCACAAATTTACTTTTTTTGTAGTCGGTTTTTTTTGGGTGAACTAAGTTAAATCGTAACTTCTTTCTTCGTGTTCAGTTACGTCCAGACCTTCGTTTTCAGATTCCTCTGAGACTCTCAAATCAGTTACCAATGCAACTAACTTGAGGATTGCCCAAGAGGCTACAGCTGTCCAAGCTCCAATAACTAAAATACCTTTTAACTGTATTACCAGTTGTGCCATTGGACCTCCTTCAGCAATGCCGCCTGCGCCTGAGCCTAAGAAACCTCCAGGTGTGCCTAAGAAGCTTAGAAGAATAATACCTAACATCCCTCCAACACCATGTACTGGGAAGACATCTAGGGAGTCATCAATTCCAAAAACTCCTTTGACAGCTTGAGTTGCATAATAACAAACAACTCCAGCCGATAGTCCTATAAGTAAAGCGCCTTCAGGGCCTACTGTACCTGCGGCTGGTGTTATGGTGGCTAAGCCTGCCACCATTCCCGTTGCTATACCAACAACCGTAGGCTTTCCTTGTTTTATCCATTCTATTGTCATCCAAGTGAAAGCAGCTAACGCAGCACTTATATGCGTTACCAACATAGCCATTCCAGCATCTTCACTTGCAGCTACAGCACTTCCGGCATTAAACCCAAACCATCCTACCCAAAGCATTGCAGCTCCCATAACCACTAAACTTCTATTGTGAGGTGGCATAGCAGAGCCTGGAAAACCTCTTCTTTTTCCTAACATAACTGCAGCGACTAAAGCACCCACTCCACAAGTTAGATGGACAACAAGTCCTCCTGCGAAATCTATAACGCCCCATTGAGCAAGTAGTCCTCCTCCCCAAACCATATGGCAGGCAGGAAAATAAACTAAAGTCAGCCATAAAGCAGAAAAAAGACACATGGCACTAAACTTCATCCTTTCAGCAAAGGCGCCTACGACTAATGCCGGGGTAATAATGGCAAAAGTCATTTGGAACATGACAAAAACCGTTTCAGGAATACTCCCTGAAAGGGTTTCTCTCCCAATACCCGATAAGAAAGCTGCACTTAGATCGCCTATAAAAGCTCCGTCTCCTCGAAAAGATAAGCTGTATCCGTAAACAACCCAGATTATTGATGCAATACAAGCTATTGCAAAACATTGCATTAAAACAGAAACGGCATTTTTGCTTCTTACCAAACCGGCATAAAAAAGTGCTAAGCCGGGCAAAGTCATAAAAAGCACTAAAGCAGTAGATGTTAGCATCCAAGCCGTGTCCCCTGTATCTAAGCCCTCAGCTGACGCCGATAAAGAAAAAAGACCTAGAGTTATAAATAATAATTTTTTAAACATAATTACCTCGTTAAATTTAAGCTAGAGAGCATCCTCATTGAGTTCGCCTGTTCGAATCCTCATTACCTGTTCAAGGCTGGAAACAAAGATTTTTCCGTCTCCGATCTTACCGGTGTTAGATACTTTACTTATTGCCTCTATTACTGCCTCTGATGCATCATCACTTACCGCTATTTCAATCTTTGTCTTAGGTAGAAAATCCACAACATACTCTGAACCTCTATAGAGTTCTGTATGTCCTTTCTGTCTGCCAAAGCCCTTAACGTCTGTGATGGTTAAACCAGTAACCCCTACCTCAGATAAAGCCTCTCGAACTTCATCAAGCTTATAGGGTTTGATTATTGCTGTTATTAATTTCATAAAACCTCCGTTTAAAATTACAAGAAAAATATTCTTGTATTTTACTACTTATACATGCAATTCCTATGCCATTAAACATAAAGCGTTTTAAAGTAATAAAACCACTTATTTGAATTGATATAGTGCAGAAGGTTCTTTAGCGCACCAAATTAAGGCAAAGTTAGAAATTAACTAACGATTTTGTTTAGATGACCATCGAGCAAGGAATTAATCCTTTCAAGAGCTCCCCTATTTTTATCAAAAACGCTTCTGGCAAGCTTGCCAACTTTATCCCTTTTATTTATGTCTGATGCTAAAGAAAAGAAATAACTAGTCAGTTCATCAGGCCTTTCGATTAGAAAAAGTGCTTTCTCTTCTATTAACTCATCCGCTATCTCTTGAAAATTTCTTAAACTTTTTCCTGAGCACAAAGGGAGGTACAAGGAAGCCGGTTCAAGTAAATTTTGCCCCCCATGATCTATAAGACTTCCTCCAACAAAAGCAACGTCCGAAACTGAGTATAAGAAATTCAGTTCTCCCATAGTGTCTCCTAGTAAAACTTGAGTTTCGGGAGTGATTTCCTCTTTCTTGGAGCGCCTAGCTATCTTAAGGTTATTTTTTTCTAGAAGCTCATGAACCTTGTTAAACCTTTCGGGGTGACGAGGAACAACGATCAACAAAGCATCTTCACTTTTAGAAATAATTTCTAAAAAAGACTCAATTACAAACTCTTCTTCTGTTTCATGTGTACTAGCTGCAATTAATGTTGGTCTAGTTTTACCGTCTGACCATGATTCTCTTATAGAAGAGGAAATAGATTTCATTTCCTCTGGATTATCTTGGTCAAATTTTAAGTTTCCACTAACTTCAATTTCTAAAGCGGCATTAAGTTCCTTAAATCTGTCAGCGTCGGAAGTATACTGAGCAATAATAAGGTCAAAATTGCTTAATGTTTCCTTGATTAAATTTTTTGCTCTAAGGTATTGCTGCTTGGACTTATTAGAAAGTCGTGCATTAACTAAGGAGGTAAAAATATTCCTTTTGTTACACAAAGATAAGGTATTTGGCCAGATTTCCGTTTCCAAGACTATTAAAGCAACTGGGTTCCAATTATCCAGAAAGTTTTTTACAAATAAAGGTAGATCGATAGGCATGTATTGATGCTTAACTCTGGTCCCCATCTTGTCTAATAATATTTTAGAACCTGTAGGAGTAGTTGTGGTTACAAGAACTTCTACGTTTTTGTAAGTTTCTAAAAGACCTCTTATCAGAGGTATTGAAGCATTTACCTCCCCTACAGACACAGCGTGTATCCATAGAACATTTTTCTCCGGTGAGGGTGAGTTATTTGATAGGCCTAACCTTTCCGGCCATCTTTTTAAGTAGTTAGAATTCTGAAAACCTCGAAAAATTAATCTCAGAAAGTATAGAGGCAGAGCTATATAAAAGATCACCGTATAGATAAGTCTCTGCATAACTCTATGCTAACATATCAAGACACAAGCAAACGACTTAACCTATGATCATAGTAACCGGATGCAACGGCTTTATAGGCTCTAATTTAGTTTCTCAACTCAATAAAATGAATTTGAAAAACATAATAGGGGTCGATGACCTATCCAAGAAAGAGAATCTTAATAATATTGCCCATTGCGAGATGGAGAACTTATTAGATATTGAAGAATTCGAAAATAAGTATTTAGATTCAACAAAATCTTTCAGTGAAATTACCCAAATTTTTCATCAAGGTGCCTGTTCTAACACCATGGAATGGGATGGAGAGTATATGATGAAGAACAATTATACTTTTTCAAAAAAACTCTATGAATTTGCTGAAAATAACTCTGCTGCCTTTATCTACGCTTCTTCTGCCTCCGTTTACGGAAACGGAAAGGAGTTTGAAGAGAAGAAAGAGAATGAAAACCCTATAAATTTATACGCCTTCTCAAAATATTTATTTGATCAATTGATAAGGCAAAAAATTAAAGAGAGCAAAATTCAGATAGTTGGAATGCGGTACTTTAATGTCTATGGCCCTAATGAAGCGCATAAAGGGCATATGGCAAGTGTTGCCTACCATCTGCACCAGCAGTTAGAAAAAGGAGGTGAAGTTAAACTATTTGAAGGGTCTGATGGATATGAAGCTGGAGAGCAAAGACGTGACTTTGTTTATGTAGACGACGTAATTAAGGTTAATTTATGGTTTATGAAGAACCCAGAAATCTCAGGCATCTTTAATGTGGGTACTGGAAAAAGCCAGACATTCAATGAAGTAGCCAATGCAGTCATCGATTACCACGGAAAAGGTTCCATTCAGTACATACCGTTCCCAGAAGAGCTCGTTGGTTCCTATCAAAGTTTTACTGAAGCCGATATAAATAAACTAAGACAAGCCGGATATAAAGAAGACTTCCTTGAAGTTCAATCTGGGGTTCAGCTTTATTTAGAGAAACTGAGCAATTGGCCTAAAAATGAAAGCTGATAGAGCAGAACCTTACAATAATGAAGTAAGTTTTGAGGCTTCTATGCTAAGCCCAGTTTATTTTCTTACCTGGTTAGGAGTAGGACTTCTTTATTTAATAAGCCTGCTTCCAATTCAATTACAACTACTCCTAGGTAAGATTTTGGGAAAAGCTCTTTACACTATTGGTCTCCACCGAAAGAAGATTGTAGAAGTAAATCTCAAGCTATGCTTCCCAGATAAAACTGAAGAAGAACGAGAGAGAATGGTAAAAGAGGTATTTGAGGACATGGGCAGAGGGTTGCTAGAGACAGGAATAGCCTGGTGGCGATCTGATAGATATATAGAAAAACTGATAACCAAGAAATCAAATTTTGAACTACTTGAGAACGTCACTGAAGGTTGTCTGATTTTACTTAAACACTCAACGCACGCTGAGTTAGATATTCGCATGACTTCCAGACTTGTAAATGCCGGTGGTATGTATAAGAACCAGACCAATAAAGTTATGAATTATTTGATGATTAAAGCCAGAAACAAATACTTAATTGGTACTGTCACTAACCGACAAACCAGAAGAGGAATGAAATTCCTTCGTAATGGATTAAAGTTCTTGTATGCAGCGGATCAAGATTATGGAACTAAAGGAGCAGAATTTGTTCCCTTTTTTGGCGTTCCTGCTGCTACGGTTACGCTTCCTTCAGACTTATACAACAAAGGCACTAAAGTTTTCTTTTTTAATGTAGTAAGAGTTAATTCTGGTTATGAAATCACCCTGGAAGCCCTGGGTGCTGACTCCGGTGAACAAGATTTCTTAAGTCTAATGTCTCAATGTTATGAAAAAGCAATTTTAAAAGCCCCTACCCAATATTTTTGGATGCATAGAAGATTTAAGAATAGACCGGAAGGGGAAGAAGGCTTTTACCCTTATTGGAAGAAAAGAGAAGAGAAAAGAGCTAGAGAAAGAAAGAAGAAAGTTTAGTTTCAAACTAAAAAGAGGAGAGAAAAATCCCTCCTCTTTTTCAAGAAAAAAAGTTTATTTTACTCTTACCATCAAATCATCTGAATGGTTTCTAATATCAGTTTTTGTATCAGCTAATTCAGACTCATGAATCTCCATTAAAACGCTACTTTTCTTGGCAAAATCAGCGTAACTATCATATCCGCAATAAAAATACCAAGCTAGTTCAGGACCCCAGGCGTGTTCTGCTAAAACACAACCTTCGAAGGCTCTGTTATAAGCATCAAATAGCAACCTAGCCCTATCACGCATTTCATTAGCTGTAAGAAAAGGACCGAAAGTATATGTAGCCCTTAGAACATAAGGTGTTCTTTTTGATGACATATTTCTCTCTAAAATGGCAACCAGATGATCTGTGTGATCACCGTAAAGTTGAACTGGTTCTCTAGCAGCAGCAGAATTAGAGTCATTAATTTCTCCAAAGTGCTCCCAAGAATCAAAATAACAATAAGAATAGTAGGCCCTTTCTCCTCCAAATTGATGCCTTAAAAGACCGCAATTGTAATAGCCATTCTCTTCTAGAGTTGCAAGATTATCTAAAACTTGTTTCTCTACCCTTTGGGGCTGAGATCCTGCTGGAATAGAGAAAGTTGAATTATACGCAAAGGCGTAAGTATGTTCCTTTTCCGTAGTCTCCGCTTCCTCATGGTGAGCAGAAAATACTGAAAAAGAAGAGATTAACAGTAAAACTGTCAGTAATTTTTTCATATTGGTTCCCCCTATCTCGATTCTAACAGACCTAATTCTAGTTACGAAATCACCTTTAAATAACTTAAAGCTCATTCAGTTAAGTGTTCAATGAACACAAGCTGATTAAAGTTATCGGGAATAGCATAAAAGTAGGGGGTATCTAGATATTTGGCTTTTCTTTTTGGAACTAATGCCACTTGAAAGAATTGTCTTCCTCTTTCTTCTAGACTGGCGAGAAGAATTATCTTATCCCCTTTTTGTAGAGTATAAGTGAACTTGCCATAAATGAGTGTCCAATTACCGGTTGCCGCGTTTGGTTCTCTGACTCGTTGGTGTAAGTCAACTTTAGACTTATAAAGAAGCACTGAAGTGGTACGTTTTTTTGATTCAAAGACATCACCAACTTCATAATTAAATGCATCTGAATAACCAGTGACTGTAAAACAGAATAGCAAGATCAATAATGGGCTCTTCTTAACTGGGTTCATTGAAAAGGATTAATCCTGCAGCGAAAAGAAACTTTTTATTTTTTTAAAAACTTATTAATCTAAGTCCTTAATTCTTCTTATTAAGTTGGTGGTGGAAATGCCCTTAACTAGATTTATAGTTCTAACCTGACCTCCTTTTGCAAGCACTTCTTTAGAACCTGCAATATCTTTTACTTTATAGTCTTTGCCCTTAACCAACACATCAGGCTCCAGCTCTTTTATTAACTTTAACGGAGTGTCTTCAGTAAACGAAGTGACCCAATCTGCACAGTCGAGAGCGGCTATTTGCTTTGCCCTATCTTTTAATTTATTGATAGGCCTCTTTGCTCCTTTTAACTTCCTAACGGATGTGTCCGAGTTTAAAGCGACCACTAATCGATCTCCTAACTTTTTTGCTTCTTCCAGGTAAGTGATGTGACCAACGTGTAATAAATCAAAACAACCGTTAGTGAATACAATCTTCTTTGAATCCTGTTTAGCTTCTTTAACTAGATCTTTTACTTCATTTTTTGATAGAACAGAATCAACTGCATTTAGACTGATACTTAATTCCGCAAGCGAAGGTGAAGCGGTTCCAGATTTTCCTACTACTATGCCAGCGGCTATGTTTGCCAATCTCACGGAATCACTAAGATCTAAACCACTAGCTAAACCCGATGCCAAACTCGCAATTACAGTATCTCCTGCTCCTGAGACATCAAAGACATCCTTTGCCTCTGTAGGGAAATCAGTTCTAGCTACCTTGCCTCTATTCTTTTCAAACAAGGTCATTCCTTCCTGGCCTCGCGTAATTAAAAGTACATTCAGACTGAGTTTTTTGATTAGATCCTGTGCTTTATTATCTAAATCCTTCTCACTCGATACTTTCCCTACCACTTTAGAAAACTCTAAGAAGTTAGGTGTTATGGCGTATGCTCCTTTGTACTTATTAAAATCTTCGCCTTTGGGGTCGACAAAAACGGGGATTTTTTTCTTATTTGCCAGTTTTATCAGTGTGGGTGCATCCAAAAGCGTCCCTTTGCCATAATCTGAAAGAATAACAGCACCAACCTTGCTGAGTTTTTTAGAAAAATTAGCTTTCACAGAAGACCAATCTTTTTTGGTAAATACATCTTCCATATCTAATCGAAGAAGTTGTTGTTGGCCTGCAGAGAGACGAAGTTTATTAACAGTGGTTTTATCGGACACCACCAAGGATGACTTTATAGAGTGCTGTTTAAGTAAATTTCTAACCTCTTTTCCTGAATCATCTCTGCCTATCACACCGATAAGTTCAACCTGAGAACCTAAAGATTTAACATTGGATGCAACATTAGAAGCTCCGCCTAACCTAACTTCTCTAGATTCCGGTTTTAACACAGGTACAGGTGCTTCAGGAGAGACACGATCAACCGATCCCTTTAAATATTCATCTAGGATAATGTCTCCTAGAATCAATATTCTCCCTCTTTTTAGTTGTTTAAGATCCATAATTAAAATTATTTACTCATGAATTGGTGGATTCGGTCAATTAACTCGCTTCCCTGCTCCATGGGTAATGAATGAGTTGCTTCAGGAAAAATATCTATATTCCAGTTTGCTCCAAGTTTTTCTATGGCCTGTCTAGCAGTTGGCGTAAAGGTCGAACGGATAGTACCGCATAAGATATAACTTGGGATAGTTAATCTCCTTAAGTAAGGCCAAGAGTCCATGTCCGACGCCATAAAAGTCCTGCTCTCCCACAAGGGAGAACAACTCAACTCCACTTCTTTTTCATTTAGCATTTTGGTACCTCCTTCCACATAGTCCTGAATTAGAGACCTGTCCCAGGTTTCAAATACACCCCTTCCAAGGTACGAATCTACCATTTCTTGTTGGCTTCCAAAAATTGACCTCCTTTTTGCTGCCAATTCAACCAATTCAACTTTATTTCTTCTACCTATTGCACGCATAAGTCTATATTTAAAGCACTCTAAAGGGCCATAGAGCACAGGTTCTAACATAATTAATTTTCTTACTTTTTCTTGTCTCAAGCTAGATAACTTAGCAGCGACAATGGATCCCATGCTGTGCCCAGCACAAAACAAAGGACCTTCCAACTTATCTGTAATCTCTAGAGCATCCTGTAGATATAGAGACCAATCTTTAAGTCTTTCAGGTTCTGTTAATGCAGTGGAAAGTCCATGGCCTCTTTGATCAAGAGATATGCAATTAACTGAACCTTCAAATTTATTGTCTAAGCCTTCTACTAACTGCCAATAAGTCTGACCATTAAATCCAGTGGCGTGAAAAAAAATAAAAGTGGGGATTCCTTTTTCTATTGGACGAGCGGAAACATAAGAAAATTCTTCATCAGAATTATTTGTTAATGTACCTCGAATCATAAATGACAGCGCATATTCTCATATTTTTGGTAGCATTTCCTTTAATTAACTTATGAAATTAGAAATAGACCCAGAAGAAGTTAAAGGATTTCTTGATAAAGAAGAAGGAAAGACCTTATATGAGTTTGCAAAACTATACTCAAAAAAAGGGTTGTGCCTCGAAGTAGGCAGTTATTGTGGAAAATCTGCTATCTATATAGGCGCTGCAGTCAAAGAGAATAAACAAAAACTTTATTCAATAGACCATCACAAAGGTTCTGAAGAACAACAACCGGGGGAAGAGTTCTTTGATCCAGATCTTTTAGATGAAGACAAGACCGGCATTAATACTTTGCCATTCTTTTTAAATACAATAGATAAAGCGGGACTAACTAATGTTGTTATTCCCATCATCTCAACTTCATTGGAAGCTGGTGAGGTTTGGTCTAAACCTCTAGCTATGGTTTTTATTGACGGAGGACATTCTGAAAAAGCTGCTAATGAAGACTATGATACTTGGAGCCCGCATTTAATTAAGGGTGGTTTATTGGCAATTCATGATGTGTTTCCTAACCCAGAAGATGGAGGAAGGCCACCTTTTAATATCTACACAAAGGCCAAAGAGAGTGGCCTATTTAAAGAATTAGATATGATTAACTCATTAGCCTTGCTGGAAAAACTTTAAGAATATGGTTTCCAATTCTAAAAACTTAAATCTTTCTGCTCGTCTATTTGTCCTATTTTGTTTCTTCATCTCTCTAAATAATGTTAGCTCTGAAGAAATAAAGATACTTACCTATAATACCCATGGACTCCCTGCAATATTTTCTGGAGATGAACCTAGTAATCGTTTTCCTTTAATTGCAAAAGAGACAAATCGTTACCACATCTCTCTTCTTCAGGAAGATTTTGCTCATCACGAGCTTTTGTTAAAGAATATAAAGAAGAATACTTTCGTTGAACGAGGTAATGAAAGCCAATCAACTTTTTGCCCTTTCTGCTCAGGGTCTGGGCTAACAATCCTTTCTAACCTTGATAAAGATTGGAAGGTAGAGGTATATTCAGAAGCCTTTAATACTTGTTCTGGTTGGCTGGGAAAGTTGAATGACTGTTTTGCTTCTAAAGGTTTCCAGTTGGCAAGAGTTACAGCTCCCTCTGGTAAATATTTCTTTATATTAAATACGCATCTAGATGCCGGAAGACATGATTCAGACCGCAAAGCCAGAAAGGAACAACTCAGTCAAATATTAATAAAAATTCAAAAAGAACTTTCTGGTGAGGCGCTTATTGTTGTGGGTGATCTAAATCTAAAATGGAATGATGAGCGGGATAGGTTCTTGCTAGAAAACTTTAAAGAACAGCTTGGTTTATCAGATCCTATTAAAGGGATCCAGACTGAAACAGGTTGGCCTGTTATTGATTACATTCTTTATCGTGACGGAGCAGAAACAACTTTTGAAGTGATCGAAAAGGGTGAAGATCTAAACTTTAAAACACAGGCAGGTCCTTTAAGCGATCACCCTGCTCTTTTTATTGAATTAAATATTAATTAAACCTATTTTTTATCTTTATTAACTTTTATACCTTGCTTTTCAAACATCTGCATAAGAGCAGTTCTAATTTGTTCTCTTGTGTAAGTTGGTTCAATCACTACACCTTCTAACTTCTTATCTTCTTCTTTTTTAATTTCTTCTTCTTTTTTCATTCTATTTCTTTAATCAATCTAGTTATTAAATTTCCTTCTCCCCTTGTATCAAAACAAGCAAAATTCTGATTTATGCTATCTTCAGGAAACATTAAATTAACACCCTTAGATTGCAATTTCTCTGCTTCGATATTTAAGTCATCAACTGCAAATATAATTTCAGCAACACCGTCACCTCTAAGCTTTAAAGAGTCTTGGTAAATGCTTTGCGATGTTAAAGGTTCAATAAGCTCAAATGAAACCCCGCTTATATTAAATTGCTGGTATTTAGTATTTAAGCTTTTGTTTTCCAGTAAAGAGGTGGTTTCAGAAAAATTTAAGTCTCGATAATAATTAGAAGCGCTCTCTATATCAGATACTGCTATTCCTAGACCTTTAAATTTCCAGTCACTAACAAGAGGATGGGCTAAGTTATTTTCTTTCCAAGTTTTTTCCCAATTCCCCATAGGAGGTCTCAAAGAAATCATGAGGTCACCGTAACGACGTGTATCTAAATAGTTTTCTACCGTTTCTCCATTAACTGTAGCTTTAAAAACTAGCTCACAACCTTTAGATACAAGGAATTCAGTATCTTCTATGATATTGTTAGTATTAAAGGCAATGTGGTTTATTCCAGGTCCTTTTTTTTCTAAATATTCACTTATAAACATTCCTGGTCCTGGTTTCATCGGATAGACCTCTAACTGACAATCTCCTATCTGGGAGTTGCCGTCTCTAAAATTGTGCGCACCGCCAGTTTTATACTTATGGGTAATGGGATCACCTTCAAGTTTTTGGAAGTAAGTTAATTCTCCATTGCCTTCTTCATAGGGCAATAAAGGTTGAGGTCCCACGCTTACCCCTAAACCAATAGTTTGAAAAAAATTCAGAACTGAATTCCTGTTGGTTACCATTAACCCAATGTGGTTTAGATTCCAGTCTTTACTCATGCCATATATCCACCGTCTACATTAAGAATAGTACCTGTTACATAAGTGGAGGCATCAGAGGCTAAAAATACAGCTGCATTTGCCATTTCATCAAAAGTTGCCACTCTACCAAGGGGAATATTCTCAGGACCCGTTGACCAAGACTCAAATTTTTCTTGTTCGGTAACTTCCTTCCTTTCTCTCTTTTCAGTTTTCTTATTTTTCTTTCTGTTTTCGGTACCAGGGAATTCTTCCCATTCAACTAAGGAAGGTGCGATGGCATTGACCCTTATATTATGAGGACCAAGATATCGGCAATATTGACGTGTCATCATTGCAATACCAGATTTTAAGATCGCATAATTACCCATTGCTTTGTCTGCATGCGCTTTTAGACCGCCCCTAGAAGTTAAATTGATAATGCTTCCACTATTCTGCTTGATCATTATTTTGGATACTTCTTGAATCGTTAGCCAATAACCTTTTAGATTGACATTGGTTAACTTTTCCCAGGATTCTTCATCGAGATCAACAACTGACTTAGCGTGATACATAACAGCGACATTCATCAAGACATCAATAGTTCCAAATTCTTGAGCAACAGTTTTTACTAATTCTTTAACTTCACCTTCAGAAGAGATATCTGCCTTTAAAGCTATAGAATTACAACCCATAGCTTCTATTTCTTTACTAACATTTTCTAACTGACCAGATTCTGTATTGATATCAGTGACTGCCACATCGGCTCCTGCTTCCGCTAAACCAAGAGCAAATGCTTTTCCCATGTTTCTTCTAGCGCCTACCACAAGGGCCTTTTTACCCTTTAAAGAAAAATTACTTAAAGTCATAGATTAACTATACCAAAGTCTTAATCTTTTAAACGTCTTGGTTGGCAGAATTCTTCTTTGGTCGTTTTTTGTGCCAAACAGCCTTTCCTCTCGAAGGTCTTGCCTTTCGTGAGCTTTTGAAGCGTACCCGGGACCTGCCTTTACCCTTGTTACCTGCTTTAGGTTTTGGAGGAGCAGATCTTAAATTTTGAGTTGGCTCAAAACCCTGGATGACCTTGCGTGGAATCTCATGTTTTAATAGCTTTTCAATATCGAACAATAATTTATGCTCATCAGCACTTACTAGAGAAACAGCCTTCCCTTCTTGGCCAGCCCTGGCGGTTCTTCCTATACGGTGAATGTAATCTTCCGGTACATACGGAAGGTCAAAATTGACAACTTGGGGTAATAAATTAATATCTATGCCTCTGGAGGCAATGTCAGTAGCTACTAATACCTGTGTCTTGGCATCTTTAAAATCCTTTAAAGCTCTTGTTCTCTGAGCTTGAGATTTGTTTCCATGAAAAGCATCTGCGTCTATACCTTCTTTGTTTAATTGAACAGCCAGTTTGTTCGCACCACGTTTTGTCCTTGAAAACACTAAAACTTGGAACCAGTTTTCTTCTTTTATGCAATAAGCCAGCAACTCCCCTTTCCTTGCTTTATCTACTGGATAAACCACTTGTGTCACTTTATCTACTGTAGAATTATTTGAAGCAACTTCAATCCTTTTTGGAGAATTTAGCAAACTATCTGCCAATGCCTTTATTTCTTTTGGAAAGGTAGCAGAGAAAAGGAGGTTTTGTTTTTTCTTTGGAAGGCAGGTCAAAATTTTCTTTATGTCTCTTATAAAGCCCATGTCCAGCATTCGGTCTGCTTCATCTAAAACAAACACCTCCAGTTCAGAAAGATCTAAGGTCCTTCGATCTAGATGATCTAAAAGCCTACCAGGAGTTGCCACAACAATATCCACTCCTTTTCTAAGCTTATCAATTTGAGTGTTTATACTTACCCCGCCATATATAGTAGAGGTTCTGAACCTTAAATTATTACCATAATTTCTAAAGCTATCGCCTACCTGAGAGGCCAATTCTCGGGTTGGGACTAGGACCAAAGCTCTCACTCTTCTTCTTTTAGATTCGTCTTTCTGAAATTTCTGCAAAATAGGTAGAGCAAATGCCGCTGTTTTACCTGTACCAGTTTGCGCACGAGCCATAATATCGTTACCTTTTATAATTGAAGGAATAGCTTGTAGTTGGATATCAGAAGGATAGACGTAACCCTTATCTTCAATAGCTTTTTTAAGCTCTGAAGAAAGACCCAGGGTGTTAAATGACATATTAATATTCTTATTAACAACTATGATAGATAGTTATCTGATTGTTGGTTTATTTGGGCTTAAATGATTTGGTTTATTAGAATTTGGCGCGCAGTATACCCTTTGAATGTCCGTCTCTATAGTTTTAAACAGAGAAAGCTTCAAATTATAGATAAAGATTCTGCTTCAATATCTAAATCAATAACCTTCCCATTGAAAATAAGAATGCTACCTAGCTAGCTTTGAGTCTAGCAGCTATTAATGGCAGCTGACTATGCCCCTGAAAAGGCTCATCTCCTATAAAAAATACCGGGGTAACATTAATGGATTTAGGATCTATTTCACTACGCACTTCATTTAAATGTGTAATACCGAGATTAGTAGAATACTCATTCCAGCCTTCAACTTTTACCCCTAGCTCAACCAGAATCTTTTCTATGTCCTTAGCTGATTCTATAGGCCCTACCTCTTGCCAGATATACTTAAACATTCTCGTTACATAAGAATCGATAAGATCGCTATCAGCTTTAAGCTCTTTTTGAAGCCAGAGCAAACCCATATCGGGAAACTGGCAGTCTGATTCAGAATAAATATCCTGAAGTTCATGGGGTGCGTACCTGTTGATATCATTTGCGATGTATTCACCTCTAATACGACGATGTTTTGCACCTCTATCTTCATTGGGTATTTCTTTATCAGGCACTTTAAGAGGTTTACTTGAGAAAGGCTTCCAATTAATAACTATTCCATCTTTTTTT
This sequence comes from Gammaproteobacteria bacterium, assembly GCA_045563675.1. Classification (GTDB taxonomy): domain Bacteria; phylum Pseudomonadota; class Gammaproteobacteria; order Magnimaribacterales; family Magnimaribacteraceae; genus AEGEAN-183. Next base: position 368,386 of record JBJLIX010000001.1, read on the forward strand.
AAAGACTTTATGGGATTTAATGCCAAATAGCTTTGAGGACTTTTAAAATCAAAAAAAGTGGTTAATACAGAGGAGTCTGAAAGGTTATCTGCAGCAGACTTAGTCAAAGCCTTCCTGTCTAATTTATCGTCGATATCGTATCTGGTATTGGGTGCTTCTCCATCGCGTCCTGCTAACAACCAACTAATACGAGGTAGGTGCTCTCGACCAAAAAATTTTTCATGTTTTGGGTCATTAACCGATTCATTAGGCAAAATATAAGTAGGTACTCCAAATATTCCCGCATCAAATGCGGACTCTTGGAGGCTTTCATTCATAGAGGCGCCCTTTCCTTTTACAAAATCTGAAAAACCTTCAGTGGGTGCACCTATGGCTTTAAGGACTTTTAAAACCTCAGATAAATCTTCAACATCTAATTCCCTTTTCCAGAAAGGGTCGTAAATTGCATCAATATACTTTTCTAGGAGACTTCCTTTTGAGCATTGTTCAGTTAAATCTGAAAATTGCTTTATCCATAACATTCCTATTGCGGGTAGATTGGTGTTCCAGATTTTTATGGTTCCGCGTATGGTCATTCCGCTCAAATTGGCATATCTGCGGCAATCAAAATAAGCGTACTTCACCCCTGACCACTGTTCTTCTGTTCTATCCTGTTTAGCTACTTTTTTTCCTCCTTTGTCCAGTTTTGCTGAACCTAGATAACTCGGAATATCTAGTACAAAAGGCCGCCAGTCGGCTATCAAATCTAGCCTAGAGAGCATCTCTCGAGTAGGGGCTACCGATAAATAAGCGTAAGGACTCTTAAAATCAATATAAACAATCAGCGGTGCGTCTGATTCTAGAGGTTCAATTTCATTATTTTCAGTTGTTAAAATACCAGACTGAATGCTCATCGATCTCCTCTCTTAGTAAGTTTAACGTAAAGAATTCACCCTTTAACCAAGTCGCATAATGGTTCAATGCGAAATCGCTATCTGGCTTACCTCCATTACCTCCCGCTATAACAAATTTTGCATGCATAGGGTCCGCAAGGTCTATAACTAAGCGATAGGCTGGACCATGAAAAACTCTATAGGGAATTTCATCTTTCTCAGGGCCTTTGCCTATGTGCATCGCCATAGCTAAAGTAGTTGGACTTCCTCCAATCTCATCTGGTCCTAAAGATAGCTCTTTCCAAGTTGGTTGTTTACGAAGACTATGCCAAAACTCAATTTTATGTAAATCGCCCCACCGCCACTTAGCTGGATCATCCCCTAAAGAAAGCCTTACTCTGTCCACAATGACTTTCATCTCTTTATGGATTAAAGACTTTAGTGTTTCTTCATGTTCTGTCCAGGGTGATCCGGGGTTTCTAAACGAGCCTATGTCAAAAAGATTTAGTCCAGGAGCTCCCAAAGGTAAAACCTTCAACAGTTCATCATCTAATATCCCGTACATGTATTTGCGTTGCCAGAAGCGATCTTGAAATAGGTAGTAGAGACATGCACCTATAGCTTGTACTTCAGCTTTACAATCCCATTCTTTAAGTAATTTTGAGGCTAGCTTGATATCTTCGTCTTCACTTTCCTCTAATACCTTGAGTAAGTCTGGAATAATTTTCTGTGCTCTCTTATCTAATAAATCTAACTGCATCTGACAAAAATCTTCAATAGAGAACTTTTCCTTTTCCCGAAGCAGTTCCGTTATCCGATCTGCCCTTGCACTATGGGTTGGGAAGTTATGAATATAAAATTCTCCTTTTTCTCCCATGGTGTCGTTGTTGGCCGTGAGGGTAAAGCCAGATGCTGGGTTTTTTTCTACTTTCAAATCTTCAGATTTTGCTAGAGGAAACAGATATTTTTCATCCCAACCCGCTAAAGGCACGCTACCAGTAACACCCTTTCTTTTAGGGGTGGTGGTAGCTATATATCTTTCTATGTTACTTTCTTTATCTACACAAATTATGTTGTTCACTAGGGGGCAAATTTCATTTTCAAATAATAAATCGCCAAATTCACTAGCCGACTTTGCTGTTGGCAATAAGGCCAAAGCACCAGCCGAAGTTGGTTGATCCATTAAAGACCAATACAAACTAGTTTGATATTTCTCTCCTACAGTGTCCGACATCTGCATTTCTTTCATGAAAGGTTCTAAAAGGACGCCATGATCTGTCTTTTGAATATGAACTTCTCTGCTTGATTGGTCCTTAACTTCAATAGTTTCAGTTTGGGTTATTAAAGGCTTAAAACCAGAAGGTGTTTTACTTTCATCCCCTCTGATCTCTTCAACAAAGAGGTCATAACAATCAACAAAACCTGTAGTAAGTCCCCAGGCTATATCATTTGTGTATCCCATCATAAAATAAGGGACGCCGGGAAAAGCCGCTCCAAAAGCATTCCAAGAACCGGCATTTAAATGAACGTAGAAGAAGGTATTTGGGATCGTAAATGGTTGATGAGGATCAGTTGCTAGCATGGGCTTACCTGACTCTGACAATTCACCTGTAATGGCCCAATTATTACTCCCTGAAAAAGAAGGGAGGTTAACTAAAGGGTAAGCTAAGTTAATCATTGCAGGATTAAGCTTCTCCAAAGGCTCCTTGAGATATTCAATCAAACTTCTATCATCTTCAGAGAAATGCAAAACATGATCAGAAAAATAATCCACTCCATGGGTAGCCATCAATCGTCCTAAGACAAGTTTTTCGGTCCAGCTCTTATGTTGAAACCAAGAAGTAAAACGGTATCTTGCTGCTATATCTAACCTATTAAATTCACGGGGCTCTACTCCTGCGTGTTGAAATTCAGGAGGAATTTCATCCAAAGACCTTATGTAACTGTTAAGCCCTTCTAAATAAGCGTCTGCTATCCAATCCCCTTCACTTTCAGGCAGTTCAGTATGGCCTCCATGAACATTGAATGCTCTCTGAAAAGCATCTTGTGTTATAAATTTTTCTCCTAGTAAGGCAGCTGCCTCACCATTGGCATAAGCGCAACTTAAATGGATCTGCCAAAGCCTTTCATAACCGGCTGCGAAGCCCATCCCTCGATAAGCGTCGGCTACCGTAGAGGCAAAAACATGAGCTATTCCTAATTTATCCCAAACAATTTCAAAAGGTTTATCTGCTTCCGTTAACTTTTTTTTCAATTTAACCCCTTAAGAATTAAAGGAGAGAATTATGGCGTAACCAATGAAAACAAAGTTTAGTTGCCTCATCTAAATGGCTTTTTTGGCCAAAGTAATAATGGTTAGCCCCTTTGACAATATGCAGCTTTTTATTTTCGTGAGAAATAGAATTAAAAAGTCTTTTGTTGTGACTGGGAGGGCAGGCATCGTCAGCTGAATTGCCTAAGACCAATATAGGTTTACTAATTTTTGCAGCACACTTTTCACCGTCGGCTTCACTGAGCTCATAGGACCATTGAGAAAGCCAACTTCTTACACTTGTAAATCTAGCAATGCCAATGGGGCTGTCATTAACGACCTTAGGATCTCCTAAATAACACCAACCCGGCTTCCTATCATTGGGTTCAATGGAAGGATCTAACCATCTAGGATCTGCCATAGTGCCATGAACGATGAAGCCAAACTCTTTGGTTGGATCTCCTTTAAAACTCTCCAGTTTTTCTTTAACCCAGGAAGTAATCTTGTTATTTCGCTCAATCTGTTTTTTTCTGTATATCTCTAAAAACTCTTTGGTATATGGTGGTTGGTTAGGATTGTCGGGATCATACAGATTTAATTCTTTATCTCGCAGCTCAGGGTTTTCTTCATCCAGGATAGAAGGGTCCAGCCATTCAGTTAAGGTTGTGGCTCTACTGCAATGAGAAGCCAACAACATGACTGCATCACAAGGCAATAAATCCGCAGTTGTCAGGTCAGGGGGATCTCCAGCTGGCGTGCTCTTTAGAGTTGGTTTTTCTGCTTGAGATTGATAAAACAAGGAAAGTGATCCGCCTCCGCTCCAGCCTCCCAGAATGACCTTTTTATAGCCTAACCTGTCTTTGGCTTCTCTAACACAAGCGCCCAAATCCATGACGACTTTCTCCATAATAAGTCCGCTGTCGACGCCACGATATCTGCTATTGCAATAAATAACGGGTATGCCACTTCTGGCCAAGGCTGTTGGCATAGGTAAATAAGCTCCTCCGGCACCTGCTGGGTGCATAAAGAGAACAACGGAATCGGTAGCAGGCTTTTCAGGAATTAAATGATGTGCCTCTAAAAAAACAAGGTCTTCTGCTCCTGCATAAGTATCTTTATAAGCTGATTTCTCTTCATAGACTATTGCAATGGGTTTTCTTTCATAACTGGTTGATTCCGTCATATAGCACCAGATCTTTTTAATCTCTTCATTAGTTCCATAGTGTCTAGATTTCGTTCATCGAGTTTTTCGGCCCCCACTTTCGCTTCTTTCTTTTGCCTAGTTTTCTCAGTCCACTTCTTGAGATTTTCATGGGCTTCTTTATTGTCCTTTTCCATAATCTGAGCATAGTTCTTATCTCTACAAGTAATTTCTAGGGCCAATCCATTTGGATCAAAGAAATAAATGGAATGAACAAATTCATGATTGATTGGGTCTGAAGCCCAACCAATGGTTTTATTAAGGTGTTCTTTCCAAGTTTCTAGTTCTTCCAAAGACTCAACTTCAAAGGCAATATGCTGATCGAAACCATTGGTATATTCGAATTTTTTTTCATCTGCATCATCGGGAATATCAAAGAAAGCAACGTGATCTCCATTGCCCATCTCAAAAAATAAATGCATGTACTCCAAGGGTTCTCCGGAACCAGGGGAAGATTCAAAATCCAGTGCTGCCACGAGCTTAAAGCCCATTACATCTTCATAAAACCACCTGGTCTGCTCTGCATCTCTACAGAGAAAAGCTTGATGGTGAATATTATTAGGTCTTTCTAGTTTTTCCATTACTTACTCCAATCTCTTATAAATAATTCACTTCCACCTGTGAATTTATACAAAGTGTCAGCTGCTAGCAATACCGCAGCTGCCGTCCAGGTAGGTTTCTCTATTGGCCAAAAGGCTTTATCGGGGTAAACATAACCAGTCCAATACAGGTTGTCTTGCGGATCTTTCCATTGATGCAACCAAGAAAATATTTCTTTAGCCCTGTCTAACTTACCCATAGTAGCTAAAGCCATTACCAATTCTGAACTCTCAGCTATAGTCACCCAAGGTTCTTCCACAACACACTTACACCCCATACCTTCAACAATAAACTCTTTTTCTCTATTCTCAAACCTTTCTTCTGCTAACCCTCCAGAAATAACTCCACACAGTATCGGGTAATACCAATCCATGCTATATCGGTCTTTGCTTTTCCAGCCTCTATCAAATCTTTCAGGGCTTTCTGTTAATGCTTTTTTTAAAGAACCCATTACCTCCTTAAGATTGCCAGTATCCTGACCCAGTAGCCCCTTTATTGCATAAAAGCATTCAAGGCTTTTATAAATAGAACTGCATCCAGTAATCAATGAGTCATCCAATCTAGATCCTTCTTCATCCAAAGCCCAAAGGATGTCGCCATGTTGGGTTTGCATTGAGATTACAAACTCCATAGCTTTATCAACCACAGGGGATTGTTCTTTTAAAAACCCTTTGTCTTCTGTAACTAAGTAATAGTGCCAAAGCCCAACGCCCAGATAAGCAGCGAAATTTGTTTCTATTCTTCTCTTAGAAGGTGATCCTAATTTATATTCTGAAAACCAACCCCCTTCCTTTTCTTGATTTTCTTGCATCCATAGATAAGCTTTTTGGGCAGATTCAATTTCCCCGGCTATTGTAAGAGCCATTGCACTTTCTACATGATCCCAAGGGTCCAATTTGGCATCTTTTTCCCAAGAAATAGCTCCGTCTTCTGCCTGAATATCTAAAATAAAATTAATAGAATCTTGATAATATTTAATGTTCTCTATTTCTTTCATTTATCTTTAATAAAATACATCACCAAACTCTTTCCTATGAATGGTTTCAACAATAATTCTAAAACCCTTGTTAATAAGGGTTTTTTCATTAAATCCCACACTAAAAATTCATGGTATTTCTTTACTAGCCAATGATCTTCCTCCCTGTCCCAATAGAGACATTTTAGCCACCAGTAAGGAGAATGCAGACCGTGAGCCCAATGAAAGGATTTATAACCAACTTTTTCTTTAAGGATTAAATGTCTTAGTTGTTTTTGTTTAAAAATTCTTACATGACCTCCGGGGGTCTTAGAATAGCCTGGACTCAATTTCCAACAAATAAGTTCAGGTAAATATCTAGGTACACTAACAGCTAAGATTCCTCCGGGTTTAAGCACGCGAACGATCTCCGAAACGGCTGAATCCAAAGTATCTAAATGTTCTAAAACTTCAGAACATATAACAGCATCAAAGAGATTATCTTCAAAAGGTAATTCATGAATACTTCCAGCCCCAAAAAGACAAGAAGAAGTATTGTTTTCAGAAATAGAAAAGTCATTTATTCTGCTTTTTGCAGTTTGCATATCCTCTATTGAAAGATCCATTCCAATTGCATTAATTTCTTTATCTACATGCAAACCAATAGCGTGCCTTCCCTCTCCACACCCTATATCTAAAACCAAGTCACTTGGATTGGTATTTAATTTATTAAAGTCTATTGTTTGCATTACAAATTATTTTTAGATGACTCAATTGCTTTGGTATAGATATCAACATAGCCTTCTGCAGCTTTCATCCAATTGAATTCCTTTTCCATTCTTTCTCTGCCTAGCCTGGATAACTCTATCTGTTTTTCTTTATCAATAAAAAGCTCTTTTACGGCTTGCGCTATGGCCTTAGAAGAACCCGCTTCTATTATTACAGCATCTTCACCTATTACCTCTTTTAATCCTCCAGATTGGGTTGAGATTAGAGGTAGGCCGCAAGCCATAGCTTCTCCCGCTCCAAAACCAAATCCTTCATATAGAGAAGGAATAACGCTGATATGTGACGAACAGTACAAGGAAACTACTTCTTGTTGTGTTAATCCTGAATGGAAGGAAACTTTATCTTCCAACTTAAGTTTTGAAATTTGATTCTTTATTTCACCATCTTCTTTTGCCTTCCCTATTACAACTAAATGGGCTTTATTAAATTTTTCTACGATTTCATTCATTGCCTCTATTAAAAACCTTAAACCTTTTAAAGGAACATCTGCACTCGCTGTAGTGATAATTCTGTATGGTATTGCACTTATATTTTCATTTTTTCTAAACCCTTGAAGATCAATTCCATTGAGAACAACATCAAGATTTTCTTCTTTCACTTTGAACTCTTGAATAACATCATTTTTAGATTGATTAGAGGGGCAAATAATATTATTTAACTTAGGAGCTACCTTTTTTTGCATCTTTAGAAATGAATGCCACCTATTAGTAGACAATCTATCTTTCCAGTTCTTGGCTGCTTCTAACTCCAGTCTATGATCTCTCGTTATAGGGTGATGAATAGTGGTAACCAAAGGAAAATCCTTTTGAATATTGATTAATGAATAACAAAGAGATTGATTGTCATGGATAACGTCATAATTACTTCCCTCGCTTCTTAGAAACCTCTCAACTCGTTTACCAAAAGCAAAAGGTTCTGGGAATCCACCAGATAAAACGCCTGCCCATTCAATAAAATTTGCAGAATCAGATAAGAACTTTAATCTAAAAGACTTTAATCTCTCGCCGTCTTCTAATTCGAAAAGATTTAAACTTGGTATCTTAATTAAATTAACTGAATCAGATAATTCTGGGTAAGGAGGCCCTGAAATGACATCAACATCGTGGCCCAATTTTGCCAAGGCATGGCTTAAGTGTTTTACATAAATGCCTTGTCCTCCTGAAAAGGGGTTACTTCTATAGCTCAGCAAACCAATCTTCATCTGGAGTTAGAACCTCTTAAGCAAAGACTGATTAATTTTTGTGTTATTTTTGAAGCTTTTTAATATGCGTTTTTTATCTTTAGATAACTTCCTTTCTAAAAGGAAAGGAACATAACTTCTCTTACAAACGTCTAAATCCGAAGCTATGAGAGATCCACTTTCAATAAAAAAATTAGGGCTCTTTGCATCTCCGTGACTAAATCCAATCCATCTCAATCTCTTAACGAAAGATGCCATCCTATTAACTATCTTATTTTCTAAATCTTCTGTTAAGTCAACCGCATCTAATCTTTGTCCTTGTTGTTTTAGGGTTATTAAATAGGACTCTTTAGTTGTAAAGGCATCATGGTTTTCAATTAATGCTATAGGCTGAATTGTTTTTATGCCAACAGTGTTTAGCCAAAAAGTTGCTTTCCAGGCTGTTTTAGCTCTACTTTGGCTAAAAAACTTTCTTATATAGTGCAACGTACCTTTAACTTGAAACTTTTTGATATAAATAGAGATATTCTTTAAATCTAATGAAACTATATGGTTGCCCTCTTCCAATTTGATCTCCTTACCTTTAGACATACAACTGTCAGGACTAGAAAGAATTTCTAATAGATCATCATTTAGGAATTGTTTCTTAATAATCCACCTAGAGTCTTTTTCCTTTCCTTTTTCAAACTCTGAGTGAGAATTATCTTCATTACTTGAGTCTATATTCAAATCTTTAAGTATAGGTTTCATGTACATTGAGAAGGCCCTTTTTCTGGATAAATTTATAAAAGACCTTTGTTCTTTAAAAATTTCCCTGAGAGGTAAATTAAAATAATTTCTTAAAAATCTATAGCAGTCTGTCTCAGTCAACCCAATATCCATAGCTGAATGAAATAAACCGCCTATGTCTTTTGTAGACCAGCGCAATGGAACACTACTCCTTACTTGAGCTCTATGAAGGTCAATTAGAAAGATGTTATCTATTGAAAAATCTAAGTCTTTTCTTACATGGAAGTGGCACAAATAGAAATCCTTATGATTAATTCCATTTCCATGAAGTCTTCTCGATATGAGTGCAATATTTTTCAACAATTCTCTTTTTTTCGCTAAGGAGAGTGTAATTTTTTCTTTTAAAAGAAGATCTTCTAAAGACAGTGTTTCGTTAAGAGACTTGGTTATTATGAAAGAGTACTTTCTTGAGGGATTGATGCCCTTGGAATAGTAGGCGAGAGGTTCAGGGCAATTGATTCCGCAGGATTTTAATTTGTTAAGAGCATCCCATTCTTGTTTAGCACCCAAAACTGGTTTCTTAAACTGAATAATATTTTTAAAGATCTCTTTCCAACCAACCCCTTTATGGTATTTAACAAAATAACTTTCATTATTAAAAATAAATTCTTTAGTAGTACGATTCGCATATTTTCTATAAATATTTCCTTCTAATCCCTGCACTATCTCAAATGGGCTTTCCCCAGAGAAAAGAGGCCGAAGAGATTCTTCTATAAGAACTAACTTAGCCATCTAGCTCCTTTTGGATAAAATCTCCAATAAAGTCGAACCTTGAAAAAAATAGATCATTATTTCTTAATCCAACAAGATTATTTCTATAAAGATCAAGCTCATCACTCATTTTCAATAAAAAGTTATTAAGTTCTTCTTGGCTGAAAGGATTGGAGGTAATCAAACCCGCGCCATAATCCTTCACATAACTTGAAAAACCAACCTCTTCACAGGTAAGTACCGGCAGTTCACTGATCATTGCTTCAATTATCACATTACCTGCTGCCTCTTCTCTTGCAGGGTGAATAAGTAAGTCACTGGATGCCATAATTTTAGGAACATCATCTCTCGGGCCTAAGAAGTATACATTTTTATCTACTTTTAAATTTTTGGCCAATCGTAAATAAGGATTGTGATCATCTTCACCAATGACTGCCAAATAAACATTTTGTTTCTCTAATTTTTGGCTATAAGCAATGGCTTTAATGGCTCGGTCTAATCCTTTTCTTTGAAAACTAGAACCTACAAAAAGCAATAAAAGATCAGAATCATTGATATTTAATTCTTTTTTAATACTAGTCACTTCTGCTTGTTTCTTCCAAGCATGAGACAAGCCCGGGGGAATAATAGTTAGTCTGGATTTATCAGTCCGGTACTCAAGGGAATACTCCTCTTCTTGCTTTTTATTTAAAAGAAGAGATTTAGTTTTACTGTCTATTCCAAAAACCTTTCTCTCGTAATCAATAAATGCTTTATATCTAGGAGTAAATTTATATAAAGGATTTTTTGATTTAGAGAAAAATTTAAAACATGTATCTGCTGCTAAATATATATCTAATTCTGGCATCTTATTAAAACCAAACACTAAGTCAGGCTTTATCTTTTCTAGTTCTTTTTTAGCTTGTTTATAAAATTCTTTATTCTTTGAATGATTACTGAAGCCTCTCACATTCAATTCTTTTACTTCCATGCCTTCGGGTATCGGACCTTCCCAACTCCCGGTTAAAATCTTTATATCGATATCTCTTTTTAGAAAATTTTTAGCTACCTCTAAAAAATCCCTTTGCAGTCCTCCATAAGGAAAATACTTAAATATTAATAATGCTAATGTTTTCTTTGCCTTCACTTTTTTAATAAGGAGCTAATTTATCAAGTTCACTGATAACTTCTTGAGGACTAATATCTATTAAGCTTTGGTGATAGCCCTTTGGACCAGTGCCCTCTCTTACTTTGCTGTACCCTTCTGCTTTCCTTATAACTTTACAGTTTTTACTTAGTGGAGGAGTAAAGTCTGGAGATGAAGGTCCAAATAAAGCTACTAGATTAATATCAACAGCTGCAGCTATATGCATAAGGCCTGAATCATTACTTACAGCTAGTTTTGAAATAGATAGAAGATCGACCACATCCACTAGACTGGTTTTTCCTATCAGGTTGATAATCCCAGAACTTGGATTTAAATAACTTTCAATATCTGCGCCTACCTCAACATCGTTTGGAGAACCTAAAATTAAAATTTGCCAATTTCTTGATGAATATTGATTAGCTATATCGGCATAATTTTTAGCTGGCCACCTTTTAGAAGGACCAAACTCTGCTCCAGGACACAATGAGATTGTAGGTTTATCTAAATCAAGAATTCCTTGTTTAAGTAAATTATTTAAATTTTTATCGTCTACTTTGAGACTAGGATAAGGTATATCCAGAGGAAGTTTTTCTGAGGGTTCCAAACCTAAGGCAATAAATCTATCTACCATTCTAGGATATCTTTGCTTATTCAATTTTCTAATATCATTTAAGAAGAGATACCTCATTTCCCCTCTCCATCCAGTTCTGATAGGTATGTTGGCAAAAAAAGGAACGAAAGATGCTTTTAGCGAATTGGGCAAGACAATGCATCGGTCGTATTTATTCTCAAGGTCTTTGCCTAAACTGAACCTTTCTTTAAATTTCAATTCACCACGCTTGAAGGGCAATACAAAGGTTTTTGACACCTCTTTCATTCTTTTAAAGATATCTATTGTCCACTCAGGAGCTAGGACATGTATTTCTGCATCATCTAAATTTGAATGGATTGTCTTAAGAAGACTTTGAGAAATAACTGAATCTCCAACCCAAGAAGGTCCTATTATCAATATTCTCATTTTCCTGAAACTAGCTATCTACTGGTGTGTGCCAATCTTTATTTTCAGATCTTTTGCCTCTTACTTGATCTAGATAAGCCTTTTGTAATTTTTCTGTTACTGGACCTCTCTTGCCATCAGAAATACTTCTTTTATCTAAGGCGTTTATAGGCACTACTTCTGCCGCAGTTCCGGTAAAAAAAGCTTCATCACTTTCAAAAACTTCGTCTAATTGGATTTTTCTTTCTTCGAATTCAATATCCAATTCTTTAGCTAAACTAATAATAGTTCTGCGTGTTATTCCATCTAAGCATGCATCTAAATCTGGACTAATTAGCTTATTATCTTTAACCATAAAGAAGTTCTCTCCACTTCCTTCAGCTACAAAGCCTTCTGAGTCAAGCATAAGAGTTTCCTCAAAGCCTTCTTCTAGGGCTTCATTTAGTGCTACTGTCGATTGGACATAATTGCCATTTATTTTTGCATTAAGCACTTCGTTTCTGGTTTGCCTTTTAAAAGAAGATACTTTCACGCCAATACCTTTTTCCATAGCTTCTGGATCCATATAAGAAGGCCATTCCCAGGCAGCTACGATCGTATGTATGCTGAGGTTATCAAACCTTATACCTAAACCTTCGGATCCGAAGAAACACATTGGCCTTATATAAGATTCTTTTAAACCATTTAGTGAAACTACTTTCTTCTGAGCTTCATTAAGATCTTGAGCAGAATAAGGAATATTCATTTTAATGGTTTCTGCAGACTTAAAGAGTCTTTCAGTATGATCATGCAAACGGAATATGCAGGTTCCATTAGGAGTGGAATAAGCCCTAACTCCCTCAAAAACACCCAAGCCATAGTGCAGGGTATAAGTTAATACATGTGTTTTGGCTTCCTTCCAATCAACAATATTTCCGTCAAACCAGATATAACCATCTAATTCAGATAAGTTCATTATTCTCTCTTTTTAAATGCTTAATCTTTTATTATCTCATGTTAAAAGGCTTCAAAACTATATAATGACGACTTTTTAATGACTTTTGGAATGAATATTAACGACAATATCTTTAGAGCTTACGACATTAGAGGTAAGGCTTACGAGGAACTGACTTCTGAAATTGTGAACTTAATAGGTCAAGCACTTGGAAGTAAATCGTTAGAGCAAGGCCAAAATTACCTTGTTGTAGGTAGAGATGGCAGAAACTCAAGTCCGGACATGCTTGAATGGCTAACTTCTGGTATCAATTCCTCAGGCTGTAATGTTATTAATATCGGCATTGTTCCTACCCCAATGCTATATTTTGCAACTCATACCCTTTCCGCTTCAAACGGCGTCATGATAACCGGAAGTCATAACCCTAAAGACTATAACGGATTCAAAATTGTTGAAAACAAAAGAAGCTTATCTGGAGATGCCATTCAGGATTTAAAGAAAAAAATACTACAAAAAGATTTCCAAACGGGAAATGGTAAAAAAGAAGAAATAGATATAAAAGAAGAATATATTAAATCCATTTTGGAAAATACCAACATAGTTCGTCCTTTAAAAATTGCTATAGATTGTGGAAATGGAGCAGCTAGTGTAATTGCAAAAGAAGTTTATGAACGTTTAGGCTGTAAAGTTGATGCGTTATATGGCGAGTTAGATGGTAATTTTCCTAATCACCACCCTGATCCCTCTAACCCAAAGAACTTAGTAGACCTTTCAAAAATAGTCTCAAGTAATAATCTTGAAATAGGACTGGCCTTTGATGGAGATGCAGATAGGTTGGGAGTGGTGTCTAGCGATGGAAAAATAATATTTCCTGATAAACAAATGATATTGTTTTCTAGATCTATTCTAAAAGAACATAAACAAGGTGGAATAGTATTCGATGTAAAGTGCTCAAAGCTTTTGTCTGATGAAATAAAAAAAATTGGTGGTACTCCCATTATGTCAAAAACAGGTCATTCCTTTATAAAAGAATGTATTAATGAAAAAGGCGCTTTGCTTGGAGGTGAAATGAGCGGTCATATCTTTTTTAATGACAGATGGCCAGGGTTCGATGATGGCATTTATGCAGGAGCAAGAATGTTAGAAATTCTCTCACAACAAAAAGAAGGGGGAAATATTTTCAGTGATTTACCTGAACTCTTCTCCACTAATGAAATTAACATTAAAACAAGTGATGAAGAGAAATTTCAAATTGTTAAAGATTTTATAGAAAAAGCTAATTATGAAGGTTCTAACTCAATTCTTATAGATGGTATTAGAGTAGAATTTGAATATGGCTGGGGACTCCTAAGGGCTTCAAATACTAGTCCCAATCTGGTTTTAAGGTTTGAAGCAGACTCACCTAAAAATTTAGAAGCTCTCCAAAAATTGTTCCAAAAGACTCTAAAAGAAGTAAACCCAAAATTAGAAGATTTTACGTAATGTCAATAACCAGAAATCAAGCCCACAATATTGCTTCAGTTCTCAGTGAAGGACTGCCTTATATACAAAGGTTTTATGGAAAAACCATAGTAATTAAATACGGTGGAGCAGTCATGTCCAGGATGCCCCTTAAGAATGGCTTTGCTAGAGATATTGCTCTTATGAAATTAGTTGGAATGAATCCAGTAATTATTCATGGAGGGGGGCCACAAATAGGAAAAGAACTTAGGAAGTATGGTTTAAAAAGTAAATTTGTTTCAGGCTTTAGAGTTACAAATAAAAAAACCATGAAAGTAGTTAAAAGAGTTTTAGGTAAGGAGGTTAATGGTGAACTAGTAGGTCTAATAAAAAAGTATGGAGCTAAATCTATTAGCACAACCAACTTAAATAAGTTAATTATTAAAGCTTCAAAATTAAAAACTGAAGATGAGGTTGACCTGGGGTTGGTAGGAAGGGTTAATTCAGTAAAGAAAGAAGAAATAAAAAAAATTATTAATAAAGGCCTAATTCCTGTCATACCACCTCTTGGATATAACAGATTAGGAGAATGTCTAAATATAAATGCAGACTTAGTTGCCGGAAAAGTTGCTTCTTCTTTAAAATCAGAAAAATTAATACTCCTTACAGATGTTGAAGGTATAAAAGATAAAAACAATGACCTTTTATCCAGAATTACTCTAAAACAAGCTAGTAAGTTAATTTCATCTGGAATTGTTCTTGATGGAATGAAACCAAAACTTGAATCTTGCCTACAGGCAATAAATTCAGGGGTAAAATCGTGCCATATAATCGATGGCAGACTACCTCATGCTGTATTATTAGAAGTATTAACTGACGAAGGAGTAGGAACCTTAATTTCTTCAGAATAATAAAATGGACAAATTAAAACCAAAGCAGCTTGAGATAATGCAAAACCTTGCAAGAATGCTTGAAAATAAAGGTCCTGTAAAAGTTACGACTGCTTCGTTAGCGCACGAATGCGGAATAACTGAAGCAGCTATCTACCGTCACTTTCCAAGCAAGAGAAAAATTTATGAAGGGCTAGTTAATTTCTGTGAGCAGAGTATTTTTGATTTAATTAGTGAGATAAATGCAAGTGAAGAAAATCAACTTAATAAAGTAGTAAAAATCATGGTCCTTTTGGTAACTTTTTGTGAAAAAAATCCAGGCTTAGCTAGATTATTAACAAGGGAAGCTTTTTCGGTAGATGAAGCAAAACTTGACGAAAGAATAAAGCAAATGTTTTCAAAAATAGAATTACTGATTAAACAAAACCTCCAAAAATATGAGCAACAAACCAAAAAAAAGTTAATGTTAACTTCAGCTTCAAGCTCCAATCTATTATTAGCCTTTGTTGAAGGAATTATTCAACAGTTTGTGAGATCTGGTTTTACAGAGAAGCCCTCTCCAAGAATAAAAGAGCAATCAGAATTTCTTGTTAATTCTATAACAAAATAAAATAGCTAATCAGGCTGAGATTCTTCCAAAAAATATTCAAATATTGAACTTGAAGAGGTTCCTTCTGATCTTCTGCCAGTCTTTTTATCTACCTTTATACTTACTAATCCAGGAGGTGGCAGAGATTTATTCTTTGGTAGGGTCTCTATTAAAGGCTCCATAAAATCTAACCATATAGGTAAAGCAGCTGTGCTACCAAACTCTCGATTTCCAAGACTTTTCGGTTGATCAAATCCAACCCAAACACTAGTAACTAAGAAATCATTAAAACCAGTAAACCAAGTACTCTCAGCTTCATTTGTAGTTCCTGTCTTTCCAGCAAAATCTGTTCTATTTAATTCAGATAGCTTTTTTGCTGTACCACGATAAGCAGATTCTTGAAGAATATCTTTAATAACAAAAGCTACTCTAGGGTCAACGGTTTGTTTAGGAATTATTTCTTTTCTTTCAAAGATAATTTCTCCTGATCTGTCTATAATTTTAGAAATAAAATATGGTTCAACCAATTTGCCTCCATTTGCAAAGACACTAAATGCAGCTGCATTCTTTAAAGGGCTTAAGGAAGCAGTGCCTAAAGCTAAAGAAAGATCAGAAGGAAGAGATTCTGGTTGAAAACCAAAGTTTTTAGAATAATTTATAACTTTGTCTATTCCAACTTCTCTAAGCAGTCTTATGGATACAAGATTTCTACTTTGTACTAGAGCTTCTCTTAACCTAGTTGGACCATAAAACCTTCCGCTTGAGTTTCTTGGACGCCACTTATCTTCTAAAGCTTTATCCTCAAAAACTATTGGAGCATCGTTTATCAAAGTTGAGGCATTAAACCCACTATCAAGTGCTGTAGCATAAAGAAAAGGCTTAAAATTTGAACCCAACAAAGGAAAAGATTGTGTTGCTCTATCATATTTACTAAGAAAGAAATCGTATCCACCTACTAGGGCCTTTACACCCCCATTATTTGGATCGATAGAAACAATGGAACCTTGGACTTCAGGTATCTGAGTTAATGAAAGGCTTGAATTAACCTTATCTCTTTCTAACCAAACTAAATCCCCCTCTTTTAAAATATCAGAGTATTTCTTGGGCTTAGCACCTCTCTGGTCTTCATTAATATAAGGTCTAGCCCATCCAAGACTTGAGGGCCAGTCTAATGAATAAATTTTTCTATCTCCTGAGAGAGCTATCAATTGATCAACTACAGAGATAACTAATACAGGGAACTTATTATCAGATGTTACTAAGTCATTGAGATATTCGTAAATTAATTCCAAGGGCTGATCTTCCGGAACCTCAGACAACCCTAAAGGCAATTCATTGCTTGATTCAATTAAACTTAATCTCAATGGAAGGTCTTGAAAAAAGAAATTTTCAGGAAACAGACTAATAAGGTTTAAAGGCTGCCGGAAACCATGTCTCTTATCATAAGATTCTAGACCTAGCTTTAACGCACTTACGGCATGGTTTTGTAACTTAGAGTCAAGTGTGGTGTAAACCTCCAACCCATCCTTATAGGCATCTAAGCCATACTCATTAATCATAAACCTTCTTATCGTTTCAGAAAGGTAAGGAGCATCTACTTGAGAAGCTAAACCGAAATAACTAGCAGAGATGGGTGCACTAATTGCTAAATCAAATTGTTCCTTATAGATATAATCCAAATCATACATTCTACTTAAGATCCAATTTCTCCTTATCAGAGCCCTCCTCGGATTGACCAAGGGGTTCATTGCAGAAGGTGCCTTGGGTAGACCTGCAATCATTGCCCATTGGGCAATATTCAAATCTTTAATGTTAGAACCGTAATACACTTCACTAGCTGAAGCTATTCCATAAGCGCGGTTGCCTAAGAAAATTCTATTAACATAGAATTCAAATATTTCTTCTTTAGAATAAATACTCTCAAGTCTATATGCTAAAAATATATCTTTGATTTTACGAAATAAACTAACATCTCTTCCAGTTAAATAGTTACCTGCTACCTGCATAGTAATGGTACTACCTCCTCCCTGTATCTCCCCTGAAATCAATATCCTATAAAGAGACCTCAAAAGTCCTGAGTAACTCACACCTGAATGATTAAAGAAATTATCATCTTCTGCAGCCAGGACAGCTTTTATAAAGTATGGCGGTATATCTTCAAAACTTACAGCGGATCTTCTCTTCTCTCCAAACTCTCCTATCAATTTATTATCAGAAGTAAAAATCTTTAATGGTATTTGCAGTTCAATTTCTCTTATCTCTTGTGCTTCCGGAAGTTTTTGTGAAATATAAAGAGAAATAGAACTAATAATTAGAAATATTAAGGAAAGAAAAAATAAACTGATCTTTAAGTAAATGTTGTTAAGAATTATGCTCATAAGCAAGTTAAATACATTTTTATAAGACTATCTTAAGGTAAAGATATAATAAGATCATGCGAATATTTATAGTGGGCCCTATGGCATCAGGAAAATCAACAATAGGCAAAAGGCTTGCTCAAAAATTGAATCTTCAGTTTATAGATACAGACAAGGAGATTGAAGATAGAGCTGGAACGGATATACCTTGGATCTTTGAAGTTGAAGGCGAAAAAGGCTTTAGAAAAAGAGAAGAAAAGGTCCTAGAAGAGTCCATAAAAAAATCTAATGTTGTTATATCAACTGGAGCAGGAATTGTTTTATCTAAAAGTAATAGAGATTTAATGATCCGTTCTGGGAAAGTTATTTACCTAGAAGCTTCATTAAAAATTCAGCTTAAAAGAACTCAAAATGATAGAAGTCGCCCTCTTCTCATGGATGGGAATAAAGAAGAAGTTCTAAAGAAACTAAAAAAGGAAAGGGAACCTATCTATGAAGAAATATCTGATTTGAAAATACATCAAGAAAATAAAAAATTTAAGCAAGTAGTAGAAGAAATATCTAATAAACTTAATAATGAGTAGTATGAATCAAAATACTGTTGAAGTTAATCTTGACGAAGATTCCTATCAAATAGATATAGGAAATAATTTCCTCTCTAAAAAGGATATGGAAATCTTTATAGGAAATAGAGAAGTTTGCTTAGTTTATGATGAAAATGTTCCTCAATCTTTTATTACAGATGTTTATAATATTTTTGAGTCTATTTCTACTGAGTTTTGCAGTGTTTCTCTAAAAGCTACTGAAAATAAAAAATCATATGAATCTATTAGCTCAATACATAACTTATTAATCGAAGAAGGTTATAGCAGGGAATGTGTTTTGGTAGCTCTTGGTGGAGGAATTATTTCAGACCTTTGTGGTTTTGCTGCAGCTACCTACCAAAGAGGCGTAGATTTCATCCTAATACCCACTACTCTTTTATCTCAAGTTGATGCCTCTGTAGGAGGAAAAACTGCAATAAACCATCCTAAAGGAAAAAATATGATTGGTTCTTTCCATCAACCAAAAAAAGTATTTATTGATACAAGCTTCCTTACTAGCCTACCTGAAAGAGAAATACAGTGTGGGATGGTAGAAATGATAAAACATGGAATTATCCAGGATCTGAGTTATTTTGAATGGATAGAAGAGAATATTAATTCATTAAAATCTCTTGAAGATAATCATATAGCTAAAGCTATAAGAAAATCAGTTGAAATTAAATCCTCGATAGTTTCAGAAGATGAGAAAGAAAAAGGTATAAGGGCAATCCTTAATTTTGGACATACCTTTGGGCATGGCATTGAAACCATTGGGAATTATAAAGAATTTAGTCATGGTGAGGCTGTGGCTTTAGGAATAATGTGCGCTTGTGAATTATCAAAAGATGTAGAAGGCTTTGCTCATGGTGAGGCTCAGAGAATAAGAGAAATATTCTTGGAAGTCGGTGTTCCTTTAAAACTTTCAAAGGAAATAGAGCCTGAAGATCTTTATTTAGCAATGCAATCCGATAAGAAAAAAGAGGGTAAAGATCTTAATTTTATATTATTAGAACGCTTAGGAAGCGCTAAAAAAATTAAAGGTATTAGTAAAGAAAAGGTTATGCATGCAATTAAAAAAGGACTTTTTAGTTAAATTTTTTTGTTAAAAAGCTTAAAGAAGCTAAAATAATAATTAACCCTAGCCCTTTAACCAAAAAATAATGATTTACTAGCATTTGTTTGCTGTAAAATCTTATGCCCCTTTTTGGGTTATTTTATCTATGAAAAACGGAAAAATTTTAAAAAAACCTGGAAAAATTGGTCTTTACGATCCTTCGTATGAGAAAGATTCATGCGGAGTAGGAATGGTAGCTAATATTAAAGGTATTCCATCTCGTCAAATTATGGATGATGCCTACTTAGTAAATTCTAGAATGGATCATAGGGGTGGTTGTGGTTTTGAAGAAAATACTGGAGATGGAGCTGGAATACTTATTGCTATTCCAAATAGCTTCTTCAAGGAAGTATCCAAAACTATACAAATTAAACTTCCAGAAAAGGGTTCCTATGCAGTCGGAAATATTTTCTTACCTAAAGACGCAAATGAAAAAAGATTCTGCAAAAAAGAAATAGAAAAGATTATAGATGATGAAGGTCAGGAATTTTTAGCCTGGAGAGAAGTTCCAATACAACCTAAAGAAGCTAATGTAGGTCCAGCTGCCATATTGTCTCAACCTTCTATAGAACAGCTTTTTATTAAATCTAGGGATGTTGAAGATCAAGAAGACTTTGAAAGAAAACTTTATCTCATAAGAAAGAGGTTTAGCCATAGATTAAGGACAGACATGGCGCTTAATGAAAGAAGTTTACTATTTGCTTGCAGCCTTTCATCTAAAATAATTGTTTATAAAGGAATGTTAACTCCATCTCAGCTTTTCCCTTTTTACACTGATCTACAACAAGAGAATTTTGAAACTCACCTAGCAATGGTTCACTCAAGGTTCAGTACCAATACATTTCCTTCTTGGGATAGAGCTCAACCTAATAGATACATGTGCCATAACGGCGAGATAAATACACTAAAAGGTAACGTAAATCTTATCGGTGCCAGACAAGGTGTAGCCTATAGTGACCTCTTTGGAGATAAGCTGAAGGATTTATTTCCTATAGCTGAACCTGATAGTTCAGATTCAGGAAATTTTGACAATATTCTAGAATTCTTGATGTTAACTGGAAGAAGTCTACAGGAATCTGTAATGATGATGATTCCTGAAGCTTGGCAATCGAATCATCTAATGAACGAAGAAAAAAGAGCATTCTATGAATACTCATCTTCTTTAATGGAGCCTTGGGATGGACCTGCATCTATAGTTTTTACTGATGGAAATTATATTGGAGCAGTTCTTGATAGAAATGGACTTAGGCCTAGTAGGTATTACGTCACCAAGGATGACAAGGTAATCATGGCTTCCGAGGTGGGCGTACTTCCTGTTGAGCCCAGCAATGTATTAATGAAAGGTAGACTTCAGCCTGGAAAAATGTTCCTTATTGACTTTGAAGAAGGAAAAATGGTCCCCGATGAGGAGATAAAAGAAAAGATATACAAAGCTAACCCTTTTAAAAAGTGGGTTAAAGATCAGGTGGTACCTTTAGAAGAAATAACAAATGAAGAAACTTCTAACCCTGAACCATCTCAAGACCTAATCTCTAGAATGAAAGCATTTGGTTATACAGTGGAAACCATGCAATTTATGCTTTTACCAATTGTCAAAGAATTAAGAGATCCATTAGGTTCGATGGGTAATGACGCTGCATTAGCCTGTTTATCTGATAAGCCAAGGCTTATATTTGATTACTTTAAACAGCTATTCGCGCAAGTAACAAATCCAGCTATAGATTCCATAAGAGAAGAAGTGATTATGTCTCTAGAATGTTTAATTGGTCCAGAGGGAAATCTCCTTTCTTGTAATCCTGAAAATGCTCATCGTTTAAGAATTAAGAATCCAATAATCTCTGATAGAGAACTATCAAGTATACAAAACCTTAATAATCATGGATGGAAAACTAAAACCATAGATATTACTTATAAAAAAGAGAATGGAAATAAAAAAAGAATGCTTTCAGCTC
This sequence comes from Gammaproteobacteria bacterium, assembly GCA_045563675.1. Taxonomy (GTDB): domain Bacteria; phylum Pseudomonadota; class Gammaproteobacteria; order Magnimaribacterales; family Magnimaribacteraceae; genus AEGEAN-183. The sequence goes on from JBJLIX010000001.1 coordinate 389,717, forward strand.
TGGATAGAATTTGTAAAGAATCTGAAGAAGCCATTAAGCAAGGTTATTCATTTATTGTTTTATCGGATAGAAAGTTAGGTTCACAGAGAATTGCACTTAGCTCTTTATTAGCCTGCTCAACAGTACACCACCATTTAATAGGTGAAGAGAAAAGAACAAGGATCGGGATAATTGTAGAAACAGGAGAAGCCAGAGAAGTTCACCATCATTGTTTATTGATTGGCTATGGAGCAGATGCTATCAACCCTTACATGGCATTCGAGTCATTATGGCAAGCTAGACAGGATGGCCTCTTAGATCAGATTTCTTTTAATGAAATGGTTAAAGCCTATAAGAAAGGTGTGGCTAAAGGGATCCTTAAGGTTATGGCTAAAATGGGTATTTCTACTTTGCAATCATATAAAGGAGCTCAAATATTTGAAGCAGTGGGGCTAGCTAATGAAATTATTGAAAAATGCTTTCCTGGGACTGCAAGTAGGGTTCAAGGAGTTGACTTCGACATCCTTATTAATGAGATGGAGAGAAGGCATGAATTGGGTTTTCCTTTAATTAATCAAGAGAATATTGAGGCTCTACCTAACCCTGGAGATTTTCATTGGAGACAAGGTGGTGATTCGCATATGTGGGACCCTGAGACTATTTCTGATCTGCAACAAGCAGCAAGAAATAATAATGAAGATTCTTATTGGAAGTTCTCAAAATACGCTAATAAACAAACAACCAAAGATAGCACTCTGAGGGGGTTATTGAAATTTAAGTATGTTAAGAAAGCTTTAGACTTAAATGAAGTGGAGGCTGAAAAAGAAATAGTCAAACGTTTTGCTACTGGGGCCATGAGCTTAGGCTCCATCTCTACAGAAGCTCATGAATCTCTTGCAATCGCAATGAATAAATTAGGAGGTAAATCTAACACTGGAGAAGGCGGAGAAGACCCCATTAGATTTAAGCCCCAAAAAGACGGTGTTTCTAAAAGATCGGCTATCAAGCAAGTTGCCTCTGGTCGGTTTGGGGTAACAATGTGGTACTTAACTAATTCAGATGAACTTCAAATAAAAATTGCTCAAGGAGCAAAGCCAGGTGAAGGAGGTGAATTACCTGGAAGAAAAGTTGATGATTATATTGCTAAGATCAGACACTCAACTCCTGGAGTAGGTTTAATCAGTCCTCCTCCTCACCATGATATTTATTCAATTGAAGACATAGCACAACTCATCCATGACCTCAAAAATGCGAATAGAGAAGCAAGAATAAGTGTAAAACTAGTTTCTGAAATAGGAGTAGGAACCATTGCGGCGGGTGTAGTTAAAGCTAAAACAGATCATCTGGTTATAGCTGGTCATGATGGAGGAACAGGGGCCTCCCCCTTAACTTCAATCAAACATGCGGGACTACCATGGGAACTAGGAATAGCTGAGACTCATCAGACCCTGGTTATGAATAACTTACGTTCTAGGGTAGTGCTGCAAACTGATGGTCAAATAAAAACAGGTAGAGACGTAGCTATAGCAGCCTTATTGGGCGCTGAGGAGTTTGGTTTTGCCACTGCGCCATTAATTACTTTGGGTTGCATCATGATGAGGAAGTGTCATTTAAATACTTGTCCAGTAGGCATTGCTACTCAAGATAAAGAGTTGAGGAAAAAATTTAAAGGAGATCCTGAGCATGTGATCAATTACCTTTTTATGGTAGCTAAAGAATTGAGAATGATCATGGCAGAACTGGGTTTTAGAACTGTTAATGAAATGATAGGTAGGGTTGATTGTTTAGAAGTAGACGGCGCTATTAACCACTGGAAAAGAGACGGCTTAGATTTTTCAAGCATTCTTCACCCTGCAGAAATAATTTTTGATAATACCGAGGTATTTAACACACAAAGTCAAGATCATGGTTTAGATAAAGCTCTAGACCTTGAATTACTTAAAAAAAGTAAAAAGGCTATTAATAAAGGCGAGAAAGTAGACATTGAGATGCCTGTAAAAAATACCAACAGAGTTGTAGGTACTATTTTATCCAATGAAGTTTCAAAAGTATGGGAGGATAAAGGACTGCCAGAGGACACAATAAATATTAAATTAAATGGCTCAGCTGGCCAAAGTCTAGCTTCGTGGTTAACCAAGGGAATAACGATTACCTTAGAAGGGGATGCAAATGATTATGTAGGGAAAGGTTTATCCGGAGGTAAATTAATTGTTTATCCACCCAAAGAAAGCTCTTTTAAATCAGAAGAGAATATCTTAATAGGGAATGTAGCTTTATATGGAGCCACTGCAGGAGAAGCCTACTTCAGTGGGGTTGCAGCTGAAAGATTTTGTGTCAGGAATAGTGGAGCTAAAGTTGTAATTGAAGGTATTGGTGATCATGGTTGTGAATATATGACTGGTGGTAGAGCAGTAATTCTAGGTCCTACAGGTAGAAATTTTGGTGCCGGAATGAGTGGAGGCATAGCTTATGTATATGATCCAGAAAATAATTTCAAAGAGCTATGTAATTTAGATACCTTTGAATTAGAAAACTTAGAAATTAAAGAAGATATAAAGGAATTAAAACTTCTTATAGAAAACCACTCAAAATATACGGGATCTGAAGTATCTAAGAAGATACTTGCAAATTGGAAAAAAGAATTAGCCCTATTCAAAAAAGTTATGCCCACTGACTACAAGAGAGTACTCCAAGAAGTGGATAAGAAAGAAAAAAAGGCTGGATAGATGGGTAAAGTAACTGGATTTAAAGATTTCAAAAGGGTAGTTGAGCCTTATAGGCCTTCTAAGGAAAGAGTATTGGATTTTAAAGAAATCTACACAGAACATGACGAAAATAGCCTTAATACTCAAGCTTCAAGGTGCATGGATTGCGGGGTTCCTTTCTGTCAGTCAAATGAAGGTTGTCCAGTTTATAACTTAATTCCTGAATGGAATGACCTCGTTTATCAAAACAGATGGGAAGAAGCCTTTGAAAGGCTTATGAAAACTAATAACTTCCCTGAAATTACAGGTAGAGTTTGTCCCGCTGTATGTGAAGGGGCTTGTGTACTGGGTATTACAGAAACTCCTGTTGCGATAAAAAATCTAGAATGTGCTATTTCTGATAAAGGTCTAGAAAATGGATGGTTTAAAGCTAAGCCTCCTAAAAGTAGAACTGAGAAAAAAGTTGCCATTGTAGGTTCTGGGCCTGCCGGATTATCAGCTGCTCAAGAATTAAATTATCGCGGGCATACCGTAAGTGTGTATGAAAGAGATGACCGTATTGGTGGCCTAATGATGTATGGAATTCCTAATATGAAACTTGAGAAATCAATATTAGATATGAGAATAGACTTGATGAGACAAGAGGGAATTAAATTCTTCCCAAATATGGATGTTGGAAGCAATAAGAAAAGTTCAGTTTCCTTAAAACAGCTCTCTAAAGATAATGATGTGGTCTTACTAGCTACAGGTGCTACTAGCCCAAGAGATTTAGCTATACCAAACCGAGAAGCTAAAGGCATTCATTTTGCTATGGATTTTTTAAGAGCAAATACTAAAAGCCTTTTAGATAGTAATCATGAAGATCAGAAGTACATAAATGCTAAAGATAAACATGTAATAGTTATTGGGGGTGGTGATACAGGAACTGATTGCATAGGAACATCTCTACGCCATGGATGTAAATCTTTAACTAACTTTGAGATTCTTTCTCAACCACCAACAGAAAGAGCGGAAAATAATCCTTGGCCTTTGTTTCCTAGGACCTACAAGGTCGATTATGGTCATGAAGAGTCAGCTAGTCTGTTCGGAAAAGATCCAAGAGTCTTTTCGATTTCTGGAAAAGAATTTCTAAGTGATGATCATGGTAATCTTACAGGCATCTTAACAACTGAGGTAGACAGTAATTTTAAAGAGATCCCTGGAACCGAAAAAGAATGGAAGGCAGATTTAATACTTCTGGCAATGGGCTTCTTGGGTCCTGAAAGCTATGTCATTGACAGTCTAAACATTGACTTAGATGAAAGAAGTAACTACAAAGCCGAGCACAATATTCATATAACAAGCGACCCAAAAGTCTTTGCAGCAGGTGATTGCAGAAGAGGTCAATCATTAGTGGTGTGGGCAATTAATGAAGGTAGAGCAGCAGCTCAAGAAATAAATAATTATCTTTCAAACTAACCTTTCACCACTCTCATTAAACCCTCTTGTACTGCTGAGGCTATAAGTTTCCCGTCTCTAGTATATACGCTACCTCTATTAAAACCCCTGGCATTACTAGCACTTGGACTGTCAGTGGAATACAACATCCACTCATCAGCTCTAAAGGGCCTATGAAACCACATACCATGATCTAAGCTGGCACTTTGTACATTGCCTTTAGCAAAGCTAAGCCTATGTGGATTTAAAGAAGTGCTTAACAAACCCATGTCGGAAGCATAAGCAAGAATGGCTTGATGGCAGATCTCATCATCAGGCAGCTTAGCTACAGCCTTCATCCAAACATGCTTGTAAGGGGGTTGTTTTTTTGGTTCTTCAAACATTCCTTCTCCTGGTAGATTTCTCATCTCAATTGGCCTTTCTCTGGTGAAATACTCTCTAAACCTTTCATCCACTTTATCTATTATCTTTTTTCTTTGTTCGAGTTCACTTATACATTCTTCAGGTCCAGGAATATCTGGCATATCTATTTGGTGGATTGGGCCACTTTCTTTCTTATGAAAAGAAGAAGACATATTGAAGATTGGTTCTCCTTTTTGTATAGCAACGACCCTTCGAGTAGTAAAACTTCCGCCATCCCTTATTTTATCCACATCGTAGACAATAGGATGTTTCATATCACCTGGTCTCAAAAAATAAGCATGTAAAGAGTGAACACTTCTTTTTTGATCGACTGTACGAGCTGCAGCAGTTAAAGCCTGACCTAAAACTTGACCTCCAAAGACTCTTGGACCTCCAATATTTTCACTTTGACCCCTAAATAAATTGTCCTCCAATTGCTCAAGATCAAGAAGTTTTATAAGTTTATCTAACGCTTTTCTTTTCATATTATTTAAATTTTCTTTCTTCCCACCATGGATAAAAATTAGGCATATCTTGTGAAACCTTACTTGGAAACTCTGGCGGGCGCTTTTCTAAAAAGGACTCTACACCTTCTTTTGCATCTGCACCTTTGCCTAATTCGTATATAGCCCTTGAATCAATTTTGTGGGCTTCCATAGGGTGATCGGCACCTAATAGCTTCCACAGCATTTGTCTAGTCAGAGCTACGCTTACTGGAGAAGTATTATCTGCAATTTCTTGTGCAATTTTATTTGCTTCTTCCATAAGCTTATCTGGGGGATGTACGGATCTTATAAGGCCACCTTCCTTGGCTTCTTCTGGAGAGAATACTCTACCTGAAAAGGTCCACTCTAAAGCCTTATTGATACCTACAACTCTTGGTAAAAACCAACTTGATGTAGCTTCTGGTACTAAACCTCTTCGAGCAAAAACAAAACCAAATTTAGCTTCTTCGCTGGCTATTCTGATATCCATTGGAAGAGTCATGGTTACTCCAACTCCAACTGCAGGTCCATTGAAGGCTGCAATAACAGGTTTTGGACAATCAAAAATTGCTAGAGCAGTCCTACCGCCCCCATCTCGCATCCACTCAGGGTCATCCTTTATTTTTTCCGTCTCTCCCTTATTATTCCTAACCTCTCTGTTGAAAGTATTGCCTCCTGCCCCTAAGTCAGCCCCAGCACAAAATCCTCGGCCCGCACCCGTGACAATAATTGCTCTTACTTCATCATCTTTTCCAGCCGTTTCGAAAGCCTCAATTAACTCTCCTTGCATTTGCCCAGTATATGCATTGAGTCTTTCCGGCCTGTTTAAAGTGATTGTTAATACCTTGTCTTTTTTTTCAAAAATAATAGTTTCAAAATCCATAAAATTCCTCTAATTTTTTTATTCTATTTGATGGTCCACTTCATCTGCTGGACTCTTCTTACCAGAAGTTCCTACCTCTGAAGCAGGAACCCCCGCTACTGTTGTACCTTCCTTAACATCCGAAAGAACTACGCTACCAGCCGCTACTTTAGCATTCTTTCCTATTACAACATTTCCCAAAATCGTAGCTGAGGCGCTAAGAAGTACTCCCTCTCTAACTTTAGGATGACGATCTCCTGTTTCCTTTCCTGTCCCTCCTAAAGTAACCCCTTGGAATATAGATACATTGTCTTCAATTACACTCGTTTCTCCTATGACAACGGCTGTTCCATGGTCAATCATTACACCTTTTCCAATCTCAGCTGCTGGATGAATATCTACTCCATATACTTCAGAAGTCCTACTTTGAATGAATAAAGCTAGCGTATGCCTTTCATTTGACCATAACCAATGCGAAACCTTATGAGCTTGAAGTGCTTTGAACCCTTTATAAAAAAGAAGCGGAGTTGAGAAATACTTACAAGCAGGATCTCTGTCTTTTGTCGCAATTAAATCAAAAGCCACATCAGAGAGCATAGTTTCTGAAGAACTTATTGCTTCTTTTATAACACTCCTTAGCATCATTGGTGTAACTGCAAAACTAGATAGGTCGCTAGCAAGCTGGTTTGCTAAAGTAGACGAAAAGGAGTCATGTTCAAGAACAGTAGCATGAAAAAAGCTAGCCAAAACAGGTTCAGCTTGAGCCCGCTTCTTAGTTTCCTCAGTTATAACTTCCCAAACTTCATTCACATCCATTGAATTATTCTCATATTTATTAAAAAGATTGTAATTGTACTCTAGAGAGTGTTCTTGCTGAAATGAATCAAATAAGGATAATAGGGCCCCCTTTTAATAGATATATAGAAATAAATGGCAACTGAAGTAAACAATAATCCTGACATTGAGGTGGATGTTAGACAAACCTTTGATCTTGACTTAGATCTTAAGGTGCCGGGTTTTAGTTCTCCAAATGAATATGTTCCCAATATTGACGAAGCTTATAAATTTGATGAAAAAACCACTATAGCAATCCTTGCTGGTTTTGCTCACAACAGAAGAGTCATGATTCAAGGTTACCATGGCTCAGGAAAATCAACGCACATTGAGCAAGTGGCGGCCAGACTAAATTGGCCTTGCGTTAGAGTAAACCTTGATAGTCATATAAGTAGAATTGATTTGCTAGGAAAAGATGCAATAGTTCTTAAAGATGGTAAACAGATTACCGAATTTAGAGAAGGAATTCTTCCATGGGCCCTCCAATCTCCAACAGCATTAGTTTTCGATGAATATGATGCTGGTAGACCGGATGTGATGTTTGTCATCCAAAGGGTACTGGAAGTAGAAGGCAAATTAACTCTTTTAGATCAGAACAAAGTAATTACTCCACACCCTTCATTTAGACTTTTCTCAACAGCAAATACCGTAGGTCTAGGTGATACAACTGGGCTTTATCATGGAACTCAACAAATAAATCAGGGGCAAATGGACAGATGGCATGTAGTATCAACTCTCAATTATCTTGAACCAGACCTAGAGGAAAGTGTAGTACTGGCGAAGGTTCCAAGTTTTAATAATAAAAAGGGTAGAGAGGAGGTTTCTAATATGGTCTCTACAGGAAATCTAACTCGTCAAGGGTTTGCAAATGGGGATATCTCTACTTTAATGTCTCCCAGAACAATAATTAGCTGGGCTGAAAACACAGAAATTTTTAAAGACAGGAACAAGGCTTTCGAAGTTACCTTCCTTAATAAATGTGATGAAACAGAAAGATCTATAATAGCTGAGTATTATCAAAGATGTTTTAACGAAGATATAGAGGATTCAGCAGCTGATTCTTTAGAAGAATAGACTCTTTTTATGCCTCCAGATTCCCCTTCAAATGAAATATTAAAAGAGGCTATTTCTGCAGCTACAAGAGCCTTGTCGCAAGACCCTGAGTTAGAAGTTGGTTTTGGTGGAATGCCGGCTACGGGTAATAAATTGGTCCTATCTAACCCTCCTTCAAAAAAATCTGACCTCGCTTCATATAGGGGTGAAGCTGATTCTTTAGCTTGCTCTATAAGGTTTAGTGATAAAAACATACATACTGATACAGGGTCTCTTAAGATAAATAAACTAATAAATTCCATGGAAGACATAAGAGTAGAGATACTTGGTTCTCTAAAATATGAAGGAGTTGCAAGTAATTTAAAGGCTAAGTTTGAAAATAAATGTAAATCAATCCTTCTCCTTGAAGAAGAAAAAGAAGAGCTTCTTGAGCCTGCCTTAGAAGCTTGGTTAAGACAGCTTTTATTGAGAGATAAACTTTCTACAACCCAATCCAAAATAATTAAACCTTGGAAGAAATCTTTAAATGAGAAGGAACTGCAGTTTAAAAAGGAGTTTTTAGAATCTCTTGAAGATCAAATTGGTTTCTCTGAGACAGCAAGAAGATTGCTGCATGAATTAGGAATAGATAAAGAAGATAAAGAAAAAGAGGAAGACCAAGATACAAATGACTCTCAAGATTCAGATGCAGAAGAGGATGAGGCAAATACAGCTGAAGAAGAAATGTCTCAAGAGCCAGATATGTCTCAAGAAATGGACTCCCCTGAACTATCAGAAGAAGAAATGGAGCTAGAGGAATCTGATGAAGATTCAATAGTAGATGAGAACCAAGAAGCATTAACCAATAGTTCTTGGTTAGAAAGATTAGTCGAACAAACCCTTAACTTTGAGTACAAAGTTTACTCTAGGGATTTCGATGAAGAGTCTTTAGCTGAAGAGATGTGCAGTCCTGAAGAACTACAAAGGCTAAGAAGACACTTAGACCAATTAATGGGTCCAAGTAAATCAACTATTTCTAAATTAGCTCATAGACTTCAAAGGTTTTTAATGGCTCAACAAAATAGGTCTTGGGAATTTAATAAAGAAGAGGGGCTTCTGGATTCCTCGAGACTGCATAAAATCATTCTTGATCCAGTTACTCCATTGAGCTACAAGATTGAGAAGGATACTGAGTTTAGAGATACAGTGGTCTCTATCCTAGTAGATAGCTCTGGTTCTATGAGAGGAAGGTCTATGACAGTGGCAGCTATTTGTGCAGATATCATAAGTACAACTCTTGAAAGGTGTAATGTAAAAACAGAAGTATTAGGTTTTACAACGAAACAGTGGAAAGGCGGAGAAAGCAGAAAAAGGTGGGTAGAAGCAGGTAAGCCCGAAAACCCTGGAAGACTAAATGATCTAAGACATATAGTCTTTAAATCAGCAGATACCTCTTGGAGAAGAGGACAAAAAAACTTTGGTTTAATGTTAAGAGAGGGTCTTTTAAAAGAGAATGTTGACGGAGAAGCATTGATTTGGGCTCATGACAGGCTCGTAAAAAGACAAGAGCAAAGAAAAATATTAATGGTTATTTCTGATGGAGCACCCGTAGACGATAGCACACTTTCAACCAATCCAAATAACTACCTAGACCTTCATCTAAGACAAGTTATTCATTCCATAGAAACTCAATCACCGGTCAAGTTAATTGCTATAGGTATTGGTCATGATGTAACCCGGTATTACCAAAAAGCTGTAACTATTCACAGGGCTGAAGAACTTGGCGGGGTAATGTTAGATCAATTAACAGATCTGTTTAAAATTGATTAGCATTGACATCAATTTCTTAAAAGAATAGGGTTCTCTTTATGAAGATTAAGTATCTAGATGAATGTCCAAAAGGTTTGCGTCATTTTAATGATGATGACCTTGAAAGTAAGTTAAAACCTCAAGATATAGAGGATGTAGTGGAGATCTTTAAAACCCCTCTTACAGGTAGTTATAACTGGGATTACACAGAAGCTGACAATAGATTAAAAAAACTTTATGCACTTGGTAAGAAGTTAAATTGGAATGCAACTATGGACTTAGATTGGTCCAGAGACCCCTATCCACTTACTGAATGGGCTTCAGATCCTGAATTTCAAGCTTTTAAAGGTTTTGAACCTTATGAAAAATTATCTGAGGAAGAAAAAATTGAATGTTCGTGGCATGTACTAGCAAGTGGTTTAAGTAATATTGTTCATGGAGAACAAGGCGCCCTACTTGTTGCTTCACAATTAGCTACGTGTGCTCCAACTTACAACGCAAAACTCTATGCTGCTTCACAGACTTTTGATGAGGCACGTCATGTTGAGGTGTACAACAAGTACCTTCAAGAAAGAATTGGCTGGAACTACCCTATTATGCCTGGGTTGAAATTACTTTTAGATAAAATTCTTACTGATCCAAGATGGGATCTAAAATTTATTGGCATGCAAATCATTATAGAAGGTTTAGCCTTAGCTGCCTTTGAAAGGCAAAGAGCTACTGTAATGGATCCTTTACTTAAAGATATTTTTTATCTGGTTATTAGAGATGAAGCTAGGCATGTAACTTTTGGTGTTAATTACTTAGAAGATTTTGTAAAAACCTTATCAGAGAAAGAAAGGAATGATAGAGCTGAATTTGCTTATGAAGCCTGCGTTGTAATGAGAAATAGATTTGGGTCTACTAACGTAATTAATCACTATGGTTGGGATGCAGAAGCTGCATCACAAGCTCAAATAGGTTCAGAAGCTGGCAGACTATTTAACAACCTACTGTTTTCTAAAATTATGCCTAACCTTAAAAAAATAGGTTTATTAAACGACGAAGTTTCTGAGAAATATGAAGAAATGGGTATATTAGAATTTCAAGACCTTGAAGATGCTTCAGTTACAGACTGGGATGAAATGTCTAAGCCTCTTGATTACGAATATAATACTGCTTAGGAATTAAGGAAGATTAAATGAAAATAAAATTAGTTGATACTCAACCTATAGATCCTAGAGAATTTGATTTACCAGAAAATTTTTCTCCAAAGAATATAGAGGATATTGCTGAGATTTTTCAAACTCCAATGACTGGTCACTACAACTGGGACTATACGGATGCCGATACAAGAATTAAGAAACTCTATGAGCTAGGAAAAGAACTTAACTGGGATGGCGCTATAGACCTAGATTGGTCTAATGCAATAGGTAGAGATGAGTTTCCTATAAAAGCTGAAATGATTGCCAGACTTGAAGGTCCTCTTTCAATGCTAGATGAAAAAGATAGACTTGAATATATGCGCCATGATCAGGCTTGGGCACTTAGTCAATTCCTCCACGGTGAACAGGGAGCTCTGTTAGTTGCTTCGCAGCTTGTATCTTGTGCTCCAACCTACCAAGCAAAACTCTACGCTGCTTCACAGACTTTTGATGAAGCTAGGCATGTTGAAGTTTTTGCAAGGTACTTACAAAGAATTCATGGTCTGGAATATCCTTGTAATAAGAATCTTAAAGCTTTATTAGATAAGACACTTACTGACCCTAGATGGGATCTAAAGTTTATTGGTATGCAGATAGTGATTGAAGGCCTTGCCTTAGCTGCTTTTCAAACAACAAAAGAAACCTCCAATTGTCCTCTTCTCAGGCAACTAGTTCATTACGTTATACGCGATGAAGCAAGACATGTAACTTTTGGAATAAATTACTTAACTGAATTCTTACAAACACTAACTCCTGAAGAATTAGAAGATAGAGCACAGTTTGCTTATGAAGCCTGTGTTGTTATGAGAAATAGAATAATTAATACAGAACTTCCAGCTAAATGGTTTGGAATTTCAGAAGAAGAGATTCTTGAAACTGTAATGAATAATGAAACACAAGATATTTTTAATAACCTTCTTTTTAACCGAGTTATGCCTAACCTTAAAAAGATAGGCCTATTAACAGATAAAGTTCTTCCACTCTATGAAAAGCTTGGTTTATTAGGTTTTGCAGATGCAGATAGTGACTTTGAAGTTGACTGGGCAGTGATGACTAAACCTCTTGAAAATTCAAAAGAAATCGATAAGCAGTCTAACCAGGAACTTAAAGCTTCTCAAAAAATAATGGAAGAAGCTACTGCAACATTAGTTAATTAGAATTTCACAACCTGTGCCTTCAAGGAGTTGAAATATCTTAGCTTTTTGTTCTTTCTGTAATTTTTCAAATTCTTCTTTTACCCAATTAAGGCATTTGGCTTGGTATACAAATGGCATTTGTTTCCATAACTTACCATCTATTTTTGACTCCCATTCTTCCTCTCCCTTAGAGACCGCTTCTGCATTTGCTACTAAGAAGGGGGCGTAAGTTCTTCCTATTTCTTTTAAGATCTTAATTAATGTTTCAGGGATCTCATTTTGTTTCATCCAGTCATCGTCTTGTGGCTCTAAGCCACTTAAATCTTCAACATTATCACACCAAGCAAAAACTCTAGGAGCCACCTCTAAAGTTAAGTCTCTGCAGGTTGGGTCAGTTTGTGCTAACTGAGTAAGTTGTCCAAAGGTACCGAAATCACAAGATCCTGGTCTTTCTCCAAGCAGAAACCTTCTTCCTACTAAATGATCAGATAATAGTTCAATAAATTTCTTATAGCTTTCTTCTATAAATGCTCCTGTTGTTTCATTTGAACCTACGTAGCGTAGCCTTTCTATCTGCCTTTCACTTATATGCTTCGATAGAGGTTCTATCTCTTCATCACTTAAGTGATTCATAGTCCATCTAGGTAGAACTGATCCTGCAAAATCTACATTCTTCTGGTGAGCCCATCTAAAATGGAACATTGCCTTTGTTAGCCATTCGTCTGCATAATCCTCAATTAGATAATCCAGGAAAGAAATTACAGGATCTATAGGAATAACTGACCTGGCTGAATGTCGCTTTTCTAAGGATCGTATAATCGGAGTAGTGTCTACTTTAGCTTCAGAATATTTTCCATTTTTATCAGGTATTACTAGTACTGGTAATAAATTAACAGGTACTTTAGGGGTATTATTATCTTCCTTGCTGTTTCTGTTAGCCCAAATAAAAGGAATTCTTCGATATCTTAAAATTGATCTTAATTTTCTGCTATACGGAGATCCTGGTGCTCCTAAAATTTTATAAGGTAGATTCATGTAGTTTCCTCTAATTTCTAACCTTTAATTTATCACTTTCTTTAATTCTATGTTTAAAATCTACATATGCTAAGGATATTTAAGAAAGCAAAAGAATATAAAAATCGGATTGCGGTTAAAGATAATGATAGCTCCTATAGCTACAAAGATCTTACTGAAACTTCTGATGAGGTTGCTTACTCTTTGCTTTCTGAAAAAGCCGATTTAAATGAAGATAGGATAGGTTTTTTAATTTCTCCAAGTTTTAAATACCTAACTGTACTTTGGGGGATATGGAAAGCGGGTGGAATAGCAGTACCTATTAGCATTTCTGCTACAGAATCTGAACTAATCTATTACCTGAAAGCAGCTCAAATAAAGAAATTGATATTGGATAAGGTACATTTAGAAAAGTTTAGTAATTTATCTACAAAAATAAACATCCACATAGAAGACGTAGCTAACCTTCTCTCAAAACAAAGTAAGTCGTTACCAGAAATAAAAAAAGATGGGAGAGCAATGATACTGTTTACTAGTGGTACAACTAATAAACCTAAAGGTGTGGTCTCAACACATGGAAACATTGAAGCTCAAATAAAGTCTCTAGTTGAGGCGTGGGAATGGGATAAGAATGATTCAATTCCATTAATCTTACCTCTACATCACATTCATGGGATTATTAACTCTCTTTCTTGTCCTCTATGGGTAGGTGCGAAAGTAGATATCCTTGGGAGATTTGAAGCAGATAAAGTAATTGAGAAAATAATAAACAATAATTATTCAGTATTCACAGCTGTTCCAACAATATATTTCTCTTTGATAGATGTTTTGCAAGACCCTAAGAATAAAAATATAGATATTGCTAAAAATAGGTTTAGAGAAATGAGATTGATAATGTCTGGGTCTGCTGCATTAGCTCCAGAAATACATAAAAAATGGAAGGAATTAACAGGTCAAGACTTATTAGAAAGATATGGAATGACAGAAATAGGAATGGCTCTTTCTAATCCTTTACACGGGGAAAAAAGAGCGGGATCTGTTGGACAACCCCTTCCAAATGTAGAAATGTGCCTAATGGAAGAAGGAAAGATGATCTCAGAAGAAAACAAACCTGGAGAAATAATGATAAAAGGCCCGCAAGTATTCTTAGAATATTGGAACAGAACAATTGAATCAAAAGATTCCTTTTTTGAGGGATGGTTTAAAACTGGAGACATAGCTGAACTATCCAATGGATATTACAAAATATTAGGGAGGGAATCAGTTGATATTATAAAAACTGGGGGATACAAAATTTCAGCTCTAGAAATTGAAGATACTTTATTAAAACACCCCTCAGTTAAAGAATGTGCCGTTATTGGCATAGAAGACCCTAAATGGGGAGAAGTAGTTGCGGCTGTAATAGCTTCGTCTAGTGAAACCACTTCGCTTAAAGACATACAATCTTGGTCAAAAAATTATCTTTCAGCCTATAAGATACCTAGAAAATTGATTTTTCTTGAAGAACTCCCAAAAAATGCAATGGGAAAGGTTGTAAAACAAGACCTAAGGGATTATTTTAAGTAAATATCTAACCTTGTTTCAAAATAAGGCTCACTTTTATTTCTTGAGATATTACCTGAATCCTTAATTAAACCTATCCTACTTATAATGTTTCCTCTTTTTAATGGAGAGCTATAAATAAACTCTAAATCTATTTGCCTTCCTGTAGGACTTATACTTCCAGAGAAATCCCTAAAAAGCACTTCCTTATTAACATTTCTTTTATATGGAATAGAAAAATCCACCTCACCACTATCAACCCTTAAGGGTTGAGAAATTCTAAATCCAAAATTATCTTTATTAGATATAAATCCTGATTTAAAAAAGCTTAAGTTAAAGGAAGAAGATGAAATTCTTCCAACTTTCTGAATTAAACCTTTCTGGGATAAATTTGGATCTGTAATCCCATAATAATAAGAAGCTAAAACCTTAAAGTTTAATAAATTAAAAGAAGAACTTACCCCTGAAAAGTAGGTCAAGGAATCGTCTAGATGACCATAGGCCCCATTAAATGAAGTTCCTAACATTGATCTATCTTCATTCATGGCACCGACTTGAATAGAAATTTCTTTTTCATCGAATAGTGTTTGGTACTCTAATAAAAGACCATTTGTAGTATTGGAATGATTAGGGCTAAAAATTAAGTCTGGGTGTTGCCCCATAAATAAAGCTCCTGAAAAAGAAGAACCTTTAGATAATAATTTCCCTGCTCCAATAAAAGAACCTTCATTAGCAAATGCTAAGAAGGGTGAAATGCCAGTCTTCTTTTGAAAGAATTGATGCGTAGATTTTCTATCATTATTTCCTGTAAAAAGTAGAGATGCATCCATTCCTTTTCCCATAAGAATGAAGCTTGATTGATTAAAAAAATTCTTATACCCAAAATATTTAATCTTTTCTTTGTCTCTTGGCCAGAGAGAATGAGAAAACTTATCATAATCATAATCTGTAACTTTAAAACCTAGAGTAAAGAGGCCACTGTCACTTAGCTTCCTACTTACTTCCTGAACTCTAATAAATGGGTTCGCATATCTATAGGTAAGATTTTCTAAAGAAGGTAAAAAATTATTAGAAGTAGAAATAAGGTTCCGGTTAAAAGGAGCACCTAGTTCATCTAAAACAATAAAATCAGTCATAAGGTTACTGGAGATAGCATCACCCATAAGACCGCCCACAAAGCCTATTGATGTAGTTTTAACAGGAAATACTAGGCTCTCAAGAGAATTGATAGTAGCAATAGCGGTCTGGCCTACAGGTGATGTTGCAGCATTTAGATCCATTAAACCTTGACCATAGATATCCCTATCAGAATAGATGCCTTCTTTATTGGCTGTTAAAAATAGCCTTTCTAAGATTTCTGTATTACCTAATTGACCATCAAAAAATTGTTGTAATAAAGCTATTCCTCCTGAAACATGAGGGGCAGCAAATGAAGTTCCATTAACAGACGCATAGCAAGAGTTTGTAGAAACACAAGCATCAGTAGAGTCATATATGCCAGTATCATCAGCTGAAGTTGCATAAGCAACAGTGATACTTCCTCCTGGTGCAGCTATACAATAATCCTTAGATACGCCACATCTATTAGAAAAATCTGAAATAACTCCATCTTCATTAACTGCAGCAACAGCAACAGAATGGCCTTGTAATTCAGGAATAATATAAGCCATGCCAGAAAAAACCTCTGGGCTCCCATAATAAACACCTTGATCTGCATACCCTCCAGCGTTTCCTGCTGACCATACAAAAATTGATTTGTCTCTATCAGGCACACCTTCTTGGGCTATTTCAGCAATAGCCTTTGGAAAGGCATTCCTTATCTGCGCTTCTGTATAGTCGTATACATTTCCTGGATAACCATAACTATTATTTATGATCTTTACATTGTTAGATTTAAAAAAACTAAATAGGTCTTTGAAGAAGTTATCAACTCCTGAATAATCAGGGGCATTATTTCCCTGTTCATCACCTAAGTCTATTGGATCATAGGTCTCATCAGGCTCAGATAACTGTATAGCAACAAAAAAAACTTTAGCATTAAATGCTACTCCATGAGTATACCTATAACCTTCTCCATTTCTTCTTCCGGCGATAACACTTGAAACCATTGTTCCATGCCTTTTTTGTCTTGTATTAGGAGAATAGTTTGAATAACTTAACTGACTACCAGTTGCTACTTTAAACATTCCTATTTCTTCATGGGTGCTATCTAGACCTGAGTCTGTTACGCCAACTATCGATCCTAATCCTGTACTTCCTCTAGCATAAACTGAAGATGAATTAATTAACCCTAAGCCATACTGATCTTGATACTCTTCATAGCTTTCAAATTCGTTCTTGGAATCGGTAAAAGAAGGAGCGCTAGAACTAGAAGAACTAGTGGAGCTTGATGAGGAACTGCTTGCAGTTGGAATGATAGGAGAAGAGGAACTTCCTCCACCGCCTCCACCACAAGATAAGAGGCTAAGGGTAAAAAATATAAATATTTTTAATCTTATTAATTTAGTAAAAACTTCACACCTCCAATAAATACTTCTCCATCACTCAAAAGATCAAGATCAGAGGCCTTTGCAATCAATTCTTCTCTATTCTTAACATTAATTTCAAATGCTTCGATTCCTTCTCCTCTGCCATCTCTATCTTCTACAAAAACGATCCTAGAGTCTTCAAGTGTAATTTGAAATTGATTATCTAAATAGACTGCTTCCTTCCCCAAAGCTCTTTCCCAACTTTTCATCATGGACTCCGCGTCTTTTGACTGTATACGCACTCCGTTTAAAAGATTACTTACTTCTGTCTTTACATTCTTTTCCCAAGTAGAGCTTGCCCATAACCAAGCTTCTGGAGGGTCCATAGAGTCTATAGATAGAATTGCACCCCCTACATCTCTAGGATGTAAATGTATAGCCTTCGCATGTATATCATCCTCTACTCTATCAGCATTCCATACAATATTGATACCCTCTGCCTCAACTCTAGTCTTTTCTCTTTCAAGATCATCTGTTTGGACAATAACCATATAACCACCATTCCCATTCCTTCTTTCTAAGAATCTTCCTGCTGTAGTGTCCTCCTGAACTGGACTGACAACTTCTAAAAAAGTATCTCCTACAGGTAAGACTGCATTTTCTAGACCAAAATGAATGATTCCAGGATCATAAAATGCAACTTCGATTTCAAACAATTTACATAAATCTCTTACAACCTGATCCCGTTCCTCAGATACAATAACTAATTGTCTTAATCTCATAAATTACCTCACTATAAAATAAACGCTTATACTAACAACATATACATAAGGATATTTAAAAAATATGCGTCTTTCTTTAGACTTTGGAATAACCATAACTGATATTCTCAAAGAAAATAACGATGGAGAGTTATTTCATGAGATGCTCCCGTCTGAACAAAAACCTTCCGAAGAATTAATTTTAAAAATTTTTAAGGATATAAACTTTCAAGAAGTAGATTATCTTGCATTAACAGGAGGACATCATCAGCTAATTGGAGAAACTATAAATAGCTTACCTGTAATACATGTCAATGAAGTTCAAGCCATAGGAAAAGGGGGGTTTCATCTTTCTGGACTAGATGAAAGTAAGAGCGCAATTATAGTTAGTTCAGGTTCAGGGACAGCATGTATTTTAGCAAAAAATGATGAATTTATTCATTGCTCTGGTACGGGTGTGGGAGGAGGAACAGTTTTGGGTTTAAGTAAATTGCTTTTAGAAACAGATAACCCAGAAGAAATCCAAGACCTCGCAGAAAGAGGTTTTTCTAAAGGTACTGATTTGATCTTAGAAGATGTTGTTTCAGGTCCCATAGGGTTACTGCCTTCAGATATGACTGCTGTTAATTTTGGGAAAATATCAAAATCAGATTCAAAGATATCTAGAGAAGATATGGCTGCAGGGATAGTTAATTTAGTAGGACAAACCATCGCCAGGATCTCAACTTCCATTGCTATGGCTTTTCAAGTAACTGACATCGTTGTAGTTGGAAGAACTCCTACTTTTACTTCTTTAAGAAATTCTTTAGAAGATGCTGCAATGCTAACTAATTTTACCCCTCATTTCCCTAAGAATGCTGAGTATGCTTCTGCTTTAGGGGCTTTACTTATGGCAGAAAAAAACCCTGATAACAGAAGTTAACAGGGTTTTCTCAAAAAAAGCCTGACGATGTCCTACTCTCACATGGTCGCAACCATACTACCATTGGCGCTAAGAGGTTTCACTTCTGAGTTCGAAAAGGTATCAGGTGGTTCACTCTCGCTAATATCATCAGACATAAACTTATAAGCCAATCAAGAAGTAATTTTGAGGTGATTTCATCAAAAAAATATTTGATGAAATATGGTCAAGCCGATCGAGCAATTAGTACAGGTTAGCTCAACGCCTCACAGCGCTTACACACCCTGCCTATCAACGTCCTAGTCTTGAACGGCTCTTTAAGGGCCCGAAGGCCCAGGGAAATCTAGTCTTGAAGGAGGCTTCTCGCTTAGATGCTTTCAGCGATTATCCTTTCCGAACATAGCTACCGGGCAATGCCACTGGCGTGACAACCCGAACACCAGAGGTTCGTTCACTCCGGTCCTCTCGTACTAGGAGCAACTCTTCTCAAATTTCCAACGCGCACGGCAGATAGGGACCGAACTGTCTCACGACGTTCTAAACCCAGCTCGCGTACCACTTTAAATGGCGAACAGCCATACCCTTGGGACCTGCTCCAGCCCCAGGATGTGATGAGCCGACATCGAGGTGCCAAACACCCCCGTCGATGTGAACTCTTGGGGGGTATAAGCCTGTTATCCCCGGCGTACCTTTTATCCGTTGAGCGACGGCCCTTCCATACAGAACCGCCGGATCACTATGACCTACTTTCGTATCTGCTCGACATGTCTGTCTCGCAGTTAAGCAACCTTATGCCATTGCACTCAATGCACGATGTCCGACCGTGCTGAGGTTACCTTCGCACTCCTCCGTTACTCTTTGGGAGGAGACCGCCCCAGTCAAACTACCCACCACACACTGTCCTCAATCCGGATAACGGACTAAAGTTAGAACTCCAAAGTTATAAGGGTGGTATTTCAAGGACGACTCCACGTAAGCTAGCGCCTACGCTTCAAAGTCTCCCACCTATCCTACACAAATAAATTCAAAGTCCAGTGTGAAGCTATAGTAAAGGTGCACGGGGTCTTTCCGTCTAGCCGCGCGTATACGGCATCTTCACCGCAAATTCAATTTCACTGAGTCTCTGGTGGAGACAGCGTGGCCATCGTTACGCCATTCGTGCAGGTCGGAACTTACCCGACAAGGAATTTCGCTACCTTAGGACCGTTATAGTTACGGCCGCCGTTCACCGGGGCTTCGATCACGAGCTTCGCCCAAAAGGGCTAACACGATCAATTAACCTTCCGGCACCGGGCAGGCGTCACACCCTATACGTCCACTTTCGTGTTAGCAGAGTGCTATGTTTTTAGTAAACAGTCGCAGCCACCTGGTATCTTCGACCCTCTTCCGCTCCAAGAGTAAATCTCTTCACGTAATGAGGGCGTACCTTCTCCCGAAGTTACGGTACCATTTTGCCTAGTTCCTTCACCAGAGTTCTCTCAAGCGCCTTGGTATTCTCTACCCACCCACCTGTGTCGGTTTACGGTACGATTCCTTGCTACCTGAAGCTTAGAAGTTTTTCCTGGAAGCATGGCATCGACCACTTAGTATTTCTAAAAGAAATATTCGTCATCAGCTCTCGGTCTTAGAGATCCGGATTTACCTAGATCTCCAACCTACAACCTTAAACAAGGATAACCATCACCTTGCTGGCCTAGCCTTCTCCGTCACTCCATCGCAGTAACAAGAAGTATAGGAATATTAACCTATTTCCCATCGACTACGGCTTTCGCCCTCGCCTTAGGGGTCGACTCACCCTGTCCCGATTAACGTTGGACAGGAAACCTTGGGTTTTCGGCGGAGAGGTTTTTCACCTCTCTTATCGTTACTCATGTCAGCATTCTCACTTCTGATACCTCCAACAAACTTTACAGTTCGTCTTCAGTGGCATACAGAATGCTCCCCTACCATAATAATTACGGACGAACCGTAAAAATTATCCGCAGCTTCGGTTTGTGATTTAGCCCCGTTAAATCTTCCGCGCAGGCCGACTCGACTAGTGAGCTGTTACGCTTTCTTTAAAGGATGGCTGCTTCTAAGCCAACCTCCTAGCTGTTTAAGCCTTCCTACATCGTTTCCCACTTAATCACAATTTGGGACCTTAGCTGGCGGTCTGGGTTGTTTCCCTCTCGACTACGGACGTTAGCACCCGCAGTCTGTCTCCCTTGCTGTACTTGTTGGTATTCGGAGTTTGCATCGGTTTGGTAAATCGGGATGATCCCCTAGCCGAAACAGTGCTCTACCCCCAACAGTAATACAAGAGGCTCTACCTAAATAGATTTCGGGGAGAACGAGATATCTCCGAACTTGATTAGCCTTTCACTCCGATCCACAGCTCATCCCCCCATTTTTCAACATAGGTGGGTTCGGGCCTCCAGTAAGTGTTACCTCACCTTCACCCTGGCCATGGATAGATCGTCCGGTTTCGCGTCTATTGCCTGAGACTAAATCGCCCTATTAAGACTCGGTTTCCCTGCGCCTTCCTCATAAAGTTAAGCTTGCCACAGAAAATAACTCGCTGACCCATTATACAAAAGGTACGCCGTCACTCTTCAAATCGCGAACGATCTAAAAAGCTCCGACAGCTTGTACGCAAACGGTTTCAGGTTCTATTTCACTCCCCTCTCCGGGGTTCTTTTCGCCTTTCCCTCACGGTACTGGTTCACTATCGGTCAGCTAGGAGTATTTAGCCTTGGAGGATGGTCCCCCCATGTTCAGTCAAGATTTCACGTGTCTCGACCTACTTATTGCAAACTCAGTTCTTCATGAAAATTTTTGGGTACAGGGTTATCACCTTCTATGACTGGCCTTTCCAGACCATTTCCCTAATTTATCATGATAAAGATTGCTGGGCTGTTCCGTTTTCGCTCGCCGCTACTAACAGAATCTCAATTGATTTCTTTTCCTGCGGGTACTTAGATGTTTCAGTTCTCCGCGTTTGCCTCTATATTCTATGAATTCAAATATAGATACCTAGGTTATCCTAGGTGGGTTTTCCCATTCGGAAATCTCCGGATCAAAGCCTGTTTACCGGCTCCCCGAAGCTTATCGCAAGTTACTACGTCCTTCATCGCCTCTAGCTGCCAAGGCATCCACCGTATGCGCTTAATTACTTGACCATATTACATCAAACAATTTAATGATTAATGTTAAACAAGTATCTATTACATAACGCCAAAATTACTTTGCAGTATGTACACCAAACTTATGCTCTAAAAACATGACGGGTTTGGTGACATTTGCACATCATCAATATCCATATCAAAAGAAATGAAGATATTATGATGCGACTTGATTGAACTTATAAAAATGTTAAAGAACTCTCCGTAATCTCATTTCAATAAAGAAATGATTTAGGTAAACAAATAATTCGTGTGAACGCCTATCCTAAACGTATGTTTTTTAAGGAGGTGATCCAGCCCCAGGTTCCCCTAGGGCTACCTTGTTACGACTTCGTCCCAGTTGTGAATCACACCGTGGTGACCGTTCTCCCGAAGGTTAAACAAACCACTTCTGGTGCAATTCACTTCCATGACGTGACGGGCGGTGTGTACAAGGCCCGAGAACGTATTCACCGCGACATTCTGATTCGCGATTACTAGCGATTCCGACTTCATGGAGTCGAGTTGCAGACTCCAATCCGGACTAAGAATGGTTTTAAAGGGTTTGGCTCCAGCTCACGCTTTGGCAACCCTCTGTACCACCCATTGTAGCACGTGTGTAGCCCTACCCATAAGGGCCATGATGACTTGACGTCGTCCCCGCCTTCCTCCGGTTTATGACCGGCAGTTTCCTTATAGTTCCCACCCGAAGTGCTGGCAAATAAGGATAGGGGTTGCGCTCGTTACTGGACTTAACCATACATCTCACGACACGAGCTGACGACAGCCATGCAACACCTGTCACAGCGTTCCCGAAGGCAAATTCTTATCTCTAAGAACTACGCTGGATTTCAAGGGTAGGTAAGGTTTTTCGCGTTGCATCGAATTAAACCACATGCTCCACCGCTTGTGCGGGCCCCCGTCAATTCATTTGAGTTTTAGCCTTGCGGCCGTAGTCCCCAGGCGGAGAACTTAACGCGTTAGCTGCGCCACTGAAGAGTTATTTCCCTCCAACGGCTAGTTCTCATCGTTTACGGCGTGGACTACCAGGGTATCTAATCCTGTTTGCTACCCACGCTTTCGCACCTTAGCGTCAGTGACGAGCCAGAGAGCTGCCTTCGCCATTGGTATTCCTTCTGATATCTACGCATTTCACCGCTACACCAGAAATTCTACTCTCCTCTCTCGCACTCAAGTCAAATAGTTTTGAATGCAGTTCCCAGGTTGAGCCCGGGGCTTTCACATCCAACTTACTTAACCGCCTACGCGCGCTTTACGCCCAGTAATTCCGATTAACGCTTGTACCCTCCGTATTACCGCGGCTGCTGGCACGGAGTTAGCCGGTACTTATTCTGCAGCTAATGTCAAAATATCAAATTATTAGTTCAATATTCTTCTTCACTGCTTAAAGTGCTTTACAACCCTAAGGCCTTCTTCACACACGCGGTATGGCTGGATCAGGGTTTCCCCCATTGTCCAATATTCTTAACTGCTGCCGTCCGTAGACGTCTGGGCCGTGTCTCAGTCCCAATGTGGCTGATCGTCCTCTCAGACCAGCTAAAGATCGTAGCCTTGGTAAGCCTTTACCTTACCAACTAGCTAATCTTACGCAGGCTCATCCAATAGTGAAAGCACCAAAGGTGCCTTCTTTCCCCCTTAGGGCGTATGCGGTATTAATCCGAGTTTCCTCGGGCTATCCCCCTCTACTGGGTAGATTCCTACGTGTTACTCACCCGTTCGCCGCTCGTCAGCACGAGATTCAGCAAGCTGAATCAAAATGTCTGTTACCGCTCGACTTGCATGTTTAAAACCTACCGCCAGCGTTCAATCTGAGCCATGATCAAACTCTTCAATTAAATTGAAAATTGTGTTTTTAAAAAACACAAAAAAAACCAGTAAATAAAAAACTTAAACAAGTTAAGAAATATTAACTGGTTGGTAAGTGCGCCTAAAACAGGCGCCCACACGAATTACTTGTTATAAAATTTAAAAAAACTCCCCTTTAGTAACTAAAGGGACGCGCAGTATACATTATAAATATGCTTTTTATAGCTATTTTTTAGCTATTTTTATTCTTAAGAACTTCTTCTTTCCTACTTGATATAAATGTATTGAATTGAGCCCTATATTTACCTTGGGGTCATTAATCTTTTCCCCTTCAATCTTGACTGCTCCTTGGTTAATTAACCTCAAAGCTTCTGAGGTACTAACTGTCATCCCTGACTCCTTTAAAACCTTTGGTAGAGTTACTTCTTCAGGTTTTAATTTTAATATTATCTCATTAACTTCAGTAGGGACTTCTCCGAGCTGAAATCTCTTCTTAAATTCTTCTCTTGCTTTCATTCCGGAGCTATCTCCATGAAACCTATCTACAATCTCTTCAGCTAAAATAAATTTAATGTCTCTAGGGTTTATGCCATCTTGTTCTTTTTGTTTTAGTTGGTTAATATCCTTTTCTGATTTGAAACTTAGAAGATGGAAATATTTCCACATAAGCTCATCAGATATTGACATTATTTTTCCAAACATTTGATCTTTGTCATCCTCTATAGCAATATAATTTCCAAATGACTTTGACATCTTCTTAACACCATCTAAACCTTCAAGTAAAGGTAAAGTAAAAACTGCTTGTGGATTCTGTCCATAAAACTTTTGAACCTCTCTTCCAAGAAGTAAATTAAATTTTTGGTCAGTGCCACCTAGCTCTACATCTGCTTTTAAAGCAAAAGAATCATACCCTTGAAGAAGGGGATAAATAAATTCATGAATAGATATGGGTTTATTTTGTAAATATCTATTATTAAAATCATCTCTTTCTAGCATTCTAGCAACTGTTTGAACTGAGCAAAGCTCTATCAAATCCTGTGGCTTGAATTTATTCATCCACTCTGAGTTAAACCTTATCTCGGTTTTGCTTTTATCTAGAATTTTAAATACCTGTCTCTCATAAGTTTTAGAGTTCTCTTTTATTTGTTTATTGCTTAGTACAGGCCTTGTTTCATTCACTCCAGAAGGATCACCAACCAAACCTGTAAAATCACCTATAAGAAATATGACTTGATGTCCTAATTCTTGAAACGATCTCAATTTATTTAAGATAACAGTGTGTCCAAGATGAAGGTCTGGGGCGGTAGGATCAAACCCTAACTTTACTCTTAAGGGTTTCTTTTGGTTTAATTTTTTTTCAAGTTCCTTTTTAGGTATAACTTCTTCTGCTCCTCTAAAGAGCAGTTCTATTTCTCTTTTTTTCATATCTCTGCGTATTATAATCCG
Source organism: Gammaproteobacteria bacterium (assembly GCA_045563675.1). Lineage (GTDB taxonomy): Bacteria > Pseudomonadota > Gammaproteobacteria > Magnimaribacterales > Magnimaribacteraceae > AEGEAN-183. Next base: position 414,681 of record JBJLIX010000001.1, read on the forward strand.
AGTTGATGAGATAAGTTTATTTGTAGAATTAATCTTGGACTTATACTTTAATTATTAGTTAATATTCTTTGTTTATCCTGAGCAATTTATGTTGAAACAGATATTAGAAAATATTATTCAGATTTATTCTAGATTTCCTAAAAAACATAGCTACTCACTAGTTATAGGTTTTTTACTTCTAATTATTATAGGAATTCTTTCAAATATAAAAATTGATACATCTCCTCAAAAAAATGAACTCTCTAGCAATATCCCCTTAGAAGCTTTGATCTTGAAGGAGGAATCAATCCAAGAATCAGAAACCTCTTACAAGACAAGAACAACTTTAATTAAACGCAATGACACTTTATTTTCTATTCTAAAAAGACTTGATGTTGAAGATGATAATATTATTAACTTAATTAACTCGCCTAATAGCCACCTTCTTTCCCAGATAAAAATTGGAAAAAGCTTAGAAATTAGAACCAATGATTCTAATGAAATTATTACTCTAAAGTACATAAATGATTTTAAATCGGGTGTTGTAGCAAAAAGAAAGGAAGATAAGTATGAAATAACAAAGTATGTCTTAGCTACTGAAAAGACAAAAATTTACAAGAATGTGACAATTAATAATTCATTATATGTAGATGGTCTTAAAGAAAATATACCAGACAGTGTAATTATGGATCTTGTTTATATTTTTGGCTGGGATATAGACTTTGCTCATGACATAAGGCCCGGAGATACATACAGCTTAATATATGAGGAAGTTCTTGTTAATGGAGAAAAAAAGTTAAATGGAGACATCTTGATTGCTGAATTTATTAATAACAACAAAAAATATACAGCCATAAGATACAAATTAAAAAAAGGCAAATCAGAATATTTCTCTCCAGAAGGAAGGAACGTAAAAAAAGCATTCCTAAGATCTCCAGTTAAATTCAGTTATATTAGTTCTAAATATAATTTAAAAAGGAGACATCCGATTTTACATAAAATCAGAGCCCACACAGGAGTCGATTATGCTGCAGCTAAGGGCACACCAATAAGAGCTACAGGTGATGGGACTATAATTTATGCAGGGCTAAAAGGCGGCTATGGAAATCTTGTAGAGATTAAGCACACGGAAGACTATTCAACTAGATATGCTCATTTAAATAGATTTCAGAATTCTATTAAAGTGGGCAAAAAAGTTAAGCAATCAGATATTATTGGTTTTGTAGGAAAAACAGGAACAGCTACAGGTTACCATTTACATTATGAATTCAGAGTCAATGGCAAACATACTAATCCCTTAACTGTGAAATTCCCAAATGCTGATCCTATAGAAAAATCTGAAAGAAATTTATTTCAAATCTATACAAAAAGAATTTTATCTGAATTAAAGAACTTTCAACTGCTCAACCCTATACCGAATAGCTAAAGATGGGAATATATATAGGTTTAATGTCAGGAACCAGTGTGGATTCTGTTGACTCAGTTGTAGTAGATTTTATAGAAAATAGTGTGAAAATAATTAATAAAAAATCTTACCCAATTAAAGATGATTTAAAGAATAGAATATTTTCATCAGTTTATAGAGAAAGTATCAAACAGAAAGAAATAAAACTTTTAGATAAAGAGTTAGGGGAACTGTTTGGAAGAGCTGCTAAAGAGATTATTCAAGATTCATCTCTAAGTTTGGAAGATATTAAGGCCATAGGAAGTCATGGACAGACTATTAAGCATTCTCCTGAAGGACCTAAACCTTTTTCTTTACAAGTTGGAAGTGCTATGGAAATTACTAAAATTACAGGTATAAAAACTGTAACTAATTTTAGAGAAGCTGATGTAAAAGCTGGAGGGCAAGGAGCACCTCTTTCACCATTATTTCATCAAGCATTATTTAAGATGAAAGATATTTCTAAAGGTGTAGTGATTAACATAGGGGGCATTAGTAACTTAAGTAATATAAACCTAAAAACAAACCAAGTAACTGCTTATGATAGTGGTCCAGGAAATTGTTTAATGGATGCTTGGTCTAAAAGACATTTAAGTAAAAATTTTGATCAAGGAGGGGCATGGGCATCTAATGGTAAATATAATGAAAAGCTTTTAAATATTATGCTAGAGGACTCTTTTTTTCATACAAAAAACCCTAAGAGTACTGGCACTGAATATTTTAACTTAGAGTGGCTTGAGAAAAGACTAAAGGAGCTTTCAGAAGATATATCCAATGAAGATACTCAGGCTACTCTATGTGAACTGACAGCAAAATCTATCTTTAATGAGCTAGTTAAAACAAACTCATTGAATAAGAAAATTTATATTTGTGGAGGTGGAATACATAATAAATTTTTGATCAAAAGGTTAGATCTTTTAATCGAAGGCAGGACTCTTTCAACAGAATCTTTAGGGATAGATCCTGATTTTATGGAAGCTATATGCTTCGCTTGGCTAGCAAAGCAAAGACTTAAAAACCGAGAGTTTGACCTTTCTTCTATCACTGGAAGTACAAGAAGAGTTATTTTAGGAGAAATCTCTTAAAAAGATATTAGATAGAGAAAGATTCACCACAGCCACAAGTAGTTATTGCATTAGGGTTCTTCACAATAAACTTAGATCCAGATAAATCCTCAACATAATCTATAGTTGATCCAGCTAGATACTGAAGACTCAAAGGATCAATTATTAAATTAGCTCCATCCTTTGATACTTTTGTATCCTCATCATCCATATCTTGATCAAAAGAGAACCCATATTGAAATCCAGAACATCCTCCTCCTGTTACATAAACCCTTAAATTTATTTTACTAAGTTCTTTTGGGTCAGAAAGAGAGTGAATCTTTTTTACCGCTCCTTCGGTAAGATTTAATTTAGTAGGATTAAATATTTCAACCATAATTAGATTTTAAATTAATCCGGTGTTCTGATCAAAAGCATAAAGTAAATTAAAACATTCAACAGCTTGACCTGAAGCACCTTTAATTAAATTATCAATACATGAAGTGATAAGAATTTGATTCTTAATAGAGGACTGATGCACTGAAATTAAGCAATCGTTAGTATTGGCAACTAATTTTAATTCAGGGGCTTCGTCAAGAATCTTTATAAACTCAGAATTTCTATAAAATTCTTTATAAATATTAGCAAAGCTAAAATTAATGGCCGAATTAAATTTAATATAAGCAGTTAGATATATACCTCTCTTTATTGGCAGCAATTGTGTAGTAAAACTTAAATCAAATCTTTGTTTGCTTGATGATTTAATAGTTTGCTGAATTTCAGGATAATGCCTATGGCCTTCAGTATTATAGGCTTTAAAATTTTCTAGCATTTCCCCTGAAAGGTTTTTTGAAGCTGCCCTCCCTGCTCCAGTCATACCCGATTTAGCGTCGATGATCATGCTATCAATTGGATGTTCAGATGTTAAAGTTGGCAAAACAGACAATAAGCTTACAGTTGGATAGCATCCAGGAATTGCTATAAGCTTTGCCTTCTTAATTTCTTCTCTAAAAAGTTCAGGGAATCCATAAACTGAGTGTTGAAGATTTTCAGGGCTGCTATGTTTAAGTCCATACCAAGACTCCCAAGTTTTCAAATCCTTTAATCTAAAATCAGCAGATAAGTCTATTATCTTAATATTTTTGGCTAAAAAATTATTTACTAAATTCATAGATACCCCGTGAGGAGTGCATAGAAATATCAATTCACAGTCATAAAAAATATCATCATTAGGAGGAACAAATTTGAGATCTTCCTCAATTAAGTTCTCTTCTTCAATCAAATCCTTTACATACTGACCGGATAATTGTCTTGAGCTTACAGCTAGTAGATTTGAATTTGGGTGCTTAATTAATAACCTAAATAGTTCTTCTCCTGCATATCCAGAAGCTCCTATAATTCCTATTTTTACCTTAGATTTTTTCAAGTTTACTAACCTAAATAGATGGGGCCGGCATTATAAGTAATTACAGCAAGCTAACAAATAAATTTGTTTGCCCTACCTTTGATTTAAATTTAGTTATCTAGCTATTATTTGTATAAATACTCAGCAAAACAACTTCCCAAGCAGAAGCTTCTTTATTTATTAGTCCTCTAGAAGCAAAAGCAGAAGACTCTTTAGCTAAGCCTTGTTCTAGTCTCAGATGAGATAGTCTTAAATAAACAGCACTTTCATTTTTAGCTATTCTAAGAGCCCTTTCTAAAAGGGAACTCGAGTTTGATAAGTCCCCTTTTTCCCAAAAATTATCAGCTTCAACTATGATTCTCTGAACTGAAGGTTTTTTTGCATTAATTTTGAGGATCTCATTCTTTAATAGCCCCATATCATCAGATAGAAGTTTAATTGAGCTTGATAAAGCTTCAATTTCTAAATCTTTAGGACCCAATTCTTTTTTTTGTAGTCCAGAACAACTAATAAGAAAACACAAAGATAATGAAATTAAATAAAAACTAATTACTTTCATTTTTTCCTTCGATGACTTCTTTGATCTTACCTACTACCTTTGATTTATAGGAAATATCTTGACCCCTGCATTTTCTTCTATTTAACGGCAAGTAATCCGGTTCAGTACCGATTATATATGGTATTTGAATAGATGCTTTACAACCTCTTCCACTTAATAATCCATCTACAGAATCAATCCATTCAAATTTTACTTTAGAGGGTTGTTTTAATGATAAAGATAATGGATCCAAATCATTCATTAGTTTTTTCCATACTTGAAGAGCTCCAGTCCTTCCAGTAAGAGGAGACTTCCTATTATCATCAAAACCTAGCCAAATCAAAGCTAGATACTCTCCTGCATAACCAACAAACCAGCTATCTCTCTGATCATCTGAAGTGCCTGTTTTTCCCCCAACATTCCACTTATTAATTATATTCTTTGAGTAACCTCTTGCAGTTCCATCAATGAAAGTTTGTTGTAATGCGAATTTTAATAAGAAAATTGGCTCATTTCTAAATTTTTGTTCTATTTGTAATGGATATGAAAAAGATAAATCTTTGTTTTCATTTTCAACAGACCTAATGGAACTTAGAGGTGAAGAAAAACCATTAGAAGCTATTGTTTGATAGGCCTGAATTGCTTCAAAAGGCGTAAGTTCGAAAGCTCCAACAAATAAGGAGGGATATTCTTTTATATTTCTTTTTATACCTAATTTATTAAAGGTTTTATTCAATTTTGAATAACCGATTTCCATTCCAAGTCTTGTAGTAGCAATGTTATAAGATTCAGAAAGAGCTAGATAGAGAGGAACTTCTCCATGGAATTTTTTATCAAAGTTATTTGGTTCCCAAACCTCGCCATTATCTAGGTCTACAGAAAGTGCAGAATCATCTAAAATTGTTGAAAGATGGTATTTTTCCTTTTCTTCTAAGGCAGCAAGATATATGAAGGGTTTTATTAACGATCCTATGGGTCTTAGTGCATTTATTGATCTATTAAAACCTGAGATCTTAGTTTCTATATTACCTACAGTTCCTTTTATTTCTCCTGTAAAGGAATCAATGACTAATGCAGCCCCCTGAAGATCATTTAACCTTTTTCCATACCTCTTTATTAGTTCTTTCTTTGTTTCCTTTAAATTTGATTCAAGTAAGTCTTGAATGACCGGATCAAGATTTGTGATAACTTTTAATCCTTCTGTTCTAAGGTCTCTTTCTTTGAAATTTTTTCTTAGATCTAAAACAACTAGATCACTAAATGAAGGGTATTTAGAAATACTCCTATAAGAAGGCTGAATTACTCTAATTGGTTTTGATATTAGGTTTAAATATTCTTTCTTTGAAATTAAATTTTGATCTCTAATTTGCTCTAAAACTAGATTTCTTCTAGCTAAAGATCTATTGGGATTTCTTGAGGGGTTATAAATAGAAGGGCCTTTTAACATCCCAACTAATAAAGCTTTCTGGTCTATGCTTAAATTCTCTAATGTTGTGCCGAAAAAGAAAAGTGATGCGGAACCAAAACCATGTATTGCTCTCCTCCCAGATTGAGCAATAAAAACATCATTAACATATGCTAAAAGTATTTCATCCTTCGAATAATGTAATTCAATTAATACAGCAGCTATGGCCTCTTTAATTTTTCTTCTAATGGTCTGCTCTGAAGAAAAAAACAAGCTTTTTGCTAACTGTTGCGTGATGGTGCTGCCACCTTCTTGAATACCCATAGCTTGGGTATTTCGAACTAAGGCCCGAAGGATAGCCTTAAAAGAGATTCCAAAATGATTAAAAAAATTTCTGTCTTCAACTGCAAGAATTATCTGTTTTAAGTCTTCAGGCACTTGAGAAGAATTAAGTAATAGACGTTCTTCAAAATGAGACGGATAAACACCTCCTATGGCCAAAGGTTCAAGTTCAAATAAATCTATAGGTATGTTGTCTCTTCTTCTAATGCTTTCAATTCTTTCATTAAGAATTTTTAACTTATATATCTCAGATTCATTATTTTCAAAGCCTCTGGTATAGATATTTAAAATATTCCCTGTAAAGGAATATTGACCAGGAGAATTTAGAGATCCAGAGACCTCTTCATAAGAAAGAATTTTTAATTCTTTTTCTAAATGGTCTAAATTGACTCTACTGCCCTCAGCTAACTCTAGAGGCCTTGAGTAGATTTTTGCTGGAATTGTCCATAGTACCCCCTCTAGTTTATTAGTTACCTTGAAGTTAATAATAGCCACCATAGCAATAGCTACAACTATTAGTGCCGTTAAACAAATAAGGCCTAGTGAAGTTAAAGTTAACTTAATTTTCATTTATCACTTGATAAAATTGTCTAATTACAACAGTCTACGTTTTTTAAAAAAATTTTGGACAAAAAAATGAACTATGACATATGTTCTGTTGGTAGTGCTTTAGTAGATTTTACTTTTAGTATAGACAAAAGATATGAGAGAAATCTAATAAGCTATGGAATACCAAAAGGCTCCATGACTCTTATTGAAAGAGGAGATCAAGAAGCTTTAATCAAAGAATTAACAGAGATGGGTAAAACTTCTGATAAAGCTTGTGGAGGTTCTGGTACAAACTCTACAGTTGCAGCTTCTCTATTTGGGGCTAAGTGCCATATGACCTGTATAGTTTCTGATGATGATCATGGGAGATTTTATATAGAAGATCTTTCATCTAATAATGTAAATCATACAAACCCACCGATTTCATCAGATCTTTCTTCTGGAAGATGTTTAGTTATGGTTTCTGATGATGCAGAAAGGACTATGTGCACTAATTTAGGAATTAACACAGAATTCAAAGCATCTGATTTAGAAGAAAAAATAATTAAAGCTTCTAATTATTTATTCTTGGAAGGCTATCTTGTTGCATCACCAAAAGGAATGGAAGTTTGCAAAAAGGCAGTACAGGCTGCAAAAGACAATAACACTAAAGTTTCAATTTCTCTTTCAGACCCTAATATAGTACATGCCTTCAAGGGTGAAATTAAAACTCTTCTAGATATGAATTGTGATCTTATATTCTGCAATGAAGATGAAGCTCTGGCTTATACTGAAACAGATGACTTATCAAATGCTTTCCAAATTTTTAAAGAAATATCACCTAATTTCTTAATCACACAAGGTTCAAATGGTTGTATAGGATTTGACGGAAAAAATGAATTCAATATTCCTGGAATTAAAGTGAATGCTATAGATACTAATGGTGCCGGAGACATGTTCGCTGGAGCAGTTTTATACTCTATTAGTTCAGGTTCAAGCTTAGAAAAGGGAGCTATATTTGGCTGCTACGCAGCTTCTAAAGTTGTAAGCAATGTTGGTCCAAGATTATTAAAAGAAGAATATTTTCAAATAAAGAATAATTTTTTCTAGCTATTAAAAAAATATTCTGATAAATTGCTGCGCGCTTAAAGAAAGCCTATATAAATATCATCTAATAATGCCAAAAAAATCTACAAAAGATACTAAAGCTAAAAAAACGCAAACTAAGAAACCTGCAGCAAAAAAAACTGCGGTTAAAAAAACTACAGTTAAAAAAAATACTAAAAGTAAAGCAGCTCCAAAAAGAAATACTAGGAAAACAACAAAAGTAAATTCTAAATATAAAGACGAAGAAACATTTCTGGCTTCGATTGAGCCCTATAAGTTAAGCAAGAAAGAAAAATATATGAGCGCCAAGCAAAAGAAACATTTTTCTAACATTCTGCAATTATGGAAAAAAATGCTTCAGATGGAACAGGATAAAACTGTCAATGAAATACAAAGTGGAGGTAATCATTATGCAGATGAAGCTGATAGAGCAACTCATGAAGAGGTGTTTTCTTTGGAAATAAGAACTAGAGAAAGAGAAAGAAAGCTTCTTGCTAAGATTGAAAAATCTATTGAAGACTTAACTAATTCAGATTACGGATTTTGTTCTAACCCTTTTTGTGGTGTTGAGATAGGAATTAGAAGGTTGGAAGCCCGACCTACTGCTAGCCTTTGCATAGACTGTAAGACGCTCGAAGAAATATCTGAGAAACAAAAATTTGGTGGATAATAAAACTTCTCAATTTAAATAGATTAAAAAACTTTCCTACTAAAATACTTGTAAAATGATCAGCATAAATTTTGACATGCTGAAGTGGAGAAAGAAGTCTTAGACTTAAGAAAATATAATAAAATTCCTAAATTTATTGCCGTTGAAGGACCTATTGGAGTTGGTAAAACAACTTTAGCTTCACTTTTAGCAAAATCGCTAGAATATGAAACTTTTTTTGAAAAGCCCTCAGAAAATCCTTTTCTAAACGAATTCTATAGAAATCCTTCTCAAGCAGCCCTAGCAACCCAGCTTTTCTTTCTATTTCAAAGGGTAAACCAGATAAAAGAATTAAAACAGGGAGATATTTTTAGTCCGGTAAGAGTATCTGATTTTTTACTTGATAAAGATAAGCTTTTTGCAAAAGTTACATTAACAAAACATGAACTGTCCCTTTATGAACAAATCTATGACTATCTCTCCATAGATCTCCCATCTCCTGATGTAGTAGTATACCTACAAGCGGAAACTAAGACCCTATATGAAAGAGTTTTGCAGAGAGGCATAGAAATGGAAAGGAATATTTCTTTTGACTACCTTGAATCTTTAAATGAATCTTATAAAGAATTTTTTCTTAGCTTCAATAGATCTCCAGTATTAATAGTAAATTCAGAATTTCTAGACTTAGCTCATAATAAAGATCATTATTCAGTTCTTTTAGAAAAATTATTAGAATATTTTAATAACCCAGAAGGAAGAATGATGTACTTTAACCCTTCTCCTTCTTTAGCTTAAAGATAAATATGTCTGGAAAAGTAGTTTATGAAGTTCCTAAAAAAGTGAAAGAAGGTTCTTTATTAAGTGAGGAGGATTACCAATCGCTCTATGAAAATTCTTTAAAGGATCCGGATTCATTTTGGGATGCTCAGGCTAAAAAATATTTAGATTGGATTTCACCCTGGACTAAGGTTTCTAATAGTAATCTTATTAAAGGGGAAGTTTCATGGTTTATAGGAGGAAAGATCAATGCTTCAATAAACTGTATTGATAGACATCTAGAAAGTAAACCAGATGACATAGCAATAATTTGGGAGGGAGATGATCCTTCCATTTCAAAAAAGATTACCTATTCAGAATTGCATGTAAATGTATGTAAATTTGCTAATGCCCTAAAAGATCGAGGAGTAAAAAAAGGAGATAGAGTCTGCATATATATGCCAATGATACCTGAAGCAGCTTATGCGATGTTAGCTTGTAGCAGGATAGGAGCAATACACTCTGTAGTTTTTGGAGGCTTTTCTCCAGAGTCTTTAAAAGACAGAATTTTAGATTCTGATTGCCAAACTGTCATAACAGCAGATGAAGGATTAAGGGGAGCTAAGAAAGTACCTCTTAAAGAAAACGTTGATGCTGCTTTAAAAAATTGCCCTAATGTTCACACAGTCTTTGTAGTTGAACGAACTGGGTCCAATATAAACTGGATAGAGGGAAGAGATATATCATATGAAGAGATGGTTAAATCCGCCTCTGCAGATTGCAAACCTGAAGAAATGGATTCTGAAGACCCTTTATTCATTCTTTATACTTCTGGATCAACTGGAAAACCTAAGGGAGTTCTTCATACGACCGGGGGGTACTTATTACAATCAACTATGAGCCATAAACTTGTATTTGATTATCATGATGGAGATATTTATTGGTGTACAGCAGATGTGGGCTGGATAACAGGACATTCCTATATAGTCTATGGACCCCTATCAAATGGAGCAACAACCTTAATGTTTGAAGGAATACCTACCTATCCTAGCTTCTCAAGATTTTGGGAAATAGTAGACAAGCACAAAGTCAATATCTTTTACACCGCTCCTACTGCTTTAAGAGCTCTAATGGCTCAAGGAGATACACCCCTAGAATCTACATCTAGGAAGTCGATTAGAGTTCTTGGGACTGTCGGAGAACCTATAAACCCTGAAGCTTGGGAATGGTATTACAATTCCGTAGGAAATAAGAAATCTCCTATAGTAGATACCTGGTGGCAAACAGAAACTGGAGCTGCAATGATAAGCCCGTTGGCTGGCTCAACACCCCAAAAGCCTGGAAGTGCAACTAAACCTTTTTTTGGAGTTGAACCTGCTCTGTTAGATGAAGAAGGAAATGAAATCAAAGGAGAAGGATCTGGCAACCTGGTAATAAAAAGAAGTTGGCCTTCTCAAATAAGAACCGTATTTGGTGATCACAAGAGGTGCGTAGAAACCTACTACACCCTTTACCCTGGCTACTACGCAACTGGAGATGGAGCAAAAAGAGATAAGGATGGATATTACTGGATTACGGGAAGAGTTGATGATGTCCTTAATGTATCAGGGCATCGTCTTGGAACAGCAGAGATAGAGAGTGCTCTTGTTTTACATGAAAAAGTAGCTGAAGCAGCAGTTGTAGGTTATGAGCATGAAATTAAAGGGCAAGGAATCTATTGTTATGTAACACTAATGACTGGGATAGAACCCGATGACGAAATTAGAAGTGAACTAATCAACTTAGTATCTAAAGAGATTGGAGCTATAGCAAAACCAGATATAATTCAATGGTCACCAAGCCTTCCAAAAACAAGATCAGGTAAGATTATGCGTAGAATTTTAAGAAAAATTGCCTCAAATGAAATAACTGAGCTTGGAGATACTTCAACATTAGCTGAACCAAGCGTAGTAGAAGAACTAATAAAAAATAGAGAGAACCAATAAATGTCTTTGAATGATTTAATAAATAAAAAATCTATTCTTCCTTCTAAGTCTGAGGCCCTACCAGGAAGAACTGAAGAAATTGAGGTCCCAAAAGAACACTTTGTTAAAGGCACCCCCTTAAAGGGTCCTTTTCCAAAAAATTATGAAAAAACGGTCTTTGGTATGGGTTGTTTTTGGGGAGTAGAAAGAAAGTTTTGGGAAACGGATGGGGTTTATACTACAGCTGTGGGCTATTCATCGGGTTTTACTGAAAACCCTACTTATAGAGAAGTTTGTACGGGTTTTACAGGCCACAATGAGACTGTCTTAGTTGTTTTTGATCCATCCATAATTACATTTGAAAGTCTTCTAATAACTTTTTGGGAACAGCATGACCCCACCCAAGGCATGCAGCAGGGAAATGATATTGGAACCCAGTATAGGTCTGGTATTTATTGCTTTGGTGAAGATCAAAGAAACTTAGCTTTCAAAACTAAAGAAAAATATCAGAAATTACTAAGCGAAAAAGGGTTTGGTTATATCACTACCGAAATTAATTCAGTTGGAGAGTTTTATTATGCTGAACATTATCACCAACAGTATTTAGCTAAAAACCCTGATGGTTATTGTGGAGTTGATGGAACTGGAATTAGATTTAATTAGTTACCACCTATCCAGACAAACTGATTATCCTCTTTTCTAACCTTCTTTTCATTTAACAACTTTATAAGGTGAGCTTCTAAAGACCATTTAGCTATAGGAAATAAAGATGCATCAACATCCCCATAAACTTTTTCAACTAGTGTGTCTGGATTTCCGCTAGTTTCTTCTTTAATTGCCTGTATAACCTTCTCTTCTCTTTCCAATCGGTGCTTAATGATCCATTCAGCTACAGAATGAGGGTCTTGTAATAAGTCACCATGACCAGGCGCTATGGTCTTTAGGTCATATTCTTTTAACATTCTTAGCGAATCTAAATAGTCTTGCATATTGCCATCTGGTGGTGAAATAACCACAGTTGATCCATTCATAATATGGTCTCCTGTAAATAAGAGTTTCTCTTCTTTTAAAAGAAAACAGAGATGATTTGATGCATGACCCGGGGTATGAATAACTTCCAGAGTATGGTCTTTTGCTTCTATGACGTCGCCATGAGAGAGTATTCCATTTGGTTTAAATGTTGCGTCCTGGTGTCTTGTAGATTCTGTTAATAAACCGTATGCAGGTATGTCAACCATGTCTTGAAGAAGACTCACACCCGGCGAATGATCAAGATGAGTATGAGTTACAACAATACGATTTAAATTTAAAGACGAAGAAACTATTGCTTCTATGTGATCCTTTATTGCAGGCCCAGGATCAACTACGGTAAGATCTTCCTTATTCCCGATAATATAAGTATTGGTTCCTGGACCAGTGAAAACGCTTGAATTTCCTGCTGTTATTCTCTTTACTAAAGGAGTAACTTGTATTATCTCTTCTGCTTGCATTATTTAAAGTTATTAGTGATTTTCATATCCCTCATCACCAGGTAATAAACCGACATATTTGCCATCTTTCATAAAAAATTTAGGCTCTACGGTAGCAATATCATATGGGTTTATAGAATTCTTTTCTTCTAGAAGTTCTTTTGTATTGTTATACCCACAAATGCTCTCTAGATTTTTTATAGTGGGCATAATCAAGAGCAATTTACCTTGTTCAAATTGAGCTAATGCTTCTTCTGGTTTTATCCATAAGCTATTTACACTTTCAGATCCATCATGAATAGCTTCTTGTCCTTCTGGAGCTTGAGCAATAAAAAACCTTGTGTCATATCTTCTTTTTTCTACCTTGGGGGTAATCCAATGAGCCAAGTAAGCCAATCTATCCGTAGCTAAAAAAAGCTCTTCGTTCTTACACATCTCAGCTAAAACAGGCTCTCTATCATTAAGTCTCTTTCTATAACTGATAAAACGTTCATTTTCTGAATTATCCTTAGGGTCAAAGTTGCTCCCATCTCTCCTATAAGCTAAAAGTATTCCAGCTTCTTCAAAGCACTCTCTTATGACTGCTACCCAATAAGCAAGTCCACCACTCTCAATTCCCAAGGCCGATGATGCATCTTTGTCGCTTACGCCTCGACAAATCTCGCTTAAATGTTCAGATGAATCCTCTAAGTCTACTTTTCCACCTGGAAAAACATAAGCTCCTCCAAAGTTAGTTTTAGCTGCTCTCTCAATTAAAAAAACTTCGATTCCCTCTCCCTCTATGTCCCTAACAAGTAATACTGTTGCCGCCGGTTTAGGTTCTGCAGGAGCCTCTTTAGGGTCAGCAAATTGATGGTTAACTTGTTTTAATTGTTCATTCATGTTTTTTATTATGCTTTATGAGATTGGTATAGACTAGTTAATTGAAAAAATATGGCTAGATAATTTTTTGCTAAAGGAGAGCAAATATGGATCAGCTTACAGAAGATCTCTTTAATAAATTTATTTCTGAACCAAAATCTAAACATTTGATAAGAGTAGAAAATGCGAATATTTTTTATCAAAAATGGGGTAATCCCAATAACCCAGGAATTGTACTAGTCCATGGTAGTGGAGCACACTCCCACTGGTGGGACTTTGTAGCGCCATTATTATTAGATCAATATGAAGTTTGTGCTTTAGATCTAACTGGGATGGGCAATAGTGATCACAGAGAAAACTATACTCCTGAGACTTACGGTAAAGAGATTTTAGCTGTTGCAGAAGATTCTGGATTTTTTGAAAGCAGACCTTGTAGTCCTATAATTTGTGGTCATAGTTTAGGAGGCTACATGAGCATTCATGCAGCAAATCTAGCTTCAGAATTAGTTAAGGGAGTCATAATGATAGACTCTCCAATAAGACCACCAGATTTTGATTATTCCAACCATAGAGGGAGTGGCCCCATAAGGAAAAGGAAAACTTACCCAAATGAGAAGGCAATCCTAGAGCGTTTTAAGCTAGCCCCTGATCAGCCTATAGCTTTTCAATTTATCTTGGACTACATAGCAAAAAGTTCAATTCAAGAAATAAATGGGGGCTTTGAATGGAAATTTGATGATACCCTTTTTAATAAACTTGGTTATCCAAGTATGCCTAAAAATAGTGCTTTTGGACTGTCCTGTCCTTTAGGTTATATATATGGCGAAAACAGCGCTCTAGTTACTCCAAATATCCTTAAATATATGAAGTCCAAATTCAAAGAAGATACTAAAGTAATAGAAATTAAAGAAGCTCATCACCATGTTCTATTAGATAGACCCATTGAGTTAGCAAAGGCTATTAAAAAGATAGATCTAAATTGGTAATCTTTATTTTTTGGACGGAACTCCTCTCACCATAGTAAGAGATACTATTGGAGCTCCTTCCCTTCTGTATTTAGATAGCTTTTGATATTCAGGGTCGTTGTACCAACCCTTGGCAATTTCTTCTGAGGGGAATTTAAAAATTACTACCCTTCCTTCAAGAGGACTATGACCTTCTAAGTGCTCTATTGAGTCATCGAATGTAACAAATTCTCCACCATGCTTTTTCAAAATGGGGAAAAAGCCTTTTTCATATATCCTATAGGTTTCCTTATCTTCTATTTTTAAGTTGGCTATAAAAAAAACTTCTATTTCTTCCATTAGAGTTTTTTTATGACGCTCTAACTTCTTTTAATCTACCATCCATAATTGCCTCAGCATCAGAAACTAGTCTTGATACAAGCTCATCACAGGTAGGAACATCCTTAACTCTTGCAACAGAAATACCAGCAGACCAAACTCCTGCTTCAAGGTCACCTACTTCAAAAACCCCCTTACCTCTTTGTCCGGCAACTAACTCTTGAACGTCTTCAAAAGTAGCTGTTCCGGTTGACTCTATCTCGACTACTTGATCTGAAATAGTATTTTTAAATACCCTTGCTGTATTGTGCATAGTTCTAAACATTAGGTTGGTAGAACGCTCATCAGCTTCGGTCATCTTGTCCTTTACATTCTGGTGAATCAAGGACTCTTTGGTTGCCATAAACCTAGTCCCCATAACTATTGCCTCACCACCTAATGCTAACGCTGCAACTAAACTTTTTGCATCACTAAATCCTCCACAACCTGCCACTGGTATATCCAAAGCTTCTGCAGCTTGAGGAAGTAAAACTAAAGAAGGGATATCGTCTTCTCCGGGGTGACCTGCACACTCAAACCCATCTATAGTTACAGCATCGCAACCGACATCTTGGGCTTTTAGTGCATGCCTAACTGATGTGCACTTATGAATTACCTTAACATCGTAGGCCTTAAAAAGTTCCATAAAAGGTTCGGGGCTTCTACCGGCCGTCTCTACAATCTTTATACCCGATCCAACTATAGATTGAGCATATTCTTCATAAGGAGGAGGTTTGATTGCAGGAAGTATCGTTAAGTTTACTCCAAAAGGTTGATCAGTCATTTCCCGTGTCCTTTCTATCTCTTTACTCAAGGCTTCTGGAGTAGGCTGAGTTAAAGCAGTTAATATTCCTAAAGCTCCTGCATTTGCTACTGCAGAAACTAATTCTCCGGTTCCAACCCACTGCATTCCACCTTGGATAATAGGGTGCTTGATGCCAAATAATTCTGTAATTCTAGTTTTAAGCATATTTTTTCCTCAAAGATTCAAACGGACAGTAACTATAACCTCTCGAAATTATCATGCAACCTACTTTATTATTAACTCTTTTTAGTTAAAGTATATAAAATACAAATCAGATGAAAAAACTCAATAAAGTCCACTTTTCCATAATATTCCTACTTTTTTTTAGCCTACTAAGTCCAAAAGAATTAAATCGAGGTTTAGAAATAGCACTGAAAGCCGATGAAAGCTTTTCGGGATATGGAGATAGTAAAACAACCCTGAGAATGACTTTGAAAGACAGGAAGGGTTTGGTAACTGAGAGAGTAATGGAAATGCGGCTACTTGAAGTTCCTGAAGATGGAGATAAAAGTTTAATAGTTTTTGACAGTCCAAGAGATGTTCGTGGTGTCGCCGTGCTAAGCCACGCTCATAAAGTAGGTTCTGATGAGCAATGGCTTTATCTGCCTGCTCTTAAAAGAGTAAAGAGAGTGGCTTCAAAAAATAGAACAGGGCCTTTCTTAGGTAGTGAATTCTCACTAGAAGACCTCTCTTTTCAAGAGGTAGAAAAATACTCTTATGAGTACTTAAGAGAAGAAAAACTAAACGGAAAAGAAACCTATGTTATTAAAAGGATTCCACTAGATCCCTACTCTGGTTACACAAAACAGATTGTTTGGATTAGTAAATCTAATTACCTGATTCATCAAATTAACCATTTCGATAGGAAATCGTTTCATGTTAAAACTCAAACCTTTTCAAATTACAAAAAATATATGAATAAATTCTGGCGCCCAAATGAGATTCATATGATTAATCACCAAACAAATAAAACAACAACCTTATTTTTTGAAGCGCTGTTATTTAATACAGGGTTATCCGATAAAGACTTTACCCAAAACAGTCTTAAAAGATCAAAATAAATGGTTTGTAGTTTTTCTTGCGATATTACTAAAGTCTCTTTAATAATCTCTATAATTCTTTCTAGTAGTTTTCTCTATTCGAAAGTTGAAAGATATGGAGAAGTTTCTTTTGAAAATAGATCTTTCTCTGAACAAGGTTTATTCGACCAACAAAAAAATCACTATTCTTTTACCTTGTCACCAGAATTTTACTTTGAGTCAGAAGATCAAAACACTTCCTTTACTTTCAAAACAAAAATTAGAAAGGACTCTTTAGATAATGAGAGGAATCTTTTTGATATTCAGGATTTAAGTTTAATTAAAGTGAAAAACTCTTATGAAACAAGAATTGGTATAAGAAGAGATTTTTGGGGAGTAACAGAGACCGTGCATAGGGTGGATATTATTAATCAAACTGATCAAGTAGAAAGTTTTGATGGTGAAGATAAATTAGGTCAACCTATGATAAATTTTTCTTTAGAAAGAGATTGGGGTGTTCTAGATATCTATGCCCTTATAGGATTTAGGGAGAGGACTTTTGCTGGAGAAAAGGGAAGGCTTAGAGCACCATTCTTAATTGATACAAATTCTGCAATATATGAATCTGGTGCAAAAAACTTACGTACTGATTTCGCTTTTAGATGGAGCCAATCATATCGAAACTTAGAGATAGCTCTTTCGCATTTTTCTGGAACTTCTAGAGAACCTAAGTTTGTCAATAAAACTGCAAGCTCTAAGACACCTTATTATGGAATAATTGACCAGACAGGATTAGAAGCTCTCTATATTATGGGTGGTCTTGCACTTAAATTAGAAGCTATAAGTAGATCAGGTCAAGGCGATAGATTTTCTGCAGCTACTGTTGGTTTTGAATATACTCAAGTTGGAATATTAAGCTCTAGATTAGATTTGGGGTGGATATTGGAACTCAATTACGATGATCGATATGAAGAATCCCCTTTAGCATTAGGAACTAGATTAACCTTCAACGACATGTATGACTCACAAATCCTTTCTGGTGTTATGAGAAATGAAGAAACAGGAGAGACTAATGTTTTTGTGGAAGCCTCTAGAAGAATCGGGAATTGTTGCAGAATGTCCTTCGAGTCTATTTATTTTAATGGAGGAAATGATTCAAACAAGATGCAAAAAATGTTTGAGTATTTAAAACAAGATGATTTTGTCAGACTTGAATTTATTTATTATTTAGGAAATTAAGAAAATGAAAAAATTATTGGACGTCAATTTCCTAGCTGAAAGTATTATGCGATACAGACCTATTTGTATAATAATTTCTCTTCTAATTCTTGCTGGATTAGCCCAAGGACTATCGAAGATAAGTTTTAATCCAGACATAAACGCTTTCTTTCCTGAAAATGACCCTATAACAACTTCGCACTTGAAGATAGAAGATACATATTCTTCTATGGATAATGCAGTAATTGGCATTGGAGTTAAAGAAGGTACTGTTTTTACCAACGAAACTTTGTCTTTAATTGAAGATCTAACAGAAAAGGCCTGGAAAACTCCGCATTCGTTAAGGGTTGACTCTTTATCTAACTATTCTTATGTATCTGCGGATGGAGATGACTTGTTCATTGAGCCTTTTATAGAGAATTCTAGTAATTATGATCTTAAGACCTTAAAAGAAAAGGAAATAATTATTGAAGGTGAAGAACTTGCTTATGGTGCAATTATCTCTAAAGACAAAAAAACTTCTTTAATCAATATTGTTTTTGACCCCCCAAGAAATGACATTGAAAGAGAATACCAAGAATCCTTGAATTATGTATTAGGTTTCCTGGAGGAGGCTAGAAAAACCCATCCTGAAGTTGATCTAATCATTTCAGGAATTGTTTATATGGAATATCAGAGCCCAATGTTGCTTAAGGCACAAATGCCAAAACTAATGCCTACAGCTATTTTAATAATTCTACTAACACTTTTTCTGCTTTTGAGAAGCCTAGTGGCCGTTACGGGATCTTTCATGGTTATCTTAGTTAGTGTTGTAAGTGCTATGGGATCCATAGGTTTCATGAGTGGAGACATAGCCCAACCTTTCATTATGGTTCCGATACTAATTGCAACATTAGCAGTCGCGGATTGTGTCCATTTATTCAGTCTATACTTTCAAAATCTAGATTCTTCCACAAAAAGTAAAGAAGCAATGCTTGAAAGTCTTAAATTGAACTTACAACCTTTGTTTCTTACTTCTCTAACAACAGCTATTGGTTTTTTAACTCTAAACCTTGCACCTGTAGAGCCCTTAAGGGGTATAGGCAATGGAGTTGCAGTTGGAGTCTTCCTAGCTTTTATATTTACTATCTTACTACTTGCCCCAATTGTGAGTTATTTTAATGTGGAGCAATCAAAAAATATTAACTTTCAAAGAAATTTTGCAAAAAAGCTCGGGCTATTCAGCATTAAGAATTACAAGAAATTATTGTTTATTGTTCCAGCTATATCTTGTTTTTTATTAGCTTTTATCCCTTTAAATAAAACAAATGATAATCCTTTAGAATTTTACTCTGAAAGGTACACGACTTCTGCCGCTGACAGTAAATGGATAAGCCAAAGGATTGGAGGAACTTTTCCTGTAAGCTATGAGCTAAAGAGTCAAGGTACAGTATCTGATCCTGATTTTTTGAGAGAAGTAGATAAGTTTTCTGAGTGGTTAACTTCAAACGAAGAGGTCCTTCACGTTAGCTCCCTTTCTAAAATAATGAAGAATCTCAACAAAACTCTTCATGGTAAGAAAGAGGAATGGAATGTAATTCCAGAAGAGCCCGATCTTAGTGCCCAATATCTTTTTTTCTACGAGATGTCCCTTCCTTACGGCCTAGACTTAACAAATTCTATTAGCCAAAACAAAGAATCGATTAAATTGGTAGCATCTCTAAAAGAGTTAGGGTCTCTAGAGTATAGAGAGTTTAACCAAAGGGTAAATGACTATGCCTTAAAGCATATGCCAAAAGACATGGTTTCTATCGGAACAGGTACAAGGCCTATTTTTGCTTTCATGTCCAAGCTACTATTTACCCAACTTATTTATGCCCTTGGCATAGGCATAGTCTTAATTACAACAACAATAATCCTATTTTTTAGATCTTTTAAATATGGAATATTAACTTCTGTAACAAATGTATTGCCTGTAGGAGTAGCCTTTGGTGTTTGGGCTATAGTTAGCGGTGAAATTTCTATGCTTGTTGGAATTGGCATGGGTACCACCCTAGGAATTATTGTTGATTTTACGGTTCATTTTTTAAGTAAATATCTACACGCAAGAAGGCAAAAAAATCTTGGTGCAGAGGAGGCGGCTGAATACGCCTTTGAAACAGTAGGTTTTGCTTTATTAATTACATCTTTAAGTTTAATTGCTGGCTTTTTAGTTTTATTGCAGGCTTTCTTTATTCCTATACATGGGTTTGTACTTTTTTCATCTATAGCCTTTTTATCTGCTTTAATAATAGATCTACTTTTATTTCCTGCCTTATTAATAACATGGGATAAAAGATATAATTAAAAGATAAAAAGGGGGAAAATGAACAACAAAAATTCTGCTAAGTTTAATTACAAAAAGAAGTTTCTAGAAATCCACGGGAAAAAAATGGCTTACATAGATGAGGGTCAAGGTGATCCAACAGTCTTTTTACACGGGAACCCAACTTCCTCATATCTATGGCGAAATATAATCCCTTATGCCGAAGAAGTGGGAAGAGTTATTGCTCCTGATCTAATAGGAATGGGTGATTCTGAAAAACTAGATGATTCAGGGCCAGAAAAATATACATTTTTAGAACATTCAAAATTTCTCTACAAATTATTGGATGAACTAGATTTAGATAATGTCAGTCTTGTAATCCATGATTGGGGTTCAGCCTTAGGATTTAATTGGGCAAAAATTAACCCTTCGAAAATTAAAAGTATTACTTATATGGAAGCAATTGTTTGTCCAATAGATAGTTGGGAAGAGTGGCCTGAAGTTGCTAGAAAAACTTTTCAATTATTTAGATCTGATGCGGGGGAAGAGCTAATTCTAGAAAAGAACTACTTTGTAGAAAGAGTTTTATCTGGAGATACAAGACTTGAGATGGACAGTGAAGAAATGCAAACTTATCTTAAACCATTCTTCAACTCAGGCGAAGATAGAAGGCCTACTTTAACTTGGCCAAGGCAAATTCCGATAGCTGGAGAACCGAGAGAAGTAGTAAAGATTGTTCAAGAGTATGAGGAGTTTTTAGGAAATTCCGATATACCAAAATTATTTGTTAATGCAGAACCGGGTTCAATACTAGTTGGTAAGCAGCGAGAAAGAGCTAGATTGTGGCCAAACCAAAAAGAAGTTACCGTAAAAGGTGGGCACTTTATCCAAGAAATATCTCCAAATGAAATTGGTAAATATCTCAAGGAGTTTCTATTAAGTATTTAAACTTTTTTTGCTAATTTGAAAGCTATTAATGCAGTTGGTACAAGAGATAAAGAACAAAATAAAAAAGAGCCGGAATAACTAAAATTAGCCATAAAAATAGGTGCCAAATTATTACCTATTAAGGTAGAAATATTAGCCAGACCCATAAAAATACCAAAATTTGTTGCACTCGATTGGGAGGTACATAAAGCCATAAAGGTTGCGAACATGCATACTGAAATCGCAGCTCCAGACATATCTAAACCTAAAACCACTGCGTAAGCATATTCATTAGAAATACCACTTGAATATTGTCCTAGTAAGAAATAAATAATAATCTGACAAAATATAAATAAAAATAATAAGAGATGTCTTTGATAGAAAGTTCCGACTATTCCTACTAACAAGCCTGTAAATCCTCCCAGAATCATTCCCCATGGTCTTAAATTTCCTATCTGTTGACCTGTCCAACCAAGTTGTTCTAAAAAGAATTTGTTATAAATAACCTCATAAACTCCTTGACCTAGGTTTATAAAAAATAAAAAGAGAATAGCCCAAAATGCCCTTTTATCTATAAATACAGAAATAAATTCTTTAAAGAGATTACCAATACCTAGAAAATTTCTTCTTATGACCGAGTCTTGGAATCCAATTTTAAAATCAAGCTCTTTAGAAAACAAAGGTACTAAGAAAATTAAGAACATTAGTAAAATCAGTAAGCTTATTCCTTGAGATATTCCATAAGAAAAATAAAAAACAGTTCCCAAAAACATTCCTAATCCATTTCCTGCTACCTTGCTTCCCCACATCAACCCATTAGCTTTAGTTAAAGTCTTTTCTTCTAAACTATCTGCAGCTAAAGCGTCTGTAGCTAAATCTTGGAATGCTATAAAGAAATTTATTATCATTACGAGGACTCCAATAGAATAAATAGAAAGATTAGAACCTAAGAATGCCATAGGAAGAAGAACCATTATTACTCCTATTTGGCTAAATAATATCCAAAACCTTCTTCTTCCAAATCTTCTAAGAGAATATATATCCACCAATGGGCCAAGCAAAAACTTAATTGTCCATGGTAAAAGCAATATTGAAGAGAAAGTTGCTAGTTCGACAACAGAAGCACCTTGAGAAGCAAAATAGGTGTTCATAGCAAAAAACAAAAAGCCATTAGGAAGGCCTTGTGCTAAATACAAAGCAGATAAACAGAATAAATGCCAAGGTGAAGCAGAACTCAATGTTCTATTTGCGATTAGGCTTAACATTTATATAGATTTACCTCTAATTAAATAGCTCTTTTAACAACTTATAGGATTCTTTTTTTTCTTGAAAGGGTTCGCAAATAGTAATAACTTTTAATTCCTCTGGGTTAACTGCTTTAACCATTGGATTTAACCTTTTTTGAATAGTTTCTTGAGAACCCACAAAGGGTCTACTTTCAGTTTCACTTAAATAACTATAATCAATCTCTTCTAGGGCTTCCTTTTTAGAAGGGAAACATGAAGACTCCCCTTTCTGAATTCTTTTTCTCCATAACGAAGCACTACTTGAAAGTTCTATAGCTTGTTGGTCTGTTTCAGCACAAATTGAAAAGATCGCGAGGCTGACCCTGGGAGAATCAGAAAAAATAGAGGGTTTAAAATTTTTTCTATATCTATCTGCTAAATGTAGACAATCTTTCTCAATAAAATGGGCTAAAGACATTGGCAACCCATAAAAGGAGGCTATATCTGCACCATTCTCCGATGAAACTAATAACCAAAGCTCAGGAAGATTTCCTAACCCTGGAGTCACATCAACTAACTCAAAAGCATCAGTTTCTGGTTTTTCTCCCAAAAGAAATGACTTTAGATCATTTAATTTTGTATTAAAAAATTCACTTCCTGTTGTTTTCGATCCATAAGCTAAAGCTCCTGCTTGATAAGGGTTACTGCCTGGGGCTCTTCCTAGTCCTAAATCTATTCTGCCTGGGAATAAAGACTCTAAAAGTCTAAAATTCTCTGCTACCTTATAGGGACTATAATGCATCAGCATTACTCCGCCTGAACCTATCCTGATTGAATTTGTTGCATTAGCTAAAGAGGGTATAAGTATTTCTGGTGAACAGCCTGCAAAAGAATCAGACCCATGATGCTCAGCTACCCAAAATCTATGCATGCCAAGAGAATCGCAAAATTTTGCAAGTTCTATAGTTTCTCTAATTGCAGAGTTTGCATCTGTGTTTGAAAAAATTGGAGACTGATCAACTGCACTTATCTTCACTTTTTAGGGTCCTAGAGGTTTATCTTTAATGATCTGATCTAAGTATTCAGACATTCCATATCCAACTTGTCCTTTATAACTATACTCTGTCATACCTTCAGTAATTCTAGTAGTTAACATTTTTCCTTCAGGGTCTTTTCTTTTGTTTCTTAAGGGAATGAGGGAAAGAACCCTCCCCTCTATTTCATATTCTTCTTTGTCTGTTTTGGCCCAGGCTTTAATGTTGTTTTGGTAATAATCTTCGTCGTACTCACTTTCTATAGAACAGTCTTTTATGGTCTCATAAACCCCATTCTTTAGAACTAAGCCACCCCTACGTTCCTTACCCTCTCCTTGATGGACAATACTCAACATAAAGCCTAAGTCTTTATTTATATTAATAGTTAACCATCTATACCACTCTATTGCTTGCCAATACCTAGGGCCCCAACTCTTGTCTCTCAAACCATACCCTTGAATCTGCCATTCTTCTTCTCCAACTTTAATTGATCCTTTTCCGGAGGTGTGTTGCTCATAATGAGCTTTAGAAAAACTCTTCTTGGGATCTATGTCCAAAGAAGCTCCATCTTTTCTTACTGTTTCTCCACCAAACATTGGTGAAATGCCCAGTATTTGTAGGTCTACTTCACAATTTGAAGTTGTATTGGCCTTAAAAGCCTTACCTGGATTAACCATTTGCTTTGGATCATCGAGTAAAAGGATTTTGCCGTTATACGATACGGTTAATTTTTTAAAGGGTTCCAAAACCCTAAAGACCATGCCGCCAGCATTAAATTCATCGTTGTTCTTTATTTTTGGTCTACCAAACATAAAACCAACTCTTCCATCTGGGAGGTAAAGACAACAGGTCATTTCAGCATAGCCTTCGTTAGGTCTATTGCCTAATCTAAACCACCCACCCATTTTTTTCTCGTGGTCAAAAACATTGAAATACATACTTTCATTGTAATTACTTGAAGAATCAGGAATGTGGTTAAACTCATCTTCGGGTTCTAATTTGATTATAAAATCACTCATAAAATAAAAATTAGTCTAATAAATAGATACTAAAGTCAAAGCAGTTTATTCGAGAAAGTTTGTAGAGGCTATAATTAGAAATAAAAAAAATGTTTATGAACTTATACAGTGCAAAAGAAGTAAGAAAGTTAGACTCTCTAATTATAAAGAATCAAAAGATATCTGCTTTTCAATTGATGCAAAAGGCAGCTGAATTTTCTTTTAATGTTTTATTGAATCATTGGCCAAATACAAAAAGAATTTATGTTTTTTCTGGAAGTGGAAAAAATTCAGGTGATGGCTATTTGCTTGCAAAGATAGCTAAAGAACATGGATTAGAATCATTTATCATAACAACTGCAAAACCTAAGGTATCAGCAGGTATAACTAACAAAGCTTATAAATTAGCTTTGAAAGCAAAAGTTAAAACAATTTCTATGCAAAGTTTTAAAAAAGAATCCTTAAAGGATTCAGTAATTGTTGATTCTCTAATAGGAACGGGATTAAAAGGAAAGGTCAGGAAGAGCATTTCAAATTTAATTAATGAGATTAATGCAAAGAAAAAATTTTCCTCAGTACTCTCAATTGATATCCCCTCAGGGATCTGTGCCGATACAGGCTCAGCACTTGATAGCTATGTTGAAGCTGATGTAACTGCTACCTTCATTGGAAGAAAAAAGGGATGCTTTACATCAACTGGGAAAGCAGCATCAGGAATAATTGAATTTAACGACCTGGGGGCTTCTTACAAGTTAAAAAATAAAATAAAACCTAATACTTACAAATTAGATATGGAAAAAGGTGTAAAAAAGCTAAAAACACGAAAAGAAGATTCGCACAAAGGTAACTTTGGCCACACTTTAGTCATTGGGGGTGATAGAGGTTTTGGGGGAGCAGCAATACTAGCTTCAAAAGCAGCAGTATATTCAGGTGCAGGTCTAGTAAGTTTAGCAACAAGGCCTGTTCATCTTGAAGCCGCACTATCTTCTTGTCCAGAAGTAATGGTGAACGGGGTTGAGTCTGGTCAAGAAGTAGAAGAATTATTAACTAAAGCATCTGTTGTTGTTTTGGGACCAGGTTTAGGAAACTCAGCTTGGTCAGAGCAAATGCTTCAAAGAACTTTTATGGAAGCTAAAAGGAGAAAACTACCCATTGTGCTTGATGCAGATGGATTAAACCTCCTTACAAAACTAAAACTTAGTTCTGGCCTACCTACTAACCTAGTAATAACTCCTCACCCTGGAGAAGCAGCTAAATTGCTTAATAAAACCTCAAAGGAAATTCAATTAGATAGATTTAAATCTATAAGGCAGCTGCAAAGAAAATTTAAAGCAATTTGTGTTCTTAAAGGATCTGGCTCTCTTGTATGTTATAGAAAAAATTATAATCAAATGATAGGTGTTTGTGATGCAGGAAACCCAGGTATGGCCAAAGGCGGAATGGGAGATGTACTCGCCGGAATAATCGGAAGTTTTATATCACAAAAATTAAACTTAATTGAGGCTACGGAAACAGCTGTTGACTTGCATTCCAAAGCAGCGGACCTTTCCTATCTAGAGCTAGGCATTAGCTTTCTTCCAACAGAAGTAATACAAAACGCTAGACTTCTAATTAGGTAGATAATGAATTCTAAAAAGTTAATTTCAAATGGACCCAAAGAAACAGAAGAGATGGGGGAAAAATTATCGAATTTTATTTTGCAATTAAAAGAACCTGGACCCTGTTTAATATTTTTACAGGGTGAATTGGGAACTGGAAAAACCACTCTAACTAGAGGGTTTGTAAAAGGTTTTGGCTTTAAAGAAATGGTAAAAAGCCCAACTTACACTATAGTTGAGTTATACAGTAGTCCTTCTATTGAAATACATCATTTTGATTTTTACCAAATTAGTCATATTAAAGAATTATCAAATATTGGAATTGAAGAATATCTCAATAAAAAAGATTCAATATCAATAATAGAGTGGCCAGAGAAATTTATGGACTTTTTACCTTCTCCAGATGTACATATAATTCTTAATCACTCTACAAAGAAAGATGAAGAAAGGTTGTTAGAAGTATTTTCAAAGATTAATTTAAACTTAGGGTAATAAAAATGATTTTAAACAGGAGATATCTATTTTTTCTTAGCCCAATTTTACTAAGTTTTTTTCTATTTTCTCAATCGACTAATGCTGAGAAAAGCAAAAATTACTCCTTTTGTTTTGTTGGTGACACAGGTCATGTAAACGATATTCAGGCTTTAGTGGCTAAATCTATTGCTAAATCTGATTGCAATATTATTTGGCATACAGGAGATATAGTTTACCCCAGTGGCATAGACTCAGAAGAAGATCCGAGATTTAAAACAAATTTTTTAGACCCTTTTAAAGCTATTTTTGAAAAGGAAGTACCCTTCTTTTTAACTTTAGGGAATCACGACTATAAAAAAGATCCAGAAGCTTATTTAAAAATAGCTAAAAATAACTCATTGATAAATTATCCTAATAACTATTACTTCAAGTCTTTTGAAAATATATGTTTTTTTGCTTTAGATACAACAATCTTCGATAAACTTTATCTTTTCTATAAACGAAGAGAACAGACAGAATGGATAAAAAAGACCAAGCAGAAAAATAAAGATAAATGCCAATTTTCTATAGCTGTTGCTCATCATCCTCTTTTCAGTTCTGGTGATAGGGATAAAGCTTCTCCACAGTTATCTATATTCCTTAAATCGCAAGTTTTTGGTTCATTTGACCTTTACGTTTCTGGACACAATCATGTCCTTGCTGATGAAGGGGAGAATAAAGGTACAGTGCAACTAATATCTGGTAGTGGAAGCTTACCTGGCGGTTCTCCTGAAAAGTCCCCTAAAGGAAAATTTAACATTGAATCCCCTGGGTTTCTTAAATTGGTTGTAGAGAAAGAAAGAAATGAATTAGTAGGAGAATATACTTTTGTTGACTCTAATAATAATGAAGTTATTTGGGAAAAAATGAAAATTGGTCAAGGAATTCGAATTGAATAATAATAAGAAGTACATGGAAGGAAAAAATTGTCTTATTACGGGAGCTACTAGCGGCATTGGTAGATCGGCCGCCCTAGCTCTAAGCGATATCGGGGCTAATATTTATTTTATTGCAAGAGATAGAAATAAAGCTGAAATTTTGGAAAAAGAGATATTTGATCATTCAGGTAAAAAACCTCATGGGATTATTGCCGACTTATCTTCTTTAAAACAGATAAAACAGGCATCTGAAGATTTTAAATCTTTAGATGTGCCCTTGGATGTCTTATTAAATAATGCTGGAATAATGAATACTGAAAGAAAGATAACCGAAGATGGTTTTGAAGAAGTCTTTGCAGTGAATCACTTGGCATACTTTGCTTTGACTTGCCTCTTATTAGATAAAATTCTTGCAGGGCAGACTAAAAGGGTTATAAACGTATCCTCAGATGCACATCGATTTTTGAAATCAATTAATTTTGAAGACCTTCATTCTGAAAAAGAATACAAAATGTTCAAAGTTTATGGGCAATCAAAATTGGCGAATATTCTATTTACTAAAAAACTAGCAACCTTATATAAAGATAAGGGATTAACTACTAACTGTCTTCATCCTGGTTTTGTTTCTACATCTATAGGCTCTCAAAACAAGAATAGCCCCTTCCTAGTTTGGCTAATACAATTTGTTTCTCCTCTTTTTGCAAAGAAGAGTGAAAAAGGTGCAGAAACTTCAGTTTATCTATGCTCTTCAGAAGAAGTTACAAATGTAACTGGTGAATATTTTATAGATTGTAAAAAGGCCCCTATAACAAAAGGTGCCCAGAGTTTAGAAGATGCTGACAGGCTGTGGAAAATAAGCTCCGAATTGACTGGTCTTAGTTACCAATAACTACAATGTAGAGACTGGGTCTATATCTAACGACCATCTAACTCTTCTTGTCTTTTTAGGTTCATAAAGAAAAAATTGAAGTGAATTGACCATCTTATGTAAAGAGCTTCTACTATGAGAGAAGAAATTTAATTCCCATCTAAATAAACCTGACTTCTTTTCCATTAAAGCAGGAAGCGGACCAACTATCCTCAAGTCTTGAGACTTGTTATTTGAACTATTTATAAAGTCTATACATGAGTTGAGAAAGTCTCTTGAAAGAAATGCATTAAAAGATTCAGCTTGAAGTTTAATTTGATGACTAAAAGGAGGAACATTTGCTAAAAGCCTTTCATCAAGGATCTTATTTATAAAACTCTCATAATCTCCTTTTAAGATTTCTTCAATCTGAGGGTGGTCGCGACAATATGTTTGCAATATAACCTTTCCTGGCTTTTTTTCTCTGCCTGCCCTTCCAGAGACTTGTGTTATCAATTGGGCTACTCTTTCGCTTCCTCTAAAGTCAGCACTAAAAATACCTGAATCTGCATCAAGAATACCCACCAAGGTAACATCAGGAAAATGATGACCTTTAGCTAGCATCTGAGTTCCTACTAGAATTAGGGGTTTGCCTTTATTTATTATTTCTAGATATTTTTTAAATGAATTTTTTGCTCTAACTGTATCGCTATCTATCCTATAAACATCATATTCTTTAAACTTCTGCTTTAGGAAGTTCTCTACCCTTTCAGTGCCCAATCCAAAAGATTCAAAACGATTATTTTTACACGAAGGGCAAATAGAAATAACTTCCTTCTTATTGTTACAGTGGTGACATAAAAGTATTTTTGGGTTGTAATGAACAGTCATGTGAGCATCGCACCTTTCACAATTTGATACCCATCCGCAAGATTTACAAATCAAAGAAGAAGCGTAACCCCTTCTGTTTAAGAAAATTAATACTTGATTATTTCTATTGAGTTCATCTTCTATAGATTCTAAGAGTTCCTCTGAGAAGCCCTCAGTTAAAGACTTTTTCTTTAAATTTACAGGTAAAAAAGAAGGTAGATCAGCCCCAGTAGCTCTTCTCTCTAACTTAAGTAAATTATGCTTGCCAACTGCAACGTTGTGAATACTTTCAGCAGAAGGAGTAGCAGAAGCTAATAAAACAGGAATTTTATTTATTTTTCCTCTATATAAAGCTATATCCCTTGCAGAATATCTAAATCTATCAGACTGTTTAAATGAAACATCATGCTCCTCATCAACAACAATAATCCCTAGATTTTTCATTGGAAGGAAAATACTGGATCTTGTTCCTATAATTACTTTATAAAGACCTCTTTGAGCTCCTAACCACACATCTAACCTCTCTCTCTCATTTTTAGCAGAGTGAAAAGAAGCAACTGTTTCACCGAATATTTTCTTAAAACGATTCTCTGTTTGAGGAGCTAAACCTATCTCAGGTATTAAAACTAGCGCTTGTTTTCCTTGTTGAATAAGCTCTTTTATGGTTCTTAAATAGACTTCAGTTTTTCCACTCCCCGTAACTCCGTTAAGAAGAAATGAGTTATTTAGATCGAAAGATTCTTTAATCTCTTTTATTGCCATTTCCTGTTCGCTATTTAACTTCCTTTCTTCACTCAATGGTCTACGTTTTGTATCTAAAAATAATCTTTCAACCTTCTTCTTTTTTAAAAGACCTTTTTTATATAAAGCAGAGAGCGTTTGTGAGGATATACCAAGAACCTTTAGGTGAAATTGTGAAAGCTCTCCTTGTTCTTCTCTTAGAATTTCTAATGCCTTCTTTTGATTTGGGGCTTTATTCATAGAAGATAAATCTAAGAATTCTCCTTTACTACTTATTTTCCAAGTAACTGTCTCTTTAAATTTAGCTTCTTTTCCTTTTCTTAGAGAGGGAGGAAAAAAATAAGTTATTACTTCTCCTAAGGGGTAGTGATAGTACTTTGAAGCCCATTCTGCTAATTCTATTTCTTTCTTAGTTAAAAGAGATCTGCTGTCTAAAACTTCTTTTACATATTTATATTTTTTATTAGGAAGTTTTCTTTCATCAGAAAATCTCCAGAAAATTGCAATTAAATCTCTATTTCCAAAAGGTACTTTTAACCTGACGCCTCTAGTTAATTCTACTTTAGCCAGATCCTTAGTCAGTCTATAAGTAAATTTTTCCAGTAATGGAACAGGAACTAAAACATCAATAAACTCACCTGACATAATAGTATTTTAGTCTGTTTTATGAGACTTTTTTTGAATTTGCCATGTCGAAAAGGTCTGGTATAGTGCGCGCTCTAATTTAAGAATCTTTATTAAAAATGAGAAGAGATATACATCCAGAGTATTCTGAGGTTAAAGCAACATGCAGTTGTGGCAATGTAATCGGCATTAAAACTACTATCAAAGAGGATATAAACCTAGATGTTTGCTCCTCTTGTCACCCATTTTATACAGGTAAGCAGAAACTTGTAGATACAGGTGGAAGAGTAGAAAGATTTGAAAAACGTTTCGGAAAGAAATCAAAAGCAAAGACTGAAAAGAAAGAAATTGCTAAAGAGTCAAATGAAGAAGAAGTTTCAATAGAAGAACCTGAACAGGTAGCAGCAGAAGAAAAGAAAACAAAAGCAAAAGCAAAGACTGAAAAGAAAGAAATTGCTAAAGAGTCAAATGAAGAAGAAGTTTCAATAGAAGAACCTGAACAGGTAGCAGCAGAAGAAAAGAAAACAAAAGCAAAAGCAAAGACTGAAAAGAAGAAGTCTGCAAATCAAGACAAGAAGGAAGATGTAGAAAATGAGGATTTAATGAAAGATGTCTAAAAAATGCCAAGTCACTGGGAAAAAACCTCTAAGCGGAAATAATGTCTCTCATGCAAAAAATAGGACTAAAAGAGTATTTGAGCCCAATCTTCATAAACATAAATTCTGGGTAGAAACTGAAAAAAGATATGTCAATTTAACTGTATCAGCTAAGGGAATGAGAATTATTGATAAAAAAGGAATTGATGAAGTCATTTCAGAGATTAGAAAAAGAGGGGAAAAGATATGAGAGAAAAGATTAAGCTAGTTTCTACTGCAGGAACAGGACATTTCTATACTACTGATAAAAATAAATCGACAACCCCAGATAAGATAGAAATTAAAAAATTTGATCCAGTAGCTAGGAAGCACGTAACTTATAAAGAAGAAAAAATTAAGTAATACCTGCTGCTTGTTTAATCAAGTTTCTTTTTAGGATTCTATTTTCTGAAGCTACTTTAAAAGCCATATTTCTGGTTAACTTCAACCAAGGGTTATTACCCTCAAAGCCTTGTTTAAATAACTGCATTAGAGCTATCATTGCTAGGTTAGGACCCTTCCTTCGTTTTTCATAATCTCTTAAGATTTCTATGGAACCAATATCTTTAGCCTTTCTTCTGTATTCTGCTATTAATTTAAAGAGACAATTTACATCTGATAGTCCAGAATTTAATCCCTGTCCTGCTAAAGGATGAAAAGAGTGTGCAGCATCACCCACCAAAACAGCCCTATTGGAGAAGTAAGTTTTAGAATGAAGTTGATATAACGGAAAAGAATAGATACCTCCTATTATTTCTATCTTACCTAAAGTTGACTCTGTCTTTTCTTCTAATTCCTTAGAGAAATCTTTTTTTGTAAATTTATCAATTTCCTCAGCATATTTATTATCTACAGACCAAACCAAGGAAACATTTGCTTTTCCTGCCTTATCATAAGGCAGTAAAGCGATAGGCCCTGTAGATGTAAAAACTTGCCAAGCTGTATTTAGGTGAGGCTTATTAGTTTTTAGAGATGCTACAAATGCTTTTTGATCATAACTCCAAGTTCTTGTGTCTATATTTGTCTTATTTCTAATGAATGAATTTGTCCCATCAGCGCCCACAATTAATGCTGAACTAATTTCTTTGCCATCAGACAATAAGATAGTGGTTTTTCTATCATCAATTTCTAGAGAACTGATTTCAGAATCTAAATAAAGTTCTATACCTTTAGATTTATGTATATATTTGCTCAAAAAGCTCAGAACTAGGTTATTAGAAACAACGTAACCTAAATTTTCTTCATCTACATGTTCAGATAAAAATTCTAAAGGGCTGCTTCCTGCTGAGTCCCAGACATAAATCCTATTAAAGTTAGTTGCAGAGTGATAAATATCATTCCACAAATCAAGATCTTGGAATATTTCTACAGAAGAAAGATTTAAAGCAACGGTTCTCCCTTCTAGTTCAGACTCTTGGCTTACTTTAAGCGGGTTATTGCGATCAACAACGGCAACCTTCAAGCCTTGATTGGATAACAAGCATGCTAAGGTACATCCAACCAAACCTGCTCCAACTATCGTAACATCAACATTCACGCTAGATTTTTAAATTTTCTATATCTTGAATTTCCTTAGGTGCGTCACTTGTTAGTACTTCATTACCTGAATGAGTTACAAGAAGATCATCTTCTATTCTTACTCCTATACCACGCCATTTCTCATCAACATCCTGTAAGGAATCTAAAATGTAAATCCCGGGTTCTATAGTTAAAACCATT
The DNA here is from genome assembly GCA_045563675.1 of Gammaproteobacteria bacterium. Taxonomy (GTDB): domain Bacteria; phylum Pseudomonadota; class Gammaproteobacteria; order Magnimaribacterales; family Magnimaribacteraceae; genus AEGEAN-183. The sequence continues at coordinate 447,429 of JBJLIX010000001.1, forward strand.
CCAGGTTCTAGATCTCTCCACTTGCCGTCCTTTTTATAATTCCCTACATCATGAACATCCATACCCAACCAATGACCTATTCTGTGCATGTAAAACTTTGAATACTCATTATTTTCTATTGCTTCATCTAAATTAGTTTTAATAATTCCTAAATCTATTAATCCTTCAGTTATAACTTTTACTGAAACTTCTTGCGCTTTGTTCCAAGGGTTACCTGGTCTTATTTCAGCAGAAGCTTGTTTATATGCTTCAAGCACAATTTGGTAAATTTCTTTTTGATGATCTGAGAATTTCTTTCCAACTGGAAAAGTCCTGGTTACATCTGAAGCATAGTGTTGGTATTCACATCCAGCATCAACTAAGACTAAATCGCCCTCATTTAATTCTGAGTCATTGTCATTGTAGTGCAATATACAGGAGTTGTTTCCACCTCCTACAATAGAGTTGTATGCTGGAAATCTTGCCCCTTCATTAATGAAGCTATGCAGGTATTCGCCCTCTAGTTGATATTCATACATTCCTGGTGAAACTTTTTGTATAGCTCTAATATGCGCTTTACAAGTTATCTCTCCTGCCCTTTTCATTAATGATATTTCTTCTTCAGTTTTTATAAGCCTCAATTCATCAATAATGGAATCAAGAGAAAAAAGATTTTGAGGCACTTCAGAACCTTGCCTTGTATTTGATCTAATAACTTCTAACCAATGATTCAAGTGAGAATTGATTCCATTAGGGGAAGCCATTGAATAATAAATATTCTTAGTTTCTTCTAAAAACACGGGCATTAATTCATTCAAACGAGAAATACTATAAGCTTCATCCGCGCCTATATTTTTTACAGCTCCCTCTAGCCCTTCTCTAAAACCGTCCCACTGTTCTCTTAAGGGATCTCTATCTCTACAAAAAATTATATACTTAGCTCCTTTAGAAGAAGGCCTTATGAGAATTACAGAATCTGGTTCATTAAATCCTGATAAATAAAAGAAATTACTATCCTGCCTAAATGGGAAATCTGCATCAGAGTTTCTAGATTTAGTTGAAGATGAAGCGATTACAATAGCAGAATCATCTAAAACTAGACCAGATATCTGGTCTCTTCTTTTAGTAAAATCTATAAGGCTATTAGGCATAATTATTTCCTCTTTTTTATCCTAACATGAGAAGTGGCTGGTAAGAAAAACTCTTGAGCTGTAAACTAAATTTTTGTTGGGTGGATTATGTCAGATAAAGAATTCTCAAACTTAGAAACTGAAGTTAAAAATCTTATAACTATTAGCAAGCAACTAAAAGAATCAAATCTACATTTATTAAAAAAGAATGAAGAGCTTTCAAGAAAACAAAAATTGCAAACTCAAGTTCTGGAGACTTCTTCAAAAAAAATTGAAGAACTTCTAAGAAGACTTAAAAAATCTTAAATTGTTAAATGGATAAAAATATAACTAAAGTAAAGATTCTAGGTATGGAATATAAAATTTCCTGCCCTCCAGAGGACAGTGACCAGGTAAAAGAGGCGGCTAAATTTTTTGATAAGAAATTACGAGAAACCAGAGAAAATTCTAAAATAGATGAAACAAGAGCGGCAATAATTACAGGGCTTAATATAACAAATGATTACATCAAGAACCTCTCTTCTTCCAAGGAGGTAAAAGAATCAAAGACTGGAATAAAAATACTTACTTCTCAAATAGAAAAACAGATTGAAACTTTGTCAAAATTGGACTCTTGATACGCTATACTTAGTTTAGCTTCCTGGATTATTCGATAGCTGGTGAGATCCTCGAGCCGATATTGAAAAATTAGGAGATTTTTGAAAATCCTGTTGAGCAAGCCTAAATTAGGAAGCCTGATGGATCAAAGAAATCACCGCCTTGAACCTTACGGTTCAGGGTTACATCAGTAACGATTTTCTGGGAAGCTTTTCCAGAATGAAGAATAAATCAGCCCTTAGAAAACAAAAACTCTTAGAAAGAAATCTTATATCTTTAAAAGACAAGGAAAGAGCTGAAGAAAGAATTTCTTCATTATTTTTTAATACCATCTCTAATATGGAGTTGAGTAAAATATCTGTGTATTTTTCTTTAAAAAAAGAAGCTCCCACAAATAAAATTAGGGAGTATCTGGTTAGTTCTGATATTGACTGTTTTTTACCAGTAATAAATGAAGATCTTAATAAAAGAAAAATGAATTTCTCTAAACTAGAAGAAAGTACGTCTTTAAAAAAAAATTCATTTAATATTTTTGAACCTGTAGAAGATAAATTAATTCAAACTGATGAATTAGATTTAATTCTCATACCCCTGGTGGCTTTTGATGAAGAGGGCTTTAGGCTGGGTATGGGGAAAGGCTATTATGACCACACTTTAAATGATGCAGAATTAAAGAGAACCCCTATCCTGGTTGGTATAGCATTTGATTCTCAAAAAGTTGAAACTTGTTTCCCAGAAGCCCATGACCTTAAAATGGACTTACTGATATCTCCTTCAAAAGTTTATAGGTTTTAATTTAAGCCAAAAAGGAAAGATAAGCAGAGTTACTAGTCTCACTCCAAAAAGGGAACCCTATCTTCTTCAGATGTTTCTCAAGTAAATCTGCTTCTTGTAGATTAGCCTGAAAACCTACCAAAACCCTTCCATATGCAGATCCTTGATTACGATAATGAAAGAGAGTGATATTCCATTTATCTCCTAGTTGATTTAAAAAATCCATCAAAGCTCCAGGTCTTTCAGGAAATTCAACTCTAAATATCTGTTCTCCATATTTAGTTAACTCTAGGGGAGCCCTTCCGCCTACCATGTGTTTTACATGAAGTTTTGCCATTTCATTACTAGATAGATCTCTAGGAAAATAGCCTTTATTTTGTAATTCTCTAATAAATAGATTTTTTTCTTTAATACCGTCACTAACTGTACATGCAACAAATATATTTGCCCGATCTTTTTCATCTGCTCTATAGTTAAATTCAGTAATCATCCTTTTACCTAAACTTCGACAAAACTTTCTAAAACTACCCTTCTTTTCAGGAATGCGAACACTTAATAAAACCTCTTTTTTCTCTCCTAGTTGAACTCTTTCTACAATATGAGAAAGCCTATCAAAATTTAGGTTGGCCCCAGAATTGATAGCAACCAAATTCTTATTTTTCCAACTTTTCTTCTTAGTAGTTTTCTTCAAACCTGCTAGAGATAATGCTCCTGCAGGTTCAGATATAGTTCTAGTTTCTTGAAAAATATCTTCTACTGCGGCACAAATTTCATCAACTGAAACAGTTACAACTTCATCAATCCATTCCTTTATTATTGGGTAAGTAATTTTTCCAACCTGCTTTACGGCTACTCCGTCTACAAAGAGTCCAACTTCTTTTAACTTAACTCTCCTGTTTGCCTTCAATGCAGCAAATAGTCCAGCTGCCTCCTCTGGCTCAACACCTATTATCTTTGTTCCCGGCTGAACGCACTTAATATAAGAACCAACACCAGCCAAAAGACCTCCACCACCAACTGGCACGAAAATAGCATCTATTCTATTTTTACTCTGGTCTAAAATTTCTTTTCCTACAGTACCTTGGCCTGCTATAACTTCAGAGTCATCAAAAGGGTGAATAAAAACATATCCAGGTTTCTTCGAGAAAGATACTGCATGCTTATAAGCTTCATCATAAGTATCTCCTTTAAGAATAACTTGAGCTCCCATTTCCTTTACAGCCCTTACCTTAATTGAAGGTGTTGTAAGGGGCATAAAAATTGTGGCCTTTAGATTCAGTTTTCTTGAAGAATAAGCAACTCCTTGTGCATGATTTCCTGCAGAAGCAGCAATAACTCTCTTAATTTCTATTTTCTGCTTTAATTTAAATATTTTGTTATAAGCTCCTCTTAATTTAAAAGAGAAGACAGCTTGGAGGTCTTCCCTTTTAAGAAATATATTGTTATGTACTTCTTTAGAAAGATAGTTAGCCCTTGTCAATGGTGAAATTTCAGCAACATCATATACATTACTGGCATTAATTTTTTTAAGTATCCTTTTTGATTTAACTAGTTCCATTTTTAACTCCCTATTTAAGGGGAGCGCTATTATACTTAGCAGTACTTTATTAGCACTCAAAAATTATATTTTAATGGATAAGGACCTAAAAAAAAGAAAAGCAGCAGAAAGAGCTTATGAGATTATTGAAAAAAAAATCTCAAAAGAGACTGTCTTGGGTATAGGAACAGGATCTACAACTAATCACTTCATAGATATCTTAAACAAGGCAGATCTAGATATATATGGGATTGTCTCTAGTTCTAAAGAATCCACTAGCAGATTAGAAAAATCTGGTTTGAACATACTTCATCTTAATGACGTTTATCATCTTGACTATTATGTAGATGGAGCAGATGAATTTAATGATACGAATGAATTAATAAAAGGAGGAGGAGGAGCTTTAACAAGAGAAAAAATCCTAGCCAACTCGTCTAATTGTTTTATATGTATAGTTGATGATGCTAAATTTTCTAAAGTACTGGGTAATTTTCCTGTTGCAATTGAAGTAATAGAGCTAGCAAGAAGTGCTATCTCAAGACAAATAATGAAGCTAGGTGGGAAGCCTGTATATAGAGAAAACTTTCTTACCGATAATGGTAATCAAATTATTGATGTACATAATATGGATTTAAAAATTCCCCTAGAGGTTGAAGAATATATAAACAGTATTCCTGGGGTCGTAGAAAACGGGATATTCTCCAGAAGAAAGGCAGATGTTATCTTAAAGTCATCAGAATCAGGTGTAGAGAATATTAATTTAATAGATCTTTAAATGATAGTAAATACTTACTATTATATATTATAAAAGTTCTTTTATTGAGTCTGTAAGAAGAGATCCATCAGGCTCTACATCACTTCCAAAATGTTTTACTTCTCCGTTTCTAGAAATTAAATACTTATTAAAGTTCCACGAAGGTTCTTTGCCAGTTGCATCTATTAATGACTGGAAAAAAGGATTAGCTTTATGCCTTCTTAAAGTTCCATTAGTTACATGAGACCTCTTAAACATAGGAAAATCTACCCTGTAAGTAGTACGACAATACTCTTTCACCTTTTCTTCATCACTAAATTCTTGAAAGAAATCATTTGAAGGAAAGCCCAAAACTACTAGACCAGCTTCTTTATGTTCATCATATAAAGCTTGTAGAGCATCATATTGATATGTATACCCACACCTACTGGCTACATTAACAGCAAGAACAACTTTATTCTCATAATCACATAGATTTTTGACATCCTTAGAAGCCAAAACCCTGACATCATGATCAAGAAGTTCTGAGCATGTAAAAACTAAATTAGTGAAGAATAAAAAAGAAATTAATATTATTTTCATCATATTTTTATAGTATCCATACTTTAGTGTTTATATCAACCTTGGAATAGAGAGATATTACGTCATCATTATACATTCTTATACATCCATCAGAAGCAGGTTTGCCTATTAACCCTTCTTCTGCAGTTCCATGTATATAGATAAACCTTGACTTTGAATCTACTCCTGGGCCTAAATTAAACCCCTTTTCTGTACCTGCCAGCCATAAAATTCTAGAAGTAACTAGATCAAAATCTGTATCTATAGGTTTTTTTATAATATTAGCTATTGATCCAGTCCACTCCCTTCCCTTTAAAATAGCTCCAAATGGAAGGTCTTCGCCTATTTTTTCAGCAATAATATGCTTACCTAAAGGTGTTTTAAAGCTATTTACTTTAGAACCTGTACCATACGCTGATGTTGATATGTTATAAGTATTCACTATTTTGCCCTTATTTATTAAATATAGCTTCTGTGTAGACACCTTAACGACAATTAATTTATCTAAATCAGTATAATTAACTGAGTATTGTTTCAGTTCCTTAAAAAGAGTGTTAAGCCCTTTATTTACTGTGTTCATGGAGCATGAAATAAGAAAAAAAAGTATAAAAATAGATAAAAAAAACTTGAAATAGTTAACATTATGTTCTATTTTATAATTATATTTATGATTTATAGACATTTGTTCTTTTAAGGTAAAAAAGGTACATATAGGTAAGTAAAATTATGATATATATTATACTATTACCAACAATAGAAAAAGGGGTGTTTCCTTCATATAAGTAAATCTTCCTCTCTAACTCTTTTTGTTCAAATATACCTTGTCTTTCAAGTATTTCTCCCTTTCTACCAATAATTGCACTAACACCACTATTAGTTGCCCTTAAAAGTACTTTTTGATGCTCTAAAGCTCTTGTTTGCGCTATCTCCAGATGCTGTTCTGGCCCTAAAGACCTCCCAAACCACGTATCATTACTAATAGTAATTATAAGATTTGATGTCTTCGCAGTTTTTCTTATGAGATTATTAAAAGCTATCTCATAACAAATACTTGGAGAAACCCTTATTTTACCTGCTTTTAAGGTATTTATACTCCTGCCAGGCAAAGTATTTACCATATTTATACCTAAAACATCCATTACACCTCCTAAATAATATCTAAGAGGTACATATTCTCCAAAAGGCACTAGATGGACCTTGTCATAGTGACTATTTAATATACCAAAGCCCTGAAATCTATTATATCTCTCTATTAAGTAATCATTTTTACTATCTTTTGCAATAATTCCACTTATTAAAGATGCCTCCTTCTTTATAAGTTTAAAATTAATCTCTTCAATCCAGGGTGCTATTTCCTTTTTGTCAAAGATTAATGCAGTTTCAGGAAAAACTATTAGGTCCCCTTCTTTTAAAATTTCTACTGCCTGCTCAATAAGCTTCTTAGTTTTGTTAAAACCATTTATGCTCCACTTGTCTTTAAGACTAAGATTAGGTTGATAAATAAAAATATTTAGCTCCTTATCTTGGGAAGTCCAATTATATTTATTTAATGAGAAGGAAGAGATTAAAAATAGAAGAAAGAGTAGGGTGGAATAAATTTCTAATTTTTTACTTTTATTTAATATTAAGGTTAAACAACCAGCACTCATCAAAACTATTAATGAGCTTCCATAGGAACCCAGGATGGGCGTCCAACCGCCTAAGCTTGTTCCGCTTAAGGAGCTACCAACAATTAACCACGGGAAACCTGTAAAAAGATGACTTCTAACAATCTCTATTGTTACCCACAAAATAGGAAAAATAAGAATGTAGTTAAGATGAGTAACCTTAGTTTTAAAAAATCTATATAAAAAAGCTAGGGCAGAAAAGTATAAAGATAGAAAGGCAGCAAATAAGAAAGTAATAAGTAAAGATATTATTATACCGATGTCTCCATGATAGTGAATGCTTACATACACCCATGATATACCTACTGACCATAGCCCCAACCCATAAAAGAATCCAACTAGATAGTAATTAGAATTACTCTCTTTATCCAATATATAAATAAAAAGAGAAATAGATATGAAGGTTACAGGATAAAGATCAAAGGGAGCGAAGCCTAAAGGAAATATTGAACCTAAGAGTAGGGCATAAACATAATTTCTCATTCAATAATAAAGACATTGCTTAGATACATTAAGACTATAGATATAAATTACTTCAAGACTTTTATCTGTTTAATTCTCTTTTTACTTGTTGAGGCAATAATAAATCTAAGGTCTCCTATAGAAATAGCATCATTTATTTTAGGAAATCTAGAAAAATGATGCATTACAATACCACCTAAGGTATCAAACTCACTGTCTTCTAATGAAGAACCAAACTCTTCATTAAACTCTTTAATTGGAATAAGAGCTGAGACCAAGTGTTCATTATTAGATACTTGTTTAATCATTGTATCTTGTAAATCGTCGTGTTCATCTTCAATTTCCCCCACTATTTCCTCAAGAACATCTTCTATAGTAACTAGACCTGTAATATCTCCATATTCATCAATAACTATAGCCATGTGATTTCTTTTTGCCCTAAATTCATCTAAAAGTATATTTAACTTCTTACCTTCAGGAACTAAAGATGCAGGCCTTATTAAATTTTTTAGATTTAAATTTTCATTATTTTCCCTTGAAAGAAGGGGAAGCAGATCTTTTGCTAAAAGCAAACCTTCAACTTCTTCTGTTTCATTGTTAATTACAGGAAATCTTGAATGTCTTGATTTTATTACTCTTGGTAAAAACTCTTTAGAATCTTCGTCAGAGCTTACAAAGACTATCTGTGGTCTGGGTATCATTATATCTCTAACCTGAGAAGTCGAAACCTTTAAGGCTCCCTCCATCATACTTAGCGTGCCTTTTTCTAAAACCCCTCTATCGCTAGAATCCCTAATAGATCCAGCAATTTCTTGTTTATTTTTTGGTTTATAAGAAAAGTTTTGGTAAATTTTTCTTAACCTTTCCTGGGCTTTTTTAGTTATACCTAATCTTTGGGATTCAATCTCACTACTTGGAGGTTCTTCGTTCATTAAGACCTTATAATTTTAAACACATTGATATGATAGTTCCAATTAGTAAGGATCAGCAATACCTATTTTCTTTAATAGACTTATTTCCATGCCTTCCATAATAGAAGCTTCTTTTTTTGAATTATGTACAAATCCTAAAAGATGTAAGATGCCATGTATAAATAAATGATAGAAATGATGAGTAATAAGCTTATTCTGCTCCATTGACTCCTGTCTTACAACATCCATACAAATTGCAATATCTCCTATTACTCTATTATTTTCATCCTTTAGTTCTATATCTGGATCAAACGCTAGGACATTAGTTTCTCCCTTTTTCGACCCAAAAGAGTTGTTTAATCTTTTCATTTCCTCTTTATCAGTGAATTTTAAGGAAATTAAAAGTTTTGCATCGTAAGATTTAGAAGTATTCAATTCATTATTCATAATTTTTAGACACTTCAATAAATCATCTTTATTTACTAATAAGCTATCTTCATTGCCTTCAATAAAAACATCCTCAAGATAAAATATCATTTTATTTTGAATTTTTCGTAAGCTTCTACTATTTTTTGTACCAAGGGATGTCTGATTACATCTTTGGATGAAAATCTAATCAACCCTACGTCTTTAAGGTCCTTCAATATATCAAGTGAACGGGTAAGACCACTTACATAACCTGTTGGTAGGTCAATTTGTGTTAAATCCCCTGTAACTACAACCTTAGAACCATAACCAAACCTTGTTAAAAACATCTTCATTTGTTCTTGAGTAGCATTTTGGCCTTCATCAAGGATTATAAAAGACTGATTTAGAGTCCTTCCTCTCATAAAGGCCAATGGAGCAATCTCAATAATATTACTCTCAATATATTTATTTGTTTCATTGAAACCAAGGGTTTGAAATAAAGCATCATATAAAGGCCTTAGATAGGGATCTATTTTCTGGCTTAGATCACCAGGAAGAAAACCCAACTTTTCTCCTGCTTCTACAGCTGGTCTAGTTAGGACAACTTTCTTTACCTTACCTGCTATTAATTCATTAACAGCCATCGCTACAGCAAGATATGTTTTTCCTGTCCCTGCAGGACCTATTCCAAAAGTTAACTCCTTTGTCTTAATTAGCTTTAAAAAGTTTTTTTGGTTATCCCCTTTAGGTTTGACAACAGTCCTAGGTGTCTTGATAGAGAAGCCATTATTAATCGAGTTAGTTTCCTGATGAACTTTAGTGCCATTATTCATAATTTCAGCTAAATATAAGTGTATCTCTTCAGGTTTAAAATCAATATTTCTTTCTAATTCTCCGTAAAGATTTTCAAGAATATTTTTTCCTAATGAGATAGTATCGCTTTCTCCCTTCACTTTAAAATTTGAGCCTCTATTACTAATCTTTATTTGTAGAGACTTCTCAATTTGTTTTAAAGTTGAATTTGCTGGCCCACAAAGACGATTTAACCTGTCAGGATCTTCTGGTTCGAGAATAAACTTCACACTACTTTGCATTAAGGTATCATTCCTCTAAGAGAATTAGGTTTCACTTCTACTATTCTTAAATCAATAAATTTTCCAATAAGATCTTTGCCTTTTGAATTAAAGTTAACAACTCTATTATTTTCAGTTCTAGCCTGTAACTCACCAGGGTCTCTCTTTGAGGTTCCTGTAACTAAACACCTTTCTTCTGTACCTACCATTCTTCGACTAATTCGGAAGGCATTTTTTGTTATTTGATCCTGTAATGCTTTCAGTCTTAATTTCTTTTCTTTTAGACTTACATCATCTGGTAAATCTTTTGCTGTTGTATTGGGTCTGGGGCTATAAATGAAACTAAAAGATTCATCAAAACCAACCTCAGTAACTAAACTGAGCGTTTTTTGAAAGTCTTCTCGTGTCTCTCCAGGGAATCCAACTATAAAATCTGATGAAAGTGAGATTCCGGGTCTTACAGCACGCAGTTTGTCTATAATTTCTAAATATTCCTTACGGGTATGCCTTCGCCTCATTGCCTTTAAAATGTTGTCTGATCCACTTTGGACAGGAAGGTGGACATGGTTCACAAGTTGAGGAACTTCTTTATATATATTTATTAGGTCTTCTCCAAATTCATAAGGGTGTGAAGTTGTGAACCTTATGCGATCTATGCCTTTAATATGAGAAGCAGAGAGAATAAGGGTGGCCAAACCTTTTCCCTTTGTCTTATCCTTGCCATCCCTATAAGAATTAACATTCTGTCCCAAAAATATTATTTCCCTTACCCCGGAACTTGCTAGCTGCCTTACTTCCTTTAATACGTCATCTAAAGGTCTACTTATTTCATTACCTCTAGTATGGGGAACTACGCAAAAAGAGCAGTATTTATTGCATCCTTCCATAATAGAAACAAGGGACGAGACTCCATCATTTGATGGTTGGGGTAGAAAATCAAATTTTTCAGTTTTAGGAAAAGATGTATCAACTTGTTTTTGGTTCTTATCTAATGAAGATTCATACATAGAAGGGACCCTATGAACAGTTTGAGGTCCAAACACCAAATCAACAAAAGGAGCCCTTTTTATAATATTTTCTCCTTCTTGGCTTGCAACACAACCTCCCACACCTATCTTTAAATCTTTATTTTTCTTCTTTAATTCCTTCCATCTACCCAGTTCATGGAAAACTTTTTCTTGAGCTTTCTCTCTTATGGAGCATGTATTCAGAAGAATTAAATCAGCCTCTTCAGGGTTCTGAACTAATGAAAATTCGTGACTTTCTTCTAAAATATCTTTCATACGACTTGAGTCGTATTCATTCATTTGACACCCGTGGGTCTTGATGTATAAATTTTTGCCCATACAATAAAGTTATTAAAGGCGCGAATTGTAATGTCAAAAAAAGGAATCTACAAAATTCTATTTATTCAAACAGGTGAAATATATGAAATTTATGCTAAATCTATCTACCAAAGTGATATGTATGGATTTATAGAAGTAGAGGATTATTTGTTCGATCAAAACTCACAAATAGTTGTAGATCCTAGTGAAGAAAAACTAAAAACTGAATTCAAAGGCGTAAATAGAAGCTATATACCTATAAATGCCATCTTAAGAATTGATGAAGTTGATAAAAGAGGGAATGCAAAAATAACAAAAAATAAAACCGGTAACGTAATGCCATTGCCGACACCCATAATAGATAGCAGCCCTAAAAAAGACGGTTAAAATAAATTATAAGAAAAAGTTCTCTCTATAAACTTTTAGTTCATTAATTGATTCATATACATCCGAGAGTGCTCTATGATTGTTGTTCTTCTCTAAATTCTTTGTAAATTCTGGTTTCCATCTTTTAATTAATTCCTTAATTGAACTTACATCAATATTTCTATAATGAAAGAAGTCAGCTAATTCAGGCATATACCTAACAAGAAACCTTCTATCATGATAAATGGTGTTACCACATAAAGGAGAAGTTCCTTTTTCAGTATGATCTCTTAAAAAATTTAGCGTAGCTTTTTCTGCTTCTAATTCTGTAACTTCAGTAACCTTAAGGCATTCTAAAAGACCTGAACTGCCATGCTGTTTCAGATTCCAATCATCCATTCCATCTACGAACTCTTGTGGTTGTTTAATTACTAAATTTGGTCCTTCAAAAACTTCTTCTAAATCACTGCTAGTAACCACTGTGGCTATCTCAATAATTCTTTCTGAATCTGGATCTAAACCGGTCATTTCTAGATCTAACCATACCAGAGGAGGGGAGTCTTTCTTGGTTTGCATAAATTTATATTCTTTCTTAATCAGAGGTATCATAACTCACTGTGGGCTTTAAACAGAACTATAGAATAATGAAAAGAGTTATTTGCATTCTTTTTCTTATACCAGCTATCAGCGGTTGCTCATTTGCTGGAAAGATTTGGTACGAGAGACTTGATCTATATTTAGCCAATTATTTCTTTAAATATGCAGAGTTCTCTCCTGATCAGAAAGAATATATAAGGTCTACAACAAAACAATATCAACAGTGGAATAAGAAGTCAGAGCTTCCTAAATATAAAAATTTAATTCTAGAGATTTCCCAACTAACAGGCAGAAAAATTTCTACTGAAGATGTAAAGAGAATATTTGATAAAGGTGAACTATTATTTCAGGGCTCTAATAATTTTTTTACTCCTCATATAGTTAGCTTCTGTAAAACTCTAAGTGATAAACAAGTAGAAGAAATAAATTCTTTCTTTGAAGATAGGATAAATAATTGGAGAGAGTCAGAAAAAGAAAAAAAGAATGTAAACCCAGATGAGCGTGTAACTTCCGGAACAAAACAATTAGCAAGATTCCTAGGAGTTAAATTAAATCAGAGCCAAATAAAAGAAATTGAAAAATTAGCTAAAAATATTGATTCTAATAATAACTCTTCCATTGATTCTCAAGATAAATGGAATAAAACTTTTATTACAATCCTGAGGGATAGGCAAAATAATGATTTTAAAAATTATGCAAGAAACCATCTAAATAGTCTTTTAACGAGGGAAGTAGAAAGAAAAGGAGAAGCAACCTACCATCAAATTATAGTGGTAACTATTTCTTCATTAGATCAAAAACAAGAAATTAAATTTCAAAGAAGATTAAATTTAATCTTAAGATCTATAGATAAGTTAATTGAAAGTTAAAATAATATAGATACTTACTTCGAGTAGAATAAGCATTCCTAAGAAATGAGCACTAAAAACCCAAAGAAAACTTCTCATTTTGGATTTCAGAAAATTAATCCTGAATCTAAATCGGAAAAGGTCAAGGAGGTTTTTGATAGCGTTGCTGAAGGTTATGACTTAATGAATGACCTTATGTCTTTTGGGATTCATAGGATTTGGAAACGAGTAGCTGTAGAAATGTCAGCTGTTAGAAAAGACTCTTCAGTCTTAGATTTAGCAGGAGGTACCGGCGATATGGTAAAGCTCATAGCTCCTAAGTTAGGTAAACAAGGACTTATAGTCCTTTCCGATATAAATGAAAGAATGCTAATTTCTGGGAGAGATAGACTAACTGATCTAGGAATAAATAATTTTATTCCGATTCAAGTAAATGCCGAACTTATTCCTTTCGATGATAACTCTTTTGATCTTGTCACTATTGCCTTTGGTCTAAGAAATGTGACTGATAAAAGAAAAGCTCTGACTTCAATATATAACTGCTTGAAGCCAAATGGGAAGCTAATAGTTCTTGAGTTTTCTAAACCCACCAATGAATTATTAAAAGAAGTTTATGACCTTTATTCTTTCGAAATTATTCCTAAACTGGGAGAAATAATTCTGAGTTCAGAAGAAAGCTATCAATATTTAGCCGAATCAATAAGAATGCATCCAAATCAAGATGAACTCAAAGATTTATTTGAGGATTGTGGTTATAAAAACTGTGAATATGAAAATTTGACAAATGGCATAGTTGCTATTCACTCAGGGACTAAACCTAAAAATCAATGAAAGACGCTATAAGACTAATTCAAATAATACATATTCTAGCTAAATCAAGACTAGATGTTCTATTTGAGCTTAAGAGAAAAGCAAAATTAAATCTACTTTTTATCTTAACCTATCCGTGGCGTATTTACTCATTGAATAAGCCTAGAGGAGAAAGGATTAGAGAAGCCCTTGAAGAGGCTGGTACAATTTTTATCAAGTTTGGTCAATTGCTCTCAACAAGACCTGACTTGATACCATTAGATATTGCTCAAAGTCTGAGTCAACTCCAAGATGACATTAAAACTTTCCCTACCAAGCAAGCAAAAGAAATTATAGAAGATGAACTTAATTGTTCTATAGAAGAATTATTTACTGATTTTGATTCTGAGCCATTAGCCGCAGCATCTATTGCTCAAGTCTATTCTGCAAAACTTAAGAAAAATGGCGAAGAAGTTGTTGTTAAGGTTATAAGGCCTGAAATCTATAAAGAAATAGATAGAGATATTTCTTTAATGAAGAAATTAGCAAAAAAAGCAGAGAATCATTCTTTAGATGCAAGAAGATTAAGACTTTCCGAGTTAGTAATTGAATACGAAGCAATTATCAAAACAGAGTTAGATATGCGTGTAGAAGCCTCTAACATGAAGCAGACAAAAAGAAACTTCAAAGATAACGAATTACTCTACGTACCTAAAGTATATTTAGATGTCTCTACTAAGAAAGTACTGGTTATGGAGAAGATTTCTGGTATTCCTATTGATGACATAGATACCTTAAAAGAAAAAGAAATTGACTTGAGGCTTGTTTCAGAAAGGGGTGTAGAGATTTTTCTGAAGCAGGTTTTTGTTGATAATTTCTTTCATGCTGATATGCATCCAGGAAATATTTTTATTAGTCCTAGAGACCCTTCTAACCCTTCATATATAGCTGTAGACTATGCCATTGTTGGCTCTCTTGATGAAGAAGAACAGTTCCAAATAGGAAGAATGTTACTATCAGTTATCAGTCGTAATTTTCTAGAAATCTCAAATATCTTAATAGACTCTGGTTGGGTAGATCCTAAAACTAAAGCTAATGAGCTTGAAAGGACAATAAGGTCAGCTTGCGAACCTATGTTTGAACAACCTCTAGAAAAGATTAAGTTTGGAGAATTGCTTTTATATATATTTGAATCTGCAAGAAGATTTAATTTACGAATGCAACCTTCCCTCATGTTACTCCAAAAAACTTTAATAAATATTGAGGGACTGGGTAAGCAGATAAATCCAAAACTGGACTTTTGGTCTATTGCTAAACCTTTCCTTCAAGAATGGATTAAAGAAAGATATAACCCAAAAAAATTAGAATCTTGGGCAAAGAAAAATGCGGGTTTGTGGATAGAGAAAGCAAGAAAACTTCCAGAAGTAGCAGAAAATGTTTTAGATCAGATCAATAAAATTGAAGATTACCAAAAAGAAAATGAAGTCAGGCATAGAGAGCTAATAGATAGCTTAAATAAAGAAAGAAGAGGGAGATTTTTACTTATTTTTCTTATTCTTTTAGTGATTCTATCTTCTTTAATGTTTTGGACTATAAGATAGACTATTACAATGAAAGAAAATGTTTTGGATAGACTTGATAAGATCTTAAAAGAAAGAAAGTCTGAGGATTCTAAAAATTCTTATGTAAAACAACTATTTGATAAGGGCAGTATAGAAATCATCAAGAAAATTAGAGAAGAATGTGAGGAATTAATTGAAGCTGCAGAAGAGGTTAATTTTGATAAAAAAAATAAATTAATTCATGAAGCTGCGGATTTATGCTTTCATATAATGGTTCTTCTTTCTAGTGAAGGCATAACAAGCAAAGAGGTTTTAGCTGAACTAGAAGAAAGATTTGGGATTTCTGGTATAGAAGAAAAAAACCAGAGAAATAATTTATCAGGAGAATGAGATGGGTTTAGGTGGAATAAGTATTTGGCAGTTGTTGATTGTTTTGGTCATTATATTGCTACTAGTTGGCCCTAAAAGACTTAAAAGTTTGGGTTCAGAAATGGGTAACTTCTTAAAGAATTTTAGAAAAGCTATCGACGATAAACAAGAAGATAAAAAAGAATAGAAAAAAAGCCTGAATGTTCGATATTGGTTTTCCTGAACTCCTCTTAATTATACTCGTAAGTCTAATAGTTATTGGTCCTGAGAAGCTTCCTGAGCTCATTAAATCCTTTAGTAGAATTTATAGGTATATTAAAGAATATATTAATAAAACAAAGACAGAAGTTGAAAAAAACATAGGCATGGATTCTATTAGGCAAGATCTTCATAACGAAAAGAAAATGAAGGATTTTAAAAATCAAGAGACCCTTCAAGATTCAAAAAAAATAGATGACTGAAAAAAAGTTGCCATTTTTAGAACATATAAAAGAACTTAGACTACGATTATTAAGATCTTTCATTGTAGTAATGCTTGTTTTCTTGCCCTTAATTTTCTTCTCTAGTGAAATTTACGAGATAGTCTCAAGCCCTTTACAATCTTTAATGTCCAATAATAACTCTATGATCGCAACACAGGTTGCTTCTCCTTTTCTTTCTCCCTTAAAACTTACATTCTATATATCACTAACTGTTTCAATTCCTTATTTCTTTATAGAAATGTGGAGATTTATAGCTCCTGGCTTATTTGGTAGTGAAAAAAGACTTGGGTTAGGGCTGCTAATATCAAGCATTCTTCTTTTTTATATAGGCATAATCTTTGCTTATTCTCTAGTTTTTCCACTGATATTTAGCTTCTTTATGTCTGTATCTCCTGAAGGGGTGAAAGTAATGACAGATATTTCCAGTTACTTAGACTTCATTATTACTATTTTTCTAGCTTTTGCCATTGCCTTTGAAATTCCTATATTTATATTTTTATTGGCATGGACTGGAATAAGTTCAGTTGAAAATATGGGATCTAAAAGACCTTATATAATTGTAGGTTGTTTTATTTTAGGGATGTTGTTGACACCCCCTGATGTGATCTCTCAGACATTACTGGCTTTACCAGCTTGGATATTATTTGAGATAGGGTTGTTGGTTAGTAGGATTTTCGTCAAAAGAGAAAAACCTTAAATTGTACTAAAGTAATTACTATTAATTACTAAAGTAAAAAGTTACTGGTCCATCATTATCTAAAATTACTCTCATATTTGCTCCAAAAACCCCCAAATCTAATTTATTAATATTTAGTGTTTTTATCTCATCAGCTATGAAATTAAATAATTCCTCAGCTTTTTGCGGGTTTGCAGCTTCTGAAAAGCTTGGTTTATTACCCGTTTTTGTTTCCAAAACAAGTGTAACTTGAGGGACTAACAATATATCTCCATTAATATCCAAGATAGTTTTTTCCATCCTCCCTTCATTTTCACTAAACATCTTATAATTGATAAATTTTTGTATTAAAGAATTACAAGTCTGAGGAGTGTCCTCTTTTTCAAAGCCTACTAAAACTAAAGCTCCATTGCCTATACTTGAGACTTCTTTATTATCTATAAGAACTGAAGAACTTAAAACTCGTTGCGCAAGAAGTTTCAATTAATTAGATTATTTTTCTAACGTAGGGTCCCATTGACCCTGAGAAGCTTTTCTATTCATTAGGGCTCTGTGGGATAGAGCTTTCTGAGCAGCTTCAACATTAGTCTTTTTTCCTAGCCAAGCTTTTAGAGCTGGCTGTTGTAGAGCACGACCATAAGAAAAACTTAATTTCCAATTAAATCCTCCTATTTTATTCATAGAATCCAGATGAGCCGTTGCGTCGACATCTGATTGACCTCCAGAGAGGAAAGTTATCCCGGGCAAATCCGAAGGGACATTGTCTAAAAGACAGCTTAAAGTTTTTTCTGCAACCTCTTCTGCACTTGCTTGTTTTTCTGCATCCTTTCCTGAAATGACCATACTTGGTTTTAAAAGGGTTCCCATGATATTAACTGCGTTCTTATCTAAACAGTCAAAAAGAGTTTTTAAAGTTTTAGAAGTGACCTCTAAACATCTTTCTATGGTGTGATCACCATCCATAAGAACTTCCGGCTCTACAATGGGCACCATATTATTTTCTTGAACAACCTTAGCGTACTTAGCTAAGGCTTCCATATTCTGAAAAATACAATTCTCGCTAGGTATGCCATCTCCTATTTTTATAACAGCCCTCCATTTAGCAAATTTAGCTCCTAATTTTTCATACTCTCTACACCTTTCATTCAACCCCTCTAATCCTTGAGTTAATGTCTCTGTGGGAGAATCGTCTATGGGTTTAAGGCCTTTATCAACCTTTATGCCTGGAAGGGCTCCTTGGGAAATTATGATATCTACCAATGAAGTTCCATCTTCAGCCTTTTGGCGAATTGTTTCATCAAAAAGTATAACGCCTCCTATGTTGGCCTTCATTCCTTCAGACCTGAAGAGCATTTCTCTATAATCCCTTCTGTTTTCTTCTGTAGATTCAACCCCTATAGAATCAAACCTTTTGCTACATGTAGGATTGCTCTCATCCGCAGCTAAGATACCTTTACCCTCTGAAACTATATAATTTGCTATTTCTTCTAAGCTACTTATATTCATTTTAGTTCTCCTGTAGATTTTTTAAATTTATATTAATCTTGTTTAGGTATTTATCAAATATTCTTATTCTTTAAAGCCTCTATTGCAGGGAGACTCTTTCCTTCAATATATTCTAAAAAAGCTCCTCCTGCTGTAGAGACATAATCAATGGAATCTAAAATACCCGCTTTAGAAGCTGCAGAAATAGTATCACCACCCCCGATAACACTATAGGCTTCTGAATTGGCTACCATACTAGCAAGAGCTTTTGTCCCAAAAGAAAATTTATCTACTTCAAATAAACCCATGGGACCGTTCCAGATAATAGTTGCCGCTTCGCTGAAGAGGGTTTCTATAGAATTAAAAAAATCAGGTGATATATCGTAAATGGAATCATCTTTTGCAACAAAATCTATGCCCTTTTCTTTTGGTGTAGAATCTAGATCCTTTGCAACAATTACTTTATCTGGAATTAGAACGTTCTCTATCTTTGATAAAAGCCTAGCGTCTTTATACATAGAAACTTCAGTTAGTGAGTTACCAATTTCTTTTCCTAGAGAACCCCAACAAGTATTAGCAATTCCACCCCCTAAAATTAAATGATCAGCTTTCTCAGATAAACTATTAATAAGTGAAAGCTTTGAGGAAATCTTACCTCCCCCCAGAACAGCTAAAATAGGGCTCCTTGCATCTATTATTTTATCAAGAGCTTTCATCTCTTCTTGAATTAAAAGACCTGAGCAAGCATCGTCTATAAAGTCTGTTACACCAACTGTTGATGCATGAGATCTATGGGAAGTCGCAAAAGCATCCATTACAAAAATATCTGCTAAAGAAGCTAATTGTTTTGAAAGGTCAAGGTCATTATTTTTCTCTCCTTTGAAGAAACGAATATTTTCTAAAATTAAGATTTCTTCATTGCTATTTGTGGCCTCGTCAATATTTTGAATCAGTTTTACCGGCCTACCCAACTCTTCTTCTAAAGATCTAGCTACAGGCTGTAAGCTAAACTCTTGTTGTATTAAGTTATTTTCTTTAGGTCTACCCAGGTGGCTTAAAATTATTAACTTTGAACTCTTTTTAAGAATAAATTTTATAGTTGGAAGAGACCTAATGATTCTTTCTTTATTAGTAACTTTACCTCCAGAAATAGGTACATTCATATCTGCTCTTAGCAAAACTTTTTTGTTACCAAGGGAACACTTAGAAAGGGGTTTGATCTTCATTGCTTACAATGAATTTATTATATTTAAGATATTTTTCGTGGTGAACCCAAAATGCTTTTGAAGATCATCCCCGGGTGCAGATTCACCAAAATCATTCATCCCAACTATTACACCTGTCTTATCAACATATTTATTCCACCAGTCTCCATGTGAAGCCTCAATAGAAATTATGGGTATATCTTCTAATAAAACTTCTTTCTTATAATCATCTTCCTGGGCATCAAATCTTTCAGTACAAGGCATAGAAACTACTCTAATATTTTTTTCTTCTTTCAACTCTTCCATAACTTCCATAGCAAGGCCTATTTCTGATCCAGTTGAAATAATTATAAGATCAGGTTTCTCTTTAGGTTCATATAATACATAGCCTCCTCTGTATATTTTATCAATCTGCTTAGCTGTTCTTGACTGAGCTCTAAGGTTCTGTCTTGATAAGATAATTGCAGTAGGTTTATCTTTATTAAGAAGGGCTGATTTCCACGTTGCAGCCGTCTCCACTGAATCACATGGTCTCCATGTCTCGACATTAGGCATAGACCTCAAACTTGATAAATGTTCAATAGGTTGATGAGTTGGTCCATCTTCTCCTACACCAATAGAATCATGAGAATAAACAAAGATAGAGGGAATTTTCATTAAAGCTGACATTCTCACTGCATTTTTTGCATAATCTAAGAAAGTAAGAAAAGTTCCAGCGTAAGGCTTAAGACCTCCATGCAAAACCAGACCATTTACAATAGCGCTCATAGCAAACTCTCTCACTCCATAATTAATATAATTTCCATCTTCTCCATTGCCTTCTATTGCCTTAGTTCCTTGCCATTTTGTATTATTTGATCCACTTAAATCTGCCGAACCTCCTAATAACTCAGGCAATAAGGGGCCTAGATAATTCAAAACTAGTTCGGAAGATTTTCTAGTTGCAATATCTTCTTGTTTGGTCTGCAAGTCACTTATAAATTGATCAAACTTTTCTTCAAAATTATTAAATAAATTCCCTGAGATGACTCTGTTCAGCTCATTTGAGAGTTCAGGATATGCCTTTTTGTAATTAGTAAATAGTTCGTTCCATTTTTTCTCTTTCTTTTCTCCTATCTCTTTAGAGTCCCATTCCCTATAGATCTCTCGTGGTATTTCAAAAGGAGGATAAGTCCATCTAAGTTTTTCTCTAACTTTTTTAGACTCTTCAGAGCCTAAAGCGCTTCCATGTGATGAGGCCGACCCTTCTTTATTAGGCGAACCTTTTCCAATAATGGTTTTACAGTCAATTAAAGTAGGTTTCTCTGATTCTTGTTTAGCTTCTTCTATCGCTTTATTTATTTGATCTGGATCATGCCCATCAACACCTGAAATTACCTGCCATCCATAAGATTCAAACCTTTTAGGGATGTCTTCTGTAAACCACCCTGAAACTTCTCCATCTATAGAAATATTATTATTGTCATAGAAAACTATCAGCTTACCTAACTTAAGAGTTCCTGCTAAAGAACAGGCTTCATGAGAAATCCCTTCCATAAGACACCCATCGCCTGCAAAAACATAAGTCTTATGGTCTATAAGAGATATATCATCCTTATTAAATCTTCTCGAAAGAATTTTCTCTGCTAGAGCCATTCCTACTCCATTTGCTAAACCTTGCCCTAAAGGGCCTGTAGTAGTCTCCACTCCCGGTGTTACTCCGTACTCAGGATGACCTGGGGTTTTTGAACCTAATTGTCTAAAATTCTTTATTTCATCCATTGAAAGTGCGTAACCAGTCAAATGAAGCAATGAATAAATAAGCATAGAACCATGTCCATTAGACAAGATAAATCTATCTCTATTCACCCAATCAGGGTTGTTTGGATTGTGGTTTAGATGAAGTCTCCAGAGCACCTCCGCTATGTCGGCCATTCCCATTGGCATTCCTGGATGACCACAACCAGCATTCTCAACAGCATCCATTGAGATAATTCTTATCACATCTGCTAATTGAGTTGAATTTGGCATCTAAAAAAAAATGTCTAAGTACTATTTTCTCTAATTCTTAAAAATGTGTATACATTTTATGTGCAAAAATTGGATAAAACCCATAAATAAAGGGTAGAATGCCGATCCTTTTGTATAAGGAGAGCAGTTTTATGTCCGAATATAAAGTTTTTACTTCAGAATCAGTATCAGAAGGTCACCCAGATAAAATGGCTGACCAGATTTCAGATGCTGTTTTAGATTCAATGCTAAAAGAAGATCCCAACTCTAGAGTTGCCTGTGAAACCTTAGTAAAAGACAATCTGGTTGTATTAGCTGGAGAGATAACAAGCGAGGCAGACCCTGATCTAGAATCTGTTACAAGAAAAGTGATCTGTGATATTGGTTATGATGATATATCTGTAGGTTGTGATGGAAACACCTGTGAAATTGTCAATAAACTTGGAAAACAATCTCAAAATATTGCTCAAGGAGTAAATGAAGGCGAGGGGGAAGATAAAGAGCAAGGTGCTGGTGATCAAGGACTTATGTTTGGCTATGCAACAAATGAAACAGAAGTTCTTATGCCCGCTCCCATTACTTATTCACATAGACTAGTTGAGCAACAAGCTTTTATAAGAAAATCGGGTAAACTTTCTTGGTTGAGACCAGATGCAAAAAGCCAAGTAAGTTTTGTGTATGGAGAAGATGGAAAACCTCAGTCTATATCTGCTGTTGTGCTCTCAACTCAGCATGACCCAGAAGTATCGCAAGAAAACTTAAAAGAAGGTGTTATGGAAGAAATTATTAAACCAATTCTTCCCCAAAACTGGTTAAATAAAGACACAAAATTCTTTATTAACCCTACTGGTAAATTTGAAATTGGCGGTCCTGTTGGCGACTGTGGAGTAACTGGAAGAAAAATTATCGTTGATACCTATGGAGGAATGGCCCGTCATGGAGGTGGAGCCTTTTCAGGAAAAGATCCTTCTAAAGTTGATAGATCTGCTGCCTATGCCGGAAGATACGTAGCAAAAAATATAGTGGCAGCAGGCCTTGCTGAAAAATGTGAAATTCAAGTCTCTTATGCTATAGGAGTAGCCGAGCCTACTTCAATAAGTGTAAATACTTTCGGAACTTCTAAAATAGATGAAGATAAAATATCTACTTTAATAAGGAAGCATTTTGATCTCAGACCAAAACAATTAATAGAAATGTTAGATTTAAAGAGGCCTATCTATCAATCCACTGCTGCTTATGGTCATTTTGGAAGAGAGGAAGAAGCATTTACTTGGGAAAAAACAGATAAAGTAGAGTCTCTAAAAAATTAACATAAAAGAGGAAAAGAAATGAGCAATCAACAAAAACAAGATTATAAAGTGGCAGATATGTCACTTGCGGAATGGGGTAGAAAAGAAATTGTTATAGCTCAATCTGAAATGCCTGCTCTTATGAAATTAAGAGAAAGATACGCCTCAGAAAAACCTCTGAAAGGTGCAAAAATTCTGGGGTGTATACATATGACTATACAAACTGCTGTACTTATAGAAACCTTAACCGCTCTAGGGGCAGAAGTTAGATGGTCAGGATGCAACATATTTTCCACTCAAGATCATGCAGCTGCAGCTATAGCAAATTCGGGAGTTCCTGTATTTGCATGGAAGGGGCAAACTGAAGAGGAATTTAATTGGTGCATAGAGCAAACAATCTTAAAAGATGGTAAACCTTGGGATGCGAACATGATCTTAGATGATGGCGGAGATTTAACTGCTATGGCACATCACAAGTATCCTGAAATCTTAGACAAGGTACATGGAATAACGGAAGAAACTACAACTGGTGTTGTCAGGCTCAACGAAATGATAAAAGAAAACAAATTAAAAGTTCCTGCAATAAATGTAAATGATTCAGTCACTAAGTCCAAAAATGACAATAAGTATGGAACAAGACATAGCTTAAATGATGGTATTAAGAGAGGAACAGATATGTTTCTAGCAGGAAGAAAAGCTCTAGTAGTTGGATATGGAGATGTTGGTAAAGGTTCAGCTCAGAGTTTAAAGCAAGAGGGAATGGTCGTTAGGGTAAGTGAAATTGATCCAATTTGTGGAATGCAGGCTTGCATGGATGGATATGAAGTAGTTTCTCCCTACGCACAGGGAGACAATAAAGATAACCCTGAATCAATGAATCATGATTTATTACAAGACACTGATTTGGTAGTAACTACTACTGGCAACTATAAAGTCTGTGACAGGCATATGTTAGCTGCACTAAAAAAAGGCGCTGTAGTATGTAATATAGGTCATTTTGATACTGAAATTGATACCCAATTCATGAGAGACCAATGGGCTTGGGAAGAAGTGAAGCCTCAAGTACATAAAATTTTTAGAGATACAAAGGCAGGAGAAACTCCTAACCTAGAAAGCGATGATTATTTATTACTGCTTTCTGAAGGCAGGCTCGTAAACCTAGGAAATGCTACAGGGCATCCTTCTAGAATCATGGATGGTTCTTTTGCAAATCAAGTTCTTGCTCAAATGTACTTATACGATAAAAAATTTGCTTCCCTCAATGATGAGGAAGCAAGAAAAGAACTTATAAAGGTAGAAGTTCTTCCAAAAAAACTAGACGAAGAAGTAGCAGCTTACATGGTAGAGGGTTTTGGTGGTACTTTAACAAAGCTATCTAAAGAACAGGCAGATTACATTAATGTACCTGCAGAAGGACCTTTTAAATCTGATATCTATAAATACTAATTCATTTAATTATCAAAAGTTTTCACTACTAACAGCTTTGAATTTTTCCTTTCTAAATAAGAATAATGACAAATAAAAAAAAGAATATAGCTGTTAATCCATCCTGGGGAGGCAGGTTTGAGAATGCAGTTAATAAATTAACAGTTAGCTACACTTCTTCTATTGATGTTGATAAAAGATTATATGAACAAGATATATTAGGATCTTTGAAATATGCTCTAGCTCTAAAAGAGGCAAAAGTAATTAAGAATATTGATTATTTAAAGATTTCGAAGGGCTTAAAAGCCATCCTAATGGAAATTGAATCTGGAAGATTCCAATGGAAAGAAGAACTAGAAGATGTTCATATGAATATAGAAGATGCTCTCAAACGAAAAGCTGGCAATTCAGCTAAAAAACTACATACTGGAAGGTCTAGAAATGATCAAGTTTCTACTGATTTAAGGCTTTTTGTTCTTAAATCTATAGATGAAATGGGGGAGCTTATTTCTAATGTTCAAACTACAATTTTGGACAAAGCAAAGAGGCATTACGCTGATTTAATGCCTGGGTTTACCCATCTGCAAGTTGCCCAACCTGTCACTTTTGGACATCATCTGATGGCTTGGTATGAAATGCTCAGTAGAGATTTTGCTAGGCTTCAAGACACCAAAAAAAGGACTAGTATTATGCCCTTGGGGTCCGGAGCTTTATCGGGTAACAGATACAATATAGATAGACAGAAGTTAGCTAAAAGATTAAATTTTGATGGCATCTCAAACAACTCTATAGATGCTGTAAGTGATAGAGATTTTTCTATTGAGCTTTTGTCTAATATAAGTATTTTAGGAATGCATCTTTCAAGAATTAATGAGGAACTAATTCTATGGTCTTCTTCTCAATTCAACTATGTAGATTTACCAGATGAATTTTGCACAGGTTCTTCCATAATGCCTCAGAAAAAAAATCCAGATGTTTCTGAATTAATGAGGGGAGGTTCTGCTAGAACCATTTCCAATCTAATGGGTCTTCTTACTCTTATGAAGGGTCTTCCTTTAGCATATAACAGGGATATGCAAGAAGATAAAAATTTTGTTTTTGATAGTCTAGATTACTCAAAGTCTAGCCTGGAATTATTGTCTCTAATAATTAAAAGAATGATTGTAAATACTAAAAAGATGAAAGAGGATTGCCAACTCGGTCACATAACTGCAACAGAATTAGCAGACTATTTAGTTCTTAAAGGTTTACCTTTTAGGAAAGCTCATGAAGTAGTAGGAAAAATAGTTGCCTTTGCTAATAAAAATCATATTCAAATTTTTGAAGTTGAATTAGGAAAGTTAAGAAAATTTTCTAAATTTATCTCTGAAGATGTATTTACTTTTATAAAACCTGAAGAGGCAATAAAAAATAAAAATTCTATTGGAGGTACCTCACCAAAAGAGGTTTTAAAGCAAATAAGGAATGCTGAGAAGCGCATAGCATCAAGGAAATGAAATTGAGAAAGATATCATTAAATATATCCACAGTTCTTTTAATTATATTAATAACTTCTTTAAGCGCTTGTGGAAATAAAGGACCTCTGGAAATTCCAAAAGAAGAAATGTATTTTTCTTATGAAAGGCATTAATCTTAGAGAGGGCGAACTTTTTATAGATGAAGTTTCGCTTAAAAGTATTGCTAGTGAATATGGAACACCTGCTTATGTTTACTCTTCTCATAAATTAAAAGAAAACTTAAATTCATATCTTTCTTCAGTAAGAGATAAAGATAAAATTTGTTATTCAGTTAAATCTAACTCTAATATACACCTGCTCTCTTATTTGGCTTCTCTAGGATCTGGATTTGATGTTGTGTCAGGAAATGAACTTCTCAGGTGTCTAGAAGCAGGAGCAGATACGGAAAATATTGTTTTTTCTGGGGTAGGAAAAACTGAAGAAGAAATAAGTCTTGCTATACAAAATAATATTTTCTCTATAAATATTGAATCTGAAGAAGAATTAGAAAGAATAATAAAGGTAGCTAAAAATTTAAATAGAAAAGCTGAATGTATTATTAGAATAAATCCTGACATAACTCCAGAGTCACATCCCTATATTCAAACTGGTCTTAGAACTTCTAAATTTGGAGTTTTAAAAGATAAAGTTGACTCATTAGCTAAAAAAGCCTCTGATTCTGGATCGGTTAAGATAAAAGGTCTAGCTTGCCATATAGGATCGCAAATCTTTGATGAAAAATTAATATTAGAAACCTTAGATTTCCTTATAAAAATCTGTAACAGACTCAATAATAAAGAACAGAATTTAGAATACATAGACTTGGGAGGGGGTCTAGGGATATCTTATGATCAAGAAGAAGAAATCGAAATAAATAAGCTACTAGATAAATGCATTTCCTTACTAAAACCACTTAATCTTAATTTAATACTAGAGCCAGGAAGATCTATTTCGGGAAACGCAGGAGTCCTTATCTCTAAAATAGAGTACTTAAAGAAAACTTCAGAACTAAACTTTGCCATCATTGATGCAGGTATGAACGATCTTTTAAGGCCTTCTCTTTATCAAGCTTGGCATGATATTTCTGTAGTCGAAAATAACAATGAGGAAAAACAAAACTATAAAATTGTAGGGCCTGTATGCGAAAGCGGGGATGTTTTAGGTGAGCATAGGTCGCTTGGTCTAAGCGAGAACTCAATTGTAGCTATTTTGGATGTTGGTGCTTATGGGCATGTCATGTCTTCAAATTATAATAGTAGACTTAGGCCTCCTGAGATCCTGATAGAGGGTTCAGAGACGAAGCTAATTCGAAAAAGAGAGACCTTTAATGGCATGTTAAGCGAAGAAAGAGATGTCTAATAAATTAGGATTAAAGCTTAATAAATTTTCTGGACTTGGTAATAAGATAGTTTTGGCGGACCTCATTAGGCAAGATTATCAAATAGATTCCCAACTCGTACTAAAATTATCGAAACAACATGCAGTTGATTTTGATCAACTGATTTCTATTTTGCCTCCTAGAGAATCTGACAAGGATTTTAGTGCCGAGATATTTAATGCAGATGGAAGTCGAGCAAACAATTGTATTAATGGGGCAAGGTGTTTGGGTAAATATATTTTTGATACGCAACTTTCTACAAAACCTAAATTATTAATTGAAGCGGGAGATAGTGATTGGATAATATCTCCTGTTAAAAAAAATATATATCTTGTCCTCCAAAGATTAACTGATTTAAAAAAAGGAGAGGGTAATCTCCCCAAGGAAAATTCTAAAGGTCTTTATGAGCTTATATTGTTTGATGAAAGCTTAGAAATTTCTTTTATAAATATTGGTAATCCCCATGCAGTAGTTTTTACTTCTAATATTGAGAAATTTCAATTAAATGAATGGGGTCAACGACTTCAACAATCTAAATATTTTCCAGAAGGAGTAAACTTAGGAGTAGCTGAAAAGAAGTCTAATTCCAAGCTATCTCTCAGAGTCTACGAGAGAGGTGTTGGGGAAACTTTATCATGCGGAAGTGGAGCTTGCGCTGCAGTTGTTGCTGGTATAAAGCTTGGGATCCTAAAAGGTTCAATTCAAGTAGACTTTAAAGAAGGATCATTAAAAATAGAATATAACAAATTTGAAAATTCTATTTCAGTGGTAGGTTCGGCTAATTTTATTGAAGAGATAGAAATATAAGTATGAGGAAAAATAAAATATCTAACGAAGAGATAGCAGAATATTTGATACTTAATCCAGGGTTTTTTGATGAAAACCCTGAAGTTCTTAATTCATTAAAAATTGTCCACGATTCAGGTGCTGCAGTGTCTTTAATTGAGAAACAAGTTGAGTATTTAAGATCAAATTATAATTCGACTACCGATAAGCTATTGAGTCTTTTGGAGAACGCAAAGAATAATGAAGATTTATTTTTTCTTACCCAGAAACTATTACTTTCTCTTATAGATGCAGAAAATATTAAAGAAATAATTAAGCTTATTGAAAAGGCATTTAAAAAAGACTTTGGAGCAAAAGAAAGTAGGTTGATTTTCTTTTCAAACACCTCAACAAATATACCTAAAGAAAGAACAGAAGACCCTGACAAAGCACTTAAGGTCTT
Source organism: Gammaproteobacteria bacterium (assembly GCA_045563675.1). Taxonomy (GTDB): domain Bacteria; phylum Pseudomonadota; class Gammaproteobacteria; order Magnimaribacterales; family Magnimaribacteraceae; genus AEGEAN-183. Next base: position 475,791 of record JBJLIX010000001.1, read on the forward strand.
AGGGGATAAGCTAAAATCTAAAAATTTATATTGTGGAGATTTAGATAAAAAAGCAAAAGACTTCCTCTTTGGTAAGACTTCTAATTTAGTTGAGGTTGCACTGATACCTTTGAAGTGTAAGTCTATTTCTGGTCTTATAGCATTAGGGTCTGAAAAAGAAGGTAAATATAATGCAAATAAGGATAGTATTTTTTTAGACTTCATAGCAAAAGTTACTAGCAAAGTCATAGACAAAAAAAATGAATAAATGTTAGATCGACATCTTGAACCATTTCTCTCTAACCTTAAGTCTGTTAGACAACTTTCACCACATACCATTAGCAACTACCAAAGAGATATATTGAAATTCTTTTCTTTTCTTAATCAAGAAAAGAGCTCTTGGGAGGTTGTTGATAAGCAAAGCATTAGGGAGTTTATTTCAAAGGAAAGGAGAAGAGGGTTAAGTCCAAGAAGCATACAAAGAGAACTTTCTTCAATTAGAGCTTATTTTAATTATTTAATTGAAGAGGGCATCTTCGAAACAAATCCAGCAAACGAAGTTAGCTCTCCAAAGTCGCCCCAGTTACTACCAAAATCACTGGACACGGACCTTATCCAAAAACTTTTAGATTTCAAGCCCCAAACAGACTTAGAAGTAAGAGATAAATCAATTGCTGAACTTTTTTATTCTTCCGGTCTAAGGCTGTCTGAGCTTTGCGGTCTAGATCTGGAAAGTATTTCAATTAAAGAAAATTCTTGCCGAGTTATTGGAAAGGGTAAAAAAACAAGAGATTTACCTATAGGAAAAAAAGCTATTCAGGCTTTAAGGGATTGGCTGATTGTTAGAAAAAAACTTAATAGGAATGACTCTAAAGCTCTATTTCTTAACAATAAAGGTGAGAGGCTTTCAAATAGATCAGTTCAGTTAAGACTTGAAAGGCTTTGTAAGCAAAGAGGTCTTCCTTTAGTAAATCCGCATATGCTAAGACATTCTTTTGCAAGTCATGTTCTAGAGTCAAGTGGAGATCTTAGGGCAGTTCAAGAAATGTTGGGGCACTCAGATATTGCCACTACACAAATATATACCAAATTAGATTTTCAACATCTTTCAAAAGTTTATGACAAAGCCCATCCAAGAGCCAAAGTAAAAAGTAAAAAATGAATATAAAGGCTATAACTTTTGATTTAGACGATACCCTTTGGCCTTTAATGCCCGTAATCCTTAAAGCTGAAAAAGATACAAATAAATGGTTAGTTGAAAATTATCCTGGTATTGAAAATCTTCTAAAAAGTGAAGAGGTAAAAGAAATCAGAGATAGTTTAATTTCTCAAGAAAATAAGTTGAACTATCAGTTATCTAAACTTAGAGAATTAACTCTGGTAGAGCTCGCCATAAGATCAGGTTATACAAAAAAAGAGTCTGAATCATTAGCTAAGGAGTCTTTTAAAATTTTTTATGCAGGCAGAAATGATGTAACCCTCTATGAAGGAGTTGAAGAAGCCCTTGAATCTTTAAAACAAAAATATGTCCTCGGAGTGATAACGAACGGAAATGCGGATATAAAAGAAATTGGTATAGATCACTTCTTTGATTTTAATATATCTGCATCCAATATGAATGTAGGAAAGCCTGATCCAATAATCTTTGAAGAAGCATTAAAACAAACAAGCTTTGAGGCCGGAGAGATCTGTCATGTCGGAGATCATCCCATAAATGATGTCCAAGGGAGTAATAATTTTGGAATGAAATCTATTTGGTTTAATGAAAAAGGCTTAGATTGGCCACTTGAAGGAAAGACTGACTATATGGAAGTGAGATCGTGGGCTGAATTAGAAAAAATAATAGAAAACTTTTAATCTAGAGCGTCTAGCATGTATTGCACAGCAGTAGTTAATTCTTCCTGAGAGCAGTCCATACACATGCCCATAGGTGGCATTCCTCCTAGCCCATTAGTTACCGTTTCTACTAAATGACCTAAATCTTCGTTTGCTCTTTCACCCCAGCTTATCCTGTCTCCAAACTTGGGAGCCCCAGCTAAACCTATTGCATGGCAAGTCTTGCATGCAGAATCATATATTTCTTCGCCAGTTCTGACTAAAGAAGTAGATGGGGAAATTGTCGTGTTAATGCTGGCACATTCTTGACCCTCAACGCAAACTTTTCCTACCAGAGATATTCTTTTTTCAACCGCTTTTTCTGCTTCTGAAGTAAAGGAATTCTGCACTAGTAAGACAAGTACTGGGATTAAAAAGAACTTAGCTTTATTCATTTACACTGTTGTGCCTTGAAAAACGCCGCCATTATATAGGAATAACTAACTAAAGAGATATAGTTCTGTTGTCTTTTTTAAAGAGAAATTAATGGTTTTATAATCTACCTTAGGGCTAGTAGTTCAACTGGATAGAACATCTGCCTCCGGAGCAGAAGCCTGCAGGTTCAAGTCCTGCCTAGCCCACCAGCTGTTTCTGTTTAGAAAAATTCAAATATCTGTTTTAATAAAGAGATGAAGAAGATTTTATTTTTATTGATAATACCAACTCTATCTCTATCTTTGAATGCCCATCAAGACATTGAGATTAAAAAGTGCCTTGATATTTCTGAACCGGAAAAAAGACTTTCGTGCTTTGATGCTTTGTTTCTAAATATATCCCAAGATGAACCAGAAAAGCTTACAGAGACTTTAAAACTAGAAATCAATAAAAATATAGAGAAAGAAGATGTTAGTGATTCTGGTCAAGTAATCAAACCCCAAAAGAAAGATGAAGAAATAATAGAAGACCAAAGGCAAGAAATTACTTCTCTTAAGAGAAAAATTAAAAGTATTTCAAATAATAAAGACAATACTGCTACTAATAACTCTTCTTTGGATTCAGTAATTGTCTCAGTTGAATATAGGCAATCTAAATTTAGATTCAAGCTTGATAATGGTCAAATCTGGCAACTAACTGATTCCGGGATTGGGGCTAGACTAAAGAAAGGTCAAACTATAAAAATAGAACCCGGAGGAATGAGGTCCTTCTTTCTAGTTAACTCTAAGGGAAGGTTCAGGGCAAAACAGATTAAATAATTTAACTAAAGCTCAAATGCTTAATATTTGACAGTTTTTTTACTTTATTTATTATGAAAGCGCTTAATTATTAAGGGGAAAAAGATGACTCATGACATATTAATTAAAGGAGGTCAGGTAGTAGACGGTACAGGCTCTGAATCTAAATACGCTGATGTTGCCATTAAAGACGGAATTATTGCTGAAATTGGGAAAGTAGATGGACAGGCTGAATACGAAATAGATGCAGAAGGTCAGACAGTCACTCCTGGTTTCGTAGATATTCATACACATCTAGATGCTCAAATAGGTTGGGATCACGAACTAAGACCAGTTAGTCATCACGGTGTCACTTCGGTTCTTATGGGTAACTGTGGAGTTACCTTTGCACCCTGTAAACCTGAAGACAGAGAACTCATAGCCCATATGATGCAAACAGTAGAAGATATTCCTAAAGAAGCCATACTTGGAGGTCTACCTTGGGATTGGGAAGATTACGGAGGATACCTAAATTCCATAGAAAAGTTTGACCTTGGAATAAATGTAGCCGGAATGGTGGGCCATACTGCAGTTAGATATTATGTAATGGGAGAAAGATCAGTAGAAGAACTAGCCACTGACGAAGAAATTAAAAGAATGGCAGAAATAGTTGGAGAATCAATGGATGGAGGAGCGGTTGGATTTTCAACAAACAGATACCCTCCTCATGTTGGTCCAGATGGAAGGTCGATTCCAGGTACCTATGCCGAAGCTAAAGAATTGTTAGAAATTGCAAAAGTAGTAGGTGAAAAAAGAGGTCTTATGCAAAACGTATTAGATTTTGGAGGACAGCCTGAATTCTCAGTTAAACTACTTAAGGACCTTGCTAGTACTACAAAAGATCGAATACTTTTTAGTATGGGGACAGGTCCTGACTTAGAGTCAGGGAAAAGGGTTCGTGGTCTTCTTAAAGAACTTTGCAGTGAAGGTGGAGATATAACAGCCATTTCACAGCCTAGATCTTCTGGCTTTATGTTTGGACTGCAATCTGGATTACCATTTTCTGGAGAGACCTGGGATCAACTTAGAGCAATGGATCTTAAAGGTAGGCTAGCAGCTATTAGGGATACAGAAACAAGAAATAAGCTAATTCAAGAAGCTTCAGTTAGCAAAGAACACCTTCCTTATCATTTGGTTTTCTGGTTAGGAGACGAAGAGACTCCTGATTATGCTGCAGGAGCAGAGAAGTGTGTAGCTGATATGTCTAAACAAAGAGGGATTCACCCTTCTGAGTTATTTTTAAATTTATCCGATGAATCTGATGGAAGGGCTCTATTTAACTATAGAATGTTTAATCAAAATTTAGAAGCCGCTGGCGAAATGTTCTTGAGTGACAGAATCTTTCCTGGTCTGGGCGATGCAGGTGCTCATGTCTCTCAAATCTGCGATGCTGGTTGGGCTACCTTTGTGCTTTCGCATTGGGTGCGTAAGACCGGTCTTTATAGCCTGGAAGAAGGGGTGAGAAGAATCACCTCTGCTCCAGCTAGAATTATTGGACTAAAAGACAGAGGAACTCTAGAAGTTGGTAAAAAAGCGGATGTTAATGTTTTTGATGCAGACTCTGTAGCTGAACTCCAACCTGAAATCGTACATGATTTTCCAGGTGGAGCTCCAAGATATATCCAAGGGTCAAAGGGTTATAAAGCAACAGTAGTTAACGGACAAATAAACTTCATCGATGGCGAGTTAACTGGAGCTTCTAACGGCGAAGTTTTGAGACATGGTGCGTAGAAAAAGAGAGGTTTAGTTATGGAAGTGAAGAATGCAGTTATGCCTAATGATGAGCAGATGTCTGGCTTTCTTGAAGGGGATAAAAATCAACAAATTTTTATGGTTAACCTTCTTAAGTTTAAAGATAAAGCTGAATACCCCGATAAAAGAGAAACTGATCTAACGGGCGAAGAAGCTTATGCCATATATGGCCAAGAAGTAAGAAAACACCTTGAAAAGGTTGGTGGAAAGCCTATCTTTAGTGGAAAGGTATCGCGACTGATGCTGGGAGAGGTTGAAGATCTTTGGGATCTGATTGCAATTGCCACATATCCAAACCGAAAGGCTATGTTAGATATGATATCGGACCCTGAATACATTAAAAGCGCTCAGCATCGTGTTGCAGGCCTTGAAGGCCAACTTAATATAGAGACAAACTCTCCCTTAGATATTTAAGATATTTAAGGAATTATTTTTCTATAAACTTAGCCCAAACATCGAACGGTTCTCTTTCAGTAACTAGGTTATTTACTGGAGCTGTATCATCGATGTAACCTATGGCCATACCACAAAAAAGCATTAACTCTTTACCTGCTCCCACAAAACTAGAGACACTATCGGGTCTGGCTGACCATGCTTCTTGTGGGCAGGTATCTAAACCCTCCTCTTTTGCTAAAAGCATAAAAGATTGAAGAAACATACCTAAATCTGACCACTGTGGAGGTCCCATTTGTCTATCTACATAACAAAAGTATCCTGCTGGTGCTCCAAAGAATTCGAAGTTTTTTAACATTTGTTTCATTCTGGCTTCTTTATCTTCTTTTCCTATACCCAGAAGGCCATACATATCTATGGCTACCTTGAGCCTTGCAGATTTATAAGGCTCCGTTAAATCCTTGGGATAAATATCATAAGCAGGCGTTTCAGGTTCAGTCCACTCTGAAAGATGCTGTAAAAAAGCCTTCATAGTGCCATTGTTAATGACAAAAATTCTCCAAGGTTGGAGGTTACCACCAGAAGCAGCTCTTGCTGACTTCTCGAGTAAAGCTTGAATTAATTTATTATCTACTGGGGTGTCTAAAAATGCTCTAACCGACTTTCTTTGGGATATGGCATCAGAAACTTTCATTAATACTTAAGAAAGTTCTTCGTCGGCTCTCTGTTTAGCCCACTTGTAATTGGCTTTACCATTCGGGGCCCTCATAACTTCATCAACAAATAAAACTTGTTTAGGAAGTTTATAGCCGGCTAGGTGATCTCGAGTAAAACTAATTAAATCTGCCTCTTCCACAATGTTATCTTCTTTAAAAGAAGCCAGGGCTACTACTCTTTGACCAAACCTATCGTCCTCGACACCCACAACTAGACAATCGTAAATATCAGGATGGCGTTTTACTGCTTCTTCTACCTCTTCCGGGTAAACCTTTTCTCCAGCAGTGTTAATACAATTGCTGCCCCGGCCAAGTAAGGTGATAGAGCCGTCAGCTTCAACTAAAGCATAGTCTCCTGGAAAGCTATACCTCACCCCATCTACTTCTTTGAAAGTTTCTGCAGATTTTTTTTCATCCTTGTAATAACCTTCTGGAACTAATCCACTAGTTCCAATCAGACCCATTTCCCCAGAACCAGGTTCAACAAGTTTCCCTTCATCTGTAATGACTATAACCCCGGGGTTTAGAGTAAATTTGGCAGTTGGAGCTGGATTCTCTCTTGAAGCAATAGAGCTACCCATTCCCCCCTCAGTTGATCCCATTGCATCAACCAAAAGCATTTCGTGGTGGGCAAGAAGACCTTCTTTTACCTCAGAACTCCACATAACCCCACTTGAAATCATCATGTTGACCGAACTAATGTCGTAAGGACTGCCTTCACCCTTTGCTTTATCTAAAGAATCCCTAATTGGTTTTGCAAACGCATCCCCAACAATTACCAGATTATTAACTTTGTGTTTCTCGGTTTCCTTTAATAAGTAATCTGGATCAAAGCCCAGCTGAGGAATGGTTACCACTGTACCTCCAACGCTTAAAGGAATTAAAGCCCCCAGCCACATTCCAGTTCCATGCATTAAAGGACATGCAGGTAAACTTACAATTAAGCTATCAGACTTTTCTAGATCTTCAACTAGTCCTGGGACTATATCTAAGCTAAATCCTTGTATATCCTCTAGATCTTCTGGAGCTATAGGAAGTAATCCCCAGGCAGTTCCTGTTTTTAGCATTCCACTAACAAAACCTTGATGCTTATACATGACTCCTTTGGGCATTCCTGTCGTACCACCTGTATAGAGCATATAAATATTCTCTCCTGACCTCTCCTGTCTTTCCATCGGATCGTTATTAGATATGGAATCTTCAAAATCAACTGAAAATTCAGGGAGTTCAGTTGTGTCATCACTAACCTGAATAAAGACTTTCACTTTTGGTAATTTTTCTTTTATGGACTCAATTTGGCTCGCATAACAACCTTGATAAAAAACTGCTTCTGCATCAGCATTGTCTAGTAGGTAAACAAGTTCATCTTCTTTGTACCTGTAATTTACATTTATCGGAACACCCTTAATCTTGAAAATAGAGTATTGAGCTTCCAGATACTCATTAGAATTATGGAGATAAAGGCCTACCTTAGAGTTATCTCCTAAGCCATTTTTAGTTAATAAAGATGCTAGCCTGGCAGCCCTTTCATCATATTCTTTCCAGGTTCTTTCTATATTTCCGCAAATTAATGCTTTTCTATCAGGAATCACATCTGAGATGTTTTCCCACAAAGTTGCAAAGTGTGTCTCCATTTTTATTCCTTAAAAAATTGTTTTATTTAGGCATCCAGTTTCCATGCGCTCCATAAGGTATTCTTTGAGGAGTGTATATTTCTGCAACAGGAGGGGATTCAAAGTCTTTTGAATCTATTATTAATAGTTTCGACCTTTCAGTCTCTTCCTCATAAGCCAACATTAAGATCCACCCATCCTCTTCACCTGACTCTTTAGATTTAGGAGCAAATACTGGCTCTCCGCCTTTTATATTCTTGCCTAAATTATGAGTAAACCTTTTATCTTTAGCTAAGTCATATTTATGTACATGATTCCCCAAAGTTAAAGATTCTGCATTGGTATCTAAAGTCATGCAGTAACCATAGTCATTTTTTAAACCTATTCTTCTATCATCTACTCTGGGAAAATCGCAAGCTGCATCGTCTATCTGCTCTTCTTTCACTTCACCTAGCTCTAAATCTATGGTCCACTTCCACAACCTTCCTATCGTTGTGTCTCCGCCATAAACTTCTTGGAAACCGCCGACCATTGCTTCTTTTTGCTTACAAACATAGAGAATTATTTTATTCCCTTCCTGATAGGAGTTGAGAGGATGAAATACATAACAGGGTTCAATTTCAAACCATCTAACATCACTATTGGATCCATCTCTGGGCATTACACCTAATCTAGCTCCGCACTCAGGCTTAAATCCAAAGGGCGAACCAGTTTCTACTGCCAGGTTCATATCAGAGATTATTGGGAGATCCATAAAAATAACAAAATTCTCTGTCACATTCCAATCGTGCATCATTACCGCCCTTGGCAGTTCTATGGGTTCAGTTTGAATCAAGCTTCCCTTGGCATTGACACGATAATAAGTGAGATAAGGCTCAGCCATTAGAGAATAGGAAAAAAATAAGAGCTCTCCTGTCTTAGGGCAGACCCTTGGATGTGCAGTCATGGCGCCGTTAAGTTTTCCTGAAAAGTCATACACTCCTAGTGTTTCAAGATCCTCGTTAACCTCCCAAGGTAAATGGGCTTCCTCTAAAGCTAATAACTTACCAGCATGCTTAACAATATGAGTATTGGCTGGGGAGGCACTCAAGTCTCCAAAAGAACTAATGATATCTAAGTCTTTTTCATAGTAGGGGGTTTTAACGTATCTATTTTTATAATTAACCACTCCATTTTTAAATTGGAACCCATGAAGCATTCCATTACCAAAAAACCAATGGTCACTATAGCCAGACCTGGGATTCATACCATTTCTGACATAGAGACCGTTTAATCCTTCTGGAATCTTGCCCTTTACAGTTAGATCTTTTGTTTCTAGTTCTTTTTCTACAGGACCCCAATTACCTTGAAGATGCCATGCATTTTTATCCACTGCATCAGTGTCGAATAAACTTTGACTCATATATACCCCCTATCTCATTTATGAAGTGTAAGTTATAACAAAAATAAAGTTTAACGCCACATCTATTAATAATCTATCTTATCCTCTACAGCCTTACCTTGCTTGGGGATGAGTGCTGACCTTAAATAAGAAGCTACAATCACTTCATCCTGGTTCTTACCAGTAGTTTTGACAGTAACAATTCCATCATCTGGTCTAGACTTTGATTCTCTTTTATCCATAACTTCAGATTCTGCGTATAAAGTATCTCCAACATATAGAGGATGAGGCAAAACAATGTCTGTCCAACCTAAATTTGCAATAGCTTTTTGACTAACATCACTTACGCTCATCCCTACCATAAGCGCTATAGTGAATGGACTATTTACTAAAGTCTTACCAAATTCTGTTCCCTTCCCAAACTCTTCATCAAAATGTATTGGATGTTGATTCATTGTAAGTAAGGTAAACCATGTATTGTCTGACTGAGTGATTGTTCGTCCTGGTCTGTGTTCATAAATATCTCCTATCTTAAAATCTTCATAATACCTCCCAAAGACTTCTCTATACCTTCCAGGTTCTATTTCTTTTATATTCTTTACCATTAATTTACCTCTATCCCATAAATTTATTTTTTTAAAACAACACCAGCCAAAAATAAGCGTTTCTTCATTAGCCTAATAACTGGTTCATCAATCATCTTACCATCCACTGATATGACTCCTCCTTTGGAGCTGTTATAAGCTTCAACTATATTCTTTGCTTCTTCTACTTCCTGTTGGGTTGGTAAAAATCTTTCTCTAATTATCTTTGCTTGTTTTGGATGAATGGCAAACTTGCTATTAAAGCCCATAGATTTAGCTTTCAAACTCTCTTCAGCTAATTGATCTTCCGCATTTATCTCCATAAATGGGCTGTCAATTGTTAGCAAATTTTGTTTACTTGCTTCAATTACTATCATAGACCTTGCCATTAGCAATGCATCCCAGCTCATGTCAGATCCAAGCTCAGCTGAAAGGTCTGCTCCTCCTAATGCAAGTCCAATAACTTTTTTGTCTTTGGTCAATGAAGAAAGAGCTTCTAATGCCAGTGGGGTTTCTATTAATAGAATAACTTTTGTTTCATCTTTTAAACAAGAGAGTTCTTTGGGAGATTCTATTTTAGGAATTATTAACCCCAGGAAATTCTTGAATATATTTTGAAATAAAGCAATATCCTCTTCTCCATCACTAGACGAAAGGGGGTTAGTTCTTATAAAGAAAGGTTTTTTAATCTCTTCTGAAGACAAGTACTCAGCTAAACCCTTTCTAGTCCTGTTCTTTTCGCTAGTCGGAACTGAGTCCTCTAGATCAAGAATTAAGCCATCTGCCTCTGAGTTTTCAGCCTTGTTAATCCATTCCAATTGGTTGGAAGGAACAAAAAGAGGGCTAACAGGAAAAGTTGTCAAAATAATTTTTATTAAGAATTAGGTAATAGTTGCCTCTCTTTCTTTATTAGAAAGTTAACAACATCAAGTATATCTTCTGTTCTTAAGGACCTGTTGGCAGAGACCTTATATTTTCCATTAACAATTAATGTGGGAACTGCAGTTATAGACCACTGCCTCATCCTTTTATTTGCCTGATTAACTGAGTTTTCTACTCCAAATGACGTTGAAACAGAATTATATCTTTCCTTATTAATTCCAAATCCTCTAAAAAAATATTCTAACTCAGAATTACCAGTCAAAAATCTTCTCTCTCTATGAATTGCTGTAAATGCTGCAGGAGTTACCTTTTCCTCTATTCCTAACGCTTTGGCTGTATAAAACAGCCTAGCATGGATCATCAAGGTAGGGTTCCAGGTTGCTGGCGATTTTTTAAAATAAACATCTTTTGCAAGCTGTTTTTCCCACTGATTTATATAGGACTCTAGAGCATGGCAATGATTACACCCATACCAAAAAACTTCAACTACCTCTATTTTAGAAGGGTCTCTGGTAGTTATGGGGCTACTTAGAACCTCATAATGTTTGCCCTGAGAATATTCTTCTGCTATTTGAAGACCACAAAAACTAAGAAAAGCTAAAGTAAGGCTTACTCTGATTAAAGCTGTACTCTTCATTCTAATGCAACCCGTTTATAAAACTAGAAAGTGCTTCTATCTCTTTGTCATCTAATTTATAGGCTATAGAAACCATTATTGCCGACTGTTCAGAGTATTGCCTTTCTCCAACTCTATATTCTTTTAAAGTTTTCTCTAAATATCCAGGTTTTTGTCCACTTAATAGTGGGTAACCAGCAAGGCTATTACCCCTTCCTCTTGGTGAGTGGCAAGCAGAGCATGCAGGAATTCCTTTTTCAAAATTTCCAGCATAATAAAGTTTAAATCCTTGCTCTACTAATTCTTTTGAGACTTGGCCTATTTGATTGCTTTGGTTTGAATAGTAAGCTGCTATATCCTCCAGATCACTTTCATCAAAATTTTCAAGCATTCCCATCATTTCAGGTATAGCCCTTTCACCTGACTGAATAAGTACAAGCTGATCCTTAAGATATTTAAAATTTTGTCCTGCTAATGAAGGCCATAAATCAACCATACTGTTACCGTCTGCCCCATGACAAGCTATACAAGTATCAGTTTTTTGTTTACCCGACTCAGCGTTTCCTGCCCCAAGCAGCATCAAAGCAAAAAGTAAAACTAAAGATTTTTTAAAATTCATAGAAATGCTTGTTTTTATTGATGATAAGGGCGAGGATTATATACCAACCTTCGTTTAGAGTTTAATCAAAGTAGCTAATGGGATCTAAGAATATTTTTTTTAACTCATTTTTTTTAATGAGTGGGTTTTCATATAAGGACCTCCCTGAAGATAAAGGGATAGAAATAGCAATTTGTGGGAGATCAAATTCTGGAAAATCTAGTATTCTTAACTCCTTGAGTTCTAATAAAAAATTGGCTAAAACAAGCAAGACGCCCGGGAGAACACAGTCTATAAATATTTTTACTTTAAATCCTGATAAAAATCATAGAATAGCTGATCTGCCTGGATATGGTTTCGCTAAAGTTTCGAAGAAGACTCAGAAAGAGTGGGGCAAACTTATAGGATTATATTTAGAAAAAAGAGAAAGCTTAAAAGGAATAGTAATTATTATGGATATAAGGCATCCATTTACAGAACTAGACTTAAACCTGATTTATCTCTGCCAAGAATATGACATTCCTACTATTTTATTGCTCAATAAATCCGACAAAATTTCAAAATCTCAAAAAATTAGTCAGATAAGAGAATCTATACACTTTATGGAGCAGAAAGGTATAAAAGGAGAAATGCTAGCTGCTTCAGCAAAAAGTGGAGATGGAATAGAGGACCTAAATACTATTTTAGAAAATTGGTTTTTAACACGGGCCCCAAGTATCTTGGGGTAATACTTGGGGCAGTTTTTATTTAACTTTCTTTTAAATAAGACATAAGAAAATAATAAAAGTTCTTAAAATTTTTTCTTTTTTTAAATTTAATGTGTAGATTAATCAGTTAAATACAGCAGAGACAGGTCATAAGTAAAAAAACCTCAAATTTAATAGTTAGCTCTATCAAGGCTTTAACTTATCTAATGGACAAAAGAGTAAGGCAAAAAACCTTTTCAAGGGTCTCTAATGAGCTTAGAGAAAGAACAAAAATAGAAACCGATAAAGGGGAATTAATTTTTCAGATAGATTCTAATGCTTCTATTCCTAAAGGTCCTGAAAACAAAAAAGGGGAACCTGAGACATTCGAATGGATATCAACTTATTTAAGCCCAGGGGAAACAGTTATAGATATTGGGGCAAACATAGGAGTCTTTAGTTTATATGCTGCCTTAATTCCAAATGTCCATGTTGTTGCCTTTGAACCATCTGCGAATTCCTTCTCTACTCTTAACACAAATATAAGATTAAATGGACTTGATGAGAGCATAGAAGCTTACTGTCTAGGAGTCTCTAATGAGACTAAACTGACCAAACTGTACATGAAAGACTCTTCTTCTGGTTCTTCCCATAACTCAGTAGGTAGCTCTCAGAACCAGTTTGGCCAATTTGATGTAGAATCACAACAAGCAGTTCTTTCAATAAAACTAGACGATTTTATTATGTTGTCAAAATCTAAAAAACCCAATCATATAAAATTAGATGTTGACGGAATAGAGCTACAAATTTTAAAAGGCTCCAAAGAGGCATTAAAAACTATAAATTCTATTTTAATTGAGATTGAAGGAAATAATTCTACAGAAAACTTGGATGAAATTAATACTATTTTAAAAGATTCTGGGTTAAAAGAGGAAAGGTCTTGGAGAAATAAAGGGTCGAGGAGAAATAGGCTCTTTACTAGAAAATAATATGGCAAATAAAGGCTTAAAGAAAGACCCCTTGATCTTAGTTGATGGCTCTTCCTATTTATATAGAGCTTACCATGCCCTTCCTCCCTTAATGAGCTCAAAGAATCAACCTACTGGAGCAATTAGGGGAGTAATCAGTATGATAAATAGAATACTGCTAGACCATCCTAATAGTTTGCTTGCTGTAGTTTTCGATGCTAAAGGAAAAACATTTCGTCACAAAATGTTTAAAGCTTACAAGGCCAATAGGCCTCCTATGCCAGAAGATCTGGTAAGTCAGATACAACCTATAAATCAAATCGTAGAAGCTCTTGGTATAAAACTATTAAGCATTGAAGGAGTAGAAGCTGATGATGTTATTGGGACCTTAGCTCAACAAGCTAGTGACAAGGGGGTAGATACCGTTATTTCTACTGGCGATAAAGACATGACTCAATTGGTTAATAAACATATAAAAGTTGTAAACACGATGAAAAATGAGCTTTTAAATGAGAAAGGAGTCAAAGAGAAATTCGGTGTTGAACCAAAACTCATTATTGATTATCTAGCTTTAATTGGTGATACTTCTGACAATGTTCCAGGTGTAGAAAAGGTAGGACCAAAAACTGCAGTTAAATGGCTCTCTGAATATGGAAATCTAGAAAACATAATAAAAAGAGCTGGGGAGATTTCAGGAAAAGTAGGCGAAAATTTGAGGTCAGGCCTCGATCAGTTAGAGCTTTCACGACAACTAGTAACAATAAAAAAGGATGTCACTCTGGATGTTGATATTGAAGACTTAGCGGTAGGAAAGAAAAACAAAGAGTTATTACAGGAAATCTATAAGGAATTAGAGTTTAAAGCATGGTTAGATGAAGAGCCCCAGAGAGAAGATGTAGAAAAAGCAAAACTAGAGCCTCAATATGAGCTAATTACAACAAATAAACAACTAGAAGCATGGTTAACTAAAATAAAAAAAAGCACAGTAGTTGCTCTAGACACGGAAACTACAGGGTTAGATTACATGGATTCAAAATTGGTAGGAATTTCTCTGTCAGTAAAGCCAGGAGAGGCGGCATACATACCTCTAGCTCACTCATATGAAGAACAATTGACAACAGAAAATGTTTTGAAAAAATTGAAACCCCTCCTTGAATCAAATGAGGCTAAAGTTGTTGGACAAAATATTAAATTTGATAGAAATATTCTATCCAGATATGGAATTGAATTAGATTCTATTAAAAGTGACACCATGTTGATGAGTTACGTATTAAATAGTACGGCATCTAGACATAATATGAATGCCTTGGCACTGCATTACCTTAATTACAAAACTACAACTTTTGAAGAAGTAGCTGGTAAGGGTGTCAAACAAATTACTTTCGACCAAGTTCCAATGGACAAGGCTCTTCACTATGCTTCTGAAGATGCAGACATTACTCTTCGTCTATATGAAGAGTTAAAGTCTAAGTTAGAAAAAGAACCTTCTTTAAACAAGCTTCTAGAGGAAGTAGAGGTACCTTTAATTGAAGTGCTCTCAGATATGGAGCGCTGCGGAACTCTGGTAAATGAAAAGATTCTAAGGGCACAATCTAAAGATTTTAACAAAAGAATTAAAAGGCTGGAAGATATGGCTTACAGCTTGGCTGGGGAAGAATTTAATTTAGGTTCACCAAAACAGTTGCAAGAAATATTTTTCGAAAAACTTAATTATCCTATCTTACAAAAAACACCTGGAGGGCAACCTTCTACAGCAGAAAATGTGCTCCAACAACTTTCTGAAGATTATGAGCTACCTGAAATAATTTTAGAGCACAGAACTCTTAGTAAACTTAAATCTACTTATAGTGATAAGCTGCCCTTACAAATTTCTTCAAATACTGGAAGAATTCATACTTCTTTTAATCAAACCGGAACTTCAACTGGAAGACTTTCTTCTTCAGACCCTAACTTACAAAATATACCGATAAAAACTGAGGATGGCAGGAGAATAAGACAAGCGTTTATTGCAGCAAAAGAATGCCAACTCGTATCAGCTGACTATTCCCAAATAGAGCTTAGGGTTATAGCACATTTATCTAAAGACGAAGTTTTGATAAAAGCATTTAAAGAAGGACAAGATATTCATTCCAGCACAGCAAGCGAGGTTTTCGGAGTTGGGATAGATGAAGTAAGCAGCGATCAGAGAAGAAGTGCAAAAGCTATTAATTTTGGCCTCATTTATGGCATTTCTGCATTTGGTTTGAGTAAACAGCTGGGCATAAATAGAAATCTAGCCGCAGAATACATGGACGCTTATTTTTCAAAGTACCCAGGCGTAAGGAAATACATGGAAAAAACTAAATCTGAAGCAAAGAAGACTGGGTTTGTTGAAACCATGTATGGAAGGAGGCTCTACCTTCCTGAAATCTCTGCAGGCAATGCTATAAGAAGGCAAGCAGCAGAAAGAGTTGCCATAAATGCACCCGTACAAGGAACTGCTGCCGACATAATGAAAAAGGCTATGATTTTAGTGAACAAAGATTTAAAAGATAAAAAAGTTGATGCTAAATTAATACTTCAAGTGCATGACGAGTTAGTAATAGAGTCAAAACAGAAAGAGGTAGAAAAGGTTTCTCAGATCTTAAGTAATTGTATGTCTAAGGCAGCAAATCTCATGGTACCTCTGGATGTTGAAATTGGTAAGGGAAAGAATTGGGACCAAGCCCATTAATAATAAAGAAATGATCTTTAATTTCTTGTTTCATAGCTCTGGAAGATTTTTTCAGGTATTAGGATTAAGCAGTCTTAGTCTAATATTGGTAGCAGCCTATTTTGAATATGTCTTATTGCTTAAGCCTTGTTTGCTTTGTTATGCGCAAAGATTTTGTGTTTACCTTGTAATTCTTACCTGTCTGGTAGCTTTTTTACATAAAAACCAATCAATAAAACTTTTCAAAATATATATTAGTACCTCTCTAGTTTTCTTGGCTTTTGGCATATCGCTTGCCATAAGACAGCTTTATCTTCAGAGTCTTCCACTTGATCTAATCCCAACTTGTGGGCCAGATATAGATTATTTATTTGATACTCTGCCTTTCTTTGAAGTTTTTATGCTTGCCATAAGAGGTGATGGAAATTGTGCGGAGGTTCTTTGGTCTTTTATGGGTATAAGTATTCCTGGGTGGACGTTAGTGGGTTTCTTTATATTATTTTCTTACTCACTATTTTCTTTATTTATTTCAACTAAATTGCATTCTAAAAATTAAATAAGTATCTATAATGCGCATTTAATAATTGGCACTTCATGGCAGCAAAAATACAAGAGGATTTAAACCAAGATGAGCTCATAGAGCTTTCCTTGAGCAGAGGTGAAGGAGAAATAGCTTCAAATGGGGCTTTGTTAGTAAAAACAGGCAAAAGAACTGGAAGAAGCCCGCTTGACAGATATATTGTTAAAGACTCAACTACTTTTTCTCAGGTTGACTGGGGGGACGTAAATAGACCCATAGAAGAAGAAAAATTTACGGCACTATGGAAAAAGGTTGAAACTTACCTATCCGAAAAAGATGTATTTATTTCCTGCTTGCATGTAGGCGAACACAAGGAACACTACATTCCTGTGGAGGTAAAGACTGAATGGGCTTGGCACAACCTGTTCGGAAGACAGATGTTTATTAGGCCAGACACTTTTAACCCCTCAGACAAAACAAGCTGGTCTTTAATGAGTGCTCCTGAGTTTATTTGTGATCCTCAAAGAGATGGAACAAATAGTGATGGCGCTGTAATAATTAATTTTTCAGAAAAAAAGGTTCTCCTAGCTGGCATGCAATATGCCGGAGAGATGAAGAAATCAATGTTTTCAGTACAGAATTTTCTCTTACCTGAAAAAAAGGTTTTACCTATGCATTGTGCAGCCAATATAGGAAAAGAAGGAGATGTTTGTCTGTTTTTTGGGTTATCTGGTACGGGAAAGACAACACTTTCAGCAGATCCTGATCGAAACTTAATTGGAGATGATGAGCACGGATGGAGTCAGGGAGCAGTATTTAATTTTGAAGGAGGCTGTTATGCCAAGTGCATAGATCTAACAAAGAAGAATGAGCCAGTAATATGGGACGCTATTAAACATGGAAGTGTAATGGAAAATGTTGTTATTGATCCTGAAACAAAAACTCCAGATTATAGTGACTCTTCTTTGACTGAAAATACCAGAGTAGTTTATCCAAGAGAACATATAGAAAAAAGAGCAGAAAAAAATGCTGCTGGCGAACCAAAATCAGTTATATTTTTAACTTGTGACCTATCTGGAGTTATTCCTCCGGTATCAGTATTAAGCAAGGAAGCTGCTGCATATCATTTCCTTAGTGGGTATACAGCTGCAGTAGGTTCAACAGAAGTGGGTTCAACTGAGGCATTTAAAACAACCTTCTCAACATGCTATGGAGCTCCTTTTTTCCCCAGACCGCCCAGCGTTTATGCAAATTTACTTATGGAAAGGATTGAGTCCTTTAGAAGTAGAGTTTACTTAGTTAATACTGGTTGGACCGGCGGGCCTTATGGTACCGGAAGTAGATTTGATATTCCCGTTACCAGAAAGATTATCTCAGCTATACAAAATGGTGAGCTGGCTTCTGTAGAGACTGAAAAGATTGAAGGTATCAATTTAGAAGTGCCTACAAGTTTAGAAGGGGTAGACAGCGATCTATTAAACCCAATAAAAAACTGGGCAGACCCATCTAAATATGAATCTTACGAAAAAAAACTGATAGAACAGTTTGTTCAAAATTTTTCTAAATTCGATGTTTCTAAAGAAATAATCGAGGCTGGACCGAAAGTCAGCTAAACTAAAAAATTATGCATTTGAACTTGAAAGACCTTGGGTTATCTGGTGCCTTAGGTCATCTTAAAGATATAAGAAGGGGTCTAGAAAAAGAAAGCCTTAGGGTGGACTTAAATGGAAATATTTCTAAAAAAGACCATCCTGAATCTCTTGGTTCTGCTCTAACGAACTCTTACATAACCACAGATTTTTCTGAGGCTCTTCTTGAATTGGTTACCCCTACCTTTAACAAAACTCAAGATTGTTTAGACTTTTTAACCGACCTTCACTCTTATGTTCATCAGTCTCTAAAAGATGAAATGTTATGGCCATTAAGCATGCCATGTTTCATTGAATCTGATGATGAAATTAAAATAGGAAAATATGGAAACTCAAATTCAGGAAAAATAAAATCTATCTACAGAAAAGGGTTATCTCATAGGTATGGAAGTAAAATGCAGGCTATAGCAGGCATTCATTATAATTTTTCCTTTTCAGACAATTTTATTAAGAAAATTCAAGAAATCAAAGGAGACTCAGATAAAAGCTTTAAACAGGTAAAAAGTGACGTTTATCTTGGTGTTGCTAGGAACTTTAAAAGATATGAGTGGTTGTATTTCTTGCTTTTTGGAGCATCACCTTCCTTTTCAGAGTCCTTTAGTGACAAAGTAAAAGGATTTAAAAAAATTTCAAACGGTGGGCTATATGGTGAACACAGTACTTCTTTGAGGATGGGCGATCTTGGTTACATAAGCCAAATTCAAGACGATTTAAATATTTCAATAAACTCAATTGATGAGTACATAAAAGATCTAAAAGGAGCCCTAACAAAAAAGCATCACAGATATGAAGAAATTGGTGAATTTTTAGAAGAAGAAAGAATACAGCTAAACACCTCCATTATTCAAATTGAAAATGAATACTACAGCACCATTAGGCCTAAAAGAGTCTGTCCTTCTGGAGAAAGACCTATAAATATTCTTAGATCAGAAGGAATAGAATACCTTGAACTTAGGTGTGTTGACCTAGATCCTTTTTCTCCAATAGGAATTGAAAGAAGCCAGATTGATTTTTTAGATTTACTTCTTTTACTTTGTTTAATTAAAGAAAGTCCTCCTTTAGATAAGGAAGAAAGTACTTACTTAAAAGAAAACCACAGAAGGGTTATTAATTATGGAAGAAGCCCTGATTTACAAATTTATTTTGAAAAGAAAGAGGTAAATGCTATTAAGCTTGCTAAAAGTTTGATCAACCAAATGGGCGAAACCTGCCAGGAATTAGGACACTTTAGTAGCGAGATTGATCACTGGATTAAGTCGGTAAAAAAACAAGAAGAAAAAATTAAAAATTTAGAATTAACACCAAGTGGTAAGCTAATTAAAAAAATAATAAAGAAGGGATTGTCTCACCAGGACCTAGGTGTTGGGATAGCCTCTGAACATTCTGACTTCTTTCAACACTACAGCGGTTCTCTTCAAGACGAGTTTAAAAAGGAAGCCTTAATGTCTACAGAGAAACAAGCGAATATCGAGTCTGAGGAAGAGCTTTCTTTTGAAGACTACCTAAAAGAATTCTTGAATAAAGTCTCTTGATCTTATTAAACTTACTATTAACTTAACCTATGAAGATTAAAAAAAAGGAGAATATTTAAATGAAAGCATTTGTTTGTAATGAATTTGGACCCGTTGAATCCCATAAAATAGAAGAAATGCCTGACCCAATTGCTGGAGATGGTCAGGTAGTTGTTGATATAAAGGCTACAGGTATAAGTTTTCCTGATGTATTAATTGTCCAAGGCCTTTATCAATTCAAGCCCCCCTTCCCTTTTAGCCCTGGAAGCGAAATTTCAGGAATAGTTTCATCTGTGGGTAATGGTGTAACTCAATTTAAAGAAGGTGACAGGGTTATGGGTAATGTTGGTTCAGGAGGCTTAGTAGAAAAGGGTGCTTATTTTGAGCCTCAATTAATGCCCCTACCAGAAAGTATGGATTTCGAAGTAGCTGCAGGTTTCCCACTTAACTATGGGACAACAATTCACGGACTTAAGCAAAGAGCAGAATTAAAGGCAGGTGAAAGTATTCTGATCTTAGGTGCCGGTGGCGGGCTAGGTATAACTGCTATTCAAGTTGCTAAAGCAATGGGGGCAAAGGTAATAGCCGGGGTTTCTTCTGAGGACAAATTAGAATTGTGCAAAAAAGAAGGCGCTGATGAAGGAATTCTCTATCCAAGAGAAATGGATAGAGATGCTCAAAAGAAGTTTTCAAATGAGATCAAAGAAATGTCTGATGGTGGAGTGGATGTAATTTATGACATAGTTGGAGGCGATTATGCCGAACCCTCTTTAAGGGCTATAAAAAGACATGGCAGATACTTGGTTATAGGCTTTACTGCTGGCATCCCAAAAATGCCATTGAACCTTACTCTTTTAAAAGAATGTCAAATTGTTGGTGTTTTTTGGGGTCAGTTTGCCGGACTAGACAGAGACATGAATATGCAAAATTTTGAAGAGCTATTTCAAATGCACAAAGACGGAAAAATAAAACCTTTCGTTAGCAAAACCTATCCCTTAGAAAAAGCTGGCGAAGCAATCAAAACACTAGAGGACAGAAAGGTTTTAGGAAAAGTTGTAGTAAGCATGTCTTAAATTTAAATCATTAATATTTTGAAAAATTCTAAGTTTTTTTTGTGTTTACTCATTTTTAGTTCGCTGGAGTTATTCTCAGACCAAGAAAAAGCAAAAGAAGAATTCGTCTATGATTTATCACTTGCAACTCAAGGCGTCATGGTCAGTCAATACAATACAGGCGTGAACTATTCCTTAGGCCTGGGTATTCATGTAGATATGGAAAAAAGTATTTACTGGTTTCAGGAAGCCACTAAACAGGGACACTCAAAAGCACCATTCAATTTAGCAATTATTTACGCCAGAGGTGGAAAAGTCTCTAAGGATTTAACTTTGTCTGAAACTTACTTTTTGTTAGCTGCAGAAAGGGGAAATAAGGAAGCCAAAGATTTTATTCAAAAAGTTTTTGCCTCGCAAACAAAAAAAACCCACAAAGCTATTGAGATACTTTGTTGTCCAGAGCTTTTAGTTCATGCCACCGCAATACCTTTTAAGGATTGATTAGTGGAAAAAGGGTTTTGTCCTCAATTAACCCCAAAAGAGATGCTTGAATTGGGTGTTTTTGGTGGATGGTATTTCAAAGGTGATATTAAAGAATATCCAGAATCTTGGTTTAAGAAAGCACAAATTAGTAAAGATGGGTTTGATATAAAATTAAATTACTTTCAAGTCATCTCAGGCCAACCCATGTCGGTTTGGAAAGAAAAAGGCTGGATAACTCCCGAAGACCCTTTGGGTTGGTTTCAGTGGTATTGCAGGTACTCTTTAGGAAGAAGATTGCACAAAGTAGATGTGTTCCAAATAAAACGATGGAGATCTTTTGGACCAAGGCATATTGGAGGGATAAAGGCTAATTGCGAAAAAGGAGATATTTTTTGCAGACCTAGACAAAGACAAGCCCTGCTTCAGTGGGCATATGACCCATTTATTTAAAATACTTAAAAAGCCCTTAATATCCCAATGGGGTCAAGAATAATAAAATTAAACCGAGTCTCATTTATCAATATGGATCAAAATTTCACTGATAACTCTCTCGGGTTGATCAACGAATAGCCAGTGACCTGCATCTAACTCAATATTGGTGTAAGGACCTTTCATAAACTCAGTCATACCATCTATAGCTACCCTACCAACGGAAGCATCTCTGTTCCCCCACATGAAAAGAGTGGGTGTATTAACTTCTAGAAAGTTAGCATCATCAGAATTAAACCCTAGATCATCTCCTAAAGCACGATACCAATTTAAAGCTGAAGTCATTGCTCCTGGTTCACTGAATACACTAATGTACTCTTTCATCTTTTCGTCTGACATTCCTCCAAGTAGAGTCTTTAGCAAACTGAAATTATTAAAACTGAAGACAGTTTCAGGCAACCAGGGGGTTTGAAAGAAATCAACATAACTACTCCTGTCTTGTTGATCAGGGTCATCTGCTAAGGCTGCACCGAAAGCTGCAGGATGGGGAAGTGACAAAGCAGTCCAACTACTAATCCTCGAAGGATCAGACAATACAGCTGACCAGCCTACAATGGCACCCCAATCATGACCAATTAGATGAAACTCTTCTGTACCTATAACATCCGCCACCGCAAAGATATCTTGGGTGATTTCAGAAATCTGGTAGGAATCTAAGGTTTCAGGCCTGGCAAGTGGGCTATATCCGCGCTGATCAAATGCGACCACTTTATATCCTGCTTCTTTAAGAGGTCCAATTAAATCTAGCCACATAGCAGAAGTTACCGGGAATCCATGTAAAAGAATCACCACTTCCTTAGAGTTGTTCGTATCAAATCCAGCAATTCGTGCTCGAAAAGTCATTTCTCCCGCACTAATATTGACTATGCCATCACCTACAGAAGAACTGAATTTCTGCAGATCTTTAGATTCATTGGTATGAGAAAAATTTGAATCCATTGACATCTTTGAACTTGTTACAAAAACTAGTAACAACAAAATTAAGATCGCAAAGACTCCCAGAAAAACGTATCTAAAAATTTTTAAGACCATAGTCATAACTTCCCCCAGTCAAAGCTCTCCTCGTGGACTTTAGAGTATAACTCTTACTTGCGTCTAATAAGGTAAAGACTTTAATTCAGGTCAATCGCAAAATCTTTTAGAAGCTCCATAGGAACAATGTCGAGTGTTCTATGGTTTGTTTTTTTTAAAAATAACTTAGGCGCTTTATCGGCTTCATAAGCTTCAACCCATCTTTCTGCACATAAACACCAACTATCACCTTCTTTTAATCCTGGAAATCCAAACTCTGGTCTAGGAGTGCTAAGGTCGTTTCCTCTTGACAAAGAAAATTCTAAAAAGTCTTTTGTCACACTTACACAAACAGTATGAATGCCCTCATCCCTTTCATCTGTGTGACAGAACCCATCTCTAAAAAAACCGGTAATTGGGTTTTCACAACAGATCCTTATTGTCTCTCCAAATACATTTTTTTGCTTTCCTTCAGAGGTCATAATTGCTTATTAATTAATTCTAGAAGGCCTAGCTTAACTTTTTCTTGTTCATGAGGAGTTCTAAAAAAACCAGCGTATTTTCCTTCTGGATTAATCACAACAATGCTTCCATAGTGATCAACTGTGTAGTTAGGGTCTTCACTATTTATAACAGGAGAGAAAGGAGCGTTCACTCTAGTTGCAAAATTATATATTTGATCAATGCCGCCTGTTAAGCCTACAAACTTGTCATTAAAGTTTTCAAGGTAAATTTTAAGTTGCTCAGGAGTGTCTCTGTCTGGATCGACAGAAACTAAAAAAACTTTAATTTTTTCTTCTGCTACTAAGCCCAACTCTTTTTCTATTCTTGACAACATTCCCATTGTTATAGGGCAAATATCAGGACAAAAAGTGAACCCAAAAAAAAGTGCATTCCATCTTCCCTTGAAGTCATCTGGAACAAATTCGTTGTTAAAAGAGTCTATAAGTTTGAATTCACCTAATTCTCTTGCCGGTTCAATTAAGTAAAGACCTAGATCCTTTAATTGGTCATTGGTTAAAGAGACCTTTGAGGTCATCTTATTGACATATAAAGACACAGCTAACACCATAACCGTTATGCAGCTTAGAATAGTCCAGATGAAATTCCTGTTCATAGACTTAAAAAGCTATCGATTAACATGGCACTAAAAAGAAGTGCTAAATACCAAATTGAATAAAGAAAAACAGGCATAGCTTTCTTGTTTTCTTTATCTCGATAGAGCGCCATAGAATAGTATAAAAATATCAAACCAGATAATGTAGCAACACTTAAATAAAAATATCCAAACATTCCTACTGAAAAGGGTAATACGGTTGCAACAATCAGCAATATTGTATAAAGAAGGATGTGTTGTTTAGTGAAAGCAATACCCTTTTGAACTGGCAACATAGGAACTTTTGCTTCTTTGTAGTCCTCAACTTTGTGAACTGCCAAAGCCCAGAAATGAGGGGGAGTCCAAACAAGAATAATTAGAACAAGAAGAAGCGCATTGGGTTCGATTGTGTTTGTAATAGCCGTCCAGCCTAAAAGTGGCGGCATGGCGCCTGCCAAGCCTCCTATTACTATATTCTGACTGGTCATAAACTTTAAATACTTAGTATATATAAAACCATAGAAAACAAAGGTAAGAGCCGTAAGCACCCAGGTCAAAAGATTAGTAAAATACAGCAAAAAAGAAGACCCCAAAACAAACAGTCCGATGGAAAAATTAATGGCTTTTGTTTTTGTTATATACCCTTTAACTATAGGCCTTGAAGAGGTCCTTTTCATTAAAGCATCTAACTCAACATCGAAGATATGATTAATTACAGCAGAAGATGCAGCCAATAAACTTATACCCAATAGACCAAAAATTAATACTTCCAAAGGCGGGTAGAAATCTGCAGCTAGTAGCATTCCTGTCATGCAAGAAACAAATAACAAAGCCTGGACACCTGGTTTAGTCAATTCCAAATAATGCTTCCAGCTGGTTGTTTTGGACGCTTCAACTGTCATCTTTATATCTATACCTCAAAATCATTAGGTAGGTTATCAAAGAGAGCCCTCCTAAATTGTGGGCTACCGCAATTAATAGAGGTAGCTGAAAGATTATATTAGATACTCCTAAAAGTATCTGTAATAAAAGTATGCCCAAAAGAATCAAGGCAGTTTTCTTAAAGTTTTCCTTATAAATTTTCCAAGCTAAGAAAGACAAAATAAGAGTTACTAAAACTGCACCAATACGGTGAGACAAATGTATCGCCGTTCTAGACTCTAGATCCATTTGACCCCCCAAGTAATTTGGGCCTATGCCTTGAAAAATATTAAATCCCCCAGAAAAATTGGTTTGAGGAAAAAACTGTCCTTGGCAGAGAGGAAAATCAGGACACGAAAAGGCAGCGTAATTAGTACTAGTCCACGCACCCAAAAGTATTTGCAAGAAGACAAAAATAGATGCGAGGGTGATAAATGAATTTAAGCGCTTAGAAAAATTCCATTTTTTCTTTTCCCCTCCACTCTCATCTTTTAGTCTAAAGTAAAGCAACCAGAGCATTATCGTTGTTATGAATCCAAACAGTAAATGTAATGTCACTATTTGTGGCCACAATTTGAGGCTAACCGTTAGATAACCAAAGGCACCCTGAATTAAAACCCAAAAGAGCAAAAGAGCTGAAAGTTTTTTTTCTTTTGTTTTAAAGTCATCACTAAAATTTATATAAACAGCCAAGGTTAAAATAAAAAATCCCAAAGTTGCAGCAAAGTATCTATGAACTACTTCAGGTATGGCCTTAGCAAGTTCATATGGGCTGTCAGGAAATCTTGAATTTGCTATATCAATTTCCTCAAGACTAAGGGGTAGGGTAGCGAATCCATAGCAACCCGGCCAATCGGGGCATCCCAGGCCTGCATCTGCAAGCCTGGTCCACGCTCCTAGAGCCACCACAAGAAATGCAAAATATCCTGAAAAGAGCGCCAATCTTCTTACTAACATTTTTTCACTATCCTATCTTTGAATTTTGTAAGACCTTCTTTAAGTCTTCTAACAACTCTCCACCTGGAAGTTCTGGTGAATACAACAATATTCCATTGCCTAATGGGTCAAACAACATATATGAATCCCTCGTAACCTCACTTGGTATATCCTTCTCCTTAATTCTAAATACCTTCAACCGAGGATATTCCTTAATTAACTTCAGGTTTTCCTCTTTGCTGAGTTGGTAATCATCCGAAACTAAAAGGTAACGGACCATTCTTTGGGCATCTCTACTCAGCCTTATATTTACCTGTCGGGTCTTGTATAAAGAGTCCCAACAACTTTTTTCACAGGAATTATTTAAGAAATGGATGACAACCCATTTACCAGGAAACCCTTCTTCTCTTCCTTCTATTTCTAAAGAAGAAAGCTCTATTGGCGGTTCTACTAATTGGCCATTATTTGTTCTTCCGTCTGGAGAATATCCACTGTAGAAGAACAATGTACTAGCAATAACCACAACAATGGGTGTTAAAAAAATAATAAAAGCTTTATATCTTTGGTTCTTCTCTTTTTTCATTTGCGTTAGTTTGTTTGTAGCCAAAATAAATGTAAAGAAGGACTAATGCCATTGCTAATCCAAACCACTGAGAAGCATAACCCCAGTGTCTAGGGGCCTTTAGTTCTGTAGGGCCCCAGATTGGCTCATAAGAGCCTTTAGAACCAGGAGAGAGCTGGATGACGACATCTTCAATCTTAGTTCCTTCTCCCAAGAGATCAGAGGCCAAGTCATAAGTTAGCTCCTGGACGGTAATTGGGAAAGGTCCTTTAGGGTCTGTGTCCTTTAATGAGAGACCATATTTGCTAAAGGGCGAGATAACCCCCTCGATCTGCTGAGTTCCAGAGGGTGTAGAAAAAAAATCTTGCTCTATATTGTTAGTCCAACCCCTATTTATTAAATAAACCTTTTCGGTTTCACTCTTGAAGGGTGTAAAAACTTCATAGCCTTTTTCACTTCGATAAATTCTATTATCAAGAAAAAAAGATTGATCGATAAAAAAACCTCTAATCATTAAACTTCTATAGTTTTTGCTTTCTATATCAGTTACCAAGTAGTCTTGTTCGGATAAAGGTGGCAGGGTTTTGTTAGCTGAATAAGTTTCCCATATTTCTTTTTTTTCTATAGCCCTATTAACTTGCCAACAAGACAAATATAAAAGAATCGGTAGAAAGAAAATTACAAAACAGGTCATAGGTATGCCTGGTTCAAATTTTTTGCTGATAGATTTTTTCATTTTTATTTATCAATACTTGTATACTTCGCTCTTAAATATGATCAAATATTTTATACTTTTCCTTATAGTAGCAATGCTAATAAGTCTTTTTACAGGCGGTTTCTTTTTAATCAAAGATAAGGGC
Organism: Gammaproteobacteria bacterium; assembly: GCA_045563675.1. Classification (GTDB taxonomy): domain Bacteria; phylum Pseudomonadota; class Gammaproteobacteria; order Magnimaribacterales; family Magnimaribacteraceae; genus AEGEAN-183. The sequence continues at coordinate 502,827 of JBJLIX010000001.1, forward strand.
AAAACAAAAAGAACCGCTTATAGTTTAGGCATTAGAGTTTCTATCGCCGTTATGTTGTTTGCAACTATATTTTATGGATTAGCAACTGGTCAGATAGGCCCAGGAGCGTAATTACATAACGTATACAAACGCCACTAAACAAATCCAAACCACATCCACGAAATGCCAATACCAAGATCCTGCTTCAAATCCAAATTGGTCATCATGACTGAAGTGGCCTTTAAGGCCTCTTATGAACATAATCGTTAAAATTATCGCTCCTAAACAAACATGGAATCCATGAAAGCCAGTCAGCATAAAGAAAGTAGTCCCATAAACTCCGGAATTAAGGGTCAAGCCCATATGAGCATAAGCTTCATAGTACTCAAAGGCCTGCAAAGCAACGAAGGCATAACCTAGAACCAAAGTAATTCCCAACCAAAGATTAAACTGTTTGCGATTTCCATTCTTTAACCCAATATGAGCTATGTGCACAGTAACGCTGGAGGTAAGAAGCAGTATCGTATTATAGAGCGGAATCCACCCTAGAACCCCAGCAAGACCTCCATTACCCCAGGCTGTTGCTAAAGACATCTCTGCTTCTGGTCCAGGGAATGCAGCTTGATCAGGAGTTATCATTAAAGGCCAATGTGCCTCGAACCCCGGCCAAAGCATATTTGATATTCCTTTCTCTCCTTCGCCTCCTAGCCAAGGGACAGCAAAAACCCTTATGTATCCTAGCGCCAAAAAGAAGGCAACGAAAAACATCACCTCTGAGAATATAAACCATGCCATTCCATAGTAATAAGAGTTGTTGAGCATGTTGTTATTAAGCCCGTCATTGTTCTCTTTTATGACCTGAGAAAACCAGAAAAACATGGTGGTCCACATCATTAAAAATCCTGCCATTAAAACCAAGTAAGAATTCTCTCCAAAAGGCCCAAGCTCTGGTTTTACTGTTGTAGAGGCCCCTACAATTAGAACCAACATTGTAACTGCCATGGCAAAAGGAAGTTTGCTTGATTCTGGTACGTAGTATGGTTGTGGGCTAGACATTTTTCTTTCTCCTAAAGAGCTGCTATTTGATTCTCAGAGAATTGGTCAGTTATATCAAATAAGGTATACCCTAAACTCAAGGAGCCTATGTCTAGAGGGATATTTGGATCAATTATAAATATAACTGGCAATTCAACTCTCTCACCAGCTAAAAGCTTTTGTTGCTCAAAACAAAAACATTCTGTTTTATGGAAGTATTCTGCTCCCCTTCCAGGGCTAACGCTTGGAATTACTTGGCCAACCATATCTTTATCAGTAGTGTTTTCAAAAACGAACAAAACACTCTGTTGAACACCCGTTCTAATTTTTACTTGAGAGGCCTCGGATTTAAATATCCAAGGCATTGATTCATTATTGTGTGTTACAAACTGTATCAACATATCTCTTTTATTGGCTTCTTGAATTACTTCAGGAGACAGAGTAGACGGCCCTTCAATTTTTCCATTCAAGCCAGTAATTTCACAAAACACGTCATAGATGGGAACCAGTAAAAAACCAAATCCAAACATACCTATAACTGTTAGGCATAAATTTCTAATGGTTTTTTTTGATTCGTTCATTATTTAACTTCTGGCTGCACTGTAAAACTATGATATGGAGGCGGCGAATCTAAAGTCCACTCAAGTCCCCAATCTTTGTTCTCTTCCCAAACTTCGTCGGTAGCTTTCTTTCCAGTTCTAATTGCTTTAATAACAATAAATAGCAAGAGTAATTGGGTGAATCCAAAAATGAATGCTCCAACTGAAACCATGGCGTTGAAATCTGCAAATTGCAGAGCGTAGTCAGGATATCTTCTTGGCATGCCTGCAAGCCCCACAAAATGCATGGGGAAGAAAGTGAGATTTACTGAGATAAAAGATAACCAAAAGTGAAGCTTGCCTAGAGTCTCGTCATACATATTTCCGGTCCACTTTGGTATCCAATAATAAACTCCAGCTATGATCCCAAATAACGCTCCTGGAACAAGGACATAATGAAAGTGGGCTACAACAAAATAAGTGTCATGGTATTGGAAATCAGCAGGGACAATAGCTAACATTAATCCTGAAAATCCACCAATAGTAAACAGAGCTACAAACGCTATAGCAAACAACATGGGCGTTTCAAAGCTAATTGACCCTTTGAACATAGTTGCTACCCAATTAAAAACCTTTACTCCTGTCGGTATTGCTATAAGCATTGTTGAATACATAAAGAAGAGCTCTCCAGCTAAAGGCATTCCTACTGTAAACATGTGGTGAGCCCATACAACAAAAGAAAGGATGGCTATAGAAGTTAGCGCGTAAACCATAGAAGAATATCCAAAAATGGGTTTTCTAGAGAATGTTTCTATTATGTGAGAAATAATACCAAAAGCAGGTAGTATCATTATGTAAACCTCTGGGTGACCAAAGAACCAAAAAATGTGCTGAAATAAAACTGGATCTCCACCTCCTGCAGCATCAAAAAAACTAGTGCCGAAATGGATGTCCATAAGCATCATAGTTACTGTCCCTGCTAAAACAGGCATAACCGCTATAAGTAGGTATGCCGTTATAAGCCAGCTCCACACAAATAAGGGCATTTTCATTAAAGTCATTCCGGGTGCTCTCATGTTTAGAATGGTTGTAATGATATTAATAGAGCCCAGAATTGAAGAAGCTCCCATTACGTGAACTGAAAATATAAAGAAAGTTACAGTGTCAGGTGCATAGGTTGTTGAAAGCGGAGCATAAAAAGTCCAACCAAAGTTTGGGCCTCCTGCGGGCATAAATAAAGTCGCAATTAAAATTCCAAATGCCATGGGTAATAACCAAAAGCTTAGGTTATTTAGCCTAGGTAGGGCCATATCTGGCGCACCTATTTGCATAGGTATCATCCAATTAGCCAATCCAACAAAGGCCGGCATAATAACCCCAAAAACCATTATCAATCCATGGTTAGTGGTCATCTGGTTAAAGAACTCTGGTTGTACTATTTGTAATCCGGGCTCAAAAAGTTCCGCCCTAATAACCATGGCCATAGCACCACCAATGAATAGCATTAAAAAACTAAACCAAAGATATAAGGTACCAATATCCTTATGGTTTGTTGTAAATAACCATCTAGTCAGACCTTTAGCAGGCCCATGATGTCCGTGATCATCATGTGTTTCTACTATTGTGCTCATCTTCTTTGACCTCTTTTTCTATTTTAAAGTTCTACTCTGTTTTTATATTCAACTATGTCTTTAGGCACAACTATTTCTCCATCTCCATTTTTTTCATTGCCCCAAGACTGTCTTGTGTAAGTTATAACTGCAGCCATATCAACTTCCGATAATTGCTGAGCAAAAGATTGCATGGCGGCTCCTTGCACTCCTTCCATTAATATTTCTATATTCCTCGCTTTCTCATTCATTACTATTTGGCTACCAACTAAAGATGGAAAAACCGGAGGCAAGCCCTGTCCGTTTTGTTGGTGACAGGCTACACAATTCTTTAAATAAACCCCTTCCCCCCTCTCAACTAATTCTTGCGTAGTCCAAACCTTTTCTGTGAGTAACACCTCTTCTTCTGCTAAAGCTATCTTCTCTGCTACCCAGGCGTCGTATTCTTCTTGCTCAACTGCTCTCACAACAACAGGCATAAAAGCATGCTTTATTCCACATAATTCAGTACACGCCCCTCTATAAATGCCCGGTTTAGGAACATTAGTCCAAGCTGTATTGATAAATCCAGGAATTGCGTCTTGCTTAACTGCGAAATCAGGTACCCACCAAGAATGGATAACATCATTTCCAGTAATTAAAAATCTTATTCTCTTGTTTATTGGTATAACCATAGGTTCATCAACTTCCGTAAGGTAAAGTTCTCCTTTAGGAATTTTATTGTCTATCTGTTCCTGGCTAGTGGATAAGTTACTAAAAAAACTTACGTCATCTTCAAGATAGGTATATTGCCACTTCCATTGATATCCAGTTACCAAGATATTGATATCGCCCTCTGTGTCATCGTATGCTTTTATCATTACCGTGGTTGAAGGTATAGCCATGCCAACAAGAATGACTGTAGCAGCTACTGTCCAGAAGATCTCCAACCAAAAGTGATCATCAAATTTAGCTGGTTCTACTCCTGCTGATTTTCTGTACTTGATAAGCGAATAGAACATAATTCCAAAAACTACAACCCCTATCCACACACAGATCCACATGATCAGCATATGCAAATCGAATATTTCTTTACTTACTTCTGTGACGCCCACAGTCATGTTGTAGTCTGAAGCTTCAGAAAATACTGAAGTAGGAAACAGAAAGAGAAGTGCAGATAAGAACTTCCCTGTAACCCTTGAAATTAATTTCATAAATTCATTTATATTTTAGGTTGGCTGGCGCTTACACAGTCGGCGCGAATTTTATCCTATGGGCTCTAAGCGAACAACCAATATTATCAATCAGTACAAAATAATAATGGGGGCTAAATTTTCATTTTAAAGATGTATTAATAGCAAAAATTCTTTTTTTAGAAACTATCTTTTATTGATTTTAATACTCTTAGTGGAGCAGGCTTTATTCCAGTCCATATTTCAAAACTGGCTGCGGCTTGATTGACCAACATCCCTAAGCCATCTAGACACACCCCTATTCCTAATTCGTTTGCTATTTCACAAAAAGCTGTCTGCCCATCAGAATAATTTAAGTCGTATACCCAATTTATTCCTTTGAATAAATCTTTATTAAATTCAAAGCTTCCACCGTCCACACCAAAAGAGGTGGCATTGATAATCCCCTGAATATCTTCTTTTGGAATATCTTTTTCTTTTACAGCCTTTAATTCCACTTTGCTATTCTTAAACTTATTTACCAAATCCAATGATTTGTCGAATGTTCTGTTAATAACAAACACTTTATTTGGTTTCATTCCCAAAAGACTAGGGACAATAGATTGAGCGGCTCCTCCTGCTCCTAGGATTATAAAATTACATTTCTCCAAGGAAATTTTATTATTTGTAAAGTCCCTTACAAGGCCTAAGCCGTCAGTTGAGTCTGCACATATATTCTGTCCCTCCTTCCACAGGGTATTGACTGCTTTAGTTTGATTTCCAAGCTCACTAACCTTGTCTGCAAAATTATAGGCAAGTCCCTTAAGCGGTAGGGTCACATTTAGTCCTTCATAGCCTTCTTTAAATAGCTTATTGGTTTGAGAAGTAAAACTTTTTGGATCTACTTCAATGGCTTCATAAGATATTTCTATCCCTGCCTCTTTTGCGAATTCAAGATGAATTCTAGGGGAAAGGCTGTGCTTAATTGGCTTGCCTATAACTGCAAATTTTTTCATAACCCCATTATTTTCTAATCCATTTTTCTGTTTGGATGTCTTGGATGGGGGTACCTTTTCTTAAGGATCCTAACTCCCCCCCTATTATTGAAACATCTTTAAAAATTCTTTTAACTTCTTCTTTTGTTGAAGATGGACTCTCTCCTTGAAGGTTGGCAGAAGAAGAGACGATAGCACCCTGGAAATCTTCGCAAATTAATTTAAGAACAGGGTGTTCGGTAAGCCTCAGGGCTACGCTAGTAAATTCTCCCCTTATCCATTTAGGTGCGGTTTTGGTAGGAACCACCCAGGTGTGAGGGCCAGGCCATTTTGTCATTAGCTTCTTTTTATATTTCTTTAAATCTATATATGTCTCCATTTGACGTACATTGCTAGCGACTAAAATAAGCCCTTTATCCATAGGTCTTTTTTTCAAATTTAATAACTTTAAAACTGCTTCTTTGTTTCTAGGGTCGCATCCCAAGCCCCAAACTCCTTCCGAGGGATATGCAATAACCTTACCCAGCCTTAGGTCATTTAAAGCTTCCTTAAAGCCTTCCATCTTTTAGCTGTCTGAGAGCTTCTTATTAGTCTCTTGGACTTGTTTCTTATTTAACTCTCTAATGGAGGTTAGGCTTTCAGCAATCTCCTTATATTTTAGGGAGAGAATTTGGGCTGCTAAATAGCCTGCATTAGCTGCACCTGCCGATCCAACTGCAACTGTAGCCACCGGTATCCCTTTTGGCATCTGTACAGTAGAAAGAAGAGAGTCAAAACCATTAAGAGGCCCGCCATCTCCGGGTATGCCTATGACTGGTTTTACAGTTTTTGAAGCTATAGCCCCAGCTAAGTGAGCAGCTAATCCTGCTATAGCTATGTAAATTTCAGTGCCCCCTTCCTCACTTCTTTGAATATGATCATGTAATAAATCTGGAGTCCTATGCGCAGAAAAAACATTAATTGAGTAGCCTATATTGATAGTCTTTAAAACATCACCACACTTGTTTGCTAGATCCAAGTCTGATTCTGAACCGATAATTATTGAAACTTTAGCTGTCATCTTTTATTCCCATCTTTTATTACCTAAGAAAATATATATTTTAATATAATCTTGGAAGTTAAAATATATGTAATGGCTGTATTAAATATACTTATTTTTCCAGACCAAAGACTTAGAACAGTAGCTTCAGAGGTCGTTCATATAGACAATAGTATAAAAACACTAACCTCAGACCTATTAGAGACTATGTATAAAGGCAATGGTATTGGACTTTCTGCTACCCAAGTTAATATACATAAAAGAATAATGGTAATAGATGTAAGCGAAGAAAAGGACTCTCCTTTGGTTTTAATAAATCCAATAATTAAAATAGTTGATCCAGAAGAGCAACCCTATAACGAAGGCTGTTTGTCTGTACCAGGTTTTTATGAGGAAGTAGAAAGACCAAAGGAAATAGAAGTCACTGCATTGAGCCCAGAGGGTAAGAAGTTTTCTTTAAATGCTTCGGGCATTTTATCTGTGGCTATTCAGCACGAAATGGACCATTTAGATGGAAAAATATTTGTAGACTTTCTGTCTGTGCTAAAAAGAGAAAGAATTAAGAAGAAGCTTAAAAAGGTTTTAAGGAGCCAAGATTAAGATGAAAATTATTTTTGCTGGCACACCTTCTTTCTCTTCCTTTCACTTAGGTCTGTTGATCAATAGTCATTATGAAGTGCCTGCTGTCTTTACTCAGCCAGACCGTAAATCTGGGAGAGGAAAAAAGGTAGCACCCTCAAGTGTAAAATTATTAGCAGAGAAAAACAAAATTCCTGTTCTGCAACCCTTAAATCTAGGCCCCAAGGAAGAGGTACTTGAAAATATAAAGATAATTAAACCTGACTTAATGCTTGTAGTTGCTTATGGAATTATCCTTAATAAAGAAGTTCTTAATTTACCTAAATACGGCTGTATTAATGTCCATGCTTCAATACTTCCCAGATGGAGGGGCGCTGCTCCAATTGAAAGATCTATTATTAACGGAGACAAAAAAGGTGGGATAAGTTTTATGAAAATGAATGAGGGACTTGATACAGGACCTGTTCTTAAGTCCTTTGATTGCGAAATATCAGTAGATGAAACTTCCGAAACTCTAGAAAAAAAATATCTTTCTCTTAGTAAAGATAACCTAATAGGTTTTCTAGACAATTTTTTTAAAAATGAAGTTAAAGAACATAAACAGAACGAGTCTATGGCGACTTATGCTGACAAAATAGATAAGAATGAAACTAAAATAAAATGGGATTTAGAAGAAGCTGAATTTATAGAAAGGAAGGTAAGGGCTTTCTACCCAAAGTATGGGGCATTCTCTTTTTTAGGAGATATAAGAATAAAAATTCTAAAATCAGAGTTATCCAGCTGCCCTGTAAAGCTAAATCCCGGAGAAGTTTTCATCTCAGATATTTCTGATTTTTTTGTGGGCTGCAAGAACTCAAGTACTCTAAAAATAAAAGAACTTCAAGCTGAAGGGAAAAATCCAACTATTGCTTCAGAGTTTGTTAAAGGAAACAAAGATAAGATTCTAAATTTAAAAAAATTTCACTAAGCTCTTGAAAATTAATAGTAAGGATTGCAAATAGGTTTATAATCCGGATAAATTGATTTCCGGGAAGGAAACTTATTTGAAGATAATTATTCTTGGATCAGGAACAGTAGGTAGTACTTTAGCTACTTTGTTGTCTCAAGAGGACAACGACTTGACTGTGGTAGATCAGGATCCTGTTTCACTTCACCATCTAGAAGAAGAAGCAGATATAAAAACCATAACTGGAAGTTGCAGTTTTCCAAATAATTTAGTTAATGCGGGTATAAAGGAAGCCGATATGGTAGTTGCTGTTACTGGAAGTGATGAAATTAATATAGTTTCATGTCTAATTTCTAAAGTCTTGTCACCCCAAGTAAAAACTATTGCGAGAATTAGAGAAGGCTCTTACTTAAAAGAGAAAACTAAAAAGGCAATTGAAGAAGGAGTAATTCCTGTTGACATAGTGGTGAGTCCGGAAAGACTAATTACCAACCATATACAGGCCCTAATAGAAACACCCGGATCCCTTCAAGTACTAGAGTTTGGCGAAGGGCTTCTTCACCTCGTAGGTGTAAGGGCTGTAAAGGGAGGCCCTTTAATTAACCATGAAATAGGGGATCTAAAAAAACACATGCCGAATGTAGATACTAGAGTTGCAGCTATTTTTAGAGGAAAAGGGGCAATAATTCCTCAAGGAAATACTACAGTTTTAGCTGGAGACGAAGTTTTCTTTATTGCAAGAAAGAAAGATGCAAGAAAGGTAATTAATGAAATGAGGACCAAAGAAGATCCCTACAAGTATATTGTAATTGCAGGTGGAGGAAGGATTGGAAGCAATTTAGCAGCTCAAATAGAGAAAAACCACAATGTCAAAATTATTGAAGAAAATCACGATAAGGCAAAACTTTTATCAGAGAAATTAGAAAGTTCTACTGTTTTAGAAGGCAACGTATCTGATAAGACCCTTCTGCATGAAGAAAATATAGAAAGTTGTGACGTATTTGTTGCTGTTACAAACGACGATGAAGCAAATGTAATGTCTTGTATGCTAGCAAAGGAGATGGGAGCCCATAAAGCGATAGCTCTTATAAATAATGAAGCTTATGTAGATCTGGTTCAAGGAAAAGGCATAGATGTAGCTATAGCGCCATCTCAAATTACTATAGGTACTTTTCTGTCTGAACTAGCAGGCGAAGATGTTGTAAAAGTTCATTCTCTTAGAAGAGGTGCAGCAGAAGCTATTGAGACCCTGGTAAGAAGGTCTAATAACGGTAAAGATGATGTTGTAGGTAAAGAATTAGGAACTATTGAACTTCCTGTGGGGGCAACAATTGGTGCTATAATCCGTAAAAATAAAGCTAAAATCGCTCATGATGATGTTAAATTACGAGAAAATGATCATGTTATTCTTTTCTTGACGGACAAAAATCTTCTAAGTCAAGTTCAGCAAATATTCTCACCTTCTTAGAAATAATAAAATGAATCTTTTATATACCACAAGAATACTTGGTATTCTTCTAATGGTATTTAGCTCTGCCCAAATTTTACCTGCTTGTATCGCATTTTACTATTCAGAAACATCATTAATATATGTTTTTCTTTATACACTCTTAGCTACGTTTGTTTGCGGTTTTTTTCTTTATTTAATAAGCAGTAATAGAAAAGAGGACCTTAGAACTAAGGATGGCTTCATAATAACAGTACTGTTTTGGTTTGTTTTAGCACTTTTCGGATCATTTCCCTTCTATTTCACGGATGTTATCAACATTTCTTATATAGATGCACTATTTGAATCCATTTCTGGGCTAACAACAACAGGTGCTACAGTATTAACGGGTCTAGATGATATGCCTAGATCTTTACTCTTCTATAGACAATTACTTCAATGGCTTGGAGGAATGGGAATAATAGTATTGGCTGTAGCAGTCTTACCCTTACTGGGAATAGGTGGAATGCAACTTTATAAGGCAGAAACACCAGGACCTTTAAAAGATTCGAAGCTAACTCCCAGAATTACTGAAACTGCCAAAGCCCTATGGTACGTATACCTCACAATGACTATAGCATGCGCATGCTTATATGCTTGGTTTGGAATGTCCGTATATGATGCTATATGCCATGCATTTTCTACAGTATCCATAGGGGGCTTTTCTACTCATGACGATAGCTTTGGTTATTTTTCTCAAGAATCTATAAGGTGGACAGCAGTTATTTTTATGGTTATTGCTGGTATGAACTTTGGACTTCACTACATAGCTTGGAGCAAAAGAAGAATACTCCACTATTTTTATGATTCTGAAGTTAAGGCCTACTTTTTTATATTGATTACTGCTTTTCTGCTGACTTATATAACTCTCAGCCTCAATTTGGAAAATTTTGATGGAGTGTTAATACAGGAAAGTGTTTTTCAGGTTGTTTCTATAGCCACTACAACTGGGTTTCTTACAGCAAATTACGCTAACTGGCCTCTATTTGTTCCTATGTTGCTTCTATTTGCAGCTTTCATAGGAGCTTGTGCAGGATCTACGGGTGGAGGAATCAAAGTTATTAGAACATTGATTTTAGCAAAACAAAGTGCATCAGAAATAACGAAGATAATTCATCCAAACGCAGTAACATCAGTAAAAGTTGGAAAAAAGGCAATTGATTCTAGGGTAGCAGAATCTATATGGGGCTTCTTTTCAATATATGTTATTGTATTTATTATTCTTTTTATGTTTTTATTGGCTCAAGGAAATGATTTTATCACTTCATTTTCTGCTGTTGGAGCAACCATTAACAATCTTGGGCCAGGACTAGGAGAAGTCTCAACTAATTACCAGTCTTTGTCAGATCTATCTAAATCAGGGCTTTGTTTGGCTATGATTTTAGGAAGATTAGAGATATTCACTCTTTTAGTCCTTTTCACGCCTGCTTTTTGGAAAAATTAATACAAAGAGCGTGAAAAGAGCACTTTTAACCTTATTGCTTTATTTATTAAGCTTGATCCCCCATAAATTACTGCTTCTATTAGGCTATATTATGGGAAATTTAATGTACGTTTTACCAAACTCTTCAAAAAAAATTACAGAAACTAATCTACAACTTTGTTTTCCAGAAAAAAATAGTAAAGAAATATCCTATTTAACTAAAAAAAGCCTCGTTGAAACTTCAAAGATTATTTTTGAGTTAGGTAAGTGTTGGTTTACATATAGAAAAATAGGCGTTCAGGCCATCACTAAGGTTGAAGGCCTCAACCTGGTAGAGGAAAGCTTAGAAAAAGATTCTGGTGTAATCCTTTTTGCACCTCATCTGGGAAATATAGAAATACTATTAAACTTTCTAGCAGAAAAATTTAATTGCTATATTCCTTACACTCCCGCGAAGATAGATGCCCTAGAAAGGATAATGAAGGAATCCAGGGAGCAAATGGGAGCAAACATGGTAACTACATCTATATCTGGCATAAGATCAATGCTTAAAGCTTTAAAAAAAGGAAAAGTAGTTGTCATGGCCAGTGATCAAGTTCCAGATAAAAGGAGCGGTTTGATTTGTGATTTTTTTGGCAATGAGGCTTTAACAGTTTCTCTCATTTCTAGGCTTTCAAAAAGGACCAAAAGTTCATGTCATTTAGTTTACTGTGTTCGCCAGAAGAGGGGTTCTGGTTTTAAAATAGTCTTTGAAAAAAAACTAGACAGTATGAATGAACTAGATGAAAAAGAAGGCTCAAATCTCATGAATAGAGAGTTAGAAAAATGTATAATGAAGTTCCCAGAACAATACGCCTGGGAATACAAGAGGTTTAAACATTCAACATTTAAAAACCCATATTAAAGGTTTATTAATAATAGTAAGTGCTTACTATTTAAATAAAAATAAGAATTAAGATGCCTGCTAAATCAATGGAAGAACTTGTATCTCTTTGTAAGAGAAGGGGCTTTATATTTCAAACAAACGAAATATATGGGGGCTTGCAAGGTCTTTTTGATTATGGTCCTCTTGGGGTGGAATTAAAAAATAACCTAAAGCAGTCTTGGTGGAAGTCTATGGTCTACGAAAGAGATGATGTAGAGGGTCTAGACTCTGCTATTTTAACAAACCCTTTTGTGCTTAAACAGTCAGGTCATGAAGAAACATTCTCAGACCCCTTGGTGGATTGTAAAAATTGTAAATCTAGATGGAGAGCTGATCACTTAGAAAAAAATACTTGTCCATCCTGTAACTCCAAGGACCTTACAGATCCGAGGCCCTTTAACCTCATGTTTAAAACTAACGTAGGCCCAATTGATGATGGCACATCCTTTGCTTACCTCAGGCCTGAAACTGCTCAACAAACTTTTACTAATTTTAAGAATGTTCTTGACTCAACCTCAAGAAGCCTTCCTTTTGGTATAGCACAGATGGGAAAAGCTTTTAGAAATGAAGTTAATCCAAGAAACTTTATATTTAGAGTAAGAGAACTAGAGCAAATGGAGCTTGAATTCTTTGTCAACCCTAAGGATGATGAAAAATGGCACAAATTTTGGATCAAAGAGAGAACAAATTGGTGGGTCGAGCAGGGAATACCTAAAAATAAGATAGATTTATATGATGTTCCTAAAAAAGAACTTGCTCATTATTCAAAATCAACAATTGACCTTATGTATCAGTTCCCGCATGGGAAAGAAGAACTTGAGGGCATTGCAAATAGGACTGATTTTGATTTAGGTTCTCATACAAAAAACCAAAAGGATCTAAAAATTCAATCTGAAGTTCAAAAAAACAACAAATCTAACTCTAGATTAGCAATTCAAGATCTTAAAAATAATGAATGGCTAGTACCGTATGTAATAGAGCCAGCAGCTGGCGTAGATAGGGGGGTGTTAGCTGTATTAAATGAAGCCTATAAAGTTGAGAAATTAGAAGGAGGGAAAGAAAGGACTGTGCTTTCTTTTAAGCCACACCTGTCACCCATAAAGGCAGCAGTTATTCCTTTAAAAAGAAACGATGAAAAGTTAGTTAACAAGGCAAAGTCCTTAAAGGGAGAGTTACAATCTTTGGGGATTGGAAGGATTTTGTTAGAAAATTCAGGCAATATTGGTAAAAGCTATAGAAGACATGATGAAGCTGGCACGCCTCTTTGTATCACTATAGACTTCCAAACCTTGGAAGATGAATCAATCACTATTAGAGATAGAGACTCCATGAATCAAAAAAGGATAGGCACGAATGAAGTTTCTAATTATTTAGAGGAGTTCTTTAAATAAGTGTCGTCCTCTAAATCAATAATTGTCCTAGATAGAGATGGGGTGATTAATGAAGACCTTTGGGGATATGTAACAAAGAAAGAGGAATTTAAATTTATTGAAGGAAGCATAGAGGCAATTAGAAAGCTTCATGAGAGCGGCTATACGATAGCTATAGCAACAAATCAAGCCTGTATAAATAAAAAGATCATAAGCGAAGATGAACTTAAAGAAGTTCATGACTATATGAATTCTGTAATTGAAAGTAATGGAGGATATATTAGCCATATTGCTTTTTGTCCTCATGTGCCTGAAGAAAAATGTCTTTGTAGAAAACCTGCATATGGCTTATTAGAAGACATAGAAAAAAATTTGAATACTTCAGTTAAACAAAAATACTTCGTGGGCGATAAAGAGTCCGATATCCAGTGCGCTTTGAATTATGATTGTGTTCCGATTTTAGTTAAAACTGGATATGGAAATAAAACCCTTTTATCTCCATCTTGTCCTTCAGAAAATAGATGTTTTGATAACCTCCTGGCGGCTGTTGAATATATTTTGGAAGTTGATTAATGCTAATGAACTATTTTAGATCTGCTATTTTTTATATCGTATATATATCTTCAGGGATTGTTATAGGAATAGTAGGTTGTCTTTTTTGTCCTCTTATGTTGATAAATCATAGGCTGAAATTCCTTTCTTATTGGCCTAAATTTATTAACTGGGTCTTGTACAAATTATGCGATATAGAATTTGAGGTAATAGGGCAAGAAAATATACCCGAGGCGCCATTTGTTGTTGTTTCCAATCACCAAGGACAATGGGAAACTTTTTTTTATCAATACTTTTTTTTTCCTCTTACAACTTTATTAAAAAGAGAATTATTATTCATACCAATATGGGGGTGGGCACTAGCCCTCTTAAGGCCTATAGCTATTGATAGGGGCAATCCAAGAAAGGCCCTAAAAAAGACAATGATAGAGGGTGAAAAAAGAATTAATTCTGGATTTATTTTTTTAAACTTTCCAGAAGGCACTAGAAATAACCCGGGGGAGGTAGGCAATTATGCTAGAAGCGGTTTTGAGCTAGCAATAAAGGCTCAGGTTCCAGTGCTTCCTTTGGTTCATAACTCTGGAGATATTTGGCCAGCTCATAAATTTTTAAAGTATCCTGGAAAGCTTAAGCTTATTATAGGCAAGCCTTTGGTAAACTTAGAAGATTCTTCTAAGGTAGCTAAAGAAACTGAAGACTGGACAAAATTAATGCTAAAAAAAATTAGATATCCAAGTTAACAACGAACTTAGCATGTTTATCTATAAAGAGTTTTCTGGGCTCTACGTCATCGCCCATGAGGTCATTAAATAAATCATTTGCTTTTTGGGCGTCCTCTATACTCACCTGGCCTAAAAGCCTTGATTCTGGGTCCATAGTTGTATCCCACAGTTGGTCTGCGTTCATCTCACCCAGCCCCTTATATCTTGAGATTGTAAAAGATCGTTTTGCAGCTTCTATTAATTCATTAACAGAATTTGAAAAATTATCTGTACTTAGTTTTAGGTTATTAAGTTCAAAATATGAATTTTTATTCAAAAGAGAGGAAAGACTGTCTCCAAAAGAATAAATTTCCCTGTAGGACTTAGACCTAAATAAAGTTGGCGCTAAATTCCACGAGCTTCTGGTGCCATGCTTATGCAGTATTGCTACAGGCTCTAAAGTTTTTTTATCTCCACCTTTTTCTACTTCGATTTTCCAGCTAGACCCTTGCTTTGCAGACTTGTTTAAACGCACCTCTAGCTGCTTACACCAATCTTTACTTTTCTTGGGGCTTTTTAAGTCTTCTAGCTTATCTATATACATCATAGACTCTATGAGTTCTTCTGGATATTGTTGTGCCAGGGTGGTAATAGCATTTGTAACTTTTTTGTGTTGAGATATAAGCTTACCAAGAGCCTGACCGCTTATTGACTCCCCTTTCTTGTTTATTACTAATTGCGTCTCATCTAAAACCTCTGCTATCAATTGTTCCCTTAACTCATCATCATCTCTAACATAAACCTCTTGTTTGCCTTTCTTTAATTTATAAAGAGGTGGTTGTGCTGTGTAAATATAGCCCTTCTCTAAAAGTTCTGGCATCTGCCTATAAAAGAAAGTAAGTAAAAGGGTTCTAATGTGTGAACCGTCTACATCTGCATCAGTCATGATTATGATTCTATGATATCTAAGCTTATCTGGTTGCCAATCCTCGCCTTTTATTCCACAACCCAAGGCTGTAATTATGGTAATAATTTCGCTTGATGATAAAACTTTATCAATTCTAGCTTTTTCTACATTAATAATTTTTCCTCTAAGAGGAAGAATTGCTTGAAATTTTCTATCCCTTCCTTGTTTGGCTGAGCCTCCTGCAGACTCCCCCTCAACTAAATAAACTTCTGATTTACCCGGATCTTTCTCTGAGCAGTCTGAAAGCTTTCCAGGCAGACCTCCTCCATCAAAGACACCCTTTCTCCTGGTAAGCTCCCTTGCCTGCCTGGCTGCCTCTCTTGCCCTTGCGGCTTCTATTATTTTTGTAGCTACAAGACGTGCTTCTGCTGGGTTTTCTAATAGATAGCTTGATAAGTGCTTATATACTTCTTGTTCAACTACTGGCTTTATTTCTGAAGAAACTAGTTTATCTTTAGTTTGAGAAGAAAACTTAGGGTCTGGTACTTTTACAGAAATTACTGCCACAAGGCCCTCTCTTGCGTCGTCTCCTGAGGCTGTTACCTTCTCTTTTGAAAAAAGGCCCTCTTTATCCATATACTTATTTAGAGCCCTTGTTAAAGCTGTTCTAAAACCAACTAAATGGGTTCCTCCGTCTCTCTGGATAATATTATTCGTATAACAATTTACATTTTCTTGATAAGCATCATTCCACTGCAAGGCAACTTCAACTCCTATTCCGTCTTTGTTTTCTGTAGAAAAGTGAAAAATAGAATTAATTGTGCTTCTTTTACCATTCAAGTACTCTACAAATTCTGCCAAACCTCCTTTGTGTTCAAATTTAGTTTTCTTGTCTGTTCTTTCGTCTATCAAGACAATCTTGAGGCCAGCATTCAAAAAAGAAAGGTCTCTTAATTTAGATGCAAGGGTTTCAAAGTCAAAGACTACATTACTGAATGTTTTCTTAGATGGGGTCAGTGTGATTTCAGTTCCTGTATCTTTACTTTTTCCTGTAGGCTTTAATTTTCCTTTGGGTATTCCGTCTGAGTAGTTCTGCTCATAAACCTTTCCATCTCTAGATATCTTCAAATGAAGCTTGCTGGAAAGGGCATTTACCACTGAAACACCTACCCCATGCAACCCCCCGGAGACCTTATAAGAATTATCATCAAACTTACCTCCTGCATGAAGTTTGGTCATGATAACTTCTGCTGCAGAAACACCTTCCTGTTTGTGAATATCTACTGGAATTCCTCTTCCATTGTCACCCACACTGACACAGTCGTCTGAAATAATTTTTACTTCTACTGCATCACAATGTCCGGCCAGGGCTTCATCAATTGAATTATCTACTACTTCATAAACCATATGATGAAGTCCAGTTCCGTCATCAGTATCCCCAATATACATTCCCGGCCTTTTTTTAACTGCCTCTAGTCCTTTTAAAACAGTTATATTAGATGAGTCATAACCATTTGATTTAGTTGGACTTTTTGCGGTTTTTTTAGACTGAGTTTTTTTGGCTTTTTTTGTGCTGTTATTAGCCTTGTCAGTTTTTTTTGTAGTTTTTTTAGATGCTGCAGAAGTTTTTGCTGGCATAGATTACTATTTTATAATATTTTTAAAGATTAATCTGCTTAAATTGGTTTAAAAATCCTTTATTTTTTAGCTCGCCCTTCTCCTTTATAGAAGTAACAATTACTTGAGAATTCAACTCTGCAACTTCTTTTAAAGCAATATTCAAATTAACACTATCTAGTTCAGAAGAAAGGTCGTCAATTAAATAAACAACGCCACAGGGGTTTGTAGAAGACAGAAGGTCATCTAACCTAAAAATAACTAATAAAATCAATAGCTTTTGTTGCCCCCTAGACAAGGTAGACTTTACAGGTTTGTTATTAACTGAGAACTTTAGATCAAACCTGTGTGGACCTTCTGTTGTGTACCCCAAAGCCATGTCCTTTTCCAGTGATTTTTTCAGGCTCAGTTTAAGCGACTCTCCTTGGGTCCAGCCTTGATAAAAATTAACCTTTAAGCTCTCTAGAAATGAAAGATCTTTTTTATTTTGATGTTTTTCGTAAAGACCTGAGACTAAATTATCTACTTTATTAAAAAATTCAATCTGAACCTTGTTTAACAGGATTCCTTGTTGCAACAACTTGTCTGTCCAAACTTCTAGCTCTCTACCTGTAGATTTTCTTTTAATTGAGTAATTTCTTTGAATCAAAATTTTTTTATACTCGTCGGTCACTTTCTTAGCTAAAGGTTCCACGTGAAACATATTCTTACTAAAAAACGCCCTTCTCAAGTCTGGCTGACCTTCAATCATCCTAAAATCATTTGGTAATATCATCTGGCTAATTGGAAGAGGGTTTTTGTTATAAAGGTTGTTTTTACTAGCTACCTTGAATGTTACTCTCTTATCTAAAAGTTTTTCAGACCTAACCTTTAGAGACTCTTTAGGGCCCCTGCATTCAAGCCCCAATAAAAATCCTTTTTGTTTGTGTTTAATGCATTCCTTCAGATCTTTTGTTCTTAAGGATTTTCTTGTTAAAAGAAGGTTTATTGCCTCAACTAATGAAGTCTTGCCTGTTCCATTATTTCCTAAAATAATAGTATTTCTGTCAAAACTTAAATCAAGTTCTGCAAATAGTCTAAAGTTTTTTAGATAAGCCCTTGTTAAAGGCATTTAAAGCCTCATGGGCATAATTACATATACTTCTGATTGATTTTCAGGCTCTTGAATAGTACAGCTGCTTTCTTCTCCATAAAGATTTACCTGAACAGTTTCAGTGTCAATTATAGATAATACATCTAATATATAACCAATATTAAAGCCTATTTCTAAAGGCGGTCCTTTGTAATTTACATCAAGAATCTCCTCTGCAGATTCTTTCTCAGGGTTGTTTGCAGTTAAGATAAGCTTATTTTCACTTAATTGAAATCTAACTCCTCTATACTTTTCATTTGATAAGACTGAGGCTCTACTAAGAGCAGACTGGAGATCTTCTTTAGAGATCAATAGCTTATTGGGTTCGCCTGGTGGTAAAACTTTGTCATAGTCTGGAAACTTTCCATCAATTAGTTTAGTACAGAAATCTAGATCCTCATCTTTAACTCTCAGGCTACTTGTTCCAAAGCCTATTTCTATTTCCTTGCCTTCAGGTTTAAGTATTTTAGATAGTTCTAACACTGCTTTTCTAGGAATAATGTATCTTGTGCCCTCTAAGGATCCTCCGTCTTTTAGCTTTTCCTCTGCTAGAGCCATCCTATGGCCATCTGTTGCAACTGCTAAAATTTTCCCCTCTCTGTATTCAATTAATAAGCCATTTAAATAGTATCTAACGTCCTGTGAAGCCATGCAAAAGGAAGTTTTAGACAAAAGTCTAAGCAGAGTAGATGGCAACATTGGAGTTGTGCTTGAAGACTCGCTAAATTCAAGTTCCGGAAAATCTTTTGTAGAGATAGTAGAAAAATCAGCGTTGAAGTTTTTAGCGCTAACAGAGAGCTTGCCGTTCTTTAGATTAAACTCAAGGTTCTCATTTTCAGGTAAAGACCTACAAAGTTCTGACATTTTTCTTGCAGAAACTGTTGTTTCACCCTCTTCAATGACTTCTTTTATACTTGTAGTGGCTTTGATCTGAATTTCTAAGTCTGTAGCTGTTATTTCTACAGCATCATTAGCTGCAATTATTTTTAAATTAGCTAACACAGGAATAGTTTGTCTTCTCTCTGCTATTGCCGCTCCTAACTGAAGAGATTCCGCTATTTCTGTTTTTTTTGTAATGAATTTCATTATATTGTAAGAGCTCTAAATAAGTTTCTGTAGTCTTCTTCAATTTCATTATTAAAATCTCTTAGCTCTTTTATTTTTTTGCAGGCATGCAAAACTGTTGTGTGGTCCCTGCCCCCAAAGGATTCTCCAATTTCTGGAAGACTATAATTTGTTAACTCTTTTGCTAAAAACATAGACATCTGTCTGGGCCTAGCTATAGACCTACTTCTTCTTTTTGATAAAAGATCACTAAGTTTAATATTGTAATATTCAGCTACAGTTTTCTGTATATTATCTACGCTTACTTGTCTAGACTGTATTGCTAAAAGGTCCTTTAAAGAGTCTTTGATTAAAGCTATGTCTATCTCCTTTCCGGTAAAGTTTGAATTTGCTATTACTCTTTTTAAAGCTCCTTCTAATTCTCTTATGTTTGATCTAACTTTTTGTGCTATGAAAAAGGCGCTCTCCTGGTCCAGATTATGGCCCATTTCTTCTGCTTTGCTTAGAGTAATGGCAACTCTTGTTTCTAGTTCAGGCGGGTCTATAACAACAGGCAATCCCCAGCCTAGCCTTGATTTAAGTCTATCCTCCAATCCATTTATTTCTTTAGGGTACCTGTCGCAAGTTAATATCATTTGACTTCCTCTTTCAAGGAGGGAGTTAAAAGTATGAAAAAGCTCTTCCTGTGATTGTTCCTTGCCAGCAAAAAACTGAATATCATCTATTAACAACGCATCCAGAGATCTATAGTACTGCTTAAATTCACTAATTGCTCCTAATTGTAACGATTTAACCATATCACTCACGAACTTCTCGGAATGAATATAAGTTATTTTCTTGTGGGGGTCTTTTTGTTTTATTAGGTTTCCAGCTGCATGCATTAAATGTGTTTTCCCAAGCCCAACCCCTCCATAAATAAACAGGGGGTTATAGGAGTTCTTTTGCCCTGATGCCACCTGCCTTGAAGCAGCCAGGGCAATATGATTCGATTTCCCCTCTACAAAGGTTTCAAAAGAAAATGCTGGTATTAAATTTGTTTGCTGTCCCCTTCTGTTAATATTTTCTTTTTTACTCTGTCCACCAATTTCTAGTGTATTGTTTTTTGGGGTCTCCAGATGACCATTTCCATTGCTGCTTGGTGTCACTGCCTTTTGCTCTACTCCACCCCCCTTTAAAGAACTTATTTCAAAATTTACGTTTATTTCACCTTGGTTAGTTATGGCTGAAAGCCTTTCTACTATTGTATTTCCATAGTTTTCTTCTACCCAATCCAAAATAAATTTATTTGGTGCTAACACTGAGTAAGATGTTGGTTTTATTCCTGAGTTTTGTGATAGCTTTAAGGGTGCTATCCATGTAGAATACTCTTCTAAGGTAAGGTCTCTTTCAAGTGTTTTCTTGCATTCGCTCCAAAAAAGAATATCGGCCATAATTTATATTATAAGCTGTTTTTTTATAGTTATCCACAGCATAACAACAATTAATTCTTGTGGATAAGTTGTTAATATTATGTTTTTTTGTTTTTTCTTGTGTATTTAGCTTAAAAAACCTATTATGCGTCCAAATTTTAAGTTTAAAGTAATAGAAAATGAAAAGAACGTACCAACCCAGCAGAATCAAAAGGGCCAGAACTCATGGCTTCAGGGCAAGAAACTCAACCTTGGGGGGAAAGAAGGTTCTCAGTAGTAGAAGAAAGAAAGGAAGAAAGTCTCTAACCGTCTAGACTTTATGCCTCTTCAAGAAAAGTTTCTCATACCCTCTTCCCAAGGCTTTGGACCCGTTTATAGAAAACCAGATGCAAGGTTCAAGTCAGGAAACTTTAGGGTCCTGGCCAGGCAAAACGAAGTAGACCTACCCAGGCTGGGTGTTTCAATTAGAAAAAGGGATTATAAATTAGCAGTTGAAAGAAATAGACTTAAAAGAAGAATTAAAAATAGTTTTAGAGTAAATTTAAATAAACTCCCTTGCTACGATTTTGTTGTGATGGTTAATGCCGGCGAAAGTCTTGAAAATAAAAATAAACTTGATGCCCTTTGGGAGGGTTGTAAAAAAGAGATTTTATGAAAAAGATATTAATCAAGGCAATCTCCTTTTACCAAAATTTCATAAGTGGGCTAATTGGCCCTTGTTGTAGATTTCATCCTACTTGTTCAGAATACGCCAAAGAAGCAATTGAACTTCATGGACTTCTGCGTGGCTCTTGGCTGTCTTTAAAGAGGCTATCAAAATGCCACCCATTAGGACCCTCTGGCTTAGACGGGGTTCCTCCGAGGCCTTAAAGATGGATTACATAAAAATATCCCTCATAGGTCTAATCGCTCTTTTATCCTATTACCTTCTACTCCAATGGCCTTCGGAGATTGAAATAAATAACAGCGTGCCTAATTCAAAAAAAGAGGTAGTAGAGAAATTTGACCTAATTAAAGAGGGTTTTGATGATAGTGAGGACTCACTTATTACCTTTCAAGAAAAGGAATCTTTGAGCCCCGGCGAGGAGACTGCAAAAGACTCTATTCAGGCTAATAAATCAAAATTTAAAACTGTTTCTAACGACGTGTTGAGCCTATTAGTAGACGTGGAGTCTGGGGCCTTCATTCAAGCAGACATGTTAAATGTTGACACGGAATTCTTGTCGAAAACACCTCTTTCTTTGCTTGGGAATAGACAGCTAGGAGAAGGACAAGATTGCCCTTCTGAATTGGGTGCTCTTTATGATGGAGAAAGTTGCCTTGGAGTATATCTAGCAAATTCTGGTTTTTATAACCAAAGAGATGGGTACATAAGACCAAGTTTTAATTCCCTTGAAAGGCTTACCCTTGATGGCGGGTCAATGCTTTATATTTTCTCTGGTAAAAACGATGTGTTTTCTTTCACGAGAAAGGTCTTGCTAAGAAAGGGAAGCTACCTTGTTGAGGTAGAAGACATAATAGGCCTGGAGGGTGCAGGCTCTAATAAGGAAGAGATAACTCCATATTTAAGGATAATGAGAGATGGGGCTGGAGCAGGTGCCGGCGCATCAAGGCTGGACAACTATACCTATCTTGGGCCTGTTTTTTCTACAGAAAGAGAAACCTTTATTAAAGAGGATTTTGATGATCTCAGTGAAAAAAACTATGAAGAGTCTTCTTTGGGTGGATGGCTTGCAATGGTTCAGCGCTACTTTGTATCAGCCTGGGTGCCCGAACAAAGCGGTCTATATAAATATCAAGCCAGAAAATTATCATCTGGGACTTATTCTGTAGCCCTAACAGGGCAAAACCAAATAATTGAGATCGGCAAACCTCTGTCTTTTAAAAACTCTCTATATATAGGCCCCAAGGTAACAAAGCAACTCAAGGAGGCGCATGAAGACCTTGGCTTGGTAGTTGACTATGGCTTTTTATGGTGGCTGGGTCAGCCCATATACAACTTAATGCAATTTGGTTACTCCCTTGTAGCCAACTGGGGGTTTGCAATACTTTTTGCAACACTGGTTCTCAAGGCTGTGCTTTGGCCACTAAGTGCTGCCGGGTATAGGTCTGCTGCAAAAATGAGGGCCGTTGCACCCAAGATACAAGACCTACAACAAAAGTATTCTAATGATAAGCAAAAACTAGGTCAGGAAATGATGAATTTTTATAAATCTGAGGGCGTTAGTCCTTTAGGTGGCTGCCTTCCCATGCTTCTCCAAATGCCGTTTTTCTTAGCCTTTTACTGGGTTTTGCTCGACATGGTTGAGCTTAGACATTCGCCTTTTGTGTTTTGGATAAATGATTTATCGGCAAGGGATCCTCTTTTTGTTCTTCCTATATTAAACGCCATTCTGATGTACTACTCCCAACAACTCATGCCCACAACGCCAAGCAATGACCCCACACAACAACAAATGCAAAAGACCATGAAGTACATGCCAATAGTTTTTGGGGCTATTTTTGCCTTCTTTCCTTCGGGTTTTGTTCTTTATTTCACGGTTCAGTCCTTAATTACACTTGCTCAACAAGCTCTTTCTTTTAGAAAGGAGGGAGTTTCGCTTAAGTCTACTTAGGTTTTTTTTGGAAGATACCATTGTTGCATTATCCACCCCCCCGGGGAGAGGTGGTATTTCTGTTGTTAGGGTTTCGGGGGCTTTGTCTAAAAAGATAGGAGCCTCTCTGTGTGGTGATCTTGCTGGTTCAAATGTATTAAAGCCTTGTGTTGTTCGTGACGGAGAGAAAGAAAGGATTGATTTCGGGTTGGTTGTTTTTTTTAAAGGACCCAGGTCTTACACAGGAGAAGACATGACCGAGATTAGTTGTCACGGAAACCCCCTCGTTGTTGACTCGATTATTAAGGCTTGTTGTTTTTTCGGAGCAAGACTGGCAGAGCCCGGTGAATTCACCAAAAGGGCCTTTGTAAATGAAAAAATTGACCTCGCCCAGGCCGAGTCCGTAGCCGACCTTATTTCTGCCCAAACCTCGTCCGCAGTTGTAGCGGCCAACTCATCTCTTAGAGGAGACTTCTCTAAGTCTATAAATAAATCAATTGACGAGGTGGTGCGAGTGAGGGTTTTGGTTGAGGCTTTGTTAGACTTTTCTGATGAAGACTCTGTTTTGCTTCTTGAAGAAAAGAAAACAAAAATTTCTAAGGGGGTTTCTTTGATTAAAGATGTTTTGTCAGAGCTCCTGGAGAGGGGAGAGTATGGTAATAAAATGATCGAGGGTTTAAGGGTGGCTTTTGTTGGCCCACCCAATTGTGGTAAATCTACCTTGTTAAATTTAATAGCTAAAGAAGAGGTTGCTATAACCTCTAGCTCTCCCGGAACCACTCGCGACCTAGTAAGGGCCCAGGTAGAAGTTAGGGGTATCCCGGTTGAGTTTATAGACACAGCGGGCATTAGAGAGGAGGCAAGTGAGCACACAGAAATAGAAGGAATGAATAGAGCTGTGGGGGTTTTGGGGTTGTCTGATGTTGTTGTGGTGATGTGTGAGGTTGGTGAGAGTTTTGATATTTCTGTTCCTCAGGATGCTGTTTCTTTGAGAGTTTTTAATAAGATCGACCTTTCCTCTGAGGGTGCGGGGCTAAGGGGTGGTGCTTTTTATGTTTCCGCTAAAACCGGAGAAGGTGTGGGTGTTTTTTTAGATCGTGTTGTCTCGTTTTCTCCTGGTCCACCCGAAACCCCTTTGGTTGCTAGAAGAAGACACCTAGAGTCCCTCGGTGAGGCAGTAAGGTGTCTTGAAAAAAGTGCCGCAAATCTAGAGGACAAGGTTAGCCTTGAGGTAGTCGCCGAAGATTTAAGGGGTGCGCAACTCGCCTTAGGTAACATTACAAGACCCATCTCTGCTGATGATTTGTTGGGTAATATTTTTTCTGAATTTTGCATTGGTAAGTAGGTTAATGTTGGGTGGATAACTCCCTTTAAAAATTATGGTTAGTGTTTTTTACACAGGGTTTTTGTATTGATTAACAGGACATCATTAGCTTTTGGGGGCTTGTATTATTTACACTTTTCTGTGTGGTGCTTAGGTTTCATTAAGTTATACATAAAATCCTTCTCCCCTACAATAACAACTAAAAGAGTATATATAAGCTAATATATTATTGTTTTATTGAAGATGGTTGTGAATAAAAAGTCTGTAATAGTGGTAGGGGGAGGTCACGCCGGAGTGGAAGCAGCTTCAGCGGCCGCCAGGCTGGGGTGTGAAGTTCTCTTGGTGACACACAAAAAAGAGTCTATAGGCCAGATGTCTTGTAATCCAGCTATTGGGGGAATAGGAAAAAGTCACTTAGCAAGAGAAGTAGATGCTTTAGGGGGGTTGATGGCAAGAGCAGCAGACGCCTCAGGGATACACTATAGAATTTTAAATGCAACAAAAGGCCAAGCCGTAAGAGCAACAAGAGTTCAAACCGACAGAGACCTTTATAGAAAAGCCATACAAAACCTACTTAAACAAACAAAAGGGGTGAAGATAATTGAAGCCTCAGTGGAAGACCTCCTAATAAATAAAGAAAAAACAACCGGAGTAGTCCTTGAGGGGGGCAAACAAATAAAAGCAGAAAAGGTAATCTTAACTACAGGAACATTTTTAGATGGTGTAATGCACACAGGCTCCAAGAGAGAACCGGGAGGTAGAATCGGAGACCCCCCCAGCAAAAGGCTAGCAAAAAAACTGAAAGACCTTCCTTTTAGGTATGGTAGATTAAAAACAGGAACGCCACCCAGGCTTGATGGAAGAACCATAGGCTGGAAAAGGCTAGAAGAACAAGAAGGGGACAGGCCCACCCCAAAGCTTTCCTACGAAGAAAGCAACAACAAAAGGCCAAAACAAGTAAGTTGTTACATAACAAGGACCACCGAAAAAACCCACAAAATCATAACAGAGGCGCTCCATGAATCGCCCTTATTCACAGGTGCAATAGAGGGTGTGGGCCCAAGATACTGTCCATCTATTGAAGATAAGGTGGTAAGGTTTAAAGAAAGAACTTCGCATCAAATATTTATAGAGCCAGAGGGCCTAAACACACACACCATATACCCCAACGGGATATCAACAAGCTTGCCACAAAAAACACAAAATTCTTTTATTAAAACCATCCCCGGTTTTGAAAAGGCGAAAATATTAAAATACGGATATGCCATAGAGTATGATTTTTTTGACCCAAGGGACCTTGGTCACACAATGGAAACCAGATTGGTAGAGGGCCTTTATTTTGCAGGTCAAATTAATGGAACTACAGGCTATGAAGAGGCTGCGGCGCAAGGACTAATAGCGGGTATAAATGCAGCCCTTAGCTTAAAAGGGGAAGAGCCCTGGGTTCCTGGTAGGCACGAAGCCTACCTTGGTGTTTTGGTTGATGATTTGGTGAGCCTGGGCACAAAAGAGCCTTATAGGATGTTTACAAGCAGGGCTGAATATAGGTTGGTGCTCAGAGAAGACAACGCAGACACAAGACTTAAACCGCAAGCCAAAAACCTAGGAATACTAAGCAAAGAATCTTGGGGAAGCTTCAAGGAAAGTGCGGCAAAAGTAAAAGCGGAAACCAAAAGAATGAAAAAGGATATGGTAAAGCCAGGCAGCGTTGCGGCAAAGAGGGTTGAGAAAAAAACTAAACAGAACATAAAAAAACAAAAAAGCAGTTATGAGCTTCTAAAAAGACCCCAAATTAATTACAAAGACATAGTAAACCCAAACACAACAGGACTAAGCAAGAACGAAATAGATAAAATTGAAGCTGAAGCGAAATATGAGGGGTATATAAAAAGGCAGACAACAGAAATAGAAAAACTTCAAAAAAACGAAAACACACCTATCCCGGAAAACATAAGTTATTTGAAGATAGTGGGACTGTCAAACGAAGTTAAGCAAAAACTAGAAGAGTCTAGACCAAAAAGCATAGCCCGCGCATCTAGGCTTCCAGGAATAACCCCCGCTGCTATTTCTCTTTTGTTGGTTCACTTAAAAAAAATGGCCTCATAAACAAAATTGACAAGCGAAGCTAGACCCAAAAGAGACCTGGAAGCCTATGGCTTGTTGCTAGCCAGTTGGAATAAAAAAAGAAACCTGATCTCCAGAAACCAAACAAAAAACATAGAAGAACATTTAGCAGACTCACTTTCAGTAAGTAATCTACTAGGAAAAAATATAATGGATCTAGGAAGTGGGGGCGGGTTGCCGGGAATCCCACTAGCAATCTACAACCCCCAGAAAAATATTTATTTGGTAGAAAGAAATGAGTATAAGGCCTCTTTCTTGCTTCACGTTATAACAAAGCTCAAGTTAAAAAACACAAAAGTTATTCAGGGCAGGTCAGAAGACTTGAAGGCAGCGGATTTTCCTATGCCCCTTGAGATAGTAACTAGAGCTTTTGGTTCTCCAAAAAAAGCCATAGAGGCAACTTCGGGTATATTAGAGAGCCCACAAAGCTGTCTAAAAATGATGAAAACCGAACCCCTAGAAGGTGCTGAAGATTTACCAGGGGGCTACAAAATAGAAAAAATAGAAAATATTGAAACAAAAGAAAAAGACAAGAAGCGTATCTTGGTTACAATAGGCCGTATAAAAAGATGCACACAATAGTAGTAGCGAACCAAAAGGGAGGGGTAGGAAAAACCACAACAGCCATAAACCTTGCCGCATCTTTGTCTGCAATGAAAAGAAGGGTGTTGTTGGTGGACCTGGACCCACAAGCAAATGCAACTACAGGCTCTGGATTAGAAAAGACAGGCTCTCCTTCTGTTTGGGGTTTGGAATCAGAGAGACCAAACAAAGAAGAAATTTTAAGATCAAAATCTGGCGGCTATGATGTGCTGCCATCGGGCCCAGAGCTGATAGCTGTTGAAGCTCAATTGAGGGCTTCAGAAGATAAAGAGACCAGGTTGGGTGGGGTTTTATTTACACTTTCAGAAAGCTATGACTACGCAATATTAGATTGCCCGCCAGCGCTTAATTTATTAACTTTGAACGGACTGAGGGCTGCAGAGAAGCTCCTGGTGCCTATGCAGTGCGAATACTTTGCCTTAGAGGGCCTCGCAGCCCTTTTAGAAACAGTAGAACAGCTTAATGAGAAAACAGGTCACGATCTATCCTTGGGGGCGATAGTACGAACAATGTATGACCCGAGAAACAAACTAACACAACAAGTAACCCAAGAGCTAAGCTCCCACTTTCCAGGAGAGCTTTTCTCTACGGTAATACCAAGAAATGTAAAGTTAGCAGAAGCGCCTAGCTTTGGAGAGCCCGCCTTGGTTTATGAACCTAACGCCAAAGGCTCTTTAGCTTATCTAGCACTAGCCGGTGAGCTTATAGAGAGGACAGAGGGGGAAGTGGTGGGAGCCTCTAAGTGAAAGACAAAAAAAGCCCTCTTGGTAAAGGCCTTGACTCTTTGCTTGGAGAAAGGAAAGTGGATTCCAAGCAAGGCACAACCGAAGTTCCCTTATCAAACCTAGAGCCAGGCCAATACCAACCCAGAAAAAAAATGCACAAAGAGACTTTGGGCGAGCTGGCAGAGAGCATTAAAAAACAAGGCCTTATTCAGCCAATAGTGGTCAGAAAGCAAGCAGCTGGCGGTTTTGAGATTGTTGTAGGAGAGCGCCGCTGGCGGGCTGCCAAACTGGCAGGACTAGAAACCGTACCCGTTGTGATAAAGAACCTTAACAACGAAGAGGCAGCAAAAATAGCCCTTATAGAAAACCTGCAAAGAGAAGACCTAAACGCAATGGACCAAGCAAGGGCTCTGCAAAGGTTGCAGATGGAATTTAACTTGTCGCAAGAGGTGCTGGCTAAGTCTTTAGGAAAATCTAGGCCCGCCGTTACAAACCTAATTAGGCTGACAAAGCTTTCGGAGAAAGTGCAGGAAATGTTGGAATCTGGAAAGATCGAAATGGGTCATGCCAGAGCTATTCTTTCAGCTCCCAAGGAAGACCAGTCAGAGATCGCAAAGAAGGTCCTTGGCATGGGGTTAAGCGTTAGAGAGACAGAAGGAATGATTTTAAAGTCTAAAAGCTCCCCCAAGACCAAAAAAACCAAAATAGAAAAGAAGGATGCTGATATAGCCAGATTGGAGAAGGAAGTTTCAGAGACCCTAGGGTCTAAAGTTGAAATCAAGCACAACAAAAAAGGCAGCGGAAAACTTGTTGTAAGTTATGGGGGGCTGGACCAGCTTCAAGGCATTTTAAAAAAAATAAAACGTTAAAAATTAATTTTATTTCTTGGATACGGCGCCAGTGGAATTTATAATTGCCGCGCCTAAAGAAACTAAATGGTAGATAAAGAACTTAACTCAGACAAATATATACAACACCACTTACAGAACCTGACCTTTGGTTACTGTGAAAGCGCTGACGAGTGGAGGTTTGCGGATGGACACATAAACATCGGCAACAAACAACAGGCTTACCAAGAAAAAAAGGAGTTTAAATGTGAGGCTAAAGACATGGGTATTCACGCCATTCATGTAGACACAATGGCCATGTCTCTCATTTTGGGATCTATTTTTTGCTTTTTCTTTTGGAGAGCGGCAAAAAAAGCTTCAGTTCACAACCCTACAAAATTTCAAAATGCGATTGAGTATATGTTTAGCTTTGTGAGAAGTGTTGTAAACGACAACTTTGAACCCAAAGGAAACAAGGTTATTGGTCCAATGGCCCTTACTATAGTGGCTTGGGTATTTTTAATGAACTTAATGGACTTGTTGCCAGTAGACCTTGTCCCATGGATAGCGAACGGGTTCCAGTCCTCAACGGTTTATGGACCAATACATTATTTTAAAGTTTTGCCCATAGCGGACATTAATGCTCCGGTTGGAATGGCTCTAGGAGTTGCCTTTCTCATTCATTATTACAGCATAAAAAACAAAGGGCTGGGTGGTTTTTTAGCTGAGCTTACCTTTCAGCCCCTAGGAAAATGGGCCATGCCCTTTAACATGCTTATAGAAATTCCTGGATTTTATGCAAAACAGATTGCCCTTGGGCTTAGGTTATATGGAAATTTGTTTGCTGGAGAAATGATTTTTATTTTAATTGCATTACTGTTTGGTAGCTTCTTTGAAAGTCTCTATGGGGCCTTTTTAGGGGTTTTTGGTATTCTTTTGCACTTGGCTTGGGCAATTTTTCATGTTTTGATTATTGCCTTACAGGCCTATGTTTTTATGATTTTAACGGTCGTGTTCCTTAATCAGGCGCACGAAACTCATCACTAATTTATACAAGGAGAAAAATATGGAACAAATGAACTTACTAGCCGGCGCCTTAATGGCCGGTCTTGGCGCTATAGGTGGAGCCGTTGGCGTTGGTGTAGTTGCGTCAAAGTATTTAGAGGGCATAGCTAGGCAACCAGAACTCCAGGGTTATTTGCTTGGCCAATTCTTTCTAATGATGGCTATAGTGGATGCCCTCCCAATTATTTCTTTGGGCCTGGGCTTACTTCAGATATTTGCTTAAAGGAACCCGATAAGTGAACTTTAATTACACACTAATAGGTCAACTTTTAGCTTTCGTTCTTTTTGTGTGGTTCTGCATGAGGTTCATATGGCCACAACTTTTGCAAGTACTAGAAGAGAGGGAAAAAGAGATATCTGACGGTTTAAGTGCTGCAGCTGAAGGCAAGCGCGAGCTTGAAGAAGCCAGTACCAAGAAAGAAGAAATTTTAAACGACGCTAAAAAAGAAGCATCTGAACTTTTAGGGCAAGCTAACCAAAGGGCAGGACAGCTGGTAGAAGATGCCAAATCCGAAGCCCGCACAGAGGCAGAAAAAATTAAGATTTCTGCGCAAAAGGATTTGGAGCAAGCATCTAAGCGTGCTCGAGAAGAATTGAGATCCGAGGTGGCAACTCTTGCTGTGGCTGGAGCAGAAAAGATTCTAGGATCAGAGGTAGATGAGAAAAAGAATGCCCAAATTCTAGAAGAAATAACCAAGGAGCTTTAACTTGAATTTAGAGACTCTGTCTAGGCCTTATGCGCAAGCAATTTTTAACCACTCCGAAGGGTGGATGAATGATTTGAGCCAGCTTGAAGCTGCTATGAAAGAGCCCAATGTAAAGCTCTTAATAGAATCACCAAAAATGGCGTACAAAGAAAAAGCAGAAATTTTCATTTCATTATTTGAGGGCCAAGTTGAGAAAAAAACCATTAATTTTATTAAGGTCCTGGGAGAATCTAAAAGGCTATCTTTAATTCCTGGCATAAACAAAGAGTACTTGAAGCTGATGGCCGACAAAGAGAAAACAAGCGAAGTGGTTGTCACATCTGCCTTCAAGTTAACTAAAGAGCAAAAAGAAAAAATTTCGTCAGGCCTCAAAAAAAGATACGGAGACAATGTTTCATTTACAACAAAAATTGACCCCTCTCTAATAGGTGGTTTTTCTACAAAAAATGCTGATGAAGTTATTGATTTCAGCATCAAAGGAAAGTTAGAAAAGCTGAAGAATAAAATTAAATAAGTAAAAAAATGGAAGAACTAAACCCCTCAGAAATAAGTCAGATTATAAAACAAAAAATAGACGCACTAGACACGTCTGCCAGCCCAAGCAATGAAGGAACCCTTGTTTATTTAGCAGACGGAATAGCCAGAATACATGGACTTGCGGAAGTAATGAATGGAGAATTAATTGAGTTTGATGAGGGGGTTATGGGAATGGCCCTTAACCTGGAAAGGGACTCTGTTGGTGCTGTTATTCTTGGGGATTACAAGGTTTTGGCGGAAGGTGGCTCTGCAAGGTGTACCGGAAAAATTCTACAGGTACCTGTTGGAAATGAATTGCTTGGAAGGGTGGTTGACGCCCTGGGTAACCCAATAGACGGAAAGGGGGCAGTTGAAACCAAAGAAACTTCTCCTGTAGAAAAGGTAGCTCCTGGAGTTATTTCAAGAAAGTCAGTAGACCAGCCTGTACAGCTGGGGATAAAGGCTATTGACAGCATGGTGCCAATAGGAAGGGGGCAGCGCGAGTTAATTATTGGAGATAGGCAGACTGGCAAAACAGCCATTGGAATAGATGCAATAATTAATCAAAAATCAACTGGAATTAAATGCATTTATGTGGCAATAGGCCAAAAGCAATCCTCTATAGCTGCTGTTGTTAGAAAGTTAGAGCAATTTGGTGCCCTTGAAAACACTATAGTGGTTGCTGCTTCTGCATCTGATCCGGCTCCAATGCAATACATTGCGCCTTTCTCTGCCTGCTCAATGGGTGAGTACTTCAGAGACAGAGGCGAAGACGCCCTGATTGTCTATGATGACCTTTCAAAACAAGCGGTTGCATATAGACAAATGTCTCTCTTGTTAAGGAGGCCCCCTGGAAGAGAGGCGTATCCGGGAGATGTTTTCTACCTACATTCCAGGCTTTTAGAGAGGGCAGCAAGAGTTAATGAGGATTATGTCGAACAGTTTACCGGAGGAAAAGTAAAGAAAAAAACAGGATCCTTAACTGCGCTACCTATAATAGAGACGCAGGCAGGTGACGTATCTGCATTCGTGCCGACAAACGTTATCTCCATAACAGACGGACAAATTTTTCTAGAAGATTCGCTTTTTAAATCAGGTCTTAAGCCGGCCATGGACCCGGGCATATCGGTTTCAAGAGTGGGCGGTGCAGCGCAAGTTCCTATTATAAAAAAACTGGGCGGTGGTATAAAAACAGCTTTAGCCCAATACAGAGAGTTAGAGGCTTTTGCGCAATTCGCTTCTGATCTAGATGAGGTTTCAAAGGCACAGCTTGAACACGGCATTAGGGTTACAGAGCTTACTAAGCAAGCTGAAAACTCACCGCTTTCTGTTGCGGAAATGGGTGTGGTTTTGTATGCAGTTAATGAAGACTACCTTAAAGAAGTAGAGGTTGAAAAAGTAAAAGACTTTGAAAGCGCGTTGTTGTCTTTTATGAACTCAGAATACGCAGAGCTCATGGAATCTATTACCTCTTCCGGAGAGTATAACGAAGAAATAGAAAGCTCTTTTAAAGATGCCCTGGATAAGTTTATTTCAACCCAAACCTGGTAGCACTTAAAACATGGCAAACAGTAAAGAAATAAGAAATCAAATATCCAGTATTGGCAATACTCAAAAAATAACTAGCGCCATGGAAAAGGTGGCTGCTAGCAAAATGAAAAAAACACAAGAAAGGATGCTGAAGGGAAGGCCATACAGGGATCGAATGCTGGAAGTTATAGGCCATTTAGCAAACGGACAACCAGAGTATAAGCCTACTTATATGGTGGAAAGAGAGGCGTCAAAAATTGCTATTATTGTCATAACGTCTGATAAGGGCCTTTGTGGTGGTTTGAATGCCAACCTGCTAAGGGAGGTAACAAATTTTGCTTCTCAAGAAGCCTCGGCGGGAAGAGAAATTAGTTATTCACTTATAGGAACTAAGGCAAGATCTTTTTTCAAATCTTTTGGAGGGGATGTGATGTCTGCTACCGAAAAGCTAGGAGACGATCCTTCTATAGAGCAATTAGTGGGCTCTATTAAGCTTTTACTGGACTCTTTTGGAGAAGAAAAACTAGACAGAGTGTATCTCGCTAGCAATATTTTTGTAAATTCAATGACGCAAAGCCCTGAGATAAAGCAGCTATTGCCGTTGGCTAAGATTGAAGACAAAAAGGAGCCGACCCGATGGGATTATATTTATGAACCAGATGATTCAAGAAAGTTACTAGATGGCCTGATGGGAAGATATATAGAATCGCTTGTTTACCAGGCTGTGGTTGAAAATATAGCCTGTGAACAGGCAGCCAAAATGGTTGCAATGAAAAGCGCAACGGATAACGCAGGAGAGTTGATTGAAGAACTTCAACTTGTTTATAACAATGCCAGGCAGGCAGCTATAACCCAGGAGATATCTGAAATAGTTGCCGGAGCCGAAGCACTTTAAATATGGAAAAGATATGAGCAACGGAAAAGTAGTACAAATAATTGGAGCAGTAATAGACGTAGAGTTCCCCAAAGAAAACCTACCAAAAGTTTATGATGCACTTAAGGTAGATGAAAAAGACCTAGTCCTAGAGGTTCAGCAGCAGCTAGGAGATGGCGTAGTAAGAACTATAGCAATGGGAGCATCAGAGGGATTGCAAAGGGGGGTGTCAGTAACTAACACAGGGCAGCCAATATCTGTTCCCGTTGGAGAAGGGACCCTTGGAAGAATAATGAATATTTTAGGCGAACCCATTGATGAAAAAGGCGAAATAGATGCTAAAGAAAAAATGCCTATCCACAGGGCGGCGCCCTCTTACGAAGACCAGGCAGACTCGTCTGAGCTTTTAGAGACTGGAATTAAGGTTATAGACCTTATTTGCCCTTTTGCCAAAGGAGGCAAGGTAGGTCTCTTTGGCGGAGCTGGCGTTGGAAAGACAGTAAACATGCAAGAACTTATTAGAAATATTGCTTATGAACATAGCGGATTCTCGGTCTTCGCAGGCGTTGGGGAAAGGACAAGAGAAGGCAATGATATGTACCACGAGATGATAGAAGGCGGTGTATTGGACAAGGTAGCTCTTGTTTATGGGCAAATGAATGAGCCTCCTGGAAACAGACTTAGAGTAGGACTTTCAGGACTAACTATGGCAGAAAAGTTTAGAGATGACGGTAGAGATGTTTTGTTGTTTATAGACAATATTTACAGATATACCCTTGCTGGAACTGAGTGCTCTGCCTTATTGGGCAGGATGCCTTCGGCTGTCGGATATCAGCCTACATTGGCAGAGGAAATGGGAGTTCTTCAAGAGAGAATCACCTCAACCAAGACGGGCTCCATAACCTCTGTTCAGGCAATCTATGTTCCGGCTGATGATTTAACTGACCCCTCTCCTGCAACAACTTTTGCTCACCTAGATGCAAATGTGGTTCTTTCTAGGCAGATAGCTTCTTTGGGCATTTATCCAGCAGTTGATCCCCTTGATTCAAATAGCAGACAATTAGAACCTAGCATAGTAGGCCAAGAACATTATGATGT
This sequence comes from Gammaproteobacteria bacterium, assembly GCA_045563675.1. Lineage (GTDB taxonomy): Bacteria > Pseudomonadota > Gammaproteobacteria > Magnimaribacterales > Magnimaribacteraceae > AEGEAN-183. Next base: position 537,274 of record JBJLIX010000001.1, read on the forward strand.
AGCTAGCTCTGTTCAAAGAATATTAAACAGATACAAGGAACTTAAAGATATTATTGCAATTTTAGGAATGGATGAGCTCTCTGAAGAAGACAAACTAACCGTTTCAAGGGCAAGAAAAATAGAAAGATTTTTATCACAACCTTTCTTTGTCGCAGAAGTGTTTACACAGTCACCTGGAAAATATGTACCTCTTTCAGAAACCATCAGAGGATTTAAGGGCATAGTAGAGGGCGAGTATGACGATCTACCCGAGCAAGCCTTTTTGATGGTAGGCAGCATTGACGAGGTAGCCGAAAGGGCAAAGAGTTTATAAAAATGGCTTTAATTCAGTGCAGCATAGTTAGCCCCGAGGGAGAGGTTTTTTCTGGAGAGGTAGAGATGCTTACAGCCGATGGTGGGGCTGGTGAAATTGCAATAACACCTAGACATGCCCCGCTTTTGACTAACTTAAAGCCGGGCCCGGTGAAATTAGTTTTAGAGGGGGGAGAAGAGGAGGTTTTCTTTGCTTCAGGAGGCTTTCTAGAAGTTCAACCAGGCTCTGTCACCTTGCTTACAGATGTAGCCGAAAGGGCTGATGATATAGATGCAGCTGAAGCTGAAAGGGCTAAGGAACTAGCAGAAAGAGAGCTAGATGACCAGAAGTCTGAAATGGACTATTCTTTGGCTGCAGCGCAGCTTGCTGAGGCCGCTGCTCGATTAAAAGCCTTGCAGAAACTACGCAAGAAGTAGTTAAATAGCGCCCTTTTATTTGCGGGGGCGTTCCTTTTAGGTTAAAAAGTTCAAATGAATCCTGATTTTATTATATTGGCAGCCGGCAAAGGCAAGAGAATGTTGGAGTCTTCACCAAAGGTATTGCTTTCTGTTGGAGGCAAGCCCATGGCACAACACGTTCTCGATACAATCTCTTCAATTGAAAAATCAAGGGCCATTTTGGTTGTTGGAGATCGTCACTCAGAAGTAAAGAAATCATTAGCATTAAAGAAAAATACACGGATTGCTTTACAGAGAAATCAACTAGGGACAGCACATGCAGTAAAAACTGCAACGAAAGAACTGAGACCAGGATCTCTAGCAGTAATTTTATATGGCGATGTTCCCTTGGTACAGAAAAGTACCATAAATCAGCTGCTGAAATTGGCATCAAAAAACTCCCTATCTGTTTTGACCTTTAAAAAAAATCAACCCAAAGGGTATGGAAGGATAATAAGGAATTCAAAAAGACAAGTAGAGGCAATAGTAGAAGAGAAAGATGCCACCAAAGAACAAAGAGCCATAAAGGAAGTAAATTCAGGAATCATGGCAATAAGATCTTCTTTATTAAAAAAACTACTTGCTCAAGTTAAAAACAATAATGCAGCAAAAGAATATTATTTAACCGACATAGTGGAGCTGGCTAAATTGTCTCGAATCAAAGTAAAGCCCCTTCTGCTTGAAGATCCAGATGAAGCCCTTGGGGCCAACACCCCAATGGAGTTGCAAGATCTAGAGAGGGCCTTTCAAAAGATGCAAGCCAAGGCCTTGATTAATTCAGGGGTTAAAATTGCTGATGTAAACAGAATAGATTCAAGAGGAAGCCTTGAGGTGGGAAAGGGAACATTTATAGATGTAAATAACGTTTTTGAGGGCAATGTAACCATAGGCAGCAACTCTACAATTGGGCCTAATTGTTATGTTAAGAATTCTGTAATAGGAAATGGGGTAGAAATTAAAGCTAACACCGTCATTGAAGATTCTCGAGTGGGAAGCAATTCAAATCTTGGCCCCTTCTCAAGGATTAGGGGCGGCACCGAAATAGAAGGCGGAGCTGAGTTAGGAAACTTTGTAGAAGCCAATAGATCTAAAATAGGAAAATCTTCAAAAGCGAAGCACCTGACTTATTTAGGAGATAGCAGTTTAGGCGAAAGAGTCAACGTGGGAGCGGGGACTATAACGTGTAATTACGATGGTAAAAAGAAGCATAAAACCCAATTAGAAGACGAGGCATTCATAGGCTCAAACACATCATTGGTGGCTCCCGTTAAGGTAGGAAAGAAAGCTTATACTGGTGCGGGGTCTGTCATAACTAAAAATGTCCCTGCCGGAAACCTTGCTATTGGCAGGTCAAGGCAGTCTAATATAAAAAGAAAGAAGTAGATCATGTGTGGAATAGTTGGAATAGCCTCTGAAGACAGAGCGGCGGACAAACTTTTAACGGGCCTGTTTAGACAAGAATACAGGGGATATGATTCATCTGGGCTAGCAGTTTTTGGGAAGGACTCCAATCAGGTACAGGTGGTAAAAAGAAAGGGAAAAGTTTCTGAGCTTCAAAACGCAACTCTAGAATCTCCTATGATGGGAAATACTGGTATAGCACACACCAGGTGGGCAACCCATGGAATTCCAAGCGAATCTAACGCGCACCCACACCATTCAAATGAAGAGGTCTATATAGTCCACAATGGAATAATAGAAAACCACCAAGAGCTTAGAACAACCCTCAAAGCCCTTGGTTATGATTTTAAATCTGAGACTGATACTGAAGTCATTGCACACTTAATACACGCCAAACTTGAAGAATCTAATTCATTAATAGAGGCAACCAAGGAAGCCGTTAAGGATCTAGAGGGTGCTTATGCTATTGGAGCTATACACATAAAGGAACCTCAGGTTGTGGTAGGGGCAAGAAGGGGAAGCCCGCTTGTTTTAGGGCTAGGAAGAGGAGAGAACCTAATAGCTTCTGATCAGCTGGCCATTGCAGATTATGCAGAGAGTTTTGTTTTTCTAGAGGATGGAGATTTGGCTGAAATTACTCCCGAAGAGACAAAGCTTTGGGACCAGACAGGAAAAGAGGTTGAGAGACCAATAATAGTGGAAAAGGCATTAGGAGAGACTATAGAAAAAGGCGAATATCGCCATTTTATGCTGAAGGAAATTTTTGAACAGCCAGACAAGATTAAGGGCCTACTAGAAGCTCAACTAACAGATTCGGGCGTGCAGCAAGAGATTTTTGGACCAAAGGCACCAGAGGTTTTTGAAAAAGTGGAAGCTATACAAATCGTGGCTTGTGGAACAAGCTATCACGCCGGCCTAGTTGCAAGATATTGGCTGGAGGGATTGGCTGGGCTCCCTTGTAGTGTAGAAGTTGCAAGTGAATTTAGATATAGAAATAAAGTAGTTGCTCCAAATACTTTATTTGTAAGTATTTCTCAGTCTGGTGAAACCGCAGACACCTTGGCTTGTTTAAGGTATTCAAAGGACTCGGGCTATTTAGCCCAACTGGGCATTTGTAATGTTCCTACAAGTTCGCTTGCGAGAGAATCAGATCTAGTTTTTCTTACTAAAGCAGGCCCGGAAATTGGAGTAGCCTCAACCAAAGCTTTTACAACACAGCTAATAGGCTTGCTCATGCTTACCTTGGTTATAGGAAGAAGGCATGGTCTTTCACAAGTTGCAGAAAATAGCATAAATGAATCCCTCAGGGCTTTGCCGGATTCACTTGATGCAGTAATGAAATTAGAGCCATCCATCGTTAAAATGGCTGAGCACTTTGACCAAAAAGAACACGCTCTTTTCTTAGGAAGAGGAATTCACTATCCAATAGCAATGGAAGGAGCACTTAAATTAAAGGAGATCTCATATATACATGCAGAGGCTTATCCAGCAGGAGAACTAAAGCACGGCCCTCTTGCGCTTATAGATTCTGAGATGCCGGTTATAGCAGTAGCCCCTAACGACGATTTGCTTGAAAAGCTTAAATCGAACCTCCAAGAAGTAAAGGCAAGAGGGGGAGAGCTTTACGTTTTTGGTCATTCACATGAGAGCCATGAGGACACAGTAACTAAGTTCATAGAATTACCAGAAATACCTGAACTTATAGCGCCAATTATTTACACCATACCACTTCAGTTACTTTCTTATCATGTAGCTATCCTCAAAGGAACCGACATAGACCAGCCCAGAAACCTAGCTAAGTCAGTCACTGTGGAGTAGTTTATAACAGTAAATTAAACAGCAAGCATTTTATTGGAGAGACAAATGTCGATATATGACGGAAAAAAAGTATTAATCACTGGGGCTTCTGCAGGCATTGGATATGCCTTATCTGAAGAATTAGCCAAAAGAGGATCAGAAGTAATAGTCACTGCAAGAAGGAAAGACAGACTAGAAGCATTGGCTCAAAAAATTGAAAATACTGGAGGAAAGGCTCACATATTTGTTGAAGATTTATCCCTGCCTGAATCCGGTAAAAAATTATATGATCAAATCAAATCCGCAGGTTTAAATATTGATATTCTTATCAATAATGCTGGTTACGGACGTTGGGGAGAGCTGACAAGCCATGAAAGAGATGACTATTCAAAAATGTTGCAGCTTAATGTAACTACCCTTACTGATCTTTGCCATTTATACATTCCGGATATGGTGACTCAAGGTGGCGGAGGTATTATTAATGTTGGATCGATGGCATCTCTTTCGCCAATTCCTTACGCAAGCGTTTATTCGTCTTCAAAAGCATATGTTTTAATGTTTTCAGAGGCAATTCGTTACGAGTACCAAGAAAACGGAATAAAAGTAATGGCTCTTTTGCCTGGGGGTACGGAGTCAGAATTTGCAAGCGTTGCTACAGAAAAATCGGAAAAACTTACTAAAAGGTATCAAAAACGAGAGGGCTCAGCGGCTGGCGGTACTATGCAAACCTCTCTAGAAGTTGCCAATGAATGTTTAGAGGCTTTTGAGAAAAACAAGCAATACATTCTTTGCGGTGGTAGAAATCGCTTTTTATATAATCTAACAAGAATCATGTCTCGCCAACGTGTTCTTGAGATGACAGGTGGAATGTTTAAAAAAATAGCAGGCTAGCTTTGAGATTATTATTTACTGTTGTAAAACACTCGGTAACTGTGGAGTAGTTTGCAACAGTAAATAAGCGGGGGTTTGAAATGGTTATAAACAACCAAGTTTTCATTAGAAGGTTTGTTGTCTTTACATTTTGCGTGACTGCAATTCATTTCATCTTAGAAAGTCTATACACAATACAATTTGGACAGTCATTTTTAGGACTCCTGCCTGACTTAATTGCCGACGCACTTCTAGTAACGGGTGGCGTGCTAGTTTTAAAAAACTCAAATGCGATAGGTATTTTATGCGGGGCATGGGGATTTACTTTTTGTCTGCATTATCGATCTTGGGCATGGAGATTTGAGTCAGTACAAGACGGTTCTGCAACTTCAGTCGATGAAATAACAATGATTGTTTTGGCGTCCACTATGTTTATTTCAATAGTCGCTTTTATTTTGACTCTATTAATGTGTTTGCCAAAAAGAGATTAGTATTATTTACTGTTCCAAAATACTCCGTTACGGTCGAGTAGTTTCGAACGGAGAATTAAATCAAAAAATTTATGTTCAACCGTACCATTAAACTTGAGACGAATTTATTTTCTCTAGTCCAACTAAAACAGTCCCACTATGAAAAACTATACACAGTTGCTAGCAACCCTATAGTTTGGGAACAGCATCAGGAAAAAAATAGGTGGCAGGAAGAAAATTTCTTAAAATTTTTTCAAAAAGCAATTCAAAACAATAATGGATGTTTTACTATTTTTGATAAGAACTTGAACAAAATTATTGGTTCAACAAGATTCTATTTAAGCACCAAGGATTCTATCAAAATAGGATATACATTTTTATCTCCTGAATATTGGGGCACTGGTGCTAACAATGAGATAAAAAAGGCAATGCTAGATTATGCATTTGAATTCGTAGATAAAGTTTATTTTGATGTAGGTAAAAAAAATATACGATCAAGGACTGCGGTTGAAAAGTTAGGGGCAGTGTTGTCAGATAAGACACATGAAAAAGTTTTTTATCGGATTGATAAAAAAAGATATTTTGAGGTATAGATTATGATGGAAGATAAATATGTTAAGTTTTACAAAATCTTTGATAAAAGATTTAAGAACAATAAGAATCTTATTCTCTGTTCGAAATCACTCAGTGACGGTGGAGTAGAAATTACTAGATACTATGAAAACACATGTAAAAAGTTTTATTAGATCCGTTTGTAAATGCAATTATGTGGGGTCTTATTCTGTGGTCCTTTTTTAAGTTTATTCTTTGATTGTTTTTGGGTGGGGTAAGAACACTCGGTTACAGTTGAATAAAGAAAGGTTTCTTGGTTGAGCAATTTTCATTAATTAGTTATCCTAATTTAATCATGACCAACATCTTTAATAATTTAAGTGAAATCATTGGAGTTTTTTCTGCATTTATTGTTTTTTTTGTTCTGAAAAGTATTGGGATTTCTCCATTTTTGGCATTTCCACTTTGTATGCTATCAGGATGGGGGATTGCTGTTTTCTTCAAAAATAATGGAAGAAAAATACATTAAGTTTTACAAAACATTTCACAAAAAGTTTAAAAATCACGAAAATCTTATTCTCTGTTCGAAAACACTCAGTCACGGTAGAGTAGTTTATGATTCGTATTGATAAAAAGTAAAATGGATTATTGGTTTCTGATGATTGCGGCTTTCCTTTCTTTAGCAGGAATGTTGTTTCATGGGTTCATCGGGGGAAAAATTTATATTAGCAATGTAAATGATAGCGATATGGAGGCATTAACAAAATCGTTAAGCATGGTTTCTTGGCACGTGTTCACCATCTTTCTTTTTATAAGTGCTTTAACTTTAATTTATATAGCCTATAACCCAGAATTTGCTATAGCTGCATATCCGGTAATTGGCATTAACCTTTTAGGCTCACTTTTATTTATTTTTCTTGGTTTGGGAAGACATAGAGCTTTATTAAGAATGCCAGGTGCTTTTCTAATGGGTATTACGGCATTGCTTGCTTGGCTGGGAATATGATAGAGCTCAAAGGGTTATATCTACTGGAAAATTCCCCAATACGAAACTTAAACAACTCCATAAATGTCGAGTAGTTTCTTTCCGAATTAATTTATGAAAGAAGTAACAATTTATACTACTCTAACATGCCCGTTTTGCTACAAAGCAAAGAGGTTGTTGAATAAGCTTGGCGTTTCATATAACGAAATTTCTGTAGATTTAAAACCAAAACTTAGAGAAGAAATGGCTGCCAAAGCTGGTAAAACATCAGTTCCTCAAATTTGGTTTGGCGATTCCCATATAGGTGGATGCGATGATCTTTATGCGCTTCATGATGCAGGAAGTTTGTCTAAAGCTTTGAATTAAGCTTGCAGGGTGTCTAAATATTTACTAATACCCTTAATTGTTTTAAGCGGCAATTTATTTGCGCTTCAATCCACCAAGGATGTTTTGACTGCCGATGACCAGAGCGTCGCGATTGATGCTCTATTAGACGGCCTTCACAAAGACGCTCACGAAGGAAATTTTCAGACCTACTTTGCCCGCTACAGCTCGGATGCTGTCTTTTTGGGAACAGATAAAACTGAGCGCTGGACCATAGAAGAATTCAAAGTTTATGCAAAACCTGCATTTTCAGACGGTCACGGATGGACCTACACAGTAGTCGAGCGCAACTGGGAGGGAAGTGGCAATACACGCTGGTTTGATGAAATTCTGTTCAATGAAAAGTTAGGACATTGCAGGGGGACTGGCGTCGTCCAGCTGATCGGCGGGGAATGGAAAATAGCGCACTACGCCTTGACCATGCTTGTCCCCAATTCCATCGCTGCAGACATCGGCTCGCAGACCCGGGAAGCTGACAAACAAGAAATCATAAAATGAGAACCTTGCTATGACCCCCTGAGCTTATAGATGGCGATTAAATTTATAGTCATAACGCAGTTTTTGTCTTCTTCATCGAATAAATTAACCTCGACATCTACGAATTCGTGACCTTTCTTTTCAAAAACTGAATTAACCTGCATTTCAGTTATTAAAGGAGTGCCATACGGCACAGCTCTATAATTTTGAGATATTGTTTGCACATGGACCCAAGGATTCATGTAAGCATTTCCCGATAGAGCCCAGTTCGAACAGCCCAATAAAAAACATAGATTAGAAAACCCACCCTCTTTTGGTTGAAGTAAATCAGGTAAATCGCTTGCATCTTTCAAATAAATTAAAGGATCCTCGCCTCCCCACGTGAACTTAAACGCCTTGCACCCATTAGATTTTAATTCACTCCAAACCTTTTTAGTTGCACGAGGCGGTGTAAAATCTTCTTTAACAAGCTTATCTGCTCTCAATACAGGAGGCTTTGGTAAGTTCTTTGTTATTGCTATTTCAGCATTAGCACTTACCACTCCATTGCGTCTGATTAGAGTTGTGTGAGCATGAGTCTCGTCAACTATATTTGATTTAACCTCAAACAATTCTTCATCATATAAGGGAGAAGTTATGTGACAATTTGCGTACCCACTATCGAGCCACTCTTTACCCCACAAGCCTATTAAAGGGTGAACAAGGTAAGCAGATATGGTTACTCCTGGAACTAGACCGCCCTCAAAACCATACTCTTTAGCAAGTTCATCACCGTGTATTCTATTTTGAGAATCTGGAGCAGTATTCAATGCTTTTGCTGACCAGGTATTCATATCTTCCATAATTTATTCGAATTAACTATATGTGTTTTCAGTCTATCAATATAGCTTGCCTAATTAATATTTAGGTAATTTAAATAAATCCTCTACTTTGCAAGCAAGAGTTTTAGCAATCCTTAAAGCAAGCACAGTAGAAGGCACATAAACACCATTCTCGATTGCATTTATGCTTTTTCTAGAAACCTTCGCGCTCTCAGAGAGTTCTTGTTGTGTTAATCCAGCTGCTTTTCTTAGCTCTTCGAGATTATTTAAAAGGTTTTGATGGTGTTTGCCCATTGATCGTCCTGTTGATCTCCTTATTTCTCTTCGAAATCTTCAACGGCCTTAGTGATCTCTTCGCTAGTATTTGGATAGATATAACCAGCCGCCATGGTTCCAACGCCTATAAAGCCAACCAATATCCCCACTCCCTCAAAGAAAGACCCCATAGCAAGGAGACCTAGAAAATAAATTCCAACACCTACAAAAGTGGTTATTAGACCGCCTCTACGATAGTCGACCGGCTCTTTCTTCCTCTCGTCAAAAATACTTAACAAACGTTCAAGTTTAATTGGGTCATCAAGGTTTTTTGATATTTCTAAAATAGTTTCATTTTTATGTTTGGTTTCATGATACTGCCAGTAAAAGACTGCCAGGGGCACTATGATTCCAACAGAAATTCCAGCAAGAGGTATTATTATGTCCATAATTTTTCCTTATAATTAGATATGTAACGTAAACTTATCACACTACATATGGGAAGTAAAGGTTACATTATAAAATGTTATATAATTGTTTTATGGAAAGGCGTATTGAGGGAGGTTGTTTTTGTGGTTCTGTTCGCTACAACTTCAAGAAAAATAATTACCTATCTTCGAATTGTCACTGTTCTATGTGTAGGCGCATTTCTGGGGCTGCATTTGTTTCTTGGATGGCTATTCCAAAGTCTTGTTTTCAATACACTCAAGGGGAGCCAAAAAAACTAACCTCTTCTTCTCATGGTTCTAGGTATTTTTGCCAGGACTGCGGGACGCCCGTTGTCTGTCTCCTTGAAGAATATCCAGAACACACCTACGTAACTATTTGCAGTTTAGATAAACCTGAAGATTTTGACCCTAAAGGCGATATGTATACCGAAGACATGCTTCCTTGGGTAAAAAAAGGAGAATTAAAGCCCTCAACATGAAAAGAATACTTAAATTTTTAAGCTACTTAATTTTAAGCGGCTTTGCATTGGCCTCCATATATGCAGCAAACCTCTTTCTAATGAAGCCCTATTCTTTAGATCATTATCTTGGTAAGGAATTGGTGGTGGGGCTAATGGATTCTCCTGAGTTTATGACATATATAGGCATTTTTGATAGATTCAGTCCAATACTAAAGCACAACCAAAAACTTTCAATTTCTACTCTTCAAGAGAATGAAGAGGCTCATCTAGATAACATAGAGCGCCTATCAATGCTTAGAAGTTACAACCCAGACAGCTTACACCCTAGTCAGAGGGTAACTCAAAAAATAGCAATTTTTGATACTGAAAATGATATCTATGAATTTGAGAACTTTAGGTATCACTCTTACCCTTTTAACCAGATTGGGGGAAATCATTTAAACCTTGTAGAGTTTATGACTGATACGCACCCTGTCCGAAATTACAGAGAGGCTTCAGATTATATAAAGAGAGTTGAGCTCTTTGATGAAGCATTAAATGCAAACTTAACATGGCTTCAAGAGCAAAAGAAACTAGGAATTTTTGCTCCCAGATATGTTTTTGATCATGTTATCCGCCAACTAAATGAAATGATTGCGTACAAGGACTCTGAGAATCCCTTAATGCAGGTATTTATAAGGAAGTTAGAAGAGATAGATGTTGATGAAGTAGAGGTAGAAAAATTAAAAAGCCAATTGAGCTCAGCTATTCAGGCTGATGTTAAACCAGGTTTTCAGTCCATTTTAAAATTCATGGAAGATAATTATGAAAGCGCCAATGAACACCACGGGGTTTGGTCTCTACCAGGCGGTGATGATTTTTATGCTTTAAGATTGAGGTCATACACAACCACAAATTATACGGCAGAAGAAATTCATCAAATAGGCCTTTCTGAAGTGGAAAGAATTGGAAAAAGAATGAAAGAAATCTTTGTTTTGTTGGGGTATGAGCTGAATAAGTCAGTAGGCGAAATGATGAATGACTTGAATGAGAATCCTGATTTTCTCTATGAAGACACGCCAGATAGAAAAGCAATTGTAGTTGCTGATTACAATAAAATGGTTAAAGAGGCAGAGGAAGATGTCAGGCCTTTTTTCGAAACATTCCCTGTAAGCCCAGTCGAAGTTAGGGCTGTACCAGAGTATTCAGAGAAAACAGCTGCTGGAGGCTACTATCAGGCACCTAGCTTGGATGGATCACGTCCAGGTGTATTTTATGCAAATTTATACGATATAAAACAAACTCCTACTTTTGGAATGAGGACATTGACCTTTCATGAGGCCGTACCTGGTCACCACTTTCAAATAGCACTTAACCAAGAAAATGATGAATTAACTTTATATAGAAAGCTTGGATATCGAACTTCTGCCTATACAGAAGGCTGGGCTCTTTACTCAGAGCAATTGGCTGTAGAAGTTGGCATGACAAAGAACTTGTATGATGAACTGGGCGTCCTTCAAAGTGAAATGTTTAGGGCAAACAGACTTGTTGTGGATACGGGTATTCATTTCAAAAGATGGACCAGAGAAGAGGCAATGGAGTATATGAAAAAAACAACAGGTATGTCTGATACTGAGGTGAGAGTAGAAATTGAGAGATATATTGTTTGGCCGGGGCAAGCAACGAGTTACAAAATGGGAATGCTAAAAATTCTTGAACTTAGAGAAAAAGCAAAAAAAGAAATGGGTGACAATTTCGACCTTAAAGTCTTTCATTCGATTGTCCTAAATCAAGGCATTGTCCCTCTTTTTATCCTAGAGGACTTAATAAACGAGTGGATCGAAGGCTCTTAATGCCCAACAAATCTATTAGATAATGCAATAGGGTAGTTTATATGAAGATTACTTTAAGGAGCTTTCATAGATATATAAGCTTAGCGATCTCCATCCAGTTGCTTTTATGGACAATTTCTGGAATCTATTTTTCCTTTAACAAAATAGAAGAAGTGCGAGGAGAGCAATATCTTATTAAGGAATCAGGTCAACAATTTACCAGACCAGAAAATACAAAAAAGATAAATTTTGAAGAGGCAAAGAGTCTAGTCATAGAAAAAACTACCCTTACCCCACTCGAACTTCAAGTGATAGAAGAGCCGGAGAGGGGCTCTGAGTTTAGAGGAAGGGACTTGCCTTTATATAAAATTATTTCTCAAAACGAAGAAGGTGAAACAATTAATATATATCAAGATCCTTACTCAGGAGAAATTATGGCTATAAGGTCTTCTCAATGGAGGTTGTGGGACTTGATGTGGGGGCTGCACATCATGGATTGGGCTGAAAGAGAAAATATAGATAATGTATTTTTAAAGTTATTTTCATTTATTGCTTTATTTACAGCGCTCTCTGGAGTTATTCTCTTTTTTTATAAAAAATGAAAAAAGTATTTATAGCCATTCTTATATTCTCTGGGCTTAGCCTGGGTTCACTGATGGCAAGTGATAGCGGCTCGCATTCCTCTCACCAGATGATGTCAAAGCACAAATCCACTCATATGATGCTCTATGGCAATGCCCCCATTGGATTGATGGCTGGCATGCATCATGGGGGATTTATGCTTTCAATAAAACAGGGCCATATGGAGATGACAGACAACATTCTTGATGGAAAGCATATTCCATATTCTGAGATTCTTTCTTTGCCAAACAGTCCAGGAAGTCAGCCTAAAAACCTTTCTGTAGTTCCAACTAACATGAAAATGCAGATGACCATGATAAGCCTTATGTACGCTCCAATAGAAAAGGTTAATTTTATGGCAATGGGAACTTATACCTCCAAGGATATGAAGCTTAACTCTTATAGACCCATGATGGGCAGAGATCTTTTAGGGTCTTTCAGTACTACCTCGGGCGACTTCTCCGACTTTTCTATGGGTATTTTATTTAAGCTGAAGGAAGCTCATGGGTCTAGGTGGCACATGGAAGTTTCTTTCCAAAATTCAACAGGAAGAAATGACACCATGGATACAGTTTTAACCCCAATGGGTACAAGCTCCAAGATAATATTGCCCTATGGTATGCAGTCAGGTGACGATGCTACTAGGTTGTTGTTGAGCTTAACAAACGTTAAAAAATATAAAGAAAAGATTGTTTTGGGAAACCAGTTAAAACAAAAATCATCTTTATCTGGCTGTGATTGGTGTTTTGGAGATGAGCTGGAGTACAACACTTGGGTGCAATATGAGCTGAAAAAATCTGTATCCCTATCCACTAGAATTAAATTTACACATCGAGGTGAAATTTCTGGCAGGAACCCATTAATTAAAGCACCTGTTCAAACAGCTAATCCTAAAAATTATGGAGGCAAGGAACTACACCTAGGTCTGGGAGTAAACTTCTGGCCTAGCAAGTCAACAAAAAAGGGAAATATATTGGGCATAGAAGTACTTAAACCAATAGTTCAAAATAAAAATAATCTCCAAATGAAATCCAATTATCAGATTGTTTTGGGTTATGAAAGGTCATTTTAAAGAGGGTCTCAATTTAAGGCCTTCGAGATCTCTTCATCTACATTGTAATTCCAGATCTTCTCAGTTCTCATAGCCAACAAGGGTGTGTGGCTCATTAATAGGTTTCTAGTAAATGCAGCTATAGGGTTTTTTATATGATTAAGCTTGCCCTGCAACATAGAGGCAGATTGAATCCTGTTATTTCTGTGAAGTCTGATCTTTTCATAAAGGGGTTGTACTTTATTGAAATCACAATCCAACTCCCCGGATAAAATAGCAAACGTGTAGGCATCTTCAATAGCCATACAGCCGCCTTGTCCTAAGAAAGGCACCATTGGGTGGGCTGCATCTCCAAGTAAAGTTATATTTTTTGAACACATTGATTTTAAAGAAGGCCTTATATGGATACCCCACTTATAAATAACTTCACTAGAACTAACCATAGAGAATATTTCTTCGTCGTAAAACTTAAAATCCTCTAAAAAGGCTTCTTTAGAGCCTTTCATTTTCCACGAGTCTTCGGTTGCTTCATTTGTTTTTACAACCCCTACGAAGCTAGTCCTTCCTTCATGATCTATGGGGTAATTCACTACGTGAGTTCCAGGACCAAAGTGAAATTGAATATCCTTTATCTCAGAAAGGCCTATCCCCCTCCAGGCGCTGTATCCACTATAAGCAGGCACTCCCGAAGAAGGAAAGTGATTTTGTCTAGCGGAAGATTTAATTCCATCACACGCCAGAACATGAGATACCTTATAGACCTCATTATTTGTAAATGTTATTTCACAAGAATCTGCATCTAAGCTTTTATATTCATGCTCGAAGAGAATCTCTCCGCCAAGTCCAACATAGCTTTGATGAATGACCTCAATTAATTTTTGCCTACTCGAAGTTACCACTTCGGTATCAAGTCTCTTAATCTCTTTACCCTGGTAATGCATAACAGCCTTCTCAGGAACAAAAGACCTATCAACAAAGTCATCTTTTATGCCTAATTTTTGAAGCGGCATTAGGGCGTTAGGAGAAATAGATATACCTGCGCCGTATTCACTAACTTCATCAGCTCTTTCAAAGACAACGGTATTGATTCCTTGCAGCCTTAAAGCACAGCCGACTGTAAGGCCTGCAATTCCGCCTCCAACTATTCCAATATGTGATGAGTAATTCTTCACTCACACATTTTCAACTCTATAGGGGGTATAATCAAATAGAAATAAATAAGGAGGAAGAATGTTCAGTCACATAATGGTAGGAGCAAATGATATAGAGGAATCTAAAATCTTTTATGACAAGGTTTTGGGAGTGTTGGGAAGTGCACCGGGTGTATTGACGGTAAACCCAACAGGACACAAAAGGTATATGTATGTGGTCGGCGACATTATGTTTTTGATATCTGAACCAATTGATGACAATTCAGCTACCCACGGCAATGGAGGAACTATAGGATTTAGTGCAGACAGTCCAGAGACAGCAGATGCTTGGCATGAAGCGGGTATAAATAGTGGCGGCAATACATGTGAAGACCCTCCCGGAGCAAGAGAAGCAGATGGAATGAAATTTTATTTGGCCTATTTAAGAGATCCGTCAGGAAATAAACTTTGCGCTCTCCACAATATGCAAGACTAAGGTCTTCATGAATAAATCTTTTATTTTTTTCTATAAAAATTAAAGATTACTTGGGCGCTGATTTTGGCTGGTATTCATAATACCCATCCACAGGTATCATTAAGTGGACATAGGGGGTTCCCTTAAACATTACATAAGGAGCTCCCGTGGTGAAGTCTGTTGTTTGACCGCCAAGGCTCGCCGGGTCTTTTGGCATAAGCATCAAATGAGGTCCCGACTCAATAAAGTGAATTGGATTTGATCCCTCTCTATCTCCTTCAGAATAAGCTCTAAAATTATCTACTCCAGTATCTCCATGTAGCATCCACAGCCATCCATCACTTTCCATTTCAGGTATAGTTTGGTTCATATAAGCATCAACCCAATTTAAAGAGGCTGCATCAGCACAAGCAGGATTTGCATCGTGCGGAGTTTTAAAACCCTCTTTCGGCATTGGCATGAAGGGCAGACAGACCCACCCATTGGTTCCTTCTCTCAAAACCTTACCGCTACCATCTTTGACAGTAGCAAAATCTCCAATGAAAGCAGGAGCTGCGGTTGAATAAGCCCATATTTGCCATTTGGCACTATTATGAGGGCCATAAGGCTCTTTGGCCAAAAGGCTAGAAGAAAGAATAAAAGCTATAAAAGATAGTATTAAAGACCTTATTAACATAATTTTTTCCTATATTGTTAGGTGTATTTTGATATAAAAAAAATTAAATAACAAATAAAGAAAGGCTAGATTTAGGATTGATTTTTTTTATACCTTCTTTATCCTGCCTTCCCTTGAAATATATAATTTTTACAACAATTCTTTTAACTTCATTAGCTTTTGCTCAAGAAGAAAAAGGGTATCCTTGGCTGGAAAGCCTTGATCCAGGAGAGGGTTATAAAGAATCCGGACATAGATTATCTGCACTTGCCTTTGGGCTTAATCCGCTTGAGAAGTTTAACGGCGAAGAAGAAGTTTTGTTAGTTTCTGTACATGGAAGCAGAAGTGAAGGGTACGAATGGATATACCCACTTCAAACGCTAGATACAGAAAATAGCGCAACATTCTTTTACAAATGGGACGACAGCAAGTGTTATATAAATTCAGCTAAAAAGTTAAGATTTAATTTATCTAAAGAGATCAAAAAGCTTCCCAGTTTGAAAAGGTTAGTCATTATTGGCCATAGTTATGGAGGGGTTTTGGTAACTTCTTTGGTAGAAAACTGGAAGAATAACTTACCAACTGAAATTCATTCAATTGCCGGACCAATTGGTTCCGCCTTTTCTAGAAATGCCTGTACTTTCAATCCTCCCGAAAGAATTCCTAATAAACTTACTTTTTATCAGTGGAAAACACAGCATCACTTAGATGTTGCATTTAAAAGATTAAAAAACGATCCTCAGGATTTAAACTTATTGGGAAGTGAGACAACTAGGCTTCCTGAAGCATACAGAGGAAGGAGACTAGGTCATAATTGGTCTATCAGCTGGGTGGCTGATAAGCTTGGACCATTAAACTAAAAAGATGTCTTTAAAAAAAAATCTTATGGGCCTAACCAAAGAGGAGTTAGGAGATTATTTCTTGAGTCTAGGCGAAAAGGAATATAGAGCCACACAAATAATTAAATGGGTACACCAAAAGGGTGTAAGTGATATTTCTAAGATGACTGATTTATCTCTGGAATTAAGGGAAAGGTTAGTTAAAGAGTGTGAGGTTAGAGTGCCGGAAGTAATTTATCAAGCCGACTCTAAGGATGGAACGAGAAAGTGGGTAATCAGCGTTGGAGAAGGCGATTTAATTGAGATGGTTCTAATACCTGAAGGCAAAAGGGCAACTCTTTGTATATCTTCACAAGTTGGATGTGCAATAGATTGCAGTTTTTGTGCTACAGGGAAACAGGGCTTTTCTAGGAATCTCTCTTTGGATGAGATCATAGGCCAGCTGTGGATAGCTGAGAATTCTTTTGATAAATCAAAAGATATATACAAAAGAAACATATCGAATGTGGTTATGATGGGCATGGGAGAGCCCTTGAATAACTTCGAACCTGTGGTAAAAGCAATGGGGCTTATGTTGGATAGTAATGCTTATGGGCTATCAAAAAGAAGAGTAACTTTAAGCACATCTGGTTTAGTGCCTCAAATAAAAGAGTTATCTAAACATTCTGATGTATCTCTAACTATTTCTTTACATGCTCCAAATGACGAATTAAGAAATGAACTAGTACCTGTAAATAAGAAATACCCAATAAAAGAGCTCCTTCAGTCAGTAAGGTTATATGTTGATAAATGCAATGATAGTAGGGTGACGACTTTTGAGTACATTTTAATAGACAGGGTCAATGATTCTCTTAAGCTTGCAAAGGAATTGGCAGATTTACTGTTAGATTTTCCTTGTAAGATTAATTTAATCCCTTTTAATTCTTTTTCTGAGTCAAGTTATAAAAGGCCTTCTAATAATAGAGTAAAAAGATTCCAGGAATTGCTGCAATCAAAGGGCTATGTAGTCACCATAAGATCTACAAGAGGAGATGACATAATGGCTGCTTGCGGACAGCTGGTAGGAAAGGTTAATGATAAGACCAGAAGAAAAGAGAGAAATAAAAAGAAGGAATTAATTCAAGTTAAATCAATATAAAGGAAAGAAGGATGAACAGAGTGCTACAACACCTGGGCTCTAAATACCCCATTATCCAGGCCCCAATGGGCTGGATTGCAAGAAGTAGATTAGCTTCTGCTGTTTGTAATGCAGGAGGCTTTGGAGTCATAGAAACCTCTTCAGGGGAGGTAGAGAATTGCAAGGTAGAAATTGAAAAAATGGCAGAACTTACTGACAAACCATTTGGTGTTAACTTGCCTTTACTCTTTTTACAAGATGACAGCATGGTTGAGTTTTGTGTTTCCCACGGAGTTAAGTTTGTTACAACTTCAGCTGGAGACCCCTCTAAATACGTAGATATTTTGAAATATGCTGGCATAACGGTTTACCATGCAGTTCCAAGCGTAGAAGGTGCATTAAAGGCTGCCAATGCCGGAGTAGATGGCTTAGTTGTTGAAGGAACTGAAGGGGGTGGTTTTAAGAATCCAGAAGAAGTGGGGCTGTTAGTTTTAATTCAAGCTATAAGAAAAGAATTAGATTTACCTATAGTTGCAGCAGGAGGCATAGTTGATGGAACAGGCATGGCCTCCGTATTTGCTTCCGGTGCTGAGGGCATTCAAATGGGAACAAGATTCGTATCAAGTAAAGAGAGCCCTGTTCATGAAAACTTTAAGAATAAAATTCTCGATTCAACAATACAAGGAACCTGGATTTTAAATAAAACTTCAAAACCAGTTATAAGAGCTCTTAGAACTGATTTTACAAAAAAGATTCATGATTCAGGAGTAATGGAAATGAAGGACATGTCTAACATCCAAGACTTGTATTTTGGTGGAGATATGAATGCTGCTCCGGCACTCTCAGGGCAATCTGCTGGCTTAATAGACAAAGTTAAATCAGTAAAAGAAATTATTGAGGAGACTGTACTAGAATTTAATGAAGCTTGTGACAACCTGCATAAATTCAAACTATAGAGAATGTAGATCCTCTACTATAAGTCTCCTTTAGCCCTAACTTCACTTTGATTAACAGTGAACTCCTTGCCATATCTTGCTTCTAGTTTTTTTTGATTCTCTAATATGACCTCTACTGGATCTAGTTTAAGAGCCATACACGCCGTGACCCAATACCACATAATGTCACCAAGCTCTCTTTTCATGTGGAAAATATTTTCTTCGTTGGGGGGCTTTCCTTGAAGAAACATTTTTTTTACTATCTCTACGAATTCGCCTCCTTCGCTACTTAGCCCTAAAGCGGCAGTCATGAGTCTAGGCACATCAATTTCAGAGGTGTTCTGAATATCTTCTAAGGAAGCTTTTAGGGCATTAATATCTAAACTTGGATCGCTTGTTACTTTGGTAACAAAATCGCAGTATATAGAAAAGAATTCTTTTGGATCTGACATGTTATTTCAATAAATAATATTAACTTAAGGCAAGAAAATTCTCATGGGTTTTTTTTAATTTTTTAAACCCAAAAAAATATAAAATAACCCAATGGATGTTTCTGACATACTGAATAACTTAAATGAAGCTCAAAGAAAGGCTGTAACTGAAGAATCACCTCACCTTTTAGTATTAGCTGGGGCCGGCTCTGGAAAAACAAGGGTAATTGCTCACAGAGTAGCTTGGTTGGTTCAAGCTCTAAATAATAGCCCCCACTCTTTGTTAACCGTTACCTTTACTAATAAAGCAGCAAATGAAATGAAAGGAAGGATTGAGTCAATGCTTGGGCTTCAAATGCATGACTTTTGGTGCGGAACCTTCCACGGAATTTGCCATAGGTTGTTAAGGAGGCACTGGGAAGAGGCAGGTCTTAGAAAAGAGTTTGCTATTTTAGACAGTGAAGACCAATACAGGGTTATTAAAAGAGTTAGCAAATCTATGGGGGTAGATGATGCCAAATGGCCTTCCAGGCAAGTTCAATGGTATATAAATAAAGAAAAAGATGAGTGTAGAAGGGCATCTCAATCAGAGCCTTCTAATGATTATTTTTCAGAACAAATGACAAAGATTTACATTGAATATGAGCAGCTTTGTGAAAGAGAAAGCCTGGTAGACTTTGGAGAATTATTGTTGAGATGTTTGCTTTTGCTAGGGAATAATGAGCAACTTCTTATGCACTATCAAAAAAGGTTTAAGCATATTTTGGTCGACGAGTTTCAAGATACCAACGAAGTTCAATACAGGCTTCTTTCCCTGTTAAAGGGTAAAGAAAGCACTTATATGGCAGTTGGGGACGATGACCAGTCTATATATGGCTGGAGAGGAGCTAAAAGTGACAATATTAATAGATTTACTAAGGAGTTTGCTGAGACTCAGATAGTCAGATTAGAACAAAACTATAGATCCACCCAAACCATTTTAAGTGCAGCAAATGCTGTAATAGAAAATAATCAATCTCGCATGGGCAAAGAGTTATGGACGGAACAAAACGAAGGAGAAATGATTTCTATTTATTCTGCCTATAATGAAGACGATGAAGCAAGATATGTAGTAGGAACGACTAAGACCTGTATTGATCAAGGCAAGTCTTTAGATGAAATAGCGATCTTATATAGATCAAATGCTCAATCAAGGGCTCTAGAGGAAGCAATTCTAAGAGAAGGATTGCCTTATAGAATATATGGAGGACAGCGTTTTTATGAAAGAGCAGAAATAAAAAATGCTATGGCTTATGTCCGATTAGTTTTCGGTGAAGAAGATGATGCTGCTTACGAAAGAGTAGTCAACTTACCGCCTCGGGGAATAGGAGCAAAAACCCTAGACTTAATAAGGAGAAAGGCTAGAGATAATAGCTGCTCTTTGTGGAAAGCTAGCTCAGATTTAATAGAATTTGAAGAATTAACACCAAGAGCATCTTCTTCTTTATCAGGGTTTTTATCAGACCTTGAGAATCTAAAAAACGAAGTTGATAGCTTAGAACTTAAAGAAACCGTTGACCATATTATTCAAAGGAGCGGATTAATTGATTACCACAAAAAAGAAAAAGGAGAAAAAGGCAGAACCCGGGTAGAGAACTTGGAAGAGCTTGTAAGTGCAGCAGGAGACTTCAAACCCTCAGCAGAGGAAGAAGATCCGGTTATAAAGTTGTTTATTGATCATGCGGCCCTTGATGCAGGAGAAGACCAAGCAGGAGAACATGAATCAGCCATCCAGCTCATGACACTTCATTCAGCTAAGGGGTTAGAATTCCCAATAGTTTTTATTACAGGATTTGAAGAAAACCTATTTCCTCATAAGCTCTCAATAGAAGAGCCAGGTCAGCTAGAAGAAGAAAGAAGGCTTTGTTATGTAGGTATGACAAGGGCTATGGAAAAGCTCTATATAATCCATGCGGAAATGAGGAATCTGCATGGAACTGAAACTTTTAACCCTCCTTCTAGGTTTTTAAGAGAAATTCCTACAGACCTAACTCAAGAAATAAGAGTTGGTGGCCCTATAAGCAGAAAACCCTATAAGTCTAAAGGAACTATAGCTACAGGCGAAGTTCCCGAAACTGAACTGGTTTTAGGCCAAAGGGTTGTACATGAAGTTTTTGGGGAAGGAGTAATTCTTAACTATGAAGGACAGGGAGCAAATGCTAGAGTAGAAGTTAATTTTGATTCTAGTGAAACCAAGTGGTTAATGGTCTCCTACGCCAATTTAAAACCAATTTAAGGTAAGAATATGAAAAATATTTTTTTAGTATGTTTATTGATTTTAATAAGTTCTGGTTGCAGTGAGAACAAGTCAGTTACCAAAGACAGCTCAGATAATACTGATTTTAATCAAACCTATAAATGGAATATGGTAACCACATGGCCGAAGAATTTTCCTGGTCTAGGTTTGGCAGCTGAGAACCTTTCTAAATATGTTGATGAAATGAGTAATGGCAGATTAAAAATTAAGGTTTATGGAGCAGGCGAGCTAGTTCCAGCTATGGGAGTTTTTGATGCAGTATCTCAGGGTAATGTAGAGCTAGGACATGGCGCTTCTTATTACTGGACAGGAAAAGTTAAATCATCTCAATTCTATACAGCCATTCCTTTTGGATTGAATGCTCAAGAAATAAATTCTTGGATTCACTGGGGTGGAGGCCAAGAACTCTGGGAAGAGGCCTACGCTCCTTTCAACTTAATTCCTTTTGCAGGAGGAAATACAGGAGTTCAAATGGCCGGGTGGTTTAATAAAGAAATAAATTCAATAGAAGACCTTAAGGGTTTAAAAATGAGAATACCTGGTTTAGCAGGCGAGATATTTTCTCGTGCTGGTGCAGAGACAGTTGTATTGCCCGGTAGTGACATTTTTTTGGCCTTACAACAAGGCGTTGTAGATGCAGCAGAATGGGTAGGCCCTTACAACGATTTAACTTTTGGGTTACACCAAGTAGCAGAATATTATTATTATCCTGGTTGGCATGAAGGAGGATCTACCCTGGAAATTATAGTAAATAAAAAGGCCTATGAAGCTCTTCCGAGTGACCTACAAGCGATCGTAAAATATGGTGCAAGAGCAGTTAATCAAGAAATGTTAGATGAGTATACGGCCAATAATAATAGAGCCTTAACTGAATTAAGAGAAAAGCATGGAGTTAAGTTAAGAAAGCTGCCTGATGATGTCTTAATTAGTCTCCAAAGGATTTCTGAACAAGTCGTAGCTGAGTTCGTTAAAGACGACAAGATGGCCGAAAAGATTTACGCTTCTTACAACAAATTCAAAAAAGACGTTGTTCAGTATCATGAAATATCAGAAAAAGCCTTTATTGAGACAAGAGACTTAGAGAAATAGCTTTTTAAATTCCGTATACCGCATTAGGAAGTGCAGTGATAAGCTCAGGAAATATTGATAAAAGAACTAAAACAAATATCTGAATTAATATAAAGGGAATCACCCCTTTGTATATTGCTGCAGTTGATACCGTTTCAGGCGCTACTCCCCTAAGATAAAAAAGAGCAAACCCAAATGGCGGAGTAAGAAAAGAAGTTTGAAGATTTATTGCAATCATAATTCCCAGCCACAAAGGATCAACACCCAAGGCCAATAATGCAGGACCTACAATAGGAACGACAACAAAAGTTATTTGAATGAAATCTAAAATAAAACCTAGAAGGAATATCATCAACATGACAGATAAGACAGGAATTAAGACTCCTCCAGGTAAATCATTAAAAATGCTATTAACAAGATCATCCCCTCCAAATCCCCTAAAAACTAACGAGAATATTGAAGAACCAAGGAGAATCATAAACACCATCGATGTTATTTCTGTAGTGCTTTGAACAGAAGAAGTTAAATTATCTTTATTTAAACTTCCTTTACTCAAAGCCAATAACATAGCTCCCAGGGCACCTACGCCAGCTGCTTCAGTAGGAGTGGCGATACCAAGCAATATAGATCCAAGAACTGAAGCAATTAGAAGGAGGGGAGGTAGAAGAGTAGTTAGAATTATTTTTCCTCTGTTATGTATTTTTTTTACTTCTTGAGCTGGCGCTTTTTCTGGTTGTAATTGGGCTTTTATAAAAACATAAAAGACATAAGCAAAGACAAGCATAAATCCAGGGACAATTGCACCCATAAACAGGTCTCCTACTGAGACGGTTCGAGCAGAAAAAATACCTAAACTTAGTTGAGATTGTTGATATGCAGCAGAAAGTACGTCACCTAGTAGGACCAAGGCTATTGAAGGGGGTATGATCTGACCTAAGGTACCTGTTGCACAAATAGTTCCTGTCGCAAGGCTATGGTCATAGTTCCTATTTAACATAACAGGTAAGGATATTAAGCCCATAGCTATAACAGTTGCTCCAACTATACCTGTACTAGCCGCAATCATAGTGCCTACAAAAATCACTGATATGGCTAAACTTCCCTTAAAGCCACCCATCATGTCTGCCATATTGCTCAATAAGTCTTCAGCAAGATTAGATTTTTCAAACAAAATTCCCATAAAAATAAACAGAGGAACAGCTACAAGGTTTGTGTTTGTCATATCTCCGAAGAGCCTATTTGGTATTGTTCCTAGCAAAGCCGAATCAAAGTCCCCTAATAAAATTCCGAAACCCGCAAAAATTAAGGCTGTGCCTGCCAAAGAAAAGGCAACAGGGAATCCTGCTAATAAAACTAAACAAACAACTAAAAACATTAGCAAGGGTATGAATTCAACCATCATTTATTTTGATAATATTTTTTAAAATTTCTGAAAAACTCTGTAAGGAAAGAAAAACACAAAGAATAAGCAAAAGACTCTTTTGTAAATAAACAAAAGGCAAACCATCTGGCTCTGCAGAAACTTCAAGAATCTTCCAAGAGAATTCTACAAAATCCCAAGAAATGAAAAAAACAATCCAACATAAGGGCTGTAGAAAGATAAGGTGTCCCAGAAGGTCTATTATTCCTTTATTCCTTTCGGCTAGACTTCTATAAATTATATCTACCCTTACATGAGAGTTTCTCTTTAAAGCAAACGAGGCACCTAATAAGAATAATGCACCATGTAAGTAAAGAACTATGTCTTGTAAGAGAACTGAACCCATATTGAGCCCATAGCGCATAACTATCACAGTACAGGTTATAAAAGTCATAAGAGCAACAAACCATGAGCAAAAAAAGCCAACAGATTCTGAGAAGGCATCTAAGGTTTTTGATAATTTATACATAGCTAACAGATTGCGCAGAATATTTTCTTATTTATAATTAAAAAGAGGTTTATTTATATGGACTTGCAATTTACACAAGAAGAACTAGATTTTCAAAGAGAAGTTAGAGATTGGCTTAAAGAAAATTATCCTGAAGACATGAGAGAAAGGCATGACAATAGCCCTAATGGTCATCTCTCAAGGGAAGAGCATATGGAGTGGCAAAAGGCCCTTTTTAAAAAAGGCTGGGCAGGAGTTAACTGGCCAAAGGAATATGGTGGAGCTGAATTTAATGCAGCTCAAAAATATTTATTTAATAAAGAGATGGCTGCAGTCAATGCTCCTACTGTCATTGCTTTTGGTGAAAAAATGGTAGCACCCGTAATAATGGCTTTTGGAACTGAAGAACAAAAAGAAAAATACTTGCCAGATATACTCTCGTCTAAGGTTTGGTGGTGCCAAGGATATTCTGAACCAGGCTCTGGTTCTGATCTAGCTTCTTTGAAAACTAAGGCAGAAGATAAAGGGGATCATTATCTTGTAAATGGAGCCAAAACCTGGACAACTATGGCTCAACATGCCGATATGATTTTCTGCCTCGTAAGAACTAGCAATGAAGAGATAAGGCAAATGGGGATTTCTTTTTTATTAATAGATATGCACTCTCCTGGAATTAATGTCCAACCTATAGTTACTTTGGATAAAGCTCCAGAGGGACACCAGGAAATAAACACAGTTTTTTTTGAAGACGTGAAAGTGCCAAAAGAAAATTTAATAGGTGAGGAAGGAAAGGGCTGGACTTATGCTAAATACTTATTGGAATTTGAAAGAGGCAATGGTTATTCAGCGGGTTTATATTCCTCTCTTGAAAAAATAGTAAAGATTGCTGAAACACCTCAAGAAAACAGTAATTCTTTGATACAAGATGTTAACTTCAAACAAAAATTAGCTGAAGTTGAAGTTCAAATAAATGCCATGGAAGCAACTGAGTTAAGGATTTTAGGGAGCTTGTCTGCAGGCCAAAATGTAGGTCCTGAATCTTCTTTATTAAAAACGAGAGGGACAGAAATAGGTCAGTTAATCACTGAGTTAGCAGTAGAGGCAGTGGATTATTATGCAATTCCTTTCAACAACCCTGGCCCAGGAATTGGCCATAATGAACCTCCAATTGGTACTAGCTTTGCCAATACATCTGCGCCCAGATATTTTAATTACAGAAAGGCAAGTATTTATGCGGGGTCTAACGAAATTCAAAGAAATATAATGGCAAAACTTGTTTTAGGTCTAACGTGATTTCAGTTCTTTCACCAGCAAAAACTTTAGATTATGAATCTGAAGTCCCAATTTCAGACTTTTCTAATTCAACGCTTTTAAAAGATAGCAAGAAACTAATGCGTGAGTTGAAATCATTGGCCCCAGATGAACTTTCTTCCTTGATGGGTTTAAGCGAAAAGCTATCTACCTTGAATTTTGAAAGAAATATGAATTGGAGAGCAGAAAAGAAAGTTGGGGTGTTTTCGAGACAAGCAATATATGCCTTCAAGGGTGATGTTTACTCTGGTTTAGACGCTCTTACATTGGAAAAAAACCAAGTTAAGTTTCTAAACAAACATTTAAGGATTTTATCTGGATTATACGGAGTCCTAAAACCGCTGGATTTAATCGAACCCTATAGGTTAGAAATGGGTACTAAATTATCAAGCAATAAAGGGAATAATCTCTATGAATTTTGGGGAAATAAAATTTCTCAGGAGTTAGTTAAGTGCTTAGATTCTCATTCCAATAGATCAATTATTAACTTGGCTTCAGTAGAATACTTTTCTTCTGTAAAGGTCTCTGAATTAGAAGTGCCAATTTTTAATCCCATATTCAAAGATTATAAAAATGGCAAATATAAAATAATTAGTTTTTACGCAAAAAAAGCAAGAGGACTAATGGCTAGATACATAGCACAAAACTCTATAGACAAACCTGAAGGAATTTTAGGCTTTAACCTTGATGGATACTCCTATAGTAAAAAAGATTCAAACCAATTTACTCCGGTTTTTTTAAGGAAGCTAGATTAAACTTAATCTTCAGTTAAATACCTTCTTCTTGGTAAAAGGTCTTCAAACTCCGGCTCGTTTTTTTCTGCTTTAGCTTTGAAGGCTTCAGACATTTCGTCACCAATTCCCATTGCATTATTCCAAAGAGCTACGTGTTTAAGTGACTCTTCAATAGTATGATCTCTACCATAATTAAGAACCTCTTTTGTACCAGTTATAGCCAAGGGTCCCTTAGAGGCAATTTCTTTTGCAACCGCAAGAACTTCCTCTAGCATTTTTTCATAATTCTCAAAGACATTATTCACTAACCCATGTTTAAGTGCCTCTTCTGACATAAACCGCCTTCCTGTATAAGCTAATTCTCTTACCAGGCCTTCTGGAATAATTTTTGGCATTCTTTGAAGTGTCCCTACGTCTGCAGCCATGCCAATGTTTATTTCCTGTATACAAAAGAAAGCGTCTTCCGTGCAATAGCGTAAATCTGCTGCAGTTGCTAAGTCTACACCACCCCCAATACATGCACCCTGTATTGCTGCAATAACAGGAATTCGAGCTTCTTCTAAACAGCTAATAGTATGTTGAAGGTCTAGGGTTCCTCTATATGCTTGTTCTTTTCTCATGCCCATATGGCCTTCAGGTTTTTTATTTGTAGGGGCAAAATTAGCTAAGTCCATACCGGCGCAAAAATGTTTACCTTGAGCGGATAGAACTATTACTCTGGCACTTGCATTATCTGATATAGCCTCTACTAGATGTGGTAGTTCAGACCAAAATGCTTTGTTCATAGAGTTGAACTCATCAGGCCTACACATCTCAATGTGGGCAATCTTGTTATTTATTTCATGCTTAAAACAAGTATATTTCATAATTTTCTCCTAAAATTTATTCTTCTTCCCTTAGATCTTCTAATATTTCGTTGATCTTTATTTCTAATTCATCAGTTAATTCAAAAGTCTTATGATGTGATAATACAGTTTTTCTATTTCTTCCCAACAACGATATGCCTTTTTTGAGAATCTCAGCATTTTCAATTAATTTGTTTTTATTATTCATCTTATTTTTAAAGTAATATTAGTTGTCATTGTAAAAGAAAAAAGCAAGACCATAAATCAAACTAAATAAAAAATGGATAAAAAACAGATAATTGAGCTCTCTGAAAAAGCTCTGAAAGCTGCTAATAAGGCATCAGAAAAGATAATGGATGTTTATTTAAGTGAAGATTTTTTTCAAAAGGCCAAGGGGGATGGTTCGCCTGTAACAAAGGCAGATCTTTTATCTCATGAAATAATCTGTAAAGAGCTTTCAGAGTTAAAGCTTGATATCCCAATACTGTCTGAAGAAGACAAAGATTTATCATCAGCAAAGGAAATCGGAACTTTTTGGTTGATAGACCCCTTAGATGGCACTAAAGAATTTATTAATAGAAATGATGAATTTACTGTAAATATAGCTCTTGTTGAGAAAGGAATTCCTGTTCTAGGCATCGTAAGTCTTCCTGCGACAAAAGAAGTTTATATAGGGGCTAAAGGAGTGGGAGCTTTTAAAGAAATAAAAGGGATAAGAACCATCATAAAAACGAAAACAGTAAATCCATATAAAGCAGTTGTTGCTATAAGCAGAAGTCATCAAAGTAAAGAAGATTTGGACTTCTTATCAATCGTCGAAAGGTATTTCAAGGAGGTAGAGGTCATTGAGGCGGGTAGCTCTTTGAAGATGTGCCTCGTGGCAGAAGGCTTAGCAGATATTTACTGCAGAAGAGGTCCAACTTATCAGTGGGATATTGCCTCAGGTCATGCTGTTTTAGTTGCATCTGGAGGGGCATTAAACAAAGTCCAAGGGGAAGAAATTAAATACGAGTTTGATTCCAACAAGAAGAACCCAGAGTTTTATTGTGTAGGAGATGCCAGCTTTAATTGGGATAAGCTTTTTCAAGAATAATTCAGCTTATTTGCATATTTTGCAGTTAAAAATGTAGAATTCGCCTTCGGAATGGCTAAAAATAAAGAAAAACAAACTGTAAAGCCAGAAATGTCTTTACAAGAAATCAATATTTCCTCTCCTGGAGGGAATATTGACTCCTATTTAAATTCTATTCATAAAATAGGAATCCTTTCTCCTGAAGAGGAAAGAAAATTGGCTGAAGATCTTTATTATAGGAATGATTTAGATGCAGCTAGAAAGCTAGTTTTAGCTCACTTAAGGTTTGTAGTTCATATAGCCAAAACCTATTCTGGCTATGGTCTCTCTGAAGCTGATCTAATTCAAGAAGGCAATGTTGGTCTAATGAAGGCAGTGAGAAGATTTAACCCTGAAGTTGGTGTGAGGCTTATTTCTTTTGCTGTCCATTGGATAAAATCAGAGATACATGAATATGTATTAAGAAATTGGAAAATAGTAAAAATAGCCACTACCAAGGCGCAAAGAAAACTGTTTTTCAACCTTAGAAGTAAAAAGAAGGGCTTGGGGTGGTTAACAGAAGAAGAAATTAGATCTATATCCCAAGACCTAGGAGTAAAGCCCGAAGAAGTAAGGGAGATGGAAAAAAGACTTAGTGGACTGGATATTGCCTTTGATCCCAAAGAAGGAGAAGACGATGAGCAGGAGGTTTATGCTCCAGCAAATTATTTAGAAGACATTAATGCCGATCCTTCTGAGATCATCGAAAAAGAAGATAGTTTAAATTTTAGTGTGTCCAATTTATATGAAGCCATAAAGAAGCTTGATGATAGAAGTAGGGATATAATATATGACAGGTGGTTATCAGACGAAAAGCTAACCCTTCATGAGTTAGCAGATAAATATGAAGTTTCTGCTGAAAGAGTGAGACAGATAGAAGAAACTGCAATGAAGAAGGTTAAACAGAGCATTGCCGTTGAATAAAAACTAAGCATTTAATCTTTCCAATTTTTAAAAAAGACCAATGACCCTTTCTGCTACAAAATTAAAGCATGAAAGTAAGAGTTATGTTTTAAGAAAAGGAAGAATTACAAAGGCACAGACCCGAGCGCTTAATGAGCTGACAAAAAAATACCTGCTTGACGTAAATAAAGACTTAAGTTCGCTTACAGACTTTATAGAAAACAGTAATATTTTGATCGGGGATATGGGCTTTGGAACAGGTGAAAGTCTTTCATATTTGGCCCAAGTCTTTAATAAATCAAGCTTATTGGGAGTAGATATTTACCCTCCAGGAATTGGGGCTGCTTTAAACTTGATAGATAAGCAGAAGTTATCAAATGTTAAGATCATCAAATCAGATATACACTATGTTTTAAAGGACCGCTTACCAGATAAAATATTCAATTTATTTGTTTTCTTATACCCTGACCCTTGGCCAAAAAGAAAACACCATAAAAGAAGATTAATTTCAGAAGACTTTGTTGATCTTCTCTATAAAAAGACAAAAAAAAACGGAATGGTCTTTTGTAAAACAGATTGGGAAGATTATTTCAATGAAATTAAAGATAAATTTGAAATGAGCCCTAATTGGGACAAGGTAAGAGAGAATAAAGTTCCAGGCTTTCTTAAGCAGATTCCAAGAACTAATTATGAAAGAAAGGCTCTACAAAACTCAAGATTAAGTAAATTTTTGTGTTACAAGGCTAATTAATTTTCTTTAATAGGCTTTGAAATGCTTCAAATCTATGACTTATAAGGGTTTTTCTTTCTTCTTCTAGTTCTGCAAAATGCTTTTTTGATCCTTTGGGAATAAATATAGGGTCATAGCCAAATCCGTTGTTACCTCTCTTTTCCTTAGCAATTTTTCCTTCTACAAGTCCTTCAGCACTTATTGGATTTTCATTATCTTTATGGACTAAGACCAAACTACATCTAAATCTTGCAGTTCTGTCTATGGTTTTTATGCCAGACATTTTTCTAAGAAGTTTATCTGTATTTGATATATCGGATCCATCTTTAGAGTATCTAGAAGAAAAAATACCAGGAGCTCCTTTTAGAGCATCCACTTCTAAGCCAGAATCATCACCCAGAGAAGGCTGGCCTGTGAGCGAAAATATAAATTTTGCTTTAATCAGGGCATTAGCTAAAAAAGTACTTCCTGTCTCCTGGGGGAAAATTGAACCTTTAGGGGGCGAGATAAAGGAAATATTAGTGCTTTTAGCAAGCTGATTGAATTCAGCGAGTTTTCCTTGGTTTTGAGTAGCTAAAATTATTTCCATATTTATCGAGACAATTTGTATATAACCCAACTGCCTAATAGATTTGCCCAAAATGAGTACATTTTATTTACGTCCCCCCTAGAGTTGAGCACTTTTTTTTCTTTAATCAAAATATTAAGGTCCAAACACAGTGATTCGAAGTCTGAGATAGTACATAAATGGATATTTGGAGTTTCATACCACTCTTGGGGCAGTGACTCTGTAATAGGCATCTTGCCTTTTAAGAAGACTGTTAATCTAGATCTCCAATAACCAAAGTTAGGAATCACTATAATAGATTGTTTTCCTATTCTTGTTACCTCCTTAAGGGTTTCTTTAGGATTTCTTAATACCTGAATAGTTTCACTTACAATTACGGTATCAAAACTCTGGTCCTTAAAGTTTAACAAGCCATCATCTATATTTTGTTCTAGAACTTCTAGGCCCTTTTCAAGACATAAATTTATATTCTTTTTATCAATCTCTACACCATAACCTCTTATAGATTTTTTTATTTTTAATCTTTCAAGCATAGCTCCATCTCCACAGCCTAAATCTAAGACAGTAGAGTTTTCAATAATCCAATTTTCAATGACCTTTAAAGTGTTCATTATTTATTTCCTAAAAAAGCCTTTATTACATCCACATATCTTTCAATGGGAAATAAAAAAGAATCATGCCCCAGAGATGATTCAACCTCTACATGACTAACTTTCTTCTTTGCTTCTATTAAAGCATCAGCTATTTCTTTAGATCGTTCTGGAGAAAATCTCCAATCTGAAGAAAATGAAACAATTAATATTTGAGCGCTTATAGTCTTAAATGATTCAGCTAAATTCCCTTCAAACTTTTCTGCTGGGTCGAAGTAATCCAATACTTTAGTCATAAGTAAATATGTATTGGCATCGAAGGTTTCGGAAAATACATTTCCTTGATGTCTTAAATAACTCTCTACTTGAAACTCTGCTCCAAGACCAAAGTTTAATTTATCTTCTTTAAGGTCTCTCCCGAACTTTTTTTTCATTGATTCATCAGACAAGTAAGTTATATGTCCAATCATTCTCGCTAATTTAAGACCATTTTTAGGAGATGAGTTTCTGCTTAGATATTCCCCCTGGTGATATTCAGGGTCAGTTGTTATAGCTTGCCTTGCAACTTCATTAAAGGCTATATTTTGAGCACTTAATTTTGGTGCTGCGGCTATGACTGCAGCTTTTTTTATTCTGCTAGGCAGAGCAATACTCCAATCCAAAGCTTGCATGCCTCCCAAGCTTCCTCCAATAACTCCATGCCAGGTTTCTATGCCCAAATGATCAGCCAGTAAAGCTTGGCTTTTTGTCCAGTCCCTTACAGTTAACCCGGGAAAGCTAGGCCCATAGGGGTTATTAGTTAAAGGGCTTATAGAGGTTGGACCTGTTGTGCCATGACATCCACCAAGATTATTTGGAGAAACAACAAAATATTTCTCTGTGTCTATAGCCTTTCCAGGCCCTATTAGTGCATCCCACCAACCAGGCTTATCATCTCCTTGATAATAACCAGCTGCATGATGATTGCCACTTAAAGCATGACACACAAGAATAGCGTTAGAATTTTCTTTATTAAGTTTTCCATACGTTTCGTAGATCATTTCAAAACCTGCAAGATCTTTTCCACTTTCCAATAGAAATGAGCTCTTGTATACAAAAGACATGGGTTTAATTTTTTTTTGATCTTTCATAAAAAAAACCTGTCAGCTAAAAGCTAAACAGGTTCCTTTTTCCCCTCTTTAGCCGTATTTATTTAGCACCCGCAAGCTGGATCAAATCGGTGCAAAAATTATTCTAAGTGAAAAATTAGTTTTTTCAAAATTTGAATCGAATAAAAAATAAAGAGATATTTTTTATGTTCCTAAACTCAAGCCAATAGGAAGCCCAAAATCTACTGACAAATTCAGCACTGCTCTAAGGATGAATTGGAGAAGAAGAAAGGCCAAGATAGGTGAAAAATCTAACCCTCCCATTGGCGGAAGTATAAACCTAAAGGGAGTGCAAATTTTTTCTGACATCTGCTTAAGGAGGCTAACTGCAGGATGAACGCTCATAGGCGCAACCCAGCTTATAATTATTCCTACCAAAAGAACCCACCAAGTGATATTTAAGCCTATGAGGATAATAGAAAATCCTGACCATAAAAGCATTGTTGTAATTTCATAAGAAGAATTTCCTGCTAGTGTTATCAGAAAGAACCCCAAGACCTGGAAAAAATAAGCAGCTACAAGGCCTGTTAAATCAATGTTTGTAGTAGGCTTGATTAACAATTTGAATGGCGAAGTAAAAATATTGGATATTTTTAGTAACCCTTGAACTAGGGGGTTATAAAAATCTACCCTCAACAGTCTAAAGAAGAAAGCAATAAGAATGGCTAGAGATATTAAGTCTAAGATTGCTTTAATAAGGAATAAAAAGGCTTCACTCATTTTTTTCTTCTCCTAAAAGTTTAGATCTCTTTGCTCCCTCTGATATAGCCTTTAAAAGAACTTCTTTCATTTCATTTTCTTCTAAGATCTCAATAGCCCTCTCTGTGACTCCACCTTTTGAGGTAACTTTGTTTCTTAAAGTTTCGAGGCCATCGTCACTCATTTTTGCCAAAGAGCTAGAGCCTTTAATCATTTCTATTATTAACTCCTTCTTCTTATCTTCTTCTAGATCTAGATCTTTAGATGCATTAATCATGGCTTCAATTATATAAAAAACATATGCAGGACCAGAACCTATCAAAGCAGTATATAAATCAAAGTCTTTTTCTTTTAACCAGCAAGTAATTCCTATAGATTGAAATATGTATTCAGCAGCTTCTACATCAACATTTTTTACAGACTTGTTATAAGTTAGTGCTGTTACACCAAGACCAAGACTTGCAGGTGTGTTAGGCATGGCTCTCAAAAGAGTGATCTTTTGGTTTAGGCTTCTTTCTATTTTTTTAAGTTCGTAACCTGCAACTATGGATATGATCCTATGCTGAGGAGAAATATGCTCTTTTATTTCATCTAATACGTCAGGCATAACATTGGGCTTAATAGCTAATATAATCGTGGATGAAGAAGTTATAAGCTGTTTATTATTGCTAGTTATATTAACTGAAAATTCATTTTCTAATTTCTTTAAGTGAGAGTCTTCTGGAGAGCTAGCAAAGATTTTATTAAAAGGATAATTTTGTCTCAATAACCCAGAGATTATCGCTGTTGCCATATTTCCTGCACCTATAAAGCCTATCTCTGATAAAGAATTTTTCAACTTCTCTCTCCAAACAAACGCGTTCCTATTCTTATCATATTAGACCCTTCAATTATTGCAGCTTCATAATCTCCTGACATTCCAATGGAAAGAGTATCAAGTTGAGGGTGTTTTTGCTTGAGCTGTTTAAAACAGGAGTAGATTCTAGCAAATCCTTCTCTTTGCAGTTTAAGGTTATTATAAGGTTTTGGTATAGACATAATGCCTCGAATTTTAAGCCTTTTATATGGCAGTATTTCTTCAATAAGGTCTTCACACCCTTCTAGGCTTACCCCAGATTTAGTTTTTTCATTGTCTGGATTAACTTGTATACAGATATTTAACCTATTCATAGATTCTGGTCTATTTTCATTAAGAATTTTAGCTATTTTAATTCTATCTACAGTCTGTACCCAATCAAACAGAGATGAAATCTTCTTTGCTTTTCTGCTTTGAATAGAACCTATAAAGTGCCAACAGGCAGCATTACCTAAAGTATCTATTTTCTCCTCAGACTCTTGTAGCTTATTCTCACCAAAGTTATTTATTCCTAGTTCTAAAGCCCATTTTATTGATCTAATTTCCTGATTTTTACTAGCTCCTAATATAGTAATAGTTTTAGGGTCTTTTTTGTGTCTTTCGCAGATTGAATTAAACTCATCAAGAAATTTTTTTAATCTAGCATTACTCATTATCAAAGATATTACATAGAAACAGGTGCTTTAATTCCCAAAACTTTTAGTCCGTTAAAAATAACCTGTCTTATAGCCGAGAGAAAGAAAAGTCTAGCTTGGAGTTCTTCTTCATTATTCACTAATACTTTTTGTTCGTTATAGTAACTATGAAAACCAGCAGCTAGCTCCTGAAGGTAGTAACAAAGCAAATGAGGTTCAAAATTATTAGCAGAGCGATTCAATATTTCAGAATACTGAGAAAGTAATTGAATGATCTGTATTTCCTTTTCAGAATTTAATAAGCTCACAAGGTCTTTTCCAACAGACTCATTGTATTGTTTCTTTTCTGTTTGAAGCTTGGAAAATACGCTACAAATTCTTGCATGAGCATACTGTATATAATAAAGGGGATTATCCTTGGTTTCTTTTTTTGCTAAATCAAGGTCAAAATCTAAATGTTGATTTCCTTTTCTATTTATATAAAAAAACCTAGCTGCTTCAGAAGAAACCTCTTTTATTAGTTCTTTAAGAGAAATAAACTCACCTTCTCTGGTAGACATTGAAACCTTTCTCCCACTTCTTAAAAGGTTAGCAAATTGTATAAAAACAACTTTAAATTTTTCTATATCTTCTCCCAGAGCAACCATTGCAGAATTAACTCTTGGTAAATAACCATGATGATCAGCACCCCAGATATTAATAATTAGATCATAACCTCTGTCATATTTATTTGAGTGGTAAGCTATATCAGAGGTGAAGTAGGTTGTATGGCCATTTTCTCTTTTAATAACCCTGTCTTTCTCGTCTCCAAAATCTGTTGACTTAAACCATAGGGCTCCATTTTTTTTATATAAATATTTTTTTTCTTCCAGAGATTTGACTGCATTTTCTATTGAAGACTGATCATTCTCACCCAGCTCAAACAAGGTTGATTCCTTAAACCATGAATTGTGTATAACCCCAAAGTCCTTTAGGTCTTTCTTTATTCCCTTAAGTATTGCATCTAATGCAAAAGTTTTTATTGCATCAAATTTTTTTTCTAACAGTTGTTTAATTTCAAATATGAGACTATCTAGTTGCTCATCAGTCATATCAGGAATTAGCTTTGTTTTAATAGCCTTTATACCTTCTTCGTGTTTGTACTCTTCGGACTTTTTCTTTTTGAGTTCTTCAGCAAGATTGTTTACATAAGATCCCTTGTAACAATTATTGGGGAAAACTATATCCTTTTCGAACAACTTTAAGTATCTAAGCCAGATGCTAATTGCAAGTATGTCCATCTGCCTTCCTTGGTCATTAATGTAATACTCTTCCTCTACTTCGTGACCAACTTCCCTAAGTAAACTTGAGAGTGCTGAGCCAAAGGCAGCTCCTCTCCCGTGCCCAACATGCAACGGCCCTGTGGGGTTACTAGAGACATATTCTACGAGTATTCTTTTACTAGAAGTGCTACTACCAGCTTCTTTTGCACCAAATTTAGATTTAAGGTCATTAATATCTTTTAAAATTTCAGTCCTCGAATTTTGTGAAAGAAAAAAGTTAATAAACCCAGGACCAGCTATCTCAACACGCTCAATAAAATCTAAATGATTAAAGTCTATTGCGATTTTTTTGGCAATTTCTTTTGGGTTATCATTTGTTTTACTTGATATGGCAAGCGATAGATTAGTTGAATAATCGCCAAATGCTTTTTCTTTATTTTCTTTGATATCAATTCTAATATCAGACAAATCCATTTTTTTAGACTTCTCGAGAGACTTTATACTTTCTGTAAGAATTTCTTTTAATTTTTCTTTCATCTTAAAGTTAAGGCTTTATTTTCTTCCTTGATATTCACCATTTCTAGTGTCTACAGTAACTACATCACCCTTAGATATAAATAAGGGAACTTTTATTGTTACACCAGATGATAATGTTGCAGGCTTTGATCCGCCTGTAGCAGTATCTCCTTTTACACCAGGGTCAGTTTCAATTACTTCTAGCTCAACAAACGTTGGTGGAGATACAGATACAGGAGAGTTGTTCCAAAATAGTATTTTGCAAATGCCCTCTTCAGTTAACCAGTTCTTATTTTCCCTTATCAAATCAACTCCTAGCGCTACTTGGTCAAACGTTTTTTGATCCATAAAGTGCCACTCTTGTCCCTCTGAATACAAATATTGCATTTGAGATTCTCTTATATCTGCAGATTCAAGAGATTCTCCAACTTTGCAGGTTTTTTCTCCGACTCTGCCCGATAGTAGATTTCTAAACTTAATCTTACTAAATGCCTGGCCTTTGCCGGGCTTTACGAATTCTTCTTCTATAATTTCACAGGGGTCGGAGTCTATTAAAACCTTTAGCCCCGGTTTGAAGTCGCTAGTTGAAAAAGAAACCAAAATTTACCTTATTTTTATCTAATTTTTTATTAAAACATCACCAAATTTTACAGATTTAAATTGATCCAATAAATTTTTCTCAAAATTAATATTCCTAGGAAAAAGTAAAATTATAGTAGAACCCATTGCAAAATATCCTAACTCTTGTCCTTTTTCTACCGCTTTTAGTTCTTTTGCTGGTCCTATGTTCCACTCTTCAACAAGCTGCTCTCTTTTTTTATTATCTGCTATTGCCCAAAAGGGGACAATACTACCCACTATAGAAGCTCCAATATTAATTATTGCATAATTTAATTCCTTAGATTCTAAATAGAGCAATGTCCTTTCATTTCTTGCGTATAGTGAATGGATCTTTCTTATGGCACCAAGATTAACGCTATTTAGATCACCCCTGAGATACTTTGTCTCTTTAATTTCCCCAGCATAAGGGAAGTGAATTCTGTGATAATCAGAAGGCGCTAGATAAATAGTGACAAACCATCCGTCATTAAAGGAGTCTTCTATTTCTTGGTTTTGCACTAAGCTCTTAAGCGAGTAGTTAATTCCCTTAGCTTGTATTAGGGTTTCTCCTTTAATCCTGCCACTATTTACAATAATTCCATCAACTGGAGAAATAATTTCTTTACTAATAGAGTTATCTATATACCTTGAATTAGGAAGTAGCTTTCTAGTAAAAAACTCTTCAAAATTACTAAACTCACTTACTTCAGATTTTTCACACTCTTGCATGTTAGGCTTATAAATATACAAAAAGGATTTTATTAACAGATTTTTTAAAACCTTGATTTTGGACCTAGATAGAACCCCAAAAAATCTTGTTAAAGAGTTGTGGGGGATTAATTTACGAAATAATATGCTAATTCTAGTTTCTTTATAGAATAAGTTTAAGAACAGCTTATTAGTACCATTAATGTAGTTTTCATATCCTACAGACGATTTTTCTAAATGTTTGCTGATATTTTGTATCGGAACTTTTAGAATAAATGCGGTAATTAAAATAGGTCCAAAAATAGTCCAAGATCCCCCTATAGAACTCAATGAAGCCAGGTAAAGAGCCCACCATTGAATTAAATAACCAAAATAGTTTGGGTGTCTTGATATGCCCCAGAGATTCAAATTGAGAATTTTCTCCTCTTTGGACTTATTTAGTCTAAATTTCTTTAGATCATAATCTGATTTAGTCTCAATGTAGAACCCGTAAAGAAATAAGAAAAATCCACAGAAATCTAAAAAATTAAGACTGTTTGGACCTGGGAGCAGGTTGATGTAGAAAATTGGTGTTAGAGCTAAAATTTGAACTAATCCAAAAACATTTGATGCTTTAAAAAGCCCGTCTTTTTCTCTAATAAGGTCTTGAGATCCACCAAGACCATGCTTGTTTTTCTTATAAAAGAGAATTAGTGCTTTAAAAGCCCATAAAAGCAAAAGAAAATTGAAGATGACTTGTTTAAAATGTAAGTATGGTTTTTCTATAAATAACAACAAGATAAGAAGGCTCAGAACAAGCACTATAAGAGAAGATTCCCAGTAAAATTTAAGGAATATGGGTTTTTTATATCTTTGCTTTAGAAACCAAGAGGTAAATAATATTGACCAATTGATCAAACTAAGATAAACAAAAAGCTCTATAACTGACATTCAAATGTTGCGTTGTTAAAATATTCAAACTATAGTCTACATCCCCAGATGGGGGAGTAGGTTAAACCGGTGCTAAAATAATAACATTTTTGGAAGATAACACCGGAACAAATTACAAAACTGAGGAGAATTTAATGAAGCGTGTTAAAACATTCCCACTCTTTTTAGTGGTAGCTTTAGTAGGGTCAATGCAGGTTTTTTCTGATCAAATCCAACCGTTATTAGATGTTGGGGAAGAGCGTCAGAAGTCAGAGAAAACATCTCAAACTAAGATAGATTCAATGGATGATGATACTTCTTTGATAGTTAATGAGTATAAAACTGTAAGCAAACAAATCGAAGGATTAAGGGTTTATAACGCTCAAATGAAAAAACAAATTGAGCGACAAGAAGAAAGGTTAAAAGAAATAGACAGAACTATGAAAGAGGCTCAAATAATGCAGAGACAAATTCCTCCTTTCACCAGAAGGTTATTGGCTGGTGTTGAAAAGTCTATTGAATTAGATATGCCCTTCCATTTAGCAGAGAGGAAAGAAAGGATAGCTTTTGCTAAAGCAGCCATTGATAACCCAACTGTTTCTCCTGCTGAAGGTCTTAGGCAGGTTCTAGAAGCCTTTAATGTAGAAATGGAGTATGGAAGAAAGCTAGATAGCTACAAGGATACGATAGAAATTGATGGTCAACAAAGAGAGGTAAATGTTTTGCGTATTGGGAGACTTTCTCTTGTGTATCAAACTTCTGATGAGAAGATAACAGGTGCTTGGGACAACAAGGCCAATGAATGGGTTGAGCTATCAGGAAGTTTCAGAAATCCTACAAGAAAGGGCTTAAGAATAGCTAATAAGCTAGCTACGGTGGATATGCTTGAACTGCCAGTACCTAATCCGGAGGCAGTACAATGAAAAAAGTAATTTATATTTTATTCTTAAGTTTATTCTTGATCCCTTTATCAGCTGAAGAAGAGGGTGTTGAGGAGGAAACAAAGACCCCTTCTAATCCTCAAGAATTGTTAGAAATAGTAAAGAAGGGACAGTTTGCTGATTCCGAAGAGCAAAGACAAAGAGAAAGGGAATTTAGAAACGAAAAAAATAAACAAGCTAAACTGCTTGCAGATGCTAAAGCTGAAAGAGCTAGACTGGAAAGAGAAGCTGCTAAGCTAGAACAAAAATTTGAAGCAAATGAAGCCCTCTTGGTTGTAGCCGAAGCACAACTTAAGGAGAGGTTAGGTTCTCTAAATGAAATATTTGGTCATCTCGCAGGTTTAGCAACAGAGGCAAGAAATATTTTTGAGCAATCAATTACATCTGCACAATTTGGAAAAGAAAGAGAAGAGTTCCTTACAAATTTGGCTATTAAGATGGGTGAAGGAGTTGCTCTAGCATCTATACCTGAATTAGAAAGGCTTTGGTTTGAACTTCAAAGAGAAATAAATGCTACAGGAGAGGTAGTAAAATTTAACACAGACGTTATAGCTTTAGACGGAACAGTTGAAACTAGAGAAGTAGTTAGAGTTGGAGTATTTAACGCTGTTTCAGATGGAAATTACTTAACTTATGCCTCTACTAGGGGCATGTATGAAGAATTGCCTTCGCAGCCGGCAGGAAGATATACATCTACAACTTCTGACCTTTTTGATTCGGATGCTTTCCCAGTGCAATTTGCTGTTGATCCTACTGGTCCTCAAGGCGGATCTTATTTAGCAAGTCTAATCTCGATGTCAGGGGCATGGGAAAGAATAAATAATGATGGAGGTCCAATAGGGCTGGTTATTTTTTACGTCCTAGGTCTTGGTGGAGTTGGATTGTTTATATGGAGACTTTATTCATTAATGGGAATAAGGTCTGCTGTAGATGCACAATTAGCTTCAAGCTCTTTAAATTCTGATAATCCTTTAGGAAGGGTGCTAAAAATAGCTGAAGATAATCCTAAAGTCGATACAGAGACACTTGAGTTAAAGATGGCAGAACAAATCCTTAATGAAAGACCTTCTATTGAGAAATTAAATTGGTTGATCAAACTTATCTCAATAGTCGCACCACTAATGGGACTTTTCGGAACTATTGTTGGTATGATTGAGACCTTCCAGATGATTACTTTATTTGGAACAGGAGATCCTAAAACCATGGCTAGTGGAATATCTATAGCACTAGTAACTACTTGGTTAGGTTTAATGGTTGCTATTCCAATGACATTTATGTCTGCAATAGTATCTAATTACTCGAAGGGTATTTTAGAAACCATTGAGGAACAGTCAATAGGAATGGCTGCAGAGAGGTCAGAGAAATAATAATTTTTAGGTATTAAGTATGTTTTTCTTTTTCGACGCTGCTGATGCTCTCTTTGAGTTTATGCAAAGAGGAGGTTACGTACTTTACTACATATGGTTGCTTGCTTTTGTTATGTGGTTCTTAATTTTTGAAAGAATTTGGTATTTTAGATTTAACCATGGAGAAACTATTAATACTGCAGTAGCTGAATGGTCTAATAGACAAGATAAAAGCTCTTGGAACTCTAAAGCAATTAGAGAGAAAATAATTTCACAAACTTCATCAAAGATTCATTTAAATGTATCGCTGATTAAGCTTTGTGTTGGTGTGGCACCTCTTTTGGGCTTATTTGGAACCATTACTGGTATGATCGAAGTTTTTCATTTACTTGCAGTAACTGGAGGTGGAGACGCCAAGGCTATGGCTGGAGGTGTATCTAGGTCAACTATTCCTGCGATGGCAGGGCTATCAGTTGCCATAACAGGAACATTTGCAAGTACATTCTTAAAAAATAAAAGCAAGAGGGAAGAAGAGCTCTTATCAGAGCATTTAATTTCTGGATAAATAGGAAGAGGTATTAATTATGAGAAGATCACCTATAAGTCAAGCAACAGAAGCAGAAGAAGAAATCAGTCTTACGCCAATGTTGGATGTAGTTTTTATTCTTCTAATATTTTTCATTGTTACAGCAAATTTTATTAAAGAGCCAGGTCTTGAAGTCAATAGGCCTGATGCTGAAACAGCAAACATTCAAGACAACGCTGCTATTCTAATAGCTATCGGAGCAAATGATGATGTGTGGATTGATGGAAGAAGAGTTGATGTTAGGCAAGTTAAAGCTAATGTAACAAAACTTTTAGCTGAGAATCCTCAGGGGTCAGTTGTTATTCAGGCAGATGAAAGGGCAACAGCCGATGCAATAATAAAAGTAATGGATCAATCCAGAGATGCGGGGGTATATGCTATATCTTTGGCCTCTGAACCAAAATTTTAGCCTATGGATTTTTTTTCGGACCAAGACTATAAGAAAATCTCCTCGATTGTTGGAGGGGCAGCACTTCTCAGTCTAATAATCTTTTATTTAATGCAGGCCTTGATTGCTGTAGGTGATGTAGCTTTAGACGAAGAGGGAATAAGGATAGCTGATGTAACTATGCCAGAAAGGGACTTAGAACTCTTTGATGATATTGAAAGACCTGAGGAAGAAGAGCCGCCTCCAGAAACTATGCCTCCAGAGTTTGACATGACTCCGCCAGCAGATCTAGATAATGCAACACCTAGACCTAAATTTGAATTTAATAAGAAATCAGGTGTTTTTGCTGACGGTTCATATGTTCCTATATTTAAAGTTCCTCCAATTTACCCAAGAAGAGCTCAGGAAAGGGGTATAGAAGGTTGTGTAATGCTTGAGTTTATTGTTACCAAAGTTGGTTCGGTCAGAGACCCTATGGTAGTGTGGTCTACTCCTAGTGGAATTTTTGATAGAGCTGCCATGAGATCAGCTCTAAAATTCAAATATAAGCCACAAATTAGAGACGGCGAACCCATAGAAGTAAAAGGAGTATTGAATCAAATAACTTTTATTATTGAAGACCCAAATAAAGGTCCTGATTATGTTCCTGAGGGTTGTGCTTAACAAGCAGATTTTGTATAAATAGAGTATGAAATTACTATCCAGAACTTTAATTCTCTTTCTTGCAATAGGTTTGGCACCTATAGTTACTAAAAACATAGTGCCAGACTATTTAGGTTTCTCTCTTGAAGCAGCAGATGAAAAGAAGAAAAAGAAAACTAGAAAAAGGGTAAAACTCCCCAGTAAGAAAGCCCAAAAACTATTACAATCGGTTCAACCTTTAATTGAGGAAGAGATGTGGGCTGAAGCAACTCAAATGCTTTCTGTGGCAGATGCCGATCCAAAATTTACAGAAACTGATAGGGCAAGGTTTCTTTGGTTCTATGGATACATTTATTTCGCTCAAGAGAAATATGACTCGGCAATTAATACTTACAAACAATTAATTCGCTATGAAGCGGTTGATTATAAGCTTGCCAACCAAGCTAGATTTTCTTTAGCTCAGTTGTCCTTTATAAAAGAAGATTACAAATCTGCAATAGATTACCTACTTGAATGGATAGAAAATGAAGAAGAACCCTCATCTCAAGCTTATTCTCTTTTAGCTACTACATACTATCAATTATCTAACTTTAAAAAGGCTAAGCAGTATATTGAAATTGCAATACAGATGGCAGAAAGTAGGGAAATTCCAGTAACGGTAGAGAACGAAGAAGGAGAGGAAGTAGAAACTGGTGAGATGAAAATGGGCGTTGCTAGAGAAAATGACTATCTACTAAAAATGGCTGTCTACACAGAGCTAAAACAAGATCTAGACGTATTACCAATCTATGAAATTTTAGTCCAAAACTATCCTAAAAAGAGATATTGGACTGGACTTGCTAGTTTGTATGGCCAGAAAGATAGAGTCTTAGATCAATTAGGTGCCTTAGAAGCAGCACATGAAGATAGACTTCTTGATAAGGAAAGGGAGTATATAGCTTTAGGTCAACTTTTATTTATGCATCAAAACCCCTACAAAGCAGCCAGGGCTTTAGAGTATGGCTTTAGTAATGGGTTTATTAAAGATAAAGAGAAAACATTAAAAGCTTTGGGCCAATACTGGCATGCAGCAAAAGAACTAGAAAAAGCAAAACCAGCTTACGCAAAAGCAGCTAGTCTTTCTGAAGAAGGAGAGCTTTTTATATTCTTGGGTCAGGTCCATTTTGGACTAGATGAATTCTCAGAAGCAGAAAAGGCTATCAGGTCAGGTATTAAAAAAGGTAAGCTAAAAGATGAAGCTAATGCGCACATGCTTTTAGGGCAAGTGCTGTTTGAGTACCAAAAATGGGACGATGCGATTACCTCTTTTAGAACCTGTATAGATGTAGCCGAAAAACAGCTTGACGATAAAAAAGAGAAACAAAAGAAGAAGAAAAAGAAGATTCAAGACCAAGCAAGAAAGTGGATTACATACACTGAAGGTGAAGAAGAAAGAGTTCAAGCCCTACAATTGAAGAGAAAAGCTTTAGGCCTCACTTCATCATAACTAAAACGGCTTCCTATTAAATTCAACAAAGCTGTACTCAATTTCTTTTATCTTGTTTTTAAATCTTTTTCTAGACACCTCTTCCCATTCACTTTTGTCCCACTTAGGAAAAAAAGTATCACCTGATACTTCTATGTCTATAAAGGTAAGATACATTTTTGTAGAAATTGGTAGAAAGGTTTCGTAAATACTTTGCCCTCCAATTACAAAGATATTCTCTGAAAAATTTAAACCTACCTTGATGGCATTTTCTATTGAAGAAACTTCTTGAATTCCGTCTAATCCCTTGGGGTTACTAGTCATAACTATATTAAGCCTTTCAGCTAGAGGCTTGCCTATGGATTCAAAAGTTTTTCTTCCCATAATTATTGCTGATCCTAAGGTAGTTTCCTTAAAATGAGTTAAATCTTCTTTGAGCTCCCAAGGAATTTTTCCGTTTACACCAATAACGCTGTTATTAGATAGAGCTGCAATTAAAGATATTCCCACTTAGACTGCTACAGGAGCTGATATGTGAGGATGCGCTTCGTATTCTTCTAAAGTAAAGTCTTCATAATCAAAATCTAAAATATCGTTCATATTCTTTCTTATCTTGATTTTAGGTAAAGGAAATGGAATTCTTTGCAGTTGCTCATCTACTTGATCTAAATGGTTCAAGTATAGATGAGCATCACCCAGTGTATGCACAAACTCACCTGGTTTTAGGCCAGTAACGTTTGCTATCATTAAAACCAGTAAAGCATAAGAGGCAATATTAAACGGTACTCCTAGAAATATATCGGCACTTCTTTGATAAAGCTGACAAGATAATTTCCCATCCGCAACGTAAAATTGAAACATTGTATGACAGGGGGGCAGGGCCATTTTATCTATTTGAGCTACATTCCAAGCGCTGACAATTAGTCTTCTTGAATCAGGCTGAGATTTTATTTGATTTATAACATCAGAGATTTGATCAATTGAACTTCCATCTTGCGAAGACCAAGATCTCCACTGTGCTCCATATACTGGCCCTAAGTCACCT
This sequence comes from Gammaproteobacteria bacterium, assembly GCA_045563675.1. Classification (GTDB taxonomy): domain Bacteria; phylum Pseudomonadota; class Gammaproteobacteria; order Magnimaribacterales; family Magnimaribacteraceae; genus AEGEAN-183. Next base: position 581,781 of record JBJLIX010000001.1, read on the forward strand.
CTTTCATCTGCCCATTCATCCCATATGCTTACGCCATGTTTATTTAAGTAATCTATGTTAGTTGATCCCTTAAGGAACCATAAGAGTTCATAGATAATAGATTTTAAGTGTATCTTTTTGGTAGTAATTAAAGGGAACCCTTCCTCTAAATCAAAACGCATTTGATAACCAAAGACACTAAGAGTTCCTGTACCAGTTCGGTCCTCTTTTTTTGTTCCGCTTTCTCGGACATAACGCATTAAATCAAGATACTGTTTCATCTTTTTTTGAATAATGTTTATACGAATAAAATAATAACATGAAGCCAATAAGTATCATTGGAAAAGAGAGCAACTGACCTCTAGAGATTGAATTAAATAAATCATAACCGATGTGTAAATCTGGTTCTCTAAATATTTCTGTTATACACCTGATTGAACCATAGCCTATTAAGAAAATTGCAGAAACAGCCATATGAGGCCTTGGTTTTCTTGAATACCACAGCATGAACAAGAATAGTATGACGCCTTCGCCTATAGCCTGATATAGCTGTGAGGGGTGCCTTAGAAGCCCACTAGTATCCGAAGGGAATATAACACCCCAAGGCATATTTGTTTCCCTACCTAAAAGCTCTGAATTTAGAAAGTTTCCAACCCTTACACACCCAAGCCCAGCAGGAACAAAAGGAGCTATAAAGTCCATAATTTCAAAAAATTTTACTTTCCAGAAATTACTTAATAAAAAGCATGAAACCAAAACACCAATTAAACCTCCATGAAATGACATTCCCCCTTCCCAAAAATAAAATAAAGACAGAGGCTGTTTGGCTATTTGATCTATATTATAAAAAAACATATATCCTAAACGGCCTCCAATTACAGCACCAAGCAGTCCATAAAACATTAGGCTTTCTAGCTGCTCCTTGGAGAATTTAAACAAGTTCCTGTGGGCAAAAAAGTAAATGAGACCAAATGCAGCTAACCAGGTAATCCCATACCACCTGATTGAAAGAGGTCCAATGCTAAAAGCAATAGGATCTATTACAGGAAGATTCATTAAGGTTGCCTTATTCTTTCAATCATAGAAGAGACTTCCTTAGGGGGAGGTTTTGTTAAAAAGGAGACAGAAAGAGAAGTTACAACATTTAATAACATCCCTATAAATCCTATTCCTTCAGGTGATATAGAAAGAAACCAATTATCAGGTGTATTGAATTCAGGAAAAAGAAACTTAAAGTAAATGATATAACTGGAAGTGAAAATTAATCCTATTAACATCCCAGATATTGCACCTTCTTTGTTAAGGCGTTTAGAAAAGATACCCAATAATAAAACAGGAAATAAAGTAGAAGCTGCTAACCCAAAAGCAAAGGCAACTACCTGAGCAACGAAAGCTGGAGGGTATATTCCAAATAATCCGGCTATTCCAATAGCGAAAGCAGTAGCTAATCTGCTATATAAAAGTTCCTGCTTCTCATTTATTTTTGGCATAAAAGTTTTCTTGAGCAAGTCATGAGAAATAGCAGAAGAAATAGTAATAAGTAATCCTGCAGCAGTAGAAAGTGCTGCAGCCACTCCACCTGCTGCCACTAGCGCTATAACCCAAAAAGGAAGTTTAGCTATTTCTGGATTAGCTAGGACTATAATATCTCTGTCTATATAGACTTCATTTTCATTAGATAGATTTGGTTTATTTGAAACCAATCGCTGACCCGAGTTACCAATCCCATCAACATAAATAGGCTTAACTCCTTCTAAAGCATCACCCGAGGAGTATCTAATTAAGCCGTCTGAGTTTTTATCTTTCCAGGCTATCAAGCCAATATTTTCCCAATTCTGGAACCAATCAGGAGAGTCAGAATATTTAGTGTCTTGTATAGAGTCTATTAGATTCATTCTTGCGAAAGCAGAAACTGCAGGAGCTGTTGTATAAAGAAGAGCTATGAAAATTAAAGCATAACCAGCAGATTTCCTTGCTGCGCTGAAACTGGGAACTGTAAAGAATCTAACAATAACATGAGGCAGGCCTGCCGTTCCAAGCATTAAAGCAGCCGTTATACAGAACACATCTATTTTACTTTTAGTATTCTCCGTATATGCAGTGAAGCCTAAATCTGAAGTGACTTTATCTAATTTATCTAATAAGAACTCTGAGCTTCCAGTTACCGTACTTCCAAAACCTAACTGAGGTATAGGGTTATTAGTCATTATTATCGAGATGTATATAGCAGGAACAAGATAAGCAAATATCAGAACAGTATACTGAGCTACCTGAGTATAGGTTATTCCCTTCATGCCTCCCCAAACAGCATAGATAAAAACAATTCCCATACCTATAACAACACCTAAATTGATATCTACTTCTAAAAACCTAGAAAAGACTATACCCACGCCTCTCATTTGACCTGCTATATATGTAAAAGAAATAAATATCAGGCACAAAACAGCGACAACTCTAGCAGTATTGGAGTAGTATCTTTCGCCTATAAAATCAGGAACGGTAAATTGACCAAACTTTCTAAGGTAAGGAGCTAAAAGCAGGGCTAACAAGACATAGCCGCCAGTCCAACCCATCAAGTAAACAGATCCATCCTTACCAAGAAAAGCTATTAACCCAGCCATTGATAAAAAAGAAGCAGCTGACATCCAGTCTGCAGCTGTGGCCATACCATTTATTAAGGGGTTGACTCCCTTGCCAGCTACATAAAAATCTGAAGTTGACCGGGCTCTAGATTTAAAGGCAATAAAGATATAGACAGCAAAACTAATTCCTACCATAAGAAAAGTCCATTCTTGAACAGTCATTTGAAACCTTTCTCTTCCTTATTTTTTGAAACCTTCTTATCAAGCCTGTTCATTAAATAAACATATACGAAGATAAGAATAATAAATACGTAGATACTTCCTTGCTGAGCAAACCAGAACCCTAATTTAAATCCACCTATTCTGAACTGATCTAGCCAGTCAGATAGAAGAATTCCGAACCCAAAAGACACAACAAACCAAATTGTCAAAAGGCAGCCTAGGATCTTCAGGTTAGTTTTCCAGTAATAATCCATTTACTCAATTTTATCTCAGTAGAAGGTTAAGCCCCATTATGATTAATAAAACAGCAAAACTTAGTCTAAGTTTTTTTTGCTTTATTCTATGTGCCGCCCTAACTCCTATAATTGCACTCCAAGCACTTGTGAGGCCCACTAAAATAACCCCTGGTAAATATACATATCCAATAGCAAGCTCAGGGAGGTTAGGGGTATTCGAACCTACTATCATGTAAGCAATAGATCCTGACATAGCAATAGGAATACCGCAAGCAGCAGATGAACCAATGGCTTTAGTCATAACTAATCCTCTGTGGTAGAAATAAGGTACAGAAAAAACTCCCCCTCCTATCCCAAATATTCCTGAGAGCCACCCTATTCCGCTTCCAACAACTACTGGCCCTAGAAAGTTAGTTTTGGGATTTTGTGAGGGGGGAGGAAATTCAAATATCATTTGAAAAGAGATAAGGATTAAGAAAATCGCTACAAGCATTTGCAGGGTAGAACTAGGAATATAGCTTGCTGTTATAGCTCCCAGAGCTGCACCTAAACAGATACTAGGGGCAATTAACTTTAATAGTTCCCACATAACGGCTTTACGCTTATTGTGAGAATAGGTTGATGCAATGGAACTAAAGACTATAACTCCTAAAGAAGTCCCTAAAACTGTATGAGCTAAGGCCTCATCTGGTATTCCTACTAAATTTTTAAAAATTGAAAAGAAGACAGGAATAATAATTATCCCACCACCGATCCCAAAAAGACCAGCTAAAATACCAGAAAAGATTCCTAGTAAAAGGTATAAAAAAATTTCTATCACAAAAGAGCCTCTATTATCTCTTATTGATTAAAGAATAAGAAATATAAATTATTCTAAATTATGTATCTTTAGAAATATTATTATAGGTACCACTAAGGTTATTTAAGGCTTTTCTATATGCTTCTCTTTTGAAGCTAATGCAAGCTTTAAGCGGGTACCAGTAATTTACCCAAGTCCATTTATCAAATTCAATTGGTCTATTTGCTGATAGATTAATTCTTTTTTCTGAAGAAATTAGTTTTGCTAAAAACCATTTCTGTTTTTGTCCTTTATATGTTTGTTTTCTGAAATATTTTCTTGTATCTTTAGGTACATCATATTTATACCATTCATCTGTTTCTTTGATTATTTTAATGTCTTCTTTACCTAGACCAACTTCCTCGTAGGTTTCTCTCATAACTGCCTCTAATGGTGACTCATTTTCATCTATGCCACCTTGTGGAAACTGCCATCCATTTTGGTTTTTCCTTCTACACCATAAAACTTGACCTGCTTTATTTACAATAATTATGGCTACACAGGGACGATATATATCTTTCTCAATCAATTATTAAAAACTCTAATCTAATTCTAAGTCAAAGACTATAATAGAGATCCATATCAAAATTACTAGATGGCTTTAGTTCTATTTGACCTTGATCATACTTTGCTCTCTGGAGATTCAGAAGAGGCTTGGGTTAATTACCTTAGAAAAAAAGATCTCATAGATAATAAATTTTTGGAAAAGAAAAGAGAATATGATGCAAGTTATAGAAAAGGGAAATTTGATGTAGTCTCTTATTCAACATTTCTTCTTGGACCTATTGAGTGCAAAACACTAGAAGAAATAGAAATCTTAGCAAAACCATTTGCAGAGGAATTAGTAAAAAAATACAGCGACTCCCTTACCAGGAAGCTAATAGATTTACATAGACTAGATACTTGCTTAATAACTTCGGGCTCTCTCTCTTTCTTGGTTAAAGAGATCTCTAATCTTCTAGGAATAAAACAATTCTTCGGAACAGAAGCTGAAGTTAAAGAGGGCAAATACACTGGGTCTATTAAGGGAGTGCCTAACTTCTCTGAAGAAAAGGTAAGGAGAGTAAGGGAATGGATTTCTTTAAGAAATCAATCAATCAGTAAAGAAATTTTTTCATACTCAGACTCTATCCTTGATTTGCCGATGCTGGAATTTGCAGACCATCCTATACTTGTAGAGCCAGATGAAAATTTAAGTACTATAGGTGAGGAAAGAAAATGGAAAAAACTTAAAAGGGTTAACTAAGGTCCTCCATTGAGGGACAACTACAAACTAGATTTCTATCTCCATAAACATTATCTATTCTTCCAACTGGGCACCAATATTTATTTTCTCTTAATGAGTCTAGGGGGTAGGCTGCTTCTGATCTAGAGTATCCATGCTTCCAATTATCCCCCGTTAAATGTTCAGCACAATGAGGAGCATTTTTAAGCATATTATCTTTCTTATCTAAGGTACCTTTTTCTATCCTTTTAATTTCTTTTCTTATTTCTATCATTGCATCACAGAACCTATCCAATTCTAATTTAGATTCACTTTCAGTGGGTTCTATCATTAGAGTGCCAGCTACAGGCCATGACATTGTTGGTGCATGGAAGCCGTAATCAATAAGTCTTTTAGCTATATCCTCCACTTCTATACCAGCACTTTCTTTTAATGCTCTTACATCGACTATGCACTCATGTGCAACAAGGCCCTTATCTCCCTTATAAAGAATTTCATAATGATTTTTTAGTCTAAAAGCTATGTAATTTGCGCTGAGTATAGCTGCCTCAGTAGCTTTTCTGAGACCCACTCCTCCCATCATCTTAATATACATCCAGCTTATAGGAAGAATACTTGCACTGCCCCACTCTGTAGCGCTTACAGGGCCTACTAAGGAATCGGAATCACTCCCTGGAAGAAAATCCTTTAAATGCTTGGATACCCCTATAGGCCCTACTCCGGGGCCCCCACCACCATGGGGTATGCAGAAGGTTTTATGAAGGTTTAAGTGAGATACGTCGCCACCAAACTTTCCTGGATAACATAAACCTATCATCGCATTTAAGTTTGCTCCATCTATATAGACTTGTCCTTGATAGCTGTGCACTATCTTACATACTTCCTTAATCTTAGATTCAAACACTCCATGTGTAGAAGGATAGGTAATCATAATTGAAGACAAATTCTCAGAATTTTCTTTTGCTTTAGTAGATAGATCTTCTAAGTCAATATTTCCATCTTTATCACATTTTACAGGCACCACCTCCATTCCTACCATTTGAGCAGATGCAGGATTAGTACCGTGAGCTGACATGGGAATTAAACAGATATTTCTGTGTTTATCTCCATTCCTCTTATGAAAGGCATCTATAGCAAGAAGACCTGCATATTCGCCCTGAGAACCAGCATTTGGTTGAAGAGAAATTTTATTATAGCCAGTAATAGTTTCTAATTGATTTTCTAGCTCCTCTATCAACTCTTTATAGCCAGTAACTTGATCTTCTGGTGCAAATGGGTGAATAGAAGAAAATTCAGGCCAACTAACTGGTAACATTTCAGATGTAGCATTTAATTTCATGGTACAGGACCCTAAAGGAATCATTGCCCTATCAAGGGCTATATCTTTTTCATAAAGCCTTTTAATATATCTCAACATTTCTGTTTCAGAATGGTAGGTATTAAAAACTGGATGCTGCATATACTCAGTTTTTCTAATTAAATCTTGGCTTATAGAATTTGAGAAATCACCTTCATCATTTTTTTCTAATGAAAATATAGAAAAAATATCATTTAAAACTTTTTCAGTAACAGTTTCATCTATAGATATAGATAAACTTTCTTTGTTCTTTTTTAAATTTATCTCCTTATCTAATGCTTTCTTAAAATATTCTTTTGTTTTATGCCCCGTTTTTACAACAACTGTATCGAAAAACTCATTTGAGCTTACTTTCAATCCTTTTTTCTTAAGAGCAGAAGAAAGCCTGGCGGCCTTTCTATTAACTTCTTCTGCTATTAGCCTTAATCTTTTTGGTCCATGATATACCGCATAGAATCCAGCAATAATTGCTAAAAGGGCTTGTGCAGTGCAAATATTGCTAGTGGCTTTTTCTCGTCTTATATGCTGCTCTCTGGTTTGCAAAGCAAGCCTGTAAGCAACTTTTCCATGCTGATCAACAGAAGCCCCAACTAATCTTCCTGGCAAAAATCTTTTCAATTCTTCTTTGACAGACATGAATGCAGCATGAGGCCCACCAAAACCCATTGGAACACCAAACCTTTGAGAGGAGCCTACTGATATATCTGCACCCATTTCATTTGGAGTCTTTATTAAACAAAGTGCTAAAAGATCAGAAGCTATAATAGTAATTGAGCCTTTATTTTTTAAGGCTTTAATTTCATTAGAAAAGTCCCTTATATGTCCGTCAGTATTGGGATTTTGGAAAATAGCTCCAAAATAATCTTCATCTATACATTTATCTGGGGAGTCTACAACTACATTTATATTTAATGGTTTAGCTCTAGTTTTAATTACATTAATAGTTTGTTGAAAACACTTTTCATCAACAAAAAACTTCTCTGATGGAGATTTTGAGACCCTTCTGGCTAAAGTCATAGCTTCTGCTGCAGCAGTCGCTTCATCCAATAATGAGGCATTAGATATCTCAAGTCCTGTTAAGTCACTAACCATGGTTTGAAAGTTTATTAAGGCTTCTAATCTACCTTGGGATATTTCTGCCTGATAGGGGGTGTAGGATGTATACCATCCAGGATTTTCAAAAACATTTCTTAAAATTACTTTTGGAGTAAAGGTATTGTAGTAACCCTGACCTATAAAGGATCTAAATAGTTTATTTTTAGAAGCAATTACTTTAAGACGCTCTAAGGCTTCCTCTTCAGACAGGGCATCATCTAGCTCTAACTTAGAATTCTCTAAAATATTCTCAGGTATGATGTCCTTAATGAACGAGCTCATATCCGAGTAGCCCAGAGTTTCTAAGACTAGTTTTTGATGATTATTTTCTAAACCAATATGTCTTGAAGAAAACAGGTCCGGACCTGAAGTTAAATCTAGTGATTTATTTTTTTTGTCTTTTGTCATTCATTAGTCTTCACAAATCTCTGCATATTGATCTGAACTAAGCAAGTTTTCAGTTTCAGAATCATCTGATATTTCTATTTTAAAGAACCACCCTTCGTCATATGGAGAAGTATTGATAATTTCAGGAGAATCTTCAATTAAGTTGTTAATTTTAATTACTTTACCGCTTAAGGGAGAGTAAATTTCGGAAGCAGCTTTTACTGATTCTACCAGAGCAGCTTCATCTCCTTGGTTCAGTTCTGTACCTATTTCTGGTACTTCTATAAATACTATATCGCCCAGCTGATCCTGCGCATGGTCACTAATACCTACTGTTGCCGTTCCATCATCTTCCAGTCTGACCCACTCATGGCTGGATAGGAATTTACAATTTTCTGGTACCTCACTCATTTATTTATCCTTTCTCGAATATTATCTTTCCTTCTCTTACAAATCTAGGGCTTCCAATTGAAGCTTTTATTTCTTTGCCCCTAACATCAGTTAAACATTTTTTTAGATTAGAAATAGGTATTCTAGCTAAAGCTATAGATTTTTTCAGCGTTGGAGAGTATGTGCCACTCGTAACAACACCTTTAACCAGAGTTTTGTCTTCGAAATATATTTCTTGATTAGATCTAACTATACATTTGTCTTTAAAAACTAATCCTTTTAACACATGAAAATCCTCTTTAGTTCTTCTCAAATAAGAATCTTTTCCAATGAAATCCCTTTCTTTGTCTTCTAAGCAAACAGTCCAGGCCATATTACACTCAAGAGGAGAGGTTCTTTCATCCATCTCAAATCCATACAGGTTCATTCCGGCTTCAAGTCTTAGTGTATCTCTAGCTCCTAGCCCTATAGGACTTACGCCCGCTAGCAAAGCTTTGTTCCATAAATACCCCGCATCTTCATGACTGGTTATAATTTCTAATCCTCTTTCGCCTGTATATCCCGTTGTCGTTATAAGTCTTTGGTCGAAGCAGATCCCCTGAAAAGGCAAGAGCAATTCAACTTTATCTAGTAAATCAATAGGTAATATTTCAGTTAGGAATTTAAATGTTTTAGGGCCCTGAAAGGCAAGCATAGATAAATCTTTTCTTTCTTTTAAAGAAACTTTTAAGTTTTTTAAATGAGATTTCATCCAATTTAAATCTGATTCTCCGGTAGCACAATTGACCACCAACCTGTAGCTATCTTCCATTCTGTAAACTAATAAGTCGTCAATAACTCCGCCAGTTTGATTTAAGAATACTGAGAGAAGGGAGTCAAAGTTTTTCCCTAGTTTGTTAATATCATTAGCGAGCAGTGAACGTAGATATCTACTGGAATCTACTCCTTCTACGTCAATAATAGTCATGTGAGATATATCAAATATGCCACAAGAGCTTCGAACTAACTCATGTTCTTTTAGTTGAGAGCCATAGTGAAGAGGCATTTCCCATCCATGGAAATCTACCATTTTTCCAGAAGAATTTAAGTGTGTACTATGTAGTGCTGTTTTTTTCAATTGCTATCTAAAACGATATTCTACTGCTTATTTTATTTTTTGTTATCTCTTATCCATCTTTAAAGTAGATAAATCTGCGGACTATTTTATAAAATATAGATATAGGCTAGAGATTTTAAATAGGTTAAAAAATAGTCAAATATCTGAAGCTGTATTGAAAAGGTTACCAATGATATTATTTACATAAGGTATATTTTTACCTAATTCAAAAAAATGAATCACAATCTATCTATTCATGAAGTAGAGCAGCTCTACGAAAATATAAAGTCAAAAAACTTCTCTTTAGACCTAACGCGTGGCAAACCTTCTTCGGAGCAATTAGAGTTATCAAGAAAGTTGGATCAATCCTTAAAAGATCAACATACTCATGAAGGAATAGATACTAGAAATTATGGAGAAGTTCTGGGTTTAGGAGACATGAGGCAGCTTGGTGCAGAAATGTTGGGGTGTAGAAAAGAGATGGTTATTGCAGGCGGGAACAGCAGTTTAACTTTAATGGCAAATTACTTATCTAGTCTTTTTTTTCACGGTTCTGGAGCAGGCCCATGGTCAACAAAAGTCAGAAATTCATTTCTTTGCCCAGTTCCTGGCTATGATAGACATTTTAAGTTGAGCGAAGAGTTTTCGATTAATATGATCCCTGTTGGCCTAACAGGGAGAGGACCTGATATAAAATTAATGAAATCTATAGCCTTAGATGACCCGTCTCTAAAGGGGATTTGGTGTGTACCTAAACATTCTAATCCTACCGGAGAAACTTATGACCTTGATTCAATTGAAGCTATCTTAGATTTAGCAGAGTCTAACAAAGAATTTAGAATCTTTTGGGACAATGCTTATGCTGTACATGATTTCAAAAAATCTTTAGATCTGCCAAATATATTTGATTTAGCACAAAAGAGAGGCTTAGAAGATTGTGTAATTGCATTTGCTTCAACTTCAAAGATTACTTATGCAGGTTCGGGAGTAGGTTTTATAGCAATGAGCAATACAAATCAAAAGAGGTTCCTCAAGCATTACTCTTCTATGGTTATTGGACCAGATAAAATTAACCAGTTAAGACATATAAACTTCTTTAAAGATGTAGTTGGACTAAATGATTTAATGGAACAGCATGCAGAAATAGTAAGACCTAAGTTTCAGGCTGTAGAAAACAGGCTTTCAAAACAAAATTTTGGATCCTGGACAAAACCAACTGGAGGTTATTTTGTAACCTATAAAAGCGAACCAGGTTTAGCAAAAGAGATTATTAGATTAGCTGATTTAGCAGGATTAAAGCTTACACCTGCTGGGGCTACTTTCCCTTATGGAGTAGATCCAAAAGATGAAATTATTAGAATAGCGCCAACAGCATGTAGTGCTGAGGATCTTGAAAAAGCGATGGAAATTTTTAATATCTGCGTAGCTCTTGCAACCTTAAAACAGGTAAGCTAGTTCTTAGTTGTGTTTAATATATTGTAAGAATCTCCGTTAAATTCACCAAAGAAAATTGGCACATCTGGGTGCTCTATAGGGGCATTGCTATCATCAATTTGCAGATTTTGCTGAGATACATAAGCCGAATAAAAAACATGATCATTTTCAGCAAAAACATGATAAAAAGGCTGTTCTTTTTTTGGTCTAATCTCAGCCGGAATAGATTGATACCATTCTTCAGTGTTATTAAATTCAGGGTCTACATCGTAAATCACACCCCTAAAATCTAGGTATTTATGTTTAACAACTTGTCCAATAGAGTACTGGGTTTCGACGATTTCTTTCATGTTATTAAGTTTTTTAGGTCTACTGATTGGTCGCACAGTATATCTGAACTTATTTTTAATTTATTTGCAACAAGCTTTTTAGAAACTAAAAAATCTTTTGAATTATTGACAGAATCTACAGCTAAGAGTTCGTTATTTTTTAGATAGAAAACCATAAAAGAATTTTCATCTATGGAGCCTCTAATTAAGGTTCTATCATGGTTTCCTGAGATGCCAACAATTTGTAATTTATGTTCATATTGATCTGACCAAAACCAAGGTACTTGATCATAACTATGCTTTTCTCCCATTAAGTTCAAGGCTACAGTTTTAGCTTGCTCTAAAGCATTGTGAACTGACTCGAGTCTTAGTCGTTTATTTAAAGATGGATTGGGATGATTTGTGCAATCTCCACAAGCATATATATCTTTATCTTGTGTCTGGCCATGCTCATTAACAACTATCCCATTACTGCATTCTAAGTTACAAGATTCAGCTATCTCCTGATTTGGTAAAATACCGGCTCCAATAATAACTCCATCTGCTTTCAAGGGATCACCATTAGAGCATATTACTTTTTCAACACTCTCTTCACCTTCAAATTTAACCAGAGCCGAATTTAAAATAATTTTTACTCCTTTAGAGGTGTGTAGATTATAAAAATATTCTGAAATTATAGGGTCAACAGTTCTATTCATCACACGATCAGCCATTTCTATAACAGTAACGTCTAAGCCTTTTTCTGCAGCTACAGCAGCTACTTCTAAACCAATATAACCAGCCCCTACGATTACTAACTTTTTACCTGACTTAAGATATTTCTTTATCGTATTTGCGTCATCTAGGGTTCTCAGGTAGTTGATATTTTTTAGCTCAGATCCTTCAACTTCTATTCTTCTTACTCTGCTTCCAGTAGCTAAAATTAATTTCTTATATTTTATATTTTCACCATTTTCTAGTGACACAGTATTTTTCTCTCTATTTATAGATATAGCTTTTGTAGATTTAATTACCTTAACCTTTTCTTTAATAAAAAATTCTTCTGGTTTCATAAAAACTCTTTCTACAGGGACTTCATCTGAAAGATAGTCTTTAGAAAGAGGGGGTCGTTGGTAGGGCAAATGACTCTCTTCTCCTATAAGAGTAATAGGATTATTAAACCCCCCTTTCCTGAGAGCTATTATGCATTGAGCTGCAGATTGACCAGCTCCAACAATAACTATTTCATTCATAATAGAAAATACTCGATTATTATCCTAAATAGAAATAAAGTTTACATTTAATTTCCAATAAGTGAGGACTAAATGATAGGAATAATTGCGACCATGAAAATTAAGGAAGGCACAAATGAAGATTTTGAAGAAGTAGCTTCAAGATTACAAAGTGCAGTTACTGAAAATGAACCTGGTGTTGTTTATTACGATTGGTATAAAGGTGGAGACGATACAACATACGTAGTTTTGGAACGCTATGAATCTCAGGATGCCTTAGATGCTCATGGTCAAACAGATCACATGAAGAGCATTGGTGGAGAAATGGGTCAATATATGGCTGGACGTCCTGAAGTTACTATCCTAAAGAGTATCTAGTTAAGACAAGTGAGGTAAGGAAAGGAATTCTCTCGACTTCATTTCTTCAAGTCTGCTAAGAGCTCTTTCAATGGGTTTCAACAACTTAGACCCTGAATAGATCTCTTTTATATTTTTTTCTGAAGAAATTATAAGATTAACTTTTCTTTCATAACATTCATCGATAAGAGCAATAAATCTTCTAGTCTCATTTTCCTTTGACTCTGTAAGATGTGGTATGTCAGATATCAAAAGGGTATGGAATTCCTTACTAATTTCTATGTAGTCTTTTGAGCTTCTTGGACCTTCACAAATTTCATTAAAGTAAAACCAAGCGACACCTTGAGAGAGTTTCTTGGTATTAATATTTCTACCTAAAATTTCTATGGTTTGAGCAAGCTTGATCTCACCTTGAGCAAGCGAATTAAAGTGCTTCGATAGTATTTCATCAGTTTCTTTAGATCCTGAGATAAGTTGAATTTTTTCTTGTTCAAGATTTCTTAGCCTATAATCTTGAGAGGTTTTTAGTTCATAGATCTGGCAGTGTTTTTTTATAGATTCAATAGCAGGATAAAATCTATCTCTATGGAGACCACCTTCATATAAAAATTCAGGGTGTATATTAGAAGTTGCCACTAGTGGTATTCCTACTTCAAATAATCTATCTAAAAATCTAGCCAACATCATTGCATCGCCAATATCCTCCACAAAGAACTCATCAAAACATAAAACATCAGCTTCTCTTGCTAGTTTTTCAACTATCCTTTTAATTGGGTCTTCTTGTCTTGTCATACGATTCATATCGTTATGAAGGTTTTGCATAAATCTATGGAAGTGAAGCCTCACTTTGTTTGAAGTTTCTAAACTTTGGAAAAAAATATCCATGAGTTGGGTTTTACCAGAACCGACTGACCCATAGATGTATAGTCCATCAAGGGGTTTTTTAGTAAACCACGATCTAGATCTAATAGTAACTTTTTCTTGTAGACGGTCTAATTCAACCAGTAATTTCTTTTGGGCAGAATCATCTATTAATTTTTCATTAGAAACCAAATCTTCATGTATTTGTGAAGGTTTCAAAGAAATTCCTGTTTTTACTTAGATTTAGGTTTCAGGGTTTTTAGTAAAGCTATGCAGAGTATCGTCTACGGGAGACCAGGGTCTTGCACTAGAGCTCCAGAAATTAGAATCTATTTTTAGCCAAGAGGAATCATCTAAGCCTCCTGCCTTTATTAGCCTTAAGCCTTCTACTTCCTCTATTAAACTTAATAAAGGGGAACCGCATTTATCACAGAAACCTCTACTAATGTGGCTTCCATCAGTACCGGTAACTGTATAAAACTTTAATTCCCCTTTAATTTCTATGGCTTCTTCAGGAACCATAATAATTGTAGCTTTACCTGAACCTGTTGATTTTTGACAATCTGTACAATGACAATGGCTTGCAGATATTACTGAAGACTCACTAAAGCTATAACTTATATCTCCACATAAACAGCTGCCCGTTTTTTTTTTCTTCATTCATCGTTTTTCTTTAATTTTTTTTTACCTATTGGAAGTAGAGATGGAGTAGTTTGTTTATAAATCTGATAATCTAGATCTTCACCCCATTTTTTATCAGCTCTTCTCTCCAACATACTAATTCCACTAATTCTTGTTAAAAGAATATAAACGAAAATGGGAGAAATTAAAGTAAGAAGTTGCCATCCTTCCAGTACTGGGAAAGCTATAAGGGTAATTCCTAACCATAAACTAATTTCGCCATAGTAATTAGGATGTCTAGAAAACCTCCAAAGCCCTTCATCAATAAACTTACCTTCATTTTCTTTTTTGGATTTAAATTTAGTCTTTTGGTTATCCGCAACAACTTCGACAATAAAGCCTTCAAGCCAAAGAATTACTCCAATTAATGCAAACCATCCTAAGGGAACGACTTTAGAAGATGTCATAGCCGCTAATCCAGCCGCCATGGTAATAAAAACCCAAAGCCCCCCAAGGGTCCAGGTAAATAAGTACCACAAAAACCTAGTTTTCATTACTGTAAATCTGTTGTCTTTGCCCTCTCTTTTAACTCTAGAAAAAAGAAAATATCCTAGTCTTAAAGCCCAAATTATAATGAATACTCCAATTAAGATTGACCTTACATCTAACTCACTTAGGGCTAAGAAAGTAAAAAGAACTATCGATATGTAAGAAGCAGAACCTGTTAAGTCAAAGTAATGTTCCGTTTGGTAAATATAAGAGGGTATAAAAATTATCCAATGAAGCAAAAACCCTATAGACGCAGCAATTGCAAAAGAGGGGATCCCATAATAAGAAATAGACCCCATGCTTCCCGCAGTAGCAATAGAAACTCCTATAAGAAGGCAGGCTAAAATAGATAAAATTGAGGCTTTGTTGCTCATTTGATTCTCCCTCTATTAATTTAAGTAAGGTATTGTATTGTATAAATGTAAAGATTAAGACTTTTATGGATCTAAAAAAATATATTAATTCGATTAAAGATTGGCCCCAAGAAGGCATCAACTTTAAGGATATTTCTCCTATTCTGGCTAACCCAAAAATTTTTAGAGAGAGCATTAAGAAGATGTGTAATCTAATTAATGAAAGACCACAGATGATTGCCGGAGTTGATGCTAGAGGTTTCATCTTCGCTTCCGCAATGGCTGAGAGCTTAAATACTGGAATGTTGATGCTAAGAAAAAAAGGAAAACTACCTCCTCCTAAAATAGATATTAAATATGAACTTGAATATGGTTCTGACATATTAGAAATTAAGGAAGCTCAAACCAAAGGCACAGAAATAATTTTAGTTGACGATGTCCTTGCTACTGGCGGAACCATATCCTCAGCTTGTAACTTATGTATCAAAGCAGGTTATAAAGTAAAACAGGCTCTGGTGTTCATTGATTTAGTTAATGCTCATGCTGAACAATTAACTTTATCTAATGGCATTAAGGTTGAAAGCTTGATTCAGCTAGATTGACTTATCAATAAGAAATTCAGAAAAGGCTTTTCCTGCTTTCTTTACGTTTTCAGTAAAATCTTTCGCAGCACTTTGGTTGGCATAATCTGAAATGTATTTGAAGCAGGCAAAGGGGACAGATTCTTGATAACAGACTTTAGCTATAGCATATGCTTCCATGTCAACAACATCAGCTTCTAAACCAACGTTTGAATCGACAAAAGAGTCTCCAGTAGCGCAAATCAAGTTCAAATTTATAGTGTTTATAGGATGGTCTGCTATCTCTATAATCTTAGGTGGATCTTCTTCGAAAGGAGTCTGCCCTAACTCAACTCCCAAAGGCCTTGAATCCATGTCTCGCTGAATAAAAAACTTACAATCAACCAATCCAGAGATATTGGTATTCAGAGAGCCTGCTGTGCCGAAATTTATAATTAAGTCAGGTTTGTCTTCTTTGATTGTTCTTAAGGTTGATAAGGCGGCATTAACCTTTCCAACGCCTGTATGTTTAATCTCATATTCAGTTTTTAAAGAATATGTTTCTTCCTTAATTGCAGATAAGATAATTACTTTCATGATGTAGTAAGTACAACTTGAAGATTATACAAAACGAAATCTAATTTGTTATAAAAGAAGAGAGGGGATTATGTTTGAAATAAATTTATTTAATACCGCACAAATTTTAGACCAAGGTATAGCAATAATAGGCACTTTCTTGTTAACTAGCTTAAGTGCCAAAACAAGAATGTATGGATTTATAGCTTTTTTATTAGTAAATATTCCCGGTGTATATTTATTGGTCGTAACTGAGTTGTGGTGGATATTAGCCGTTACACCTGTGTGGTTGTATTTAAACTACAGAGGTTTTATTAATAATTACAGAGAACAGAAGGTTCCGTCTTAAGCTAAGCAAAAATATTAATATTATCTTTAACTACTTTTTCTAAATACGGAGAAGGTGCAAATTCAGGACCAAGTTCTTTCTCCATTTTATTTAACCAATCTAGAACTTTATCAAACCCAACAAGACTACCGTAAAACATAGGTCCACCTTCATAGATTGGCCAGCCATAACCATTAATCCAAACTATATCTATGTCGCTAGCCCGTATAGCCATACCTTCATCTAATATTTTGAATCCTTCATTAATCATGGGATATAGACATCTTTCTAATATTTCTTCTTTGCTAATGTCCCTTAAGCGTATCTGCCTAGCCTCTGCAAAGTTCCTAATAATAGATTCAACCTCTGGATCAGGTGATTTAACCCTATTCTCATCATATAAATAAAAACCTTTTCCAGATTTTTGTCCTAGACGGCCTGCTTCACAAAGAACATCTCTTAAGGTTTCGCCCTTTGAAGTTTCTTTACTCCACCCAATATCAAGTCCAGCCAGGTCCGACATGGCAAAAGGGCCCATAGGAAATCCGAAATCAAAGAGAGCATCATCTATATCCCAAGGTAAGGCACCTTCAAGTATTAATTTATTAGCCTCTCTTTGCCTCTGTGCAAGAATTCGATTACCTACAAATCCAGGACAAACGCCTACAACGGCAGCTATCTTGCCTATCCTTTTAGCAATTGACATGGAACTAGCGACGACTGATTTGGAAGTCTTTTCTCCTCTAACTATTTCTAATAGTCTCATGACATTAGCAGGACTAAAGAAGTGAAGGCCTATAACATCTTCTGGCCTTTTTGTTTCTGCAGCTATCTCATTCACATTAAGGGCTGAGGTATTAGAGGCAAGAATGGCTCCTTGTTTAGCTATACCATCAAGTTTATTGAAGATTTCTTTTTTTAACTTCATGTTTTCAAAAACCGCTTCGATAATAAGGTCCTGTGTGTTCAATGCTTCAACAGACAACTCACCGGTTATTAACCCCATTCTTGTTTCCACATCTTCCATAGAGATCCTTCCCTTATTTGCTGTGTTCTCGTAGTTTTTTCTAATAACTGCTAAGCCCTTATCTAATCTCTCTTGATTCTGTTCAACTATCGTTACAGGAATTCCTACATTAGCGAAATTCATGGATATACCACCCCCCATAGTTCCGGCTCCAATGACCCCAACAGAATTTATCTCACTCACTTCAGTTTCTCGTGGGATATCAGGAATCTTATTAACTTGTCTTTCTGAGAAGAAAATATACCTTTGAGCTGCTGACTGAGTTCCTGTAATCAGTTTAGTAAAAAGATCCCGCTCAACTTTTAAGCCTTCATCAAAAGGCTTGTTGACAGCTGCCTCAATGCATTGAATATTATATTCGGGTGCTAAAAACCCTCTGGTTCTTCTAGCAATCGACTTCCTAAAGTCTGCAAATAATTCTTCATTGCCTTTGTCTGCCTTAATGTTTTCTTCATTATCTCTGATTTTAACCAGAGGCCTGCTTTCTGCAACTATCGTAGTTGCAAATTTAATAGCATCCGCTAAAAGAGTATTTTCATTAGCCAGTTCATCAATTAATCCTATTTCTAGACATTGTTTTGCTGGAACATGCTGTCCAGAAGTAACCATCTCTAAAGCTTTTTGGGCACCTACTATTCTAGGAAGGCGCTGCGTTCCTCCGGCACCAGGAAGCAAACCAAGATTTACCTCAGGTAAACCGCACCTAGCTGAAGGAATGGCAATGCGATAGTGACAAGTTAAAGCTACTTCTAAACCTCCACCTAAAGCAGTTCCATGAATTGCTGAGATAACAGGCTTAGGAGAGTCTTCTATCATATCTTGGACTTCAAAGAGTGAAGGGCCTTTTGGATCCTGTCCAAATTCTGTTATATCGGCACCTGCAATAAATGTTCTACCTTTGCAGATCAGGACAATCGCCTTAGCATTATCATCTTCTACAGCTTGCTTAACGCCTAAATGCAAACCCTCTCTTACATTAGCGGAGAGCGCATTAACAGGAGGCGAGTCTAATGTTATTACTGCTATATTTGATTCCACTTCAAAACTAGTTACTTCATTGATTACAGACATTCCTCTACTCCGTTTTTTTAATTATCTTCAAATTACTTTAGCTCATGATTAGGTTAAATAAAATATGAAAAGAAAATATTTACTCTAAAGTATGACTTCATCTCCACTCTTATAAAGAATTTTAGGACCATTTTCTAAAAAATAATCTTTTTGTTTTGAGTCAATAAATAATATTTTTCTAATAAGGCCTTCTAATAAAAAGGGATTAGTGCCAGTAGCCATAAGTTTTTTTGCCCCCAGTAAAGCAGTAACCTCTATAGCTTTCTCTAAATTCATTGAAAGTTTCAAAATTCCAAATAACTTAACTGATTCAACAGTAATTAGGGCAACATTACATGACTTATTAAGTCTTCTTAAGAGATTCATATCTGCTATATGGCTTTCTTGAAACAGTCTTTTGCCTTGTTTATTTTCCAGGTAAAAACAAAATGAAGACCAGTTGTAAGGAAATCCAGACGGGTAGGGCAATAGTTTGAAGGGACCTATTTCAATTGGGCTATCTTTTACACAGATTATCTTATTTTGAATTCCTTTTTTACTTAGTATCTTTTTTGCTCTAAAAGTAGTGAAGATGAGAACGTCTCTACCTAGTTTTTTTATGCTCGGTAAATGCAGATGATCTACAAAAGGGGCTGTGATAATAACAGCTTTAACTTTATTCAGTTCTTCTTCACTTAAACAGCAAGATTCTTTTCTATCCCTTTGAAAAAAAAAAGAAGAATGGGGATTTAGCTTTTTATCTAGCCAAGGGTCTACTAAAACAGAGAAATTATCTTCTTCAATAAACCAAGTTTGATAATCGTCTGCTTTTACAACTCTCATGGAATTTTAAGATCAGTGATCTTTTGAGAATTTATTTGTAGCTTCTATTAATAGGTGTGTAATTTCTTTCTCAAAAGCAGAGTGGCCTGAAAAAGGAGCAATTTTTAAAACAGCCTCAGGCCACTTTGAATGTAATTCATAAGCTGTTGTGGGAGGGCACACTACGTCATACCTACCTTGGACAATTACGGCTGGAATGTCTTTAATCCTGTTTATATTGTCTAGAAGCTGGTTCTCATGCTCCAAAAAACCTTTATTAACAAAATAATGATTTTCAATTAGAGCAAAGGCTAGAGCAAATTCATTATTCACTGAATCTTTTACAGCTTCTGGGTTGTAATTAATAAAGCTCGTAGAAGCCTCCCATTTTGACCAAGCTTTAGCAGCCGATAATTTTTTTCCTCCGTCTTCTCCATTAAAAATATGTCTATATGCCTCAATGAGATCGTGTCTCTTATCTTCAGGTATTTCTTCTATAAAGCCTTGCCAAGCTTCAGGGTATATTTCACTCGCACCATATTGGTAAAACCATTTAAGTTCCTTTTGCCTTAGCATGAAGATTCCTCTGAGAACGAGCTCTGTTACCCTATCAGGGAAACTCTGGGCATATGCAAGAGCGAGTGTACTGCCCCAAGAACCTCCAAATACAAGCCATTTATTAATATTCAATTCTTTTCTAATTGATTCAATATCATCAACGAGATGCCAAGTAGTATTATCTTCCAAGCAAGTATGGGGTTTGCTTTTACCGCAGCCTCTTTGATCAAAAAGGATGATTCTATATTTTTTTGGATCAAAGAATCTCCTTGATAGCTTTCCTGCTCCCCCTCCAGGTCCACCATGAAGAAAAATTGCAGGTTTTCCTTCAGGATTACCACATTGTTCATAATAAATTTCATGCACACCTTTTTTAAGAAAACCACTATTGAAAGGTTCTATCGCAGAAAAAAGTTTATTTGTTTTGTCAAAGAAACTCATCAGGCACAAGTATTTTTAGTCATCCTCTCTTATATTCTCCGATATGGTATTTTTTACAACTAAACAACCTGATTCTGAAAGGCCTTCTATTTTATCCTGAGTTTTATCAGTTATATCTAAGACGGGTATTTGCATTTTGACTATTTCAAGATTAATTACTCTAACACAGACTATTAAAATTAATATTAAGGCTTAATATTAAAAATGGTGCCCAGAGGTGGAATCGAACCACCGACACAAGGATTTTCAGACCTTTGCTGCACCCTAAGCCTAGATACAACAAGGCTTACAGAGGTGTTAAAAAAAGCATGCGAATCAGTATATGTTATAAATTGAATTTAAATATCCCTTACGATATACAAGTTTGATTTCTATTCACTTATGCTTCTGTTAGAGAGATAAATCTCGACTGTGCCACTAGTATTTACTTTAAGTGGAAACATTACGAGATCATGAGTACCATTTGAATCAATATCATAGAGGTATCCCTGTGAATCAATATCTATACTAAAGGTAGGCCAACTTGAGGTATCTAAGTTTGAAAATGAATCACCATTACGTATGTATACTTCTGGAACACCTAAATTATTATCTTGCTCAGTCCATTGCTGGCTGAAAACTTGAGCAACAATATCTTTCTTGCCATCTTCATTTACATCGACGCAATCAAAAAAATTAAAGTTATGTTCAATTTCTTCACCGATAATTTCTATATCTTTTTTAACAAGTACTTCATTTTCAATTTTATAGGATGCAAACATCACGATGGGAATTGTTTCCGTTTCTGAATAAAAGCCACCTTCTAAAATTTCACCGCTTTGCAATTTACTAGCGTTAATGGTGGCAATAATTAAATCATCTTGTCGGCACATTTCTGTAGTCATGCCATGAAAGTAGTTATCACCATCAAAATTATAAACACCCAGCTCGCTATAATTTCCTGTACCTTTATTATTCCAGCTTTCATAATTTACCTTAAAAACTTCTTGGGTCATTAAAGAAGAAACTATCTTATTATTTTTTATAAGTTCTAATCCTTGTTCATCATTTTTTCTGACACTATTAATTATGTAATCATCGTAGATTAGAAAACTAGCAAAACTTAAATCAGGAAATTGTTCAGAGATATCTAACCACTCAGAGCCATTTAATTCATATGTTTGAGCATTATGTCCAGCAAAAAAAGCTCTGTTATCTTTAATCCTGACTGAGTGGCCCCAATCTGCTTCACCCAGCCTAATAATCTCATAACCATAATCATTACTTAACAAAATTGAGGGCTGAGTATAATTTGTAACTGTTGATTGTTGATCAAATGCAGCTCTTCCATCCTCCCAATTCATGGCAAAAGCAAAGTCATCTTTTCCATCTTCATTCATGTCACCTCTTGAATATTTTCTGCTTGCACCACCGAGCTTAGGAGCATTTTCTCTAAAGACGCTTTGATTATTTACAGAGTATCCCCCAAAACTGTCACTTAGGTACACTACAAGTGCATCTTCTGTAGGCTGATCATCAAGCGAAGCTGGATTATCTGAATCGCACCAAAAATGAGCAATGAAATCTATAAAATTATCATCATTGATTTTTACAGGTATAAGGAATTGGAATGATGGATCAGGACATGCATGTCCGTAATAAATGATAGCAGCATCTAACTCAATAGGTGTTTCATTAAATAATGGTTGTGGTGCAATATTTTGTGGTGGAGTTAATATTTGATCTGAGCTCGAATTCCCACCTCCACAACTTGAGAGCATTAAAAGAAAAAAAATCTGAAACTTCATCGATTTGCGCATTATTGCCCAGTAAATCTGAGATTAAAAGATGGTGCCCAGAGGTGGAATCGAACCACCGACACAAGGATTTTCAGTCCTTTGCTCTACCAACTGAGCTATCTGGGCAAAATTTGCAGCGGATTGTATACAAATACTCTCCCTTAAAGAAGGTGTTATTCTTCCAGAGGCTTATATCCTTCTGGTTTAGCATATTCTTCCCCATTAAGAAATAAGTCCATTTGATCATTTAGCCATTTTCTAGCTTCTTTGTCTGCAAGGTTAATCTGGCCCTCATTTATGAGCATTTTTTGATGGTTTAACCATTCCTCCCAAGCTTGTTTAGAAACATTTTCAAATATATCTTCTCCCTTTTGGCCAGGGTAAGGAGGATGTTCTAATCCAGGTAATTCTTTTTTATATTTCCTGCAGTTTACTGTTCTAGTCATGTCGTTGAAATTTGTCTTATAGTTCTTTTAATTGGAGTTGGAACCCCTAAAGATTCTACATTCTTATTGTTAACCCAAACAGAGTTTTTAAACTTCTTTTTATTTTCAACTTTAGCAACGTAAGGGGTAGCTTCTAAATGATAATGACTGAAACTATGTTTAATTTTATCCAATTTTATTATACGAGATTTGTCTAAATCAAACCTGTGCGAAAGAGCTATTTTTAAATCTTCTTTCTTTTCTTCTTCTATAAAAGTCCATAAGCCGCCCCATATTCCTTCCTCTTTTCTTTTTTCCAGAAGTATTTCTCCTGAAGGAATTTGAGGTAAAAGCCAAAAGACTTTTTTTGTAAGTTTTGATCGCCTCTTTGTAATTAAGGGTAAATTTTCTACCAAGCCTTCTTTAAGCGCTAAACAATCTAGTTTAAGCGGACAATTCATACAACTAGGGTTTGATTTTGTACAAACAGTAGCTCCTAAATCCATTATTGATTGGGTGTAGATATCTATTTTGCTATTTGGAAGGGCAGCAGAAGAAAGCTCCCACAATTCTTTAATTTTAGCAGTAGTCTTAATATCACCCTCAACTTTAAAATACCTTGCCAATACTCTTTTTACATTAGCATCCAGAATAGGTGCTTTTTTCTTGAAACCCAAAGCCAAGATAGCGCCAGCAGTAGATCTCCCTATTCCGGGAAGATCCATTAACTCATTTAATGAGTTAGGTATCTTGCCGCCAAAATCAGTAGAAATTATTTTAGCTGTTTTATGAAGATTCCTAGCCCTAGCGTAGTAACCTAAACCAGACCAAATTTTTAATACTTGATCAAGGTTTGATTCGGAGAGCCTTTTTATATTTGGAAATTCTGCAATAAATTTTTTGAAGTATGGTATTGCAGTAACTACTTGAGTTTGTTGTAAAATTATTTCTGAAATCCAAACCTTATATGGAGTTTTTCTTTTTTGCCATGGAAGGTCCTTTCTTCCATGTGATTCATGCCAATGAATTAACCTAGTACTAAATTTCTTCATTAAATATAATTCTATATGAGGTTTGATGATTAGGTCAGTCTTATCCGCTATAATTCGCGACCCTTAAGTTGTGAGAACTTAGATGAGAAAAGCAGAAATAGAAAGAAAAACCTCAGAAACTAATATTTTAGTTCGCTTAAACCTTGACGGAACAGGAAAAACTTCTTTTTCAACGGGTCTCCCTTTTTTAGAGCACATGCTCGACCAGATTAGCAGGCATGGAATGATAGATCTGGAAGTAAAAGCTGAAGGGGATTTACATATAGATGCTCATCATACGGTTGAAGATATAGGTATAGCTATAGGTCAAGCTTTGCATAAAGCTATTAATGAAAAACAAGGAATAAATCGTTATGGTCATAGCTACATACCCCTGGATGAAGCCCTTTCAAGGGTTGTTTTAGATTTTTCAGGGAGACCAGGTCTTTTTATGAAGGCTTCTTTTGTTAAAGATACTGTAGGGGATATGGATGTCGATTTATTTGAGCATTTTTTTCAATCTTTAAGTAATCATGCCTTTATTACCCTTCACATAGAAAACTTTAGTGGTGACAGTACTCACCATCAAATAGAAACAATTTTTAAAGCTTTTGGTAGGGCGCTAAGGATGGCAATTTCATTCGATACAAAATCTAGAGACTCAATACCTTCAACTAAAGGCTCACTTTAAATATGAGTAATATTGCCTTAATTGATTATGGTATGGGTAATCTGCATTCAGTCAGCAAGGCAATAAAAAAAGTTTCTAATAATACAGAAGTAAATATAACCTCAGATAAAAAAGAGATTGAAGATGCGGATAAAGTAATTGTTCCTGGAGTGGGGGCTATCAAAGAGTGCTTAAGAGCCATAAGGAATAAGAAGTTGGATCAGGTCATATTAGATGTAATTAATTCCAAGCCCATTTTAGGAATCTGTGTAGGGATGCAATTATTCTTAGAATACAGCGAGGAGAACGACGGAACATTGGGTTTAGGGGTTTTAAAGGGGGAGGTCAAGAAGATTCCTCTAAAGTCTTCTATAAAAATACCGCATATGGGTTGGAATAAGGTAAAACAGACAAAAGACCATCCCATGTGGAGTGACATCCCTGATGATAGCTACTTCTATTTTGTTCATAGTTATTGTTGTTTAAGCTCTCAAAACTCTGTAGGCATTTCTTCGCATGGTTTAGATTTTGTAGCAGCTCTAGCTAAGGGCTCAATCTTTGCGGTTCAATTCCACCCTGAAAAAAGCCAAGATGCAGGACTCCAGCTTTACAGAAACTTTATTAACTGGGATGGAGAGTCTTCATGTTAGTTATACCGGCTATAGACATTAAGGAAGGTAAATGTGTAAGGCTTAAAGAAGGGGATATGAAAAGAGATACTATTTTTTCTAATGATCCAGATGAGGTTTCTTCGCGTTGGTTTTCAGAAGGGGCTGACCTTCTACATATTGTAGATCTAGATGGAGCTATAAAAGGAAAGCCAGTAAATCTAAAGATAATTTCGAAAATAGTCAGTCAACATAACAGTAAATCCATTCAGGTTGGAGGAGGAATAAGAGAATATGAACACGCAAAAGCCTATCTAGAGTCTGGTGTTGAAAGGGTGATTCTAGGAACAAAGGCCGCTGAAGATTCTCAACTAATATCTAATTTATGTTGTGATTTCCCTAATAGGGTTGTATTGGCTATAGACGCTTTAAATGGTTATGTGAAGACTAAGGGCTGGACAAGTGAAACAAAAATAAGACCTAAAGATTTACTAAGGAGATACTCTCAATTTCCTTTAGCAGGAGTAATTTATACAGATATTTCTAGAGATGGGATGATGAATGGAGCAAATATTAATGCCACTTTTGATCTTTCGAGTAACACAAAGCATCCCATAATTGCTTCAGGGGGAATTTCTTCTTTAGATGAGATTAAGGAACTTTTAAGTCCACCTAATGATTTATCGTCTATTGCAGGAGTGATTTGTGGAAGATCTCTCTACGAAGGCGTTTTTAGTCTTAGAGAGGCTATAGAGTTGGTAGAAAAGAAAAGTGAGTCTGACTAAAAGAATAATACCTTGCCTTGATGTAGACAAAGGAAGGGTTGTAAAAGGGGTTAACTTTAAGAACATAGTGGATGCCGGCGATCCTGTTGAGATCGCAAAGCGCTATGATGCAGAAGGAGCTGACGAAATAGTTATGCTAGATATAACGGCTAGTAATGAGTCCCGAGGAATAACTTATCAGACTGTCGAAAAAATTGCTGGCCAAGTTTTTATTCCTCTTACTGTAGGTGGTGGAGTCAATAGCTTAGAGGATATAAAAAACCTCCTTTTATCTGGTGCTGACAAAGTAAGCATAAATACTTCTGCTGTTATCAATCCTAACTTTATACAAGAAGCCTCTGAAAGATTTGGATCTCAGTGCATAGTTTCAGCTATAGATGCTAAGCAGAGAAATATTAATGAAAGAATTACTTGGGAGGTCTTTACACACGGAGGAAGAAACCCAACAGGAATAGATGTGCTGGAATGGGCTCAGGAATTAGAAAAAAGAGGGGCAGGAGAGATACTTTTAACAAGCATGGATAGAGACGGAACAAAAGATGGTTTTGATAATACTTTGAACTTTAAAGTATCTGGGGCATGCTCTATACCCGTCATTGCTTCTGGAGGTGGAGGATCTCCTCAACACCTTTTAGAAGCAATAACCGAGGGAGGTGTAGAAGCTGTTTTGGCTGCAAGTATTTTTCACTTCTCAGAATTTTCTATTAAAGAAGTTAAAGATTTATTTTTTTATTCAAATATCCCCGTAAGGAGAGTTTAGTTTTATAAGATCTTTTTACTCTCTATAGAACCTGAAGAACTAATTCCATAAAAAATAGGAATTCCTGTAGGTATTTCTATTTTAACTATTTCTTTAGGGCCTAGGTTATCAAGCTCCATAACTAAGGCTCTAAGTGAATTTCCATGTGCTGCAACAATAATATTTTTTCCTTCATTCACATGAGGCAATATCTTATTTCTGTAATATGGAAGTACTCTTTCAGCAGTATCCTTTAAGCTCTCTCCATCTGGGGGCGGGGTGTCATATGACCTTCTCCACTTATGTACTTGCTCTTCTCCCCATTTCTCCCTTGCTTCATCTTTATTCAGTCCCGATAAATTGCCATAATCCCTTTCATTTAGGGCTTTATCTTTTATTATTTTTATATCTCTCTGGTTTAATTCATTTAAGATTATTTGGGCTGTTCTTTTTGCTCTAAGCAAGATTGAAGTGAACATCAGGTCATACTTAATATCTAACTTATTTAAAGATTTTCCTGCTTCTTTGGCTTCCACTTCTCCTTTAGACGTAAGGTCTGGATCTTTCCACCCAGTAAAAAGATTTTTTTCATTCCATTCGCTTTGGCCATGTCGAACAAGAATTAGAGCAGACATAATCTATATATAGTTTGATAAAAATAAATTTTATAAAAACACTATTCTAACGCATGAACCTATATAATCACGATCCAAAATGGATACATTTTTTCTTTTTATTTCTCAAAATTTAGTCGCTGTTACATTACTTTTGGCTTGTTTAGTTGCATTAATTTTTTATGAAGGAAGGAGGGGTGGAAAAAAATTAGACCCCAATGAAGCGACTAGAAAAATTAATAAAGAAGGGGCTTTAGTTTTAGATCTTCGACCTATAGAAGAGTATTCTTCAGGTCATATAGCGGGATCAATAAATGTTGAAGCCGATAAATTGGAACAACACTTACTTTCATCAAAGCACAGTAAAGAATCTCCTATAATCCTTGTATGTAAGACTGGTTCAAGTTCAAAAAGCGAAGGAATTAATCTAATTAAGGGTGGTTATTTAGATGTTAATGTCATAAATGGAGGGATGATGACTTGGCAAGGTAGTGGCTTGCCTTTATCAAAATAATTCAGCTCATTCCCAGTTCTTTTATTTTTCTAGTTAGTGTATTTCTACCCCAGCCTAATAATCTAGCAGCTTCATTTTTTTTACCTAAAGTTTTTCCTAGTGCAGCTTGAATCATAGTCTTTTCAAATTCAGGCAACGCGAGGTCTAGAATTTCTGTCTCTCCTTTTGCCAATGAATCTTCAGCCCAAGACTTTAATGTAGTTGCCCAATCATTTTTTCCAATGGTACTTTCATTTTTTAATTCTGGAGGTAAATCTTCGAGTTCAATTTGCCTAGAAGGGGCCATTACCGTTAACCACCTACAAACATTCTCAAGTTGTCTTACATTTCCAGGCCACTCTAATTTCAAAAAGTAGTCCTCTACCTCTTGAGATAGAAACTTACTATCTTCATCTAATTCTGCAGCGGTTATTCTAAAGAAGTGTTTACAAAGAACTTGAATATCTTCTCTTCTTTCAGAGAGTTTAGGAAGGGAAATTTTTATAACGTTAAGTCTATGAAATAGATCCTCTCTGAACTTCCCATCTTCTACTAGCTTTTTTAAGTTTTGATGAGTAGCTGCGATTATTCTTACATTTACGGAAATAGGTCTTCTTCCTCCTACACTATAGAACTCACCATTTGAAAGTACCCTTAATAGTCTAGTTTGAGTCTCCAATGGCATATCACCGATCTCATCAAGGAAGAGTGTCCCACCATTTGCTTGTTCAAATCTACCACTTCTCTTTTCATCTGCACCTGTAAAAGCACCTTTTTCATGACCAAATAGTTCAGCCTCTAAAAGGTCTTTAGGTATATCTGCCATATTCAATGCTAAAAAGGGTTCCCCTTTTCTTGGGCTATGTTGATAAAGTGCCTTAGCAACTAATTCCTTTCCTGTTCCCGATTGCCCAACCAAAAGAACCGTAGAATTCGAGTTAGAAAGTTTTCCAATGGCCCTAAATACTTCTTGCATAGCAGGAGCCTCACCAATTATTTCCGCTTTTGGGGCTATTTCATCTTCTTGAACATTCTCTTCAGAGCTCATAGCCCTTTCAACGATCTGAGCGGCTTCATTAATATCAAATGGTTTTGGCAGGTATTCCCATGCTCCATGTTCATATGATTGAACTGCACTCTCTAGGTCTGAATGTGCAGTCATTATAATTACAGGTATTTCGGGTCTTGATTCTCTAACTTGATCTAATAAAACTAAACCGCTTGTACCAGGCATTTTTATATCAGTTATTATTACTGCCGGAGAAGAGCTTTCTAAACTTTTTAAGACGCCATGAGCTGAATCAAAAGTTTCAACTTTCAACCCTTTTTCAGTAAGCCCTTTTTCTAAAACCCATCTAATTGATTCATCGTCATCTACTATCCATACAAGTTTTTTATTTGTCATATTAAAACTCCAGTTATTTTAATTATTACTTTCGATTCCCAAAGGTATTAGGATTGAGAACTCAGTTCTCCCTGGTTGGCTTTCATAACTAATTGTTCCATTATGTTGAGAAACTATTCCTTGCGTAATTGATAAGCCTAGACCAGAGCCATTAACTTTAGAAGAAATCATAGGGAAGAAAATTGAGTCCTTAAGGTCTTCTGGTATTCCTAGCCCGTTATCTATTACAGATATCTTGCAGACAGTTTTTTTTGGACCATCATCAAGAATTTCTTGATGAATTATTCTGGTAACTATTTTAATTTCCGGAGAAAGAACTTCTGCTTCAATCAAAGATTCTTTTGAGTTATTGACCAAATTTAATATACATTGCTCAAGTAAATATATATCTAAATTTATATCAGGAATGCTAGGGTCATAATCTTTACTCAAATAGATTTTGTTATCAATTAAATCTTGCTTAGTCAGACTTATTACATTCTCAAGAACTAAGTGTATATTTTGACTTTCAAAAGCTGGCTTCCTATTGGGGCCAAGTATGTTATCAACTAAAGACGAAAGTCTATCTGTTTCTCTGATAATTACTTGTGTGTACTCTTTTAGTCCATTATCAGAGAGCTTCTGGCTTAAAAGTTGGGCAGAACCCCTTATTCCACTTAATGGATTTTTAATCTCATGTGCAAGTCCTCTTATAAAAGCAGAGGTTACCTCTTGGTTGGTTTGAGTTCTTAGTCTTTCTTTTATTTGACTAGAATACTCTTTATTTAAAATTTCTAAAATTAATCCTTCACCATAATAGTCATTTGAAAAAGGCTTGATATGGTAATCACAGAAAAGTTTCTTGCCTCCCTTTAAAAAAAGTAACGCATCTATTTTAGCGAATTCTCTTCTCTGATTCAGACAGTCTAAGAAGTTCTCATAATTATCTGGTTCTTCATAGAATAATTCCTTCAACTCTTTATTGTGAGATGCAGAAAGGCTTGTATCTAGAATAGACTGGGCTGAAGGGTTGAGGTACTGAGTTTTTAAAGACTCATCTAAAACTAGAATTCCTGTGTTAAGTTCAGTTATATAGTTGTTAATTGATGTTTCCACTCATCTTCTCCGAGGAAAGAGGAAGAAAAGTTCCCTCATTCCTCTTTCAAAGAGCTCTTTTCAACCTAGGTTAAAGTACCGACTATATGAGCAATTATTTTGTAAGGGTCAGCATTAGAAGCAGGGCGTCTATCTTCTAAATATCCGTTCCAATCATGCTCAATAGTGTATATGGGTATACGTATGCTTGCTCCTCTGTCACTCACACCATAAGAAAAAGTATCTATACTTTGAGTTTCATGAAGACCCGTTAATCTCATATCATTATCAGATCCATAAGAAGAAATTCCTTCTAGATGAACCTCTCCTAGTTTTTCACACATAGATTTAAAAAGTTCTTCTGAGCCGTTAGATCTCATTTCTCCATTAGAGAAATTAGTGTGCATTCCTGAGCCATTCCAATCACCCGTCTTAGGCTTTGGATGGATATTTACACCAACTCCAAAGTCTTCTGCAATTTTATAGAGCATATATCTACTCATCCATAGATCATCCGCTGCTTTAAGACCATGACCAAAACATTGATATTCCCACTGACCTAATGCAACTTCAGCATTTGTTCCTGTTAATTGAATACCTGCATCTAGGCAAGCTTCGAGATGAGCTTCAGAGATTTCTCTTCCTTGAACATTTTCTGATCCTACACCGCAGTAATAATCCCCTTGCGGCCTAGGAGTTCCATCTTCCCATCCTAAAGGACTACCATCTTTATTTGTAAAAAAGTATTCCTGTTCAAATCCAAACCACCATTCATCTGCAACTATTTCTGCAGCAGCCCTAGTATTTGAGGGGTGAGTTTCATGTTCTCCTGTCTGTACTTGGCACATAACCAGATAATCCGAGAATAGAGGACAATCATAGGTCTGTACTGGTAAAAGTAGGCAGTCTGAACTTCCACCTTCAGCCTGTTGTGTTGACGAACCATCAAAGGACCATTCAGGAGGTGCATCATCCTCAGTTGCTTTTATCTTACTTCTTATTGAGGGCTCTGGTTGAAAACCATCAAGCCAAACATATTCATAAATTTTAGTTTCTGACATTTTTTCTCCAATGTTAAATATTAAAATTGAATAATATCACAATAAAAGCACTGGTAAAGAGCAACATTTAAGATATTTTGGTGCGTTAAGATCTAAAAAGATGCTTTTGCACTATTTAAGTGCATTAAATATGTATATCTTTCTTGACAGACCTTCTTTTTTTGAGAATTTCAACCATTCTAAGAAGAACTTGTTCCATTGATACTTCTCATCTTTATGAAACATATTTTTATTGGGATATTTATTTCTAGCCCAAAAGAGTTGCTTACCATTAAATTTTCTAACTTCTGCCATTCTTACATCATGATAAACAAAGACTTCAAATCTAACTTCAGTTATATTTTTTAAATAGGAACTTTTCTGCTCTATTTCTATTTTAGAAGTATATTGAGACTCTTTAAAAAGATTTATATCTACTCTGGAGTTATCAATTCCTTCTGGTAGTAGGAAGGAAAAGTTTCTATCTGATTTTATCTTTGGAATGATTTCTTTCAATAAATTAAAGTTTTTTTCATAGAGCAGAAGTAAGCCCTTTAAGTTTGTTTTAGACTTTCTTCTTAGAGTTACGCCTATGTTATTTCTATTAATCATATGATGACCATAATATTAACGCAGCTACTGACCTATAGGGACGCCAAGTTTCTGCAATTTTCAAAGTTGTCAACTTATTTGGTCTACTTTTTAAACCTTTAATGTTTTTAATGGCAACTTGAAGCCCTAGGTCTGATGCTGGCCAGGCATCTGCCCTGCCCATACACCCTAATAGATAACATTCTGCTGTCCATTCACCTATACCTTTAAACTTAGTAAGGTCATTTATTATTTCTTCATTAGTCTTGTTCACAAAATCTTCAAAAATTAATTCTTCAGAAATAACTGCTTTAGCGATACCCCTGCAATAATTAATTTTCTGCTTACTTAGTCCTGCTTCTTTTAACTTTATGGTATTTGTCATGAGTAACTTTTCTGCAGTAAGAGGAGAGATATTACTTTTTACCCTATTAAAAATAGCTTTTGCAGAAGCAACAGAGAGTTGTTGTTCTACTATTAGATTAATTAAGCCTTCAAAACCCAAAGGTCTCTTATAAAGAGTTAAATTCTCCTTTAATTTAATTAAATAATGTAATTCCTTATCTACTTTTGCTAAATGAATTAGAGCCCTGCTTAAGGTCTTAGGATTTAATTCTCTTTTCATGGGAATAAATTTTATTTACTACTTCCGCTTTAAAGGGAAGCAGAGACTTACATCTCTCTTTATAATCTAAAATGTTTGCTCTTTCTTCAATGAGAAAATTATCAATTGCTTTTCTGAATCTAGTGTCTTTAATCCAATGAGCAGAGTAAGTCTCTATCGGAAGAAATCCTCTTTTGATCTTATGTTCACCTTGGACACCAGGATCAAATTTATTTATGCCCTTTTCTATGCAATATTCAATTCCTTGGTAGTAGCAACACTCAAAGTGCATTGAATCGTATTGTTCAAGACAACCCCAATATCTGCCATAAAGGACTTTTGAGTCATAGAAATTTAATGCCCCTGCTACCGGCTTATTGTTATTTAAATCTTTGGCAACAACTAGCAATAAATTATTGGGAAAAATTTCAGAAAGTTTTAAAAAGAAATCTAAATTTAAATATGGAGACATTCCTCGTTTTAAATATGTAACTTGATAAAAGTTAAAAAAATCCTTCCATAGTGTTTCCGTTACGTTTTTACCCTCAATCCTCTCGATAGTAATATTTTGGTCTAAGATTTTCTTTCTTTCTTTTTTAATATTTTTTCTTTGTCTTGAAGTTAGTCCATTTAAGAAATCATTAAATTCTTTGTAATTATTGTTAAACCAGTGAAAAGAATAACTAGTCCTTAAACTAAACCCTGAATTCATATAGTGCTCAAGCTCTCTGTATTCAGGTAAAAGGACATGAGTACTAGATAATTTTAAATGTATAGAAATCTCTTTGATTGCTTCTTTAATTACTTTTATCAGTTCTGGTATATTTTCTTCAGATAGAGTGCATAACCTTGGTCCGGAAGCAGGAGTGAAAGGTATGGCGCTTACAAGTTTGGGATAATACTCCATCCCATTTCTGTAATAAGCATCTGCCCACGACCAATCAAATATAAATTCACCGTGAGAGTCAGTTTTTAAGTACATAGGCATTAATGCAATTATTTCTTTATTTTCTTTTATTAAAAGATGGAAAGGGTGCCAGCCAGTACCTTCTCCTACACACCCTGTTTCTTCAAGAGCTAGAAGGAAGGAATAATCGAGGAAAGGATAATCAGAATTTACTATTTTATTCCATAAATCCTCGTCGATATTTTTTATAGATTCAGCAAATTCTACTTTCATTTATAAGTTAGTTGAGATGAAGGCACTTATAAGAATGGTTAAGCCTATCCAGTTATTTTTTTTGAAGGCTTTAAGACATTCTTCTCTATCTGCACCTTTTATCAATGTATATTGATGGTAGATCAAAATAGTACACAAGCTAATCCCTAAATAAAAAACTAAATGCAGGTTTTCTCTATAAGCTAAATATGTCCAAAAAAGAAGAGATAATAAATGAAAAATGATAATCATCATTTGAGATCTATTTCCAAAAGTTATAGCAGAAGAATTAAGGCCAATCGATAGATCATCTGCTCTATCGCTCATAGCGTAAGCAGTGTCATAAGCTAATATCCAGAAGAAACAAGCTGAAAACATAATAATTGAGGAAAGTGAAATGAAATTTAGTTCAGCAGCTGAGACCATCAATATGCCCCAAGAAAAAGCCACTCCAAGGAACAGCTGAGGAACTTTAAAGAATCTCTTAGTTAAAGGATAGAAAATAGCTATTAAGAGTCCAATCATAGCCATAAAAATAGTTAAGATATTAGTCATTGTTACCAATAATGCTGACAGGGATATAAGAATAAAAAAAAGAAACAATGCTTCTTTTGGAGTAACCTCTCCTGTTACTAATGGCCTCTCATTAGTTCTACTGACTTTCCCATCAAAATCTTTATCGAAGTAATCGTTTATAACGCAACCTGCAGAGCGCATAAAAAAAGTTCCAATAGAAAATATAATTATTAAGTCAATAGAAGGCGAGCCCTGCATTAGAATAAGAAAAGCAGTAAGAGTTGGCCATAACAAAAGAAAAGTCCCAACGGGTTTATCAAACCTCATAAGTTTTCCTAACCCAATTAACTTTGTTTTCATTTATAACTAAGTTTTTATTTTTTTCCATGTGTACTTTAGTCTAGGTTGCATAGAAAGTTGAGTTAGAATGTCGGATTTTATTAATAATAAAGATTAAACTTAATGAAAAAGTGGGAATGTATAGTGTGTGGCTTGATTTATGATGAAGCAGAAGGATGGCCCGAAGACGGAATTGAACCTGGAACAGCCTGGGAGGATGTACCAGAGGATTGGGTTTGTCCAGATTGTGGAGTAGGTAAGGAAGATTTCGAGATGGTAGAAATATGAGCATTCTTTCAGCTCCAAAAAACTTAACTAGAAATGTTTTAATTGGAATGGCAGCTGGTGTTGCAATTGCTGCAGCCTTGTTTTATTCAGATGGTTTTATATCTGAAGGTTTTTCTCAATTTATAGAAAAATATTTATTTGGCTTGGGAGGCCAAGTATTTAAAAATCTTTTAATGCTTGTTGTTGTCCCTCTTGTTTTCTTCTCTCTAGTTTCAGGAATATCTTCTCTATCTAACATGGTTAAGTTAGGATCTATAGCAACCAAAACCATTGGATTATATTTACTTACTACTGCTATAGCAGTATCTTTGGCCTTGTTCTTTGGTTGGACATTAAATCTTTCAGGATTTGAAGGGACAGTGGGTTCTTATATTCCTCCATCGGGAGATTCGAGTTTATATGGAACTGTCTTAAAGATATTTCCCAATAATATTTTTGGTGCGTTTATAGAAAATAATATGCTGGGTATAGTATTTATAAGCATTTTGTTTGGAGTTGCTTTAAATCTTACAGATGACTTAACAGGTGGACTGTCTAAATCTTTTGAAAAATTAAATACAGTTTTTCTAAAAATAGTTTTATTAATAATGAGCTTTGCCCCAATAGGGGTATTTTGTCTAATGGGAAGCTATGTCATGGCCAAGGGGCTAAATATTTTTGGTGATTTAGCACAGTATGTTCTTATATTAATATTTGTTTTGGTATTTCATTTAATTTTTACTTATTCATTAATACTTAAACTATTTGCTAATTTAAACCCTTTAATTTTTTATCAGAAGATGAAAAGTGTTGCTTTATTTGCTTTTTCTACTTCATCAAGTGCAGCTACCATTCCGGTTACTTTAAGAACTGTCACTGACGATCTAGGAGTAAAAAAAGACGTCTCATCATTTGTAGTGCCTGTAGGGGCTACTATAAATATGGATGGTACAGCGATAATGCAAGGATTGGCTACAATGTTTATTGCAAGTACAGTAGGAGTTGATTTAAGTCTTATCCAGTATGGACAAATAGTACTGTTAGCTATAGTTACTTCGATAGGAACCGCAGCAGTTCCTTCAGCGGGTACTGTAACTCTAGCCTTAATACTTGGATCTCTGGGGTTGCCCTTAGACGCTATAGGATTAATTTTAGCAGTTGACAGAATCTTAGATATGATAAGAACATCAGTTAATGTCTGTGGTGATGCAGCTGTTTCATGTATTGTTGCTAAATCAGAAAATGAGCTAGATATATCAACATATAATTCATTTAGATAAAGTTTAATTTTAATTGTTTCTGTTATCTTGTAGACTTCGCCGCTAATAAAGAGTTCTCAAAGAAAGTTTTTTGATTTAAGGAGAAATAATGACAGATAGTTATCTTGTAATACCACCCTTACTTGGCTTTGTAGGCCTTTTAGTTGCAATGGGGATTTATCTCATTGTTAATAGGTTCCCCGAAGGCGATGACAAAGTTAAGAAAATAGGTGATCAAATTCACCTTGGGGCTATGACGTTTATGAAAACAGAATATCTTTACTTAACAATCTTCGCATTTGTCGTAATTGTATTAGTTTGGCTGTCTTTGGGGCGAGATACTGCTACTGCAGTTTTAGCTGGCGCTCTTTCCTCTTCAATAGCAGGTTGGATAGGAATGTATTCAGCAACAAAAGCAAATGTGAGAACAGCTACAGCAGCAGCTAATTCTGGAGCAGAAACAGCTCTTTCAGTTGCGTTTTATGGCGGTTCAATAATGGGACTTTGTGTTGCTTCACTTGGCTTAATAGGATTGGGTTCACTTTACTATTTTTTAAGTGGAGATGCTCATTCTATAGAAGGTTTTGCTATGGGAGCATCAATAGTAGCTCTATTTTCTAGAGTAGGAGGGGGAATATATACTAAAAGTGCAGATGTAGGAGCAGATCTTGTAGGTAAGATTGAAGCAGGAATACCTGAGGACGATCCTAGAAACCCTGGAGTAATAGCTGACAACGTTGGAGATAATGTTGGGGATATAGCTGGAATGGGTTCAGATATTTTTGAATCTTACTGCGGTTCTATGGTTGCATGTATTGCCATAGCAGCGACTTCAGCAACTATTGCTGAATATAACAGAGAAGGAATGATGTTTTTACCCTTAGCGTTAGCCTCTATAGGTTTAATAGCTTCCATTATAGGGATCATAGTGGTTAGAATTTTTTCTAACTTATCTCCGGCTTTAGCAATGAGGATAGGGACGATTATGGCACCTATGATTTTTGTTTCTGCTGCTTTCTTTCTTATAGATATTTTAGTGCCTAATAGCGATATTTGGTATGCAGTAGTTTGTGGTTCTGCAGGAGGAATAATTATTGGTTTAATAACTGAGTATTACACAGGTTCAAAGCCTATAATTAAGATTGCTGAGTCAGGCCAAACTGGTCCTGCTACTGTAATGATTACAGGTCTGTCAGTTGGTATGCAGTCAGTTGTTATACCAATTGCATGTATAGCTTTAATTATTTTTATATCAACCAAGTTAACTGGGTTATATGGAGTGGGCATAGCTGCTGTAGGAATGCTTTCAACTGTAGGAATAACTATGGCAATCGATGCTTATGGCCCAGTAGCTGATAATGCTGGGGGTATAGCAGAAATGGCAGGTATGCCACCAGAAACACGAAAAATTACTGATGAATTAGATGAACAAGGAAATACAACGGCAGCCATAGGCAAGGGTTTTGCTATAGGTGCCGCAGCATTAGCTGCTTTAGCAATAATTGCTGCTTTCGTTTCTACTGTTTCTGCTACTAGAGGAGAAGAACTTAAATTGCTATTAGATAACCCAATGGTTCTAATAGGTTTGTTTATTGGAGGCGCTATCCCTTTTCTTATAGCCTCAATAACGATGACTGCTGTTGGTGATGCTGCTTTTGAAATGATAAATGAGATAAGAAGGCAGTTCAAAGAAATACCAGGGTTACTTGAAGGGAAAGCTGAACCAGATACTGCTAAATGCGTAGATATAGCAACTTCAGCAGCTTTAAAAAAGATGCTCATACCAGGAGTAATTGCTGTTTCAGCACCTCCTTTAGTTGGATTTATCTTGGGTCCTGAATCCTTAGGTGGTATGTTAGCTGGAGGTTTGCTTGCATGCGTTTTAATGGCTCTTTTTATGGCTAATGCTGGCGGGGCTTGGGACAATGCCAAGAAGTATATTGAAAAAGGAAATTTAGGCGGAAAGGGAACTGATACTCATGCAGCAGCTGTTGTAGGAGACACGGTAGGGGATCCTTTTAAAGATACCTCTGGACCTTCAATGAATATCTTAATTAATGTTATGGCGATAGTGAGTTTAGTTATTGCCCCTTTACTTTAATCTAATAATTTTTTTCTCATAGTAGTATGGGGTATGCCGGTATCAGACTGATATGGTTCGCACTCCTCATAACCCAATGAGATATAAAACTTTAATGCATTTTCTCTAGCATTTAAGATCATAGTCTTTGTTCCCATATCTTTAGCAATTTCTTCTAATTTATTAACTATTAATGAACCCAAGCCCTCTCTTTGTATAGATTGCTTTACAGCCATGTACCGGATTTGACCTTCATTATTGTTATTAAAATGCAGTCTTCCGCTCCCAACAATTTTTTGGTCTTTATTTAAGGCTATTAAGTGATGGCTTTGATCTTCTAAGTCATCTTTTAAACTTTCTTTGGACATACCAAGAGGTTTTCTTAACATTTCCCATCTGAAATTAAAATATTCCTCCCATTCTGATTTAGTTTTAGGTGATTTGATGGTGTAATTCATTAGATAAGTAATTAGTTATTTAATTTTTATGATGATTAAGAAGGATAATATTTTTGAATCTAGTAATTTTAACGACTTACCCTTTTCTTTCAATGAAGAAGTTACTGAAGTATTTGAAGATATGATAGATAGATCTGTTCCGGGCTATAGGTCGAGTCTAAAAATTATAGAAGAGTTAGGTAAAAGATACTTCAAGGATGACACGTCTTGTTATGACCTTGGATGTTCTCTTGGTGGTGCTACGTTAAGTCTTTTAAGCGCTATTCAGGGAAGAGAGGGAAAGATTTATGCTGTAGATAAATCAAACGCTATGATCTCAGCATGTAATAAAAAATTTACTAATTTCAAAAAAGTCTA
The DNA here is from genome assembly GCA_045563675.1 of Gammaproteobacteria bacterium. Lineage (GTDB taxonomy): Bacteria > Pseudomonadota > Gammaproteobacteria > Magnimaribacterales > Magnimaribacteraceae > AEGEAN-183. The sequence goes on from JBJLIX010000001.1 coordinate 620,557, forward strand.
TTTTCTCAATCAAGATATTGAAGCCACAGAGATTAAAGATGCCTCTATAGTTGTTTTAAATTTTGTTCTTCAGTTTCTAGATACTGAAAAAAGAAATAGTTTATTAGATAAAGTTTTTTCTGGGATGAGAAAAGGGGGTTTGTTAGTCTTGTCCGAAAAGATACATTTTGATAATGAATTAAGAAATAAGACTCTTTTTAATTTACATCATAATTTCAAATTTAAGAATGGATACACTCAGATGGAAATTTCTAGGAAAAGAGATGCCTTAGAGGGAGTTTTGGTAACTGATTTAGAAGAAGATCACAATAATAGACTCAAGAAACTAGGATTCAGAAACACAAGAAAAGTCATGAGTAATCTAAATTTTCTAACTTTAATATCTGAAAAATAATGACCGGATTAGGTAAGAATTGGATGGATCTTATAAAAGAATTTGATTCTGAGCCCTATGGAAATTTAAAAGATAAGAGGATTGAGGCTTGGAAAGAAATAATTACAAATTTGCCTAAAATTGAATCTTCTAAACTGGATCTAGAGAGTGGAATAATAGTTCAAGGTAATTGGAATAAGGAAGATGAAAAAAAAGCGCAAGAAAATTTATTAAGTCTTGTGCCCTGGAGAAAAGGTCCATTTAGCATAGGAAATGTATTCATAGACGCTGAATGGAGATCAAATATGAAATGGGATCGTATTCTTGATTTGAACGTAGAATTCAAAGGAAAGAATATTTTAGATGTAGGATCAGGCAATGGTTATTATGGTTTTAGAATGCTTGGTAAGAAGGCTCAGTTTGTTACCTGTCTTGAACCAAATCTTTCTCATTTGACTCAATTTCTAGCACTAAATCATTTTATTAAATCAAAAAACATAAGAATGATCCCTAAGAGGATTGAAGAAATAAACTTTTTAGATAAATCCTTTGATTTAGTATTAAGTATGGGAGTTTTATACCATCAAAGAAATCCTGAAAATCATTTAAGCCTCTTATCTTCTAACTTAAAAGAAGGTGGTCAGTTAATAATAGAAACTTTAGTAGCCCCCGACAAGTACGGGGAAGTCCTCATACCAGAAAAAAACTATGCAAATATGCCAAATGTAAGGTTTGTTCACACAAAAAAAGGGTTAAATAACTTAATTAAAAGATCGGGTTTGAGAATATTGAAGATAGGTTCTTCAGTAAAAACTTCTCTTGAAGAACAGAGGTCAACTAAGTGGATGCCTTTCAGGTCTTTAGTAGATGGATTAAATCTAAATTTAGATAAAACCGTGGAGGGCTTACCAGCTCCAAACAGAGTGGTTTTGGTTTTGATCAAATCATGAATCTGAGTAATCAAGCCTAGATCCAATCCACCTTTCAATAAGAGACCTGGCTTGAATTTCATTAGTCTTAGCAATAAGAAGTGCTTCTTCTTGAGCTAATTCCAATAGATCAGAATCTCTGATTGGGTTTGCTATCTTTAAATTCATCAAACCAGATTGCCTTAACCCATGAATGTCTCCACCTCCTCTAAGTTCGAGATCTTTTTCCGCTATGATAAAGCCATCATTTGTATCTTCCATAGTATATATTCTCTCTTTAGCTAAATCAGTAAGGGGTTCTTTAAAAAGCAGAAGGCAGTGTGAATCCAAATCAGCCTTTCTACCAACTCTCCCTCTTAGTTGGTGAAGTTGTGCTAGACCTAGCCTTTCAGGATTCTCTATTATCATTAAGGTAGCTTCAGGCACATCTACTCCCACCTCAATAACAGTTGTGCATACTAGTAACTGTATATCTCCTGTTCTAAATTTATTGATGACTTTATCTTTTTTCTCTTTTTTTAAGCGGCCATGAACTAATCCTGTCTTAACTTTAGGTATTTCTTTGCTTATTTCTTTAAAGAGTTCTTCAGCAGCTTGTGCTTCAAGTTCATCTGAATCTTCTATGAGAGTACATACCCAGTAAACTCTTTGACCTTCTAAGCACACTTCTTCTATACGTTTTATAACTTTACTACGCATTGAATTTGGCCTTGAAGTAGTTTTTACTGGCCTTCTCCCTGGTGGCAATTCATCAATTATTGAAGTATCTAATGCTCCATAGACTGTCATAGAGAGGGTTCTTGGTATCGGAGTAGCGGTCATTATAAGTTGATGAGGACTTCTTTCTTTATCTCCTCCCTTTTCAAGCAAAGTAAATCTTTGGTGTACTCCAAATCTGTGTTGTTCATCTATTATTGTTAAACCCACAGATTTAAAAATAACATCTTTCTGAAATAGTGCATGAGTTCCAAGCAAGACTTGAGTATCTCCATTTACTAAATCCAAAAGAATTCTTTTCCTGTCTTTTGCTTTAGTTGAGCCTAAAAGTAGATCTACTTTTATTCCTAAGCCAGTAAACCACCCAGATAAATTTTCGTAATGTTGTTCTGCTAGGATTTCTGTAGGGCACATAAAAGCTGTTTGTAAACCATTATGAGCAGCTTGTAAGGCTGCCAGAGCAGCTATTACTGTTTTTCCTGAACCCACATCTCCTTGCAAGAGCCTTCTCATAGGGGTTTTTTGATTAAAGTCTTGTTTTATTTCGCTCCATACTCTAGTTTGAGCATTAGTCAAAGTGAAACCAAGTGAACTTAGAAACTGATCTTCCTTCTTAGAACTGGATTTCATTTGAGGCGGTTTTCTTAATTCAGTTTCCCTCTTTAACATACCTGAGCAAAGTATATGAGCTACCAGTTCTTCCTTAATTAGTTTCTTTTGAGCCGGATGTTGTCCAGAAGAGAGTAACTCCAAGCTTGTTTCAGCAGGTGGCCTATGAATAAAACTTAGCGCACTTAGTAAATCTTTGAAGCCTTCCTTGTGATAAGTTTCCCAGATTTCTTCTAATAAATTATTTTTTTGACAGTAAACAATGGACTCCTGAATTAATTTTCGTAATCTCCCTTGTTGGAGGTTTGAAGTAGAGGGATAAATTGGAGTTAAGTGATCTTCTATCTTTGGCTCTTCATCTTTAGAGAATACTTGATACTGCGGATGAATCATTTCTTTGCCTTTAGGCCCATGTCTTATATTTCCAAAACATCTTATTTTATGACCTTTCTTAAGAGTTTTATGTTGAGCTAAAGCAAAATGAAACATTCTCATGGTCATTCTTCCTGTTCCATCAAATATATCAGTTATAAGCATTCTTTTTCCTCGGAATACCACTGTTGAATTAAGTATTTCGCCTTCAACTAATAACGGTGTTTCGTAAGGAGCATCCCCTATGGGAGTTAGATTTGTTCTATCTTCATACTTATAAGGAAGATGGAATAGAGCATCCTCCACATCGAAAATTCCTAAATTGCCTAAAAGTTCAGAAATTTTTGGACCGACCCCCTTTATTTTATTTATTGGGTGTTTTTGTTTACTGCCTTCAGGCATGAGTAATTTTTTAGTTGTGAACTATTATTCCTTCTATTTCTATCAAAGAATCAAGAGGTAGTTTAGATACTTGAATTGCTGCTCTGGCAGGATACGGTTCAGAGAAGAATTCCTTCATAATTTCATTAACTTTTTCAAATACTCCAAGATCAGATAAGTAAACATTCAGTTTCACTATTTCATTTGTTGTAGCACCGGAAGCTTCACAGACTGCCATTATGTTTTTAAAGGTCTGTCTTATCTGATCTTCTTCACCCTGAGCGAGTTTCATAGTTTCTGGGTCTAATGGAACTTGTCCAGACATAAAAGTCATATTCCCAGAAGTGATTGCTTGAGAATAAGTCCCTAGAGCTCGAGGTGCGTCTGTTGTTTCTATCTTTTTTTTCATAATGTTTTTAGTGTATTGTACTAACCTCTCTTAATTCTTGATCGTGTATCCTGTTTATTGATGAGATATTTTTTAGTTTTCTAATTTTTTTCATTATTGAAGCTAAGTGATCTCTCCCCTTAACCTGCAAAGTCATGTTAAATTCAACATGATCAATATCTATTTCAAGCGTTTGTACTGATTCAATATTTGTTTCAGAATTAGTTATAGTCGATGCCAAAGTAGCCAATAAACCAGGTTCATCATAGGCTTGAATCCTTATATCAGCAGAGAACTCCCTATCTAATTCTTCATGCCAATATACAGGGAAGCACTGAGCTGGGTCTTGTCTAAAAGGAAGAATGTTTTTACATCTTTCCTGATGAACCACTAACCCTCCTGAAGTAAAATGACCTATAACTGAATCCCCGGGTATTGGTTTGCAACAATTTCCATAATTCACTACAAGACCTTCGGTTCCAGTAATTTCTAGAAATAAGCCAGAGTTTTTATCTGAATTCTCCTGATTAAGGAATCCTATAATTTGTCTTGCAACTACATTACCTACTCTGTTCCCCAAGCCAATCTCCTCTAGTAATTTATTTAGGCTTTTAACTCCTATAGCTTTTAATGCCTCAGTTAGTTTGTCTTTTTGTAAGTGTCTTAATTTCACATTTAAAGAACCTAAAGATTGCTCAAGTAATTTCTTGCCTAGTTTTCTTGCTTCTGATTTTTTTAAGTTACTTAAATAATGTCTAATACTATTTCTAGCTCTAGAAGTGACTGCAAAATTCAGCCATGCAGGCGAGGTTTGAGGAAGCTTCTCTGTTAAGATTTCTATAGTTTGACCACTTTCCAGGGGAACACTTAGAGGCGCTAATTTCCTATTTATTCTGCAAGCCCTACAATGATGTCCGATGTCGGTATGAACAGCATAAGCAAAATCTATTGCAGTAGAACCTGCTGTTAATTGGATTATCTTTCCTTCAGGGGTGAAGACATAAATTTCATCAGGAAAAATATTTGTTTTTACTGACTCTATAAAATCTTTAGAAGTATCAAAGTTGTCTCTTAATTCCAATAAGTCTGAAACCCATCTCCTAGCTTTTTGTTGAGGTCCTGTTTCGGTTCCTTCTCCCATCTTGTAGATCCAGTGAGAGGCTATACCATTTTCAGCCATCTCATTCATGTCGCTAGTTTTGATTTGTATTTCTATTGGTTGCCCATCTAGCCCTATAACACCTGTGTGTATTGACTGATAACCATTTGATTTAGGAATTGAGATGTAATCTTTGAACCTTCCTTCTATAGGTTTAAATATATTGTGCACAACACCTAGAGTTTTGTAACAATTATCTGCGTTATCTACTATTACTTTAAATGCGCTAACATCAATTATTTCTTCAAATGATCTTTTATTTATTTTCATTTTTCTGTAAACACTATATGTATGCTTTTCTCTTCCTTCCACGTACGCTGGAATGCCTTGATCAACTAATTTCTTTTCCAGGGCTCTTTTAATTTTGTTGAGTAATCTTTTTTGATTTCCTCTATTCTTTTTTAGGGCCACTCTTAACCTTCTATATCTAGTGGGATAGAGGACCTTAAAAGATCTATCTTCTAGCTCCCTATATACATGATTCATACCAATTCTATGTGCTAAGGGAGCATAAATTTCAAGAGTCTCTTTAGCCTTCCTTTTTTGTTTATCTTTTTCAAGAAATTCAATGGTCCTCATGTTGTGTAGTCTATCTGCAAGCTTTACTACTATTACTCTCATGTCATTAGACATAGCTAAAATCATTTTTTGAAAGTTTTCTGCATCTACCTCAGCTGAAGATGCCATATCAAGTTGATCTAACTTACTAACCCCATCAACAAGATCAGCTACATTCTTATTGAACTTTTCTTCTATTATTCTTTTAGGCACTCCACAATCTTCTATGACATCATGAAGCATTGCAGCCGAAAGACTATCTTCATCCATATGGAATGAACTTAAGATATTAGCTACAGCTATAGGATGGCTGACATATGGATCTCCATTTGTCCTGAATTGACCCGAATGAGCTTCATGAGCAAACTCATAAGCTTTATGAACTTGCTCAATTTGACTGGGCTTTAAATAGTCCGATAACTTTTTAGATAAGGCTTCAATTGATTCCATAAGTCCTTATGTTAGCCCTAATTGAGCAACAAAAAAATAATTTAGTAATATTTATTCTTGAGGAAGGTCTTCTGCAGCAAGTTCTTCTGAGAATTCGTCTTCTAGGTCTGAAATATCAACTGTTAGGTCATTGATATTATCTGCCGTTACTGTTCCTGCTTCAATTTCTCGTAAAGCCATTACAGTTGCTTTATCATTTTCCCATTCCAAAGTTGCTTTTCTTCCGCCAGTAGCTAACTGCTTTGCCCTTTTAGCAGCTAAAATTATTAAGTCATACCTCGTAGGAACTTTATCCAGACAGTCTTCAACAGTAACTCTAGCCATAAATTTTTCTCTAGTAAAAAAGGAGGTCGCATTCTACAGTATATTTGATTATTCTTCCAATAAAGCCTTTATAGAGTCTTTAACAAGAGATTTTCTTTTTTCTACTAGTTCTTTCTCATCAATAATTATATTTTTTAAGTCTTCAAGTGCAGATTTAAAATCATCATTTACTACTAGGTAATCAAAACTTTTACCATTTTCAATCTCTTTTCTTGCTTCCCCTAACCTTTTTTGTATTTCCTCTATTTTATCTAATCCTCTAGAGTTTAATCTCAGCTCTAATTCAGCATAAGAGGGAGGCAAGATAAAGATAGTCTTGGCATCTGAATAGATTTCTTTAACTTGATTAGCTCCTTGCCAGTCAAGTTCGAGAATTACATTCATATTTTCGCTTAGTTTTTGTTTAACCCAAGACTTGCTTGTGCCTTTGAAATCTCCAAAAACTTCAGCAAATTCTAAAAAATCATTATTTTCTATCATTTTCTTGAACTTCTGTTTATCTATAAAAAAATATGATTCTCCATGTTTCTCATTCTCTCTCTTGGGTCTAGTAGTAAAGGAGATACTGAGAATAAAATTTTGATTTTTTATTTTTTCTAAAAAAGCAGCTATAAGAGAGGTCTTTCCTGCACCTGAAGGAGCTGATATGACTATAAGTTTTGCCATGTTTTCTAAAATGAGGTTATTCTAGGATGAAAACAATTACAATACTTGTTTAAGTAAATATTTTATTTGAGTTTTAAATACTAATGGCAGAGATAGAAAATAGATTTTTGGAATTAGCCATAGATCTTAAAGCATTATTATTTGGAGATTTCATTCTAAAATCAGGAAAAAAGAGTCTTTTCTTTTTTAATATCTCAGTATTTTTAGAAACTGGTAATTTGGCTGAATTAGCGGAAATGTACAGCGAAAAGATTACTGAATTAAACTTAGATTATGATGTAATATTTGGACCAGCTTATAAAGGTATCCCATTAGCTTCTGCAGTGGCAACAACTCTAAACCAGAAAAGTTCTAAAAAAATCCCTATTTGCTTTGATAGAAAAGAAGAAAAAAATCATGGTGAAGGTGGCAGTCTTGTAGGATCTGTAAAAGACAAGAAAGTTCTTATCATTGATGATGTTCTTACGATGGGAACAGCTTTAAAAAATTCAATTAGACTAGTAAAAGAGTCTGGAGGGACTATTTCTGGAGCAATAATTGCTTTAGATAGGCAAGAGCAAGATCAAGGAGGGGAAGTTAGTAAGACGTTAATGGATGAATTTGGCTTCCCTATCTTCTCAATTTCAAATCTATCTAATCTTATAATCTTTTTAAAAACTTCAGGCCATGAGGGTATTGCTGAAAAGCTAAGAGTTCCATTAAATGAGTAGATATGTTTACAGGAATTGTTGAAGCCAAGGGGCTAGTATTAAAAAAAGATATTCTTTCTACAGGTCTAGTGCTTCATGTTGAAGTTCCCGAGGGATTCAATAAAGATTTAAAGAAAGGAGCAAGTATTTCTGTTAATGGGGTTTGTTTGACAGCTACTGAATATACAGAAAATAGAATATCTTTTGATGTTATAAAGGAAACTTTAAGATCAACGAATCTCGAAGATCTAAATGAAACTTCAGAAGTAAACATAGAAAGATCACTAAAATTCGGTGATGAAGTAGGTGGGCATATATTGTCTGGGCATGTGTGTTGTGCTTGTAAAGCAAGATTAAACAATATGGGGAATGAAATAGAGATTTCAGTTGAGAAACCTAAGGAATGGGGAGAGTATATTTTCCCTAAAGGTTATGTGGCTTTAAACGGAGTAAGTTTGACTGTAGGAGAAGTTGAAGAAGAAAGTTTTTCAGTTTATTTAATACCTGAAACAATAAAGTCTACTAATTTGCTCTCAGTAGAAGATGGAGCCAAACTTAATTTAGAAGTAGATCAGAGTGCTGTAGCGCTTATAAAAGGAAAAAGGGGGAAAGAATGAAAAATTTAACAATTATAATATTTATAGGATTGCTATTTATTTTTCCGTTGTCTTCAAAAGAATCAACAGCTTTTGAGTCAACATATCAACCAAGTGAAAGTGGAAATATTTATATTAAAGATGCCAAAATTTTTACTGGTACAGGAAGTAAAATTGAGAAAGGAAATATTTTAATTTCCTCTAATAAGATCAAAGCTATTGGGGAGGGCGTAATGCAACCCGCTGATGCAAGAGTAATTGATGCAAATGGAAAGTGGGTAACTCCAGGAATTATAGATATTCATTCGCACATGGGAGTTTATCCAGCTCCCAATTTGAGATCGAGTTCCGATGGGAATGAGTCTACAAGTCCAGTAACAGCTCATGTATGGGCTGAGCATTCAGTTTGGACGCAGGACCCACAAATGCCTCTTGCTCTAAAAGGTGGAATTACTACTTTTCATGTATTGCCAGGATCGGCAAATTTAATTGGAGGGAGAGGTGTTACTCTTAAAAATGTTTGGTCTAGAACAGTACAAGGTATGAAATTCCCTGGGGCTCCTTATACTTTAAAGATGGCTTGTGGAGAGAACCCTAAGAGGGTTTATGGTTCAAGGCGTACAGAGCCATCTACAAGGATGGGTAATGTTGCTGGATACCGCAAGGCTTGGATAAAGGCCCAAGATTACAGAAATGATATTACAGAATATGAGTCTAAATCAGATGAAGATAAAGAATTGGAGAATGCACCTTCCAGAGATTTAGAACTTGAAACTCTTCTAGGTGTACTAGACGGGGAAATTCTAATCCAAAATCATTGTTATCGAGGTGAAGAGATGGCCATTATGTTAGATGTAGCTAAGGAATTTAACTACAGAGTAACCACTTTTCACCATGCAATAGAGGCTTATAAGGTAGCAGATATCCTAGCTGAAAATGAAGTCTGTGCAGCAGTGTGGGCTGACTGGTGGGGATTTAAGCATGAAGCATTTGATATGGTTTGGGAAAACGCTGCAATTATCGATCAGGCTAAGTCTGGAACTGGTTGCGCGATTATTCATTCAGATTCTGCTGTTGGCATACAAAGATTAAATCAAGAAGCTGCTAAAGCTATGGCTGCTGGTAATAGAGCAGGATTAAATATACCGGCTGCTAGAGCAATTCAATGGATAACTTTGAACCCAGCTAAAGGACTTGGAATAGACGACAAGACTGGATCTTTAGAAGTTGGGAAAATGGCCGATATAGTGATTTGGGATGGTAACCCCTTCAGTGTTTATACTAAAACTGAAAAGGTTTTCGTAGATGGTGTACTCCTCTACGACAAAGACGACCTTGCCACACCAAAGGCCACTGATTTTGAGTTAGGTATTATTAATTCAGAGGAGGACAGGCTATGAATCCGAATAAAATAATAATTAGTTTTCTTTTTTTAATAATCTCTTCTTTATCTTTATCGGAAGAATTAATTTTTAAGAATGCAAAAATACATACAGCAACTGACAAAGGTACCCTTGAGAATACTGATCTCTTAATTAGGGACGGTAAGATAATTAGAATAGGAAAGAATTTGACTTCATCTAGAGCTGAAGTCAAAGACTTAAAAGGTAAAGTAATTTCTCCAGGTTTAATAGCCCCACTATCTCAGTTAGGGATAATAGAGATTGAGTTGGTACCAGAGACTAGGGATGATAGGTCTGAAATTTATTCAGCAGGATTGAGTATTGATTCAGCTTTTAATCCATCGTCTACACTCATTCCTTATAACTTGAATGGTGGAATCACTTTAAGCCTTACTTCACCAAGCAGTTCAGGTTTATTCTCTGGTTTAACCTCAGTTTTCTCATTATCAGGATCTTTAGAAGATAGCCTTATAAGCTCAAATATAGCTTTATCAGCAAACATTAATGGGGGTGAGGATTCCATGGCAGCTAAAATTCAATTATTAGAAGACTCTCTCGACCTTTCTACATTAGTTGAAGCTAATTTTTCTTTTAATGGTGGTAGTGATCTTTTTGTTCCAGAAGATATTAATTATTCAATAAGGGACTTATTGGCTATTAGAAGGGTTATGAGTAAAGAAATACCTTTAGTGGTAAGAGCTAATCGTGCTTCAGACATATTAACCTTAATTAAATTTGCTAAAAGAAAAGACATTAATCTAATAATAAATGGGGCTGAAGAAGGTTGGAGGGTATCAAAACAGTTAGCTAAAGCTAAGATTCCCGTAATACTAAGACCTATAGATAATATTCCTAATTCATTTAATGAGCTTGGATCAAGACTAGATAATGCTTATTTGTTACATCAAGCGGGTGTAAAAATTTTAATTAGTTCTCATGAAACTCATAATTCTTATCTAAGTAGGCAAGGAGCAGGGATAGCTGTTTCTTATGGTCTACCATGGGAGGAAGCTCTTAAAGGCTTGACCAGTAACATAGCAGATGTTTTTAAAATCTCGAAGAGAGGTTCTATAAAACCAGGACATGTTGCTGATATTGTAATTTGGAGTGGAGATCCTCTAGAAGTAACAACTTTTGTTGAAGAAGTCTACATTTCAGGTAAACGTATACCTACAAAAAATAGGTCGATGAGACTAAAAGATAGATATATAGATAATTAAACTATTCTGATAAATTCTGTTTAACTATCCTACTGACTATAGACATATCAGCCTTACCTTGTAATTGAGACTTTAGGGATCCCATTACTTTTCCTATATCTTGAATAGATTGAACATTTAGGTCATTTATAGTTTTAGACACTAGTTTCTCTATTTCTTCCTCAGTAAGCTGTTCTGGTAGAAATTCATTAAGACTTTTTATTTCCCTTTCTTCTTTCTCAGCAAGTTCTTCTCTTCCTGCAGAAGAGAATTGACTAGAGGAGTCTTTTCTCTGCTTTATCATCTTTTGAAGGATTGTGATTATTTCTTGATCTGTCAAATCAGATTTTTTATCAATCTCTTCCTTTTTTATCTCTGAAATAGCCATCCGTAGAGTAGTTGTATTCTCCTTATCACCGCTCTTCATTGAAGTCTTTATAGCCTCACTTATCAGAGGTTTTATTGAATTTTCAGCCATTAATTGGTTTTAACTGAAACGTGGAGGGCGACCAAGGCGATTTTTTCTTTGATTTTTTGCTTCTCTTTTAACAGCTGCTGCTGCTTTTCTTTTTCTTACTGAGGTAGGCTTTTCATAAAACTCCCTTTTTCTAATTTCAGGGACAATTCCAGCTTTTTCACAAGCTCTCTTAAACTTGCGTAATCCGACATCAAAGGATTCAGTGCTCTTAATTTTTATAGAAGGCATAATTTATATCTGTTTTAAGTCGCGCAATTCTATAGAAGGCAATAAATTTTGGAAAGTCTTTCTTTTTTTTATTTAATTGACAGAATAGTTATTTTTTAAGGTAAAAGATGAGAATTTTAGGTATTGAAACCTCTTGTGATGAGACGGGTATAGCTATTTATGACAGTTCTCTAAATCAGATTTTGTCAGAGAATATCTTCTCTCAGGCTTCTAGCCATGCCCAGTATGGAGGGGTTGTTCCCGAGCTTGCATCTAGAGACCACATTTCAAAACTTTTACCACTTATTTCTTTAACTTGTCATCAAGCTAAGATTAAACCAAATCAAATTGATGCCATTGCTTATACGGCAGGACCAGGCCTACGAGGGCCATTACTAACAGGAGCAGCTTTAGCAAACTCCTTAAGTCGTGGATGGGGAAAACCTTGTGTAGGAATTAATCACATGGAAGCTCATTTACTTGTAAATCTCTTAGAAAAACCAAGCCCAACTTTCCCTTTTTTAACACTCTTGATTTCTGGAGGACACTGTTTATTAATTAAAACTATTGATATCGGTAAATATGAATTACTTGGGCAATCTAGAGATGATGCAGTCGGAGAAGCTTTTGATAAGGTGGCTAAGTTATTAGGTTTAAATTATCCAGGCGGCCCAGAAATAGAAAGAATTGCAAAAAAAGGAGATCCCCACCACTTTGATCTACCTCAACCTATGGTAAAGGAAGATAACCTAGATTTTAGTTTCAGTGGTTTAAAAACAGCAGTGTATTATTTAGTTAAGAAGAGAAATAAATTAGATATGAATTTTAAATCAAATATCGCAGCTTCTTTTCAGTATGCTGTATCTGAGACTCTTATTAATAAATGTAATAAAGCAATTCAAGAAAATGATCTTAATAAGCTAGTTATAGGAGGAGGAGTAGCCTCTAATGCTTATTTAAAGAAAAGATTTAAAGAAAACATGCCCAATGTGCAATTATTTTATCCTAGGCAAGAAAGATGCACTGATAATGGTGCAATGGTAGCTATTGCAGGATTTTACAGATTAAGTAAGAGTAAGAATATTGATAAAATAGACATAAAGCCCAAGTGGAGCTTATCTGAGATTTAAAGTGGATAAAATATTTGTAAGAAATTTAGAAGTGGAAGCCATCATTGGTATTTATGACTGGGAGAGGGAAGTTAGACAATTAATATCTATTAGCCTTGAACTTAGCTTTGATATTAGCAAGGCAGGGAAGTCAGATAATATTAAGGACGCTTTAAATTACAAAGAAATCTCTAAAACTGTTATTAAGCTAGTTGAGCGTTCTAAGAGTAAACTTTTAGAACATTTAGTTGAAAAAGTAGCTAAAACTATTTTAGAAAATTTTCCCGTTTCTTCTGTATTAGTTACAGCTGAAAAACCAGGAGCTTTAAGAGGATCTCAATCTGTTGGTATAACAATAGAGCGATCCTAGTGGTTCAGGTTTACATAAGCATTGGTAGCAATATAGATGCTGAAACAAATATTGAAGAGGCCAAAAAAAATCTTAACTATAAATTCGATTGTATTTTTTCCAGTAAATATTACTCAAAAGCTGAAGGTTTTGAAGGAAAAAACTTTATAAATTTAGTTGCAGGATTTAAGACAGATCTTTGTCCACAAAGTATTAATGAGGTTCTTAAAAATATAGAAAGATCTATGGGAAGAGGTGCTAGTCAAAAAGGAATGAACGATAGAGTTATAGATCTTGATTTGTTGTTATTTGGAGATCTTATTACTGAAAGTAGTGATTTTGTTTTACCCAGTAGCGATATAGAAGAATATCTTTTTGTATTAGAGCCTTTAGTTGAGCTAGCAGGTGAATTGCTGCATCCAGTTCGAGAAGTTTCCTTTTCAGAAATACTAAAAGAAAGATTTATATAGGTTCTCCATAACTTCTTGCTATTTCAACCTTATTTTCTTCTTCTTCAGGTAGAAACTTGCATGCCGCCATAAGACAGCCAAGTGTTATTACTAAAACACAAGTGCATAAAGCTAGCGCAGTTCTAATTGAATCACCATCATTTACCCCCTGAGAAATTAAGATATCACTTATCTCTCCAGTAAGGTACGGTCCTAGAGCCATACCTAACATGCTCAACATAAGTATAAAAAAAGCACCTGCGATGGCCCTCATTCTCGGTAAAACTAAATCAGCAATTGTCGAAACTCCCAAGCCTAGCCACATTGGAGCTATGAAGCTAAAAGCAAAGTTCCAAAAATAAGAAAAATATAAATTTTCTACATACAAATAAAGAAGAGAAGATGGAGCTATCAATATTGTTACACACATAATTAAATACAGCCTTCCATTAGGGTAATTCTCTCTCAATTTATCTCCTAGCAAGCCACCTGTAACAATACCCAATAAACCTCCTATTGCAGTAAATAGACCTAAAACAGTACCCACCTCAAGTATTTCAACTCCATGATTTCGCAAATAAAAAATAGGCTGAAAAGCACCATGCGCATACTGAACAAAAGGGATAAAGGGAAGTCCAATAAGACACAATAGATGAGCTTTACTTCTAAAGATTACAGAAAAGACTGCTGGATCTCTCAATCTTAAGCTTTGTATCCAACAAGCTATAAAGTAGCTACCTATACCAAAAGCAACCCATTGTTCAATATCCCCTGTTTTTGAAGTAAGAAAAGAACAAAAGATAACTAAAAAGAGGGCAATGGAAAAATTTATAAACAAATTTTTAAATAATTTTTCTTGGCCTATTAAGGAAAAGGGCGTTAAGCCAATCATTTCTTTAAACATTTCTTTAAAGGGGTGGGGATGTTGGTTTGTTTCTATACCATCACTTAAACCTCTTTTAGGTTCTCTTATCTGCCAGGTAACTAATGCAAGAAGTAAACCGGGAAGACCAACAGCTATAAAAGCAGCTTGCCAGCCACGGATTCCAAATGGTGCCAAGGAAGGGTCAGGAAATAGTGTATTCCAATAATCTACTATTGCCCCACCTAAGAACAAACCTATGCCAGATCCAATATAAACACCGCTAGAATAAATGGCTAATACGGTTGTTCTTACTTTAGGAGAAAAATAATCTGAAAGCAGCGAATAAGCAGAAGGACTTGCACTAGATTCTCCAATACCGACACCTATTCTATAAAAGGCTAAGGCAAAGAAGGATTTTGCTGTTCCTGATAAAATTGTGAAAAAACTCCATGTAGCTAGCCCTATACTTATAAGGTTTTTTCTTGTCCAAACATCAGCTAACCTGCCTAATGGAATTCCTACAACTGAGTAAAAAACTGCAAAAGCTGTCCCATATAAAAAACCTATACCGCTATCTGATATTCCAAGATCAGCCTGAATCTCTTCAGCTAAAATAGAAAGAATTTGTCGGTCAATAAAATTAAATACATAGACAACAACAAGAATAGCGAGGGCAAATTTTGCATAACGCCCTCCAATTTCTGGATGACTTGTTTCTTCGTTCATATTTCAGGAGTTTATTTTTGCAGTTGCTTTTCCTGTTATTACCGCCACCCCATCTTGGTTAGTAGTGACTATTTCTAAATCTATAAGGTTTTCACCTTCCTCTTCTCTTATGTCTGTAACTGTTGCAACACTTGTTAAGGTATCACCTGGCCACACTTGGCTAGTAAACCTAACACCATATTTCTTTAAAGTGCCATCACCAACATAATCAGTTACCATCCTGCCTGTCATGCCCATAGTTAGCATTCCATGCGCAAAAACAGTGGGGTAACCAGCAATTTTTGTGGTAAATATTTCATCAGTATGTAGGGGATTGTAGTCCCCGGAAGCTCCTGCATACTGAACAATCTGTGTTCTTTTAAGATCTTCAACCAATACTTCAGAGTGGGTATCACCTATTTTTAATTCATTTGCTTTTAACATACTTACTCCTTAACTATCTACAGGTCTTTCAGTTTGAACACCAACGCCTGTAGCTGTTATAACAAGGTCTCCATTTTGATTCCTATATTCTGTTACAGATTCACTAAACTTAAGTTTACCTGCTCTTTTGCTTTCCTTCTCCCAGGCATTACCAGGTTTAGTTGTAGCTGTTAGAACATCTCCAGCTTTAAGCGGTAAATGATATTCAAAATGCTGTTCAGCATGCAGTCCACCCGAAGCACCAACTCCACTTCCGCCTCCACTTCCTCCGGAGGTAGGTTTTAATCCTGTAGGTTCTTTCCCTGATCCAAACCATCCTTCACCACCGGTTTTTGGTCTAAGAAAGTAATCAGGATCGAACTGCGCACTAGATTGGGCAAAAGTTGGGGGGGCAATTATTCCCTCGCAACCAGATTCTGATTTATATTCTTCATCATAGTAAACAGGATTATCATCTCCTATTGACCTGGCAAACATCATTATGTGACTTGCTTCTATTAAAAATTTATTTATTGCCATTATTTCTCCTTTTTTTAAATATTTTCTAAATCAAACTAAATATTGGTAACTTTAGATAAAATTCTCTTCTATAAGTTTCCAAGCTCCTTCAGCTAGAGGTCTAACTCGAGCAGCCATATCTTTTGCATGTTTACTTGCTGCAGTCCCGTCTCTAACTCTCCCTAAAATTCCTTGTAAGATTCCAGCTGATTTAAATAAATTGTAAGCCATGTATAGTTCCCATTCATCTTTTAAATCGTATCCAGTGGCATTACTATACATAGATACATATTCTTCTTCAGTTGGTATTCCAGTTTTTTTACAGTATTCCTTACTTGATAGATTAGGATTTAATCTATATTGCATGCAGTGATAGCTGAAATCAGCACAAGGGTCACCTAAAGTAGATAATTCCCAGTCTAATATAGCAATTACCTCTGGTTTTTCTTTATGTATCATTAAATTGGTAAGACTAAAGTCCCCATGAACGATTCTTAAGGGTTTATCAGAAGGAAGATTGTTTGGAAACCAGTCAATTAATTTATTCATCTCTAAAATTTCTTCTGTTTCAGAGTCCACATACTGTTTTGTCCAAATAGAAACTTGTCTTCCAACATAGTTACCAGGCTTACCAAAACTTTCTAAATTTATTTCAAGAGGATCTACAGAATGAAGTTTCGCTAAAGTATTATTCATTGAGGTATAAACTCCTGAAGCTTCCTCATTAGATGAATCTGCCATTGACGGATCCCATAAGACCCTTCCATCCATAAATTCCATTAGGTAAAAGGCAGTTCCAATAATTTCATTATCTTCGCACAAAGCATAGGTGGTCGGAACTGGTACACCAGTATTATTAAGAGCAGTTATTACCCTGTATTCTCTATCAACGGCATGAGCTGATTTTAATAACTTACCCGGAGGCTTTCTTCTAAGAACATACGATTGATTCTTTGACTTAATAAGGTAAGTTGGGTTTGACTGTCCTCCTTTAAACTCTTCAATCGTTATCGGTCCTTCAAATCCTTCAATAGATTCTTTCATAAAGGCATTTAAAGCCTCTACATCAAATTGATGTCTTTCAAGGACATCCATCGTTCCTATATTCTGATTCTCTTTAAAGTCCATATCTTGTTTATTGATTCTTGGTAAGAAAGATAGATAAAAGATAGATGAAAGTAAATTAATTTTTACGTGCTTTTATCTTCTATTAGATCGATCGACCTCCGTCAACTTTTATAACTTGTCCAGTTATGTAAGTTGATTTGTATAACATGTACGCCGCAGATGAAATATCTTTTGGTTCACCTATTCTTCTAAGTGAAGTTTGATTAATCAATTCTGCTTTAACCTCTTCATCTATTTCATTTGCATCAGGCCACAGAATAATACCTGGAGCTAAAGCATTTACTCTTATATTTGGTGCTAGCTCTTTAGCAAGAGATTTAGTAAAAGACTCAAGTGCCGCTTTTGCAGCTGCGTATAAGCTGAACTGAGATATTCCTTTTTCTACTTCAGAATCAGAAATGTTAATTACACAACCTTTTGATTTTTCTAATAAAGGTTTTAAAGCTTTTATTAGAAAAAAAGGAATAGTTGCATTTGTATCAAGGAGATTCATCCAATCCTGTTCTTCAGCCTTTTCAATAGGTGTTGCATAAAAACTAGAAGCATTATTTATTAGTACATCAAGTCTATTATTTCTAGCTAGCAGACCTTCAATTGCTGAATTAATAGAGGTCTTACTAGAGAAATCTGCTTGAAAAGTTATACACGAATCTTCCCTTACAGAAAGTAATTCTTTTTTTAAGTTTTCAGCTTCTTTAGAAGATTTATTGAAATGCAGAATTACATCAAATCCCTTGTTATGAAAGTACTTTGAAATATCTTTACCTATTCGTTTACCGGCTCCAGTAACAAGTACAACTTTCTTTTTATCCATGATTTTTCAATTCACTCTCTATCATCTTTAAGCTTTGTTCTCTTATATCTCTAATAATTTCATTTTTTTCTTTAGCTTTAGATAGAGGTTTAATTTTTCTTAATTTTCTAGTTATATTATCCCAAGGTATAACTTCTTTGTTATCAGAGAATAATCTACTCACATTCAGAACTTTTAAGGCTTTACTAAAGCGCTTTTCTCTTCGCAAAGCATCTAATTTAAGTAATAGATTTAAAATATCAGAACTTTTGATATCGGTAAGGTGGCTTTGATCAAACTTTATTAACCTAGAAGATAAACTTGTTAGATCTCGAATTTTCTTTGGTACCCCAAAAATATGGTTTAAATCTTCTATATTAAGTTCCGGATTTACCACTAAAGATACCCACCTCAGGTCATGTTGATCAACATGAGAGCTTATAGATTTTAATAATTCAAAATTTATCTTAGATAGATTATTGGATGCCCCACCGAAACCAGATTCTATTAAAACTTTAAAGTATTCTTCAGGGTTATTTTCTTGCAATGCTTTCCTTGTTTCCTGCCAGATTCTTTCTTTAGGTAAAGTCTTTAACTCACCTGAACTAGAAATACTTTTCATCTCCAACATGGTTTCTTTATCAATGAAGAATTCCAGATGTTTCAGTTTTGCAGCAAATCTAGCAACTCGTAGAACTCTCAAAGGGTCTTCTTTAAAAGATTCTGAGACTTTTCTTAAGATCTTTCCCCTGAGGTCCTCTTGGCCTTTAAATGGATCTATTAAATTACCTTCAGCTGACTTTGCCATTGCATTAATTGTTAAATCCCTTCTTTTTAGATCATCCTCTAAAGTCACATTAGATGTGATGTTGAACTCAAATCCTTTATGGCCAGTACCAGACTTTCTTTCTGTCCTTGCTAAGGCATATTCTTCTTTAGTATCGGGGTGAAGAAAAACAGGAAAATCAGCACCAACTTGTTTATATCCTAAATTGATCATTTCTTGTTCATTACTACCCACTACTACCCAATCCTTCTCTTTCACTTCAAGATCTAGAAGATCATCTCTTACCGCTCCGCCAACAAGAAAAATTTTCATTTTTTATTTTTTAATTGATCATAACTAAAGATTTGATCATCTTCTAACCTATATGCAGATAATTTATAACCCCACACACAACCAGTATCAATAGCTATAATATCTGGAACATTAGTAATTCCACCCAATGCAGCCCAATGCCCAAAGATTAAAGATAGATTTTCTTTTTTAATTTTTAAAGGATGTTGGAACCATGCTTTGAATCCTTCTGGGTTTTTAGAAGCAGGTCCTTTAGCCTCAAGTTCTAATTCACCATCAATTTTACAAAATCTCATTCTAGTGAAGTAATTAGTATTTAATCTCATTCTTTCAAGGCCAGTTAAGTTAGGTCTATGCTTGTTGGGATAATTTCCATACATATTTTTTAAGAATTCATTCCAAAGTTTCTTGTTATCCATTGTCTCTTTGATTTCTTTATTGGCTTGAAAACAGTCTTCAAAAGACCAATGGGGTGGGACACCTGCATGGGTCATTAAGAATGTTTTATCACCTTTCTCGCATTCAATATTCTCATAATAAACTAAATTCAAAGACTTCAACCACTCTCTATATATTTCCAAAGAGGGGTTTATAAGAAGTTCATCAAGGGTATCTTTTTTAGCAGGTTTTCTTATTCTCTCAGCAAGTGCAAGAAAGTGTAAATCATGATTACCTAGGACTATATTGCAATTATCTTTTATACGAAAAAGTAAGTCTAAAGCCTTTAGTGACTCAGGGCCTCTATTAATTAAATCTCCCGTAAACCAAAGTCTATCGATACTTTCATCAAAGTTTATTAGATCTAGCAACCCCTTCAATTCGAAGTAACACCCCTGCACATCACCTATAGCGTAGTTAGCCATGATCTCTTTTTATCAAGAACTTAGTAATTTTTAGAAAATCTTTCAGGTCTAGGGATTCAGGTCTAAAATCGGGACTTACATTTAAATCATTAAACTCTTTTAGATTTAATATGCTTTTGCACGAGGTAGAAATCTTTTTTCTTCTCTTCGTAAACATTATCCTAGTAAGTTCTTGTAATTTTATAGCTTCGGCAGAATTTATATAAATTCCAGGTCTAGGTTTAAGCTTGATAAGTATACTTTCTACAGAGGGTTTAGGTGTAAAACTGCTAGGTGAAATCTTAAATAAGCCCTCACATTTGAACATGTACTGCGTTAAGACACTAATCCTTCCATAGGCTTTATTGCCGGGAGGTGAAATAAGTCTTTCACCGAATTCTTTTTGAAGCATGTAATGAACATCTAAAACATGTTCACTATTATTAAAAGTCCAAAACAAAATTTTAGTAGAGATGTTATAAGGCAAATTACCAATTACTCTGAATTTTGACTTATCTTGAATTAATGTCTTGAGTTCAGTCTCTAAAATACTTCCTTCATGGATTTTCAAGTTAGTAGAACTAGATTCAAGTTTTTTTAATTTTTCTATCAAATATCGATCTATTTCAATGCTGTCCAAAGAATTAATATGTTGTGATAACAATTTTGTTAAAGCTCCTTTGCCGGCCCCTATCTCAAAGAAGTGGTCACCTTTTCTGGGACTAACAACCTCTATTATTCTGTTTAGAATCACCCCATCAGTTAGGAAATTCTGACCTAAATTTTTTTTTGCTCTAATCACACTGATTTTGGTTGGCCAATTTAAAGGCCAAATACGAGGCTTCTAGTAAGCTGGTTTCATCTACTTCTTTTTTTCCTGCCATGTCATAAGCAGTGCCATGATCAACTGAAGTTCTTATAAAGGGCAAGCCAAGAGTAATATTAACTGAATTACCAAACCCAGAAGTCTTTATTACCGGAAGACCTTGATCATGATACATAGCTAAATAGGCATCCACTTGCTCATCTTCATTTTTTAGATAAGCCGTATCTGCAGAAATTGGCCCCACAAGGTTCATTCCTTTAGCTTTGAGATGTTCAATTACAGGAGCTATTACTTCTTTATCTTCTCTGCCAATATAGCCTCCATCTCCTGCGTGAGGATTTAGTCCTAGAACTTTTATTAGAGGGTCTTGGTGGCCCCACTTATCTTGGAGCTCTCTATTCAATATTGTTAAGGATTCAGACAAGTTTCCATATGTTATTTGTGAAGGCACTTCAGATAATGGTACATGAGTTGTTGCTAGAGCAATCTTTAGGTTTTGGTTAGCTAACATCATTATCACTTTAGGTGTGGATGTAAACTCAGCAAGAGTTTCTGTATGGCCAGAAAACCCAATTCCTGATTTATTCATTAGCTCTTTGTTTATTGGACCAGTTACTAAAGCCTGGAATTCATTTTTTTTAGTTAAATTTGCTGCTTCTAAAAGAATTTTAATTAACAGCTTCCCATAATGGGTATCAGGCTTGCCGGGTAAAACTTTTTTATCTAATGGGTAAGGAGAGATCCAAAAGGAATTTGGATCTAAATCTTTTTGTCTTTTGTATTCTTTAATCTCTATATTAATGTCTAAAGCCTTGGCCCTTGATTCAAATAAACCCAAGTCTCCGAAAATAACCGGAATAAAATCTAAATTTTTTTTTAGACCAAAAGCTTTAATGCATATATCGGGACCAATGCCTGCAGGATCCCCTGGCGAGATAGCCAGTTTAATCATGACTCAAGTTTTACGTCTACGTAAGACTCTGATCTAAGTTCTATTAATGTCCTCTGTAATTCTTGTTCAAATTTTCTATTAAATATAATCTGATAAGCTCTGTTTTTTCTCACCTCATCGCTTACATCTTCATTCCTTCTATCTAGAACTTCTAGAATATGCCATCCAAACGAAGACTTGAAAGGTCTTGATAATTCACCTATCTCAAGAGATTTCATGACAGCTTCAAAAGTTGGATCAAATGTATCTAGAGTATTCCAACCTAAATCACCAC
This sequence comes from Gammaproteobacteria bacterium, assembly GCA_045563675.1. Taxonomy (GTDB): domain Bacteria; phylum Pseudomonadota; class Gammaproteobacteria; order Magnimaribacterales; family Magnimaribacteraceae; genus AEGEAN-183. Next base: position 642,367 of record JBJLIX010000001.1, read on the forward strand.
CTTCCATTTTTGATCCTGGATCCTCAGAGTATTGCCTAGCTAATTGCTTAAAACTTTCACCTGCCTCCACTCTTACATGCATGCTTTCTATTAATTCCTCTGCTTGTTTCTCTGTTCTAATTTCTGAAGGCTTTATGAGTATGTGCCTAACTAAAGTTTGGTCTTCAAACTTAACAACATCTCCTTTCTTATCAGCCAGTCTTATAATATGGAAACCTGCTCCGCTTCTTATTGGTTCTGATATTTCTTTTATCTTCATTTTTTGGACTATTTCCGAAAAAAGACTTGGCAACTCTGATGCTCTTCTCCATCCCAAGCTACCCCCTTCAAGAGCATTTTGTCCTGAAGAAAAAGTTGCAGCCATTTTTTTAAAGCTCTCTCCATTAGAATATTTATCTATAATATCTAGGGCTTCTTTTTCTACTTGTTTTACTTCTTCTTCTGTAGCTCCACTATTCAGTGATAAAAGAATCTGCTCCACATTATATTGTTCTGCCAGTCTAGATTTACCTTCTTGTGAATTAAGAAAATTTTCGATTTCTTGTTCAGAAATTTCTATATTAGCTCCTACCTTTCCTCTTTGAACCCTTTGGATTATCAGTTCTTTCCTTACAGAATCTCTTAAATTACTATAGGATTGGTTACCTGCTTCAATATTTTCTTTAAACTGCTCTAAACTCATAGAGTTTTCAGAAGCTATCATGCTTAGGGCTCTATTAAGCTCTTCATCGCTAATCTTTACTCCAGCTCTTTCACCTATTTGTAGTTGTATTTCTTCAATAATAAGCCTTTCAAGTACTTGTTCCTCCAGAACTTTTTGAGGAGGGAGTTCTGTTCCTTCGTTTCTTAATCTACCTATAATATCTTTAACTCGTAAATTAAGTTCTGATTCCATGATTACACTGGATTCCACTACAGCAACCACTCTATCTAGAAGTTCAATCTCAGCTTCAAGACTCTCAGTTTGGATTGATAAAACCAGAAAACATAGAAGAATTGAATTATTTATATTTTTATTTAAAAACGATTTCATAACTATTTAATGTTGTATTTTGAGCTTAGTTTTAAATGTATGCAATCATTCTAGTCTTGAAGAAGATAAAACTTTAGAAATTTCCTTACCTAATCTGCCTATATTTTTAAGTTCAAAGAAAACATAAGTCTTACTTCTTTTCCTTGAAGGATTGAACCCACTGCTAATTGCCTCTATTGGAGACATGTAATTCTTTTCCCAAGAAAAATAGTCTTCTTCTGTCCATTTTCTATGCATTAGGCCCCATTTTAGGCAGCAGTTTGAGTATTCAAAGCCAAATAGAATATCTGTTGATTCTTTTTTTTCTAAGTCCTTCTGTAAGCGAGAAAAAAAACTGAAGGATTTCAAAACAGGCCAATGCATTAATAATTCTATCTGGTTAATAGGGTCATTATTATCTATCCAAGGTAAATAAACTGTATTTAAGCCCTTTCTTCGATAGATAGATTTAATCTCTATTCTTTTATCTTTATGCTCTTGGTAAGCCAATCCAACACTAGATGAAGTTATTTTATTGACGTCATAATCCCATTCCAAAGTAGCTTTAGACCAAAGTTTATTACCTATTTGATTATTGATTTGTGTTACTAGAGGAGACTTATTGCTATTAACTTCGAATTTATTTTGATCTTTTTCATCTTTTAAATAAAAGGCCTGCCCTAAAGAAAAAGAAGTGAAGTTGTTAGAATAGTTTCCTTTAGAGAAATGTTCTATTCCCAAAATGATTTTATTACTTTTTTGAAAGGAGTCTAATCCTACCAGTCTGTCTCTTTTAAAAATTGTTAAGTAATTAAAAGGCAGTATCCTAGAATCGATAAGATCGTTGATTAACTCTGATTTCTCCTTTGTATAAGTATATTTAATTATGGGCATCAAGCTTTTACTTGAACTTTTATTAATTTTATCTAGAAAGAGCTTATATTCAATTTCAGCCCAAGGTGTTGAACTTTTAAGAGCAGAAGAGCTATTTTTATGTTCAATAGAAGTATGTCCAATTGACATAGAGAAATAGGAACTAGGTAAAATCTTTTTGAAGTTCAATTCTGGCGAGAAATATTCTCTTTTAATAGTTTTAGCCTGCTGGTTAAAAATATTATTTGCGTCTATCTCAAATTCACTTTTATTCGCATATAAAGAAAGAGAGATATCTTCTTTAGACAAGAAGGTTTGTATAGTTAAGCTGGGTTTTTTTTCATATTCTTCCGGGGAAAAAGGATTCAGTATCTGGAAGCTGCTTGCATCAAGGTCAATTTGTGTAGTTGGAGTTTTCCATACTAATGAGATCTTTTTAGGTAAATAATTTGTTTTAGTTTGTCCAAATTGGTTTTCTTTTATATCTCTAAAGAAGTATTCATCACTTACTGAATTAAAATTTATGCTAGAAAAAAATTTAGAGTCTATAGCTAAATTATTTTTCCAAGTGAAATTCCATCTAGAGTTATTTTTGCTAGTTTGCTCTTCATATTTCTTGTCTCCTTCTAATGCAGTAAAAAAAATTTCTCCTGATGTTTTCTTATTAATATACCTAAACTTAGAGAATAGCCCTTGTCCTCTAGAAGTCATATATCTTGGTGCTATTTCTAAATCATAATTGGGAGCTAAGTAGAAGTAGTATGGTATAGAGACATCTACCCCATCATTTGTTTGACGCAGGCTGGGAGAGAGGAAACCAGATATTTTTTTATTCCCTACAATAGTCCTTAGATGAGGCAGGGATAATACAGTTAAATTTTTAATTTTAAGCTTTATTCCTTTAATTATTGCTGTTCTTTCATTACTTAGATAGGTTATTTTTTTTGTAGTTATAGCCCAGGTTGGATCTTCTTTCGAACAACTAGTTATAGAGCTATTTATCAGTTCTACATTTCCTGAAGTTTTGACTATTAAATCATTTACAGAAACTGATAATGAATCTGTCCGTTGTATTTCTATATTCTTTGATAAAAAAGTTTTAGTTTTTAGTTCTCCTTGTAATTCAGAAGAATTAAATCTCAAATCTCCTTTTTCTACATAAATATTTTCGGAAAGTTCTATCAATCCTTTGCTTTCATTAAAAATTGCTTTATCAGCAAAAAAGCTTAACAAATTGCTTTTTATCTCAACATTACCTTCTAAAATAATGTCTCCCGATTTATTATTTGAAATATTTTCAGCACTGATACTTTTAATCTCTATTTCTTCTACATTTTCAGCATATAAAAAGATTGAAGAGAATATTAGAATCATAAATCCTAAAATTAATACAAATTTTCTAATAAAAAACATAGACTTACTTAGATTATAAAGTTAACTGAGAGTTCAAGTGCTTTATTTCTTTTACTTTGTGACTCTTAGTTATAATCATTTATTTATATTTATACTTGATATTTAAACGTGCCTAAAATACGAAATAGTCTTTTTGAGTGGTCAAATAAGATGTTAACCAATTCCAATCTGGCTCCCTTAAATACAATTGAGAGGCTTAGAGAAGAAGCAAGTTCTAGAGAGTACTTTAGACTAAGTAATGAAGAATCTTCTTTTATTGGTGTTTTCTCACCTCCAGAAAGAGAATTAAATCGTCAATTTGTATTTTTATCACTTTTTTTAAAAAAAGAGGGAGTCACGGTACCCGAAGTCTTTTATTTTGATGAAGGCCTGGGGTTTATGTTAATTGAGGACTTTGGAGATAAAGCCTATCAATTTTCTATCAATCGATCTAATTTTCATCATTTATTTAGTTCAGCTATAGATGAAATGGTGAATATAAATAAATGTCCCCACAACGAAAACTTATCTTGGCTATCTCGTAAAGATTTAAGAGACCAAATGTTATTGTTCGAAGAATGGTTTTTGAGAGGCCTACTTCAAATTAATTCTACATCAGAAGAAATTGAGATGATTAACTCCATGTATGATGAGATTCTTGATAATTTAGAAAAACAGCCAAAAGCTTTGTGCCATTTTGATTTTGAAACAAGGAACCTTATGGTATTAGAAAGCGGAAGTACGGGGGTCTTAGATTTCCAGGATGCCACTTTCGGTCCAATTTTCCTTGACCCAGCTTCTTTATTAAAAGATCTTCATTTGGAGCTAAAAGACTCAGAAGTTAATCAATTTTTAGATAGCTTTCTTAGTAAAAGTATAGAATCTGGATTAATTAAGGAAGTAGATTTCCTAGAAGCTAGAGAATGTTTTGATTTTGCTAGTCTACAAAGACAGTTAAGAATATTAGGTACTTTATCAAGATTACATTTAAGAGATAAAAAGTCTTTTAGGCTACCGGATCTTATAAAAACATTAGAATTCTTCATTGAAACAACAAGCAAATATAAAAGATTTAAAGCTATATCTAGTCACTTAGGAAATAAGGTACTTCCAATTTTAAAATTAAAAATTAAGGAAATCCTATGAAGGCCTTTTTACTTGCAGCAGGTCTTGGTAAGAGAATGCTTCCACTAACTGAGAATAAACCTAAATGCCTTTTAGAGGCGGGAGGAAAGTCTCTTTTAAGATGGAATGTAGAAAGGTTGAAATCATTTGGTTACGATGATCTGGTGATCAATCTTCATCATGAAGGAGATCAAATTAAAGACTTTCTTAAGGATGGGTCTCATTTAGGAGTTAAAGCAGAGTACATTCATGAAGAAGAGCTTTTAGGAACTGGGGGAGCTATTGGTAATGCTTTAAAGGTTTTAGGAGAAGATCCCTTTTTGCTTCTAAGCAGTGATATTTGGACAGATTTTGATTTTAGCACTTTTGCAATTCCTTCTGGTAAGTTGGCTCATTTAGTTTTAATAGAGAATCCAGAAAATAATATAGAGGGGGATATGTTTTTTGAGAATAAAGAGCCTAATATGGAAGGTTTAGGAAAAAAACTAACCTTTTCAGGTATATCTTTGATCAATCCAGTTTTATTTAAGGATAAAAAGAAAAAGAAATATAATCTCTGGTCTGAAGTTTTAGAGGTTGCAGTTAAGAATTCTTTAGTTTCTGCTGAGTTATATGAAGGCTATTTAATAAACATTAATACAAAAGAAGATTTAGAAAAATTAGACGCTTTCTTAGCTCAGGAGTAAACTCTGCCGCTTTTAAATAGAAAGAGATGTCAAAACTTAAAAATATAATAGCCCCTTCTATACTGTCAGCTGATTTTGCAAGACTAGGGGAAGAAGTGGAATCCGTGTTATCTGCAGGAGCTGATTGGGTTCACTTTGATGTTATGGATAATCATTATGTTCCCAATCTCACTATGGGTCCAATGGTCTGTAGGGCACTCAGAAGCTATGGTATTAAAGCTCCTATAGATGTGCATTTAATGGTTAGGCCGGTCGATAGATTAATAGAAGACTTTGTAGAGGCAGGAGCAACATATATAACTTTTCACCCTGAAGCTTCTGACCATGTAGATAGGTCTATCCAACTCATTAAGGATAGTGGTTGTAAGGCAGGATTAGTTCTTAACCCCGCAAGCCCTGTGAGTTTGTTAGAAAATTGTTTGGATAAGTTAGATATGATCTTAATTATGTCTGTAAATCCAGGATTTGGCGGTCAAGAATTTATACCGACAGTTAAAAACAAAATTGAAAAATTAAGAGAGATCATAGATCAGAAGAACCTAAAAATAAGGCTAGAAGTTGATGGGGGTGTTAAGTTGGAGAATATAGCAGAAATATCTTCTGCTGGAGCCGATACCTTTGTTTCAGGATCTGGAATATTTGGTAAAAACGATTACAAAAAAATCATATCAAAGATGCGTGAAAAATTAATCTAGATTTTGTAAGGAATTCAAATGTCTAAAAAACGAAAAGCTATTTCAATAGAAATTTTAGCTGACTTAGAAACGCCACTAAGTGTTTTTAAGAAATTAGGCAATCAACCTTTTTCTTATCTTTTTGAATCAGTAGAAGGAGGAGAAAAATGGGCACGATATTCACTAATTGGATTACCTGCATCAACAGTACTTAAGGTTTTCAAGAATGAAATTCAGATTTGGAAAAAAGGCGAGATAGAAGAGAAATTTATTGTAGATGATCCATTAAAGTACATTGAAGATTATCAGGAAAATATAGATGTAGATATCAGTGATGATCTGCCAGTTTTCACAGGGGGGTTAGTGGGTTACTTAGGCTATGACTGTATAAAATATATAGAACCAAAATTATCTAAAAATGATCTTCCTGACCCTCTAGGAACCCCAGATGCACTATTCATGCTTTCAGAAGAAGTGGCTGTATTTGATAATTTAAATAATAAGGTACATCTTATAGTGCTTTCTAAAAGTGATTCACAGGAAGATATTTTTAAAGCTCAAAAGAAACTTAAAAGCTTATCGAAAAAATTGCTTATCCCCTTAACACAAGAGAGTTCTCAAAAAGTTCAACATCCAGCAACTGAAAAGGATTTTATTTCTGGTTTTGGGGAGAAGGAATTTAAAAAAACAGTTGAAAAAATAAAAGAATATATAAGGGCAGGAGATGTTATGCAGGTTGTTTGTTCACAAAGGATGTCTGTTCCTTTTACTTCCGATCCTGTTGAATTATATCGATCAATCAGGCATCTAAACCCTTCCCCTTATCTCTATTACTTGAATTTAGAAGATTTTCACATAGTAGGTTCTTCCCCAGAGATTCTAGCTAGATTAGAAGATGGAGAAGTAACTGTTAGGCCTATAGCTGGAACCAGAAGAAGAGGTAAGGATGAACAGGATGATTTAGATATGGAAAAGGATATGATTAATGATCCTAAAGAAATAGCTGAACACCTTATGCTTATTGATTTAGGAAGAAATGATGTAGGAAGAATAGCAGAACCTGGGACAGTGGAGGTAACCCAAAAATTTGGAATAGAGAAATATAGTCATGTTATGCATATGGTTTCTAATATCAAAGCAACGCTAAAAAAAGGGATGAAAGCTATGGACGTTTTCAGAGCTACCTTCCCCGCAGGCACTCTATCAGGAGCTCCAAAAATTCGAGCCATGGAAATCATAGAAGAGTTTGAACCGGTAAAAAGAGGTATTTACGGGGGAGCGGTAGGATATTTTTCTTGGCAGGGGAATATGGATATGGCAATAGCCATAAGAACCGCAATCATTAAAGATAGCGTGCTCTATATACAAGCTGGAGGTGGTTTTGTTGCTGATTCTGATCCAGACTTAGAATGGAAAGAGTCTTTGAATAAAGGTAGAGCTATTTTCAAAGCTGTTGAAATGGTTCAAGAAAAGCTGAAAGGTTAGATCATGTTATTAATGATAGATAACTATGATTCTTTTACTTACAACCTAGTGCAATATTTTTGCCAGCTTGGTCAAAATGTAGATGTCATTCGAAATGATTTAGTTTCCATCAAAGAGGTCGAAAAGATAAAACCTAAGTTCTTAGTTATATCTCCTGGTCCTTGTACTCCTGATGAAGCCGGGATATCTGTAGATTTAATAAAAAGATTTAAAGATGAAATACCCGTATTGGGAGTTTGCTTAGGTCATCAGTGTTTAGGCTCTGCTTTTGGCGCAAATATAGTCAGAGCCGAGAACGTTATGCATGGTAAATTATCTAAAGTCTCTCACAATGAACAAGGGGTTTTCAGGGGAATTAAAAACCCTATAAAAGCAGTAAGATATCATTCTTTAGTTGTAGAAAGAGACAGCCTAGATAAGGATTTCATTATTAATTCATGGACTGATGACAATATTATTATGGGATTCCAGCATAACTCCTTACCCTTGGTAGGTTTCCAATTTCATCCTGAATCAATAGAAACTGAACAAGGTATGAACCTATTAGAGAATTATCTTAAGATATAAAGATTACTTATGAATATTGTAGAAAGTATCAAAATAATAATGAGTGGAAGAGATCTCAATAGGAAGGAGATGTCTTCTGTAATAAACCAAATCCTTACAGGGTTAGCTTCAGATGCACAAATAGGGGCATTTTTGGTCGCATTAAATATTAAAGGTGAATCTATAGAAGAAATCATTGGTGCCGCTGAAGTAATGAGAAGTCTTTCTTCAAAGGTTCTAGTTGATAAAACTAATCTGGTTGATACTTGTGGAACAGGCGGAGTAGGTAAGAAAATTTTTAATGTTTCCACTACTGCTGCTTTTCTAGCAAGCTCATGTGGTGCGAAGGTAGCAAAACATGGAAATCGAAGTGTAACTAGAAGCAGTGGAAGTGCCGACCTCATAGAAAGTAGTGGTGTATCAATAGATCTTAATCCTGAGCAAGTGAAAGATTGTATCGAAGAAGTAGGAATAGGTTTTATGTTTGCTCCTGCACATCATGGCGCTATGAAATATGCTGCAGGTCCCAGAAAGGACCTTGCTATTAAAACAATTTTTAATCTTTTAGGTCCTCTAACCAATCCAGCAGGAACTACAAGACAAGTTATGGGGGTATATGACATCAAATGGGTTAGGCCAGTAGCTGAGGTGTTAAAAGAGTTAGGTAGTGAACATGTCATGGTAGTTCATTCTGAGGATGGTTTAGATGAAATAAGTATTGGTTCTTTGACTAATGTAGCAGAGCTAAAAGACGGGAAAATAAGTGAGTATGTTATTTCACCAGAAGACTTTGGTTTTAATTTTTCTTCTATTGATGATTTACTAGTTAATTCGACCAAAGAGAGTTTGAACCTCTCAAGGAAGGCATTGAATGGCGAAATTGAAGCAGCAAGTAATATGATCTCAATGACTTCAGGTGCGGCGCTTTATGTAGCAGGTATTGTAAATGATATTAAGGAAGGTGTTGAATTTTCCCAAAAGAATTTAAAAAATGGAAAAGCAGTCCAAAAGCTCGAAGAGCTTAGGCTCTTTACGAATAACTTATAGGAAAATGAAAAATAGTTATTTAGATAAAATTTTAGAAGATGCAAAAAATTCTCTATCTGAAAGAAAGAGTTTAATTCCTTTATCAAAATTAAAGCTAAATATAGAGCAAAGCGAACCTTCAAGAGGATTTATAAGAGGGATCAAAGAATCTCTAGAAAAGAATAAAATAGGAATAATTGCTGAAATAAAAAAGGCCAGTCCAAGCCAAGGGGTTATAAGAAAAGAATTCAATCCGATTGAATTAGCTAGAAATTATGAAGATGCAAATGCTACCTGTTTAAGTGTATTAACCAATAGACCTTTCTTTGAAGGTTCTATTGATCATTTATCAGAAGTAAAGAGATCAATCAAATTACCTGTCCTTAGAAAGGATTTTATAGTTGATGAGTATCAAATTTATGAAAGCAAATTATATGGAGCCGATTGTATTTTATTAATAGTGGCCGCTTTATCTGATATACAACTGAAGGATTATTTAGAATTATCTTCCCACTTACAATTAGATGTTTTAATAGAAGTTCATTCGGAGGAGGAGATGGAAAGAGCATTGAACTTTAATCCTAAACTTATAGGAATTAATAATAGAGATTTAAAAACTTTCGAAATTAGTCTATCTACAACAGAGAGATTATCTCGGTTAGCAACTAAAGATATAGTTCTTGTCTCTGAAAGTGGTATTAAAACAAAAAGGGATATAGAGAAAATTAAATCTTATGGAGTTAATGTCTTCTTGGTAGGTGAGACTTTCATGAGATCTGCAGATCCTGGAAGGGAGTTGCAAGAACTTTTCTTTAGCTAGATAATTTGTAGAATGAAAAATATTGGTTTAGTTTTCTTACTAGGGGGTTGGATAGCTTTGACCGTATATGGCGTTTATAGAGGAGTCCTAGAGGCAGAATTTATAGTTTTTAAAATATCTATCTCTGTAGTTTGGATAGGCTTTCTAATTCTGTTAATTTCAGCTCTTAGACAGAGATTTAAGGAGTCTAAGAAGGATCCTTATAAAGATGTGGAGGTTTAGAAATGTTAGTTGTATCAAGTCCTGATGTACCAGGAAAGAGGATAATTAAAACTTTAGGTTTAGTTAAAGGCAATACTATAAGAGCAAGACATATTGGCAAAGACATTCTTGCGGTATTTAAGAATATTGTGGGAGGAGAAATCCAAGAATATACGAAACTAATGGCAGAGAGCAGAGAGCAAGCTATAGATCGAATGATAAAGGACGCAGAAAGCCATGGGGCCAATGCCATAATTAGTGTTTCTACAACTACTTCAGTAATCTCACAAGGAGCAGCTGAGCTCCTAATTATAGGAACAGCTGTTGTAATTGAAGACGAGTAAAGATTAAGCTAAAGGTTTAGCTTCTTTCGCTAGCTGTATCAACTCTCAACTCTCTACCACCAAAGTCCTTTCCATTTAGAGTTTCAATAGCAGATTGTCCAGCTTCTGTAGATTCCATTTCTACAAAACCAAAACCTTTTGATCTGCCCGATCTTCCTTCGGTGATTATTCTAACAGCCTTTACAGGGCCTGCTTGAGCAAAGTGAGCTTCAAGTTCTTCTTCCGTGGCACTCCAAGGAAGGTTTCCAACATATAGATTCATTATTTTCCTTTTTTCAAATAATAGTGATTTGCGGGTCGCATGATACTTATGTAAAACTTTTTAGCAATAAATTTAATTAACTTTTCACAATTAAATGTAATAGCTTGTTGATGTCATTACTTTAGCAACTAAAGACATTCCTTTCTTTACTTCTTGAGGTAATTCAGAAGCTCCAGCTTCTTTAGCTTCTTCAGCATGGGTATCTTCATCTTTTCGCATTTGCTTTATAATTTTTTTTGATCTTTTATCATTTTTAGAAACAGCATCTAAATGACTATCTAGATGTTTAACTACTTGCTTTTCTGTTTCTTCCACAAAACCTAGACTCCACTTATCTCCAGCAAGACCTGACAAAACTCCCATTGAAAAAGAAACTCCGTACCATATTGGATTTAGAACGCTAGAATTGCTTTGAAGCTCGTTAAGTCTTTTGTTACACCAATATAAATGGTCTTCTTCTTCCTCTGCAGCTTTAGTTAAGTGCTCTTTTAATGTTTTATTTTGAGTGGCAATACTTTGCCCCCTATACAAAGCTTGAGCGCATACTTCACCTGCATGGTTTACTCTCATTAGTCCAGCCGAATGATTTCTTTCATCTTCATTCATACTCTTTTCTGCAACAAGCTCTCCTGGGTAAGCTCTTTTAGATTCTTCTCTGTTAGAGAAAGAGGATTGTAACCCCTTATCAAATTCAATTATGATTTGGTCTATGATATCTGTCATTTCTCTCTTTTTATTGCTCTATATCCTATATCAGATCTATAGAAACAATCCTTCCAAACAATATTTTCAACACAATTATAAGCATTTTTATGGGCTTCAGTTGTATTTTTGCCTAAAGCAGTTACACAGAGAACTCGACCACCACACGTTAAAATCTTATTATCTTTAACTTCTGTTCCAGCATGAAATACTTTAAGAAATTCAGTTTCTTTTGGTAATCCATTTATTTGATGACCGTTTTTATAAGAACCAGGATATCCTCCAGAAGACATTACTACCCCTAGGGCTACCTCAGATCTCCAGTCTAATTCTTGCTCTTGTAAATTCCCTTCAGCCGTTTGTAGACATAATTCAATTAGATCTGATTTTAGTCTCATAAGTATAGGTTGGGTTTCAGGGTCTCCGAATCTGCAATTAAATTCTAATACCTTTATATTATTATCTTTATCTATCATTAGGCCTGCATAAAGAAACCCTTGGTAAGATATTCCTTCTTTAGACATACCTTGAATTGTTGGATAAATAACTTTATCCATAATTTCCTTATGTAAAGATTTTGTAATAATTGGTGCAGGTGAATAGGCCCCCATTCCTCCCGTATTTGGACCCTTGTCTTGATTGTCTCTAGCTTTATGATCTTGAGATGAAGCAAGAGGAATTGCTCTTTTACCATCTGTTAGAACAATAAAGCTAGCTTCTTCTCCTGTTAAAAACTCCTCTATAACTACTTTATTTCCTGCGTCACCAAAGGCTTTATGTTCAAGACATTCCTGAATTGCAGTAACTGCCTCTTCATAATTATTTGCTATCGTTACTCCTTTACCTGCAGCTAAGCCATCTGCTTTTATGACAACAGGGAAAGATGATTTATTTAAATAATCTAAAGCCTGTTTTTGATCTACAAAGGATCTATATGCAGCTGTAGGGATCTTATATTTAGTAAGAAATTTTTTCATAAACTCCTTTGATCCTTCCAGCTGAGATGCTTTTTTACTTGGTCCAAAACATTTTAATCCTTTCAGTTTAAAAGAGTCTGTAATACCTTCTACCAAGGGAACCTCTGGGCCAATAATGGTTAGGTCTATTTTTCTTTCAGAAGCAAATTCAACCAGTTTATTTATATCTTCAGCAGGTATATTGATATTTTGAATGTTGTCATCTTTTTCAGTCCCCCCATTTCCAGGGGCTACATAAACTTGAGTTACTAATTTACTTTTTGTTGCCTTCCAAGCCAATGCATGCTCTCTACCACCACCTCCAACTATTAAGACCTTCATTTTAATGTCTGAAATGTCTCATGCCGGTAAAGATCATTGCTATATCTGCTTCATCTGCTGCCTGAATAATCTCTTCATCTCTTATAGAGCCCCCAGGTTGAATAATAGAAGTAATACCCATCTCAGCTGCTACATCTATTCCATCTCGAAATGGAAAAAAAGCATCAGAAGCCATTGCACTTCCTTTAGTATCAAATCCTCTTTCTCTTGCTTTAGAAGCAGCTATTTGTGCACTATCAATTCTACTCATTTGACCTGCTCCAATGCCTATAGTTTGATTTTCTTTAGCGTAAATAATGGCATTTGATTTAACGAACTTACAAACCTTCCAGGCAAATAAACAATTCTCAATTTCTTCCTCAGAAGGTTTTCTTGTACTGGCAAACTTTAAGTCTTCATTAGTTATTACTCCATTATCTGTTTCTTGAACTAATAGACCATCTGTAATACTAAGAAACTTCCATGCTTTAATTGAATCCTCCATAGTCTTAAGATCCAAAACCCTAATATTTTCTTTAGTTTTTAAAATCTCTTTTGAAGATGTTGAAATACCAGGGGCTATAATTACTTCCACAAATTGATTATCAATTATTTGTTGAGCAGTTTGGTCTTCTAGCTTTCTATTGAAGGCAATAATCCCTCCAAATGCAGAAGTTTGATCTGCTTCAAAAGCCTTTTGATAAGCTTGAGTTAAATCTTTATTAGAAGCCACACCACAAGGATTTGCATGTTTTACAATTACACAAGTAGGGTCTTTAAAGCTACGAACACACTCAACTGCTGCATCAGTATCAGCTATATTGTTGTAGGATAGTTGTTTCCCTTGTACTTGAGTAGCGTTACCTACTCCATTGCCTTGTTTTGTGTTATCTATATAAAGGGCTGCTTTTTGATGTGGGTTCTCCCCATAACGCATTATTTCTTTTCTTTGAAATTTAGCAAAAATACGATCAGGAAAATCATCTTCATAAAGGTGAGATAAATAGCCTGAAATAATAGTATCGTAATTTGCTGTATGGTTAAAAGCCTTTGTGGCCAGAGAACTTCTCATTTTTTGTGAAAGAGCACCCTCATTTATTTTCATTTCTTCTAGAACAAGAGGGTAATCATCTGGATTTACAACAACACCTACAAATTTATTATTTTTAGCTGCTGACCTGATCATACTAGGTCCGCCTATATCAATATTTTCTATTGCTTCTTCTTGTGTGACGTCATTTTTAGAAATAGTTTCCAAAAATGGATAAAGATTTACTATGACTAAATCTATAGGAAGAATATTATTTTCTTCCATTACTTCTTTATCAACTTCTCTCCTTGACAATATCCCACCATGAATTTTTGGGTGAAGAGTTTTTACTCTACCATTCATCATTTCAGGAAATTCAGTATATTGACTTACTTCAGTTGCAGGGATTCCTTTTTCGATTAGACTTTTTAACGTACCACCAGTAGAAAGAATTTCTATCCCAAAATCTTTAACTAAGACTGAACAAAAATCTTCTACATCTTTCTTATTAGATACGCTGACTAGAGCTCTTTTGATTTGATTGGCTTTTTCTGCCATCTAGATTTACAGCTTAAATTAAGTTGTATTGTTTAAGCTTGGTTCTCAAGGTCCCCCTATTCAAACCAAGAAGTTGACTAGCCAAAGTTTGATTCCCTTTACACTCCTTCATTACTGCTTCTAATAAAGGAAGCTCAACTTCTTTTAGTACCATTTTATAAATATTAGTTGCTTTCTCTCCATCTAATTCTTTGAAATATTTTCTCATGCTTTTTTCTACTTGATCACTCAATCTTTTGCCTTCACCGTTAAATCTTTTCTTTTTCTGGGATGTCATGAGGTTCTGTTTTTGGTTAGAAATTAATAATACAAAATGGAAGTTAAATCATACTCAGATGAAAAGGAGATTCAAGAAAAATAATTTATCAAGAAAGCTTTATTTTTTTATTGAACAGTGTTAGTGAAGTTTATTTCCAAGTTCTAATAATTTAAAATTTCTTTTTTCTATTCTGATTTTTGTGATTGAGCAATTGTCTGGATAAAAGCTTACAAAATTCCTTTACTGGATCAATGAAATATTAACTACAATAAAGGACTGTTAACATGAACTACACAAGAATTTATTCAAAAGAAAAATTTATCGAAGATAAATTAATAAACTTAAACAAACATTCTTCCAAGCATCTAACTCATGTTTTGAGGAAAAAGAAGGGCGCACTTATTGAGCTATTTGATGGTATGGGGTCTTCTTGTATCGCAGAGATAGTTTCGTTAAAAAGAAATCAAATAGAAGTGAGGGTTATAGAAAAAAATAAATTTTCTGAAAGACAGGGAGTGAAAATATTTCTAGGGCAGTCTTTAATAAAATCTGAACCATTTAGTATGTCTATTCAAAAAGCAACAGAGTTAGGTGTAGAATCAATTTCTCCTATTTATTCTGAAAGAACAGTAGTTAAAGTGAAGAAAGATTCTAAGAACAAAAGATGGGAATCAATTGCTATTAGTGCCTGTCAACAATGTGGAGAGGATTGGATTCCTCAGATAAATAAAATCTCCTCATTAAATCAGTGGCTTAAGAGTGTTAAGACAAAACAAAGGATAGTTCTTTACCCAAAAGCAGAAAAAAAATTTTCAACTCTAAAATTAAAAAAAGAGATTACGATTGCTGTTGGCCCAGAAGGTGATTTTACAAATAAAGAAATAGATTTGATGGGTAAGCACAATTTTTTGCCTGTATCTTTAGGTGAAAGAATATTAAGAGCTGAAACTGCTGTTATCTCTTCCTTGAGTGCCATTAGAACAATGAGTGGAGAGTTTTAGTCCTTGTTAGAGTAAGATTGCTTTTTTAGAGGTGTTATGAAAATAGGCGTAGTAATGGATCCCATTAGTTCAATAAACTACAAGAAAGATAGTACCTTATCTATTCTTTTGGAATCTCAGTTAAGGGGTTATGAGACTTATTATATGGAACCTAATTCTCTATTTATTTCAGAGCAAGGAGCTTTCGCTATAACTTGCAAGGTAACAGTAAAAGCAGACCCAGAAAATTGGTATGAGCTTACTGAGAAAACAATATCTCCTTTATCCGAGCTAGACCTTGTACTTATGAGGCAAGACCCCCCCTTTGATTCTAATTATATTTACAATACTTATGTACTCGAAGCAGCTGCCAAAAAGGGGGTAGTGGTAGTGAACAAACCAAGCAGTTTAAGAGATTGCAACGAGAAAGTGTTCATTTCCGAATTCCCTCAATGCACTACACCCTTCCTTATAACCAGCGATATAAAACTTCTTAGAGAATTTATTGAGGAAAAGTTTGATACAGTTGTAAAGCCCCTAGATGGAATGGGAGGTGCTTCAATTTTTAGACTAAGAAAAGAAGATCCCAATATATCGGTGATTCTAGAAAATATTACCGATAAAGGTGAAGTCAAGGTAATGATTCAAAAATATATACCTGAGATAATTGAAGGAGATAAAAGAATACTCCTGGTAGATGGCACCCCTATGGAAGCAGCCATAGCCAGAGTTCCATCAGAAGGTGAGCTGAGAGGAAATTTAGCTGCAGGAGCTACAGCTGTTGCTAGGTCATTAAGCGATCAGGATAAATGGATATGTGATCAAGTTGGACCTAGGCTAAAGGAGCTAGGTTTAGTTTTAGTTGGTTTAGATGTTATAGGAGACTATCTAACAGAAATAAATGTAACTAGCCCAACTTGCTTTCAAGAATACAAAAATCTCTGCAATATAGATGTTGCATCTGCATTTATTGATTGCTTAGAAAAATTAGATTAAATGAAAAGAGCATCCCAAATAGTAATGGCTTTTGATTTTGGTACTAAAAATATAGGAATTGCAATAGGCCAAGAAATAACTGGTAGTTCCCAAACCTTTTATACAGTAAAGGCTAATCAAGGAGAACCTGAATGGACTCAGCTAGATAAAGTAGTTTTTGACTGGAATCCAAAGTTATTTATTGTGGGAGATCCTCTAAACTTTGATGGATCAGAGAGTGATATTAAAGAAAAGAGTGATAAATTTTCTTATCAGATTCAAAAGAAATATAAAATACCAGTTAAGTTAGTTGATGAAAGGTTAACCACTAAAGAAGCTAGAGAAAGGATAAAAGAAGGAGTAGATATGTCTCTGAGATCTTCTAATGATATTCATCAGGTATCCGCACAAATTATCCTAGAAAGTTGGTTTAGAATAAGCAGATAAATGGCAGGATCTATACCGAATTCTTTTATTAGAGAGATAGTAGAGATTACAGATATAGTAAGCCTTGTTGATAGTTATATACCTCTTAAAAGAAAAGGTAAGGATCATTGGGGACTTTGCCCTTTCTGTGATGATGGCAAGAATCCTTCTTTTAGTGTTAGTTCCCAAAAACAGTTTTATTATTGTTTTAAATGTAGGGCTACAGGTAATGTCATTGGGTTTCTAGAGTCTTTCGAGGGTTTCAGTTTTGTAGAGTCAGTAGAATTTTTAGCTGGCAAAGCCGCTTTAGAAGTACCTTACGAAAAGAGCAATAGAAGAAATGAGGATTTTGATGAATTATTTGAAATTCTCTCTAGAGCCTCAGACTTTTTCCAAAAATGTTTAATCGAAGGATCTCAAACAAAAAAAGTCCAGAGTTATATTAAAGACGAAAGAAAAATATCTGCTAAAACATGTAGAGAATACCAAGTAGGGTACGCTCAAGATTCATGGGATGCTCTATCTAATCACTTAGCCAAGGAAGGCTTCTCCAATGAACTTCTAATTAAATCTGGCCTCTCTAAGAGAAATAAAGAAAATAAACTCTATGATGTTTTTAGGGACAGGTTAATGTTTCCTATTAAGGACAGAAAAGGAAGGACTGTAGGTTTTGGGGGCAGAGTGATGAACTCCAAAGATCAACCCAAATACCTTAATACAGGAGAAACACCAGTATTTAAAAAAGGAAAGGAGCTTTATGGTTTTTTTGAAGCATCTAAGGAAAGAAGAGATTTAAAAAAAATCTATGTAGTGGAAGGTTATATGGATGTAATTGCTTTAGCTGAAAATGGAATTAAAAATGCTGTAGCAACTTTAGGGATAGCCACTAACCGATTTCATACTCAAACCCTCCTACAAATAGTAAACGAAGTGATTTTTTGTTTTGATGGAGATGATGCTGGAAGGGGTGCTGCTTGGGGTGCCTTACAAAATGTGCTGCCAGTTATAAATGATGGAGTAGAAATCAAATTCTTATTTCTACCTGAGAAAGAAGATCCAGCTAGCCTGCTTGAAAAAGAAAATAAAGAAGAATTTGAAAAAAGGTTAAAAGAGTCTCTTTCTTTATCTAGTTATTTTTTTGAAAGGTTAACTGCTGCAGTTGGGGAAGGTACGTTAGAGAAGAAAGCTTTGCTAGCTACTAGGGCAATGGAATTATTAAAATCTATGCCTGAGAGCTCAATTAAAAAATTAATGGAAGCAGAGGTTTCTAACATTACAGGTTTAAAGAAAGAAGATATCAAAAATGAGACAAGATATGAATCAATTGCAAGAACCAATAAAGCATCTTTTAAAAAGAGATCAAGAGATGAAAAAGAAATAGATACTTTTGAACAGGATAGTTTAATTTCAAAAGCTCTATCAACCCTTGTTAACTATCCTCATTTAGCTTCCGAAGTTGATTCTTTAGACTGGATAAAAGAAATTTCTAGACCGGAAAGTGATCTATTTGTAGAAGTCTTATTATTTTTTCAAAAATCCGCTAAAGGCACTATAGCAGAACTACTTAACGCCCTTGACGCAGACTCAAGTTCATTGGTTGGAAGCTTATTGTCCGAACAATTAATTTTAGAAGAGAAGAATTCCTTAAAGTATTTTCAAGACTGTTTAAATGAAATAAAAAAAACTAATCCCAGGAAAAGGATAGCTGAATTGAAAGTACTTCTTTCTACCAACGAACTTTCTGACGATGAAACCTTTGAACTTCAACAACATCTGCTGTCTAATCTTGATAAGTTAGATCAAGAAGATAGAGATTTATTAAAAGAACTTAGCTATTAATCAAATAAAATTATCAAAAAGTTCAAACAAAATTGGGATTTAAGTACTAAAACTAATATAATCGCTCCCCCTTAAAGTTGGATATGGCAAAAAAATCAAAGAAAAAAACCGAAGTATTGGTTGAAGTAGAATCTGAAGAGCTTGAATCTACCCTTATGAATGAGGAAGATCTAGAGAATTCAGGACTTCGTGAACTTGTAGACAAAGGAAAGGAACAAGGCTTTTTAACTTACGAAGAGATTAATTCTATGTTACCTGAAGATATATCAGATCCTGATCAGGTAGAAGAAACTATACAAATGCTAATTGATATTGGCATTGAAGTTCAAGAAAGATCAGGAGGGCCTGATGAAGAAGAAGGGGCAGCTGAGACTGTACCTGATACCAGAACTACTCTGACTACTGCTGAATCAGAGATTGGAAGAACTACAGATCCGGTACGTCTATACATGAGGGAAATGGGGACAGTAGATTTATTAACCAGAGAGGGTGAAATAGCTATAGCAAAGAGAATAGAGGAAGGCTATAGGGAGCTTTTAGCAGCATGCTGCTTTTATCCAGGGATAGTAGATAAAATTCTTGATGATTACCAACAGGTTGTTAAAGAAGAAAAGAGACTATCTGAAGTGCTTGTTGGGTTCATGGACTTAACAGATGACATTCCCCCTCCCGCACAAGTTCAAGCCGCTCAGAGAGAGAAAAATAATGATGAAGAAGAAAGTACTGGACCCGATCTTGTTGAAGTTAAAAAAAGATTTACAGCTTTAAAAAAACAATTTAATAAAAATGAGAAAATTTGTTTAAGATCTAGAACAACAAAAAAGGCTTTAGAAGAACAAGAGAAGCTAGGAGAAATATTTAAATTTTTTAAATTATCTCCCACACAATTCGAAAATATTGCTAATCCTGCTAGAGATACCTTACAAATAATTAGAGAGTGTGAAAGAGAGGTCTATAGGCTCTGTGTCAAAGTTGCAAGGATGCCTAGAAAAGAATTTATCAAAAGCTATTCAGGCAATGAAGCTAACCCCGAATGGGGTATGAAGACTTCTAGGACAAGAAAACCTTGGGCTAAGAGTATAAAAGAAAATTTAGATGAAATTACTCGACTAGCAAATAAGCTAATAAAGCTAGAGAAAATTATAGGTCTAGAGATTTCTTATATAAAAGATATCAACAGAAGAATGTCTATAGGTGAAGCTAAAATTAGAAGAGCTAAAAAAGACATGGTAGAGGCTAACCTGCGATTGGTCATTTCTATAGCAAAAAAATATACAAATAGGGGCCTACAATTCCTAGATTTAATTCAAGAGGGAAATATAGGCTTAATGAAAGCAGTAGATAAATTTGAGTACAGGAGAGGTTATAAATTCTCTACTTATGCGACTTGGTGGATAAGGCAGGCTATTACAAGGTCTATTGCCGATCAAGCAAGAACTATAAGAATCCCTGTGCACATGATTGAGACTATAAATAAGTTAAATAGAGTTTCCAGACAGATGGTACAAGAAATGGGAAGAGATCCAACGCCTGAAGAATTAGGGGAAAGAATGGAGCTACCTGAAGATAAAATAAGAAGAGTCTTAAAGATTGCTAAAGAGCCAATTTCAACTGAAACCCCTATAGGAGATGAAGAAGATACAACTTTAGGAGATTTTATAGAAGATACTGCTATAGCATCTCCAGATGAAGCTGCTACTGAGGATAATCTAACTGGTGCAACAGATGAAATACTAGGCAGTCTAACCGCTCGTGAAGCAAAAGTTTTAAGGATGAGGTTTGGTATAGGCATGAATACTGATCACACTCTTGAAGAAGTAGGTAAACAGTTCGATGTAACAAGAGAGCGTATCAGACAAATTGAGGCAAAAGCGCTAAGAAAACTTAGACATCCAACTAGATCTTCTCATTTGAGAGGTTTTCTTGACGATTAACTCATTGCAGTTCCAAGCTTAGCGTAGTTAAATTAACTTAATAAGGGCCTGTAGCTCAGTTGGTTAGAGCAGTGGACTCATAATCCATTGGTCGGAGGTTCGAGTCCTCCCGGGCCCACCAAATTAAATGTCTTATTTGCTAACCTTAATCTTATTACCTATAGCTATATGGCTTGATCATGCTGCCCTAGCCTTAATATTGGGAATAGTTTTAGCTTATTTAGTTCCTATTCCAGATGGGTTCATCACCAAGAAATATGGAACAAAAGTTCTTCAAACAGGAATAGTTTTTCTTGGAGGCAGTATTAGTGTTTCTCAAGTTACTGAAATTACTAAGGAATTCCTTCCTTGGGTTTCTCTCTATGTACTTGTAACTTTCATCCTAGTTTTAGCTTTAGGTAAAATTATAGGAGTAGGAAAAAAGCAGACTTACCTAATAGCATCTGGCTCAGCAATATGCGGAGGCTCAGCTATGGCTGCAGTGGCTCCTATAATAAAACCAAAGCCAAAAGAGTTATTAATATCTTTAACTATAATTTTTGTTTTAAATGCCATAGCAGTAGTAATTTTTCCTTTATTAGGAAACTGGATGGATTTAAGTCAAGAACAATTTGGTTCTTGGGCTGCCCTAGCAATACATGATACAGCTTCTGTAATTGGAGCTTCTTCTATAATGGGAGATGAGGCTTTAGAAGTTGCTGCTACTTTAAAGTTAGGCAGAACTTTATGGATTGTTCCACTTATTTTATTTTCTGCCTGGTACTTCAGAGAAAAAAGTTCGGCTTTTGGTTTCCCTCTATTTATTATATTTTTCATTCTTGCTGTTTTTCTTAACTCCTTTTTTAGCCCCTCTGATGAAATTAATAATTTACTAAAAAATATTAATAAGGTTTGTATATTGACTGGGTTGTTTTGTATAGGCTCCCAAATTGATCGTAAAACTTTAAAAGAAATATCTTTTAAGCCTCTATTGCTTGCTGTGTTTATCTGGCTTTTAGTTATCCCGTCATCTTTTTGGTTAATTTCTTAAATTAAAGTTGATTTAATCTAAATTAGAATTCAGACTAAATAAAAAAAAGTTCAAATTGTTATGAAATTATTAATTATATTTTTCCCCCTGATTTTTTTTAGTTTAGATTTTTTCTCTCATGGGTCCGTTGGACCCGGCTCAGAAGAAGACAATCCTGAAAGATCAATTAAATTCCCTGATACAGAGAATTACAAGACTCTAGTATCAGACCTTCATACTCATTCAGTTTTCTCGGATGGTCATGTTTGGCCTAATATTCGTGTAACAGAAGCTTTAAAAGATGGGGTAGATGTTTTAGCTATAACTGAACATCTAGAGTACCAACCACATTTAGAAGATATACCGCATGAAGATCGAAATAAAGCTTTTTTAGAAGCTTTAGGAGCAGCTAAAGGCAATGAAATTTTAGTTATTAATGGATCTGAAATAACAAGAGAAATGCCGCCTGGCCATATCAATGCTGTTTTTATAAAAGATGCAAACAAGTTAATAAATATAGATAAAAGTAAGGAAAAAGAAGCTCAAGAAGAAATAGAAAAAAGGTTAGATCAATTGCAAGGAAGAGATAGAAAGGCAATAAATTTCTTTGCTCTAGCTAATATGTGGCCAGTAGAAAGGGCTGTAGAGGAAGCAAATAATCAAGGTGCTTTTGTTTTTTGGAATCACCCTTTCTGGGAGTCACAAAAAAAAGATGGGATAGCTGAGCTGACAACGATGCATAAAATGTTTATTGAAAAAGGGCAACTTCATGGCATAGAAGTAGTTAATGGAGATTGGTACTCAGAAGAGGCTTTTAAGATAGCAATAGATAATAATTTAACTCTCATAGGGACGTCTGATGTTCACAACCTAATAGATTGGGATTACAGCCCTCACAAGGGAGGCCATAGACCAGTAACTTTGATTTTTTCAGATTCTAAGGATCCTAATGATGTTAAAGAGGCTTTAATGGATAGAAGGACAGTAATATGGTTTAAAAATAGTCTTTTTGGTCTTAAAAAGAATATGGACCCTTTATTAAAAGCAAGTTTAAGTATTGGTTCTGCATCTTATATTTCTGATACAGATATATTAAGAATAACTCTTGTTAATGAGTCAGATGTTAAATTTCTCTTACAAAGTAAATCAGATTTTACCTATACTAATACTGAAGATCTTATTGAAGTACCTCCACAGTCTTCTAAGTATTTAGAAGTAAAAACAATTACTAGGCTTAGCTCAGTTGAATTAAACTTTGAAGTAATGAATGCATTAATAAGTCCAAAAATATATGCAAACATTAATTTACAAAAACAAATCAGATAAGTGACTAATATTTCTTACAAGGTTAGTAAAACTTATTAATTATTGATCTATAATGCACCACCTTTTATCTTTGGGGAGATAATTAATGTTAAGTGATAGATTGGTAACTCGTTTTCTTATAATAAGAAATAGCAAGGTCTTTAAAGCATTAGTGATATCAGTTATTTTTGCTTCAGCCTTATATGCCGGTGTTTCTTCTTACGATATTCCTTCCCAGTATTCAAGACTTCTAACTGCTTTTGATTACGGTATTACTATTTTCTTTACAATAGAGATAATCATTCGAATGTTAGCCGAAAAATCTTATTTTAAGTTTTTTAAGGATGGATGGAATGTCTTCGATTTTCTGATACTCAGCATTAGTTTAATTCCAGTTGGAGGATCCGAGACAGCATTTGTTGCCAGACTACTTAGAATTGTTCGTATATTAAGAATAATAACTGTAGTACCAGCTTTCAGACATATTATTGATGCTTTAATTAGAACTATCCCTCGAGTTGGTTTTATTGCATTTTTAATGTTTATATTTATTTATATTTGGGCTGCTATAGGAACTCTATTATTTGAAACTGCTGATCCAGGTCGATGGGAAAATATAGGAGTAGCTATGTTAACTCTAGTCCAGGTAGCTACTTATGATGACTGGGCAACTATTATGTATGAAGTTATTGATGATTACCCCTTGGCATGGTTCTATTTCGTAACATTTATCGTTGTAAATGCTGTAATTCTACTTAATATGGTCATAGGGGTAATAGTTGACGTTATGACTAGAGAAACAAAAGAAGAGCTTGATAGTTAAATTCTTATGAAGGCTTATTGGTTGGTTCGCTGCAATGTCAAAGACGCAGATATTTATGGTGAATATATAAAATTAGCCGGTCCTGCAATAGAAAAACATGGTGGTAGGTATTTAGTTAGGGGGGGTCAACAAGCTGAAGTAGAAGGTGAAGGCTATGAAAGAACTGTTTTGGTTGAATTCGATAGTTTTGAAGAAGCTAAAGCCTGTTATCAGTCTGAAGACTACCAAACAGCTTACAAAGTACAAGAAAAAGCAGCTGACAGACTGGTCGTTATTGTGGAAGGTTGTTAACTAAGCATTAGCTCGGTTTCATGCCACAAACGACTAGCTTCCTCTGAATCAACTGCCCAATCATTGACTCCAATGTAACGAGAGTTTTCACCTTCATCAGTAGATGAAGCTACATCGCAATTTTCACAATAAACTCCTCCGATGTTGTTAAGTTGAGAACTAGTAGCAGCCCATAAAGTAGTAGACGCACCTTGAGTAGGGGTCTTAAACATTTTTGCGACCCTTTCGGTAGGTTGACCATCTTTATCCATCCAACCTAAAGCAATCATTTCTTCTTGTTGTAAATGTCTTTGTAGAGGCGTCATAATGCCACCAGGATGCACCCCGAAAGCTCTAACTCCGCTGTCTTTCATGCGTTTATCTACCTCTACAGCTAATAAACTAGCAGCCGTCTTCGATTGCCCGTAAGCAGTCCATTTTTCATAGTTAGAATTCTTAAAATGTATATCGTCCCATTTAATACCTGACATTTTATGGCCTGTAGAAGAAAGAGTTACCAGACGGGCACCGCCTGCAGCCTGCATTTTAGGTAATAACCCTTTAGTAAGAATAAAATGACCTATTTGATTGACAGCAAACTGTAACTCCCAGCCTTCTGGAGTTCTCATTTCTGGGCAAGCCATTACACCGGCATTATTAATTAGAATATCAAGTTTTGATACTTGTTTAGAAAAGTCATCTACAAAGTTTTGTACTGACTTTGGCTTAGCTAAGTCCATTTCAACAACATTTTCTTTTGGAACAATGCCTTCAAGCTCTTTTAGTGCTACATCTGTCCTTCGAGCAGGAGTGTAAACTTCACATCCGGCATTAACCAAAGCTCTACTAGTTTCAGTTCCTATACCTGAGTATCCACCTGTTACTAAAGCAATTTTACCACTTAAATCTATGCCCTCCATAACCTCTAATGGTTCAGACTTAGCACCAAAACCTGAATTTACTGGCTTCTGTTCTAATGAAATCATAGTTATCTCCTAATTAAATTTTTTTGATTGTGAGTAGTCTGACATATCCCAATTAGGATACCGTAGTTGAGCTAAAGATAAAGTTTCTTTAGTCCAGAAAGAATCTCCAGGTAAAGGGACCCCAAAGCAATTAAGTTGGTCAGGAGTAGCATGTTCAAAAATATTATGCCAAGGTTTAGTAAAGTGCCAAGGCCATGCTGTATAGCCAATTGTGTCGTTTCCTGCTTTCTTAAAACAAGAGGTCATAGCATATCTAAAACCTTCAGGTTCTGTAAGGTTAGTTCCACGATGAAAAATATCTATTCCATAAGCGAGCAAAGTTCCTGCAGGTCCTGCTGAGCTCCTTTCGTGAGTTTTAAGTTCTTCTTGTTGTTGGATATCTTCACGGCTTTTAAGAAACCTCTCTATTCCTTCAAAACCCTTACTGTCAGTTCTATTTACGTAATGTGTGGGTCCATGTGCCTCTGTTACATCAGTAAAATAAATTATAAAAGTAATAGAATTAAGCCTCTCTTCATTTGAAGGAACTGTGAGAGTATGATTCCCAAAATCACAGTGAAAAGCTTGATCAAAGTCTGCCTCTCCAGTAAATTTTGCCCATGCTTGAGCCTGATAAAGCCTTACATCGTTTGTTCCTAGGGCAGCACGAGCAAAATCAATTAGACTCGGATGAACTGATATTAAATTTAGAGCACTGGAGCAGTTGAAAGGAATATTTTCAAAATTTTTAAATTGTTCTGCTGTAGTTCTTCCCATTTCCTTTCCAGATAACTGCAAAGGTAATTTATTTCCAACTTCACCTTCTTCTTTTTTATTTTTGGCTACAGCTTCAGCCTTTCTTCCTGGAAAAATGATTTCAAAGTCTTTAGCAACTTCTTCTACTTCTTTATTTTTGAAAAACTCTGGAATAACAACTGCTCCTTCTTCACGCCAAGCTTTCAGATGCTCTTTAGTAAATCTATTGGTCATGGTTTAACTAAGCGCAGACCCTTCAACAGTTACCCTATGCATAAGACGTTTCTCACCGGGATAATCATTCAAGGCGTAATGCCAGGTACAACGGTTATCCCAAAAAGCAATTGATCCAGGTTCCCATTTAAATCTAGTAATATTCTCTGGTTTTGTACTGTGTTCGGTTAAGTAATTTAGTAAGGGTTTTGACTCTTCTTCCGTCCAGCCTTTAAAGTTAACTGTGAACTCAGGATTGACATAGAGTGCTTTTCGTTTACTTTCTGGGTGAGTAATAATTACAGGATGTATTGCATCCTGAGTAGCTAATTCAGGATTACCTATTCTGTGGTTGGAAGCTTCTGCATACCCTGAATGGGAACCAAAAACATGCCTGCTTGAATGGTAAGCATTTAAATTTTCTAGAGTCTTTTTTAAACCATCAGACAAACTCTCATAAGCTTTATACATATTTGTAAAGAGTGTATCGCCACCTACTTTAGGTGTTTCTTTGGCTAATAAAATAGAACCCATAGCAGGAATTTGGTCATATGAATGATCCGTGTGCCACGCACCTCCAATATTGATTTCTTGATCTGCCTCTTTCTTAACTTCAGCAATCTGATCGTATCCTTCTACTTTTGCAAAGAAACGATTAATGTTTATTTCACCCCATCGTTTTGCAAATCTTAAGTGATCGTCTGGAGTTAATTCTTGATTGCGAAAAAATATTAAGCCATGTTCAAAAAAGATATTACGAATATTTGAGAAAACCCTCTCAGATAATTCTAACGATAAGTCAACATCTAGTATTTCAACACCTATTGAACCTGGTACTGGATTAACTTTTATTTCTGACATTAATTAATTCTTTTATTAATTTCTTTAATTTTATTACTAACTGTTTCGCAAAACAAAAATGGAAAGATAGCGTGTATAAAGGCTATAAAAGATAAAAAAAATAAGATAATTGAGATATTCAGCGCTCGAATACCATGCCTAAAGTAGCTTAGTCTTGCTTCCCTCAAATGTTTAAGATTAAACATATTCAACTCCCCTTTAAATGAATACTATTTAGTATCTTCCATTCTATATTTTTTGGATCAAAAGAAACCACAAAAAGTGTCTGTGCTATAAAACTCCCTTCAATTTTAGGTAATTCAGTTAATAAAGGCTGCTTTTCTTCTAATGATCTTTTCCCGTAGTAAAGACTTAAATGAGGCATAAATTCTTTGTTTTCTATTTTTAGTAAGTTACAAATCTTAGACCTTGTAGTTTTAAGGTCTTTATTAAGTTCAACCTTTACGTAAAAAGCTTGAAATAAATAATCTTTCATACCATAACCTTTGTAGGATATTTCAATGGGCTTCAATTCATTAGATATTTCTTTTTCAAGGTGATTTATTTTATTTTGGGTAGTATTTAATTGCCCAACTAAGGTCATATGAATTGGGAAGTCAGGTCCATTAAATTTATTATCAATAAGTTCTTTAGCTTTTATAAATAAAGGAACCTCACTTACTTTAGGCATTGCCCAAATAGTTAATAAGGAATTTCCTCCAAGGGTACTCATACTGTAGTTTTAAGAATTAAGCAGAAACTCTGTAGATCTAATCTTTGTTTTGTTCCAGCATAATAGAGCTATTCCACCAAGCTGCATCAGAGAATGCTCTAATATCTATTTCATGAGTCCAAGTAGAGCGATGTTGTTGCGCAAGATGAAAGTAAGTTTCAGCAACTTTCTCAGGTAATATTAGACCATCATGTTCCATTCCTTTTGTTTCTCTAAACTTTTTATACATTTCAGGACCCATCATCTTACCAAGAGTATCAGGGGCATCAACTGCTCCATCAACGACAATATGAGCAACATGAATTCCTTGAGAAGAGAACTCAGCATTAAGTGATTGACATAACATTCTTCTAGCTCCCATTGCTGCTGCATGAGAATGTTGGTTCATATTTCCTCTCATAGCTGCAGTAGCTGAAGTTACTAGTAGGCTACCTTTTCCTCTATTTACCATTAGCGGACATAAAACTTTAGCAGCTCTGAATAACCCTAAACTAGCCATTCTCCACCCCCATTCAAATTCTTTATAAGAAGTTTGCTCTAGAAGCTTCATTCCTGTTTGTGCACCTAAGTTGTAGACTAGAACTTCTATTGGCCCTATATCTTTCTCAATCATAGTGATTGTTTCTTCAATGGTATTTTCTTCTATGGCGTTCATTAGAGATCCAGAAGCCTCTCCACCTGCTTCATGAATATTATTAATTAATCTATCTAAGCCTTCTTGGTCACTTCTTCTACACAGATAAGAGTGATAGCCTTCTTTAGCAAATTTAGCTGCAACGGTTCCTCCAATCCCAGCACCAGCACCTAAAACTAAACATACAGGTTTCATAAAAATTCTCCTTTATTTTCTATCTTTTCATTCTATATTAATTAGAATTTAACTACTTTCAATTAATTATTAAGTAGCAAGAATGAGTAAAAAGTCTTTTACTACAGAAAACTGGGGTTATCCTCCTTACAATAAGGAGAGCTTCCAGCATATCCGTAATCTATTCCCCACAGTTAAATTGACTTCTGAAAGAGAAAATAAGAATGATTTTAGCTATAAAGAAAAAGATATTTCTAACATTAAATATCAAATTAAATATCCAGGCTTTGAGAGCGAATTCACCGTTCAAGAAATGCTCGACAAAACTTACACCGATGCATTTTTGGTTATGAAAGATGGAGTAATACTTTATGAGAAATACTCAAATGGAATGAACAGAGAAAGTGTTCATCTCATGAATTCAGTTTCTAAATCATTTTTAGGGATCTTAATAGGTATTTTGGTAGATGAGGGTCTAATCGAAACACAGAAACTAATTACTGATTACTTATCAGATTTTGAAGGTACAGGCTTTTCTGGAACTACTATCCAACAAGCATTAAATATGACGGGTTCGGTAAAATATGGAGAGGTTTACCTTGAAAAAGAATCAGATTTCTGGCAAGAAACTTCTGTAGTTGGATGGAGACCGGCGTTGGTTAAGGATACAACTCCTAAAACTCTATATGAATATGCGAAAACACTAAAAGAAGTAGAGCAAGATAATGGTACAGCTTTTCATTACAGAACAGTTTATACAAATATTTTAGGCATGGTTGCAGAGAAAGTATCTGGTAGAACCCTTACAGATTTGTTACAAGAGAAGCTTTGGAAAAAAATTCATGCTGAACAGGATGCCTACATCGTTTGTGACCAAGATAAATTCCCTTATATGGGTGCAGGAATGAATGCTTGCACAAGAGATCTAGCAAGATTTGGCCAGATGATAGTTAATAAAGGGATCTATGAGAATGAAAGAGTAGTTTCTGAAGACTGGATAATGAAAACATTAGCAGGCACGGATGAGGCTAGGAAGCATTTTGAAGTGACGGAATATATACATTTAATTCCTGGAGGCCATTACATGAATCAGTTTTGGGGTTCTTTAGATTCAGAAATATTGGCTTGTGTTGGCATACACGGTCAAGGCATCTATATGAATATGTCTAACAAGACAGTGGCGGTTAAATTCTCTTCTCAACCTGATCCTGACGATGGACCATTATTTATAGAAACTTTTGCTGCTCTTGACACCCTATCTAGAAGTATCTAAAAAACTCCTTATAAAATTAACTTCCTCTTCATCATAAGCTGAGCCATCTTTTCTAAAAATATCATGAAACCAGATTTCGGGTTCAGGGATGTCTTCTCCTTCCTCTAAAAACTCTCCATTATTTTTTAGTTTATGTAAGTTAAGTATGGTTGGCCATCCAAAGTGGGTTTGGCTCTTGCCTGCAACTAAACCCCAATTACAACATCCAACATTGTTCTCTTTAAAGATTGGTAAGCTAAATTGAAAAGTTGTTCCATGTTCTCTAGCCATATACTCAGTGCATAAGAGGGGCCTTCCTATTTTCTTTAATCTATTAATAGTTGATTTAAGCTCTTTAGCCTCGTAAGTATGGAAAGTTATTACGTCAGATTTTTCTTCATTAAGTTTTATAATTTCTTTACCTATAGAACCATCTAGACAAGAAGTTAGAGGTTGAGATGGTCTGATTTCATATGCCCAATCCCAGCACATTCTTAATAGATCATAAGATTTATCTCCAACGCCAAATTGACCAGGTTCGTTATATAAATCCCACATTAGAATTCTCTGATCTTCACTAAATTCGTTTAAAACACCTTGTACAAATTTCTTTAATCTATCTATTTCCTTCTTTTTTATAGTTTGATCATGTATTGAATGAACTATTTCCATTCCAGGGCTTTGTTTCCAGCCTGAATTATGAACTCCTTTTACCGGAAGGGGTTGTTTTCCTAATTTAGGGAAGGGCCTATGGCAATCGTCAAACAATACAAGAATGGGCTTAATAGAAAATGTATTACAAATATCTAATACTTCATTTAGTCTTCTACAAAAACCCTCTTTCCTTATCCACAAAAGGTCATGAAGATAAATCCTAGCAGTATTAAATCCTAGCTCTTTTGCAAAACCCAGTTCTTTTATAATTGTAGGCTTATCAAATGTTTCTTTTTGAAACATCTCTAGTTGGTTTATGGCTGTGCTTGGAAGGAAGTTGCAGCCCACGAGCCAACTTTGTTCTTCATACCAATTATTTACTTTTTCTAAGCTCCATCTCATATTTATTTCTTTACTACTAGAGTAACTCCATCTCCAATTGGTATCATTGAGATGTTAACCCTTTCATCTAAAGCAACAAAATCATTGAGTTCTCTTATGGCTTTTGTATCTTCATCATTTCTTTTACTATCCAAAACGGAGCCGCCCCATAAAACATTATCAATGGCTATAACGCCACCACTGGCTATCAGATGCAAACATTTCTCATAGTAGGCAGTGTAATTTACTTTATCAGCATCGATGAAAGCGAAATCAAATGAGTCTTCTTGACCTTGTTGAATTAATTCGTCTAGTGTATCAACTGCAGGTCCTAGTCTTAGATCTATTTTATGAGACACTCCGGCCTGTTCCCATCTTTCCTTCCCTATGGCTGTCCATTCTTCCGATACATCACATGCTATCACTTCACCGTCTTCAGGTAGAGCCAAAGCAACCACTAGGGCGCTATAGCCAGTAAAAGTACCAACCTCTATGGTTCTTTTAGCTGAAATCATTCTAATCAAGTTTCCCATTAGAGCGCCTTGCTCAGGACAAATTTGCATCATAGATTCAGGTAACCCTGCTGTTTCTATTCTTAATTCTTTGAGAGCAGGGTGCTCATCAATACCTTTGTCCCAAAGGTAATCTCTTAAATCTTTTGTGTAATTCAGAATTCCAGTTGACATATTTACTCCTTTATTAAGTTAAATATAACAAAACACTTATATTTATAGGAATCTTAGTCAATCAAATGGATAATAGTATAAATATGAAGTTACTAAATTCTATAAAGTTGGATTGGAAGACTAGAGCCTGGTGGATGTCTTTATTATTTTATTTTTGTTTGTATATGACTTTTATTTACCTACCTTTTGATTTTTTTCTAAAACCAGTAGCAGAAGATGAAGAGATTTGGTTTGGTTTTACTTTAACTGGTTGGTGGGCTAAGGCCACAGAACCCTTACACTGGTTAATTTACGGACTGGGAGCTTATGGCTTCTGGCGAATGAAAACCTGGATGTGGCCTTGGGCAAGTGTTTACTTAGCACAAATTGTTATAGCTATGTTTGTTTGGAACATACTCAAAGATAACAATTTAATAGCAGCTTTTATTTCTGGTTTAATCTTTTGCTTACCAATGATTGCATTATGGCGATCTAAAGATAAATTTACAGGCTAATGCAAAAAAAAGAGGAACATTATCCAGAGCTAAATCAAAGAGCATCTGGCTGGTTAAATTTTCTTTATCAAAAATCCACTACCCCAGATGATTGGACTGAAGATGGGGATCCTCATGAATGGTGGGATAAAAGTTCAACTCCTCCAATGTGTTCTTTTCCTCGTTTTGACCTTCAAGAATCAACATATGCGCTTGGTTTAATGGCAGATAGGACTCCTGCTTGGAGAGAAGTTTATGCAGAAATACTTGATGAGATTGCAGAAAGATCCATAACATACTGGGCTGCTGTGGATTGGTTGTCCCAATTTGGACATGATCCGGATAGGAATAATTATCCAGAAGAATGGAAAGGAACTTTAATTCCAGAAGAGTTTTGGGGCCAATACGATGCTCCAGGTTGGACAGCAAACGGAGTAGCTCCTTGGGGTTTACAACCAGACCCGATAGGGGCTGATGGCAATTTATTTTTTAAAGGATGGCTAAATTTAACACAAGCCTTGCACACTTACGTGAGCGGAAAAGATAAGTGGGCTTCTTCATTTGATTTAGCTGGAGTGAATAGAACAAGATTTCAGTGGACTCAACATCAATTGGTTGATCACCTTCATGAGACTTGGACGAAGACCCCAATGGGACCTCATTGTGAGAATACTAAAGCTTGGCCTTTTTGTTTATCGGCAGCGGGGTTAGGATTAAAAATGTATGACAATGTGTTTGATAAAGGAGCACATTCTGCCTACGAGTCTTGGCTTGATTATACTAAAGATAAATACTATGGCTTCGATAAAAAAGGAACTCTGCAATGGGTAACTATGTATTACGATGCTTTAAAGAATCACCATCATAAAATTCCTCCAGCACACGCCTTAGCGATAGCTTTCTATGCTAAACCTCAAGCTCCTGAGTTTGCTGAGTTACTTTACAGAGAGGGGGTTAGATTCTTAAAATGGGATGATCCTAATGAGCCTATTTCAGGTCAGATTGGTCTAGCTGACAGAATGTTAGCTCTAGGATTATCCATATCAAAAGAGTTTGATGACCAAATTACTTACGAGAGATTGAGGAACTTTTCTGAAGAAAACTTTGAACCACGATACTTTGGTCTGAATGATAGTCAATTTGGTTTTTGGTTTAATCTAGGCGAGAACTGGCCTAGAGGCCAACTTTCTGCTTTGGCCATGTGCGCTGAAGTCTGTGATCCAGGTGCCTGGGAGAGGTTATTTAATAAACCTAATTTGACAAAGTACCAATCCCCATCAATTCATAGCATTGATTTTCCTTCAGTTGGAGTAAGACAAGCCTGGCATGATGACGATAAAGGATTGTTGTTTTTTAAAATTGAAGATGGCGATAAAACAAAAACTAATCAAAAAACTAAAGTCAGCGTTTCAAATATACCTAATAGCAGTGAGGTAGAAGTTTCCTGTGACGGAAAGCCTTTTAAAGATTATTCAGTAGATTCTTCTGGAGACTTAGTTCTAAGAACAAGTGTTGCTTCTCATTCATTCCATATAAAAACTGGGTATTTTCTATCTGAAGAGCAAAAAAAGAAGATGGAAAAGGGTATTCAATACCAAAAGAATACTTCTTCAGATAAAGTTACAAAAACTCTTGAGGTTAGTAGCAAGTTGATAATCACAAGAACAACCCCTTCTTTATGTGGATGTTGTTAAAGGGTATACCTCTAGATTAACTGATTAAAGCTTTAAGCTTTATCGCCATACTCTTTCATGTGTTCTGCAATCCTAGGAGTTTCACCATACATGAAGTGATTTGAAATATTTTCTCTATATTTACTTGCTGGAACAGTTAACCCTGCAGCCTCAGCAACTTCTCTAATATGCATTGGAGTTGCTCCGCAACAAACACCTAAATAATTAATACCTAACTCACAGGCTTCCTTACCAAACTCTCTAATTTCATACCTATTAACATACATTGGATCAAGAGCTGTTGGAAAAGTTCTTCCATGGGGAGAAGGACATGTGCACCCATGTTCATCCGGCAAGTTAAAAAATGTTGGGTTTGCATCTGTTGTTCTAAATGGAAGAGGTAATGCAGCCATGTGACATTTTAGAACTTTCCTAGCCTCTCTTAGGTATGGCATCATAGTTTCAGGTCCCCTGAAGCAGTTCATACCAACTACATCTGCTCCTCTTTGCTCAAGTTCTTGCATTGTTTCTACAACTCCAACCCCATCCCGCATTATATTCTCAGCCATTGGAGCAATTGTAAGTACGCATGGAAGTCCAGTTTTTTTCATAATCTCAAGGGCTGTATAGGCTTCTTCAGCATAGTAAAAAGTTTCACCAATAAGCATATCGGCTCCTTCATCAACGGCCCATTCAATCATTTCACTAAACATTCTATGAACTTCATTTTGAGATTTATTGTTACCCTTTTCCCATATATTTGAATTAGAAACGTTGCCTGCCATTAGATTTGGTTCTCCACCGTCAATAGGGTTATCGGCAACCTTTTTCGCAATTTTTAATGCTGAACGATTAAGAGGTTCTAATAATTCTTCTTTACCAATTACCCTCATTTTCTCTCTATGACCATTGTATGTAAAAGCCTCAACAATATCAGAACCAGCATGTTGAAAATCTTTATGTAGATTTTCTAAAGCTTCTGGATGTTCTAATGAAACCATAGGAACAAACTCACCAGAAGCAAGGTAACCCCTTTTTTCTACTTCAAATAAAAAACCTTCTGCACAAATGACTGGACCAGCATCCAGCCTTTCAATTAAACCTCTTTTTTTCACAATATACCTCTAGTTCAAAAACTTTCTAATATTTACTATAGCAAACTAATTGATTACTGTTAATTTCAACAGCTATTTGTGCAATTTATTAAGGGTCTTTATGCTCTACTAGCTGAGCTAAGGAGACATAGAGTGCTTATATGACTTTACCTGATTACACTCTTAAATATTTTTGCCCAGTTGATATGTGATTGATCTCAATTGATTGATTAAATGAACTCTAAGCTTTTCTTATTTGTAATATTCTTTAGAATCCACTCCCTTCGAGCATGACTAAAGATTTTGTAATAGGTTGGGAAGAGTGGATTAATCTACCTTCTCTCAATATTCCTGGGATTAGAGCAAAAGTTGATACTGGAGCAAAAACTTCTGTACTACATGCAAAGCATATTGAAATATTCAAGGTAAACAAAAGAAAGCATGTAAGGTTTGAGGTAACGCCTTTACCAGAAAAACCTAGCATTAAAATTTCTTGTTCAGCGCCTGTAATTGATCAAAGAAAGGTAATTAGTTCAAACGGAGAATCTGAGAACAGATATATTATTAGTACAACTTTAATACTGGGTGCTAAAGAATGGGAAGCAGACATATCTTTAACTGACCGGGAGTCCATGCAATTTAGAATGCTTTTAGGAAGATCGGCTCTAGATCCTGAAATGATTGTACATCCTACGGAGAGCCTTTTGTTAGGTGATTTAGACAAAAGGATCTACAGAAAGAAGAAAAGAAAAGCTCTTTCTAGTAAAAGAGCCTTAAGAATTGCTCTATTAACTAGAGAACCAAACAATTATTCTTCAAAAAGGATCAAGTTGGCAGGAGAGGCGCGCGGGCATGAAGTTGAAGCAATAAACACTACCCGATGCTATCTAGACGTAGATATGGATAACCCTGAGATATACTACGAAGGCAATCCTTTACCAAAATACGATATTGTTATTCCTCGCTTAGGAGCTTCTATTACTTCTTACGGTCTGGCAGTTACCAGACAGTTTCTCTTAACAGGCGCAATTTCGTTGAATCAACCTCAAGCAATTGCTAATTCTAGAGATAAATTAATGGCACATCAGCTTCTAGCTTCAGCTGGAATTGATATACCGGTAACAGGATTTGCATCTTCTTCAAAAGACACTAAAGGGATTATTGATACTGTAGGTAGTACCCCTTTAATTATAAAACTAGCTGAATCCTCACAAGGTAGAGGGGTAATTCTAGCTGAGACAAGAAAAGCTGCAGAAACTGTAATAAGTGCTTTTAGAGGACTGAAGGCTCATTTCTTAGTCCAAGAATTTATTGAAGAATCTAAAGGAGAAGATATTAGATGTCTTGTAGTTGGAGGTAAGGTAATAGGTTCGATTAAGAGATTAAATAAAAGCGACGATTTTAGATCAAATATACATCAAGGAGGGACAGCAGAAAAAGTTGTTCTTACAAGAAAAGAAAGAGCTATAGCAGTTAAAGCAGCTAAAGCTTTAGGCTTGTCTGTGGCTGGTGTAGACATACTTAGGAGTAAAAGAGGCCCCTTAGTTTTAGAGGTCAATAGTTCACCTGGAATACAAAGCATTGATCAAGTACTTGGAGTTAATATAGCAGAGCAGATGATTATTTTCTGCGAATCTCAGATGGGAATTAAAAACTAAATTTCTTTAACTTTCTATGGGATCTAAGCGAAGTATTTGCCTCTTTGGAGGAAATCCCATCATGATTCTTACTGGTAGACGTAAAGGGAACCCTCGATCCACCATGTCAAATTCTTCTCCCTCAACAGCTACAGCTACATAATCTGTAACTTCACCATTAACTGTACCTTTTACATTGGGATTTTTAACTGCTTCTTTGTACCAACTTCTAGGCCAGTGATGAGCAGAAACATAGATCTTCCCATCGGCACTATTAAATCTAGCAAGCATTCGATCAGATGATTGTCCTTTATCATCAGTTGTAGTAATGATAATCATAGGTATGCCACAACCTTGACCAAATTCAGAACATCCTCCTTCGTCTTCAAATGAAGGTTGGTTATAGCCAAGGATTACTGTTTCGAATAAGAAAACAAGGACAATATAAACCAACCCTAAATATCCTAACCATTTAAAAGCTTTCATAAGTCCTTTCCTCAATCTATAAAATTAAATATATTATATGAGAAATTTAAGTTAGAGGTTTAATGAATTTAGAGCAAACAGATAGAGTGAAAGAGTTAGTCGTTCAGATTTCAAAATTTATGGACGATCATATTTGGCCGGCAGAAAAAGTCTATACTTCTCAAATGGATACCTTTAGAGAAGAAGGAAATCCTTGGAGAGTACCTGCCATAATTGAAGAACTAAAAAATAAAGCTAAGACTCAAGGACTTTGGAATTTTTTCTTGCCTGAAAGTAAAAATGGATTTGGTTTAACGAATCTAGAGTACGCGCCATTAGCTGAAATAATGGGCCAAGTAAGTTTTGCTTCTGAAGTGTTTAATTGCTCTGCACCTGACAGCGGCAATATGGAAGTTTTAGATAAATACGGTTCTAAAGAACAACAAGACAAATGGCTTAAGCCTCTTTTAGAAGGGGAGATAAGATCAGCATTTGCAATGACTGAACCAGGTGTAGCTTCATCTGATGCTACAAATATATGCAGTACTATTGTGGTTGATGGAGATAGTTATGTGATCAACGGAGAGAAGTGGTGGACCTCAGGTTTCGGTAATCCGGATTGTAAGGTGATGATATTCATGGGGGTTACTAACCCTGATAATCCAAAGCACCAAAGGCAATCTCAAATATTAATACCCACTGATGCTGAAGGGATAAAGCTAAAAAGAATGTTAACGGTATATGGGGTAGATCATGCTCCGGGAGGTCATGCTCACTTAACCTTTGAGGATGTAAGGGTACCAAAAGAAAACTTGATCTTAGGAGAGGGTAGAGGTTTTGAAATAGCTCAAGGAAGACTAGGTCCAGGAAGAATTCATCACTGTATGCGCATGATAGGTCAAGCTGAAAGGGCCCTAGAACTACTATGTAATAGATCTATTTCTCGAATAGCTTTCGGTAAACCTTTAGCTGAATTAGGAGGTAACTATGATGTTATAGCTGATTGCCGAACTGAAATTGAAATGTGTAGACTCCTTACTCTAAAAGCAGCTTATATGATGGATACTGTGGGCAATAAAATTGCTAAAAGTGAGATAGCGCAAATAAAAGTTGCTATTCCTAATATGGTTGTTCGAGTAATTGATAAAGCTATACAGATACATGGAGGAGCTGGGGTATCTCAAGATACGCCTTTAGCCCGTCTGTTTACTTCAACCCGTTTTTTGCGTATCGGCGATGGTCCAGATGAGGTCCATAGAAGGGCCATAGCAAGGGCTGAATTAAGTAAATATAACTCTGAATAGATTTGTATAAGTTAGTTAGATCACTTTATACAAGGTCAGCATTCATAACTTTATTCCAAGCTGAATTAAAGTCATTAACAAACTTTTCTTTACTATCATCGCTGGCATAAACTTCAGCTAAAGATCTAAGTTGAGAGTTAGAACCAAAAACTAAATCTACTCTAGTGGCAGTTCTAACTTTATTCCCTGAAGAGCGATCCTTTGCTTCGTAAGTATTATCTCCAGAAGGTGTCCATGCAACACTCATATCAAGTAAGTTTACAAAAAAGTCACTAGTTAGTTTGCCTGGAGTTTCTGAGAACACCCCGTGATTATCAGAACTAATTCCTAGAGCCCTCATTCCGCCAACAAGTACTGTCATCTCAGGAGCTGTAAGTCCAAGCAATTGTGCTTTATCTAACATCATCTCTTCAGAGCTAACAGAAAGTCCTTTCTTATGGAAATTTCGGAATCCATCTGAAAGAGGTTCAAGCACTGCAAATGACTCAATATCTGTTTGGTCTTCAGAGGCGTCTCCTCGGCCTGGTGTAAACGGAACACTTGTTCCTGAAGCTTTTTCTAGGCCCACATTACCTCCTAGTACGATAACATCTGCAATGGAAGCGCCTGTATCAGAAGCAATACTCTCCAGTACACCAATGACGCGCGCAAGTTGTTCAGGTTTATTTGCTTCCCAATCTTTTTGTGGAGCTAGTCGAATACGGGCACCATTTGCACCGCCACGCATATCAGATCCTCGAAAAGTAGAAGCACTTGCCCAAGCAGTTTCAACTAACTCTTGAACAGAGAGATCTGTTGCTGAAATTGCTACCTTAACTGCTTCTATATCGTAATCAGTATTTCCTTTAGGTACAGGGTCTTGCCAAATTAATTCTTCTTTAGGAACTTCAGGTCCTAAGTATCGAGAAACTGGACCCATATCACGATGTAAGAGCTTAAACCAAGCTCTAGCAAATGCATCAGCAAATTCTTCAGGGTTTTCATGAAAACGTTTAGAGATTTTTTTATAGGCCGGATCTTCTCTCATTGCCATATCGGCTGTGGTCATCATGGTTGGTACTCGAACAGAAGAATCCTCAGCATCTGGTGCCATATCTTCTTCTTTTTGATCTATGGCATGCCAAACAATCTTACCAGCTGGTGTTTCAACCTTTTCCCACTCATAACCAAACAGGAGATCAAAATAACCGTTATCCCATTTCGTGGGATTAGCTGTCCAGGCCCCTTCAAAACCACTGGTAATAGTATCACTGCCCATTCCTGAGGCATGATTGCTTTCCCAACCAAAACCCATATTTTCAAGTGGCGCTCCTTCTGGTTCAGCTTGTACATGTTCCTCAGCTCCTGCTCCATGTCCTTTACCGAATGTATGGCCTCCAGCTACAAGTGCTACCGTTTCTTCATCATTCATAGCCATTCGGCCAAAAGTCTCTCTAATATCTTTACCGCTTGCTACAGGATCAGGCTCGCCATCAGGACCTTGAGGGTTAACATAAATTAAACCCATTTGGACTGCTCCTAAAGGGCTAGCTAAGTCTCTTACCCCTGAATACCTTTCATTGGCTAACCATTCTGTTTCAATTCCCCAATCAATATCTTCTTCTGGAGCCCAAATATCAGGGCGACCCCCTCCAAAACCGAAAGTTGTTCCTCCCATGGATTCAATCGCAACATTTCCAGCAAGAATTAAAAGGTCTGCCCAACTAATTTTATTGCCATATTTTTGTTTAATGGGCCAAAGTAAGCGACGTGCTTTATCTAAGTTCCCATTATCAGGCCAACTATTTAGAGGTGCAAATCGCTGAGCACCAGTTCCACCTCCTCCACGACCATCACCTATTCTATATGTCCCAGCAGCATGCCAAGTCATCCTAATAAAGAAAGGACCATAGTGACCATAATCAGCAGGCCACCAGTCTTGAGAATCGGTCATAAGATCATTTAAATCTTTTTTTAGAGATTCATAATCAAGCTTTTTAAACTCATCTGCATAATTAAACCCTTCTTCCATGGGATCAGATTTTTTATCATGCTGATGGAGTATGTTTAAGTTTAATTGATTTGGCCACCAATCTTGATTGGATGTACCTGAAGAACTATTGCTTGTTAAGGAGCCATGCATTACTGGACATTTATTTTCATTTTCGCTCATTATCAACCTTCCCTATTAATAATTATTAAGTTAATGTTAAATCTATTCTAAGTTCTTTTTTATCTTCTTTCCAGATTAGTTTTGCTACTTTAATTCAAAAGTATATTTATTAAAATTTAAGCTAAAGATTCAAAAATTGATCTAGGGATTTCTGGAGTACGGACGTTATAGTTTGGGTGTTCTATCCCTGCAAATAAATTTGCACCAGACTGCAAGTCCTTAAACATAAGGCTAGTTAAATTAAAGAGCAGAAAAAAGTCTAAAGACCGTTTGCCTTTATTCTTTTCTTCTTGAACAATTGCATACACACGATCATTTTCACCCACTTGAACCCAAACTTTTTCTTCTATACCTTTAAAGTTATCTAAATTTTCTTTTTTAGATTTATTTAAACAGTCAATCACTATTTTGGCTTCTAAAGGGCTCGTATCTTTAGATGAAGGGCTTGAGCCTATATTGTTTAAAAACAATGAGACCTTACTTCCAATACTGACTGCGTTTTTATTTGATTCAATCATCCTGTTTCCTTAAGA
Source organism: Gammaproteobacteria bacterium (assembly GCA_045563675.1). Lineage (GTDB taxonomy): Bacteria > Pseudomonadota > Gammaproteobacteria > Magnimaribacterales > Magnimaribacteraceae > AEGEAN-183. The sequence continues at coordinate 682,819 of JBJLIX010000001.1, forward strand.
AAGAGTTTAAAGTTAAAAAAGGGAAAAAAGAAAAAAAAGAAATCTTACAGATTTTTTGCTGACAATACTATGTAACAAACCATTGAAATAATAGATGTCTCGTAACTTATTCTATAAAAAAGATAAAAAAAACCTGTTGAAACTAAGTATGTGTATGAGATTGATTATCAATCAGATTTCTTTTTTAACAAAATATGGGAAAATAGATATAAATAGGAATTAACAATGAAAAAAGCTTTGTATCCTGGCACGTTTGATCCTGTAACTTTGGGGCATATAGATATAATTGAAAGAGCTCTTCATCTTTTTGATGAGGTAACCATAGCCATTGCAACCAGTGAATCTAAGACCCCTGTTTTTACTTTAGAGGAGAGAATTAACCATATAGAAGAAATCTTCAAAGATAACAAAAAAGTTAGAGCTATAGGCTTTACAGGCCTAGTAGTAGATCTTGCAAAAGAAGAAGATACTAATGTACTTATAAGAGGACTGAGAGCAGTTTCTGATTTTGAGTATGAATTCCAGTTAGCAAATATGAATCGTGCAATGTCTCCCGATATTGAGAGCGTCTTTCTGACCCCAAAAGCAAAATTTTCATTCCTGTCATCTACTTTAGTACGAGAGATAGCTTCAATGGGAGGTCAATTATCTGCTTTTGTTGATCCAATTGTTGAGCAAGCACTAAAAAAACGTTTTAAAGACTAATTTACACCTGACAATTAGGGCAATAAACACTACTTCTTTGAGATAAACGTAATTCCTTTAAGCAGGTAGAACAATTCTTGCAAGCCTTTCCACCTCTGCCATAAACCATTAATTCATTTTTAAAATAACCTGGCTTGTTATTACTGTTAACAAAGTCTCTTAAAGTTGTACCCCCTTTTTTAATAGATTTTCTTAGTGTTGATACTATCTCCAAAGAAAGAGTTTCATAAAGTTCTAGGGTTACTTTCCCTGCCGGCTTAGTAGGTCTAATTCTTGCTTTAAAGAGTGCTTCATTAGCATAAATATTGCCTACTCCTACTACTACTTTTGAGTTCATAATGAAGTTTTTAACTGGCGTTTTCCTTTTTCTTGAAACGTCAAATAAATATTTACCATTAAATATATTTCCTAAAGGTTCTGGTCCCAAATTTTTCAATAAAAAATGATTACCAGGATCTTTGGTCCACAAGAAGCAACCGAAACGCCTTGGATCACAATATCTAAGAATGGATTTATCTTCGAAAACTATATCTACATGATCATGTTTCCTTATGTCACCATAATTAGTAATCCTAAGACTGCCAGACATACCTAAATGAATGATTAAGAACTCCTTAGAGCTTTCAAGTAATAAATACTTCCCACGCCTTTTAATTCCTGAGAATTCTTTATTTATTAGCTTATTTAATAGTATTTCTACTGGTATAGGCCACCTTAAGGAAGGTTGTCTAACATTTATATTTACAATTTTCTTATTTAAAACATGAGATTGTATACCCCTAAGAGTCGTTTCAACTTCAGGTAACTCGGGCATATTCTTTTTATTATTTTAAATCGTAGATGGCATTGCCAGCTATAAAAATAGATAAAAATATATGTTTCATATTAATCCATCTGAGAGCTTACTTTATATAAGTCTTCTGGACTTAAAGATCCTACCGATAAGTTAAGTCTCAATAATGAAATTATGTAGTCATATCTTGACTTAGCATAATCCCTTTGGGCAGCATAAAGTCCTCTTTCTGCTTGAAGTAGATCTACAACATTTCTCGTGCCTACTTCATATCCTATTTTCGTAGCTTCAAGAGCGGAATTAGCTGAAGTAAGTGCTTGTTTTCTCGCTTTTACATTTGCAGATTGTGTTTGAACATTAAAGTGGTTTGATCTAATTTCTCTTATTACAGACCTTTCAGCTATTAGAGCTTGCTGTTTGCTTCTATCATACTGGGCGTAGGCCTGCCTTCTTGAAGAACTCACTGCACCGCCTGTAAATATAGGCATAGATACTTGAATTGCGTACTGTCGATTATCTGATTCAAGTCCAAAAAGAGGATTTTGGATAAATCCCCCAAATTTTCCCTGTTTACTAGTGCTTTTAGTCACTCTACCAATAATATCAATCTTCGGAAGATGACCTGATCCACTTGCCCTTGCATTATGTTTTGCAGCATCTGTACTTAATAGGGCAGCTTTCAATTGATAGTTGTTAGCCAATCCTCTTTTCACCCAAGATTCCCTTTCAATAGGAGACGGGGGAGGAGTAGAGTAGTCTTCAGATAAAGGTGAAAGAAGAGGGGTCTCCATTCCAATTACAGCGGTCAATGCCTCTTTAGCAGAATCTAATTGAGCTTCTCTAGAAATTCTGCTAACTATACTCAAATCATAGGCAGCTTGAGTGTCTTGAACTTCAGTAATTGAAGCAAGCCCCACCTCAAACCTTTTTTTAGCTTGATCTCTTTGTCTGCCTATAGCATCTACTTCTGCTTTAGCTGCACTTAAACTATCTTTGGCATAAAGAACATTAAAGTAGCTAGTTGCTACTCTTATCATAGTTTCTTGTTGCTGATAGGCAAATTCCGCTTCAGCACTTTTAGATAAAGATTTTCCTTGTTTAAATTGAAACCATCTATCTAGACGAAAAAGAGGCTGTTGAAGGCTTGCAGAGTGGTTATTTGAGTTATATTCATCTAGTAAATTTTCTTCAAGACGATATTCGCTCCAAGTAGTAGATCCAGAGACAGATAAGGAAGGCATTAAACCTGCTCTTCCTTGCACTTTATATTCTTTGCCTGCTCTAAGAGAAGCTTCTGCTGCTTTAAATGTTGGGTCATTTAATAAAGCTAATTCATATATATCTTTTAAATCTTCAGAATTTAGGTTCAGAGAGGTAAGGAGTACTGAAGTTGTCAAAGCAAAAATTTTTTTGAGACTATAATAGTCCATAATTTCCTCCATATTATAGGTGTATTAGTCAAGTATAACACCTAAAAGCTTTTTACCCAAAATTTTAAACTTATAGCTTAATAACTATCTTATTTTTGATGCTCAAAAGAATTCGCATGAAATTTAGGATTACAACTGTATAATTTTGATTTATTGTCTTTAAGGAGAAAATATGACCATACAAGAAGGAGATAAGTTACCTGAAATAACTTTAAGCACCATGACTGATGAAGGACCCAAACCTTTGTCTGTCCTTGAGCTTTGCCAAGGAAAAAAAGTAGTTTTGTTTGCTGTGCCTGGAGCATTCACTCCAACATGCAGTGTTCAGCATCTACCTGGCTTTATTCAGAATGTTTCTCAACTAAAAGAAAAAGGTGTAGACACAGTGGCATGTATTTCAGTTAATGATCCTTTTGTTATGGCTGCTTGGGGAAAAGATAGAGAAGCAGGTCAAGATGTCTTAATGATTGCAGATGGCAATGCTGAGTTTACTAAAGCTATAGGTTTAGAGATGGATGGTTCAGGCTTTGGTCTAGGAACAAGGTCTCAAAGATATGCAATGATCATTGATGATGGAGTTGTAACAAACTTGCATGTAGAGAACGGACCTGCTCTTGATGTCAGTTCAGCTGAATCAGTTTTAGAAGTTTTATAATATAAAGTTATGTCTGATAAGCCTATTTTTAACATAGGTCAAATCTGTGAATTAGATAAGTGGGAAACATTTATCAATGGACAGCCTCATGAAATTTTTACTAGATTAAGAAATGAGGCACCTGTTTATTGGCATGAGGAGATTTTACCTTTTGAAAATGGGTTTTGGGCTTTAACAAAATACGAGGATATAGTTAAAGTTTCTAAGGATCCTAAAACATTCTCATCAGCTCAGCCGGGCATTCTGATGACTTATGGAGACCCTGAAGTTGCCGATCCTGCAGCTACAGCTGCTTTAGTAAGCAATATGATAGCAATGGATCCCCCGCAACATACTGTATATAGGAAGATGGTCTCACCCAGTTTTAGCCCTAAATCTTTAAGAGAAATGGAAGGGGGGTTAAGAAATAAAGTAAAAGAGTTACTAGAAGGTGTCTCTATGAAAGGGGAGTTTGATTTCGTAACCGAAATATCAGAGAAGATACCATTGTGGGTTTTATGTGAAATGATGGGAATAGAAGAATCACAAAGGCAAAGAGTAAGAGAAATAGTAAATAACTTAACGGATGCCTCCTCAAATCAAAACCCGGACAATGCTATGCAGATCTGGATAAATTATATGGAACTCTTCAAGATGGGCAGGGATATGATTGAAGAAAGACGAAAAAATCCAACTGATGACTTAATGAGCGTAGTAGCAAATACAGAAGTAGAAGGAGAGGGTCTGCCACCAGAATTATTAGATGGTTTTATGTTATTAATGGTAATAGCAGGAAATGAAACTACTAGGAATACTATGACAGGTGGTCTTATAGCTTTAAACGAAAATCCAGAAGAAAAAGAGAAGCTAATTAAAGATCCAAGCTTGATAGCAAATGCTACAGATGAAATGCTTCGTTGGGTAAGTTCAGTAATTTACATGAGAAGGACAGCTGCGTGTGATACTGAGTTGCGAGGCCAACTAATAAAAAAAGGAGATAAGCTAATTCTATGGTACGGAGCTGCTAATAGGGATGAAGAAATATTTAAAGATGCACATCTTTTTAAAGTAGACAGAGAGGATGCAAAGAAACATATAGCTTTTGGGGCGGGTCAGCACCTTTGTTTAGGTAATAGATTGGGTCAACTTCAGATCAAGGTACTTTATGAAGAGCTTTTGGCAAGGTTTCCAAATATTCAAGTAGTTTCTGAACCTACTAGAATACCTTCTAATTTTTTGAATGGAATATCTCATTTGAAGGTGAGGGTCTAATTCTTATTTATTTTTTACAAATAAGAAGTAAGAAATACCATAGAAACTAACAAAGAAATAAATACTATACCAATAGCCTTATCTCCATCTCTTTTGGCTTTCAAATTTCTTTTGAAATCATTGGGCCCTAGCCTTGATTTACGCTTTTGCTTAAGTGATAAGTTTTCCATTTATTTTGAATATAATTAATTAGTTAATGAGTTTAATTATATCATTTATAATTATATATATAAATAGATTATGTGAATAGTATGTGAAAAATCTACATTTTTAAGGCTTTTTCAGCATCTATTTATTACAAAATTCGTAAATTACTTAAAAAGTATAAAACTCTATATTGCTATATCTTTCTCTCCTGTTACAAAATATAAAAGGTAGAGTTTCCCATTTCACTATCTTAGTTTGTAAATCTCCCCTTTTTTATTGAATGCTGCGAAAAATAAAACTAAACACTAACTAAAAAAAATTTCTTAAGCATCTATGGCGGTGACTAACTGTATAATATGCGAAAACCGTAATGGTTAGAAAATATACTGCAGAATCTATTGAAGTCCTCTCTGGGTTAGACCCAGTACGAAAGAGGCCGGGAATGTATACCGAAACCTCAAGACCTAATCACCTAGCTTTAGAAGTCATCGATAATAGCGTTGATGAAGCTCTGGCAGGTTTTGCTACAAGAATAGATGTCCAACTAAAAAAGGATGGTTCTCTAGCTGTTAAGGATGATGGAAGGGGAATGCCTGTAGATATTCATCCCGATGAGGGCATTCCAGGAGTCGAATTAATTTTTTCTAGGTTACATGCAGGGGCAAAATTTTCAAATCAAGATTATAAGTTTTCAGGAGGGTTACATGGTGTAGGTGTTTCGGTAGTTAATGCTTTATCTAGTGAACTTAAAGCAGAAGTTAAAAGAGGGGGAAAGAAGTATTTAATAGAGTTTAAGAATAGTGAAAAATCAAAAGAGCTTAAAGAAATTGATTCTGTTGGGAAGAACAATACTGGTACTAAAGTAACCTTTGTGCCCGATCCTACTTTTTTTGACTCAGTAAAGATTTCATCATCTCAGCTTTCTATGGCTTTAAAAGCAAAAGCTGTTTTATGCCCAGGTTTAGAAATAAACTTCAAAGACGAAATTTCTGGAAAGAAAGAATCTTGGTGTTTCTTGGAAGGATTAGCCAATTATCTTACTGAAAGCAATAAAGGAGGACATCTTATACCCCTAGAGCCCTTTGAGGGAGATCATATGGTCAATGAGGGTGGTTTAACTTGGGCAATACAATGGGTAGTTGGAATAGAAAATCCTCTTTCTGAGAGCTATGTAAATTTAATACCTACCCCTCAAGGAGGCACTCATGTCAATGGATTGAGATCGGGTCTTACAGAAGCTTTAAAGGAGTTCTGTGAATTTAGAAATCTCATACCTAGAGGGGTAAAAATTACTGCTGATGATATTTGGATAAATTGTAGCTCTATCATTTCAACAAAATTAAAAGATCCACAATTTACTGGACAGACCAAGGAGAGGCTTTCATCAAAAGAAATAACAGGTTTTATTTCAGCAATCATAAAAGATGCCTTTAGTCTTTGGTTAAATCAGCACACAAGTGAAGGAGAAGAGATAGCTCAGTTATCTATTTCTAATGCTCAGGCTAGACTTAAGGCAAGTAAAAAAGTTGAAAGAAAAAAGATAACTTCTGGACCTGTATTACCAGGTAAATTAACTGACTGCACAACAAATAATTTCGAAGAAGGGGAGCTTTTTCTTGTTGAAGGAGATTCAGCTGGTGGATCTGCAAAGCAAGCCCGAGATAGAACCTTTCAAGCCGTTATGCCCTTAGGAGGAAAGATTTTGAATACTTGGGAAGTAGAAACTTCTGAAATTTTGTCTTCTCAGGAAGTGCACAACATATCTATAGCTTTGGGAGTAGAACCAGGATCTGATGACTTATCTAAGTTAAGGTACGGAAAAGTTTGTATTTTAGCTGACGCTGATCCTGATGGTTATCATATAGCTGCTTTGCTCTGCGCTTTATTTTTAAAACATTTTAGGTCTTTGGTAGAGAAAGGAAGAATTTATGTAGCAATGCCCCCTTTGTATAGGATTGATCAAGGCAAAGATGTCTATTATGCACTTGACGATAAAGAAAAAGATTCTCTAATTAAAAAACTAAAATCATCAAAAAAGAAAGCAAAGGTAGGCATTCAGAGATTTAAAGGGCTTGCAGAAATGAACGCATCTCAGTTGAGGGAGACAACTATGATTCCCGGGTCTAGAAGATTAGTTCAGCTAACTATTAAGAAAGGGGATAAATCTCTTAATCTAATGGACATGTTGTTATCAAAAAAAGGAGCTTCTAAAAGAAAGGAGTGGCTCGAAGAAAAAGGAGATCTAGCAAATGGTTAAGGAAAATGAAACATTACCTTTAAGTAAATTCACAGAACAGGCATATTTGGATTATTCAATGTATGTCATCCTTGATAGGGCTTTACCAAATATTTCTGATGGTTTAAAGCCTGTTCAGCGAAGAATAATTTATGCTATGTCTGAGCTTGGACTAAATTCAGGAGCTAAGTACAAGAAGAGTGTCAGAACTTCAGGAGATGTAGTTGGTAAATTTCACCCACATGGAGACGCAGCTGTATACGAAGCAATGGTTCTTTTATCACAGTCTTTTTCGCTTAGGTATCCTTTAATAGATGGACAAGGAAACTGGGGAACTGTTGATGATCCTAAATCATTTGGTGCCCAAAGGTACACCGAATGTAGATTAGATAATTATGCTCAGGTTTTATTACAAGAGCTTGGACAAGGAACTGTTGATTGGCAATCTAATTTCGATGGTACTTTATTAGAGCCTGCAGTGCTCCCCTCTAGGTTACCAAATGTATTATTAAATGGAGCTAGCGGTATTGCTGTTGGTATGGCAACTGACATTCCACCCCATAATCTAAACGAAACTGTTAAAGCTTGTATAAAGCTACTTAACGAACCTAAAACATCACTAGAAGAGCTCTTCAAAATATTACCAGGACCAGATTATCCAACCGAAGCTGAAATAGTTACTCCTCAAGAAGAGCTGCTAGAGATATATAAGACTGGCAGGGGTTCAATAAAGATGAGATCAACTTTTGAAGTAGTTGAAGGTGAAATAGTAGTTACAGCTCTACCTCATCAAACCCCAAGTACTAAGGTTCTTGAGCAAATAGCTTCACAGATGGAAGCAAAAAAACTTCCGATGATTGTAGATCTTAGAGATGAAGGTGATGAGGAGAATCCTACAAGGTTAGTCTTAGTTCCTAAGTCAAATCGTGTAGATAAAGAGGCAGTTATGAATCATTTATTTGCTACTACAGATTTAGAAAAGAATTTTAGAGTCAATATGAACATGATTGGCTTAAACGGAAAACCACAAGTCTTAGACTTAAGAAGCATTTTAAAGCAATGGCTAAAGTATAGAACTGACACTATTACTAGAAGGTTACAACATAGGCTTGATTGGGTAATGGATAGAATTCATATCCTTGAAGGATTAATGGTAGTTTATCTAAATATTGAAGAAGTGATAAAAATTATAAGAACAGAAGATGATCCTAAAAAAGTTCTTCAAAAGAAATTCAAACTTAGTTCTATACAGGTAGATTCAATTCTAGAGATAAGATTAAGGCAGCTAGCCAAGCTAGAAGAAGAGAAGATTAAAGCAGAACAAAAGGATCTTGAATCTGAAAGAGGAGAACTAGAAAAAATACTTAATTCTAAATCTCGATTAAAGACTCTAGTTAAGAAAGAATTAACCGAAGATGTTGAGAAATATGGTGATTCTAGAAAGAGCCCATTAGTGCAGAGAGAAGAAGCATCAGCTTTCGACGAAACAGAGCTCATTTCTTCTGACCCAGTTACAGTAATACTCTCTCAGAGAGGCTGGGTTAAAGTTGCTAAAGGTCATGATGTAGATCCTGTAAGTATGAATTATAAAGAAGGAGATAGTTTCTTATCTTCTGCAAAGGGAAGAAATAATATAAATGCAGTTTTTTTAGGTTCTAAAGGAAAAGCCTTTACCCTTCCTTGTCATAACTTGCCTTCAGCTAGGGGACAGGGGGAGCCTTTAAGCGGAAGGCTTAATGTAGAATCAGGTGAAACATTTTCAGGAGTAATATCAGGGAAGGAAGAAACTAAAGTCGTTCTAGTTTCAGATGCTGGTTATGGTTTTATATCAAATATATCTGATCTGCAGACTAAGAATAAGTCTGGAAAGAATGCTCTAAAAGTGCCTGAGAATGGAAAAGCTCTTCCCCCTCAAATTATTTTAAATGATGATGATTTAATTGCTGCGATTACTAATGAAGGTAGGATGCTAGTATTCCCAGTAACTGAATTACCTGAATTATCTAAAGGAAAAGGTAATAAACTTATTAATATCCCAAAAAAGAGGTATCAAGCAGGAGAGGAGTGCTTAAAAGCTGTGGCCGTATTAGGAAAAGGTAGAGAGCTAAAGCTAAATAGCGGTAAACGCCATTTTACAATAAAAGAAAAAGATATTAATAATTTTTCTGGTAATAGAGGTTTGAGAGGAAACCTATTACCCAAAGGGTTTAGATCTGTTGATTCCGTTGAGGTTATTGAGAAATCGACTAACAAAAACGAATAAAAATAGAAAGGAAAGAACTATGAGAGATAAATTTCCATATTTTGGTCAAGAAATTACTGTAACTAAGAGCATGTGTGATCAAAATGGCCATATGAATGTAAGGTATTATTCACATATTTTCGATGATGCTTCTAGTGAGTTATATAGTGATATGGGTTTTACTTCTGATTATTTAATTCAAGGCTACTCAGTTTTTACTCTAGAAATGAATATTAAGTACCTAGGAGAGCTCAGAGAAGGAGAAAAGGCTTCTACTTTTTTTAGAATAGTTAATGTAAATCCTAAGCTTATTCATTTGGGGGGTGTGCTCATAACTGAAGATGGAGAACTCTCTTGTGTAAATGAGCAAATATTGGCTCACGTAGATATGAATGCTAGAAAAACTTCAGACATGCCAGTTGCTATGCAAAAAAATTTATATGAGATCTATGAAAATCATAAAGAAACTGGCGATCTTGGATTTGACCTCAGGTTAGGTATAAAGAAGTAATTCTTAAATATTGGAAAGTTTTCTTTGGATTTCTTCAGTAAGCATTGGAACCACCTCTAGAGATTCAATATTTTCCTTTAATTGCTCTACTTTAGAAGCACCCAATATAACAGTTGAAACATTAGTATTTAATAAACACCAAGCTATTGCTAGTTTAGATAGGCTAACTCCAAGTTCCTCTGCTATAGGCATTATTTTTTTTACTTTTTCCATCCTTGCCTGTCCTCTATCAGACTCTATCATATATTTTTTTAACCATTCATAACCCTTAAGACTAGCCCTGGAACCTTCAGGAATCCCTTCTAAATATTTTCCTGTTAAAGCCCCAGAAGCAAGGGGAGACCAAATAGTAGTGCCCATTTGATAGCGTCTAAAAATTGGATCATATTCAACCTCAAATCTTCTTCTATCTAAAAGATTATATTGAGGTTGTTCCATAGTGGGTGGAGTTAAGTGATTTTTTTCAGCAAATTCATAAGCTTCAGTAATCTCCTCAGCAGTCCATTCTGATGTTCCCCAGTACAATACCTTGCCCTGAGTTATAAGATTATGCATTGCCCAAACAGTCTCTCCTATTGGTGTCTCTGGGTCTGCTCGATGACAAAAATATAGATCTAAATAATCGACCTGAAGCCTTTTCATGGCTTGATGGCATGCTTCAGTTATATGCTTTTTGCTTAAGCCTAATTGTGTGGGTTTGGGGTTAGGCGAAGAGCTAAAAAAAACTTTTGAAGAAATACAGTAGCTATCTCTCGGTTCATTGATATTCTTAAGAGCCTGTCCCATAACTTCTTCAGATTTTCCGCGATCATAACCTTCGGCATTATCAAAAAAGTTTATTCCTGAATCGAAGCATATCTTAAACATTTCTTCTGCTAAATTTGTATCTACCTGAGTATTGAAGGTTACCCAAGATCCGAAGGAAAGCTCAGAAACTTTCAACCCGGATTTACCTAATGTTCTATATTCCATAATTTCATTATAATAAAGGAAATTCGATGATAAGTAGTAAAAAAGACTGTTAATATGAAAAAATTCCTAATTTACTTAGTTGCTTCAGTAGCTATTATTTCAATAGCACTAATGGTTGGGATAAGGAATCCTTCAGTTCAGGACAGAATCATGGTTTCTGTTGTTGCTGGATTAGTAAATGTTTCTAATAATCTTCCTGAAGAAGATGCATTGACCGCAGCAGTTTGCGGCTCCAGGTCCCCAATACCCAGTCCAGGTAGGGCACAAACCTGTGTCATGGTAAAGGCAGGCGAAAATATCTATATTGTTGATATTGGAGATGGTAGTGCTTCTAATCTCAGAAGTTGGGGCATACCTTTTAAAAGAATTAAATCTGTCCTTCTAACTCATCTTCATTCAGATCATATTTCTGATCTAGCTGATTTGCACCTCGCCACTTGGATTAACCAGGGAAGGAAAGGAAAATTGGATGTTTATGGACCTGAAGGGGTTGGGCTTGTTACAAAAGGTTTTGAAACAGCTTACGAACCGGATTACTTCTTTAGGAATGCGCACCATGGTGATCTAATTGCTCCATTAGATGTAGCAGGATTTAATCCTAATACCGTAGATCTAGATCAGCCCAAGATTATCAACGAGGATGGTCTAATAGTAACTGCATTTGAAGTAGTGCATGATCCTGTTGAACCAGCTCTTGGTTATCGTTTTGATTATAAGGGAAGGAGTTTGGTTATTAGCGGCGATACTATTTATAGCGAAAATTTAATTGAAAACTCCATAGATGTAGATGTACTTATACATGAAGCACAAGCTAATCATATGATCAGTCTTGTTAGGGACTTTAATTTACAAACAGGAGCTAAATTAAATGCAAAACTTATGGAAGATATAACCACTTACCATACAACCCCTGTAGAAGCGGCAGAAATTGCAAACTTAGCAAAAGTAAAACATCTTATCTTTTACCATTTGACGCCTGCCCCCAGAAACCGCACAACTGAAACTATATTCTTAAGAGGTGTAAAAGAGGTTAGAGAAGAATGGACCCTTTCAAATGATGGAACGATGGTAGTTTTACCTGTTGGAAATGAGGAAATAATTATTTCTGAAATTAAATAGTTTCAAAACTTTTCTAGAGCCTTATCAAGTTTGAACAATCCTTCTTGAATATCTGATTCAGAGATATTTAGAGCTGGTGCCATTCTTAATGTAGAAGTTCCTGCAGAAACTGCAATCAGTCCTTCTCGATAGCACAGGTCTAGAAGAGAATTTACTTTATCTTGTTTACTCAAATCACAACCAAACCAAAGTCCTTCAGATCTAATTTGACTGAAAGCTTGGTGTTTATTTGAGACTTCTACCAGCCCATTTCTAAGTATCTTTTCCTTTTGCTTAACTTTATCAAGGAAATTAACCTGCTTAACTAAATCTAAGACTTTAGCAGAAACAGCACAAGCCAAAGGATTGCCTCCAAAAGTACTACCATGACTTCCTAAGGTTAAAGATTCAGCAAATTTATCTTTTGTTAAAGTAGCGCCTATAGGTATTCCACTGCCAAGACCTTTTGCGCTTGTTAAAATATCAGGTTCTACCTCATATTTCATATATGAAAATAGTTCTCCAGTTCTTCCAACTCCACTCTGTACCTCATCAAATATTAAAAGTATTTCATTTTCATCACAGATTTCTCTTAGTGAAATTAAGAAGTCCTTATCTGCTGCATACACACCCGCTTCTCCTTGGATTGGTTCTATGATGATGGCAGCAGTTTTAGTTGAAATACATTCCCTTACAGAATTAATTTTATTAAATTCAGCTCTTTTAATTGAATTATCTAATGGCCCAAAACCTTCCTTATGCAGTTTTGAACTTCCTAGAGAGATATTTAATAGAGATCTTCCGTGAAAGGCATTTTTGAAGGCAATTATTTCCGTTTTATCTTTACCTTTTGAGTGCTGATACTTTCTAGCTAGTTTTATTGCGGTTTCATTTGCCTCTGATCCTGAATTGCTAAAAAAGACCTTTTCAGCAAAAGTTAATTCAACAAGTGATTTTGCTAAAGCAATTGAAGGTTCAGATGCTAAGTAATTGCTATGATGCCAAATTTGTTTTGCTTGTCCTTCTAAAGCTTTAAGAAGCTCGGGGTGAGAATGACCTAAGCTGTTAACTGCTATACCCCCACCAAAATCTATATATTTTTTATCATTAACATCCCATACTGAAGATCCTAAAGCTCTTTTAACTACAAAATTAGCGGGCGCATAGTTAGGTGTCATTACTTGACGATAATGATCTAACAGCGAATCGTTTAAATTTTTTTTGTCATTCATACTTAACTTCTTTAGAAGGCGCGGTATTGTATGTAGTATTCGCTTATGATCCAAATAGAATCTAACAAAAAAGAATCTCTTTTTAGAATAACCCTAACACCAAACAAGTCGTTATCTTGGAAATCAAATATATTATTTATATTAGCAATATCTGTGACTTGTGGAGCTATAGGTATAGCTTTTTATATAGCTGGAGCCTTTTTAATATTACCTTTTGCAGGATTAGAAATCATCCTGGTAGGCACTTGTGTCTACTTGGTTGTAAAAAGGAGTTACAAGCAAGAGATCATTACTTTAACACCAGAAAAACTAAAAATAGAAAAAGGAATTAGTAAACCCAATCAATTTTGGGAATATTTTAGAATATGGGCTTTTGTAGTCGTTGAAAAACCAAAACATCCTTGGTACCCGGCTCATATAGTAATTACATCAAAAGGAGAAAGGGTTCCAATAGGGGATTTTTTAACTGAAAAAGAAAAGCTAGATTTAGTAGATAAACTTAGAAACATTATAGATACGCTGAAGTAGATTTATTTTCTTTGATTAAACCTTCTGCCTACTAAGGAAGCGGCAATATTTATTTTTTGAATGTCTATAGTTCCTCCAGCAATACCCCATCCCCAAGCATCTCTAAATCTTCTTTCCATTTGGTATTCTTTGTTATATCCATACCCGCCCATCAATTGGATAGCTGTACCTGTTACTTCTCTAGCCATTTCATTTGAAAAACATTTTCCCACACTAGATTCAAAAATACTTGGCAAGCCCTCGGCTGCATTATGAGCCGCTCTATGAATTAAAAGTCTACTGGCCTCTACCTTCATAGCCATTTCCGCTAATTTAAGTTGGACTGCTTGAAAATCAATAATAGGTTTTCCAAACTGTTCTCTTTCTTGAACATATTGAAGGACTTGTTCTAATGCACCTGCAGCTTGACCCAAGCTCATTGTTGCATTTCCACATCTTTCTAAGTCAAATGCTTCCATTAATTTTTTAAATCCACCATCAGCTTCAACAACTATGTTTTCCTTTGGAACTTTAACATTATCAAAAAAGATATCTGCTGACGGCACTCCATTAAAGCCCATCAATTCTTCTTGTTTACCAAAAGATAATCCTTTGGCTTCTTTTTCTACATAAACCGCTCCAATTCCTTTAGCCCCTGGTTCATCAGACATTCTGCAGTAGACGACATAGCCTTTTGCATGACCAGCACCCGAACACCACCTTTTCATTCCATTTAATATAAGTTCCCCATCTTTCTCTTCCACTTTTGTTGTCAGATCAGTTAACGCTGAACCTGCATTGGGTTCAGACATGCTTACAGCTACAAACAGATTTCCTTTACAAACTTCAGGAATAATTTTTTGTTTTAAATCTTCATTAGCAAAATGTTCTATTGCTTTAATGGGACCAACAGCACTCTCAAATATTGGCCAAGCTACTACTGAAGAGACTTTAGCAAATTCTTCTAGCACTAATAAAGCATCTATATTGGATAAGCCTAAACCACCATATTTTTTATCTATATTTATTCCCAAGAAGCCCATCTCAGAATATCTTTCAAACCATTCATCAGATAGAAATTCCTTCTTATCCTCTAATTCTTTTGCTACAGAAGTCATTTCTTTTTGAGCAAACTCTCTAGCGACTCTTTGTAACTCTTCTTGTTCTGGTGTTAATGAAAAATCCATGATTTCTCCTTTAAATTATTCTTTTATCTCTAAGATTAGAAATTTCTTCATTAGAATATCCTATCTCTTTAAGTATTTGGTCGGTATGTTCTCCTAGCAGCGGGGCTCTAGTTTTAATTTCTCCTGGATTCCCTGATAGCTCTAAAGGTGAAACAACAATAGGAACTGAATCTTTTGTTTTTGGATAGGAAACTTTTTGAAAAAGACCTCTTGCAGCTATATGAGGTTCATTAACCACTTGATTTGCTTTAAGTACTTCACCCACAGGAATCCTTGCTTTGTCTAGCTCTTCTATAGCCTCTTTACTAGTTCTCTCTGCACACCACTTTGACATTCTTTTACTTATTATTTCAGAATAATTACCTCTACTGAGATCATCACAAAATCTCTCATCTTCAAGCCATTCTTTCTCACCCATCAAGTTTGCCCATCTTTCAAATAATGGCTGACCAACAGTAGCTATTAAAATCCAACCATCTTTTGTTTTGAAAGTATCCGATGGGGCCGCAGTTTGCGCTCTATTGAAAGTAGCTTCACGATTTACGTTCAATAATTCTTGTTCCATAACCAAGCCATTAGTCATTGTGAGAGCAGTGGCCAATAGAGATGTTTTAACTCTTTGTCCTTTTCCGGTTTTTTCTCTCTCCATGAGCGCTAAACAGGTCCCATAAGCAGCTAAAGATGCGCTACAGAAATCTACATAAGGGGCATAGTTTTTAGTTGGCAATTCGGGGTCTCCTGACATATCCATAGAGCCAGACATTGCTTGTGCTACTCCATCAAATCCAACTCGATCAGCATAAGGGCCAGAAGTACCAAATGCAGTATTGGAAGTAAGAATAATTTTTTTATTTATCTTTAAAAGGCTTTCGTAATCTAAACCCATGGCTATAAGAGTTTTTTCTGGAAGGTTAGCAATGACAACATCGGCAGTTTTTGTAAGTTTAGCTATTATTTCTTTTCCTTCAGTTTTCATAGGGTTTAAGGTAAGTCCTAATTTATTCCTATTCATCTGCAGAAACATTGAACCTGCTCCATCTTCTGCAACCGGTGTGGTAAACCTATCCTCACTGCCATCCACTCTCTCAATTCTTATAACTTCAGCTCCAAAATCAGATAACAGGGCACCACAAAAAGGTCCAGCTATATATCTACCAAAGTCTAATACTCTATAGCCTTCTAGTATGGATTTTTGTTCAGACATCCTCTCTCCTATGTTTATAAAAGAATTCCCACATCAATTCATTTCCCCAGTTTATTTTATTACCACTATTATCTACGCATTCATTTTTATTCGGCAAGCTTTCGCTTTGTTCCTTAGATCTACAATAACCTACCCCGGGTTTTTGTCCCGGCCAAGCATGTCCACCTTTAGGAACCAGGCAATTTGTAACTTCAAGACTCTTATCTACGGAACAATTTTTTCTTGAGTGGCAAATAAGTTTATTGTTTTTAGCAGTAAATGATTCTGTAACTATTATTTGTTCACTGCATCCCATGCTATCAGCCCAATTATTAAAAGAGACTTCAGGGTTTTCATAAAACCATCCATCACTTGAAGCCTCACCTTTTATTGGTGTTACAGTATCTTCGTCACCAAATACCTGCAGATAGGAAATTGGGATCTTGGGGACACAGCTTCTGTCACGAGGTATAGAACCACTAATAGAAGCAGCAGCTGCTAAAATTTCTGGGTGAAGGCAAGCAAACCTATGAGCCATGGCCCCGCCATTACTCATGCCTGAAATATATCTTCTGGACTTATCAACTGCATATTCTTCTGAAACCAGTTCTATAACCTTTTTTATAAACCCAATGTCATCGTAGCAACTTGTCCAAGCACAATGACTAAATTCATTACATTCTTTAGGTTTAGGGTATTCACTTCTGGTTTGAAGACATATAGGTCTCTCATTTTCTCTCGGAGAAGCATTACTTTCTATATCATTCCATGAACTAACAAAAAAAGGGATTCCATTAACTTTTCCCCAAAAATTAGAACCTTGAGGGTATACAGCAATATAGTTTCTAAATTCGGCATGCAAGTTCATTCCTTTTGTAGTTTCTTTTTCAAATCCGCTTGCAGTCCCTGTATATCCATGTAAACCTACAACTAGAGGCAATTCAACGCTTGGATCATAAGTTGTTGGTAAGAAAACTAGATATTCTCTTTTAACCCCTTCCCAATTTATGGTTTTTTTAAAATAATTCAGTGAGTCATCTTTATCTGAACAGGAGATAAAGCTTAAAAACAAAATAGATGTAAATAAGAACTTTATTATTTTTTGCATGATTATTTTTCTTCTTTGACGATTATAATGAACTTCTATGAGTAAAACAGAAATACCAGAAGGATATAAGCCATTTGATATTAGTCAGCCACATATAGATAGTTTAGGTCCAGGTTTCTATAAGAAAGAGGAAGGAGATCAACTAGTCTTAGGGTTTTATGTAAAAAAAGAAAATTTGAATGGTTATGGTTCTGCTCATGGTGGCTTATTAATGGCATTGGCTGATTTCACTTTAGCAACTTCAGCCATGCGAAACTCTGATAAACCTGTTACAACCGTTAGTTTTCATTCAGAATTTATAAATCCTGCTCCTATGGGGTCTTTATTGGAGATTAGAGCAAAAGTAACTAAAAAAGGTAAATCTTTAGCTTTTTCTAAAGGTAATATAAAAGTCGGAGATGATGTAATTTTAAATTTTGGAGGAGTCTTAAAGATACTTTAAATCATGGAAAAAGATATAGACATTGTTATATATGGAGCGACTGGATTTACTGGAAAGCTTTGTGTTAAATATTTAAGTCAGAATGCCAAAGACCTTAATTGGGCAATAGCAGGAAGGAGTAAAACTAAGCTTTCTCAAATAGCTATAAGATTTGCACCACAGACTGAAATTCTTATAGCTGCAGGAGATGATGAAGAAGCTTTAGATAAGATTACTGAGAGAGCAAAAGTAATAATTTCAACAGCAGGTCCCTTTCACAGGTATGGCTCTAGCCTAGTTGCTTCATGTATAAAAAACCAAGCTCACTATGTAGACATTACTGGAGAGACCTTCTGGATAAAAGAGATGATAGATAAACATCATGATGAAGCTGCAAAAAAGGGAGTAAGAATAATCCCTTCTTGCGGATATGATTCATTGCCTTCAGATTTGGGAGTTTTATTCGCTTCTTTATCCTTAAGTAAACCGATCCAAAGGATTGAATCTTTCCATACAGGTCAAGGCGGAGCATCTGGTGGAACTATTGAGACAATGTTTTCTATGGGTGACTTGGATTTAGGAAAGCAAATGCAAGATCCTTTCTTATTAAATCCAAATGACTCTGTAAGTGAAGAACAAAAGAAATTGAGTTCGGACAGAGTAGGAATAAAGAAAAATAAATTAATAGACGCCTGGACAGGTAGATTCATTATGGCAACTATGAATACAAGAGTGGTAAGACGGAGTGCTGCTTTATTGGAGTCTAGGCAAGAGGGATATGGAGTTGATTTTACCTACCAAGAACATGCTTTTTATAAGAAATACCTTAATGCACTCTTGGTTTCATTTGGCACTATCTTTTCAATGCTAATTATTATTACACCTCTTAGAAAGTTAGTAAGAAAGTTGTTACCTAAACCAGGAGAAGGACCAAGTGAAGAAACGATGCGTAATGGTTTTTTTGATTGTCTTTTTACAACTGAAGCAGAGGATGGGTCAAAAAATATCTTTAGAATGCACGGTAAGGGGGATCCTGGTTATAGGGTGACTTCAAAATTTGTTTGCGAGAGCGCTCTTACCCTTGTATATGACCAAGATAAATTACCTGGAGGAAAAGGTTACGGAGGTCTTTTAACTCCAGCTTCAGGTCTTGGCGAGCCTTTAATTGAAAGATTAAGTAAAGCGGAAGTATTCTTTGAAGGTCCTTTAGATTAAGACTTAGTAGTTTTTGAGTTTTTTCTTCACTAATTTATTTTTCAAAGATGCTGTAACTGGCATTCCATTCTTGTAGGGTGGATAAGCTTCTCCTTGTACAAGAGGATTAAGGTAATCTCTGCAAGATTTAGTAATACTAAAACCATCTTTAGAAATATAACTTCTGGGCATCTTCTTTTCTTTATTAGCTACCCTTGAGAGAGCTACCTTATCTATACTCCAAGAGTATTTTTTAGTTTTTCCTCTTTTTATAATTGGCATTACCGCATTCTCCCCATTGAGTACAAATTTAATAGCAGCTTGACCCACAGCGTAGGCATGATCCAAATCAGTCTGCGAGGCGATGTGCCTAGCAGATCTTTGTAGGTAATCTGAGACTGCCCAGTGATACTTATATCCTAGCGAAGAATTTATTATTGAAGCTATTTGCGGAGCGACGCCACCTAGTTGTTTATGGCCAAATGCATCTGTAGTACCTGCATCAGCTAAAAAATTACCTTTTCTATCTCTAACACCTTCCGAGACCACAATTACACAATACCCATCTTTCTTAACAGAAGATCTAACTTTAGAAATCATCTTGCTTTTATTAAAAGTTATTTCAGGAAATAGAATTATGTGTGGCGGATCACCTTCATTCTGTTTAGCTAAACCTGAGGAAGCTGCAATCCAACCAGCATGCCTTCCCATGACTTCTAATATAAAAACTTTTGTTGAAGTTTCAGACATACTTAAGACATCAAGGCCTGCCTCTTTAGTGGAGATGGCTATATATTTTGCAACTGAGCCAAATCCTGGGCAGTTATCTGTAAAAGGTATATCGTTATCTACTGTTTTAGGAATGCCTATACACTGAACGGGAAACCCCATTTCTTTTGTAAAGTTAGCAATTTTGTTTGCGGTATCTTGAGAGTCCCCTCCGCCGTTATAGAAGAAATATCCTATATTGTGAGCTACAAAAATATCTAATAAACGCTGATATTCGCTTTTATTTTCTTTTGGATCTTTAAGTTTATATCTACAAGAACCAAATGCTCCTCCAGGAGTATGTTTGAGTTTAGAAATCTCTTTAGCAGACTCTAGGTTCGTATCTATTATTTCTTCTTTTAGTGCCCCTAAGATTCCATTCTTTGCAGCATAGATTTTACCTATTTCTTTTGATTCTCTAGCCGCTTCTATTACACCAGCAGCTGTTGCATTAATTACCGCTGTTACTCCTCCGGACTGAGCATAAAGAACATTTCTTTTTTTCATAGGTGCGATGTTACTTAAATCTTGACCAAGAGGGAATTAAAGGAGATAGGTATAATTGAAATATGTCTTCAAAAAAAATTCATATTTTGGGTATTTGTGGCACTTTTATGGGAGGCTTAGCTCTTATAGCAAGGGAGCTAGGTTATAGAGTTTCAGGAAGTGATCAGAATATTTACCCTCCAATGTCTGACCTTTTAGAAGAGCAGGATATTAAGATTATAAAAGGTTATGAAAAAGAAAAATTACCAGAAGCAGATATTTACTTAATAGGGAATGTAATCTCTAGAGGTAATGAGTCAATAGAGCATATCCTAGAATGCAACCTTCCACATACCTCAGGCCCTGCCTGGCTTTCTGATAATGTTTTAAAAGATCGCGAAGTTATAGCAGTGGCAGGAACGCATGGAAAAACTACCACCACTGCAATGATAACTCATACTCTTATGGGGTTAGGTAAGGATCCAGGATTTCTTATTGCAGGCAGGCCTAAAGACTTTCCCGTTTCTGCTAGGTTAGGCAAAGATAAGATATTTATTATTGAGGCGGATGAATACGACACTGCTTTTTTTGATAAAAGAGCAAAACTGATTCATTATCAACCGGAAGTCTTAATTATCAACAACTTAGAGTTTGATCATGCTGACATATACTCGAATCTAAATGAAATCCAGAAACAATTTCATAACCTTATACGAACAATGCCGTCCAAAGCTAGCATAGTATTTCCTGAAGAAGATAAGAATATTTTGCAAACTTTAGAGATGGGAGTTTGGAGCAAAAAGATTAGTTTTAATCAGAAAGGGGTAGGTTTAAATTCCTTCGAGAGAATTAATGCAGATTTTTCCCATCTTAAATTCCATATAAATAACAACAGTGAAGAAATTAAATGGGGTTTAATTGGAGAACATAATGCCAGAAACGCTATGGTCGCTTTGTTGGCATTGGAGCATTTTCAGATTCCACTTTCTGATTCTATAGAAAAGCTGTCATCTTTTTCCGGTGTTAGCAGAAGGTTAGAAGTAATGATAGATAGAGCAGGATTAATTTTATTTGATGATTTTGCCCATCATCCTACAGCTATTAAGGAGACACTAAGAGGTTTAAGAGCTCGTTACAAAGAAAATAGAATTATTGCTTTAATAGAGCTAAGATCAAATACAATGAAATCAGGTTTTCATGATAAGAGTCTGACCAAAGCTACAAGTGAAGCTGATCTTGTCTTTTGGAAAGGAGAAAATGATGTTCAACTCAATAAATTAATAGATGGATCACCTAAAAAAAATAATTATTTGATTACCTCTATTGATTCATTCGTTAAAGATTTTAAAAATAACATTATTCAAGATAAAGATGTAATTGTGATGATGTCTAATGGAAATTTTGATGGATTGTCAGGAGCATTAAAATCTAATATCTAAAACTATGAAAATATTGTTATTAAACCTTTTAAGCTTAATTTTGCTAATGTCCTGTGCAGAGCAGGGGAAGGGTCTTGATCCTGAAGAATTAGCAAATGAATTATTGATAATAGACTCTCACATAGATGTACCTTATCGATTGTGGAGACAGCATTTAAAGGGAGATGAGATAGAGAATATAGCCGGCTCTACTAAAGGCGACTTTGATTTCCTAAGAGCAAAAAAGGGCGGCCTAAATGTTCCTTTCTTTTCAATTTATTTACCAGCAAGTACCCAAGAAGATGGCACTTCCCACGAAATGGCAAATCAGATGATAGATATGGTAGAAGATATTATTACAATTAACTCAGACAAATTTATTTTAATCAATTCTGTTGATGATTTAGCCTCTTTAAAAACAAAAGATGTAGTTGGAATAGCTTTAGGCATGGAGAATGGTGCTCCCATTCAGGGGGACCTCTCTAGAGTGCAGTATTATTTTGATCGAGGTATTCGATATATCACTTTAACTCACTCTAAAAGTAACCATATAAGTGATTCTTCTTATGACGAAAACATTCAGTGGAATGGTTTGAGCAATTTTGGTAAAAGCTTAATAAAAGAAATGAACCAAGTGGGCATAATGGTGGATATATCTCACGTTACCGATGAAGCCTTTTATCAAGCTATAGAGTTGAGTCAAGTTCCTGTAATTGCAAGTCATTCTTCTTTGAGACACTTTACTCCAGGATTTGAAAGGAATGTTGACGACTCAATGTTAAGAAGACTGGCCGATAAAGGGGGAGTTATTCAAATTAATTTTGGTAGTAGTTTTATTAGTCAAAGGCCAAGAGACTATGTACAAGAGATCAATAAATTCTTAGATATAAAATTTGGCGTAGAAAGAGGAGAGGTTTCACAAGAAATTCTTAATGAAGCAAGAAGTCAATATATTAAAGAGAATCCTTACCCCTTTGCAACAAAGGATGAAGTTCTGGACCACTTTGATAGAGCGGTAAGCTTGGTAGGTATTGACCACGTTGGAATAGGTTCTGATTATGATGGAGTAGGGGATACTTTGCCTATTGGACTAAAAGATGTATCCACTTACCCAGTACTTATCAAAGGTTTAGTAGAAAGAGGTTATACCAAAAAGGATATAGAAAAGGTTTTAGGTGGAAATCTAATAAGGGTCTGGCAAGAAGTCGAGAGGTATGCAAAAGAAAACTAAAATTACTAAGGAGCTTCCATTATTTCCCCTAACGGTCAATGTTTTACCAGGAGGATATCTTCCTTTACAGATATTTGAACCTAGGTATTTAGATATGGTTAAGGAATGTATGTCTAATGAAATTGGTTTTTGTGTTGTACTTCTTAGAGGTCAGCAAGAAATGAAATCTACAAATTTACCTGACCATTCACCAATAGGTACGTATGTGGAAATAATAGACTTCAATCAGCTTGAAAACGGTTTGTTAGGTATAACTGTGCAAGGTAAATATAGAATTAAAATTATTGATAGACGGGTACAAGAAGATGGTTTAGTTATAGGAGATTCAATAGAGCATCCTGAGGAAGATGAATCAGTGTCTCTTGAACCTAAATACAAGGAGATCTGGAAGATTCTTAGAGAAATTTCTGATCATGAAGAAATAAAAAAATTAAACTTAAATATAGATTTTGATAACTCTTCAAGCGTGGCTTATAACTTAGCTAGCTTATTACCAATTACTCCGCCAGAAAGGCAAAATATTCTTGAATTCCAATCAAACACAGATAGGTTTAACCATCTACAAAAAATTGTAAAGCAGTTAGGAGGTTAATACCGCATCATTCAGGATCAGCTATTTTTAGTAACTGTTTCCCAAAATTTTGACCGGTAAAAAGTCTGATTAAAGTATCAGGTGCATTCTCAATACCTTCTTGAATATCTTCCAGATAGGTAATTTCTTTATCTTCTACCCATTTACTAAGATGGTTTATTGCTTCTGGAAATCTATCAAGATAATCAAGGACAATGAATCCTTCCATTTTGGCTCGATTAATTACCAGTGACATGTAGTTAGAAGGTCCAGGAGCTGGAACTTTATTATTATAAGTAGAGATAGCTCCACATAAGACTATCCTTGCATTCATATTTATTAAATTTAATGATGTATCTAGGAATTCACCGCCGACATTATCAAATACTATATCAATACCTTTTGGACAGATTTCTCTAAGAGCTTCCGGCAGGTTAGAATCCTTATAATCAATAGCTGCATCGAAATTTGCTTCTTCGGTTAGCCATCTACACTTTTTTGCACCTCCTGCAATTCCGATGACCCTACAGCCTCTTAGTTTTGCTATTTGTCCCGCTATAGATCCTGTAGCTCCAGCTGCTCCTGAAATCACTACGGTTTCACCTTCTTTAGGTTCTCCTATATCAAGTAAACCAAAATAGGCTGTTAAACCTGTTACTCCGAAAACGCTTAGAGAAGCGGTTGGGGATACGCCTTCAGGAATTTTTGATGCGTTCATAAATCCTGCTTTGCCATCAGTTATAGCAAATTCTTGCCAACCAAAACTACCTTGAACTAAGTCACCCTCTTGAAAACCTACAACATTTGATTCAATTACTTGTGAAATTGTGCTGGAACGCATAACCTCTCCAATTTGAACTGGAGGCATGTAACTTTTCATATCATTTAGCCAACCCCTTTGAGTAGGATCAAAACCAAAATACAGATTTTTAAGCAGCATTTGATTATCTTTAATTTCTTTTAACTCAGATTCTTCAAACTTAAAGTTATCTTTGCTGACCATTCCTTGGGGTCTTGAAGATAAAACCCATCTTCTATTCTTTAGATTCTTTCTTGTCATAACTATCCTTGTCTCCAGTTGCCATGAAAACCATAAGGTATTCTATGAGGTAACTGAGCTGTAGCTATTGGCCCTGAGCTTACATTCATGGCATTAAATACAAGAAGATCAGATCTATTTTCTTTGCCTCTATAAGCTAATGCAATTAAATAACCTTCACCTTCTTCAGAATCTTTTGATGACGGAACAAAAATAGGTTCCCCCACAGCATCTTCCTTATTTCTTAGTGTATAGAAATCTTTTATTTGGGTTTTATGGTCTATATGGGTTACAGAATTAAAACTGACACCAGGAGGATGATCTCCAATACTTGAAGCATAAAAGCCATGTCTGTAATTCAGCATGCTATATCTTTCATCTAGTCTAGGGAACTCACCTATATCATCATCTAAATAATTCTTATTTATTTTTCCCGAGTTAGAAGACAAGTCTATCTCCCACCTATTTAGTCTGGCTTCAGCTTTCTTTGGATCTGGAGAAGAACCGTCTGCATGCGGAAATAGTGGGGCTTCTTCAAACTGCATCATATCCGCTACAATCTTGTCCCCATTTGTATATGCATTCATTGGATGAAAAACATAACAAGGATCATCTTCAATCCATTTAATATCATCCACGGAACCGTCTCTTGGCATAACTCCTATGTAACTAGGTATTTGTCCGTTCCAGGCAATAGGTGCCTTACCTTTCATTGCTTCATTGAAATCAATAATAAGAGGAAAGATAGGGAATATTACATGCTCAGAGGTGACAATGAAGTCATGGACCATACTTGAATAAGGGGCATTGAATTCAGAATATTGAGTTAATTTACCATTTGCATCAACTACAAAAAAGGTCATTTTTTTATCTCCAAAATTATAACTGAAGGCAAACATTTCCCCCGTTAAGGGGTCTATCTTTGGATGAGCAGTCATAGGAGAAAGCAACTTACCTTCATAATCGTAAGACCCAATCGATTCAAGAGAAATTGGATCTATTTCAAAGGGAAGGTGTCCTTCTTCGAGAGCTAAAAGCTTATCTTTATGAAAGATAATATTTGTATTTGCAGTTCCATCTTCTCCTTCAGGATTCCATTCTGGGTCAGGATCCATAGGATTTAACAAGTTTAGTAAAGACCTGCCCGCTTTTCTCTCTTGTTTCCATTTGGATGTTTGAACCCATCTATTTTTATAGGAAACCTTTCCGTTTTCAAAATTAAAAGCATGTATCATTCCATCCCCACCAAACCAATGGTAGTGATCATCTCGAGGAGGAAACTGAGGATCAGGGCCATTACGATAGTAACTTCCAAATAGATCTTTAGGGATTTCTCCTTCTACAATTAGATCATTGAGATCACACTCCATTCTAAGGGGAGCATAATTGCCATCTAAATTAGGGTGGCTTGGGTAGGTTGTAGTCATAATTGCCTCAGTTTATTTATTTGTTAAGTTTATCAGTAGATAATTATTTTTTACTAACTAAATATCTTACTAAAAAGAGAAAAACAATAGCCAAAGCAATTAGTCCAGCAGCTAAAGTATAATTCCCTGAGTTTTCAATAGCTGACTTAGCAGCGAAGTAGCCTGGTAAAGTATATAGAGGAGCCCAAAAAAGCCCAGAAACTAGGTCAACAGTAATGAAAATTCTTAAATCCATTCCAAGTGATCCTACAGTTACTGGAATTAGTGGTCTAACTGGACCAACAAATCTACCCAGAAATACACCTAGAACTCCATAAGTATCTGAGAATTTCCGACCTTGCTTTAACCAAGAGGGGTTGTTATAAAAAGGCCATATTTTATCTATTCTGTGACTTAAATATCTACCTATAAGAAAACTAGAAATATCTGCTAAACAACTTGATATATAAACTAATAGTAATAATTGAAATACAGACATATCTGTTGTTGCTGCAAGCCCTGAAATAGCGGCTAATAGAAACACTCCAGGAACAACAATTCCTATTAAAGCAAAGGACTCTATAAATGCAGCAAAGCATAGTCCAAAAGCTATCCATTGAGGATTTTGTTGTAACCATATAGTTAGTTCTCCTATATCAAACATCTTATAATCAGTTTTTTATTTTTGCTTTCCTATAGAATATTTGATTATGAAAGATAGTAAAGACATAAGTTCATATATGGATTCATTAGGGAAGGAAGCTAAGAAATCATCCAGGCTAATATCACTTTTATCTTCTGAAAAGAAGAATTCCTTATTAGCGACTTTCTCAAGGTTAATAGATAAAAATAGATCTGAAATATTAAAGGCTAATTATAAAGATCTAGATAAAGCTAATTCCCAGGGAATTGAAGAAGCATTAATTGATCGTTTAGAGTTGAATGACTCAAGAATTAATGGAATATTATCAGGAATAAGCTCAATTATTGATTTACCTGATCCTATAGGTCAGATAGAAGACTTAAAACCAACTCCTTCAGGTATTAGAGTTAGTCAAATGTCAGTACCCCTTGGTGTTATAGGAATTATTTATGAATCAAGACCTAATGTCACAGCTGATGCAGCTGCACTATGTTTAAAGTCAGGAAATACTTGCATACTTAAGGGAGGCTCTGAAGCTTTAAGTACCAATTTATCTATAGCTAAATCTTTATCTGAAGCTTTAAATAAAGAGGGGTTGCCTGAGTCTTCAGCGCAGCTAGTAAATACTTTAAACAGAGGAGCGGTTAAGGAGTTACTAAAAATGAATAAATGGTTAGATGTAATTATTCCCAGAGGGGGAAAGGGCTTAGTAAAACTTATATCAGATGAGGCCAAAGTTCCAGTAATAAAGCATCTTGATGGTAATTGTCATGTTTATATTGATAAATACTGTGATAAAGAAAAAGCAGTAGCTATCTCTTTAAATGCCAAAACATATAGATATGGGATTTGCGGTTCTATGGAAACACTTTTAATACACGAAGAACTGGCTTCAGATATTCTCCCAATATTGTTCAAGGAGTTTACAGAAAAAGGGGTTGAATTAAGGGGGTGTCTGAAAACAATTTCTCATATTGGAGTTATTGAAGCTAAAGAAGAGGATTGGACTAAAGAATATCTAGCTCCAATACTCTCTATAAAAGTTATTTCAAATATTCAATTAGCTATTGACCATATAAATACTTATGGATCTTCTCATTCAGACTCAATAGTCACAGAAGACGCCGACAGAGCATCATTATTTATTAGAAATGTAGACTCAAGTTCTGTAATGCATAACTTACCTACTTGTTGGGCAGATGGCTTTGAGTATGGTTTAGGAGCCGAAGTTGGAATTTCTACTGATAAATTTCATGCTCGTGGACCTGTTGGTCTGGAAGGGTTAACTTGTAAAAAATATGTAGTAAAAGGTAACGCAGAGCTTAGAAGCGAAAGCTGATTTATCAATGTCTACTTTTACCGGTGTTTTTGGTGGAACCTTTAATCCAGTACATATAGGTCATACAAAAGTTATATCTCACATCACTAAAGTTTTGCCTTTTGACAAGATTCTTGTCATACCCAATTCAATCCCTCCTCATAAAGATAAAATTCCAGCCAGTTTTGAACATAGACTTAATATGGTTTCCTTGGCTTTTGAAGGATTTAAAAGTGTTGAGATTGATGCAAGAGAAGGAGAAAGGGAAGGACCTTCTTATGCAATCAATAGCATAGAAGAATTACTATCAGAAAATCATGGGGAATTATTTCTAATAGTGGGATCAGATTCTTTTCATGATATTTCTTCTTGGCATAGATCAGAAAATATTTTGAATCAAGTAGGACTAGTTGTTATGAATAGAGCAGGATATGAAATAGAGAATGAACAACATGGAGAAGATTTAAAAAAAAGAAATATATCTCAAGCCTTTCTTTTAAATCAAAAAAGGTCAAAGAAAATAATTAAAGTAAATACCCCATTAGTAGGAGTTTCTTCGACCTTGATAAGAAACAATATTTATAATAGAAAAAAAATAAAAAGTTTTGTTTCACAACCCGTAGAGAAATATTTAATAAAGCATAAATTATATGAACAAGAAGATCTTACCTAGCAAGATAAGAGATATAGTTCTTTTAAGCTTAGAAGAACTTAAAGCTATAAACCCTGTCTCAATTAATGTTAAAAAGATTAGTAATTTTACTGACTATATGTTGATTGCCAGCGGCACATCTAATAGACATATAAAGTCGGTAGGAGAGAGTGTACTGGAAGATTTAAGTGGTAAAGACATAAAACCATTGGGTATTGAAGGAGTAGGTTCTGATGAATGGGTATTAATAGATATAGGTGTAGTTGTTTTACATATCATGTCAGAAAAAGCACGCTCCTTCTATGATTTGGAGAGCCTTTGGGACCCAGATTTAATGAAATAAACAATGAGATTTAATATTCTTGCTATAGAAAATAAGAGACCTAAATGGGCTAAAGACTTATTTGATTTATATGTAAAACGATTTGATAAATCTATTCAGATAAGTTGGACCGGCTTTGACCCAAATAAAATTAAAAGATCATCTAAGAATAGATCAAATATTCACCTACAAGGAGCTAAGCTTCTAAACTCGTTACCTAATGACACTATTATTATCTCTCTCGATAAAGAAGGGGCGCTTTGGACCACTCAAAACCTGAAGAAAAAATTTGATAATTGGATTAATTCTACCCATAAAGATGTTACTTTCTTAATAGGAGGACCTGAAGGGTTAAGTAAAGAATGTCTGAATAAATCTAATGAGATTTGGTCTCTTTCATCTCTAACGTTTGCTCATTCCTTCGTTCCAGTAATTATAATTGAACAGCTTTATAGGGTTTGGTCCATGGGTAGAAATCACCCTTATCATAGATAAGATATGTCAAAAAAATTTAATATAGACAGAGAAGAATTAAAATTTAGAAGATTAAAGAGTAGATCAAAATTTTTATTTATTTTATTGGGTCTATTTGGATTTTTGACTTTATACCAAATTATAAAATTAACTATTATTGATTCAGGTCTTTATACAACAATCTCAGATGAAAATAGGATAGTAAGGGTTCCCATATATCCTTCAAGAGGTCTAATTAAGCTTGGCAATGAAGAGATAGTTGTTGAGAATATAGTTACCCAGGCTCTTACAATTCCTTCTAATAAGTCATTAGAAGAAATAGATATTATTTTAGGTGAGTTGGATAAATTACTAATCTTTCAAGAAAATCAACTTCTTGATCCAAGGAAGATAGTCTCTAAGACTAAAAGAAAGTATGAAAAATTAACTTTATTAGAAAATCTTACTCTAAGTCAGATAGCAAAGTTTACTGTAGAGAAAGAAAGATGGCCTTCTGTAGCTCTAGAAGCCAGGCTTAAGAGATTTAATTTATTTGGTCCTCTTTTTTCACACGTAACAGGTTATGTTGGAGAAATCACTTCAGAAGAAATTGATGATGACAGTTTTTCTTATCAGATAAATTCAAAAATAGGCAAAACAGGAATAGAAAAGTTCCATGAACCGCAGTTAAGAGGTGGCTTGGGGTTCAAAACTATTGAAGTTGATGTGCATGGAAAAGAGGTTAGAGAACTTGAAAGAGTAATTCCAGAACAAGCTTCAAATATTTATTTAAGCTTAGATAAAGAACTACAACTTCTTGCTAAGAAGGAATTAAATGGAAGAAAGGGGGCTGTTGTTGCAATGGATCCTGCTACGGGACTTATAAAAGTTATGTTAAGTTCTCCTGATTACAACCCCAATGTTTTTAACAAGACAATAAAAGGTAATTTAAATGCAATCTTTCAAGACTCAGCAAGCCCTCTATTTAATAGAGCTATTTCTGGAAATTATCCACCTGCTTCAACAATTAAACCGTTCATAGGCTTACTTGGGATTGTTGAAGAGGAAATTAGATGGGATACAACTCTAGAGGATGTAGGTTTTTTCCAGTATCGAGGAGAAGGTAGGAGATATAGAGGCTGGAAAGAAGAAGGCCATGGAATAGTAGATTTAAAAAAATCTATTATTGAATCTTCAGATGTTTTCTTTTATGAATTAGCTACTAAATTAACTATTGAACGTATTTCAGACTTCCTTCTAAAATTTGGATTTGGTTTAAAAAGCGGTATCGATCTAGCTTATGAGTCAGAAGGAATTCTCCCTGACAAAAAGTGGAAGTTGGGTTATACAGGAGAGTCCTGGTTTGTAGGAGATACAATCAATATAGGAATAGGTCAGGGGTATATAACTGCAACTCCACTTCAATTAGCTTTAGCAGTATCAGTAATTGCTAATAATGGGGTTGCCTATAAACCAAGAATAGTTGAAAGAATAGACTCTATGAGAACGGATAAAGAAACTATTTATCAGATAGATTTCATTGATTCTTATGATTGGATAAATCTACAAGATTCAATGGCTCAAGTAGTCTCAGCTTGGAATGGTACAGCTCATAATCTTTCATCTTTTGCAGAGACTAAGATTGCAGGTAAAACAGGAACAGCCCAAATTAAAAGCTTAACTGACTTAGAACTGACAGTGAAAGAAGAATACGAAGGAATCAGGGTAGAAGAAGGAAATAGAGATCACGCACTTTTTGCAGGTTATGGACCTTTAACTAATCCGAGTTTAACTGTAGTCGTCATAGTGGAGAATGGTGAATCTGGTAGTGCCGTAGCGGCTCCTATAGCTCAAAAAATAATAGATAAGTATCTAGAGGAAAAGAAATAAATGTCTAACCGACCTTTGGACTACCAGCTAAATACTAAAGTGGGATCAAGTAAGTTCAGCTTTTCCAAAGTTTTGATTGATCCAATGTTAGTTATTTCTCTTCTAATTCTTTCTATTTTAGGAATTATTATTCTTTACAGTGCAAGTGGTCAATCTAATTTAATGGTTTTGAGGCAATCAATTTATTTATTGATAGGTTTTACAATAATGTTCTTCATTTCTAGACTTGATCAATCTGTATATAAAGGCTTCTTAGTACATTTATTCTGGTTAGGTTTACTTCTATTATGCTGGGTTCTTATCTTTCCAGCAAAAGGATACAATACTGACAGGTGGATAGACTTGGGTTTCATCACCTTTCAGCCATCAGAAACCTTAAGATTGATACTTCCTTTAGCTGTTTCTTCTTATCTAACACGAAGTCAATATACTCCTGCAATAAAAGATTGGAGTATTGTAATTTTAGCTACACTTATCTGTAGTTATCTCATTTTTAGACAACCTGATTTAGATTTAGCTCTGATAGTTCTCGCTTCTGGGTTTATTCCTGTTTTTTTAGCTGGATTCCCTTTAGTAATGATTTTAATCTTTTTGGGAGTTATATTAGGTTCATCACCTTTTATTTGGAAAAGTCTTTCTCCATATATGCAAGAGAGGGTAATAACCTTATTTAATCCTGGATCGGATCTTCATGGAGCCGGATGGAGTATTGCGCAGTCAAAAACAGCAATAGGTTCGGGGGGTTTGACTGGTAAAGGGTATTTATCAGGAACTCAAAGTCAGCTGGATTTTATTCCAGAGAGTCATTCAGATATGATCTTTTCAGTTATTGGGGAGGAGTTTGGTTTCCTAGGAATATCTTTGCTTCTAATAATTTATCTGATAGTTATATATAGAGTCTTTAGAATTGCTTTCACATCTGATTCAGAATTCACACGATTGTCTTGTTCTTCATTAGGATTTATTTTTCTTATTTATGTTTTTATTAACACATCTATGGCTGTTGGAACTCTTCCTGTAGTTGGAGTTCCATTACCTTTTATAAGCCAAGGAGGAACCTCAATCTTAATTCATCTTGTAGCTTTTGGATTTGTTTTATCCATGAAAAAAAGACAAACTTGGTAATTAATATGTATTCAATAAAGAACTTTATAGCACTTATAACCTTAGTAAGCGTCTTTGAATTAAATTCTGAAGACTTCGATAGCTATGAAAAAAGAACCGAAGTTAAAGATTTTATAGAGAAGATGCATAAAAAACATAAATTCAATAAAGAATGGCTTAAAGAAATTTTTTCTGATGCCAAGTACCAAGAAAAAGTTGTGAGAATAATGAATAGGCAACCTGAAGGAATAATGACATGGTCTGACTACAAAGGGATCATGATTTCTCAAGATAGGATATCATCTGGGTCACAATTCATTCAAAGATACAAGCAAGACTTATTAAGAGCAGAGGAAATTTATGGAGTTCCTGCAAGCATAATTGCTGCAATTATTGGCATTGAAACTAGATATGGTGAGATTATGGGGAGAACCAGAGTCTTGGATTCTTTGAGTACACTATCCTTCGATTACCCTAGAAGAGAAAAGTTTTTTAAAATTCAACTCGAAGAGTTTTTATTACTTTCAAGAGAAGAAGGCCTTGATCCTTATAAAATAAAAGGATCTATAGCTGGAGCAATGGGTTATGGTCAATTTATGCCAGATAGTTATAGAAATTATGCTGTAGATTTTGACTTTGATGGCACCAGGGATCTTTTAAATAATCCTATTGATGCTATCGGAAGCATTGCTAATTTTCTAAGTAAAAAAGGAAAATGGGAACCTAATACTTCTGTAGCAGTCAAAGCAATTAAAGTAGGTAATACTCCAGAAATTAAGTCATCTTTTAAACCCTATATACTTGTTTCTGACTTACATTCCCTTGGTTTAAAGCCAGAATATAATTTACAAAAAAATACAAAAGTAGTTCCTATTGAGTTAAAGCTAAGTGAAGGCCATGAGTACTGGTTGGGCTTAAAAAACTATAATTCTTTATCAAGATATAATAGGAGTAAGCTTTATGTCATGGCTGTTTTTGAATTTAGTAAATCATTAATTAAGTTTTTTTAAGGTAAAAAGATGAAAAATCCAATAAGTTTCTTAGTTTCTTTTATATTAGTCTTTTCAATTCTTAATTTAGAAGCTGAAGAGAGTTTTATACCTGACCCACCATCCTTAACTGCAAAAAATTACCTACTCATAGATGCCTATACAAACAAGGTGTTGGCTGAACTTAATGCAGAAGAAAAGATAGAACCAGCTAGCATTACAAAAATTATGACCGGATATGTAGTTTCCGATCAAATAAAAGGAGGATTTATATCTTTAGATGATGAGGTGCTCATAAGTGAAGAATGCTGGAGAAGAGGTGGATCTAGAATGTTTATTCAGCAAGGTACAAAGGTTTCTCTTTTAGATTTAATCAAAGGCATGGTCATTCAGTCAGGGAATGACGCAAGTTGTGCAATAGCAGAGCATGTAGCTGGATCTGAAGATAATTTTGTAGATCTTATGATGAGATACGCAGAACAGTTAGGTTTAAGAAACACTAATTTTATTAACGCAACTGGGTGGCCTGACAATGATCATTATTCTTCAGCTGAGGATATAGCCAAAGTATCATCCCTCTTGATTAATAATTTTCCTGAACATTATTCGCTTTACAAAGAAAAATGGTTTACTTTCAACGACATTAGGCAAAGAAATAGAAATGCTCTTTTGTGGCAAGATGATGATATTGATGGTTTAAAGACTGGCCATACAGAATCAGCAGGTTATTGTTTAGTTTCTTCAGGCGTAAAGAATAATACAAGGCTTATAGCAGTAACTTTAAATAGCAGTTCAGAGAAAACCAGACTTACTGACAATAGAAGACTACTGGACTATGGTTTTAGATACTATAGAACACAAAAGATAATCTCTAGAAACCAAAGTATAAAGGAAGCTCAAGTCTGGGGTGGAATAAAAGAGTTTGTTGGCCTTTCTCCAGTAAAAGACTTTTACTTAACTTTACCACTTAGAGATTTTAAAAAGATAGAACCTTCTGTCATTCTTAATAACCATCTACAGGCACCCTTAGAAGAAAATGAGGTTGTTGGGAAGATTATTTTTAATTTAGGTGAAGAAGAAGTCGGGTCGATAGAATTGATGACTCTAGAAGGAGTTGAAGGTTTGGGGTTTTTTGGTAGCGCCTGGTCAAATATTAAATTACTAGTTTATAGATTCCTTAGAGAAGAAGATTAGTTAACTACCTATGATTTGGACCTTTCTAAATGATAAATTCATTCCTAAAGAAGAAGTAAGAATCTCACCATTTAATAGGGGTTTCTTATTTGGTGATGGGGTTTATGAAGTAATTCCAGCATACGACTCTATTCCTTTTCTCTTTGAAGAGCACTTATTAAGATTAGAAAGATCCCTTCTCGAAACTAATATAAAAAAACCTCATTATTGGGATCAATTAAATTCATTAATCCTTGAACTTATAGAAAAGAATCAATTGCCAAATCAATCAATTTATATACAAATTACCAGAGGAGAAGATGAATTTAGAAGTCATATCCCTAGTTCAGATTTAAAATCTACTATGTTTATCTCTTCTAATGAGTTATTAATTAATCCTTATCGGCTTAATCCAAATATCCAAGGCCTTAAGGTAGAAATAGCTGAAGATCCTAGATGGAAAAGATCTGATATAAAAGCAACTACCCTTTTATCAAATGTAATGGCCCTCAATGGAGCAAAAAATGAAGGTTCTGATGAAGTGATCTTTTTTTCAGAAGGGCAGGTAACAGAAGCAGCAGCAAGTAATGTGTTTGCAGTGTTTGACTCTCAGGTAATCACAACTCCTGAATCAAATAAAATTCTTTCTGGAATTACAAGAAAACATATCCTATCACTCCTTGAACTGAAGAATATAAATTGCGTTCAAGAAAATATATCTATTAAAGATTTAGTTAGAGCAGATGAGATTTGGTTAACAAGTTCTACCAAAGAGATTCAGCCAGTTCACATGATTGACAAAAGTATTTTAAAGAAAATATCTCCTAAGGATGCAATCTGGAACCAGCTCCTATCTTCTTATTTAGATAAATTAGAAGTTTAAGGTTAGCTCTCTTAACCCAAGCCAAGGATTTTGATTTTTATACCCCTTTATACAAGAGTCTATGTAAGCAATTGTTTTATAAGCCTTATATATCCTCTCCTTTTTTATTCTTTTTGATGCTTGCTCAAGAAGTTTTTTATACTTTACAGGTCCCCAGATTCCTTGTGAAGAATCTGTATTTATTACTTTTAATAAATTATTTAGTTCTCTAGATAAAGCCCAAACTATTAATGTTTCAGGAGTGCCTTCAGACTTCAAAGTTTGGAGTATTTCTAAAGATTTTTCTTTATTTCCTTCAATTAAGGCATTAGAAAAATCAAAAACATTGAATTTGGAAGAATCAGCTATATTTTTTTTCATTTTATTTAAGTTAATGTCTTGTGATGGATATAGCAAAGATAGTTTCTTTATCTCCTGTAGAGTTGCTATTAGATTCCCTTCTGTTTTCTCTATGAGTAAACTTTGGGCTTCCTTATCTATATTAATATCCATATTTTTACCCTTATTTTCGATCCATCTAGAAAGTGAGCTTTTTGATAAAGTTCCGGTCTGAATAAGAACCCCTGCTTCATTTAGGCTTTTCATCCAAGCTGATGAATGACTTTTTTTATCTAAGTTTTCGCAGATAACAATAACTAAAAGGTTATTGTCTGGCTGTTTTGAATAGTCCTTTAGAGCCTTTGCTCCCTTTACTCCAGGACCTTGATTAAGAAGCTTAATCTCAATTATCTTTTTTTGACTAAAAAGATTTAAGTTATTATTTTCAGAAGAAAGAAAGTCCCAACTTGAATTTTTCTCTATTACATATGTTTCTTTTTCTAAAAAATCCTCTTTTTTTGCTTTTGTTAGAATCGAAGTTAATATATCTTCAGCTAATACATAATCTTCTGAAAGGATTGTATATAGTAGTTTAAAATCCTCCTCTAGATGTCGGGTTAAATCTATTTCAGTTATTTTCATCAAGTAATCTCAGAAGTGAAAAATTTATTCTACTTATTGAATTAGTAAAGAATTTCTTTTTTAACTCATTCTCTACTTGTTCTATAGCTAGTATTTTTGATTCATCGAAAGAATAGCTACTCTGATCTTTTATTTCTAAAATGATTCCTTTTTCTTGTTTGGTTAATCTTATATTTATCTTCAAAAGATATTCTATTCTAGCTTCAGTAGTCCTTGCTCCTGATCCTAGTGAGGCAGAATATCTTGTAATTTTGTGATCTAATATTTTTAATGTTAAGTCAGTATCATCAAAGGACTTGTTCTTATATATCCTTTTAGGACTTAGTGTTTTTTCTAGAACTCCTAAAAAATCGCGGTTTATAGAACTCTCTTTATAATAAAGAGAAGTTTTAACATCATATAATCCTGCAGAAGTGTCTCTTAATTTGTAATCACAACTAACTAGAAGAATAAAAGGTATTAGAGAACAAAGAAATCTAATTTTTTGCCAGCTAGTCATTAGTCTATAACAACTAGGTTTATTAATTTTTTTTCTATATAAATAATTTTTTTAATCTGCTTATCAATAATATATTTTTTTACATTACTTTCTTCTTTTGCTTTGTTTTTAATAACATCTTCAGATAAATCTGGATCTATTGTAATTGTTCCTCTTAATTTCCCATTTACCTGT
This sequence comes from Gammaproteobacteria bacterium, assembly GCA_045563675.1. Classification (GTDB taxonomy): domain Bacteria; phylum Pseudomonadota; class Gammaproteobacteria; order Magnimaribacterales; family Magnimaribacteraceae; genus AEGEAN-183. Next base: position 719,670 of record JBJLIX010000001.1, read on the forward strand.
ATGGCTATCTCTGTTTCCAAGTTTTCAAGGAAATTTTTATTTGGATCTGGCCAAATTACATTAATTATTGCTATTTTATTGCCCAATTGTTCCCAAAGAGAATGTGTTAAATGAGGAGTTATAGGAGAAAGGCATATTAAGATTATTTCGATAGCTTCTCTAGTAGCAGATTTTTCTGCCAGCGAAGCTTCAGAATTTAAAAATTCTTTAGGTATGGCATTAGTTAATTCCATAATCGAAGCTATAGCAGTATTAAATGAGTGTCTCCTTAGATAATCATCCTTAACTTTATGTAAAGTTTGATGAGATTTAGTTCTTAGCTTATTAACTCGCTCGTTTGAATCCTTGAAGCTTGGATTTTGTTGAAAATTTAATTCAATAAACTTTTGAACAAGATTCCATAGCCTGTTTAAATATCTTGAGGCACCTTGTAGTCCTTGATCAGACCACTCAAATGATTGATCTGGAGGGGCAACAAACATTACAAAAAGCCTTAAAGTGTCTGCACCATATTTATCAATTATTTCATTTGGATCAACTACATTACCTTTAGATTTAGACATTTTTGACCCATCTTTCAGAACCATACCCTGGCACAGGAGGTTTAAAAAAGGTTCAGACCCTTCAACAAGACCCAAGTCTCTTAAGCATCTATAAAAAAATCTGGAATACAGGAGGTGTAAAACTGCATGCTCTATACCTCCAACATATTGGTCAACTGGAAGCCAATATTTTGCTCTTTCATCTAGCATTGAGTCATTGGAGTCGTAAGAAGCAAATCTAGCAAAGTACCATGAAGACTCAAAAAAAGTATCAAATGTATCTGTTTCTCTTTTATAGGTTTCCTTTCCAATTTGTACATCTGTAAATTCCTTCATTTTTGATAGAGGTGACTTTACTCCTGAGAATTCAACTTCTTTAGGAAGTAAAACTGGTAGGTTTGAGGATTCTCGAATTTCTCCTTCCTTATTTTTGATTATTGGAATAGGCGTTCCCCAGTACCTTTGCCTAGACACTCCCCAGTCTCTAAGTCTATAGTTGGTCTTTCTTAAACCACAATTTAGCTCTTTAGCTTTTTCTTCAATTCTTTGAAATGCCTCTTCAAAAGAAAGTCCATCGAATTCTCCTGAGTTAATTAAAAAGTTCTTTTCTATTATTGCTTCTTTCTCAAGTTGATCTTTTTTGTTTCCCTTTATAACTTGTTTAATTTCCAAGCCATATTTTTTTGCAAATTCATAGTCTCTTTCATCATGAGCAGGTACTCCCATAAGAGCTCCTGATCCGTAACCAGACAAAACAAAATTTCCAATCCATATAGGTATTTCATTTTTTGAAAATGGGTGTATAGCTCTCAAGCCTGTGTCTATACCTATTTTTTCTTGTTTGGCTATTTCAGCTTCTGAAAGCTTAGAAGAATTAATTTTATTATTGAAATCTTTGATAGATCTATTATTTCCTTCTAAAAATAAAGCTATAGGATGGTCATAAGACAAAGCTAAAAATGTAACCCCCATAATGGTGTCAGGTCTAGTTGTATAAACTGATATAGAGTTTTTTTGGTTTTCTATATGGAACTGAAATTCCATTCCTTCAGATTTACCTATCCAATTTTTTTGCATTACCCTAACTTGTTCTGGCCACCCTTCAAGGCTATCAGTATCTTCCAGAATCTCCTCAGCGTAATCGGTTATCTTGAGAAACCATTGCTTTAGTCTTTTTCTTTCTATGGTAGCGCCTGATCTCCATCCCTTACCATCTTCTACTTGCTCATTAGCTAAAACCGTTTCTTCTATTGGATCCCAATTTACCTCTGCTTCATCTTGATAAGCTAGTCCCTTTTTTAACATTTCTATGAAAAACCATTGTTCCCATTGATAATAATTTGGGTCGCAGGTCTCTAATTCTCTTTTCCAGTCATAAGCAAATCCCATCCTTTTAAGTTGAGATCTCATATTCTCAATATTTTTTTGAGTCCAACTTGAGGGCTGAACATTATTCTTTATAGCTGCATTCTCTGCAGGTAATCCAAAAGCATCCCAGCCCATTGGTTGAAGAACATTTTTCCCTAAAAGTCTTTGAAATCTACTAATGGTATCTCCAATCGTGTAGTTTCTAGCATGACCCATATGAGCAGAGCCACTTGGATAAGGAAACATACTTAGGCAGTAGAATTTTTCTTTTGTAGAATCTTCTGTTACAGAAAAGATTTCATTTTTTTCCCAATATTCTTGAGCTTCCTTTTCTACTAACTCAGGGTCATAATTTTTTCCCCGTTTACCCATTCTTATTAGTGTCTTTGTATTTGTTTTCTAGATAATTAATATCGAAGTCTCCAGATGAGAATTTTTCATCTTTTAATAACTCAGTATGCATTTCTAAGTTAGTGTCTATGCCAGATATAACCATTTCTTCAATTGCTCTAACAAGCCTTACTCTTGCATCTTCTCTTTCATTAGCCCTAACAATTAGTTTTGCTATAAGAGAATCATAATGAGGTGGAACAACATACCCATTGTAAAGATGTGAGTCTATTCTTACTCCTATTCCACCAGGAGCATGATAATCTATAACCTTTCCTGGAGACGGCATAAAGGTTTTAGGGTGTTCAGCATTTATCCTGCATTCAATCGCATGTCCATTTATAACAACATCTTCTTGTTTAATTTTTAACTTTTCTCCTCTTGCAATTCTTAATTGAAGTTTAACAAGATCTAACCCAGTAACACTTTCAGTAACTGGATGTTCTACTTGTATTCTTGTATTCATCTCCATAAAGTAGAATTTTTCATTTTCATATAAGAATTCGAAAGTTCCTGCACTAACATATTTAATCTTTTTACAGGCTTCAATACATTTGCTATATATTTCTTCCTTAGCTTCTTGAGGTATACCAAGGGCAGGGGCTTCTTCTATAACTTTTTGATGTCTTCTTTGAAGTGAACAGTCTCTTTCTCCAAGGTGAATAACATTTCCAAATTTATCTCCCAATACTTGGACTTCAATATGCCTAGGAGAAGTAAAAAATTTCTCCATATAAACAGTTTGGTCTCCGAAAGCTTTTTCTGCTTCAGATCGTGTTAGATTAAGAGAATTTTCCAGTTCTGATTCTGAATTTACTACCCTCATGCCTCGTCCTCCCCCTCCAGAGGCAGCTTTTATTATGATTGGATAACCGATCTTCTCCGCTTCTTCACGAGCATTACTTCCTATTGATTCACTTGACCCAGGGACTATGGGCAGACCTATTTCTTTTGCTAATTTTTTAGCAGAAATTTTATTCCCCATAGTTTTTATGATTTCTGAAGATGGGCCAGCAAACTCAAATCCACTTTTTTCTATTTTTTCAGCAAAATCTGCATTTTCAGCTAAAAAACCATAGCCAGGATGAACCCCGTCTGCTCCACTTAGCTCCATTGCGCTTATAATTGCTGGGATATTTAAGTAGCTTTCGCTTGAAGCTGCAGGCCCAATACAAATAGATTCGTCTGCAAGCTTTACGTGCATTAAATCTCTATCTGCTTCAGAGTAAACAGCTACGGTTGGTATGTTGAGCTCTTTACAAGCTCTATGAATACGGAGAGCTATCTCGCCCCTATTGGCAATTAATAATTTTGTTAGCATTTATTATTCGACAATAAATAAAGATTGTCCAAATTCAACAGGTTGAGAGTTTTCTACAAGAATAGAAGTAACTTTTCCTGAGAAATCAGACTTTATTTCATTCATCATTTTCATAGCTTCCACTATACAAACAACATCACCTTCTTGAACTTCATCTCCAACTGATACGAAAGGTTTAGTTCCAGGTGAAGCGGCAGAATAAAATGTTCCTACCATAGGGGATGTTATTGCTTCGCCCTTTTCACTTACGTTTTCTTCAGAAACTTCTTTTTTAGGTTCATCTAATTCATTTTTTGGACTATCAGGTTCAGATTTTTGTACAATTTCAGGCACAATATTTTGAGATTGCTTTTTAACCAATCTTACAGATTCCTCTCCTTCTTGTATTTCTATCTCTTCCAATTCTGAGTTTTCTAACATTTCAATTAACTTTTTAACTTTTCTTATATCCATCTCGTCACCCTAATCATTAAATTTATCCATGGCTACTCTAAGAGCCAATTCATAACCTTCTACTCCTAAACCTGATATAACACCTAAAGCAATTTCAGAAAGAAATGATTTGTGTCTGAAATTTTCTCTACTGTATATATTCGAAATATGAATTTCTATAAAAGGTACTTTTATTCCTGAAAGTGCATCTCTTATGGAAATACTACTATGAGTAAAAGCACCAGGGTTAAAAACTATACACTTTACATTTTCTTCTTGAGATTTATGTATTCTTTCAACAAGCTCATGCTCAGCATTGCTTTGGAAATGAAGAAGTTTATGCCCTTCCTTTTCTGCTTGTGTAGATAGATTTTTAATTAAAGACTCTAAAGTTGTCTCCCCATAGATCTCTGGTTCCCTTGACCCCAGAAGATTTAAATTTGCTCCATTTAATAAAAGAAAGTTTGCCATAATGTGTAAAAAGAGATTTTATAAGAATTTAGAAGAAATTAAGAGAAAATAATAACTTTATTTTTAAATTTTATTGATTTTTTTTATTTTATTTTCTTTTATTTCAATGGTTTTTTGGATTGGACTATAACAGTAACCTTGTGCATTACAACCCTGATAAGAAACTGAAATACTTGAGCTTAATAAATCTATATTTATAAATGTTTCAACAAAGTTATAAAACACTTCTACTTCTCCAAAGAATTCATCTGTAATTGTATTTGAGCTAGGAAGAGTGAAGTCTAAGTACTTTTTTGAATCTTTATTAAAAATAAAAAATTTATTTTTATATAGGTAGCAATTTTCTTTGATTACCCAAGTTAATATAAGCTTATTTTCTTCTAATCTTCCCTTCATAATGAAGGCATCTTCCGGATTAAGAATCTTTTCCTTCTCGAATAATAGGTTTTCTAAGGTCTTATTTTCAGTTTCTTGAGCTGTTATAGTTTGATTAGCAAGTAAGGAAATAAAAAAAACAACGATAAAAATATGTATTTTAAAATTTATAGAAAGCATAATCTTTTATTTATTATCTCATTAATTTACCTCTTTTCTTGTTCAAATTTAGAAAATGAAAATTCGCTAGTAGTGTTGGATTCATATTTAAAAAAACCCTTAGCAGGACTCAATACAGCTGCAGCTTATATGAATATAAAGAATACTAGTGATAAGGAAATATTAGTTAAGGGGTTGAGTTGTAAAAATTTCTCAGCACAAATACATGAAACTGTGATTAACGATTCCGGCATGTTGAGCATGCAAAAGAAGGATGTTTTAGCCTTAAGAGCGAATTCAGAAATAAGTTTAGAACCCGGTAAGATGCATGTAATGATTATGGGGAAAGAATTATCAAATGAAATTAAAGGAATAAACTGCGACCTGATTTTTAAAAATATAAATTTACTACCTGATTCTAAAAAAGTGCCAGTTTTTTTTGAGATTAGAGATTAAATTAATGAAACATAAAGTAGATAACTTATTAGAAGTTAGAGATTTAACTGTTAATTTTTCAAGTAAAGATTTCTCTATTGATGCAGTAAGATCTATTTCTTTTTCTATTAAAAGAGGAAAGACTTTTGCCCTAGTAGGGGAGTCAGGTTCAGGAAAATCTGTGACTGCATTATCAATTTTAAAATTACTTCCTTATCAGATAGCTTCCCATTCAAGTAGATCTTCGATCAAGTTGAGAGAAAAAGAACTTATGACAATGAGCTTGAATGAGATTAGAAAAATAAGAGGTGATTCAATTTCCATGATTTTTCAAGAACCTATGACTTCTCTAAACCCTTATCAGAGAGTAGGAAGACAAATAGAAGAAGTTCTTATGGTACATAAAGGGATGGGAAGAAGTGAGGCAAAAGCTAGAGTTGTAGATCTATTTAGAAAAGTACAAATTCCTGATCCAGAATACAAAGCAGAATCGTATCCTCATCAACTGTCAGGAGGACAGAGGCAGCGAGTAATGATTGCAATGGCTTTGTCTAATGACCCTGACTTACTCATAGCTGATGAGCCCACAACAGCCTTGGATGTAACGGTCGAAAAGTCTTTACTTGAGTTACTTAAAGGTCTACAAGTTCAGATGGGAATGTCCATACTCTTCATCACCCACGATCTTAATATCGTAAAAAAGTTTGCAGATGAAGTTGCAGTTATGAAAAATGGTGAAATAGTCGAGACAGGGGAGGTTGAAAAAGTATTTTCTCTTCCTAAGCACTCTTACACTAAGAAGCTTTTAGATTCTATACCTCCTCCAAAAAATAATGTTACGGATGAGGGAAAGTCTATTCTTGTCTCTCAAGAATTGACGGTAAATTATTTAACAAAAAAGAGTTTTTTTAAGGAGGATCATTATTTAACCGCAGTAGACGGAGCATCTATTAAAGTCCTTGAAGGAAAAACAACTGGCCTTGTAGGGGAGTCAGGTTCTGGTAAATCTTCTTTAGCTAGAGCTCTATTGGGATTAGAAATTTCTGAAGGTTTGATTGAATTTAATGGTGAAGATTTAAACTCTTTGAGTGCTAACTCAAGGAGATTTATAAAAAAAGACTTCCAAATTGTTTTTCAAGATCCTTTCGGATCTTTGTCACCCCGTCAGACTGTTGGAGAGATAATAGGTGAAGGGTTGAGAGTTCATGAACCTCAGCTGAGTAGTCAAGAAAGAGAATTAAAGATTTTTCATTCCTTAAAAGAAGTGGAGCTTGATAAATCATTTTTTCTACGTTTCCCCCATGAGTTATCTGGCGGGCAGAGACAAAGAGTTGCCATTGCTAGAGCAGTTATTTTAAAGCCTAAATTAATTCTATTAGATGAACCAACCTCTGCACTTGATGTGTCTATACAAATGCAAGTTATAAAATTATTAACAGAATTACAGAGTAAAAATAATCTTTCCTATTTGTGTATTAGCCATGATCTTAAAGTTATAAGAGCCCTATCTGATCTAGTTTATGTAATGAAGGAAGGAAAAATAGTCGAAAAAGGAATGGCAGATAAACTTTTTAGTAATCCAGAGAATGAATACACAAAAGAACTTATCACTGCTTCAATATAGTTGTTAAACTTAACTTTATGGTAAAAAAAGGAAGAAAGTATTCTTCAAAAATAGTAGATGGCTTAGAACAAGCTCCTTCAAGGGCTATGTTAAGAGCAGTAGGTTTTGAAGATAAGGATTTTTTGAAATCACAAGTTGGAATTGCTTCTACTTGGAGCATGGTGACGCCTTGTAATATGCATATAAATGAACTAGCCGAAGCTGCTAGTGAAGGAGTTGTTAAAGCCGGTAGTAAACCAATTATATTTAATACTATTAGTGTTTCAGATGGAATTTCTATGGGAACTAAAGGAATGAGGTACTCTTTAGTATCTAGAGAAGTGATAGCCGACTCAATTGAAACAGTGGTTGCAGGCCAGGGATTTGATGGTCTTTTAGCCATAGGAGGATGTGATAAGAATATGCCAGGATGCGTTATGGCTATGGCAAGATTAAATAGACCTTCTATTTTTGTTTATGGGGGAAGCATTCAACCAGGAAAGAATAGAACTGACGTTATTTCTGTATTCGAAGCTGTTGGGTCTTTTTCAGAAGGAAAGATCTCTTCAAAGGAGCTTTTAGAAGTTGAATCAACTGCAATACCTGGCCCAGGAGCTTGTGGTGGAATGTACACCGCCAATACCATGGCCTGTGCTATAGAGGCTTTAGGCTTGAGCTTACCAAACAGTTCTGCAAAGGAAGCAATTTCAGTTTCTAAAAAACAAGATTCTGTTGAGGCAGGAAAAGCCCTTACGAAACTTATAAATGAGGATATTACTCCAAATAAGATTTTATCTAAAAGAGCTTTTGAGAATGCTATAACCATAGTTATAGCCTTAGGAGGATCAACAAATGCTGTTTTACACATATTGGCTATAGCTCATGAAGCTAAAGTTAAACTGAGTATTGATGATTTTACTAGAATAGGGAAAAAAGTCCCTGTACTTGCAGACTTGAAACCCAGTGGTAATTATTTAATGTCAGAACTTATTGAGATAGGGGGAGTCACTCCTTTAATGAAGGTTCTTTTAGAAGAAAAACTTTTACACGGTGATGTCCTAACAGTAACAGGAAAGACTCTTTCAGAGAACTTGTCTTCTGTAAAAACATATAAAGATAATCAAAAAATTATTAAGGGTTTTTCGAATCCAATTAAATCAGATAGTCATATAAGGATTCTTTATGGGAATCTTGCTCCAGAAGGTTCAGTAGCAAAAATTTCAGGTAAACAAGGTACCTTTTTTGAAGGAAGAGCCAAACCATATAATTCTGAAGAGCAAGCCATGAAAGCAATTATGGGTGGTGAAATCAAAGAGGGAGATGTAGTAATTATTCGTTATGAAGGGCCAGTAGGCGGACCTGGAATGAGGGAGATGCTTAGTCCTACTTCTGCGATTATGGGTAAAGGCTTAGGAGGTAAGGTCGCTTTTTTGACTGACGGTAGATTCTCTGGTGGAACCCATGGTTTTGTAGTTGGACATATATCTCCAGAAGCACATTTGGGCGGCCCTTTGGCATTGGTCGAAGATGGCGATGCAATATCTATTGATGCAAATAAAAATGAAATAAATTTAATGGTTGATGATAAAACTCTTCTTCAAAGAGAAAAAAAGTGGAAAGCTCCAAAAAATCAGAATGGTGGAGTCTTAGCTAAATACTCAAAGATGGTATCTTCAGCATCTAAAGGAGCCTTTACCAGTTAAAATTATTAGTAAATTACTTGAAAAAAAACTTATTCTCCCCATAATATATTTAGATGCACAATCTGAGTCCTTTGAGACAATCCCTTTGAACATTTTAATTATTTCTTATCAGGAGGAATTATGGCGACCGTAATTGTTACGGATGATAATTTTCAGGAAGAAGTTATTTCATCTGAGAAGCCCGTACTCGTTGATTATTGGGCTACTTGGTGCGGACCTTGCAAAATGGTTGGCCCTATTGTCGAAGAAATTGCTTCCGAGTATCAAGAGAAATTGAAAGTAGGTAAGTTAGATGTTGATAATAATCAAACTTCCGCCGCTCAACAAAATGTTATGAGCATTCCTACATTATTAATCTTTAAAGATGGCGAGGTAGTTGCTCAACAGGTAGGTGCAGTAACTAAAACTCAACTTATTGAATTTATAGAACCTTATCTTTAAAGTTTAAATTACTAGACGTCTTAACTTGGGGATGTTAGATTGAACCAGTAGATCAAGTTCATATCTTCTGATCTACAGACATCCACATTTTTTAAAAATGAAAATAACAGATTTAAAAGCTTTGCCCGTTGGAGAACTTATTAGTTTAGGGGAGAGCAGTGGCTTACAGGATGCATCTAGAATGAAAAGGCAAGATATCATCTATGGGATATTAAAAAATAAGGCAAAAGAAGGTGAAGATATAGATGGGGGAGGTGTTTTAGAGATATTACAAGATGGATTTGGATTTTTAAGATCACCTGACTCTTCCTACTTAGCTGGTCCTGATGATATTTATGTTTCTCCGAGTCAAATAAGGAGATTTGGATTAAGAACTGGAGATACTATTGCTGGCAAGATCAGGCCACCAAAAGAAGGCGAAAGATATTTCGCAATATTAAAGATAGAAGAAATAAATTTTGAAAAACCAGATAAAACAAAGAATAAAGTTTCTTTTGAAAATTTGACCCCACTTTTTCCGGACCAAAGAATGGTTTTTGAATCTGGAAATGGCAGTACTGAAGATCTTTCAGCTAGAGTTATAGACTTAACCGCACCTACAGGAAAAGGACAAAGATCTCTAATAGTTTCGCCTCCAAAGGCAGGAAAAACTTTACTTCTACAAAGTATTGCTCATGCAATTGAAAGAAATAGTCCCGAATGCAAAATTATGGTCTTATTAGTAGATGAAAGACCTGAAGAAGTAACTGAAATGGTTCGTTCTGTTAAGGGTGAGGTAATAGCTAGTACTTTTGATGAACCACCTACAAGGCATGTCCAAGTGGCTGAAATGGTTATTAATAAAGCTAGAAGGCTTGTAGAACATAAACAAGATGTTGTTATTCTACTTGACTCCATAACTAGATTAGCAAGAGCATATAATTCAACTCAGGCAGCCTCAGGGAAAATACTTACTGGCGGTGTAGATGCAAATGCTTTGCAGAAGCCTAAAAGATTTTTTGGTGCTGCAAGAAATATAGAAGGTGGTGGAAGTCTTTCTATTATTGCAACTGCATTGATTGATACTGGGTCAAGGATGGATGAAGTTATTTTTGAAGAATTTAAAGGCACAGGTAATTCAGAAATTAACTTAGATAGAAAGATAGCTGAAAAAAGAGTTTTTCCAGCAATAAATATTAGAAAGACCGGAACAAGAAGAGAAGACCTCTTAACTTCAGACTCTGAATTACGTCATATAACTATTTTGAGAAAATTATTGAATGAAATGGAAGACACAGCGGCTATGGAATGGATCCTGGATAAATTAAAGGACTTTAAAACTAATGCTGAGTTTTTTGAGTCAATGAAACGCAAATAGTAATAGCTTTATTTCTTTACAGCCATTTCCTTCTTTTTAGATTTTTTATTCTTTACAAACAAACCATAAGCCTTTTCTACAAGATTTAGTATAAACAGAATAGATAAAATAGTTACACTCAAGCCTGTCAAGATAATAGGTTCAGATAAAATAATTTCTTTTTCTAAAAAAACTAGGTTCTTTTCAGCAAAAAAGAATTCGCTTTCAGAGAAAAAAATAGCTATCAAAACAGATAAGATTATTAGGATTAAATATATTCTTAGCACTATTTTCTCTTGAAAAGGCAATATCTGGACTGTCCAGATACTTTCGATTTTATTAAATTCCAGTGCAATAAAATACTTTCTATTTCTTTTTCTTTTTCTATTTCACAAGAAATTAAAGTTTTATCATCAATAAAGTCTTTATCTAAAATTAAATTGAATGCCCTTTCTAAATAATTCTTTCTAAAGGGAGGATCTATAAAAATTATATCAAGATTTTTTTTGATTTTTTTTTCAAAAGGGAATCTAAGAGAATCAATTGTCATAATTTCGCAATTTTTTTTTACTTTTAATTTTATAGTTGTTTTGTAGAGCTCTTCACTTAATCTTCTATTTTTTTCAGCAAAATAGACGTAGGAAGCTCCTCTAGATAAGGCTTCAAGTCCTAAGCTTCCCGTTCCAGCAAACATATCTAAACATACCGACCCTTGTACATTTTCCATTAGCCAATTGAAAATTGTCTCTTTAGTCTTATTGGTAGTAGGCCTTATATATTTAGATGCTCTAAAAGGAATTTTTAAACCCTTGAACTTACCTGCAACAATCCTGACATTTGAAACTCTTTGTCTCATATTATTCTCTTAAGAATAATTAAATAATATCAGCTTAGACACAATAAGGGATAATTAGCCTATAATTTCAACTTCTATGGACTTTGATCCTATCCAGACTTCTTTTATTCAAGCTATGCGAGGTATAGCTGCGACTGTTTCTGTTATTTCTAGTAGAGATAATCTTGATAAGCAGGCTATGACTGCCACATCAGTAGCTTCATTGTCTCTTGAACCCCCTTCAATGTTGGTTTGTGTAAATAAAGAGTCTTCTATACATAAAATTATGAAACAAGGTTCAAGTTTCTGTATTAATGTACTGAATAGAGATCAAAAAAAGATTGCTGAGATTTGCAGTATCAAAGGGAAAGAAGAGCAAAGGTTTGATTTAGGTAATTGGGAAGAAATTGAAGGAGTTCCATTTAATAAGGACTCACAATCAAATATATTTTGTATCTGCGAGAAACTGATAAATCATAATACTCATACATTATTTATAGGAAGGGTAGTTAAAATAATAAATAATGAGTCTATAGATCCCTTAATTTATAAGGATGGTAACTATCTATAAGAAATTTAAAGGCTTAAGAATGAATGCAAGGAAGCTTACGTTTAAATTTTTCTTTTTCTTTTTTCTAGTTTCTGGAATTTCACCAGTTTCTTATTCTGAGATTATTGTTGATGGTAAGTTATCAGAAGAAGAATGGGATAAATCAAGAGAAATAAGTAAATTTTATGAAGTTTTTCCATTTTCCTTAAACGATGTTTCAGGAATTTCAAGGATACTTATTCAAGAAGACGAGAAAGGCATTTATTTCGGATTCATAAATATTCAACCTAAAGAAACTATAAGATCAAATCAACACCAAAGGGATCAAGGTGCTCGCCCACCAATTGGAGATCAAGTAGGGGTGACTATAGATTTTGATAATGATGGAAAGACTGCTTATAGGTTCTCAGTTAATGCTGGAAACTCTATAAATGACGGGACTGTTATCAATGAAAATGAACAGAATTTGGATTGGGATGGAGACTGGTTGTCAGCTACTTCTATTACCGATGAAGGGTGGTATGCAGAGATATTTATTCCATGGACAATTACTTCTATGAAATCCCAGCAAGGAGAGGAAAGAACTATAGGTTTGTGTTTTTATAGAATGCTTATATCTGAGTACAAGGTACAGGCCACGTGTAAAGGAAGTCCCTATGTAAATAAATTTCTCTCTGTTTTTGATGAAATTAACTTTAAGCAGTATGAAGTCTCCCAGCTAGATTTCTTTCCATATGCTACCTTTTCAGATGATTCTGTAAGTAACAAACAAGATACCAAAGTAGGTGCAGAGATATTCTGGAAAATAGATTCTAGTAAGCAATTAAATGCAACTATTAACCCCGACTTTGGGCAAGTAGAAAGTGATGAGCTTGTGGTCAACTTTTCAGCTACGGAGACCTATTATTCAGATAAGAGACCCTTTTTTGCTGAAAACCAGTCAATGTTTGAAGTTCAGGGATATGAAATGTTTTATGTTATTAATACAAGACGGATAGGAGCAGCACCAGATTACAGGTGTTCTTCTCTCTCTTCTAATTTAGTTTCTTTATGTAATGCTAATAAAAAAGGTACATCTGATATAGATTTTGCTATTAGGTATATTCAACAGAATGAAAATTTAGACTTTGGATTTTTAGGTGCATCTGAAAAGGATGAAAACTTTAGCCAAGGAAGAGATTTCTATGCAACTAAATTAAGAAAAACAAATGATAAATTATCATTTGGTTATTTAGGTACCTATGTTGAAAGACCGGTATTAGATCGCGAAGCAACAGTTCATACTGCAGATTTTGAGTATTGGGCTTCTGAAGATCTCAGGGTGAGTGGGGCCTTAATGAACTCTAAAGTAAACGGTGAAGACGGGTATGGATTTAGAGTTGGATACGGATATACACCTTCAAAGACTTTTTCAGGAGGTTTAGGAATTTGGTACTTTGATGAAGAAATAGATTTAAGTGACATGGGATATTTGTTTAGGAATGACCAGGCTTTTTTTTCAGGCAGGTTTGAATGGAAGCAACCCGAGTTCCCGGATACTTCATTTGCAAGAGAAAGAAGCTATCAACTAGACTTTACTTATGAAACAGATAGTCAGGGAAATAAAGAGACTCCACCAATTTCTTTAACTTTAACCAATGGTTTTAGAAACTCTTCACAAGCTATCTTAAAAACTTTCTATAGGGCAAGTGGAAGAGACACTATGATAACTAGGAAAAATGAATTTGCTCCATTTGTAAATATGCCAAAAGGTTATGGATATGAGTTTCAGTACATGGGGCCTTCAAGAGAATTCTATCAATATATGTTCAATATTAATCGTAGAAAAGGCCAAGAATATATGCCTGGGTTAGGTTGGAGCACTATTTATGATTTCTTTTTAGAAATATCTCCTTCAGATTATTTATCTTTATCAATGTTTTACCAAGAGCATGAAGAGAAAGACTGGCTTAATTGGATTCAAGATAACTTGTTGGCTACTTATGACATGAAACAAAGGGTTACAGTAGCAGGTCTAAACTGGTTTAAGGGCGACAAACATGAGTTAAGGGTCAAAGCACAAATGGTTGCCTTCACTGCAAGAAGTCCTATGCCTTTCTTAGCGGATCAATTCGGAAATCTTAATAACTCTCCAAAGAAGATTGCTGTACCTCCTATAACTTTAAGTGACTTAGCCTTTCAAATAAGGTACAGGTATGAATTAATGCCTCTTTCTTATCTTTATGTTGTCTATACTAAGGGCGGAAGAGTGGTTGAAACAGATGAAGAGGACAGTCTAAGAAAGATATATAAACGTCCGTGGGAAGACCCTCAGTCTGATACTTTTACTATAAAATTGAGATATAGATTCTAAAAAAACCGCTTAATCAAAATATCTTTCATAGTACTTAAAATAGAAGCTTAGCTTGTGTTTCTATAACCGAAGCTTAGAATAGCGTTTCATTTTTAGGAGCAACTATCTTGCATTGGAAGCTAAGCCTTTTTTCTTATTTCATCTTAATGATCTATTCATTTATTTCACAGCCAGTTTATTCAATTGATATCAAGATTGATGGTGTTTTAGATGACTCAGATTGGTCTTCTGCACGAGAATGGACCAAATATTATGAATCAATGCCATTTTCCTTATCAGAACCTAAGCACTATCAAAAAGTTTTAATTCAACAAGATGAAAAAGGTATGTATTTTGGTTTTATAAATGAACAACCTAGAGAATCTATACGTGCTAATAGACATGAAAGAGATGACGAAATGGCCAATGCTGATAAAGCTGGATTAGCTATAGACTTTGATGGAGATGGCCTTACTGCTTATGGCTTCACTGTTTCTGCTGGCGGCTCTATCAGTGACGGCATCTATAGAAATGAGAATGATGTAAATTATGATTGGGATGCTGATTGGGACTCTGCAACTAGTATTTCTGATGAAGGCTGGTATGCCGAGATCTTTATTCCTTGGAGTGTAGCGCCGATGAAGGCTCAGGAAGGAAATATAAGAAAAGTAAAACTATCCTTTTGGAGAATGGTAGCAAATGAATGGAGAGTTAACACCTCTATAAAAGGAAACCCTAGACAAGAGAAATTCATGTCACTTTTTCATGAGATGAATTTTAATAACTACAGTATTTCCAAGATTGATTTTTTCCCATTTATAAATGTAACTGAAGATAGAGTTTTAGAGGAAATTGAAACAAAGACAGGTGCAGAAATTTTTTGGAAAATTGATTCTGGTAAACAACTTAATATGGCTCTAAATCCAGATTTTGGTCAAGTTGAAAGTGATGAATTAGTGGTAAATTTTACTTCTTCTGAAACCTTTTATGCAGATAAAAGACCATTCTTTTCAGAAAATAATGCTTTATTTGATGTAAAGGGCTATAGATTCTTTTCTGTAATCAACACGCGAAGGGTTGGAGCAGCACCTGATTACAATTGTTCAAAATTTTCTGATTCTTTAAAAACTCTATGTGAATCCAATCAAACGGGGATAACAGATATAGATTACGCTGTTAGATATACCCAACAAAATAAGTCATTTGATTTTGGTTTCTTGGGAGCATCTGAAGCTGACGAACAATTTAGTCAAGGAAAAGATTTTTACTCTGTAAGAGCTAGAAAAAATAGTGATAATTACTCAATTGGATATTTAGGGACTTACACTGATAGACCAGTTCTTGATCGTAATGCAGATGTGCATTCATTGGATTTGGTATATAGACCATCTGATAAATTGAGAATTGATACTATATTTATTACGTCAAAAATAGATCAAAGAATAGGTGATATAAATAAATCAGGTGATGCTTTTAGATTCAGATTAGTAGCTTCTCCTCGCAAAGGCAGGTGGCATGACGTGGGAATCTTCTTTTTTGATGAAGATACTGATATAAACGATATGGGTTACCAAATCACTAACAATTGGTTATTTGCTGGAAATCAGAATGGCCTTAAGTTCTCTGATTTTGATGAATCCTCTATATTCTTATCTCAAGAGTATGAGGTGGGATTAGCTTATGAGGCAAATGCCGATCTAAATAAGTCTTCCCACTCTACATATTTAACCTTTAAGAGTACTTTTAAGAATACATCTTTCATAGAATTCACAAATTTCTATAGGCCATCCAGTAAAGATTTTTGGGTAACAAGAGGAAACGTTGATTCCCCTTATATAAAGAAACCAGAAAATTATGGGACTATGTTTCAGTTCAAAGGCCCTTCTAAAGATTTCTTTAATTATTTTATAGAAGTTAAAAGAGAAAAAGGATCTCAATGGAGCTTCTCTGCCTTAGGAGTAGCAAATTCTTTAACTGCAAAGGTTGATTTCTCCCCTAAAGATAACCTTAACTTCTCTTTAATGCATCAACATGTAACTGAGAATAATTGGTTAAACTGGATCCAAGATAATTTATTAGGTATTTATAAAAATAAAAGACAAAGAACTACAGTTGCATCTTTAAATTGGTTTGGTGGAGACAAGCATGAACTTAGAATGAAAGCTCAAATGGTAGCTTTTACTGCTAGACAGCCTAGAGCTTATCTTGGAGATATATCAGGATCTTTAAATCCTCTTGAAATGGAACTCCCTCCTTTTAGCTTGAGTGATCTAGCCTTCCAAGTGAGGTATCGTTATGAAATTATGCCTTTAGCTTATCTATATGTTGTCTACACTAAAGGCGGAAGAGTAATCGAAACAGATGAAGAAGACAGTTTAAATGAACTGTATAAACGTCCTTGGAAGAATCCTCAGGCAGATAGCTTTACAGTTAAAGTTAGATACAGATTCTAATGGATTAATTTTACTGTAAAATTGAGGTATCGATTCTAACAGAGGAATGAATGACATCAGGGAAGGCTATATTTAAAAATATTCTCTTTATCCCCATAATTTTTTTCAGCGGTTTTCTTTTTTCTACAATAAAAGTAGATGGAAAATTAGATGAAGAAGAGTGGGCATCTGCTCAAGAGATAAGTAAATTCTATCAAGTTGGTCCTTATACACTTGAGGAACCCGAGCAGAAAACTATAGTAAAAGTTTTTGAGACTGAGGAAGGCTTGTATGTAGGTTATATAAACTATCAGCCTCCAGAAACAATGCGAACTCAGTTACATGAAAGAGATGCTGATAATGCCAACGCAGACAAAGTTGGTCTCACCGTAGATTTTGATGGAGATGCATTGATGGCTTACTCATTTACGGTATCTCTAGGAGGATCTTTGTGGGATGCGGTTTATAGAAACGAGAATGAACAAAAGAAAGACTGGGATGCAGATTGGGTAGCAAAGACTTCAATAGGTGATCAAGCTTGGTATGCAGAGTTTTTCATACCATGGACTGTTGCTCCCATGAAGAAGCAGGAAGGGGAGTTAAGAAAAATAAGAATTAGTTTTTGGAGAATGTCTTTAGAAATATCTAAAGCTTTTGCCACTATTAAATCGAATCCAACAAGGTCCAGATTTATTTCTACCTTAAATGATCTTTACGTAAAGAATTTTGATAGTTCCAGTTTAGATTTTTTTCCTTATGTCACTGCTTCTAATGAAAGAACTTCAGATGATAATGATGTAAAAACTGGTGCAGAGATTTTTTGGAAGATAGATTCTGGTAGTCAGTTAAATATTGCGATAAATCCTGACTTTGGCCAAGTAGAAAGTGATGATGTGGTAATTAATTTCTCAGCTATGGAGACCTTCTACTCGGATAAAAGACCTTTCTTTTCAGAAAATCAGTCTATGTTTGATGTTGATGGGTACCGTTATGTTTATGTAATTAATACACGAAGAATAGGTGGTTCTCCTGATTATAACTGTTCAGATTATAGTTCTGAATTAGAAGCTCTTTGTAGCTCTAACCAAAAGGGAAATACAGACATAGACCTTGCTTTTAGGTATACAAAAGTTGGACAGAATTATGATTTAGGTTTCTTGGGCGCATTTGAATCTGATGAAGCCTTCAGTGAAGGAAGAGATTATTTTGCTACTAGGTACCGAATAAAAAAAGAAAACTTGTCATTTGGGTACTTAGGTACTTTCAGTAAGAACAATGTTTTAAGTAGGAATGCCAATGTAAATACGGTCGATATGGTTTACCGTCCTACTGAAGATTTAAGGCTTTATGCCCTCTTATTAAACTCCATTGTTGAAGAAAACAAAGGTTACGGATTACGCTTCAGTTTAAGCAAACAAATTAACGACCACTTATCTACTGGATTAGGATTTTATTTTCTAGATAAAGACTTAGATATTAATGATATGGGATATTTGATGAGAAAAGACTTGATTATGTTAGGTGGAAGAACACAGCTTAATAAAACAGATTTTAATGAAGCTTCGAAGACACTTATGAGAACTTATCAGCATTCTTACGGCTGTAGAGCTTTGTCTAATGGAGATAAAGAAGGTTGTTTTACAGGATTTGATTTCAAAAACCAATTTAAGAATAGCTCGCAATTTGAGACAGAAGTATTTTTTAGAACTAACGCAAGAGATAATCTGATTACTAGGGGTTCTGAGTTGGCTCCATACATAAAATTACCCCAGAATTATGGGATAGAATTTAAATATATTAGCCAAAAAAACAAATTTTGGCAGTGGGATTTATTTGCACAAAGGACAAAGGGCAATGAGCGCTCAAGTGCTCTCGGATGGAAAAACAAATATTATTCTTCGGTTAAAGTATTTCCTTTGCCTAATTTAACTTTAAGACTTTCTTACTCTCATGAAAATCAAGAAAACTGGCTTAACTGGATTCAAGATAACTTTTTAGGCACTTATGAAAGAACACAGAGAAACACTAATTTCTCTATTAAGTATTTCAAAGGTAATCAGCATGAATTGAGGGTTAAGACTCAATTAGTAGCTTTTAACGCTAAAAATCCTCAAGCTCAAATTGCCTCGATTAATGGAAAAATGACTGAATCTTCGGTTAATTTAGACCCTTTTAGTATAGGTCAATTAGCTTTTCAAATTCGTTATCGTTATGAATTTAGGCCTTTGGCTTATTTGTATGCTGTCTATACTAGAGGGGGTAAGATTTATGAGCTAGATGAGGAAGATGACTTAGGAACTTTATATAAGAGACCTTGGGAAGATCCCTCAAAAGATAACTTTACTGTGAAAGTGAGATACAGATTCTAAGTTATATGTTCTTCTGAAAAAAAACCAATTTTGTTCATATCTAATTGCATGTCCTTAGTTTCCTTCTTCAAAATTTTTTTTCTGCTCGTATAATTAAAAAATAGCCAGATTAATCCAATAAGGCCTAGGATGAGAATGATTTGGGACAAAACTACTGTACTTTTGAGGGCGGAGGAATTTGTTTATTATCAAGCAGCCCAAAACTTAATCTACTTTTCCATGACCTTTTCTTGTTTGTTATTTCTTTGGTATTGAATTCTGGGTAGTTTGTTTGAAGAATAGTTAAATTCTTATTTTTTAAATCTTCGTATTCTAAGAAGTCATAGGCTCTTACAAGGACAGATAGGGCTTCAGGAATTTGTGGTGTATCTGGCATATGCTCTATAACAAACCTTGCTCTACCAATAGCTGCTATATAAGCCTTTCTATCCATATAAAATTCGGCAATATAAATTTCATGCTTAGCTAAAATATTCTTAAGATAGATCATTCTTTGTTTAGCATGAGAAGCATAAGGGGACTCTGGATATCTAGCCAAAAACTCACTTAAATCATCAAAGCTTTGTTCTGCAGTCTGTATATCTCTTTTAGAAAGATCAGATTCAAAGTATTTAGAAAATACTCCGGAATCATCAGTAAAAGCAGCAAGTCCTCTAAGATAATAAGCATAAGATGCATGTGGATGGCGAGGGTGCAGAGTGATAAATCTCTCAGCAGCAGATCTAGCTGCTTCAAATTCAAAATTCATATAATAAGCATAAATTAATTCTGCTTGAGCTTGCTCTGCGTATCTTCCGAAAGGAAATCTCCTTTCTAGAGCTTCTAAGCTTGCAATAGCGTTAGAGAAATTGCCATTCCTCAATCTCGTCTGGGAGCTATCATATAGGTCTTTTTCAAGAAGTCGCTCGTCAGGAAGCTCTTCATTATTTGAACATGAAGATAATAAAACTATAGATAAAACTAGTGAACATATCACCAATATTTTATTTAATAGTCTTTTTTTAAAAATAATAAGCATGTGAACCGCCGATTCTACATTTACGAGCCTAGATTGGACAGAAAAAGAAACTTATGGTTCCCTAAAAAAGAAGTGATCATATATGAGTAAAAAAATATTATTAAGCTTAAAAATAGCTTTTGATCAAAAAGGACAAAGGCTAGATGTAGTCGTTGCTAAATCCTTCCCTCAATTTTCAAGAAATCACTTACAAAAATTAATCAAAGATGGTCATCTGAAAGTAGATGGTAAAAAAGCTAAGCCTAAAGACCTTCTGAGAGGTTCTGAAGAAATTGAGATAAATTATTTAGAAGAACCAAGTATCGAAGACAAGCCTGAAGATATTAATTTAGACATTATTTATGAAGATGAAGACATAATGGTCATTAATAAGCAGGCTGGTTTAGTTGCGCACCCAGGGGCCGGTAATCCTAGTGGAACTCTAGTTAATGGGCTAATTAATCACGATGCCAGACTTGCTTACCTACCTAGAGCAGGCTTAGTTCATAGGTTAGATAAGGATACTTCAGGCCTCATGGTTATTTCAAAAAATGAAAAATCTTATCTAGATTTAGTAAATCAATTAAAAAACAGATCCGTTAAGAAAACTTATTCTGCAATGGTTGTAGGAATTCCTGCTCTAAGTGGCTTTATTGATGAGCCTATAGGTAGGCATACAAAGTTACGAACAAAACAAGCTGTGACTTCTAAAGGAAAGGAAGCAATTACGAGATATAGGGTATTAGAAAAAATGAATGGTTATTCTCACCTTGAAGTGACTATTAAAACAGGTAGAACCCATCAGATCAGAGTCCACTTAGCTTTCTTAGGGTTCCCTATTATTGGTGACTTAGTCTATGGAAGTAGAAAAAAATATGCCAAGGGAACTTCAGATAGTAAGAGAAGCACCCTTGATAACTTTAAGAGGCAAGCTTTACATGCAAAATCTCTAACTTTCTTACACCCGAATTCTAAAGAAGAGATAAATTTCACTTCAGACTTACCTGAAGACCTTAAATCTTTAAGGGAATCTCTTCAAGCTGAGCAATAATATGATTTTTATTGAACCTAACAAACAGTTGGTTAGCTCAATTAGAACTTTGATGCTATCTAAATTATTTTTTGAGAAATATTCTTCTTCTATAGATGAAGCTGACTCTTTAAAGGCATTTCTAGAATCTCATTTTGGCATACCTATATTATTTTTAGATCAAGTACATGGTTCTAAGTTAGTTAAAGTAAATAAAAAACACACTTCTCTATCAAATCTAGAGGCAGATGCGCTCTTAACTGCAGAGAGTAATATTGCTTTAGCAATAAAATCTGCTGATTGTTTGCCTTTAATCTTGTGCTCTAAAAAAAGAAATGAAATTGCTGCTGTCCATGTTGGCTGGAAAGGTTTACAGAAAGGAATAATTGAAAATACTATGAATTCTTTTAAATCTGATTCAGGTAGTATTGAGGCTTGGATAGCTCCATGTATTTCTAGAAATAATTATGAAGTAGGCAGAGATGTTTACGATTTATTTACGCATTCGGACGCTGAAAGTAAAAAAAGTTTTATAGCTAAAGAAGAAAAAGAGAAATGGCTTTTTGGTTTAAAAGAAGAATGTATCAGAAGATTACTAAAATATGACGTAAATGTTATATCTAATAGATTTTGCACATATGAAAACAATAATTTATTTTACTCTTATAGGAGGGGTAGGGAATCTAGTAGGATGATAACTCTAGTTTGGAGAGAATATGAAAAATAAAGGCTTTGTAGGCTTAGGTGTTATGGGTTTTCCAATGGCTGGCCATATCTCAAAGGCAGGTTATGAAGTTAAAGTTTTTAATAGATCAAATAATAAGGCTGTTTCATGGGCAAAAAAATATTCAGGAGAAATCTGTTCATCGCCTTCGGAAATAGGAAAAAAATGCGATATGGTTTTTTTATGTGTGGGAAATGATGCTGATGTAGAGGAGGTTGTTCTAAAGAAAGAAGGGTTAATAGAAACAATGAAGAAGGGAGGAATAATAATAGATCACACAACTACTTCAGCTCACTTGGCTAGAAAAATATTTAAAGAAACTGCTAAGAGACAAATCCATTATCTTGATGCCCCTTTATCAGGGGGAGAGATAGGTGCTAAAGAAGGCGCTTTAACAATAATGTGTGGAGGTGATGAGCAAGCTTTTGAAGAAGCAAGAAAGGTAATGAAACTCTATTCAAAGTTTTCGATAAGAATGGGTGAATCTGGGACAGGTCAATTAACAAAAATGGTTAATCAAATATGTATATCTGGTTTGATTCAATCCTTAGCCGAAGGAATTAACTTTTCTGAGAATGCAGGCTTAGACACAAAAAAAGTAATAGAGGTAATTTCTAAGGGAGCTGCACAATCTTGGCAAATGGATAATAGGTGGAAAACTATGCTTGAAGATGAATACGATCATGGATTTGCAGTCGACTGGATGATAAAAGATTTAGGCTTTATAAAGAAAGAAGCCTCTTTAAACAACTCTACTATTGAGATAACTAACTTAGTCCTTTCTTTCTATGAGGAAATTAAAGATAAGGGCGGAGGTAAATTTGATACTTCTAGTCTTCTAAGAAGGATCCAAGAAAAGTGACTTTATTTCCCGAAGAGAACAGTAGGTTCTGTAAACAAACTCTAAATGAAACTATCGAAGGTCTGAGTTTGCTATTAGAAGAAATGAAGATTAAGAATATATCTCAAGATTTCTTTAGAACCGTTGTGGTGCCATTATCGGTATATTTTTATTCTCTTGAGAAGCGAGAACAACCTTATTTCATATGCTTTACAGGTGGACAAGGCTCTGGAAAAACAACATTGTCAGAATTTGTTCAGTTTGTTCTCAAGAAAGGACTTAAACAAAAAACTATAGGTTTTTCTATAGATGATATTTATAAAACTAAAGAAGAAAGAGATAAGCTAGCAAAAACAGTACACCCCTTATGTCAAGTAAGGGGGGTTCCAGGTACTCATGATATTCAGTTGGGTTTAGATACTCTGGAATCTTTAAATAATGCTCAACCTTCAACCTTGACTCCTATACCTTCTTTTTCTAAACCTTTAGACAGACATCATCCTATTTCTGATTGGACTAGATATGAAGGAAAACCAGATTTTATTTTTTTTGATGCATGGTGTGGAGGGGCTAAGCCTTTACCTCTAGATAACTGGAAACCTCCTATGAATGAACTAGAAAGAGAAGAAGACCCACAGGGTATTTGGTCAAGATGGAGTAATAAAGAGTTATCAGGGGACTACCAAACCCTTTTTAATAAGTTCGATAAACTTTTAATGATCAAGGTACCTAGTATGGAGCATGTTTACGAGAGTAGGTGGCTTCAGGAAAAGACACTTTTGAAAACAATTGTAAATCCCGAACTTAAAAACAAAATCATGACTAAGAGTGAGGTATGGAGATTCGTAATGCATTATGAGAGATTAACTCGTTATGTTCTTGAAGAAATGCCATCTTTTGCAGATATAGTGCTTAAACGAGATGAAGGATTTAATTTTTCTTTTCTTAAAACACCTTAACCTTTGATTTACCTATGATTTCTTGACTTAGACCTCTGTAATGTCAAAATGCGCCACCTTCAATAAATAGCTGATAAAGTACTGTTAATATGAGTAAAGATAGATTATCTGGAGCCCAAGCTCTAATGAGATCTCTTCAAGAAGAGGGGGTTGAGATAATTTTTGGTTATCCAGGAGGAGCTGCTCTTCATATGTATGATGCTTTATTCCAGCAACAAGCAATACAACATATTTTGGTCAGACATGAACAAGGAGCTGTTCATGCAGCAGATGGTTATACCAGAAGCTCAGGTAAGCCTGGAGTTGTCTTTGTTACATCTGGACCAGGAGCTACTAATGCAATAACAGGCTTAGCAACTGCTTTTATGGACTCTACCCCTGTTATTGTTATTTCAGGTCAAGTCAAAGCCCATTTGATTGGAACAGATTCCTTCCAAGAAACAGATATGATTGGTGTTTCCCGTCCTGTAGTTAAGCATAGTTTTTTAGTACAGAAGGCTGAAGATATTCCTATAGTAATTAAGAAAGCCTTTCATATAGCTACAACAGGAAGGCCCGGACCCGTAGTTATAGATATTCCAAAGAATGTTACTGATCCTGAATATACATTTAATTATTCTCATCCCAAAGAGGTTGATATTAGATCCTATAATCCTATTGAAGAAGGACATTTAGGCCAAATAAGGAAAGCAGCAAAACTTTTACTGAATTCTGAAAGACCGGTTATTTACAGTGGAGGTGGGGTGATACAAGACGATGCTTCTTATGAATTAATAGAATTAGCAAAATTACTTAATTTTCCTGTAACTAATACCCTCATGGGGCTTGGAGCTTATCCAGGAACAGATAGCCAATTTCTTGGAATGCTTGGAATGCATGGCACATATGAAGCAAATATGGCAATGCACAATAGTGATTTAATTTTAGCAGTTGGAGCAAGGTTTGATGACCGGATTACCAATGACCCTGCTCAATTTGCCCTAAAAGCCAAGAAAATTCATATTGATGTTGACCCTGCTTCATTATCAAAGATCATTAATGTAGACGTTCCTATTGTAGGTTTAGCAAAGACTTGCCTCAGACAGCTTATTGAGGAGCTAGAGAAGAACAAAGCCAAGATAGACCAAGCCAAAGTTAGACCTTGGTTAGATCAAATAGCAAATTGGAGAAAAAACCATGGCTTAGATCATGACATGATAAATAAGCCCTCAAAGAGTGGGAAAATATTACCTCAACAAGTTATTCAATCTTTGTACAAGGAGACTAAAGGAGAAGCTTATATCACTTCTGATGTAGGCCAACATCAAATGTTTGCAGCTCAGTACTACTTTTTTGATAAACCTAGAAAATGGATAAATTCAGGGGGCCTCGGAACAATGGGATTTGGCTTGCCTGCTGCTATGGGGGTACAGTTGGCATTTCCAAAGGCCTCTGTAGCATGCGTTACAGGGGAGGGTAGTATACAAATGTGCATACAAGAACTTTCAACTTGCCTTCAGTACAATCTGCCAATCAAGATTATCAATGTAAATAACTCTGCTTTAGGTATGGTTAAGCAATGGCAAGATATGCAGTATGGAGGGAGGCTTTCAGAAAGTACTTATGAAGATTCCTTACCTGATTTTATTAAATTAACAGAATCTTTTGGGCATGTAGGTATAAAGGTAGACCAACTTTCAGATCTGGAGTCATCTATGAAAGAAACTTTTAGTTTAAAAGATAAACTTGTTTTTCTTGATGTGATAGTTGATCAAGATGAACATGTTTATCCCATGTTAGAAGCAGGAAGGGCACTGGATTCTATGTGGCTGGATAAAAATACTAAGACTTGGGAATGAAAAGAGTAGTAGCTTTATTAATGGAGAATCAACCGGGTGCTTTGTCTCGGGTAGTAGGGTTATTCTCGCAAAGAGGCTACAACATAGAATCTTTAATAGTTGCCCCCACTGAAGACCCTTCTCTCTCAAGATTAACAATGACAACAGAAGGAGATTCTAAAGTGGTAGAGCAGATTACCAAACAGCTAAATAAACTTATTGATGTCGTTAAAGTGTTAGATTTATCTCAAGAAGATTATATTGGAAGAGAGCTTTTATTAATTAAGCTACCTTCTAGTAAAGATGTAGAGTCTGAGGTAGATAATTTAGGCGGTATAATTTTATTTAAAAGCCAAGAGCTCCTAAACGCACAGTTCGTAGGAACCTCTGAAGAGGTAGACAATATAATTTCAATTTTAGAGAAAGTTAATCCTTTAGAAGTTGTAAGAACAGGGTTATCAGGTTTATCTTCAACTTCAAAAACACTAAATATTTAAATTTGGAGAAGACAAATGCAAATTTATTACGATAAAGATTCCAATCCTTCTGAATTGCAAGATAAGCATATAGTTATTGTTGGATATGGATCTCAAGGGCATGCTCATGCTAACAACCTTAAAGATTCTGGAATAAGTACAACTGTAGCATTAAGAAAAGATTCCTCTTCTTGGAGCAAGGCTGTAAAAGCAGGCTTTGAAGTAAAAGAAGTAAAGGAGGCTGTAAAGGAAGCAGATCTAGTGATGATTTTAATGCCCGATGAGCTTCAATCTTCTACTTATACAGCTGAAATAAATGAAAATATAAAACAAGGGGCTGTTCTTGCTTTTGCTCATGGTTTCAATATTCATTTTAAGATGATAGTGCCTAGAGATGATTTAGATGTGGTAATGATTGCCCCTAAAGGACCAGGTCATACGGTTAGATCTCAATATGTTGAAGGTGCTGGAGTGCCATGTTTGATAGCCATTCATAAAGATATTTCAGGTAAAGCTAAGGATGTAGCTCTAGCGTATGCTTCAGCTATTGGTTCTGGAAGAGCAGGGATAATAGAAACAAACTTTAAAGATGAAACAGAAACTGATTTATTCGGAGAACAAGCTGTTTTATGCGGAGGTTTAACCTCTTTAATACAAGCTGGTTATGAGGTTTTAGTGGAAGCTGGCTATCCTCCTGAAATGGCTTATTTTGAATGTCTTCATGAAGTTAAACTTATAGTTGACCTCATTTATGAAGATGGGTTGCAGAATATGAGATATAGCATATCTAATACAGCTGAATTCGGTGATTACACTAGTGGACCTAGGGTTATTACAGAGGAAACAAAAGATGAAATGAGGTCTATTCTCAAAAATATCCAGTCTGGAGAGTTTGCAGAAAAATTTATGGCAGATTGCAGACAAAGCAATGATGGGAAGGGTGGTCCTGAAATGAAAAAGTATAGAGATCAAGCATCTTCTCATCCCATAGAAGAAGTAGGAAGAGAGCTAAGAGGTATGATGCCTTGGATTGCTAAAAATAAATTAGTTGATAAGTCAAAGAATTAAAATAAGTGAAAAAGAAACCCGACAATCTTGATCTATATGACGAACATGAAGAAGTCGTCTCTGAAGGCGGCAAGAAAGTAAGAAGAAGAGGCATTTATCTTCTTCCTAATTTATTAACAACGGCTGCATTATTTGCAGGTTTCTTTTCAATTATTTCTTCTATAGAAGGAAATTTTATTTTTGCGGGGGCTGCAGTTTTTGTAGCCCAAATGTTTGATGGCCTAGATGGCAGAGTAGCAAGACTTGCTAAAGCAGAAAGCAATTTTGGAGCACAGTACGATAGCTTGTGCGATGTCATCTCTTTTGGTTTAGCTCCTTCTATCTGTATTTTCCTTTGGGGATTGTCTTCTTTAGGTCAAGCTGGATGGGTTTTTTCGTTCTTATTTGTAGCTGCTGCTGCTTTGAGGTTAGCTCGCTTCAATGCCAATATAGGAACAGAAGATAAATTCTTTAAAGGACTACCTAGTCCTGTTGCTGCAGCGGTTATAGCTTATTACGTTTGGACTATGAGTTCTTTGGGCTTAGAAGGGGATAGTTTAAATTATCTCCTTACAGTTATAAGTGCAATTTTAACTGGGCTAGTATCAATCCTAATGGTTATTAATGTTCCCTACTACAGTTTTAAAGAGATTGATATGAAGAGGAGGGTTCCGTTCTTCTCAATACTCATGGTAGTCTTTATTTTTGCACTTATTTCTCTTGATCCTCCTTTGGTTCTTCTATCTTGTGCGCTTTTATATTTAATTTCAGGACCAATAATCTGGATTGTAAAAACCTTACGCAACTAACCTATTCATTGTAATATGCGCCCTCCACGTAAGTGGGTCTGTAGCTCAGTCGGTTTAGAGCGCACCCCTGATAAGGGTGAGGTCGGAAGTTCGAGTCTTCCCAGACCCACCAATTAATATGACTCTTATAGACAAAAGACTACTCGTTGAAGAATGTTTAGAAATCATTCAAGAAATACAAAAAATTGGAGCTCCAAAAATAAAAGAAGAGGATATTGAGTATATTCAGAAGTTCAATACTTATATTTTGCTAATGGAAAAAGATTTAGATGAGCTTGATAAAATATTTATGCAGCTTAGCGATAAACTTAAAAAAAAACTCAAATAGTTTAATAAAATGTGAATTGGTAACTACTTTGATATAGTTAGTTGTATTAATTGATTAAAGGAGAAAAATGAAAAAATATTTTATTAGTATGCTATTAACCCTTATAGCAACATCAGCTTATGCCTTCGAAGTAAGCGGAGAACATTTTGATGCTAAATTCAAAATTGACTCTATTACAGTAGGTGAAAACGAAAGTACTATAAATGCTTCAAGTCCTGAAGTGGGACAGTACGGTAAAGTTTATGTTTCCTATCATCTAACATCTAACCCTGGTATTGAAGGTTCAGGTACTTGGACCGGACACGGCAGAGGAATTAGTGCTGATGGAGTTTTAGCTCGTGGTATTCTTAGAGGAGTTTGGACAATTGATGGAAAAATAATCTCTATAAAATCACTAGACAGCGTTACAGACGGAATAAACTATGTGCAGGGCACTATTGATCTCGTAACAGGGGATATTAATCTTAAAGTTTATGGCGTTGACTAATATAGACCTAAATAGTTTTAAATGAAGATTTTGAGAATTACCCTAATAAGCTTGGCTCTTATTTATATTGGTTTAGTTGTCGTATTTGAGTCTTGGCTCGGTTACTCACAACCAACAAATACTAACAGTCTTGTAATAACTACCATGGATAATGGCCAGCCTAAGGATAGAGTGCTTTCAGCTGTAAACAACAATGGAAAGCTATATGTTTCAGCTAACCATTGGCCTCGTTCTTGGTATAGGCAGGCTAAGTCTAATCCCAATGTAGAAGTCTTGTATAAGGGTGAAAAAAGTTTGTATTTAGCTATTCCTGTTGAAGGTGAAGAGCATGATCTTCTCATGAAAGAGCATGCTCACCCTTTATTCTTCAGAATATTAACTGGCTTTCCTCCTAGATATTTTGTGCGTTTAGATTTAAAAAAATAGAATTAATTCTAGAGCAGCTTTTATTAGGTAATTTTTTGTGCCAGTATTAGAAATATGAAAAGATTTTTTCTCTTTTTACTTAAAGCAATAGGCACTTTAGTTGCTCTTGTAGTTTTAGTAGTGACTTCAATATTTGTAGTTGCTAGATTCAGTGATGGCCCCATTGGCAATGGACCCCCAATAGAAATGGTAACAGCAGGACCCTTTAAAACAGGAGAGATGCAAGTGGGGGAGGAGCCAGATTGGAGCTTTTTAAAAGATTATCCTATAGTGCAATTTCAGTTATTAGATCCTCCTAGATCTCGCACTACTTTTATTATGGAAGCTGAGGGAAGAATTTTTATACCTTCGGGTTATATGAATAGCACTATGGGTAAAATTTGGAAGCATTGGCCTATGGAAGCTGAGGAAGATGGCAGGGCACTTTTGAGAGTAGACGGAAAGCTGTATAAAAGAAACATGGTTAGAATCGAAGAAGGTGAGATTCTAAATGCTGTATTAGCAGAATTAAGCCGCAAATATGCGGGAGGAT
This sequence comes from Gammaproteobacteria bacterium, assembly GCA_045563675.1. Classification (GTDB taxonomy): domain Bacteria; phylum Pseudomonadota; class Gammaproteobacteria; order Magnimaribacterales; family Magnimaribacteraceae; genus AEGEAN-183. The sequence goes on from JBJLIX010000001.1 coordinate 749,237, forward strand.
TTCCAGTTTCTCAAAGTAATATTGATTCTGGAGATTTGTGGATTTTTGAGCTTGAACCAAGAAACGATTAAGTTTTTAACCTTACTCTCTTTAAGACCGCATAGTTTTTTCAAGCATTTTATCTAATGTAGTCAGTTCTATCCCAAGTTCTTTACTTCCTGGTAATGGATCAATGCAATCATCATGATCTAATACCTCTAGCATGGCGCTGCTTATAGGAGAGTTAGAAGTAAAGATTTCAAAAATTCTAGCTAGTGTGTAACCAAGAAAAATAGGTAAAGAGACAACCTTTACTTTAACCTTTAATAATTCAGCTGTTTTTTTGACCAATTGTTCTCTTGTTAAAGAAGTAGGACCAGCGAGGATTTTAATTCCATTTACAGAAGATTCTTCTTTTAAACATTTTGTTACGTCTATTTCTATGGCCTTAATTATGTCTCCTGCATAAATAGGTTGCTCTAGACTAGATTTTCTAAAAGTAAAATTTAACTTGGAAAGAGCATTCTTTTTTAGAGCATAACTAGCATAATCATCTTCGCCTAAAACCATAGGAACTTGAAGTAATAAGCTCGGTATGCCTGAATTTAAAAAAAGTTTTTCAGCAATACCTCTAGAAGAAAAACAAGCATTTTTAGACCTCTCACTAGAGCCTAATAAGCTGATATAGCAGATTTTTTTTACGTTACTTCCTTTGATTGCATCTATTAAGACTCTTGTGGTTTGTTTATGGACAAGATCAAAGTTATTAATTCCTTTCTCTTTAATTATTCCAACCAAGTGGAGTACATATACACATGGTTTGACTAGTCTTCTCATTTCCTCTAAGTTTAGATAATCACATATAACTATTTCTACACCTTTAATATTGTTTTTTGTAATGAAATTTATTAAGTCACTCTCGGCTTTTTTAGATCTCACTAAAGCACAAACTTCAAAACCACTTTTTGATAGTAAAAATTTTTTCCCTAAATTCCCATTAGCTCCTGTTATTAGTACCATTTCTTTCATTTTTGTTTATTTAGCAAAGTCCATAGTCTTTCGGACATTGAAGTTAGGGTTGAAGCAATAAGAATCCAGCTAAAAATAATTATTAATGTGCTTGGTATATAAATTCCCAATCCTTCAGAGAATATGCAAATACTGGCTAAGACATAGTAAGCAATCCCGTTAGAGCGACCTAGGAAACTTGTTCTTAATTTATATCCAGATAATGCTTTAGAGTCTAAGACATACTGTAGAAATGAACCAACCACTAGTAGCGGAAGAAGTAGTGGGATGCCATGAGTTATGTTTAAAATAAATAGCAAAATTGCTACTAAAAGAGCATCACAAGAATGGTCCAATAAACCTCCAAAAGGACTAGCTTCTTTTCTCTTTCTTGCTATACGTCCATCGAATAGATCGCTTAATATGGCTAATAATAATAGAAAACTGGCAGCAAACCATCTGTTATAAAGAATCATCCAAGCTAAGATTGGAGCAACAACCAATCTAAATAAACTTAAAGAATTAGCAAGGGTATAAAGAGATTTCACTTAAGCTGATTTATCACCAAATAATTCTTTATTTGCTCTTGGTAAGAACATTAAGCCTATTATGGCATTAAATAAAATGAAGAAGTTATGTTGGAGAAACCCAAAAGCTGCCATTTGACCTTCGTTCTCTGGAAAAAGGATTACCCAAGAAGTAATAGCTGCGGCACGCATTGGGGTAGGGACAGTAGCTGCAAAAAATATTACCGGCAGAAGAGGAAGAAGAGTCATTGAAGATACTTCTACTCCAAAGAAACCTAGAGCAGCAGAATAGACAAATACAGCTGCAATTAATAAAGGTGATCGTAACAAGAAAAAAGCACCATAGTGTCTAAGTTTTGCTAACCTAAAAGCATGAAAGATCTCTAAGTTTCTAATTCTGTTATCTTGAAATAAAGGTCCTCGAAAGAAGAAAACCCAGAGAGAAAAGAATATAGCACCACCTATAGCAATGTATTGAACAAGTCCAAAGACTTCAGGTAAGTCCTGACCTCCAACTGTAAAGCCAATAGTAGCCCATACTAATAAATAGAATATTTCACAAAACATTATGAATAACATCAGGGAAGCCACTTCCCAACCTGGTACTTGATCGCGTCTATTAAGGTAATAAGCCATAGCACCTTTACCAATTTGCTCATTAAACATAGAGATTATGTAAGCGCTGGCGCGAATAGGTAAAATATTTGTATATTTTATATCTTTAATAAACCAATTTAGTCCTCTAGTTATTATCAAGGTGTCTATAGAAAAATATAAGAGACAATAAGCAGTCATCATCAAGAGCCAAGGAATCCAGTTGACCGCGGAGAAAACAACTAACATGTATTCGATTAAAGAAAGACCTTCTCTTAAAGCTGCTCCATTTAATCTGGTATAAATATAGTAGAAACAAGCTAACGTAATTCCTAATAGTATTATCTTTCCAATACTATTAGATTTTTTAGGATTATTATCAGATTTGGTCAATTTTTACTCAATTTAGAGGGGTTTAAGACTTTTCAGATTTATTGGTTTAAGTTACATTAGAAGATCATGTTTAATTGGTCAACAATTCTTCCTAAGCCTAATAATGTCTATTTAGGTTCTAAGATTTCTCTTTACTACCTAGTTTTATTGTCTTGTATGTTTACTTTTCGTGGAGTAGTTCATTATTTTGTACCTGATGGAGGGTCAGGGATTATCGCAGGTCTACCCTTGGATACTTACCCCGAAGGAGCTGTTCAAAGCATCATTACTGGTTTTGGTGTGTATGGAAAATATCATCTGATTCAAGCTATTTTTGCCTGGTTAATAGTTTTTAGATGGAGAGTTCTAATACCAATTTTTCTTTTAGTTGTTGGAATTGATCAGCTATTGGGCATTATTCTGATAACCATGAAGCCATTACCTGTAATACCACCTGGACAAATAGCAGCTTATCTTCTATTTCCTATTACTCTGGTTACCTTTTTATTATCAATGAGACAAGCCAAGTGATCCTCAAACCAGAACACTTTTCTTTCTTTAAAGCAAATGGATATTTAATACTCCCTAATGTTCTTGACCCAGATTTATGTGAGAAAGCACGTGATTTACTTTGGGCTTCCCTTCCCGAAGATACCAATATTAAGCGAGAAGACCCTTTAACTCATGTTGGTCCTTTTATTGAGAAGGATTTGGAAGAAGATGTAACGAACCTTAGACAAGGATATAAGTGGCAACTTAGATCTATAGGAACTAATAAGTTAATGATAGATCTTGTTTATTCCGAGGCCTTACAACAAATAGCAGAAGAGCTCCTAGGTAACGATACCTTGGTTAAACCAAAAGTGGGTGGAAAAACTATGGGTCTTCATGGAGCAGCCTGGCCGGGAGGTCCTGTAGACCCAGCTTTAGACAATGAAGGAGCGAGAGGTATTTATGCGACACTTCCTTATGGAGATAAAGAGAAAGAACCTGATTTTGCTCACAGCGATGGACATCCGTTTAACCTTAGTCTAGTTGGGTTAATTGATGATGTGCTTCCTAACGGAGGAGCCTTTAAGGTTTGGCCAGGATCACATAAAAGACTTTACCCAACATTTCAAATGCAATATGACCAGCCTAGGATAGCTTATTACGAACACCTACCATCTTATAAGGGGATAATTCAATCAGAAGCGTATGAAAAAGAAATTAAAAAAATAATGGAAGATACAAAACCTGTTGATTGTTATGGCTCAGAAGGTGATGTTGTTATTTGGCATCATCGTTTAGCCCATATGGCAGGTCATAATTATTCAAATAAAATGAGACTCGCAGTTCTTGGTGACTTTATAAAAAAGGATTTAGATGAAAACAGAGCAAAACCACCCCAAGAAAATATGTGGCAAGATTGGTCTGAACATTTAAATGAAGCCCCAGAAACTTTTTCAGATGAAATGGCTAGATCGCAAAATTTGATAGATTAAGTAGCAACAGATACATTAAAGATCATAATTTTTAATTACTAATGAAAACGCCGATTGAATTTACAAAAGAATACGTTGAAGAAAACTCTCCTAGGGATCAACATATTTATAGTGATTTCTTAAAATCAGGAGAACCCTTCCGTTCTATTTTTGAAAATAACCCTTGGTTAATGCCACCAGACATAAAGAAACCACTTGAATGGGGTACTGGCATGTATTGGGATACCACCGTAGCTAGAAAACACGATTATTGGAAAGATTTTGATTTGCCTAAAGCTACTAAAGATATAAAACAAATGAGAGCAGATATCAAACAGTGGGGGTTCTGTTTAATTGAAGAAGCTATGTCTAAGGCGCAATGTGATAATTTTCTTAATCGACTGCTGGATCAAGCGGCTGGTGAAAAGTTAGCCGGAGTAGACCAACCAACTCCTTCCGGTCAATACATAAATACACTAATTAACAAAGGAGAAATTTTTGCTAAATGTATAGAACAAAATCCTGATACAGTCCAAGCAGGCCCTTTAATCGAGCAGATTATGGATGAAACGCTAGGTAAGGGCTGGATATGTCATAGCTTTCTTTCCAATGGTTCTGACCCTGGAGGTTATCCTCAAGGTCTACATATTGATCAAGGACCTTTGCTTCCTTGGATCACTGAAGAGGCTCCCGCTCTATTTAACACTATGTATATTCCTCAAGACATTAATGAAGAAAATGGGGGGACACTTGTTATTCCGGGTAGTCATAAAATCCTTATAGAAGCAGGTAGTGGTGGTAAAGTAGGGAAGTTGCCGCCAGCTATAAATTTAGAAGCTAAAGCCGGAACAATTATGCTTTTTGATGGAAGGATGCTTCATGGAACGGGGGTAAATAAGACTGACAAACAAAGGTTCGTGGCTACTATGAGCAACGTAAAGGCGTGGACTAGAACCCAAGAAAACTGGGTTATCTCAGTTGCACCTGATGTGTTAGAGAGTGCCAGTCCTAAATTACTTCATAGAATTGGCTTACAAGCTTTAACTTATGGATCCACGATAGAGGGGTTTGGTTTAGGAGCTGCTGGAAGAATAGGGGACGAATGGGGCAGTATCAAACAATTTAGAACCGCTTACGATAAGGGAGAGTATGAAAGGGTAAGAGAGCTATCTGCACAGTCTACCCAGGAAGAGTTGAGTAAGAAATACACTGTTAAGGACGCTATAAAGAAAGCAAAATCTTTTCAGAGAAAGAAATAAGGCTTTACATTGTGCTTAATAGGAAATGGTATTAAGATAAAAATAGGTCAAAATTTATAGGGGGTTTTATGTTTACTAGAATGGATGAAGGCACAAGAGAAGACTGGGAACATATAGGTGCAGAGCACCTTCCGCATATAGTAGATATGCCAAATAGAATCATAGGAATGTTGGAACAGCTTGAAGGCTTTACTGGAGGCTTTGCTGTTAACCAACTTCATCATTGTTTGCAAACGGCCACCATGGCTAGGAAGGCAGGAGCAAGTGATGAAATGGTTTTAATCAGCTTAATACATGATATCGGAAAGGTTATTAGTGTTATTGGACACGGTGAAATCTGTGCTGAGATAATCAAGCCATATGTAAGCGAAGACGCTTATCACGTAATTAGAACTCATCAGGACTTTCAAGGAGAACATTATTACCACTACCAAGGAAAACCAACTGATCTTAGGAAACAATATGTTGATGAGTCTTGGTATGAGAAAGCTAGAGAGTTTACTGACGAATGGGATCAACAAGCTTTTGATCCTGAATTCCAAGTGGACAGCTTAGATAGCTTTAAACCTCTAATCCAGGAATTTTTTGGTGCTCCAAGACAAGTTTAATTTGAAATAAGTTAACGTCTACAAAAATTAGCTAAACTTAAAGCCGTTTCATCGCTTACTTCGATGCAACCTAAGAAAATCTCAGTTCCATGTATGGTACCCATTACTTGTCTGCATTGAGCTTCTACTTCTGCTTCTCTTAGTAATCGATAGAAATTGACCCCTTCATCTCTTAATGGGTCACATTCATTAACAATAATATAAGTTCTGGGAAGGCCTTTTACATCTTCAACAGAACAGAACCCTGGCCAAGCCAAGGGGTTTTTATTATTAAATTCTTCTATGCCATAAACAATAGCCCCATGAGAGATTCCACTGGAAGTATGCAGTGAAAGCAGTAGCCCTTCATTTTCTACAGAAGAAGGATTTTCTGGAAGAGGCCAAGCACCTGCAATATATGGGCAAATTGGATACATGCCAGTTATTAAATCCAGATGACCTTCCTGTTTTAGTCTCAGAGTTGTTGCTATAGTAAGATTTCCTCCACCACTTTCTCCTGCAATTACGATCTTATTTTTATCAATGTTTAATTCAGAACTATTGCCGTGCACCCATTTTAGTCCAGACACGCAGTCATTTAGACCTGCAGGATAAGGAGCAACTTCTTCAGCTGAAGATGGCCAGCGAGCGTTCCTAAAATCCACCATAGCCACTGCTACGTTTTGTCTTGCTATGCATCTTCCCCAAGCTTGATAAAGTTCATCAAAACATGAAGATATCTCCATCCCGCCTCCGTGAATATAATAAACGCATGGTAGAGTTTCTTCCGTGTCAGGTCTTATGTATTGAATGTTAATGGTGTTCCCATCAGGGTCAGAGATAAACTCCTTTTTTGTAGTACTTAGACCATCGCTAGGAACAACTTCCTTATAATGAGGTGCGTTGTTGATTACATGCATTATTTCTTTACCTGCCTGAGCTTCTTCCGTTTTTTCAAAAGCCATCATTTCTTCTCTTGTGTCATGCTCAGTCATAACTGCATCGATCTCTATGAGACCGAAGACATCTTTAATTCTTTTATCGATCCTTGGATCTTCAGATATTTTATTAGCCATAATTATTTCCCCTTAAAAACAGGTTCTTTCTTTTCTACAAAAGCCTTAGTTGCATTTCTGTGATCTTCTGTTTGCCCACAATGGATATGATGTGTTGCTTCTAAATCAAGGCAATCATCTACTTCTCCAGACATTGCTCGGTTAAGATTCTCTTTCATATACCTATATGCTACGGAAGGACCATTGGCTAATCTTAAAGCTATCTCCATAGTTTTTTCTTCAAGTTCCTCAGGTTCACAGACCCAGTTTGTTAAACCCAAATTTAAAGCTTCATCAGCACTTACTCTTTCTGAAAGATAATAGAGTTCTCTGGCTTTAGCCGAACCAATTAATTGGGTCATAAAGTAACTACCTCCATAGTCTCCAGAAAAACCAACCCTTGCAAAAGCAGTAGTTAGGATGGCGTTGCTAGCCATAATCCTTAGATCACAAGCCAATGCATAAGAAAGTCCTGCTCCAGCTGCAGCTCCAGGTAAGGAAGCCAAGGTAGGTTTTGGCATTTTAAAAAGTTTTCCTGAAGTCGCTCTTTGATGGACTCTCTGTCGATGAATTGCTGAATCTATTGTATTTGTACCAACCGTACCATCACCAGAAGCAGCCATTCCTTTAACATCTCCTCCAGCACAAAATCCTTTACCAGCTCCTGTTAAAACTACACAACGTATCTCCGTATCTGTTTCAAATTGGGCTAGCATTTCTTGCATAGCGGTATTCATCTCACCCGACATAGCATTTCTGGCTTCAGGTCTATTCATAGTTAATACTCCTACGCCATTTTCTTTTGAAGCAAGTAATTCTTGTGTTCCAGTATCAACTGTACTCATTATATTTCTCCCTATTTATTATCTTTGTTATTCTACTAATGAAAGTAAACATAGATAAAGCTTTTAAATGACATTAACTAAACTTTTCTTAACTCTTGTTATGCTATTGCATCTTCCAATAGTTGCTTCATCGTTAAGCCCAATCATAAAAGAGTCAAAAGTACAGAATCCTAAATCCATCTTAATGATTGGAAATAGCTTTATGTACTATAACAACGGAGTACATAACCCCTTAGTTAGACTAATTAGAGCAAACGAAGAACTTGGGAAGGGTCATAAGATGAGGCTAATTACTATAAATGGTTCCTCTTTGACTTGGCACGACGTTGGTTCTTATATTAAAAATCCAAACTTAGGTTCTTTTTCCATTAGCTCAAAAAATATACTTAAAAAGTATGATTTCGAAGGTTTTGATATGGCTATTATGCAGGACTGCAGTCAATGCCCAATTCATCCTGAAAGAAAGGACTTATTTCATGATTACGTAGCTAAGCACAGTGACCTTCTAAAAAAGAACAATATAGAGCCTGCATTAATGATGACTTGGGCCTATAAGGATAAGTCTGAGATGACAGATCAGTTATCAAAAGAATATACGCTTGCAGGAAATAAAAACGGTATTTTGGTACTACCAGTAGGTTTAGCTTATAAGAATTCTATGGAAGCATATCCGCAAATTGACTTATATCATCCTGATAAAAGACATCCGAGCAAGGCTGGAACTTACCTTTCTGCCTGTGTGATGTTTGCATCTGTTTTTCAAATCTCTCCAGTAGGAAATCCTTATATCTTTGATCTCGACAAGGATGTTGCCCTCAATTTACAAAGAATAGCCTGGCTTACTTATAAAGAATATTATGCAAATTAAATCCATAATTATTTTCTTTTTTATAATTTTTTCTTTTCCAGTACTAGGAAACGAAATATCTTTAATGACTTACAACGTAGAAAACCTCTTTGATAATAAAGATGACATAGGAAAAGATGATAAAGCTTTTCTACCCGCTTCTTTTAAGAAGAGTTCTTATCACAAGGGGCATTGCAAAGGAATCCAAGTAAAAAAATGGAGAGATGAATGTCTTTATCTAGATTGGAGTGAGGAAGCAAAAACGAAAAAAATATTAAATATAACTAAAGTGATATCTTCTTTTGAGGGAGATGGGGTAGATATTATTGCCCTCCAAGAAGTAGAAAATATTGGTGTACTGAAAGATTTATTCAATGAACTAAAACCTCTAGGTTATATAGATTTCGTCTTATTGGAAGGTAGGGATTATCGAGGTATAGATAGTGCCATTATTTCTAAATTTCCTATAAAGAAAACAAAGCTTCATTTTATAAAATTCTCTCCAGGTTTTCCGACAAGAGATACAAGGCCTATCCTAGAAGCCCATATAGACTATTTAGGAAAGACTCTCAGGGTTTACAGCGTCCATTTTCCAGCTCCGTTTCTAGATGCTGTTATGAGAAAAGATGCTTTCATCCAATTGGAGAGTTTACTTAAGTCTCATAATGATCCTGCTGTAGCCATGGGGGATTTTAATGTAACTTCAGAAGAAGAAACTCAATTAGGGTATTTTAAGGATCAGTCAAAGATTTGGGATGTTTCCCACCAAGAAGGATGTATAGAATGTAAGGGAACTTATTATTATAAGCCCAAAGACGATTGGTCTTTTTTGGATGCTATATTAATTTCTAAAGGGCGAGGAGTGAGTTTTAAACCTAATTCTATAGATGTATTGATAAATTCTACTAATGCTTATGGAGACTCTTCTAAACCAAAAGGTTTTGATGCAACTTCTATGGAAGGGGTTTCAGATCATTTTCCTGTTATTGCTAAGATTAATTTCACTAACTGAGGTAAATCTTTTGACATGAACAAACCTGATAATAAAAGAACCCAATTTATGGGGGAGAGTCCTCTTTTTTACAAAGAACCTATCTACCTTGAGTCAGGAGAGGGTGTATGGCTTTATGATAAAACAGGAAAGAAATACTTAGATGTTTATAACAATGTACCTGTAGCAGGTCACTGTCACCCGAGAATAATTGCTTCCTTGAACGACCAAGCTTCTAAATTAAATGTTCACAGTCGTTATATCAGTGAAGTTGTAGTGGATTATGCTGAGAAATTAATCTCTCTTCATTCAGAAAACTTATCAAAACTTCAAATGGCTTGTAGTGGAACTGAGGCCGTTGAAGTTGCAATTAAAATGGCTCGCATTCATACAGGTGGGCAAGGAATAATTTGTTCCAATGCAACTTATCATGGAAATAGTCATGAGACCTTTAGAATGACAATTGGACCTTTTGAACCAGAATTTAGAAGAGTAATCTACCCCGAATCTTATAGGCCAATCAAGGAAGGATTATCTGAAGAAGAATTGTGTACCCTATATATAAAAGAGGTGGAAGACCAAATCCAAGGTTTTAAAAAAGATGGAATTAAATTTGCTGGGTTAATCTTCTGTTCTATTTTTGCCAATGAAGGGTTACCCGATTTTCCTAAAGATTATTTACCTAAAGTATCCAAACTAGTACGAGATTCTGGAGGGGTATTAATTTTAGATGAAGTCCAGGCGGGTTTTGGTAGAACAGGTACTTGGTGGGGATATCAGTTATCGAAAGTAAGTCCAGATATCGTTGTCATGGGTAAACCCATGGGTTCAGGATTGCCCGTAAGTGGGGTTGTTGCTAATGAAAGCATAGCAAATAGCTTTCATGAAAAAGCTTTTTACTTCAATACAACAGCAGCAACGCCTTTACAAGCAGCCGTGGCTGGAACAGTTATAGATATAATTCAAGACGAGGATCTTATTAATAATGCAGAAAGAGTAGGGACGTATCTAAAAACTGAATTATTAAAAATAAAAGAGGATTTTGATTATCTAGGAGATATAAGAGGACCTGGACTTTTTATAGGGTTAGATATTGTAGACAACAAGGAAGATAAAAATCCTGATAGGGAAAAGGCAATAGAAATAGTAGAAACTTTAAAAAATAAGGGAGTTCTCATTTCCAATGCTGGTCAATATAGAAATGTTTTAAAACTAAGGCCGCCTTTAGTTTTTGATTTAGATAATGCAAATTATCTTTTAGAAATCTTAAATCAGGTATTTAAAGAGGTTAGGTAAATTCTGTGAACCAAGAGGCCCTCTTTAGATTAGCTGAAGAAGCAATAAAACTTTGGGATGTGGAGGTAGAAAGTATCAATCTACATTTACAAAGTGAAAATACAGTTTATAAAGTAGAAGCGCTGGATGGAAGTACCTATGCTCTTAGAATTCACAGAAAAGATTACCATGATTTGGATGAGTTAAATTCAGAACATCTCTGGACTAAAAGCTTGTCTAATGCTGGTTTATTAGTTCCTGAGGCAGTAGTTACAAAAAATGGCGATACTTACGCATCTGTTTCTTTTTTAAATTCTGATGAGTATCGATATGTGGGGTTAGTTAAATGGATAGAAGGCACTATCTTGAATGACTTAATCTTAGATTTAGAGGACAAAGGGGTTAGTGATTTGTATGAATCTTTGGGCAAAGTTGTTGCTAAATTTCATAAAGCCACTATAGCTTGGGAACAGCCTAAGGGTTTTAAAAGACACTCTTTTGATGTTGATGGGTTTCTTGGAGATCAACCTTTTTGGGGTAGGTTTTGGGAAGCTCAGAATGCAACTATTAGTGAACGTGAAAAATTAGCCTTAATTAGAAAAAACATGATTGAAACTATGTCTGAATTTTCTAAGAATATAAATTCTTTTGGCATGATCCATGCGGATTTGCATTCACAAAATGTATTAATTCAGGGTAAGAGCCTCTCAGTAATAGATTTTGATGATGCTGGTTTCGGTTGGTACGGTTTTGATTTGGCAGTTGCTATTTGGGATAGGTTAGATTTTACGGCTACAGGGTGTCATTTTGATATAGCCTATCAATCTTTGAAAAAAGGTTATTTAGAAGAGCGTCCAGATACTGGAGATATACTTGAAACCATTCCTATTTTCTTATTGATGCGCACCTTAATGATTATCCGTTGGATTGAAGATAGACCAGAAGCTGGTTATGAAGATTTCATTCCTATTTTAATTAAAGCTTCTATAGATCAAGCTGAAGATTTAAAATTACTGAATTAATCTAATGAAGAAAGCATTTAGGTAGAATTAATTTCTGGAGTTTATATGAAACACCCACTAGACCAGATTAGCGCAGAGGAAATAAAAAACGCAGTTGACTTATGTCGATCTTATAAAGGCTTCGATGAGAACGCCTTGTTTGTAAACATTAGTCTTATTGAACCAGAGAAAGATTATGTTAGAACTTATAAGGGAGGCGAAGATTTTCCAAGAAATTTAAAGATTAGAGGAATTGATTCTAATAACGATGGGGGATTTGTAGCGATTGTTGATATGAAGGCCAATAAGATTATTAGTTTGGAGAGAGTTTCACAGGAAGCTCAAGTTACCTACAACATGACAGAAATTTTTATGGCACAAGAATTAACGAAGGCTAATCAAGATTATCAAGAAGCTTTAAAGAAAAGAGGAATAACCGATTTAGACCTTGTTCAAATAGATCCTTGGCCAGGAGGAGGGATAGTTCACGATACTATTAAGCCAGGGCATAGAGCCCTAAAGACAATTTCTTTTTTAAGAGAGGATGAATCAGATAATGCTTATGCTAAGCCTATAACAGGAGTCATTTCCCATGTAGATTTAACAATACAAGAGGTTACTCATGTTGAAGATCATGGGGTAGTTGAAATGCCTAAAGCACACGGCAGGTATGATGCAGATTCTCAACCTGAGCTTAGAGAACACCCAAAGAAGATTGAGATTACACAACCAGAAGGACCTGGCTTTAATATAGAAGGAAATCTTCTTAGTTGGGAAGGTTGGCAAGTAAGAGTTTCGGTTAGCCCTGATGAAGGGCCTGTATTACATCAGTTATCTTTAGATGGAAGACCTATCCTTCACAGGGTAGCACTTTCAGATATGGTAGTGCCTTATGGAACAGCAGACCCAATGCATAGCTGGAAGGCCGTGCATGACGGCACAGAATATGGCTTCGGAACTTTAGTTAATTCACTAACTTTGGGATGTGATTGTTTAGGAGAAATCCATTATTTGGACGCAAATATGCTTATGTTTGATGGTTCTGTTAATACTATAGAAAATGCTATATGTATTCATGAAGAAGACTATGGAATCCTGTGGAAACATACAGACACGAACATGCTTGGAGCTAATGAGGTTAGGCGCTCAAGGAGATTAGTCATAAGTTCAATTGCCACTATAGGTAATTATGATTATGGATTGTTTTGGTATTTGTATCTCGATGGCACCATTCAGTGTGAAGTTAAATTGACAGGTATAGTTGGAATAAGCACTTACGATGGTAATAGACATAGAGAAGATCAAGATTTTCGAATTACAGAAGAGTTAGTTTCGCCTATTCATCAACATTTATTTTGTGTAAGGCTAGATTGGGACCTGGAAGGTAGTAACAATCAATTATTTGAATCAAATGTTGAGACTTTACCTATCAGTGATGAGAATCCTGATGGAATACAACTAAGTGCTGTATCTAAGCATTTGACAAGAGAAAGCGAAGCTAAAAGAGATGTCTCGTCTTCTTCAAGTCGAGTTTGGAAAATTATTAATGCCAATAAAACTAATTCTTTTGGAGTGCCAGTAGGTTATAAGTTACTACCCGGAAATACACCTGCCTTACTTGCTCACCCAGATTCACCTCCTGGTAAGAGAGCCTCTTTTTCAAAGCACAATTTATGGGCAACTCCTTTTCATAAGAACGAACAAGCTGCAGGTGGAGAATTTCCAGTCATGCATTCTGGGGAAGGAGGGCTAGATGATATCACTTCTTCAGATAGAGATATTACAGAGTGTGATTTAGTAACTTGGTATACATTTGGACTTACCCACACTCCTCGACCAGAAGATTGGCCTGTTATGCCAGTGGAATATTGCGGTTTTCATCTAATACCAGTTGGTTTTTTTGATAAAAATCCTACCATTAACTTACCACCTTCATGTAAAAATAATAGTAAATCAAATAAAGGGAAATAGAGATGCTTATAGAACAGATTTGGACTGGAAACGCTTATAGGAATTTTAATTATCTTCTGGCTTGCAAAGAAACTGGGGAGGCTTTGGCAATAGATCCTTTGGATTACGATAAATGCTTATCTAAAGCTAAAGATAAAGGCTGGGAAATCACACAAATACTTAATACGCATGAACATGGAGATCACACCGGAGGAAATCAACCTGTCATTGAAGCTACTGGAGCGAAGCTCATAGCCCATGAAAATGCTAGCGGTAAGATAGATGGCATGGATAGGGGTCTAAGTGCAGGTGATGTGGTTAAAGTAGGTAGTTCAGTTGAATTACTGGCGTTAGATACACCCGGTCATACCATGAGTCATATTTGTTTACTTTCGAAAACAGATACCCCGGCTTTATTTTCTGGAGATACCTTATTCAATGCAGGAGCGGGAAATTGCAGCGGTGGAGGACATCCCGAAGAGCTTTACGAAACCTTTGTTTCTCAACTAGAAAAATTACCTGAAACTACTTTGATATACCCCGGACATGATTATTTAACTAACAACTTAGGATTCACTTTAGATCGTGAACCGGATAATCAAGTAGCTTCAGAGTTGATGCAGCAGCTTGAAAACTCTCACGACCCAGATAACCCTCTAGTTACAGATCTTAAGAAAGAAAAAGAGATCAATACCTTTTTCCGTCTTCAAAACCCTATGATAATTTCAGGTCTTAAAGACAGATTTTCTGATATGTCAGAAAATCCTTCATCAAAAGAAGTCTTTCTAAAGCTCAGAGAATTGAGAAATAGCTGGTAAGAAGTTTTTAATTAAAGACTTTTATGTGTTCCGTCGCAAAGGACTCCATTGGAACTATTTTTACATCCGCAAAAGAAAACTTCTTGATCTTCATCAAATGTAACTTTTTCTGGTAAAAAGTCAGTTCCTTCATGTGAACCATCACAGAAAGGTTGTTTAGCGCTTAGGCCACATCGACACCAAAAGTAACTCTTATCTTGAACTACTGACTCTTTATACGGAAATTTTTGTGCAATTTTGGGTTCAGCCATAATCTCTCCTAGTATTTAGGCGGAAACATAACACAATTAAATTAAAAAAATTCTAATGAAAATGGGAATAATTCTCAGAACGTTTCTCAAATAAACCAGAATAATTAAATTTCATAATTAGGAGGAACTCTAAAACCACCACGAACATCCCTAATAATTTTGGAAACTTCAATACAAGTTTTATCTTCTAAGTAAGGACCAGTAACTTGAAGGCCAACAGGTAAGCCTGACTCTGTTAGGCCTATAGGAGTACTAGTACTAGGAAGGTTGGCCATTACAGCCGGTCCTGCCCATAAGGTTGAGTCCCAATACTCTCTTTCCTTGCCATTAATCGTAAGGCTTCTTTCAGCAAAGGGTCTGTGATCATGTTTAAGAGCTGGCTGGACACAAACCGGGCATAAAATTACATCATAGTTCTCAAAAAAAGCTCTCCATTGTTGTCTCATAAATTGTCTCCTAGCGTTTACTAGAACCCAATCTCTGTAAAGTAAAGAAGCCCCTCTAGCAGTTTTTGCCATTGAGGACATGTCATCATCTTTTACAGTTTTAGCAATCTCATCAATGAGATCAAGAGTTTCTTGAGGAGCTCCAGCAAGCATAAGAGGATTAAGCAGTTTGCTGTAGACATCATCTGAATCTTTAAAAGAAAATGGAGGTGTGGCATTTTCAATATTTGCTCCAGCCGATTTCAGGTCTTCCACTGTAGCTGATATTAATTTAGAGGTTTCAGAATCCACTTCAGCATAATCCTCTTCAGGCCAAACAGCTATTTTTAGATCCTCAATTTTTTTTGATCTAGCTTCAGGAAGTTTAAAACTCCAAGCAATATTATCTTGTCCCTGTGGGGCGGCCAGAATATCCATTGCAATCTCTATGTCTTCAGGTGATCTTGCTAGAGGACCTGCAACCGATAAACCATTGCCCGTAGAGATATGACCTGGAGGAGGAGGAAGGTGTCCTACTTCTGAAACAATGTTGTAACTGGGTTTATGGCCATAGAGTCCACAAAAGTGAGCAGGGGTTCGAATCGAACCACCGATATCTGAACCTAATTCCAAAGGCGACATTCCGGAAGCTAGTGAAGCAGCTGATCCACCTGAAGATCCGCCTGGTGTTCTTTCATGATCCCAAGGGTTATTGGTTACTCCATAGATTTCGTTATAACTTTGTATGTCGGAAGAATTAAGGGGTACATTGGTTTTTCCAAAAATAATTGCGCCTGCATCAACCAAGTGCTGCACCGCTTCAGCGTTTTTTTCAGGAACATTGTCTTTCCATAGTGGGTTTCCCCCTGTGGACACTAGTCCTTCTACGGAATAAGCATCCTTGATTGTCATGGGCAAGCCATGCAATGGTCCGATGTCTTCACCCTTGGACAAAGCTTCATCTGCTTTTTTTGCTTTATCCATAGCTCTTTCTGCGTCTAAAGCAACAATGGCATTAAGATCTGGATTCACTTGCTCGACTCTTTTTAGTAAAGTTTCTAAGAGCTCTACAGATGACAATTCCTTGTTCTTTATAAGGTCTACTAATTCGTGTGTATTCTTGTATATCATTTCCTATCTCTCCTTAACTTAATCTATCACCAACAGACTTTTAATCAAGCTAAAGGTTATTTGTATAATGACCCTAAGAAGAGAATAAATTGGCTATACATAAGATCATAAAAATGGGCAATCCCTTACTTAGGGAAGAAGCAATTCCGTTTAGTCTAGAAGAGATAGCTTCAAATGAAACTAAGGAGCTGGTTCAAAGCATGTGGGATACCATGGACGAGTATGGTGGAATCGGTCTAGCTGCACCGCAAATAGGGATTTCTAAACAACTCGCAATAATTAGAATAGATGAGGACAATGAAAGATATCCTGATTCGGATGAATCTGAGGAATTTGTTATTTTTAATCCAAAGATTACTCCCTTAGATGAAACGCTCCAAGGGTTTTGGGAGGGCTGTTTGAGTGTGCCGGGTTTAAGAGGTGTAGTTTTTAGACCCAGAAAAGTGCAAATTGATTATTTAGATGAATCTGCGAAAAATAAATCTTTCATTGCTGAAGATTTTTTAGCTACAGTCTTCCAACACGAATTAGATCATCTTTTTGGGAAATTGTTTATTGATAGAATGGAAGATATAAGTTCTTTAGCTTTTGAAGATGAGTTGATTTTATCGGAAGAAGAAAAGGATTTATAAAAAGGGAGAAAAAAGTGGAAATAAAGAAAAGAATCAATGCTGCCTGGCAAGGAAGGATATCTGGTTGTCTATTAGGGAAGCCAGTTGAAATGATGTCAATGAGGGAAGGTCAACAGTATTTAAATAAATTTCTAAATGAAGCTCAATCTTTTCCTTTAAGAGATTACATAAATTATGTTGAGCATGACTACATAAGAGGGGTTAATAAAAGCTGCATGAAGGATAGGATTGAGAAAGCAGAAATTGATGATGACATAACTTATACCGTCTTGAGCCTAATGATGCTAGAACGACACGGTATTGAATTGAAAAGTGAAGATGTTGCTAGAACTTGGTTAAATTTATTACCTGCAGGAGCAACATTTACCGCTGAAAGAGAGGCCTACTTAAATATTATGAAACATGCAGATATGTCTTTCCAATTCGGTGGACCTGGGAAATTTAAAATATCTGAAATCAATGACAATGAATACAACGACTGGATAGGGGCGCAAATAAGAATAGATTTATATGGTTGGGTTTTACCAGGTAAGCCCGGGTTGGCTTCTAGTCTAGCCAGGCAAGATGCCATGCTTTCTCATAGAAGAAATGGTGTGGAATGTTCAGCTTTCATAGCTGCGTTAGCAGCTTTAATTCCTATAAATGAGGATAAGTTTTCTGCAGTTGAGACTGCTCTTGATTATATTGATAAAGACACTGAAACTTTTGAGGCAGTTAGGCTTGGTATTGAAAATACGAATAAAGACTTTACTCCTATAGCTGAAAAGTATGAAGGCATGTCTCCAGTACATAGTCTAAATAACCTTGCTCTAGTCGTTTGGGCTTTTTTATCATTTGATGATTATGATGCTGCAGTTGGAGAAGCGGTTAATGCTGGATGGGATACCGATTGTAATGGAGCAACCGTAGGAGGATTAATGGGAATGCATCTCTCAGAAATACCTCCAAAATGGTATGAACCTTGGAATGGTCGAGTTTGTACTTCTATTTCTGGTTTAGGTGAACTTGTATTAGAAGATCTAGTTAATAGGACTATGTTATTAGTCTCTAAATTTTCAGACTTAGAAGATAAGAAGTTCTAGTCCATGTCTGAAGCTTTAGTTTTCGGAGGAGTAAACCTAGACCAAGTTGTTTATCTTCCTAGACCACCAAAAGAAGGAGAAACCCTAGAAGGAGAAAGCATACAAACTTTTTTAGGTGGAAAAGGGGCTAACCAAGCTGTTGCTCTGTCTAGGCTAGGAGCTTCTGTTGCCTTTGTTGGAAATGTTGGAGAAGATTCATTTGGTAATGAACTTTCTTCAATGCTTTCCGAAGAAAACATCGACCTTTCAATGTTAGGTTTAGTAAAAGAGAATACTGGAACGGCATTGATCAATGTATTTGAAAGTTCGGATAATCAAATCGTCTATATTCCAGGTGCTAATAAATCTACCAGCCATAAACAGGTAACCACAGAATTCTTAGAAAAAGCATTAGTAGTAGTAAGTCAGATGGAAGTTAATAGCGAAGAAGTTGATCAGCTATTTAGGAAGTCTAAATCCAGTAAATGTATAAATATTCTAAATGTAGCTCCTTACAGAAAACCTAGTAAAACCCTTGTTGAAAATACAGATTTTCTAGTTTTTAACGAATTAGAATTCTCTCTTTTTAGCGGGTTAGAGAATTCGATGCCACTTGATATCGATACAATAAATGGAGCATTAAAAGATCAAAATTTTATTAATGAAACTGCAGTTATTGTAACTTTGGGAGAAAGGGGGTTGGTTTATTTACATAATAATCATTTTGAGTGTATAGAAGCACATAAAGTAAAAGCAATAGACTCGGTAGGTTCTGGAGATTGTTTTGTTGGTGCACTGTCTTTTTCTTTATTAAAGGGCTTGAATTTAAAAGAATCTTGCGAATTTGCTAATAAGGCGGCTTCAATCTCAGTAACCAGAAAAGGGGCTGCAGCTTCAATGCCTCGGACGGAAGAGGTTGAGAATCTTACTTAATTTACTTAACCTAATTATTTGAGGGTGATATGGAAAGTAGTTTTAATGTTGAAATAGAGTACAAACATGTAACTCGCTTCAAACCAGGCTCTAAAGAAAGTAAGGAGTATTTAGAGAGGGAAGGCTATGTTGTTCTCAAAGAAACCTTAACAAAACAACAAGCAGGTAAAACTCTAAATCTGTTATGGGATTATCTAGAAGAATTAGACACTGGAATTGATAGAAAGGACCCTAAAACTTGGGATGACGATCGTTGGCCTACAGCGGCACATGGAGGAATTCTACCTAGCTATGGTATAGGGCATTCTAAATCTCAATGGTATTTAAGGAGCATTCCTAATGTAAAGAAAGCTTTTGCAAAAATTTGGGGAACGGAAGACCTGCTGACAAGTTTTGACGGAGTTTCATTATGGAGGCCTTGGAATATAAACCCTCAATGGAAAACAGAATCTGGACAAACCTGGTTTCATATAGATCAACATCCCATTTCAAGACCAGGAAAGCAATGTGTTCAGGGTTTAGTTAATCTATTGCCTACGTCAGAAGAGATAGGAGGGAATGTAATGGTTCCCGGCTCTCATAAGTTTTTCAAGAATATACCTCAAGAATATGAAGAAAGGTTGGCTAAACTTCCGTTAGGTGTTGATCATTTTAGATTTCCCAATGATGATCCCAAACTTTCTTCTCAGAAACCAATTATGTGTCATATGGAAGTTGGAGATATGTTGCTTTGGGATTCTAGAACAATTCATTGCAGTAATTCAGGTACTAGCTTGAGTAAGGGAACAAAAGAACTTATCAGAGCTGCTTCTTTAATCTGCATGATGCCTAAAGAGAAATCTAACTCAGAAGTCATAAAGAGAAGAAGGGAGGCAGTTAAGAAAGTCATCTCAACCACAAATTGGTCTGATAAGTTTAGAAATGCAGATGAGTTTCCTATAATCTTAGAAGCAAATGATAGGGGAAAATACAAGTGGCCTGATAAACCGAATCTTTCTGCTTACCAAAAAGATTTAGTGGGATAGGTGTAATGTCTATAAGTTCTTTAGGTAGTCAATAACCCTTTCTTTAAATAACTTATTAAACTTTTTAACGTCTAATTCCAATGCTACTTTTGTATTAGGCTTTAAATTCAAGATCTTACCGAAAATAGATTCATTGAATTCACAGACAGTCTCTCCAGAAGTATATCTGCCCTGAGTTTCAACACTAACGTGAGCATCCTCAAAAGTTAGTATTTCCGGATTAAAAACACTAGCCATAGCCAATGAATCATATAAATGAAGTCCTTCATCGCTTACTAAATTACTTCTAACATTAATCCAGGGTTCAACAGACTCCTTAACAAAATTACAGAAAGGATGTTTATTTTCTCCAATAGAAATCATTTCTTTTTTACTCATTCTAGTTTTATGGCAAACATCTAGAGGAACCATACTAATAGGTATGCCTGATCTAAAAACCATATCTGCAGCTTCTGGATCAGCCCAGACATTAAATTCAGCAGCTGGAGTAACATTTCCTGGAACTTTAGCTGAACCAGCCATCATAGTTATCTTATTAATGTGGTTAGCTACATCGGGATATTCCTTTAAAGCAATGGCTATATTTGTTAATGGTCCTATAGTTACTAGTTCCACTTCTCCAGAATTATCTTTGCAGGTCTTATAAATAAATGTTGCTGCATCCTCTTCTTGCTCTGGCTTTAGTAAGGGAGTTATTTGTTCCATCTCTTCTCTTTGGCTTAGCCACTTTCTCTCTTTACTTCTTTTATTGTCGAAGGTGTTTGGTGGACCTGATCTAAGAGGTATATCTCGCTTGAATTGGTCTAATAAATAAGCTGCATTACTATATCCTCTCTCTACAGGAACATTACCCTGTACTGTTGTAATGCCTAGAATTTCTAATTCAGAAGAATTTAAAGCCATCATAATGGCGAAGCAGTCTTCTGGGTCTCCACCTTTTGTTCCCATTGCAGGGTCTGTATCAATAATAATCTTCTTTTTCATTGTTAAAATTAGTTCTAAATATAATGTTAACTGTTAATTAAATTTAGAGTTAGACTTATTAAGTTATTAGGAGAAATTTATGGAGCCTAAAGTCAGAGTGCACTTAGGAGAGGTCTTAGGGGTTAAGGAAGATTTTCAGAATGGCGCCACAGGTTATTCTTTTAGAGGAATTCCATATGCTGCAGATACCTCAGGAAAAAACAGATGGAGAGCCCCTCAAGAACCACAACCCTGGACTGAGGTTTTTGATGCTAGTTCTTTTGGACCTCAATGCCCTCAATTCAGGTCAGGAGAAAGTGGATTTAGGAGTGCTATAGCAGATGCTTATGGCGTTGATTTACCTAAAGCGGAAAAGCCTATTGAATCTGAAGACTGTTTAAGATTAAACGTTTATTCCCCTGATTTAAAGCCTAAAGAAGCTATGCCGGTAATGGTTTGGATACATGGAGGTGGTTTTAGATATGGATCTGGAGATATTTATTTACCAGATACTTTTATTAAAAAAGGAACCATATTAGTCACCATTAATTATAGGTTAGGTGAATTAGGGTTCTTTGCTCATCCAGCACTAAATAAAAGTGAAGAAGAAATAAAAACAAATTTTGGATTACTAGATCAAATAAAATCACTTGAATGGGTAAAGAGAAACATAGAGCAATTTGGAGGTGATCCTTCAAATGTCACGATTTTTGGAGAATCAGCTGGTGGTTTTTCAGTTGCAGCTCTCTTAGTCTCACCTCTATCTAAAGGGCTGTTTCATAAAGCAATTATTCAGAGCGGAGGGTTTGCAAGAATGGCTTTGCATGCTGAGGAGAAATCTGCAGCTGGTCTATCTGGAGCCGATGTCGGACTTTCATTTTGTAAAAGGTTTGGTATTGAGGAAGGTCCAGAACAATTGAATTTAATGAGAGATGTTTCTATAGATGATCTCATTCAAAAAGGAATTGGTGCCGCATCATCTTTTTATACTGACGGTGTATCAATGTTATCTCCAGTAATGCAAGGGTTTGAAGATGGAATTAATCATAAAGTCCCAACTATTATTGGAACCAATGCCGATGAAGGAACAGCACTCTATTGGGGAAGTCCATTAGCAAATGTACCTCCACCAGTGAACACAGTTGAAAAATATTTAAAGGTCATTGGAGAAGTGTTCAAGGAGGATAAGGATAATATTTTAAAATTCTACCCCGCTTCTAATGAAGAAGAAATGTTGAAGTCCAGCAAAAGTCTCTTGGGCGACTCTTTATTTGGAGCTCCTTCTTATTTTGCTTCAAAAGCTATGGCTGATAGGAAAGAGGAGATTTATTTTTATCACTTTAATCAGAAACCTTCTGGAAATGCAGGTGAAATTATTGGAGCCTTTCACGCTTCGGAAATTTCTTATGTTTTCGGTATTACGGCTTTAAATCCTATAGAAGATAACGAGTTATCTCGCATTATGAATTCTTACTGGATAAATTTTTCTCGGTTTGGTGATCCAAATGGTTCTGATCTACCTAATTGGAAAATCATGAAACCTAACCAGGATGCTTGGCATTTACTGGGTTCCAAGGTTGGAGAAGAATATATTTCGAGGTTAGATATATATTCTCTTCTCAAGAGAATATCTTGAAGTAAATCTAAAGAGGGCTGGTTTAATTGTTACGTGATTCTTCTCTAATTCGTTTAAATTCATTGCCTTCATACCATTCAGGCCAAGTATCTGAATCAGCCAAAAATTTTACCATGTTAGAAGTTATTGTTAATTGATCAACAAATCCACTCAAATCCCAATTTGGATCATATTCATCTGAGGGTTGATGGTAGTGCAGAGCAGTGTATTCTTCAGCAAAGCTTTTCCCAACTTCTATGCCTCCTTCAACTTTATCGAAGCCACCATCTGCATAAAGTACCGGAACTCCTCGTTTAGCAAAACTTATATGATCTGAACGATAGAAAAAACCTTTTTCAGGTTGTGGGTCTGGCACTATGTATTTACCAACCTTATCAAGCTCTGCTTTAAGGATATCTTCTAATTCTGAAGCTCCATATCCAACTACTATTACATCCTTCGTTCTGCCAACTGGCAATACGCCATCAAAATTGTATCCAGCTACTATGTTTTTAAGTTTTACAGGAGGGTATTCTGCAAAATACTCTGATCCTAATAACCCTGATTCTTCAGCAGTAACAGCTAAGAACAAAAGGGATCTTTCTGATTCAACTTTACTAAAAAAATTAGCTAATTCTAGTAATCCAGCCGTTCCAGAAGCATTATCTACTGCACCGTTATAAATGTTGTCCCCAGGTTGACCTTTCTTAATCCCTAAGTGATCCCAATGAGCCATCATAAGAATATATTCATTAGGTTTTTTATAGCCATTTTTAACAGCAGCTACATTATGCGACGAAGAAAATTCAATTTTATTGTTAAGAGCTGCATCTAAAGTTAGACCAGACATCTCAACTGGTTGGAATTTAGAAGAAAGAGCTTCCTCCTTGAGCTTATTTAAATCTAAGTTAGCTTGCCTAAATAGATCTTCTGCAATTTCATTAGTAACCCAAGCTTCTACTTTTATTCGGCTTTTACCCATATCATCACGCTTAAGGTCAATTTGTTCTCCTGACCAGCTCGTTTCTACAACTTGCCAAGGATAGGCAGCAGGAGCAGTTTCATGGATAACTAAAACAGCATCAGCGCCTTGTCTTGCTGCTTCTTCAAATTTATAAGTCCATCTTCCATAATAAGTCATTGATTTACCATTAAATAGCATAGGGTCTTCAGTCCAGAAACCAGGATCATTTATAAGTATTACTACGGTTTTCCCTTTTACATCAATGTTTTTATAGTCGTCCCATCCGTATTCAGGAGCTACAATTCCGTAACCTACGAAAACCAGTTGACTGGCCCTAACCGAAACCCCTTCAACAACTCTTTTAGTCCAGTAGACAGCTTCCGTTCCTGCTTTAAGTATCCTAGATTTGTTATTCTTACTAATAGACAGGAAAGAACTATCTAAGTTAACCGTCATCTTACTAAGGGGTACTTCTAGAAAATAATTTCCTTTAATAGAAGGTAAACCCATCTTTTTAAATTCATCTTTAAGGTATTGCTTTGTCTTTTCGCCACCTTCACTACCCGGCCCTCTACCTTCAAACTCATCTGAAGCTAAGACTTTAATATGTTTATGGATGTTAGATTCATTTATTTCATTAACTGATTGATCACACCCAAGGATCATCAAACTTATTACAACTAAAAATAAAAATTTCATAGGTATATCTCCTTGGCTTGCTAAGCTCTCTTTATCGACAATCCACCATCTACTGGTAAAACAGCACCGTTTACAAATGAGGCAGCTGGTAAACAAAGACTTAAAGTCATATGTGCCACCTCTTCTGGCTCTCCATATCTTTTTAAGGGAACTCTGCGTCTAGAATAAACTTGTTTATCTTTCTCTGGAATGGCCTCTGTCATTGAAGTATTGATGGGTCCAGGGCAAATACAGTTTACAGTAATACCTTCTGATCCAAGCTCAGACGCTAAAGATCTTGTGAGACCAATCACTCCATGTTTTGCTGCAGTATAAGGGCTTATTCTAGGTGTTGCTCCAAATCCCTCTGTTGACGAAATGTTAACTATTCTTCCACAGTCAGATTTTCTAAGAAAGGGCAAAGCAGCTCTAATTAAATTCACTTGTCCCTTAAGAAGGACATCAAAAGTTTTGTCCCAGTTCTTTTCATAATCTTTATCATCAATTGAAGTGGGTATAGATATACCGGCATTATTAATTAACATATCTAGCTGACCAAATTCTTTTATCACATTAGAAATAGAAGTATTTATATTTTCTTGGTTAGTCACATCAAGAACTTGTTTTATAGATATACCTTTTGAAGAATTAATTTTAGAACAGACTTTATTTATTTCTTCTTTGTTTACATCAGAGACAATAACTTTAGCTCCAGCTTCTGCAAAAACAAAAGAAGTTGCTTTCCCCATACCACTGCCAGCACCAGTAATCAAAGCTACTTTTCCTTGAATAGATCTAGAGAGTCTTGTAAGTTTCGACATAATTAGGAAATTTAGTCTAATTTATTTTCTCTTATTAAGCTAAGTGTTACGATATTCAATAAATATTTAAAAGGAAAAAGGATGACAGAATTAGCCACTTTAGAAAGCAATGGAGATGTTTCAATTATTACATTAGATGATGGCAAGGTTAATGTATTTTCTCCTGATATGATTGAACAGTTAAACATAATTTTAGATAAGGTTCCTGAAGACAAAGGGTCTATCCTTATTCAAGGAAAAGAAGGCATGTTTTCTGCTGGTTTTGATTTAAAAGTGATGCAAGGTGGTGATACAGAGGCCATGTCTAAAATGGCTGCTGGGGGTTTTAAGCTTTTAGCTAGAGTTTACAGTTTTCCTAGACCAGTAGTGGTTGCATGCAGTGGTCATGCTATTGCTCTGGGAGCCTTTCTTCTTTGCTGTGCAGATTACAGAGTTGGTGCGAAAGGAGAGTATACAGTCCAAGCAAATGAAGTAAGGAACAATATGTCAATTCCAACTCCAATTTTGGAAATCTCAAAATCAAGAATTTCTAAAGCGCACTGGTACAGAGCTATACTAAATGCAGAAGCTTATAATATTGAAGATTCTATTGAAGCAGGTTATCTAGATGAGGTAGTTGAAGCCACTAATCTATCAAATAGGGCTATGGAAGTTGCCAATGATCTTGCCACTTTAGATCATCCGCATTACAAAATGACAAAAGAGTTAGACCAAAAGGCTACGCTGGATAAGATCCTTTCTAGCATCCAATAGTTGTTTGATAAGTAAACTAATTACATATTTGCTCTGTTTTTGTTAATCTACGCTTCCTTTTTGGGGCCATAGCTCAGCTGGGAGAGCGTCTGGTTTGCATCCAGGAGGTCGTCGGTTCGATCCCGACTGGCTCCACCAAAGATTAAAGTTTTTAATGCAAAACTTGTAACTATTCCTTTTTAGTAGTATGTTTTGTATATAGGAAGGATTTAGCTGAGTTTTTAGCTAAATTTCATTACATATTTTCATATTTTGGGGGAAACATGAAAAAATTAAATTATTTAATAATTGCTGTATTTCTGACTTTTCCAGCTATTGCTGAAGACGAAGAAGAAAGAGGCGGAATTGAAGAAGTTATAGTTACAGCTGAAAAACGTGAAGCTTCTATCCAAGATACTGCTATTTCAATTACTGCTTTTGATGAGAATCTCATCGAAGGACTAAACTTAAGAAACCAAGAGGATTTGCAGAACTTCATTCCTGCTACCACTATTCAACCTTACGATATTTCTATTAGAGGAATAGGAAGGGTTTTTAGGGCATTAGGAGGAGATCCGGGTGTAGGAACTTATGCCGATGGAGCCTATTCTGAAGATTTTGGTATCGCATCAACAGAAAACGGACTTTATGATGTAGCAAGAATCGAAGTACTTCGTGGTCCTCAAGGTACGCTATACGGAAGAAACAGTATCGGTGGAGCCGTTAACTTTATTTCAAATAAACCTTCGCAAGAATTTGCCGCAGAAGTTAGAACTATTACAGGTACTGATGGTATGGCTGAAGCGTACGGTTTTGTAAATGGACCAATAACAGATCACTTAAGTGCTAGATTCATTGTAGTGAATCGCTCAAGGGGCGGTACAGTAGAGGATCTGGGTGGACATGAAGATTTAGATAGTTATGGAGATGAAAACTACACCTTAGCTCTCCGTTGGGAAAACGATAATTTCACAGCGGATATTAGAGGAAATGCCAGAAGCTATGGAAGAGTATTGGCTTCTGCCCAAGGAGCAGGTCTTTTAACTACAAGTGAGTATGGAACTGGTCATATGAGAAATGACCTTATGGTTCACGGTTATCGTAGGGTAGATCCTAGCGTAGCTTGTGCCAGTATGGTTGATAGAACAAATCCTCTTTGTACTGTAAGCGGAATGGAAGTTTTTTCTTTCAATTACAATGGTATTGCTAGATCCGGTCAGTTTATGGTACCTGGAGTTGACCCGTCAGAAAGTGGATTTGCCAGACCAAATTATGCTTACGGTTATGATCAGAGTATTTTAAATCAGATAATTCATGGAGATGGGAAAAGCGTTCCAACTCTAAGTGGAAATGATCTTAGAACAGCCACAAATGGTTTCAATGATGAATATTTTAACCATTCAACTGGAACTGTTAATTTATCTTGGGACGTGAATGATGCTATGACAATAAAGTACATAGGCTCTTATACGGATTATCTTTATACACGTATCACTGATGATGACAGAGTTGGTAACCCTCATCTAGATGAGCAGTTCTATGCTGAACAAGAGAATGAGAATTGGCAAAATGAGCTTCAGCTGTTCTGGGACATAACTGATAATTGGAATCTGACTGTAGGAGTATTTGAATATCATAATGAAATTGACCAAGATTTAGATTTTTGGAGCGATACTGGTAACTTTACTGAAAAGAGGCAATCAGGCGCAGCAAATTATGGAATTCTTGGAGCAACAGGTTTACCGACTATTGGAAGTCCATTCCTTGACTGGTATGTTGCTGGAAGAGATGCTGGTGCTTTAGGACTTCCTGCAGGAGTAGGTTTATTTGGACCTGCCACAGGCAGTACCCCAGTAGTAGGAGCTGCTCAAACTCAGGTTAGTGTTTACTCTGCTAGAGATGCTGGTTGTGGAATAGTTGATCTAGTGGGTCTTGTGCCTGGTCCAGAATTTAATGACCCTCATTTAACTTCTGTTTGTTTCTTAGAAGGTCCTTGGACGGGTGATACCGGTGGTCGAGCTAGTAATGGGCCTATAACACCAGGATCAGTATTTTTATGGCAAACTGAAAACAAAACAGATGCTTATGCTGCTTACTTTCAGACTGAGTACCAAATAAATGATACTTGGGCTGTTACTGTTGGAGCTTCTTGGCATGAAGATCAAAAAGTAGCTCAAGAAAATCTATTTCTTTACACAGAGACTGCTCTGACTCCTGCAGGTCTTTATGCATATAACGTAGCCACTGGGGCATTAAATGCTGATGGAACTCCTACAGGAAATGAGATTATTAGATTTAGAGGCATTCCAATGAGTCGTTCTATACACAGAGCCATGGAAAGAGACTTTGAAGATGTAACTTGGCGTGTAAATTTTGACTACACTCCTCTAGATAACATTCTTCTATACCTCTCTAATACAACTGGTTATAGAGCTGGTGGGTTTAACTTAGGTTATTTCTCACCTTTCCCTACTTATGATCAAGAAGAAGTTATATCAACTGAGTTGGGGTATAAAGGAACTCATATGGATAATACATTACAACTTAATGCTTCTATCTACAGATATACCTATGAAAATATTCATGGTCAGTTCGTTACAGCTAGTTTCTTGGGAGGTACAGGAACTTCGGTACAAGGGTTTCCGGAAGCAGATACTAATGGTATAGAAATGGACTTTATATATGCTCCTACTTCTGATTTCTTATTAGGAGGAAATGCTAGTTATACTGATGCTGCTTACTCAGCAGAGTATGTACAGCCAACAGGAGCAAGAGGTGTTATTGATGAAAATAGCCCATTTGCACCGCCTTCTATTTATACAATTCCTGAAAGGACAGTTAACATAAAAGGCTTACAGATGCTTAGAATTCCAAAGAGTAAATATGCATTTTATGCAGTTTTGACTAAGGATCTCATGGGCGGAACTGTAGACTACCTTCTTACTTATTCTTGGACTAGTTCCATTACATGGGATGACACAGCAACTGCTTTAGAAACTTCCCCTGATTTTAACAGGGCAGACTTTAAAGTTACATGGAGGAATGCTGATGAAGACCTAGAGATAATGGCTTTTGTAAATAATATCCAAAATAAGATAGGCGTTAGAAATATGGACAGTGATGGAGAGAACCAAGGTTTTAGAAGAACTATAACTCCAACTCTTCCTCGTTCTGCAGGTATAAGTTTTACTTATAAATTTGGAGCCTATTAGAGTCTAATAATTTACCGAATAAAAAAGGGGCTTGAAGGCCCCTTTTTTTATAAAAATATTCTAATAATTAAGAATATTTATTTTCAATATATAAAAGAGATCTTTTAACAGCATTTACCATTAAGTCTATTTCTTCATCACCAATAATAAATGCTGGTCCCAGACATATAATGTCTCTAAATTCGCCGGTCCCTCCGGGGTAAAGAAAGACCCCATCTTCTAGTCCTTTCATCATAATTTGCGAAGTTATTTTTTCTTTTTCATCAAAACAGATCAAACCTTCTTTTTCTTTTACGATCTCTATTCCTATTAATAGACCTTTTCCTCTGACTTCAGCTACATTAGGATGTTGTCCCACTTCTGAAATCAACTTTTCTATAATCTTTTCACCAAGAGGATTTACTAGGTCACATAATTTCTCTTCTCTTAGTATTTTAAGAACTGCAGAGGAGGCTGCACAAGATTGTGGAAGGGCAGCGAAAGTATGGAACATCACTTCATAGCCTGCAGCCTGTATCGAGTCAGCTATCTTATCTGTGCTGTAAGTTCCTCCAATTGCAGCGTAACCTCCTCCCATACCTTTTCCAGCCACTAAAATATCTGGTTTTAGATTAAAGAGTTCACTAGCAAAGTTCTCTCCAACTCTTCCAAATCCTGTCATTACTTCATCTGCAATCAGTAGTATGTCATTATCAAGTAAAAGCTTTTGTGCCTCTTCCCAATATCCTTCTGGAGGGCTTATGGCTCCTCCACTTGATCCGTTGATAGGTTCCATCAATAAGCCTGCTATTTTCTCAGGACCTACTTCTTTTATTACTTCTTTTAAGTTATCTAAATAATAATCTTTAGCGTCAGGATGAAAGCTACCTAAAGGACATCTTAAGGGGTAGGGTGTTTCTATCATGGGAGCTTTAGGAACGTAATTCTCTAACCCTCTTTTTCTCGCTGCGTGACCTGAAATACCAGACATGTTTAAAGTTGTGCCATGATAGGAAAGTGTTCTGGTAAGGATTATGTTTTTTTCTGGTTTACCTCTGCTTGCTTGATATTGAATAGCAAGTTTAATTGCCGATTCATTAGCTTCAGAACCTCCTGATGAAAGGTGAATCCTTGTTAAATGAGGAGGAAGCCAATGTTCTCTTAATTCATCTAATAAAGATTCTCTTTCTGGAGTTAAGAACGGTGGAAGGACATATGAATTATTCTTCGTTGCCTTTTTAACAGCTTCCGCTACTTCTTCTCTTCCGTACCCTATGTTGCTTACTATAGCCCCACCTGCTGCATCAAGTATTTTTGAGCCTTCATTGGTGTAAAGATAGGGCCCTTCAGACCTGACAATCTCCATGCCCCAACTTTGTTTTAGAAAAGGCCATTTAATTAAATCCATCTACAAACCTTATTTATTAGAAACCAATTGTCATATCATAAATGATTAAAAGAGCCATGGTAATTTGAAGCAGTAAACTTAGCCACAGGATAGCTTTTGTACTCTGTTTAGGTTGCAAATCTTTATCTAATTTACTGATTAGATAAAGAGCACCTATATTTACAATAGGTAAACCCATTGCTGCCCATATACCTGCAATTATTAGCAATGTTATTGGGCTCGGTAATATGAAATAGAAGATACATGAAAGAAATGGAATAAAGAAAGCAATTAGTTTAATTAAATAAGTTCTTGTTTCCTTTTTCTCTAGTACTAGTCCAGTAGAAATTAGGTAATCTGCAATCGTCCTAGTAAATGCTGCAGTTCCAGATAACAAAGTAGAAAATAAAACAAAGAAGGCCAGTATTATAAATAACCATTTAGCCCATTCTCCTAAAACGAGAGAGAACATATTTTGTAAGGCCCCAATTACATCAACATCCCAAAATGAATTATTTACTAAAGATTCTTGTAATTCAGGCACAGAATGAAGGACTCCAGCACCTAAAAAGAAGAAAGGTAAAGTCCCTATAGTAATAAAGAAAACAGTAACCCATACATCGGTTTGCATCGTCTTAATCCAAGCCTTTGTTTCTTGAATATTATTGCTCGTATCTTGAGCATAACCCTTTTCAAGACACCAATAAGTGTAGGCCATGATTTCGCCATAGCTTATTCCTGTAAAACCAAATACAGCTAAAGCTAAAGGCAGGAGTTCAGAAGGGAAGTTGAATGTTAAACCATTTGAGATCTGGCTAAAACTAACCTCGTATTCTGTGGTCTGCATTGAAAAAGCAATAGTTATTGTTATCAATGAAAACACTAATACCATCGCCAACAATATATTCTCTAAGCTTTGATAAGAACCCCAGTAGAGAATTAGCCAAGTAACTAAACAGCAAGCAATTACCCAGGTCTCAATACTTATTATAGGCACTAATGAATTTCCAGCTTCTGCTACTGCCCCAGCTAGACCTCCCATTCCAGCAACGGATGGAATTACTCCTATAAACATAAACCAAACCAGCCAGGAAGTTGTCTTTCCATTTATGGTTGTTTTAAATCCAGGCATGTCAGAGAAGGCCTCTAAAAATGTTTTTCTAGTAATAACGATGTATCTACTGATCTCTGCTTGAATTATGGGTTTACTCCACATGCTTAATAACAACCACCAGAGAAGTGTAAATCCTGCAGCTGCTCCTAATAACGGTGTCATAACTATGGAGCCACTCCCTACAACACTGCCTGTGACTATGACACTAGGACCTATATATTTAAGTCTTTGCAATAAGGATTTTGGAGGTTGTCTCATTTATTTTTTTCAATAAAGGGTTAATTAATGGATTTTGTATTATTTTATGGAACAATTCACATTTTTTTATTAAATAAATAGAATTTTATGTATCTAAAGGGTCAAGATGGTTTAAAAATAGCTGCTGATTCCTGGGGCGACCATAAAGATGAACTTGTTATTTTGCTTCATGGAGGAGGGCAAACAAGACATGCTTGGGGCGAAACAGGACCAAAGCTTTCAAAATCAGGTTATCACTGCGTTGCAATAGATTTAAGAGGGCACGGAGATAGTGATTGGCATCCTAAGGGAAGTTATTCAATAGAATGTTATAAACAAGATTTAATCAATATTATTAAAGAAATTGGTAAACCAGCAAACTTAATAGGTGCCTCTCTTGGTGGCATGGCTTCTCTTTCTTTAGCCGGCGATAAACACAACTCTAATTTATGTAATGCGCTTGTTATGGTTGATATAGGAATTTATCCAGATAAGGAAGGGTCTGATCGCATAGTAAATTTTATGCTTTCAGGAAAGGAAGGTTTTGACACATTAGAAGATGCCGCTGAATCCATTTCATATTTTTTACCCCATAGAAAGAAACCAAAAGACTTAAGTGGATTAAAGAAGAATCTTAGACAAAAAGAGGATGGAAGGTTTTATTGGCACTGGGATCCAAATTTTATTCAAGGAAAACCCCGCTCAAGAGATTCAGGCTATTTAGATCTACAACTTCAAGCAGCTAAGAGAGTAATTGTACCAACCCTCTTAATTAGAGGAGCTTTGAGTGATGTCGTTACCGAAAAAGATGTTTCATATTTCTTATCAATTGTGACTCATGCTAAATTTATAGAAATAGATAAAGCCGCTCATATGATAGCAGGCGATAGGAATGATATTTTTGCTCAAGAGGCTATTAATTTTCTGAATACCTTGTAGATTTAAAGGAAAAAACACCATCCTTCTGATAACATCGTATTATGTTAATTATTGGTTTGACAGGTGGCATAGGTAGTGGAAAGACAGCAGTTTCTGATAAGTTTGAATCCCTAGGAATTACTGTAGTTGATGCAGACTTAGCTTCAAGAAAAGTAGTTGAAGTAGGACAACCAGCCTTAAAGGAAATAGAAGAATATTTTGGGTCAGAAATAATTACTGAAGCTGGAACTCTAGATAGAGAAAAGTTAAGAGAACTTATTACATTCAATGAAGAAAAAAGAAAGTGGCTTGAGTCTACCCTGCACCCTTTAATAGGAGAACAAATATCACTAGAAGTAAGCAACTCTAAAAGTGAATACACTGTATTTGTTGCCCCACTTCTATTGGAAACTAATGCGCATAATATGTGCTCTAGGGTATTGGTAGTTGATGTTCCTATAGAGACTCAAGTTACAAGAACTACAAATAGAGATAAAACTTCAGCTGATCAGGTTAAAAAAATTATTTCAGTACAGATGGATAGAGAAGAAAGACTAAAAAGAGCAGATGACGTTATAGAGAATACGGGTTCAATAGAAGAATTAGAGAAAAATGTAGAGCTTCTTCATCAGAAATACCTAGCATTAGTAAATGAATAAGAAAGTTAAGTGCCCTCAATGCAAGAATGAAGCTGTTTGGTCAACAGATAACCTTTATAGACCTTTTTGCTCAAAAAGATGCCAACTACTAGATCTGGGTTCTTGGGCTAGTGGGAGGAATAAGATTGCCGGTAGTTCTCTTTATGACCCTGAAGAAGATATAGATGAAGTTACGAAACACTGATTTATCTTCTTCATTTAATCTTCATTAAGGAACCTAACTTCTATAATCACTATTTATTTCAACATATCTCTTACTTAAATCTGATGTCAATACGGAAGAAGAATATATACCTTGATTAAGAGATATCTCTATTAATAAATTTTTTGCTTTTACTGCTTTTGTTGCAAGGTGTTCTTTGTGCTTTGGGTCTCTAGCACCTAATTTAACCAAAGGGGTTTTGTTTAAAGAGATAGATATTTTTGAAATATCATTTACACCTTTAGCTCTTCCTATAGCCGCTAAAATTCTGCCCCAATTAGCATCATTTCCATAAAAAGCTGTTTTGACTAAAGGGGAGTGGGCAACGGTAAAAGCGACTGATTTTGCTAAAGATTCACTTTTAGCTTTTATAACTCTAATTTTTATTTTCTTCGTTGCTCCTTCAGCATCTTCAATAATTAATTCTGCTAAATGCGCATAAATTTCAGATAGAGCCTTTTTAAAGATTCTTTCCTCTTTAGAATTAAACAATATTTCTTTTTTAGATTTACATGTTGTTACCAATAGAGAGGTGTCATTGGGAGAAGTATCTCCATCTATAGTTATTCTTTCTAAACTTTCCGATAAAACTTCTTTATGAAGTTTATCTAATAGATTCTTATTCATTTTTACATCTGTGAAGACGAAACTTAATAAGGTTGCAAAATTTGGCCTCAACATACCTGAACCTTTTGCAAATGCAGTGATATTTATAAGTTCTTTGCCTATATTTATTTCTTTTGAAACTAACTTTGGCCTGGTATCTGTAGTAAGAATAGCCTTAGAAGACTTTACCCAGCTTGAAGAATCTAGTGTTTGATGAGCCTTTCTAAAGGCAATTACTAATTTTTTTGATTCTAGTTTTTCTCCAATAACGCCTGTTGAGAACGGAAGTACATCTTCCGTATTAATTCCAGCTATTTCTGAGATTTCTTTACAACAAAGAATAGAAGCTTTCTCTCCGTTCTTGCCATTTCCTGCGTTTGCATTTCCTGCATTAATTAACAGAATGGTTTCATTATTTTTCTTTTTTTGGAGGTGCTTTTTTGCAACAACTACTGGTGCGCCTAAGAAAGAATTGTTTGTAAACTTGGCGCTAATCTTAGAGCCTTTCTCAAGTTTAATGACAACGACATCATCTCTATTCTTATATCTCGTATTACTTGAAGCACTAGAAAGCTCTACACCATCTATATGTTTTATTTTTGACATTTATCTAGCTAAATTTATTCTTTATTCCCTTTCTTTCTTGCCATCTTTGCTTCATACCTTCTTAATCTTCTATTCCCTTGATTTTCATTTACTTGAGAGGGTTCTTCTTTAGGCTCAGATTGGCTGAAAGCTGACTGGGAGCTTTGATGCTCATAAGTTTCTTTCGTCTTAGACTTTTTAATATCTTCTAATTCTTGTTTATCATCTACTTCAATTTGGACTCTTGCTAGAAATCTTGTTGCTTCATACCTTATATCATCTAAAAGATTTTCAAATAGTTCGAATGATTCCTTTCTAAACTCTAACTTCGGATTTCTACTTCCATAGCCTCTTAATCCTATACCTTGTCTAAGATATTCAACGGAACCCAAATGATCTTTCCACGCATTATCTATTACCTGCAATAGAATCTGTTTTTCGAAATCTTTTATAACCCCACCTATTACTTCAGTTTTTGTTTGGTAGTTAGAAGAAGCAAGAGAAAAAATTCTTTCTGATATGCTCTCATTTTGAAGCGTCCTATCATCTCTCAGCCATTCTTCAACAGGAATTTCCATACCAAAATTATTATTGATAGAATTTTCTAATCCCTTTATATCCCATTGATGTTCAGGTGCTTCAAGAGGAATAAAAGAGTCAACTTCATTTTCAATGACTGTTCTTCTCATTGAATCTAGTAACTCAGTTAAATCAGCTGATTCAAGGACTGAATTTCTTTGAGAGTAAATAATTTGTCTTTGCTCATTAGCCATATCATCATATTCAAGTAGAACTTTTCTTATATCAAAGTTTCTACCCTCAACTCTTTTTTGGGCTCTCTGAATTGCTCCACTTAGCATTCTGTGTTCAATAGCCTCTCCATCTTGCAAACCAAGACTTTCCATCATATTCTTAACTTGATCAGAAGCAAAAATCCTCATAAGAGAATCCTCTAGGGAGATAAAAAATCTTGAAGAACCAGGGTCTCCTTGCCTACCAGACCTCCCTCTTAATTGATTGTCTATTCGTCTTGATTCATTTCTTTCAGTGCCTATTACATGAAGACCGCCACTACTTAGAACTTTTTTATTATCATCTTCCCAGTCAGCATAAATTTTTTCTTTTGAGATATCTATTTCAGAACCTTTTTTTTCTGTTTTTGCTTCCCAGTTTCCTCCTAGGACAATATCTGTTCCTCTTCCTGCCATGTTTGTGGCTATTGTTACCACTCCAGGTCTCCCGGCTTGTGCAATGATTTCAGCTTCTCTAGCATGATTCTTAGCATTTAAAACCTGATGGTCTATATTCTTAGTTTTAAGGATATCTGAAATAGTCTCAGAGCTTTCTAAAGACGCTGTCCCTACTAAAACTGGGTTTCCTTTTCCTCTGAATTCTTCTATTTCATCTATGACGGCTTCAAATTTCTCCTTTTCTGTGAGGAAGACAACATCGTTATAGTCTTTCCTTATCATTTCTTGATTTGTTGGAATCTCCAGTACAGTTAAGTTATATATTTCCAAAAATTCTTGCGATTCAGTGCTAGCCGTTCCTGTCATACCAGCAAGCTTTTCATACTGCCTAAAATAGTTTTGGAAAGTACATGATGCCAGTGTTTGACTTTCCATCTGTATAGGAACACCTTCTTTTTGTTCTATAGCCTGATGAAGACCATCTCCTAGACGTCTACCAGGCATAGCCCTGCCTGTATTTTCATCAATCAGCACTATCTGGTTATCTTGAACCATGTAATCAACATCTCTTTGAAAGAGAAAATTTGCTCTAAGAGAAGACTGAATATAGTGTAGTAGCCTTAGATTAGAAGATGAATAGAGGCTCTTCTGGTCTTCCAGCATGCCTGAAGATTGTAGTAGCTTCTCAACTTTGTCATGGCCTCCTTCAGTCAACTCAACCGATCTTGATTTTTCATCTATAGAGAAGTCTCCTTCTGTATCAACTACCAAGTTTCCTTCTTCATCTTCAGAGAAAGATTGTTGAGTTAGTTGTGGAAGGAAATGAGCTATTTTTCCATATATCTTAGAGGTGTCTTCTGCAGCCCCCGAAATAACTAGAGGTGTTCGAGCTTCATCTATTAATATTGAATCAACTTCATCGACGATTGCAAAGTAGAAATCGTTCAGAACTCTTTCATCCATTGACATAGCCATATTATTTCTAAGGAAGTCAAAACCTAGTTCATTGTTAGTGGCATAAATTACATCAGCTTCATAAGCTTCCATTCTCTCTTTTAAATCCTGGCCTGATACTACATACGATACTTTTAAACCTAACCCTTCGTAGATGGGCTTCATCCATTCGGCATCTCTCTTAGCTAAATAATCATTAACGGTTACGAGAACAACTTTTCTTTCCGTTATAGAATTTAGGTAACAAGGAAGAGTTGCTACTAGTGTTTTTCCTTCTCCAGTAGCCATTTCAGCGATTTGACAATTGTGTAATGCAATTCCTCCAATAAGTTGACAGTCAAAATGACGGAGATTAAGTTGTCTTTTGCCTACCTCCCTAGCTATTGCAAATGATTCAGGAAGGAGGCTTTCTAAAGTTTCCCCATTTTTATAGCGTTGAATAAACTCTATTCGTTTTTCTTTAAGCTCTGAGTCTTCAAGTTTTGTGAATTCGTTTTCAAGTTTGTTTATAGACCTTACAAAATGGTCTATTCTCTTTAGAGATCTCGAGTTTTTAGAACCAAAAATTGTAGAAAAAATACTCATAATTTAAATCTAATTATTTAAATTCTAACAATTTGTAAGGATGTTTATTTAAATAAACATCAGATTTTACCCGAGGCTGGGATCAATGATAGGATCTAAATAGGTTATAGGAGAGTTTTTTGGGTCATCATATGAAAGTATTTCCCAAGTTTCAGGTCTAGAAATAAGTTCCCTTAATAAGGCATTGTTGACTGTATGTCCTGATTTATATCCTTCAAAAGATCCAACAAGGTTATGACCGAGTAGATAGAGATCTCCTATTGAGTCTAATATTTTATGTTTCACCATTTCATCTTCAAATCTTATGCCTTCTTCATTTAGAATAGAGTCATCTCCTATGGCTATGGCATTTTTAAGGCTAGCACCAAGTGCCAGGTTCTCTTCATTCAGCACCTCAAGGTCCTTCATTAAACCAAATGTTCTTGCTCTGGAAACTTCTTTTACAAAAGAAGTGCTATTAAAATTTACTGATGCAACATTGGTATATTTCTTATGAACAGGATGGTCATAAATCATAGTAAAAGTAACTTTAAAACCTTCAAAAGGAGAAACTTGTGCCCAAGCATCATTGTATTCAACTCTTACCTTTTCTTTAATTCTAATAAATTTCTTTGGGACATCTTGTTCATCTATTCCCGCTGATTGAATTAGAAAAACAAAAGGACCTGCGCTTCCATCCATTATTGGAATCTCTGATGCATTAACATCCACGTAAGCATTATCTATGCCAAGACCTGCCATCGCTGATAGTAGATGTTCTACCGTAGATATCTCAGCTTTATTTTCACTTAACGTTGTGGATAGAGTGGTGTTACTAACATTTTCAGCTCTAGCTCTTATTTCTACTTTAGGGTCAAGATCAGTTCTCCTAAAAATGATACCTGTATTTGGTTTAGCTGGTTTTAATTCTAGTGAAATAGGATCTCCACTATGAAGTCCTACTCCAAAGGCTTTTATAGAATTTGTTAAGGTTCTCTGGGCTAGCATCGAGCTATTCTAATTAAAAATTTATATTTTCCTAATAAATTCGAATAATAATATTCCAGAAACCACTGAAGCATTTAAGCTTTCTATTTCTCCTGGCATATCTATCCTAATGAGCTTGTCACAATTTTCTCGTGTTAATTTCTTAAGTCCTTTATCTTCTGAACCAATTACAAGAGCATTCTTATTAGAGATAGAGATATCTTTATAGTCTTCTTGCCCATTTACATCAGATCCAAAAATTTCCACTCCTGAAGATTGCATTTTTTTTAAAGTTCTTACTAGGTTAGTGACAACTACAAAAGGGATTAGTTCTGATCCACCACTAGAAATTTTTCTTACTGTAGAGGTGAGATGGCAAGACCTATTCTTTGGAACAATAACTGCATCAACTGAAGCGGCAGCAGCATTTCTTAAACAGGCTCCAACATTATGGGGATCTGTGACATGATCGAGTATTAAAAAAAATAAGGAATCTTTTTTTAATACTTTTTCAAGAAATTCTTCATCTTCTTCTTTTTTCCTATCACAAAGAAGAGCTAAACCTTGATGATTTTGATCTGGAAAACAGCTTTTAAAGAATTCTTTTTTTTCAAAGGAAACACTTAATCCTCTTTCAGAAGCTATCTGAATTATTGAATTTATTCTTTTAGAAGATTTTGAATCTAGAACAAATAATATTTTTAAAGTTTCATTTTTTGAATTTAATATGGTTTCTATGATATTTATGCCACAGATTATTTCTTGATTTTCATGAAGTTTCATTTCGTAATTTCCAAATCTATTTGTTGGGAATAAATATCCACTTCTTTAATCCTAACCGAAAGCTTATCTCCCAGAAAGTAACCTTTTCCTGAAGAAGAACCAATTAGACTTTTAGATGTATTCTCAAAAACAAAGTAATCATTCTTGGGAAGGTTTTTTACATGACAGAGTCCTTCTATGCCTAGTTCTTGCAATAAAATAAAAAGTCCAAAATTAGTAATACCTGAAATTGTTCCCTCAAAATGTTTTTGTATGTTCTTCATTGCCAATTCACATTTCAAGGTATTCATGGCATGCCTTTCTGCTTTCTCGGCTATTCTTTCCTGATGTGAGGATTCTTCAGAAATTAACTCTATTTGTTTTTCATCGAAAGGATAATCTTCCTTCTCTAATTTTATTTTTTTTAGATTGCTAATTTTAATAATGTCTTTTCTATATTTATTTAAAATAGCCTTTATGGCCCTATGCACCATTAAATCAGGATATCTTCTAATTGGAGATGTAAAGTGAGTGTAGGAGGGATATGCAAGAGCAAAGTGCTCTGAAACTTTACGTTGGTATGTAGCTAAGTTAAGCGATTGTAGTATTTGCATATTTATAATGTCTTTATCGTTTCTATTTCTAGAAATTTTTAAAAGCTCAAAATAATCTTCTACAGACCCTTCAGGTCTCAGTTTTAAATTTATTCTTCTAGAACTTATAAATTTTTGGAGTTGATTAATATTTAGAAGATCAGGTTTTGGATGAGTTCTATAAATAGAATTCACAGAAGAAGCTTGTAAAATTTTTGCTGCACAAATATTAGCTAATAACATGCATTCTTCTATCACTTGGTGAGCTGTATTTCTCTTAACTTCTTTAAATCGCTTAAGCTCACCATTTTTGATGCTTGGGAGGAAATCTGGCACTTCAAGTTCAAGTGCTTTTCTTAGAGTCTTATTCTTTTTAAGAAGAATATAAATTTTATTTATAGCTTGAAGGCTGTTAGATAACTCTTCAGGATATTTATTTGTCTCAAAAAATTTATTTGCTTTTTCATACGTTAGCCTAGCCTTGGACTCGATAATGCCTTGAAAGAATGAACCATCAATCAAACTGCCTTCTCTATCAATTTCTACTTTACATACTAAGCAGGCTTTTTCTTCATTTGGCCTTAAAGAGCAAGTTTTGTTACTAATCTCTTCCGGCAACATAGGTACAACTTTATTAGAGAAGTACACAGAAGTACCTCTCTTTCTAGCTTCAATATCAATAAAGCTATTTGATGTTACATAATGACTGACATCTGCTATTGCAACAAACAGGATTAAATGCCCATTTCTCTGTTCTTCTGCGTATACAGCATCATCGAAGTCTTTTGCATTCTGCCCATCTATGGTGACAAAAGAGAGTTTGGTTAAATCTATGTGCTCCTTTAAAGGTACGTCTTCGGCTCTCTTTAATTTTTTTAATTCATTTATTATGTTTTTAGACCATTTATCTCTTATTTTGAATTTTGATATAGCAATTTTATTAGCCCTATTTTCTAAATTTGAGTTATCCAGAACTTCTTGGACAAACCCTTTAGCTCTAGAATCTTTTTTGGAATAGTGAGTAATTTTTATAATTACCAAGTCATTTGATTTAATGGATTTTGGTAATTTACCTTGTATGTCTACAAAATTATACCTACCCATATCTACCGGGAAAGATGCATAACGATTTCCAAATTTCTCCAACTTTCCAATGAAAGTTTCAGTATTATTTTCTATAACCTTCTCTATGCTAGCCCATCCTCTCTGAGAAATGACGCATTTAATTTTGTCGCCAATGAAAGCTTTTTTTACTTCTTTAAAAGCAATTTTGTAACTTAAGTTAAGGTTGTCATTTCTTACTCGAAA
Organism: Gammaproteobacteria bacterium; assembly: GCA_045563675.1. GTDB lineage: Bacteria > Pseudomonadota > Gammaproteobacteria > Magnimaribacterales > Magnimaribacteraceae > AEGEAN-183. Next base: position 790,296 of record JBJLIX010000001.1, read on the forward strand.
TCTTCCTTTTTTTGTTTTTTCTAGAAATCCAATAAAACTTTTATGCTTAAAGTTATTTCTACGCAACTTATATTTTTTCTGCTTATTTTTATAACCCATGATTAATTTTTTAATAATTTATGGAATAAATATTTTCAATTTTATTTTTTCCTACTTATCATATGCTCTCTTACATAGATTATAAGGAGAGCTAAGCTTGTTAGGTGTAATAATATATTTATTCTTTATAACCGTTCTCTTTCTTTTATGGCAAATGTCTAAGGGAGAGAAGATGGGAAGTAGATTAGGATTGCTTGCTGGCATATGGGGAGTGGTAATTGTTTTTTACATAGTAATGGTTATGATTTTTTAAGGAGATTAAATGACAGTAAAACATTATGATTGGTCAGCTTATCATTCAAATGTAAGACCAAATAAGATAGCGATAAGAGATTTAAGTTCTAATAGGAATTTAACATACTCTGAATTAGATACTAGGTCTAATAAATTAGCAGAGTGGTTACAACAAGAGGGCGTTAAAAAAGGCGATAGAATTGCTATTCTTTCTTATAACTGTGCTGAGTTTTTTGAATTAGAGTTTGCTTGTGCAAAAATTGGTGCTATAGAACTGCCTCTAAATTGGAGGCTAACTAAACCTGAGTTGGAATATATTTTAAATGATAGTAGCCCTACTATATTAATTTACGATTCAGCATTTAGGGAAATATCATTAGAGCTTCAACAAGATTGCAAAATAAAAGAAATATTGGAGATTAATCCCAGTAATTTAGATAGTCAATATGAAAGTGTAATTTCAAATTCTAAAAGCAATTTTCAATATATTGAAACTAATCATGATGACCTGATAATGATAATGTATACATCAGGAACTACTGGCCACCCAAAGGGCGCCATGATTAACCACAGGATGCAACTTTATAACATTGTTAATCTTGCGAGTCCGGCATATGTAAACTCAGATACCGTCCAACTGGTTGTGCTGCCACTATTTCATACTGGAGGAATGAACTGTTACGCCAATCCTGTTTTACATGCTGGAGGAGAATTAATACTCATTAGGGAATTTGATCCTGGTTTAGCATTATCAATATTAGGAAATGCAGATTACAAGGTCTCTCATTTCTTTGCTGTTCCAGCTCCCTATCAATTTATGATGAATCATCCAGATTTTGATTCAACTGACCTTTCAAATCTTAAGATAGCTGGTATAGGGGGCGCTCCTTGTGCTGAAGCTATACTTAAAACATGGTCAGGGAGAGGAGTGTCAATGATACAAGGGTGGGGAATGACTGAAACAAGTCCAGGTGGAATAGGATTAGATGCTGCGGACGCAGATAGAAAATTAGGTTCTGCAGGAAAACCACTCATGCATACAGAAGTGAAGGTAGTTGATGACGAAGGAAAAGAACTTCCTTGGGGTGAGGTTGGAGAACTTTATATCAAGGGACCTAATGTTACTCCAGGCTATTGGAATAATAGTGAAGCTACCGAGAAATCTTTTGATGAAGGGTGGTTGAAAACAGGTGATGCTGCTCGGTTTGATGACGAAGGATTTGTTTATATAGTTGATAGATGGAAAGATATGTATATTTCTGGTGGAGAAAACGTTTATCCTGCTGAAGTTGAGAATGTTATATACCAATTACCTGAAATAGCGGAAGCTGCTGTTATAGGAATTCCTGATGAAAGGTGGGGAGAAACAGGAAAAGTATTTATAAGTCTTAAGGAAGGCAAAGAGGTGGAAGAGAAGTATATCATTGAACACTGTTTAAAAAATTTAGCTAAATTTAAGGTGCCTAGTGAAGTAATTTTTATAAAAAACCTTCCTAGAAATGCTACAGGCAAGGTATTAAAAAGAGAGCTGAGAGAAGAGCACCTTGAGTCTGACGCTCCTGTTATAAGTTAAAAATGGTAAATAAAGTTAGTGAAAAGTATTACGAGCAAGCTCTTTTAATAAGAAGAACTGAAGATACTTTTCTTGACCTATTTAATGAGGGCAGCATGAATGGAACAGTCCACACATGTAGCGGACAAGAGTTTTCTGCTATAGCTTTTGCTTCGATTCTAGAAAATCAAGATTTTGTATTTTCTAACCATAGATGTCACGGTCACTATCTCGCAAAGACTCAGGATTTAAAGGGTTTAATAGCTGAATTGATGGGAAAAGAAACAGGCACTTGTGCTGGAATAGGATCAAGTCAACATCTTTGTAACGATAATTTTTTCTCAAATGGTGTTCAGGGAGGTATTGTTCCCGTTTCAGCTGGTATGTCTTTAGCAAGAAAGAAGTCGAAGGATAAATCGATAGGCATTGTTTTCATAGGAGATGGGACTTTAGGGGAAGGAGTGGTTTATGAGTCATTCAATCTTGTTTCACTTTTATCTCTCCCTTTATTAATAGTATGTGAGAACAATAGATATGCTCAGTCAACTAGGATAGAAGATAATCTATCTGGAGATATATTAAAAAGACCTGAATCTTTTGGAATTAAAACCTTTCACTCCAATACTTGGGATGTTGATGAGCTTCTTAAAAATGCGAAGAAGTCTATAGATTTTATAAGAAACAAAGGGAAGCCAGCTTTTCACCTTGTAGATACTTATCGTCTTAATCATCACTCTAAAAGTGATGATCATAGGGATGTTGAAGAAGTAAATAAATTTCATGAACTTGACCCGTTGAATATTTTTCAAGAATCAGAACCAGAAGTATTCAAGCAGATGTTAGAAAAAGTAAATTCTAAAATTATAAAAGTAATAGAAGAAACAAATAATGAAAAGGAGATTTCAGGTGAAAGCTATGTAGGGCAAAAAGAGATCGTTGAAACTTTAGATTATTTTCCTCTAGAGGCTCCAAATGAAAGAGTAGTAACTAGAATAAATGCCTTTTTCCAAAAAATCTTACGCGAAGATGAGAAAGTTATCTTCTTGGGAGAAGATATTCTATCGCCTTACGGAGGAGCATTTAAGGTAGCTAATGACCTATCAAAGAATTTCCCTGATAAAGTAATAAGCACACCTATTAGTGAGCAATCTATCGTGGGTCTGGCAAATGGGCTAGCTTTATCAGGTTATAGACCTTATGTAGAGATAATGTTTGGAGATTTTATGACTCTTTGCCTAGATCAAATCATTAACCATGCATCAAAATTTCATCATATGTACAACAAAAAAGTTAACTGCCCGGTTGTTATAAGAACTCCCATGGGGGGTGGAAGAGGCTATGGACCAACACACTCTCAGACTTTAGACAAATTCTTAGTTGGCATAGATAATGTTACTGTTATAGCTATAAATAGTTTTTTAGATCCACAGGAATTATATAAATCAGTTTATGAAAATGAAATTCATCCAACTATAGTTATTGAAAATAAATTAGATTACGCAAGATTTGTTGCTTCTAAAAAGAATGACTCCTATTACTTAGAGAAAAGTAATAGTACTTATCCTGAAGTTAAGTGCTCCCCAAAGAGTTCAAATCCTGATATAACAATTGTTTCTTATGGCGGTATTGCAAATGATACTTTTGAACAGCTTGACCATATTTTTGAGGAAACTGAATTAATTCCAGAGTTATTAATAATTAGTAAGATTTCTCCACTAAATTTAGAGCCTATATTTACTTCCGTAAGAAATACTAAAAGACTTATGGTTGTAGAGGAGGGGAGTAAGGAGTTTGGTATTGGTGCAGAGATACTTTCTAGAGTCTCAGAAGAAATTGAAGATATAATTCTACTAAAAAGAATAGGTGCTATATCAGTTCCAATTCCTTCATCAAGGCAGGCAGAAGAATATGTTTTACCAAATACTAATATAGCTAAAGAAGTAGCAAAATATATAAGAAAATGACCGTCATTAGCGAAATTAAAGTTCCAAAAGAAGACGCCGACGAAGAAGTATATGTAAATACACTTCATTACAACAATAAGGATAAGATAAAAAAAAGTGCAGGTGTTTTAGATATTGAGACCTCAAAGGCAGTTTTAGAATTAGAGGCTTCCTTAGAAGGGTTTATAGAGTATTTAGTTGAAGTTGGAGAGGTAGTAGAGATAGGTCAAACAGTTGCATTAATTCATGATTCACTTGACTCATTTGAAGGGAATAAAGATCAAGTAGTACAAGAAAGAATTAAGAGAGAAGATTCTAAGGAAGAAATAAAAATAACAAAGGAAGCTCAGGAGCTTATAGACAAGCATAAGCTGGATACTTCTTCCTTTAAAAATAGCTTTATAAAAAAGGAAGACGTAGAAAGATTTTTAAAAGAAAGCAAAAGTATTGTAAAAGAAGATGGCGTTAAAGTGGCTTATGTTTCCAAGGCTTTAAGTAGGTCTAAAGTTTTTGAGATAGAAGCACTCTCTCATGTACAAAGTACTGGATTAGTTAGTACAATTTTTATGAATTTTAAGAATAAAGTAATAGATAATGAAGATAACCTTCTTGCAAAATCAGCAAGCGCTTCTTTGCCCCTCTTAACTTTGCATACATCTCAACTTCTAAAAGAGTTCCCTCTATTTAACTCATATTTTTTTGAAAATGAGATAAGAGAATATTCTTCCATAAATATTGGTATTGCTTTTGATATAGATGATGGCCTTAAAGTCTTTTCCATTCCCAATACTGACCAACTTCCTTTAGAGGAGATAAACAATCTTCTTTCAGAAGGAGTCTATAAATACATTAGAAAAGAGCTTTCTCCAAAAGATATTTCGAATTCTACTTTTACAATTACTGATCTTTCTCAATATAAAGTTGAAAGCTTTGTACCGCTTATAAATAAAAATCAATCAGCTATCCTAGGAGTATCAAGTTTAGATACAGAACTAAATAGGTTTAATGTAAGTTTATCTTTTGATCATAGAGTGACAGAAGGTAAACAGGCGAGTATTTTTTTAGGGAAACTAAGAAAATTATTTGAAGAAGATTAATTAAAATAGTTTGGATAGCTAAAGAATTTTGAATTTATAGAAAGGAAGGAAATGTGGAAAATAGAATTGAAGAATTAAATAAGATTTTTAGTGAAGTCTTTGGTGATAAGAATTTAGAATTGAATCGCGAAACGAGTGCTTCTGATATAGATAAATGGGATTCTTTAACTAATATGCATTTAATTGTTGCTATAGAAGATTTTTATAAAATTAGATTTGAGCTTAAAGAGATACAATCTCTTCAGAATGTAGGCGAGCTATGTGATTATGTGGACAGATACTTAGCTGACTAGGTGAATACTTGCTTTTTAATTCATATATATTCATTTTTTGCTTTCTGCCCTTAGTACTCCTAGGGTTTTTCATTTGTCAGAAATTAAAATATCAATATTTATCTCTATTATGGCTTATTAGCTCTTCTCTATTTTTTTATGCTTGGTGGAATACTAAGTATCTCTTATTAATAATATTTTCAGTACTAATTAACTTTGCCCTTGGTTCGTTAATAGAAAAAATTAGAAGAAAGAGCTTATTAGTTTTTGGCTTATTCTTTAATCTCGGATTAATTGGATATTACAAGTATGCAAACTTTTTTGTAGATAATCTAAATACAATCTTAGCTAGTAATATACATCTGCATAAAGTCATACTTCCTTTGGCAATCTCATTCTTCACTTTTCAACAGATAGTTTATCTAGTAGACGCATATCGTGGGCAAACTAAGCAATATAAATTCCTACATTATTGCTTATTTGTAACCTTTTTCCCCCAGCTTATAGCAGGACCTATTGTTCACCATAAAGAAATGATACCTCAATTTAATTTGGGTAAATTCTATAATTTAAGATTTAAAAATCTTGCAATAGGACTTTCCATATTTGCTATTGGTCTTTTTAAAAAAATAGTTATAGCTGATGGAATTTCTATTTACGCTACCCCGATGTTTGATGCTGCAGAAATAAATGTTCAACTAACATTTTTTGAAGCTTGGTTTGGAACATTAGCTTATTCAATGCAACTTTATTTCGATTTCTCAGGTTATTCTGATATGGCAATAGGCTTGGCAAGAATGTTTGGTTTAAAGCTTCCGGTTAATTTCTATTCTCCCTATAAAGCTCTCAATATTGCAGATTTCTGGAGAAGGTGGCACATAACATTATCTAGACTTATAAGAGAGTATTTATGGGACCCTGTAAGTCTCAATCTGACCCGTCTAGGATTCAAGTATAAACTAGGGACTGTAACTTTTTTTGTACTTGCTACTATCATTCCAACTCTTTTCACTTTTTTTTGGATTGGTTTATGGCATGGAGCTGGTTGGGATTTCATAATCTTCGGTTTGCTTCATGGAAGTTATATTGTCCTTTTTAATATTTGGTCAAAAATAAAACAAAACTTTCCAAAAATAAAATTTATTAGGAATAGATACATATCAACAAGTATTGCTTGGTCAATTACCTTTTTAAGCGTTGCTATAGGTTGGGTTTTCTTTAGAGCAGAGAGTATCAATGGAGCTAAAAATGTTTTATCAGCAATGTTTGGTTATAACCAAATATCTCTTCCTCCAGGACTTTTAGGTAATCTAGGTTCTTTTGAAAAAGTTCTGGTTGAAAATGGTTTTGTCTTTCAGGGAATGTTTAGTAATGGAGTTCTAGGAAATGATCCTTTTATAGCAATTCAGCTTGTTTTTTTACTTATAGGGAGTTGTTTAGTTTTACCAAATTGCCAACAGATCTTTGCTAGATATAAACCTTATATTTCTACTTACCCTAATGTAAAAATTTCTTATCCTCGATGGCTGTTGTGGAGGCCAACTCTAAAATGGGGCTTTCTCTCAGTTGTTTTTTTTAGTCTTGCTATCTTGAGCATTAATAAAGAAAGCGAGTTTTTATATTTTCAATTCTAATTTTTAAATGAATAAGGTCTATAAGAATTACTTTTATATTGTTTTAATCTCAATAGCTACAATCTTTTTTTTAGTTGTTTCTATAAACCGCTTAATTGATCCCTATTCATATTTTCATGATGCTAATAAAAAGGAATTTAACTTTCTAAAACCTTATATACCTACCACAAGAGCAAAAGCATTAGCTATAGCTGAATTTAAACCCAAAGTTCTTATACTTGGTAGCTCTCGTACAGAACAAGGAATTGATCCAAATAATGATGCTTGGAAGATGCACCCAGTATTCAATGCTGCTTTTGGAGGAGCTGACATCTTTGATTCTTATCATTACTTAAAATTTTCGCATTCTTCAGGGCAGTTGAAGGAAGTAGTTCTCATGGTAGATTTTTTTATGTTTAATGCTGAAAGAAAAAAGTATGACTCTAAGGGTTATGGTTATTTAGAAAATATATCCCAGTCAGCAGATTTATTAACGATTAGTACTTTTAAGTATCTTCTTTCTCTTCAAACTACTATAGATAGCTTTAAGACGAAATTGAATAAGGTTAATAAAAGCAGATTAATTAAAGATAAAGGTCTACTAAGTGTTCCTCAGCTAACTCATCCTTATTCAAAATTTATTTCTACTGAGAGTGCTTTTTACAAAGTTCATTATAGAGACTTTAAAACTAAAAATGATCATCAAGATAATATGCAAGCTTTCCTTTGGATTATAGATTTTGTTAGAGAAAATGATATTAATTTGATAGTAGGGATATCACCTATTCATGCGCGACTTTTAGAAGTCTTATACGTTAAAGATTATGGAAATGAATTTGAAGAGTGGAAAAGGAATCTATTAAAAATGATAGAAGCTAAGAGGGTGGAAGGTCAAAAAAATAATATAACTTTAATTGATTATTCAGGTTTTAATTATTTCACTACAGAAGCTATTCCAGGAAAAGATATCACTCAAGAATCACAACTAGATATGAAGTGGTACCTAGAACCCAGCCATTACAAATTATCGTTAGGTAATAAGGTAATTGATAAATTCTTATCCCAAAAAGTTTCAGCAATAGGAAGTTTCGGGTTCAAACTTAACCAAAAAAACATCGAAGGACATCTTAAAAAAATTAAAGAAGAAAGAAAAAAATGGAAAGAAAAATTTCCAGAATACTCAAAAGAGATTGGACTCTTGAGTCAATAATATATTGGTGGGGCTGGAGCTGGCGATTGGATTCGAACCAACGACCGGCTGATTACAAATCAGCTGCTCTACCTAACTGAGCTACGCCAGCAAAACTTGCGGCATTTTATCATAGAGAAAATCTCTTTTATTAATTTAAGATTTCTTAATAAAAGCTTGTCCAGTTCTAAGAAAGAACATTTTTTCTTTAGTTTCAAAAACCAGTTCTCCTTTATCGCTAATCCCTTTTACCATTCCATTAAGCATTTTTCCCTGGAAATCTACTTCACATATTTGGTCCTTTAATAGATTGAGATCTTCAAATAGAGATTTATATGGTGCAAAACCTCTATCTTCAAATTTTTTTCTTAGATCGATAAGAGAATTTAAAATGGTACCAATAATTTCATTTCTATCAGCTTTACTTTCCAAATAGTTACTTATAGAAGTCCAATCCTGGTCTATGGGCACTTCATTCTTTTTCTCCATAAAAACATTTATTCCTATTCCAACTACTATATTAGTTAATTTATTAGATTGAGTTGTCTCTATAAGTATCCCTCCGACTTTTTTACCAGATAAAAAGATGTCATTAGGCCATTTGAGATTAAATTTTAAAGGCAAAGAATGCTCTAGAGCTTTTGTTACTTCAACAGCAGTTGCCAGACTTAACCCTTCTAGTTGAGAGGGAGCTAAAGCTGAATTCCAAGAGAAAGAAAGATAGATATTTTTATAAGCAGGGCTAAACCACTTCTTGCCTCCAGTTCCTCTACCAGCAGTTTGTTTTTCTGCAAGAACAGCAATTGCATCTGATTTACTTATAAATCCTTTCATTTCTTTTTTTATTGCGTCGTTCGTCGATCCTATTTCTTCATAAATTATGACTTCATTTAAGGAAAGTAAGTTTTTAGGGGCTAAGCATCTAAGAATTTTAGATTTATCTAGTATTTGCTTTTTTTCAGTCATTTAATTTAACAGCATAACAAATCTATTAAATTAAGTTGACAAGGTATTCTGACAACCGCAGAATTGCCCGCTATTTTTAATTTGAAGGAGGGGTTGGGGAGCGGTCAAACCCAGCAGACTGTAAATCTGCCGCCTCGTGCTTCGCAGGTTCGAATCCTGCCCCCTCCACCAGCTATATAATTTCTATCTTAAATGTGCGAAAATGCTTGCAATAAAGGGCTAAAGGGTCTATAAACACGATCCGAGCTTTGGGTTGTTAGTGGTTTTTATTTTTTTTTAACTAAATAGGTTATAAATTATTATTTTTCTCTGTTTGTACAGGAAACCCCTTTCTACTCTGAAAGTCAATAAAACTAAGGTTTTGGCTCATATAGCTCAGGTGGTAGAGCACGTCCTTGGTAAGGACGAGGTCACCGGTTCAAGTCCGGTTATGAGCTCCAGGTAAAAATATTTTTGTATAGGAAGTAAAAATGTCTAAAGAAAAATTTGAAAGAACTAAACCCCACGTTAACGTGGGAACTATAGGCCATGTAGATCATGGTAAAACTACTTTAACTGCTGCGCTTACCAAAGTTTGCGCAGAGGCTAGGGGAGGTGAGGCTATCGCTTTTGATGGTATAGATAACGCACCTGAAGAAAAAGAGCGTGGTATAACTATTGCTACTTCGCATGTTGAGTATGATTCTGATGCGAGACACTATGCCCATGTAGATTGCCCTGGTCATGCAGATTATGTAAAAAACATGATTACTGGAGCAGCTCAAATGGATGGAGCTATATTGGTAGTGAGTGCTGCTGATGGACCAATGCCACAAACTAGAGAACATATACTTTTAGCTAGACAAGTTGGAGTTCAGCATATCGTAGTTTTTCTTAATAAAGCAGATCAGGTAGATGATGCTGAATTAGTTGAACTGGTAGAAATGGAAGTAAGGGACCTACTTACTGAATATAATTTCCCAGGCGATGATACTCCAATAATAACAGGATCAGCCCTGAAGGCTTTAGAAGGAGACGCGGACAATGTTGCTAAGCTTAATGAGCTTGTTTCTTCACTAGATTCGTATATTCCTGAGCCAGTAAGAGAACTAGATAAGCCTTTCTTAATGCCAATAGAAGATATCTTCACAATACAGGGCAGAGGAACTGTTGTAACAGGCAGGATTGAAAGAGGTGAGATAAAAGTAAACGAAGAAATTGAGATAGTAGGAATTCGTGAGACTACCAAAACTACTTGTACTGGTGTTGAAATGTTTAGAAAGCTTCTAGATGAAGGTAAGGCTGGCGAAAATGTTGGAATTCTTCTTAGGGGTACAGAGCGAGATGATGTTGAAAGAGGTCAAGTTCTCTCTAAGCCAGGTTCAATTAAACCTCATACAAAATTTGATGCTCAAATTTATGTACTTACTAAAGAAGAAGGAGGAAGACATACTCCTTTTTTCAAAGGTTATAGGCCCCAATTTTACGTGAGAACAACTGATGTAACTGGAGCTGTAGAATTACCTGCTGAAGTAGAAATGGTAATGCCAGGTGATGATCTTAGTATTTCAGTGGAGCTAATTTCTCCAGTAGCAATGGAAGAAGGCATGAACTTTGCAATTAGAGAGGGCGGAAGGACAGTAGGTTCAGGAGTAGTATCCAAAATTATTGAGTAGGCCAGTAGCTCAATTGGCAGAGCGGTGGTCTCCAAAACCACAGGTTGGGGGTTCGATTCCCTCCTGGCCTGCCACTTAAGCGCTGATCTATCCATGACTATATTATGGGAGTTAAGCTAGAAAATATGACAAATTATCTCCGCTGGATTTTAGGGTTATTCATCATGGCTATAGCAGTATATGGAAATTCATATTATTCATATGAGCCACTTCTTTACAGAGTTATTGGAGTAATAATTTTATTATTAATATCATTAGCTATTTTACTAACTACATCTCAAGGAAAAGAAGCTCTAAATACTGTTCTAGAATCAAGATCTGAGATAAGAAGGGTTGTTTGGCCAACAAGGATAGAGACTACACAAACTACTATGATAGTTGTAGTTGCTATAACAATAGCCGGTTTAGTTTTGTGGGGATTAGATTCACTTTTTGGTTTAGTTACATCTAGGTTGTTGGGGTAAAAAATTTTATGCAGTGGTATGTAATACAAGCTTATTCAGGATATGAAAATAAAGTTAGAGAAGCTCTCTTAGAAAGGATAGAGAGATTCCAAATGGAAGATAAATTTTCTGAAGTTATGGTACCTGCTGAAGAGGTTGTTGAATTGAAAGGTGGTCAGGAAAGGCGAGTTCAAAGAAAGTTTTTTCCTGGCTATATTCTTTTGAACATGGAGCTTGATGACGATAGTTGGCACTTAGTAAAAGATACTCCTAGAGTCATGGGTTTCATTGGTGGTAGTAAAGAAAAACCTTCTCCTATAAGTGAAGAAGAGGCCAAAGCTATTATGCAACAACAGCAGCTTGGGGCTGAAGTCACAAAGCCTAAGATTACTTTTGAGCCAGGAGAAATGGTAAGAGTTATAGACGGCCCTTTTAATGATTTTAGTGGAGCAGTAGAAGAAGTTAATTTTGAAAAAAGCAAAGTAAGAGTTGCTGTATTAATTTTTGGGAGATCAACCCCTGTTGAATTAGAGTTTAGTCAAATAGAGAAGGCTTAATGGCAAAAAAAATAGATGGATATATAAAACTTCAAGTACCTGCTGGTGGTGCTTCTCCAAGTCCTCCTGTAGGCCCAGCTCTGGGACAACATGGTCTTAATTTAATGGACTTTTGTAATGCTTTTAATGCTCGTACTAAAGAAATGGAGAAAGGATTACCGGTTCCGGTGGTAATAACAGTGTATGAAGATAAAAGTTTTGATTTTATAGTTAAAACAACCCCCGCCTCTGTTTTAATAAAAAAAGCTGCTGGAGTAAAAAAAGGAAGTGGTACGCCTAATAGTGAAAAAGTTGGAAAGGTTTCTAAATCTCAACTTGAAGAGATAGCTAAGATAAAAGATCCTGATCTCACGGCTGCTGATATGGATGCTGCTGTAAGAACCTTGGAAGGTAGTGCAAGGAGTGCAGGTATAGAGGTAGAAGGATAATGGTAAGGATGTCAAAAAGAAGAGATTACTTTCAAAAAGTTGAAGAAAGGAAGTATGAAATTGAGGAGGCAATTGAATTCTTAAAAGCTGCACCTCAAACTAATTTTGAACAGGCTATAGACGTGGCTGTAAATCTTGGCATAGATGCCTCTAAGTCTGACCAGAATGTTAGAAGTTCAACTGCTCTACCAGCAGGAACTGGGAAATCTTGTTCAGTAGCAGTTTTTGCGGAAGCTGATCAGGCAGAAGAAGCTAAGAAGTCTGGTGCTGACATAGTAGGCATGGAAGATTTAGCGGAAAAGCTTAAAGAAGAAGAATCTAATTATGATGTGATAATTGCAACCCCTGATACCATGAAGGTGGTAAGCCCTTTAGCAAAGATTTTAGGTCCAAAAGGAAAGATGCCAAATCCAAAAACAGGAACAGTTACCAAAGATGTGGGAACTGCTGTTAAGAATGCTAAAGCTGGTCAAATAACCTACAGGGCTGACAACGGAGGAATAGTTCATGGAAGGATAGGAAACTTATCTTTCTCATCTGAAGAAATAAAACAAAATATCGAGAAGCTATTAGATGATTTAAAAAAGAATAAACCTTCATCTTCAAAAGGAGAGTTTATAAAGAAATTATTTATAACATCAACCATGGGTCCTGGTTTAGAGATAGATATGGGGTCTTTAAAATTTTAAGATGAAGATTTTAATAAAAGAATTCTTAGGTAGGGTGCGTCAAAAGCGCATCTATCAAAGACCGTAGGTGTAAAACAGTTGTTTTACTTAAATATAAAAGCCTACGCAGATGGAAGCAATCATAGCGCTAGTTATGATGTAGCCTCCAATTTTCTATTCATTAATTTGAATAGAGGAGTTTAAGAATATGCCAATGCGTATTGAAGACAAGAAAGAAGCCGTAGAGGAGCTCAACAAGATTGCTAGTGAAGCTACTTCTGCAATAGCCGCTGATTATCATGGAACTTCAGTTTCAGAGTTGACTAAGTTAAGAGAAGAGGCAAGAAACTCTTCTGTTCATTTAAAAGTAATTAGAAATACTTTAGCTAAAAAAGCTCTAAATGATACTAAGTTTTCATGCTTTGAGGACCTGTTAGTCGGTCCTACTATCTTAGCGTTTTCCTTAGATGATCCTACTAATGCACCAAAATTAGCAAATAACTTCACAAAATTAAATTCTAATTTTAAGGTTAAAGGTTTGTCTATGGGAGAGTCTTTATTAGATTTAGGTAGATTAGCTGATATTGCTAACTTGCCAACTAAAGAAGAGGCTATAGCCCAATTTTTAGGTCTTCTTAACGCACCTGTTTCAAAGTTAGTTAGTTTGGTTAATGAAATACCAACAAAATTAACTAGGACTATATTGGCCGTGAAACAAGCTAAAGAAGAGCAAAATTCTTAAATTTAAATTTTATTTGGAGAAATATAATGGCATTAAGTAAAGAAGAAATTTTAGAAGCAATTTCTGAAATGAGTGTTATGGATATAGTTGATTTAATATCGGCTATGGAAGAAAAATTCGGAGTTACAGCCGCAGCACCAGTTGCTGCAGTTGCAGCACCGGCTGCAGGATCATCAGATGAAGCATCTGGTGAAGATGAAGCTGCAACAGGTGACCTTCACCTAGCAGAAGTAGGAGATAAAAAGGTTGATGTAATTAAGGCTGTCAGATCAATTACAGGCTTAGGTTTGAAAGATGCCAAAGCATTGGTTGATGGAGCTCCTTCATCTATAAAAGAAGGAATAAGCAAAGCAGAGGCCGATGAGTTTACAAAACAATTGGAAGAAGCTGGAGCTAAAGCTGAATTTAAATAAAAAAGTTCTTTTGAACTAGATTAATAGAGGTACATATGACTTTTTCGTATACAGAGAAAAAAAGGATAAGACGTAGTTTTGAAAAAATATCTAGCGTCATGGATTTACCCAATCTACTAGCTACTCAGCTAGAGTCTTATGAAGAATTTCTTCAAAAAGATATAGATCCTTTAAAAAGAAAAGTCCAAGGTCTTCAAAAAGTTTTTGATTCTATATTTCCTATTCAGAGTCACAATGGAAATGCAAGGATGGAATTTTCAACTTACGAACTCGGTGAACCTATATTTAATGAAAGAGAATGCAAACTTAAGGGTATAACTTTTGAAGCTTCGCTCCACATTAACTGTAATTTGTTTTTCTTAGACAAGGAAACTGAAAAACTTAAGGAAGGGAAGTCACAAAGAGTTTATATGGGAACTGTACCATTGATGACTGATAATGGAACTTTTGTTATTAATGGAACTGAAAGAGTTGTAGTCTCACAATTACACAGGTCTCCAGGATTATTTTTTGATCATGATAAAGGTAAGAGTCATTCTTCAGGAAAAGTTTTATATGGAGCCAGAGTAATTCCATACAGGGGGTCTTGGTTAGATTTTGAATTTGATGCTAAAGATCTTATTTTTGTAAGAATAGATAGAAGAAGAAAGCTTCATGCCTCTATTCTACTTAAGGCTCTTGAATTTACTAATCAAGAGATATTAGATCATTTTTATGAGACTGAAAAATTCAAAATAAAACCAAAGAAAGTTTTTCAGCTTCAATTACTCCCTAAGAGATTAATTGGAAAAGTGACACCTATTGATATTCTTATAAAGGGAGAGTTGGTAGCAAAAAAAGGTGAAAGAATAAGCGCTAGACATATTCGAAAGATAGAAAGTTCAAAAGTTAAAACCTTAGATTACTCAGAAGATTACTTGGAAGGTCAAGTTTTAGCTAAGGATGTTATAGACAAAACTACAGGTGAGGTAAGAATTCCTTGTAACACTAAGATAGATGAAGAAGTTCTGATAATCTTTGAATCTCTGGGTTTAAAGGAAGTTGAAACCCTATACATAAATGACCTTGAATCAGGGCCTTATATGTCAGATACATTAAGGGCTGATTCAACTACAAACGAAATTGAAGCTTTAGTAGAGATATACAGAATGATGAGACCAGGAGAGCCTCCTACTAAAGAGGCTGCTACTAACCTTTTTAATAGCCTCTTCTTCAACTCTGAAAGATATGATCTTTCTGATGTTGGAAGAATGAAGTTCAATAAGAGGTTAAGTAAATCAGAAATTACTGGAAGTAGTACTTTAGATAAACAGGATATTGTTGATGTTCTAAAGACATTAGTTGCTATAAGGAATGGTAAAGATGAAGTAGATGATATTGATCATCTTGGTAATCGTCGAGTTAGATCTGTAGGGGAGATGGTTTCAAATCAATACAGAATAGGCCTTGTGAGGGTTGAAAGAGCTGTTAGGGAGAGATTGGCTACTGCAGAACAAGACAACCTAGGTCCTCAAGATTTAATCAATGCTAAACCAGTATCTGCTGCTATAAAGGAGTTTTTTGGATCAAGTCAGCTATCTCAATTTATGGATCAGGTGAACCCTTTAGCTGAAGTAACTCATAAGAGAAGGGTTTCAGCATTAGGCCCGGGCGGACTTACGCGTGAAAGAGCAGGTTTTGAAGTTAGAGATGTCCACCCAACTCATTATGGCAGGGTCTGCCCTATAGAAACCCCAGAAGGACCAAATATTGGACTAATAAATTCTCTTGCTGTTTTTGCTAGGACTAATGAATATGGCTTCATAGAAAGTCCATTTAGGAAGGCCAAAGATGGCAAGGTAATAGATGAGTTTGAATACTTGTCAGCTATAGAAGAAGGGGACTTCGTGATTGCTCAAGCAAGTGCTTTATTAGATTCTAGGAATAGATTTGTAGAGGAATTAGTGCCAGTTAGATATAAGAATGAATTCTCGTTAATGCCTCCAGAAAGAGTTGATTTCATGGATGTTTCTCCTCAACAAGTTGTGTCTGTAGCTGCTTCACTTATACCCTTCTTAGAGCATGATGATGCAAACAGGGCATTGATGGGTTCAAATATGATGCGTCAGGCTGTACCTACTCTCCAAGCTGAAACTCCTCTAGTAGGAACAGGTATGGAAAGATTGGTAGCGAGGGACTCAGGTTCTTGTGTAATTGCTAGAAGAGGTGGAACAATTGAAAGTGTTGATGCAAGCAGAATTGTACTTAGAGTAAATGAAAAAGAAATTAAACCCGGAGACTCAGGTGTAGATATTTACAACATAATAAAGTACACAAGATCAAATCAAACTACATGTATAAATCAGAGACCAATCGTTACAGAGGGGGATAAGGTCAATAAGAATGATATTTTAGCTGACGGTCCTTCTATCAACCTTGGAGAGCTTTCTTTAGGACAAAATGTTCGGATAGCTTTTATGCCCTGGCATGGATATAACTTTGAAGACTCCATCTTAATTTCTGATAGATTGGTAAGTGAAGACAAGTTCACAAGTATTCACATACAAGAATTAACTTGTATTGCAAGAGATACGAAACTTGGGGCTGAAGAAATTTCTGGAGACATCCCAAATGTTGGAGATTCAGCTCTTTCAAAGCTAGATGAATTTGGGATTGTCCATATAGGTGCAGAGGTAAAAGCTGGAGATATTTTAGTTGGTAAAGTTACTCCAAAAGGAGAAACTCAATTAAGTCCAGAAGAAAAGCTATTAAGAGCAATATTTGGAGAGAAAGCATCTGATGTTAAAGATAGTTCATTGAGAGTTCCTTCAGGAGGAGATGGGACGATAATCGATGTCCATGTATTCACCAGAGAAGGTTTAGAGAAAGATGGGAGAGCTATAGACATAGAAGGGTCACAGTTAAAAGAAATAAAGAAAGATATAGATGAAGAACTATCTATTATTGAAGCAGCATCTCAATCCAGACTTTCTAAGACTTTAATAGGCAAGAAAGTAGCATCGTCCAAACTCCTTAAAAAAGGTAAGACAATTACAGAAGAAGATTTAGAGGGTATAACTATTGATGATCTTCTCAAAATAAGAGTTCAGACTGAGACAGCCAATAAGCAAATTAAAGAAATAGAATCTAACTTATTAGAATATAAAGAAAATCTAAAAGAGATCTCTAAGCAAAGAAAATCAAAGATTACTGGAGGTGATGATTTAGCCCCAGGAGTTTTGAAGGTTGTAAAAGTCTATCTTGCTATAAAAAGGAGAATCCAACCGGGAGATAAGTTAGCAGGAAGGCATGGAAATAAAGGAGTTATTTCTGTAATTATGCCCATGGAAGACATGCCTTATGATGAGAATGGAGAGCCGGTAGATATAGTGCTAAATCCTCTTGGAGTGCCTTCAAGGATGAATGTTGGTCAAGTGCTTGAAACTCATCTAGGCTGGGCTTCAAAAGAACTAGGTTCTAAGATAAAGAATCTAGTCGAAGAAAAAACTAAACCGCAAGAAATAAGAAGCTTCTTAAATAAGATTTATAAGAAAGAAAGTTCTCAGAGTTTAGATTCTCTAAATGACAAAGAGATAAATGAGCTAGCTCTTAATCTAACTAATGGAGTACCAATGGCTACCCCTGTGTTTGACGGAGCTAAAGAACAAGAAGTTAAAGATATGCTTGAATTAGCTGAACTTCCTTTAAACGGACAATGTGAGTTATTTGATGGAAGGACAGGAGAGAAATTCGATAGACCCGTTACTGTTGGTTACATGTATATCCTTAAACTTAATCATCTGGTTGAAGACAAAATGCATGCAAGATCAACTGGAAGTTATAGTCTAGTTACTCAGCAACCTTTAGGCGGAAAGGCACAATTCGGTGGACAAAGATTTGGCGAAATGGAGGTATGGGCTTTGGAAGCTTATGGCGCAGCACATACTTTACAAGAAATGCTAACTGTAAAGTCTGATGATGTAGCAGGAAGAACAAAAGTGTATAAGAATTTGGTTGATGGAAATTTTGAAATGGATGCAGGCATCCCTGAATCTTTTAATGTATTAACTAAAGAAATTAGATCCCTAGGTATAGATATAGACCTTGAATCAATAGAAAGTCAGGAGAACTAAATGAAAGATTTAATCAATGTACTAAGGAATCAAGGTCATGGTATTGAATATAACTCAATAAGAGCTGGGCTAGCTTCTCCTCAGCAGATAAGGTCTTGGTCTTACGGAGAAGTAAAAAAACCTGAAACAATAAATTACAGAACCTTCAAACCCGAAAGAGATGGTCTCTTTTGCTCTAAAATTTTTGGCCCTATTAAAGACTATGAATGTATTTGTGGAAAATATAAGAGAATGAAACACAGAGGAGTAGTTTGTGAAAAATGTGGAGTTGAAGTGACTCTACAAAAAGTTCGAAGGGAAAGGATGGGGCATATAGAGTTAGCTGCTCCAGTTGCTCATATTTGGTTTTTAAAATCTCTCCCTTCAAGAATAGCTCTAGCATTAGATTTAACTTTAAGGGACCTTGAAAGAGTTCTTTATTTTGAATCATTCATAGTAATAGATCCTGGAATGACAGATTTAGATCTTTGTCAATTATTGACAGATGAAGAATATTACGAAGCCTTAGAGCAATGGGGAGATGAGTTTCAAGCGGGAATGGGTGCTGAGTCAATCAAAGTGCTTTTACAGGATTTAGACCTAGATTCTGAGATAAAATTTCTTCAAGAAGAAATACCTCAAACTAGATCCGAAGCTAAAATTAAGAAGATTACAAAAAGGTTAAAACTTTTAAAATCTTTTAATAATTCTGGAAATAAACCTGAATGGATGGTTCTTGAGGTGCTACCTGTATTGCCTCCAGATTTAAGACCTCTTGTACCTTTAGAAGGTGGAAGATTTGCTACTTCAGATTTAAATGACTTATACAGAAGAGTAATTAATAGAAATAACAGACTTAAAAGATTATTAGACTTAAACGCTCCAGACATTATTACAAGGAATGAAAAAAGAATGCTTCAGGAGTCTGTGGATGCGCTTTTAGATAATGGAAGAAGAGGAAGGGCGGTAACAGGAACAAACAAAAGACCTTTAAAGTCTTTAGCTGACATGATTAAAGGAAAACAAGGAAGGTTTAGGCAAAATCTTTTAGGAAAAAGAGTTGATTATTCAGGTAGATCAGTCATTGTAGTGGGACCTACCTTGAAACTCCATCAATGTGGACTTCCAAAGAAGATGGCTCTTGAGCTTTTCAAGCCTTTTGTTTTTGGGAGGCTTCAAGATTTAGAGATGGCAAGTACTATAAAACTTGCAAAGAAGATGGTAGAACGAGAAGAGCCAGAAGTTTGGGATATCCTAGCTGAAGTTATTAGAGAACATCCTGTTTTGCTAAATAGAGCGCCTACTCTTCATAGACTTGGTATCCAAGCTTTTGAACCGGTACTTGTTGAAGGTAAGGCAATACAGCTTCATCCATTAGTATGTAAGGCTTATAACGCAGACTTTGATGGAGACCAAATGGCTGTTCATGTGCCTCTGACCATAGAAGCTCAGTTAGAGTGTAGAGCCCTTATGATGGCTACAAATAATGTTCTTTCACCGGCAAATGGAAAACCTATTATTGACCCCTCTCAAGATGTAGTTTTGGGCATTTACTATATGACTAGAGAAAAAGTTAATGTAAAAGGTGAGGGACAGGTACTTTCTTCTCCTGCAGAAGCAAACAGAGCATTTCAACTCAATGCAATTGATCTTCATGCCAAAATTAAGGTGAGACTAAGGCCTAATAAACTTCCTGAAGAAGATACTCAGATTGTTGAAACAACCCTAGGAAGAACTCTCCTTTATGAGCTCTTACCTGAAGGATTACCTTTTAGCTCAGTTAATAAAACTCTAGACAGTAAAGAGATTTCATCTTTAATAGATTCTAGTTATAGAAAATGTGGTTTAAAGAAAACTGTTGTTTTTGCTGATAGGCTTATGTATATGGGATATGAATTTTCAACTAAATCAGGAGCTTCTTTATGTGTAGATGATTTTGTAATACCTCAAGAAAAAGAAACTTTTGTACAAGAGGCTGAAAAAGAAGTTAAAGATATAGAAGCTCAGTTTGCTTCAGGTTTAGTCACAAAGGGAGAGAAGTACAACAAGGTTATAGATATCTGGTCTAGAGCAAATGAAATGATAGCTAAATCTATGATGGACAATATATCTACAGAGGAAGTTACTGACGCAGAAGGTAAATTAATAAATTCAGACTCTTTTAATTCCGTATTCATGTTTGCTGACTCTGGAGCAAGAGGATCTCCTGCTCAAATAAGACAATTAGCGGGAATGAGGGGGCTAATGGCCAAACCTGATGGTTCAATTATCGAAACTCCTATTACGGCTAACTTTAGAGAGGGTTTAACTGCTCAGCAATACTTTATTTCAACTCATGGAGCTAGAAAAGGATTAGCAGATACGGCACTCAAGACTGCTAATTCTGGTTACTTGACTAGAAGGTTGGTAGACGTTGCACAAGATTTAGTGGTAAGCGAAGAGGACTGCAAGACAAAAAATGGAATTGTCATGAGGTCTATTATTGATGGCGGAGAGGTCATTGTTAAATTGGGAGATAGGGTTTTAGGAAGGACCGTTGCCGAAGACGTTATAGGTGCAAATGACAAGGATATTCTTCTTAAAAAAGGCACAGTTATTGATGAAGACTTGGTAGAGAAGCTCGATGATTTAGGAGTTTATGAAATAAAAGCAAGATCTGCTATTCATTGTGACACTGTATATGGTGTATGTAGTAAATGTTATGGAAGAGATCTAGGAAGAGGACATGAATGTAACATAGGGGAGGCTGTAGGTATAGTTGCAGCTCAATCTATTGGAGAACCTGGTACTCAATTAACTATGAGAACTTTTCACATAGGCGGGGCAGCTTCAGGAACATCTGCTGAAGATAAAGTTGAGTCAGGTATTGATGGAAAAATAATCTATGACTGTAGAGTTATCAAAAGGAAAGATGGTACTTTTGTAGTTTTATCTCAATCTTCAGAAATTAATGTTGAAGATATGAATGGAAGAGTTATTGAAAGGCATAAGCTTCCTTATGGAACCATTCTAAATTTTGCTTCAGGGTCTAAAGTAAAGCAAGGCGATGTCCTAGCTAAATGGGATCCCTTGACGAGGCCAATAATTGCAGAAGTAGCTGGTAAGGCTAAGTTTGTTGATATAGATGATGGTATTACTGCAAGATTACAAACAGATGATTTAACTGGCTTATCAAATATAGAAATTATTGACCTTTCTGAGAGACCTAAAGGAGAAGCTCAAGATAAGAAACCTGCAATCCAGATAGTTGATGGTAGAGGAAAAGAAAAAACACTACCTGAATCAGATGCTCCTGCAAATTACCCACTTCCAGGTAATGCTTTCTTGCAGCTAAATGATGGACAAGATATTGAATCAGGCAGTGTAATAGCTAGAATTTCTCAGGAATCAGCAAAGACTAAAGATATAACAGGAGGACTTCCCAGGGTAGCAGACCTATTTGAAGCTAGGAAGCCTAAAGAGGCTGCAATTCTCGCTCAAACATCTGGAATAGTGTCTTGGGGCAAGCCCACAAAAGGGAAGGAGAGACTTGTTATAACTGAAGAATCAGGAGAGGATTTTGCTAATTTAATTCCTAAAACAAGGCATATAAATGTTTTTGAGGGAGAAAGGATAGAAAAAGGAGATATAGTTTCAGATGGACCTTTAAGTCCTCATGATATTTTGGAGCTAAGAAGTCTTGAAGAATTAACTGAATACGTAGTAAGTGGTATTCAGGAAGTATATAGACTTCAGGGAGTTACTATTAATGAAAAGCATATTGAAGTTATATTGCGTCAAATGTTAAGAAAAGTTGAAATCCTTGATGAAGGCGACTCAGATTTCATTCTTGGAGAGCAAGCAGAATTTTCGAGTGTTAGAGAAAAAAATAAAGAGTTAAAATCAAATAGAAAAGCAGAGATTAAATTTAAGAGAGTTCTCTTAGGAATAACTAAAGCTTCTCTAGCTACAGATTCCTTTGTATCAGCAGCTTCCTTTCAAGAGACTACTAGAGTTTTAACAGAAGCAGCAACTATAGGAAGGGTTGATAACCTTAGAGGCCTGAAAGAAAATGTTGTAGTTGGAAGGTTAATTCCTGCAGGTACTGGATTAGCTGCTATGAATGATGACACAGAACCCGAAGAAGATTTAGATTCAGTTGATCTAGAAGAAGCTCTTAGTCAAGCACTTAAAGAAGAAAATGAGGATTGATTCATTGACTCTACGAAAGGCAAAACTTAAAATGCGCCGCCTTGAAACTTGCAGATAACTATATATGTCAACAGTAAATCAACTTTTACGTAAACCTAGAAAGAGGAAGAAGGTTAAAACCGACGTTCCTGCATTGAAGGGCTCTCCTCAAAAAAGAGGTGTGTGCACAAGAGTCTATACAACAACACCTAAGAAACCCAATTCTGCTTTGAGGAAAGTTTGTAAGGTAAGATTGACCTCAGGGTATGAGGTTATTTCTTATATAGGAGGAGAGGGGCATAATCTCCAAGAACACTCAGTAGTGTTAATTAGAGGAGGCAGGGTAAAAGATCTACCTGGAGTTCGTTATCACACCGTTAGAGGTACTCTAGATACAGCAGGAGTAGATGATAGAAAACAAAGAAGGTCCAAGTACGGGGCAAAAAAACCTAAATAAATAAAATGTCTAGAAGAAAAGCAGCACCTAAAAGAATAATATTACCTGACCCTAAATTTGGAAATTTGAAGGTAGCTAAGTTCATGAATCAGATAATGAAGCATGGAAAGAAATCTTTAGCTGAAAGTATTGTTTATGGTGCTTTTGATGAGATAGAAGCTAATGTAAAAAAAGAACCACTAGAGGTTTTTGAAAAAGCACTTGAAGAAGTTGGTCCTTCTGTTGAAGTTAAAGCAAGAAGGGTTGGAGGGGCTACTTATCAAGTACCTCTAGAAGTAAGGCCATCAAGAAGACAGGCTTTAGCTATGAGGTGGCTAGTTAGTAGCGCTAGATCAAGAAATGAGAAGACTATGACTTTGAAGCTAGCTAATGAGTTGTTGGATGCCAGTGAAGGAAAGGGCGAAGCTGTAAAGAAAAGAGAAGATACTCATAGGATGGCTGAAGCAAATAGAGCATTTTCTCATTTTAGATTTTAAAAGAATAAAAAATTAAAAAAATATGGCAAGAACTACACCATTAGAGTTATATAGAAATATTGGAATATGTGCACACGTAGATGCAGGTAAGACGACAACCACTGAACGTGTTCTTTTTTATACTGGTATTTCTCATAAGATAGGAGAAGTCCATGATGGAGCTGCTGTCATGGATTGGATGGAACAAGAGCAAGAAAGAGGTATAACTATCACCTCAGCTGCTACTACTTGCTTTTGGAAAGGAACCTCTAGCCAATTTCCTGAACATAGAATAAATATAATAGATACACCTGGTCATGTAGATTTTACAATTGAAGTAGAAAGATCTTTAAGGGTTTTAGATGGCGCTGTAGTTGTTTTTTGTGGAAGCTCAGGAGTGGAGCCGCAGTCTGAAACAGTATGGAGGCAAGCAAACAGATATGAAGTGCCAAGAATTGCTTTTGTAAATAAGATGGATAGAGCAGGAGCTGATTTCCTTCGTGTTGTTGACCAGATAAAAGAAAGGCTAGGTGCAAATCCAGTGCCTGTTCAGCTACCAATAGGAGCAGAAGATGACTTCAAGGGAGTGGTTGATCTAATACAAATGAAGGCCATCTACTGGAGCGAAGAAGATATGGGAACTTCCTTTTCTTTGGAGGATGTACCGGCAGAAATGGCTGAAGAGGCTAATAAATGGCGTGAGAATATGGTCGAATCTGCTGCAGAAGCTAATGAAACTCTGATGGATAAATATTTGGAAGAGGGGGACTTATCTGTAGATGATATTAAGGAGGGTTTAAGAGAGAGGACTCTTCAGTCAGATATAGTTATAACTTTGTGTGGTTCAGCTTTCAAAAATAAGGGCGTTCAAACTCTTTTAGATGCAGTTATTGATTTTTTACCAGCACCTAATCAAATAAAACCAGTTTCAGGTATTCTTGATAGTGATGGAACAGAAGGATTAAGAAAAGCAGATGATGAGGAGCCTTTTTCTGGCCTTGCTTTTAAGATTGCTACTGATCCATTTGTGGGTTCTCTTACTTTCGTTAGAGTTTATTCAGGGACATTAAATTCCGGAGATTCAGTATTCCTTCCTATGAAAGGGAAGAAAGAGAGAATTGGAAGGATGTTACAAATGCATTCAAATAATAGAAAAGAAATAGATGAAGTTAGAGCTGGAGATATTTGTGCGGTTATAGGTTTAAAACAAGCAGTTACAGGTGAAACTCTTTGCGATGAAAAAAATCAAATAGTTTTGGAAGAAATGAATTTTCCTGAACCAGTAATATCGGTAGCAGTTGAACCTAAAACAAAAGAAGATCAAGAAAAAATGGGGATTGCGTTGGGTAGATTAGCTCAAGAAGACCCTTCTTTTAAGATGAGAACTGATGAAGAGTCTGGTCAAACAATAATATCTGGAATGGGAGAGCTTCATTTGGATGTTTTGGTAGATAGGATGAAACGCGAATTTAATGTAGAAGCAAATATGGGTAAACCTCAAGTTGCTTACAGAGAAACCATAAGGAAATTAGTTGAACAAGAAGCAAAATTTGTAAGACAGTCTGGTGGAAGAGGTCAATATGGCCATGTATACATACGCCTAGAACCACTAGTTTCAGAAGAAGAAAACTATGAATTTGAGAATAAAATAGTTGGGGGCTCTATTCCAAGGGAGTTTATTCCAGCTGTTGATAAAGGTTGTCAGGAACAAATGGAAGCTGGAGTTATAGCAGGATATCCTCTAGTAAATATAAAGGTTACATTATATGACGGTTCCTTTCATGACGTAGATTCAAGTGAAATAGCTTTTAAAGTAGCAGGTTCAATGGCTTTCAAAGAAGGTTCTCTTAAAGCTGATCCAGTTTTATTAGAACCTATCATGAATCTTGAGGTTGTTACCCCAGAAGAGTATATGGGTGATGTGGTAGGCGATTTAAGCAGAAGAAGAGGCGTAGTGGGTGGTATGGATGATGGACCATCAGGCAAGGTTATTACAGGAGAAGTTCCTTTGGCTGAGATGTTTGGTTATGCAACGGACTTACGTTCTGCTACACAAGGAAGAGCAACTTTTACGATGGAACCGCTAAAATATCAAGAAGTTCCTCCAAACGTAGCAGAGGCAGTTATAAGTAAGAATGAATAGCTTATAATTAAAATTCTAAAAAGCCTTCTTATAGAAGGCTTTTTTGTATATTTATATTGACACTTTTGTCCCAGAAAACTAGAATTTGCGCACTTTTTTGATGGTTGGGCTCTTATCTTGCTCTAAAAGGTAGATTCGAGCCTTTTTTTAACCTTAAACTTACTCTTTTTTTGAGTAAAGTTTTTTTAACTTCTATATGGAAGAGGAGAGGGATCGTGCTGAATCAAAGCATAAGAATAAGACTTAAGGCTTTTGATCATAAGTTAATTGATAAGTCTGCAAAAGAAATTGTGGAGACTGTTAAGAGGACTGGTGCAAAAGTTAAGGGACCTATTCCTATGCCAGTTAAGAAACATAAGACCACAATTCTTATTTCACCTCATAAAGATAAAGATGCTAGAGACCAATATGAGATAAGGACACATAAAAGGACGTTAGATATTCTTGAGCCTTCAGAAAAAACTCTTGATGCTCTAACAAAACTAGAGCTATCTGCTGGTGTAGTTGTACAAATAAGTTTGGATGAGGTCTAACTGTGAGTTTAGGATTAGTAGGAAAAAAACAAGGTATGAGTCGCTTCTTCACCGAAGAAGGGAGTGCATACCCAGTTACAGTAATTAGTATTGAACCTAATACAATAACCCAAATAAAGACTGTTGAGATAGATGGTTACAATTCTATTCAGGTTACTACTGGAAGCAAAAAAGAAAAGAAAGTTAATAAAGCTATAAATGGTCATTTTAATAAAGCTTCTGTTCCTCCAGGTGAAGGGTTATGGGAGTTTGCAATAGATGAAGAGGATTTAGAAAAAATAAAAATAGGCCAAAGCATTTCTTTGGAGGTATTAAAAGAAGGTCAAAAAGTTGATGTTTCAGGAACATCTAAAGGCAAAGGGTTTGCAGGAACAGTTAAAAGATGGAATTTTAAAATGCAAGATGCAACTCATGGTAATTCCTTATCTCATAGAGCCCCTGGTTCAATTGGACAATGTCAAACCCCTGGAAGAGTTTGGAAAGGTAAGAAGATGTCTGGCCATATGGGAGATGAAACAGTAACAGTTCAAAATTTAAAAATTATTTCTCTGGATTTAGAAAATAATCTAATTTTAGTAAAAGGATCAGTTCCTGGACATACTGGATCTAGGATATTTTTAAAACCCTCTAAAGGTGAAATGCTAGAGTTAATTCAAGAAGAAACCCAACTAGAAGAAACACAACCAGAAGAAACACAACCAGAAGAAACCCAACCAGAAGAAACCCAACCAGAAGAAACCCAACTAGAAGAAACACAACCAGAAGAAACCCAACCAGAAGAAGACCAGGCAAAAGAAACAAAGGGAACTAAAGAATAGAAATGAAAATTCAAGTACTAAATCAGACAGGAGGTAAGGATTCAGAAATAGAATATCCTGATTCTTTACTACCTAAATTTTATAATGACGATCTAGTACATCAGTTTCTTTCTATATATATTGATAATTCACACCAGGGTACAAAAGGTCAAAAGAATAGATCTGCAGTTAGAGGAGGTGGAAGGAAACCTTGGAAACAGAAAGGTACTGGGAGAGCAAGAGCAGGAACAATAAGAAGTCCAATCTGGAGATCAGGAGGAGTAACCTTTGCTAAAGTTTATAAACCTAAGAAGAAAAAGAAGATTAATAAAAAAATGTATAGATCTGCTTTGAGGTCTATTCTACTAAAGCTAATAAATGAAGAAAGATTATTAGTTATTAAATCTATAGAGATTGATGAACCCCCAACAACTTCTCAAGTAAGAAATATTTTATTGAATCTAAATTTATCAAATGCTGTATTCGTTTTAGAAGAAAAAGATAAAAAATTCGAATTAGCTTCTAAGAATTTATTTAATACTAAGGTACAGACTATACATTCCTTAAATCCTGTTGAAATTATAAATTCTGAAAAAGTAGTTATTACAGCTTCAGCTCTTAACTCACTACAAGAAGTACTTCTAAAATGAAAAAACAAGTTTTTGAAGTTATTAAATCTTCACATGTAACTGAGAAGGTATCAGATCTGACTTCTAGTTCTAATCAATATGCTTTCAAAGTGAAAAAAGATTCTAGTAAAAGAGAGATTAAAAAAGCAGTAGAAGAAACTTTTTCTGTAACTGTAGAAAAGATTACTGTCATTAAAGTAAAAGGGAAAGTTAAGCGTTCTAAGTTTAGGACGAAGAAAAGATCAGACTGGAAAAAAGCTTATGTTCGTTTAGCTGAAGGTCAAGCAATTGAGACAGGAATAGAGTAATGGCTAACCAGATAATTAAATCTAAACCTACTTCTGCCGGTAGACGTTTTAGATCCTGGGTATCAAGAGATGGTCTAAGTAAAGATGCCCCTGTCAAATCCTTACTTGAAAGTAAGAAGCAGAGATCAGGAAGAAATAATAAGGGTAGAATTACTTCAAGGCACAGAGGAGGTGGCCACAAGAAACACTATAGGATTATAGACTTTAAAAGGGACAAAGATTCAGTAAAGGCTAAAGTAGAAAGGTTAGAATATGATCCTAATAGAACAGCTAATATTGCTCTAGTTTTATATGAAGATGGTGAAAGAAGGTACATAGTAGCTCCAGAAAACCTAAATGTTGGTGATCTAATAGAATCGGGTTCATCTTCTCCAATCTCAATAGGAAATTGTCTTCCTTTATCTAGTATGCCTTTAGGAACAGTTGTGCATTGTATAGAGATGTTCCCAGGAAAGGGAGCTCAAATAGCTAGGAGTGCAGGGTCTTCAGCTCAAATATTAGCTATTGAAGGTAGATATACTACCATTAGATTAAGAAGTGGAGAGGTCCGTAAGGTTCTTTCTGATTGCAGGGCAACTATAGGTGCAGTTTCTAATTCTGAGCATGCTTTAAGGTCGGTAGGTAAAGCAGGAGCTAAAAGATGGTTAGGCAGAAGACCAAAAGTAAGAGGAGTAGCAATGAACCCTATAGACCATCCTCATGGAGGAGGAGAAGGAAAGACTTCTGGTGGTAGACATCCTGTTAGCCCTTGGGGAGTTCCTACAAAAGGATTTAGGACCAGGAAAAAGAAAAAGAAAAATAGTTTAATAGTTAGAAGAAGGTACCAATAAAATGCCTAGATCATTAAAAAAAGGCCCATTTGTAGATTTACATTTATTAAAAAAGGTAGAGAAAGCTGCTAATAATAATGAAAAAAAACCTATAAAAACATGGTCAAGAAGATCTCTTATTACTCCCTTGATGGTTGGGTTAAATATCGCTGTACATAATGGAAGACAGCATGTACCCATCTTTATCCAAGAAGATATGGTAGGTCATAAACTAGGTGAATTTGTTTTAACAAGGACTTTTAGGGTCCATTCTGGAGACAGAAAATCTGTTACATAAGATTATGACTGAAGTAAGTGCCAAATTGAGGAGTGCAAGGGTTTCAAGCCAGAAGGCTAGGCTTATTGCTGACCAAATTAGAGGTAAAAATGTTGGTGATGCGTTAGATTTATTAACCTTCGGCATACAAAAATCAGTACCAATATTTAAAAAAGTTTTGGAATCAGCAATAGCAAATGCAGAACATAATCAAGGCTTAGATATAGATAGGTTATTTGTTTCTAAAGTATTCGTAGATGAAAGTTTTACTATGAAGAGAATTAGACCTAGAGCTAGGGGTAGAGCAGATAGGTATTTTAAACGAAGTTGCAACATACAATTATTTTTAAAGGAAAAGGATTAATATGGGTCAAAAAGTACATCCTATTGGATTCCGTCTAGGGATAACTAAATCGCATAACTCAAATTGGTATGCTGAAAAAAGCAAGTATAGAGAAAGCTTGCTGAAAGATATTGAGGTTAGGGATCATTTAACTAAACAATTAGCACATGCTTCTGTTGGCAGAGTGGAAATTGAAAGAACGGCTGATAATGCACGAGTTTTTATTCATACAGCTAGACCTGGGATAGTGATAGGAAAGAAAGGAGAAGACATAGACAGAATGCGTGAAGAAATCACTAAGATGATGGGTATTCCTGTTACTTTAAGCATTCAAGAAATTAGAAAGCCTGATTTAGATGCTAAATTATTAGCAGATAATGTTGCTCAGCAATTAGAAAGAAGAGTTATGTTTAGAAGAGCTATGAAAAGAGCTGTACAGAATTCTATGAGACAAGGAGCTAAAGGAGTCAAAATCAGAGTTGCTGGTCGATTGGGAGGAGCTGAAATAGCTAGAGCAGAGTGGCATAAAGAAGGAAGAGTGCCTCTTCATACTCTTAGAGCTGATGTTGATTATGGGTTATCTGAAGCTAGAACTACTTATGGAATTATAGGAGTTAAGGCTTGGGTTTTTAGAGGTGAGGTTTTAGAGCCTACTCTAGGAGACAAGAAGGAATAAATTATGTTTATACCTAAAAGAACTAAATATAGGAAACAGCAGAAAGGCAGAAATACAGGTAATGCCAATAGAGGAAATGCTATAAGTTTTGGTACCTATGCTCTTAAAGCTACTACAAGAGGTCAAATCACTTCTCGTCAAATAGAGGCAGCAAGAAGGGCAATGACAAGAAAAGTTAAAAGAGGGGCCAAGATATGGATTAGAGTCTTTCCTGACAAACCTATAACAAAAAAACCTCTTGAAGTACGACAAGGGAAAGGCAAGGGAAATGTAGAGTATTGGGTTTGCCCTATAAAGCCAGGAAAGATACTTTATGAGATGGAGGGAGTTGAGGAAGATCTTGCAAAAGAGGCTTTTAATCTCGCTGCAGCCAAAATACCTGTGCAAACAACCTTCATAAAAAGAGTTTAAAGATGGCTAAAAAGAAATCTATATTGTCCGGAAAAAAGAAATCTGATTCAGCTAGTTCAGGTGGAGTAAATGAATTGAAAAAAGAACTCCTAGAATTAAGGTTGGCACTATCATTGGGACAGGCAAATAATTTTCATAAGATTAAAGAACTTAGAAAAGCGATTGCAAGAGTAAAAACATCAGAAAGGATAAATTTAGAGGCAATTAGTAATGACAAATAAAGTAGTTAGACAGAAAACAGGTTTAGTTGTTAGTTCTTCTAGAGATAAAACAATTACTGTTTTAATCGAAAGAAAAGTAAAGCATCCTTTGTATAGAAAGATAATGAGAAGATCTACTAAATTGCACGCTCATGATGAAGAAAACAAATGCTCTGAGGGAGATGTTGTCACTATCCAAGAGAGTAAACCTTTCTCCAAAACAAAGTCATGGACATTAATTAATATTGATCAGAAGAATAAGATAATTGAGTAAAGTAGCATGATACAAGAACAAACTTATTTGCAAGTTGCTGATAATAGCGGGGCTAGAAAGCTAATGTGTATTAGGGTTTTGGGGGGCTCCAAAAAAAGATATGCAAGAGTTGGGGATATAGTAAAAGTATCTGTAAAGGAAGCTATACCGACTGGAAGAGTTAAAAAAGGAGAGGTTATTGATGCAGTAATTGTTAGAACCAAGAACAAGTTAAGGAGACCAGATGGCTCTTCTATAAGATTTGATGAAAATGCTGCTGTATTAATTAATGCTCAGAAGCAGCCTATAGGGACAAGAGTGTTTGGTCCTATTTCAAGAGAACTCAGGAGTGAAGAATTTATGAGGATTGTATCTTTAGCTCCGGAGGTTTTATAGCATGAAGAGAATTAAACAAGGTGATGAAGTTATTGTTATATCTGGAAAGGATAAGGGGAAACAAGGTGTGGTTATCAGTCTTGAGAATAGTGGAAAATGTTTAGTTAGAGGAATAAAAATGGTTAAAAGGCATACAAAACCAAATCCTCAAGCTGGCATTCAAGGTGGTGTAATTGAGAAAGAATCTCTAATAGATCTTTCTAATATAGCTATATTTAATCCTAGTTCAAAAAAACCTGATGGAGTTTCTGTAAAGGTTTCCGAAAATGGAAAAAGATATAGAGTTTTTAAATCTAACGGAAAGGAAATTAAGCAGTGATACCTTTAAAAGAGCATTATTCAGAGAAAGTTATTCCAGAGCTTAAGCAAACTCTGGGAGTTAGTTCTAATATGGCTGTACCTAAGATAACTAAAGTAACTCTTAATATGGGTGTCGGAGAAGTTTTAAATGATAAAAAAATACTAGAGAAGGCCGCTGAAGATTTAGGGTTAATAAGCGGTCAAAAACCTCTTATTACAAAGGTTAGAAAATCTGTAGCTAATTTTAAAATAAGGGATGGAATGCCAATTGGATGTAAGGTTACTTTGAGAGGTGACAGAATGTATGACTTCTTACAAAGGTTACTAGGTGTAGCAATACCTAGAGAAAGAGATTTTAGGGGTTTGAGTGTAGATTCTTTTGACGGAAGAGGAAATTATTCTATTGGAATTAAAGAACATATCATCTTTCCAGAAATAGATTACGACAAAGTAGATAAAATCAGAGGTATGGATATCTCTATTTCAACTACAGCAAAAGATAATAATGAAGGTGAATTGCTCTTAAGAGCAATGAACTTTCCTTTTAAAAATTAGAGGTATTTAGTTATGGCCAAGACATCAATGATTGCTAGAGAGAGGAGAAGGGAAAAGACAGTAAAAAGGTTTGCTAAAAAGAGAGCTGAACTTAAGGAATTGATTAGAAATCCTGCTACTCCAGACGAAGAAAGGATTCTAGCTCAGAATAAATTACAGAAATTGCCTAGAGATGCTAATCCTATTAGGTTGCAAAGAAGGTGCTCTATAACTGGAAGACCTCATGCAGTTTATAGAAAGTTTGGATTAGGAAGAAATAAGCTAAGAGAGTTAGCAATGAAAGGAGATATTCCTGGTTTAGTTAAATCAAGTTGGTAAAAAAAATATGAGTTTACAAGATCCCATTTCAAACCTTCTAAGCAGTATAAAGAATGCACATTCTAGGAATAAGGACGGCTTAACCGTTCCTTCTTCTTCACAAAAAGTAGAACTATTAAAAGTTTTTCAAAAAGAAGGCTATATAGATTCCTTTAAGGCCACTGACTCAGAGAAACCAGAATTATCTATAAAACTAAAGTATTTTAAGAACAAGCCAGTAATTAAAGAATTAAAAAGAGTTAGCAAGCCTGGTTTAAGGGAATATGTTGGGAAGAATGAGGTGCCTTTAATTAAAGGTGGTCTTGGAATGGCAGTTATCTCTACTAGCAAAGGGTTAATGACAGATAAAGAAGCTAGAGAAGCTGGATTAGGTGGTGAGGTAGTTTGTTCAATATTCTAGAATTATGGCTAAGACTTATTTAAAACCGATATCTATACCATCAGAGACTGATTTAAGTCTAGAAGGTAGTGCGCTTATTGCTAAAGGAAAATTAGGTGAGCTTTCTATTGAAATTCATTCAGATGTCAACGTAACTTTAGATAAAGAAAATATTTCATTTTCCCCAAAAAATAATCAGCCTGAAACCGCAGCACTTACTGGAACTATGAGGGCATTATCTAATAATTTAATAAAAGGAGTATCAGAAGGCTTTGAGAAGAAGTTAGAGATTAATGGAGTAGGTTACCGAGCTAAACTATCAGGAGAAAAACTTGAATTAAGCTTAGGGTTTTCACATCCAGTAGTCTATGAATTACCTAAAGGGGTCTCAGCAGAAATTCCTTCTCAGACTGAAATTGTCCTAAAATCTACTAACAAACAATCTGTAGGACAGGTTGCTTCAGAAATCAGAGCATTTAGGCCTCCTGAACCTTACAAAGGAAAAGGGGTTAAGTACAGCGATGAAGTTATTAAACGGAAAGAGTCTAAGAAGGCATAATTATGAACAGTAAAAAAATTATAGCTAGAAAGCGCAGATCAAAAAAAACTAGATTCAAAATTCAGTTAAAAGACTTGCATCGTTTAACAGTTTTTAGATCTAATCAGCATATATATGCTCAGGTTCTTATTAATAATGGATCTGAGGTAATAGCTTCTGCTTCTAGTAATGAAGCTGATACAAGAAGTAAGAATAACGGAAATATCGAAGCAGCATCTAAAGTAGGAAAGTTAATTGCTGAAAGAGCAATAGAAAAAGGTATTAAAGAAGTTGCTTTTGATAGATCTGGATATAAATATCACGGGAGAGTTAAGGCATTGGCAGATGCAGCTAGAGAGGCAGGATTGTCCTTCTAAAAATTTACTAAAATTAAATAAATGGAAAATACTATAAATACAGAAAATCTTGGATCAGAAGTTCTAGAAGAGAAATTAGTCCAAGTAAATAGAGTTGCTAAGGTTGTCAAAGGAGGAAGAATCTTTGGTTTTACCGCCGTTACTGTTGTTGGTGATGGAAATGGAAGAGTTGGATATGGAAGAGGTAAAGCTAGAGAAGTCCCTATAGCGATTCAAAAAGCTTTAGATAATGCAAGAAGAAACATGGTAACTATAGATTTAAAGGGTAATACAATTCATTATTCTTTAAAGTCAAAATATGGATCTTCTGTTGTATTTATGAAGCCTGCAGCTAAAGGAACCGGTGTAATAGCGGGTGGAGCAATGAGAGCAGTTTTAGAGTTAGCAGGGGTAGAGGATGTTTTAGCTAAATGCTATGGCTCAACAACACCAGTAAACGTAGTACAAGCAACTCTAAAAGCTCTTAAAGAAATGGAGTCACCTAAGCAAGTAAAAGAGAGACTAGGGAAGTAGTGCAATGAATTCAAAAGTCTTAGAAGTAGTACTAGTTAAAAGCTTGATAGGATCCAAGAAATTTCAGAAGAGTAGTGTAAATGGTTTGGGGCTCAAGAAAATAGGTCAGAAAGTAACAATTAACGATACTCCAGAAAATAGAGGAATGATTGACAAAGCAAAGCATCTTTTAGAGGTAAATGAAGAAAAATAGTTAAGGTTATCTATGAAATCAAATATATTAAAGCTTAATAATCTATCACCCAATAAGGAAAGGGTAAGTAAGAAAAAAAGAAAAGGAAGAGGTCCTGGAAGTGGGTTAGGTAAAACAAGTGGAAGAGGACATAAAGGACTAGGTTCAAGGTCAGGGGGTAAAGTAAGAGCAGGATTTGAAGGGGGACAAATGCCTTTGCAGAAAAGAGTCCCTAAGTTCGGATTTTTTTCAAGAAAGAGAAGGTTTACTCAGCAGGTAAGACTAAGCTCTCTTGTTAGTATGGGGCAGGAAGAAATAGATATAAATCTACTGAAAGAAAAAGATTTAATTAAGGTTAATACCATTAGAGTTAAGGTGTTTAAAGATACTGATTCTTGTCCGAAACTTATACTAAGAGGAATTAGTGTTTCAGCTTCAGTTAGAGAGCTAATTGAAGCTTCAGGTGGAAAAGTAGAAGAGTAGATATGTCGACTAATCCTTCTTTAAATCAAACAAAAGGCCTCTCTGAGTTATGGGCAAGATTGAGGTTTGTATTACTTGCAATAATTATTTACAGAATAGGCACTCATATACCTATCCCTGGAATAGATCCTGATAAATTAGCTTCACTATTTCAACAAAACCAAGGAACTCTTTTAGATCTTTTTAATATGTTTTCCGGCGGAGCCTTAGAGAGAATGAGCATAATGGCTTTAAATATCATGCCTTATATAACTGCTTCAATCATAATGAGCTTAATGGAAGGAACTAATCCTTCTTTGAAAAAGAGGTTTAGAGAAGAAGGTGAAGAAGGCAGAAGGTTAAGAACTTCTTATGTTCGTTACGGAACTGTAGGATTAGCTTTATTGCAATCAAGTGGATTGGCACTGGGTTTGCAAAATCAAGGTCTAGCATTGGATCCAGGACCGTTATTTCAGTTAACAGCTGTCGTATCATTGGTTACTGGTACCGTTTTCCTTATGTGGTTAGGTGAGCTTGTCACAGAAAGAGGTATAGGTAATGGTATATCTATAATTATTTTTTCTAGTATTGTTGCTGGACTTCCAAGGGCAATTGGGCAGGCATTTGAGGGAGCAAGACAAGGAGATATCAACCTACTATTACTACTATCTATAGGTCTTATAGCAATAATTGCAGTAGCTTTTATTGTCTGGGTAGAAAGAGGGCAAAGAAGAGTTACTGTGAATTATGCTCGAAGACAACAAGGCAGAAAAATGGTCCAAGCTCAAACTTCTTATCTTCCAATGAAAATAAATCAAGCTGGTGTTATTCCCGCAATCTTTGCTAGTAGTCTTCTTTTATTTCCAGCTTCAGCTTCTACTTGGTTCGGCCAAGGTGAAGGTTTTGAATGGCTACAGGAAATAGCTTTAGCTTTAGGGCCAGGCCAGCCTCTATATGTAATACTTTTTTCTATACTAATAGCATTCTTCTGTTTTTTTTACACTGCCCTGCAATTTGATTCTAAAGATATATCAGAAAATTTAAGAAGATCAGGTGCTTACTTACCAGGAATTAGGCCAGGTGAGCAAACAGCTGATTATATAGATACTGTAATGACTAGATTGACTGTTTGGGGTTCGGGATATCTTATTTTAGTTTGCCTAATGCCTCAGTTCTTAATTGTTTCGGCAAATGTCCCTTTTTATTTAGGAGGTACTTCATTACTTATTGCCGTTGTAGTAGTTATGGATTTTATGGCTCAAGTCCAATCACATTTAATGTCTAGACAATATGAATCTTTAATGAAGAAAGCTAACCTCGGCGGGGTAGGAAATAATACGCTAGGAGGAAGATAGAAATGAAAGTGCGTGCTTCAGTAAAAAAGATTTGTAGAAATTGTAAATTAGTTAAAAGGAAGGGTCGTATATACGTAATTTGTAGTTCTGATCCAAAACATAAACAAAGACAAGGGTAAATTCATGGCACGTGTAGCAGGTATAAATATTCCAGACAATAAACAAACAGAAGTTTCCTTAACCTACATATTTGGTATTGGAAGAACAAGAGCGTTAGAAATTTGTTCTAAAACTGGTATTTCTCCTTCATCAAAAATAGCTGATCTTACTGAGGAACAGCTTGAATTAATAAGAACAGAAGTTAATACACAGATGGTGGAGGGAGATTTAAGAAGAGAGATAGCTACAAATATAAAAAGACTTCAAGATCTAGGCACATTTAGAGGTATAAGACATAGAAGACATTTACCTGTGAATGGTCAGAGAACTAAAACTAATGCAAGAACAAGGAAGGGTCCTAAGAGACCTATAAGAAGGTAATAAGATGGCAAAAAATAAATCTAACAAAAAAAAGGTAAGTGAAGCTATAGCTCATATTAATGCTTCTTTTAACAATACTTTAATAAATGTTACAGATAAGCAAGGTAATACGCTCGCCTGGGGAAGTGCAGGAGCACAAGGTTTTAGAGGATCTAGAAAAAGCACCCCATTTGCAGCCCAAAAAGCTGCTGAAGTGGTTGCTGACAAAATTAAATCAAATGGTGTAGAGAGTTTAGAAATACAAGTACGCGGCCCTGGAGCAGGAAGAGAGTCAGCTATCAGAGGATTAAATTCTATGGGCTTTAGGATTACTAAGATAACTGATGTAACTCCCATACCTCATAATGGATGTAGACCACCAAAGAGAAGGAGAGTATAAGATGGCTAGATATCTTGG
Source organism: Gammaproteobacteria bacterium (assembly GCA_045563675.1). Classification (GTDB taxonomy): domain Bacteria; phylum Pseudomonadota; class Gammaproteobacteria; order Magnimaribacterales; family Magnimaribacteraceae; genus AEGEAN-183. The sequence continues at coordinate 826,961 of JBJLIX010000001.1, forward strand.
TCCAAAAAGTAAACTTTCTCGCAGAGAAGGAAGGGATCTACTGCTTAAGAGCGGAATAAGAAGTTATGAATCTAAGTGTCGATCTGAAACTATTCCTGGTCAGCATGGAAGAAGAAGGGGAAGGATTTCAGACTATGGCATACAACTTAGGGAAAAGCAGAAAGTGAGGCGTATCTATGGAGTAATGGAGAAACAATTTAGGAATTACTATAAACTAGCTGCTAGGAAAAAGGGAATAACTGGAAATAACCTGCTTCAATTACTTGAAAGTAGATTAGATAACGTTGTTTATCGCCTGGGTTTTGCTTCTACTAGAGCAGAAGCGCGACAATTGGTTAGTCATAAGTCAGTAGAGGTAAACGGATCTACTATAAATATACCTAGTTACCAATTAGCATCAGGAGATCTGGTGTCTTTAAGAGATAAGGCTAAGAGTCAAAAAAGAGTGATTGAAGCCTTAGATATTTCTTCTCAAAGACCTGAGTGCAGTTGGTTGAACGTAGATAAAGGAAATTTTTCAGGAGTGTTTAACTCAGCTCCTGAAAGAGAATTACTGGATTCTGATATAAATGAGAATCTTATAGTTGAGTTATATTCAAAATAATTTGAAGAGGAATAAGCATGACAGATAATTACGACATAATTAAAGACTTTTTGGTTCCAACTGAAATTTTAGTTGAGGAGATGGGACCAACAAGAGCAAAAATAATTCTAGAGCCATTCGAACAAGGTTTTGGCCATACTTTAGGTAATGCTTTAAGAAGGATTATGCTTTCTTCTATGCCAGGTACAGCTGTTAGTGAAGTAAAGATAGAAGGTGTTCTTCATGAATACACAACAATTGAGGGAGTTCAAGAAGACGTTATTGATATTCTTTTAAATTTAAAAGAGCTATCAGTTAGATTACTAGAATCGGAAGAAGCTGAACTTAAGATCACTAAAAAAACTAAAGGACAAGTTTTAGCAGGAGATATAGAAACTCCTGCAGGTGTTGAAATAGTTAACCCTGATCATGTAATAGCAACACTTACAGACAAAGGCTCCCTAAAGATGACTTTAAAAGTTACAAGAGGAAGAGGGTTTGTTCCTGTTAAGCCTCTCTCTGAAGATGAAGGCCAGGAGACGGGGCTCTTAAGACTTGATGCAACTTATTCTCCAATCAAGAGAGTGTCTTATACAGTAGAGAATGCTAGAGTTGAACAAAGAACAAATTTAGATAGATTAATTGTTGATATAGACACTGACGGCACTTTGGATGCAGAAGAAGTTTTAAGGATTTCAGCAACTATCCTACAACATCAACTTTCATCATTTGCAGAACTAGGAAAGTTAGAAGAAGTAATAGAAGAGAAAGAAGAAGCTAAGATTGATCCAATCATGCTTAGACCAGTTGATGAATTAGAGTTAACCGTAAGATCAGCTAACTGTTTAAAAGCAGAGAATATTCAGTATATAGGCGACTTAGTTACCAGAATGGAGTCTGATTTACTCAGAACTCCTAATTTAGGAAAAAAATCTTTAAATGAGATTAAAGAGGTGCTCGCATCTAGAGGTTTGTCATTAGGTTTAATTATAGAACACTGGCCTCCAGAGCCTAGCTAGGAAGTTATGAGACATAGAAAGGCAGGTAGGAAACTTAATAGAGATAGTTCTCATCGTTCGTCATTGATGAGAAATCTAGCTATTTCTATTATTCTCTATGAATCAGTAAAAACTACTTTGGCTAAAGCAAAAGAAGTAAGAGGATTCCTTGAACCCTTGATAACACTATCTAAAGATAATAACGTATCCAACCAGAGAAGAGCCTTTTCTAAGTTACGACATAAGCAGGCTGTAGCTAAACTATTTAATGAATTAGGACCAAGAAATAAAGACCGTCCTGGAGGTTATCTGAGGATAATTAAAAGAGGTTATAGACAAGGAGATAAAGCTCCTATTGCACAAATAGAATTGGTACAACTTAAAGAACAGGAAGATATAGAGCCAACTGCAGAAGTCGTAGAAAATTAATTAGCTATTTTTTTTGGTGCTTTTTGTTGCTTTTTCTTTTTTAGTATTTGGCTAAGAAACTTTCCTGTAAAAGAAGATTTTAATTTAGAGACTTGTTCAGGAGAACCTTCGGCTATTAGACTTCCGCCTCCCGATCCCCCTTCGGGGCCTAAGTCAATTATCCAATCAGAACATTTAATTACTTCCATATTATGTTCTATAACAACCACTGTATTTCCATTATTTCTTAATCTCTCTAATACTCTCAATAGCAACTGGACATCATGGAAATGAAGGCCTGTAGTAGGTTCATCTAAGATGTAAAGTGCATGTCCTGAAGTAGATTTAGATAATTCTTTAGCAAGTTTTACTCTTTGAGCCTCTCCTCCTGAAAGTGTTGTAGCCTGCTGGCCTAATTTAATATAACCTAAGCCTACTTCCATTAAAGTGCTTAACTTATTCTTTATTGATGGAATAGCGCTAAAAAAGTTAAGTGAATCTTCTACTGTCATATCCAAGACTTCAAAGATATTCTTTCCTTTATACCTAATATCCAGAGTTTCTCTATTATATCTTTGACCATTGCAAGCATCGCACCTTACATATACATCAGGTAAGAAGTGCATTTCAACTTTTATCAAACCATCTCCTTGACATGTTTCACACCTACCCCCTTTAACATTAAAACTAAATCTGCCTACCTTATATCCTCTAGATCTAGATTCTTGAGTACCGGCGAATAATTCCCTGATAGGTGTAAATAAACCAGTATAAGTTGCTGGGTTTGATCTTGGTGTTCTTCCTATTGGACTTTGACTTATTTCAATGATTTTACTTATATTTTCAGCCCCTCTTATTTTTTCATAAAGCATTGCCTCTTCAGTATTTTCTTTTTTTAGAATATTTGAAACTGCAGGTAATAGAGTTTTATTGATTAAGGTAGATTTTCCTGAGCCTGAAACCCCTGTAACACAAACAAATAATCCTAGAGGTAGTTTTAAGTGCAAATCCTTTAAATTATGACCACGAGCTCCTGTAAGCTCTAACCATCCAATTTCTTTATTTTTATTTGGTTTAATTCTTTCTTTTGGTATTTCTATTTGTTTTTTACCTGAAAGATATAAACCTGTTATTGAAGTAGTAGATTTTGCTATTTCTTTAGGAGTTCCGTAAGCACAAACTTTGCCTCCGTTAACTCCTGCTCCTGGGCCTATATCTAGTATGTAGTCAGAAGAGACCATAGTTTCTTCATCATGCTCTACAACTATGACAGAATTACCAAGATCTCTTAGTTTTTCTAAGGTCCGTAGAAGTTTCTTGTTGTCCCTTTGGTGGAGTCCTATAGAGGGCTCGTCTAAGATATAGGTAACTCCAACTAAACCAGCTCCAATTTGACTTGCTAACCTTATCCTTTGGGCTTCTCCTCCACTAAGGCTTTCAGCACTTCTGTCTAGTGTTAAATAATTTAGACCCACATCCACTAGAAACTGAAGTCTTTCTAAGATTTCTTTTATTATCCTATCTGCAATTTCTTTTTTAGTTCCAGAAAGTTTAATGCTGGTAAAAAATTTGAAAGCTTCATCGATTGTTAAGAGGGTGATTTCTGGAATTGCAGTGTCTTGTATAAAAACATTCCTGGCCTCTTCTCTTAGTCTTGTACCTGAGCATGACTGGCAATTTTTTAGACTAATTAATTTAGATAGATCTTCCCGTATGTAGTTTGATTCAGTTTCTTTATATCTTCTATTAACATTATTTAAAACTCCTTCAAAAGGAAAATATCTTTCAACTAATCTACCCCTCTTATTTCTCCAACTAAAGTTAACCACTTCTCCTTCTGAACCAAAAAGTATTAATTTCTTTATTTCATCACTTAACTCATGGAAAGGGCACTCTAATGAAAAATTATATTGTTTTGACAAGCATCTGATTAAATGAAAATGATATCTGTGACTCACATCCCACCCTCTGATGGATCCTTCACTTAGACTATAGTCAGGCTCATGTATTACTTTCTTTTCATCAACATATGGCTTGACTCCTAGTCCTTCACACTCAGGACAAGCTCCTGAAGGGTTATTGAAAGTGAATAATCTTGGCTCTAGTTCTTGTATGCTATACCCGCAATTAGGGCATGCCATTTTTGAGGAGAAAGTAAGTTCATGATTTTTATTTAAGTCTAATAATTTTATCAATCCTTCTCCTAGATTAATGCCATTTTCAACTGATTCTGACAATCTTAAATTGAAATCTTCATCTTTAGAATTAGGTATCTGTAATCTATCAATAACAGCTTCTATGGAATGTTTTTTGTTTTTATTGAGATTTGGTGCATCTTCTATATCTATAACAATCCCATTTACCCTTACTCTTATATAACCCAAGGCCTTAAGTTCATCAAAAACATGAAGATGCTCTCCCTTCTGCTCACTAATTATGGGTGCAAGAAGAACAATTTTATGAGATTTATGTGCTTTTAATATTTGATCAACAATATTTTCTACCGTCTGTCCTTCAAGTGAAATATTATGTTCTGGGCACTTGGGAGTTCCTGCCCTAGCAAAAAGTAGTCTTAAATAGTCATATATTTCTGTGACAGTACCCACTGTAGAGCGAGGGTTATGTGAAGTAGATTTTTGTTCAATTGAAATGGCAGGTGACAACCCTTCTATGTGATCAACATCAGGTTTTTCCATAATCGAAAGGAAGTTTCTTGCATAAGATGACAAGGATTCAACATATCTCCTTTGACCTTCCGCATAAAGAGTATCAAAAGCTAAAGAAGATTTTCCTGATCCTGATAGGCCTGTAATTACTACGAATTTATTTCTAGGAATATCTACATTTATATTTTTTAGATTATGTTGTCTTGCACCCTTAACTGTAATGTGTTTCATTTATTGAAATCTTTTAACGGAAATATAAAAAACTGATTATAATCTTTTTAATAAGACAGATAATGATTAATTTTTAGAAAGGAAGGAAATGGCAAGAAGTGGAATTAACAAAGTTATTTTAGTTGGGAACTTAGGTCAAGACCCTGAAGTTAAATACACAGCAGGTGGTGCAGCAGTAACAACTCTAAGTATAGCTACCTCAGACTCTTGGAAGGATAGAGATACAGGTGAAGACCAAGAAAGAACAGAGTGGCATAGAGTAGTTTTGTGGAGGAGGTTAGCAGAAATTGCAGGAGAGTACCTCAAAAAGGGCTCTAAGGTTTACGTAGAAGGGCAGCTGCAAACAAGGAAATGGGAACAAGAAGGTCAGACTAGATACACCACAGAAATTATTGCCAGAGACATTCAATTCTTAGACAGCAAAGGGACATCAAGTAATACTCCAAGTCCTGAAAATTCTGATACATCATCTAACGAATCAATTCCAGAAGCTGGAGAAGCTGAAATGGAAGATGACGATATACCTTTTTAGTTTATATCTTCAAAAATTAAACTAGCGTTAGTTCCGCCAAATCCAAAGCTATTAGAAAGAACTCTTGAAACTTTAATATCTTTGTTTTTTAGAAGAATAGAGGATTCAGTAAGCCTTTCATCTAGCTGTTCTATATTTACAGAGCTCGTCAGGAAACCTCCTTTGAGCATAATAAGACTAAAAATAGATTCTTGAACACCTGCAGCCCCTAGAGAATGGCCTGTCAAAGACTTAGTTGAGCTAATAAAAGGCATATTTCCTTCACCAAAAAGTTTTGATATTGCCTCTATCTCTGCTACATCACCCACAGGAGTGCTCGTACCATGAGCATTAATGTAATCAATCTTCTTGCGTTCAGTCATATCCCAAGCTAACTCCATACACCTGTAAGCTCCCTCTCCAGAAGGGCTTACCATATCTTCTCCATCCGATGTGGCGCCATATCCTGTTAGCTCCGCATATATATTTGCGCCCCTCTTTTTTGCATGTTCCAATTCTTCAAGAATGATAGCTCCTCCTCCAGCAGCAATCACAAAACCATCTCTATTGGCATCAAAGGCTCGGGATGCAGATTTAGGAGCATCATTATATTTTGTAGATAGAGCTCCCATAGCATCAAAAAGACTTGTCATTCCCCAGTGTTCAGCTTCGGCACCTCCTACAATTACAACGTCTTGTTTATTTAACTGGATTTGTTCCATACCTGATCCAATACAGTGAGCGCTAGTTGAACAGGCAGAAGATATAGAGTAATTGATACCTTTAATTCCAAGGGAAGTTGCAAGGCAAGCTGAAACAGTACTTCCCATTGCTCTTGTAACCCTGTAAGGGCCAATTCTTTTTAGACCTTTAGACCTTAATATATCAGCAGATTCAATTTGATCTTCTGAAGAAGCACCTCCAGATCCCATTATTAAACCAGTTCTATGATTAGAAATATCTTCTGCTTTTAATCCAGCATCGTCTATGGCTTGAATTGAGCTTAAATAACCATAAGCAGCTGCATCTCCCATAAAACGATAAATTTTTCTATCAATTAAATCTTTTAATTCAATATCTTTTATATTTCCAGAAACATGGCTTCTCAAGCCTATTTCTTTATTTACTTCATTTACTTCAATTCCTGAAGTTAAGCTTCTTAACGAGTTTTCAACTTCTTTTATATTGTTGCCTATACTCGAAATAATACCTAGACCTGTGACAACTACTCTTTTCATATCTTATTAGAATGCCGAAGTATCTTTGAATAAACCTACTCTTAGACCTTTAGCTGTATAAATCTCTCTATCATCTACAATCATTTTTGCATCAGCTATACCTACCACTAGTTTTTGATTTAAAACTCTTCTTATATCTAGTTCATAAGTAACTTTTTTATTTGAAGGGAGGACTTGACCAAAAAATTTAACCTCTTTAGCCCCTAAAGCTCTCCCTTTTCCAGGGTGATTAAGCCAGCACAAATAAAATCCTAATAATTGCCACATTGCATCTAATCCTAAGCATCCTGGCATAACAGGATCTCCCTTAAAGTGACAATCAAAAAACCAAAGAGAGGGCTTTATATCAAGTTCTGCAATTATTTTTCCTCTATTAAAGTCGCCTCCATCTTTTGTTATAGAATTAATCCTATCGAACATCAGCATGTCAGGAGTTGGTAATCTCCCATTACCATCTCCAAATAACATTCCTTGTCCGCAGGACAAGAGATCATTCTTGTCATAGCTTTCTTTGGCTGCAAAACTCATTTTATAAATCTTAAAAAATTATTAGTATATTTTATCAGTAAAAGGGATAAGCTAATTTAATCAAATATTAATTTATTCTTTTCTTCATGTTAAGGACGATATCCTTTAAAGAATCTCTAAAATGAGAATCTGGGAGATTTAATAGAAAATCCAAACATTTTTTTGAATATTCTTCTGTAATATTTTCCACATATTCAATTGACCCACATTCGTTAAATATATAGATAATTTTTTCTAAATCATTTCTATCCCTTCTTTTAAAAGCTTCATTCAGAAATTTTAGATCTTTAGGACTGCTAAACTCAAAAGCTTTAATTAAAGGAAGCGTAACCTTACCTTCCATAAAGTCTTTACCTGTAATTTTTCCTGTAAGTTCCCTATTCCCTGAATAATCCAACAGATCATCTCTTAGTTGGAATACCATACCTAGTGAAAAAGCGAAATTACCCGAAGCTTCAACTAAGTTATTATTTGCATTGGATAATAAAGCTGCGCTTAAGGCTGAAGCTTTAAATAGCTCAGCTGTTTTCCTTCCTATAATTTCGTAATAGTCTTCTTCTCTAAGTTTATTAGATTCAATTAATTTTAGTTGTAGTACTTCACCTTCCGAAATTTTATTTGTTGAATTTGCGAGAGTCTTTATTATTTCTTTATTATTTAAAGATGCCATTAACTGGAAGGCTTTAGAGTAAACAAAGTCACCCACCAAAACCCCATGAGCATTGTCCCATTTTTTATGTATGCTTTTTTTGCCTCTTCTTATATCACTTTCATCTACAACATCATCGTGAATTAAAGTTGCTGTATGGAGTAATTCTATTGCAGAAGACAGAGTAATAAGTTCTTTTCCTTTATAACCTAGAGCATAAGCAATTAAAATTGCTATCGTAGGGCGTATTCTTTTCCCTCCAGACTTGAGGATATAGAAACTAATTTCAGTAGCTAAATCAACATCAGACTTTACTGAATGGATTAAACCCTTTTCCAGTTGTAGCAATTCCTTATTTATATGTATTTGAAAGTCTTTAAGCATTATTTAATCAATATTTTAATGCATCTTGTAATTAGAATCTTTTATTGCGAATATTTTTTCTTTTACGTATAGTTCGCAACCTTATTTTATTTTTATAAAGAATGTTTGCTGTTATTGAAAGTGGCGGGAAGCAACATAGGGTTGCTGAAGGCGATTATCTTAAAATTGAGCTCTTAAAAGCGGAAGAGGGATCAAAGATCGAGTTTGAAAAGGTCTTAATGATTTCTAATGGTAAAGATTCAAAAATTGGAGATCCTTTTTTAGAAAAAGCCAAAGTAACTGGAAAAGTTATAAAACATGGTAAATCTAGTAAAATAAAAGTTTTTAAGATGAAAAGAAGAAAGGATTATCGAAGAACACAAGGACATAGACAGAAATACACAGAAGTTTTAATTGAGGCAATAAGATCGTAACTTATTAAAAGTCATGGCACATAAAAAAGCAGGTGGAAGTAGTAGAAATGGCAGGGATTCTCAATCCAAACGTCTTGGTGTTAAGAGGTTTGGTGGAGAGAATGTATCAGCAGGTTCAATATTAGCTAGGCAAAGAGGAACAAAATATCACCCTGGAGAAAATGTAGGATGCGGTAGAGATCATACTCTTTTTGCTAAAGTCGATGGTAAAGTTTTTTTTACGAAAAAAGGAATCAAGCTTCGCCAGTTTATAAACATAGAACCCTCTTAGGGTCTGTTCGTTTAATTATCTTAGATCGGTTCAATGAATTTCATTGATGAGGTACGCATTGAGGTAGCTGCAGGAAATGGCGGAGATGGATGTTTAAGCTTCAAAAGAGCAAAGAATTTACCTAAAGGAGGACCTGATGGAGGCGATGGAGGCGACGGAGGTGATATTAAATTAAAAGTTAATCCAAGTCTCAATACTTTGGCAAGATTTAGATATGAAAAATCATTCTCTGCTCAATCAGGAAAAAAAGGAATGAATCAGAGGAAGATTGGAGCAAATGGAGAGAATCTAATTATTGAAGTTCCACAAGGCACTATAGTTTATGATGAATCTATTCAAGAAATTCTAGTTGATCTAGATTTAAAGGAAGCAGAAGCCATTGTTGCCAAAGGAGGTAAGGGCGGCTTAGGGAACGCTAGATTTAAAAGTTCTACAAATAGGTCACCAAAAAAAACTACAAAGGGTCAAAATGGTGGAAGTCTAGCTTTAAGGTTGGAACTTAGGCTTTTAGCAGATGTCGGGCTGCTTGGAAAACCTAATTGTGGAAAATCTTCTTTGGTAGAAGCTGTTTCAAGTGCAAAGCCAAAAATAGCAGATTATGCTTTCACAACTTTGAAGCCAAGCTTAGGAGTAGTTGATTTTTTACAAGATAAAAGCTTTGTAATATGTGATATACCAGGCCTCATAAGTGGAGCTTCAGAGGGCATTGGCTTAGGGTTCCAGTTTTTAAAACACCTCTCTAGAAACAGATTGATCTTACAAATGATTGATGTTCATGGAAAGAGCATTTCTGAAATTGAAGAAGAAAAGAATGAGCTAATAGAGGAAGTAACAAAGTATGACGAAAATGTTGCCCTTAAAGTTAAATGGCTAGTCTTAAATAAGATCGATTTAATTTCTGACAAAGAAAGAAAGAAAATAGAGAAATATTTTAATAACCAAAAGGATATAAAGACTTATTTTATTTCAGCTAAACAAAGAAGAGGTCTTAGAAACCTGGTAAGAGATGTAGGGTTTGCTTTGGAGGTTACAAATGACTAAAAAGAGAGAAAGGTGGGTCATAAAAGTAGGAAGTAGTCTAATTTCGCATAGAGAAATAGGTATAGATGAGGACTTTATAAAAAATCTAGCCTCACAAATAATTGAGCTTCTTAAAGAAAATATTGAAGTTATCATAGTATCTTCTGGAGCAATTGCTAAGGGCATTCAAGAATTAAATCTAGAACTTAGGCCTAAGTCTCTCAATCTTTTACAAGCAACAGCTGCTGTCGGTCAACTTGGATTGATTAACTCTTATAGAGAAGCTTTTAAGAAATATAATTTAATAACTGGTCAAGTCTTAGTAAGCCATAGTGATATTGTAAGTAGACAAAGATATTTAAATGCTAGACATAGCTTGACTGCTTTATTAAATTTAGAGGTCATTCCTATAGTAAATGAAAACGATAGCGTATCTACAGAAGAGATTACTTTTGGAGATAATGACACCTTAGCTGGAGCAGTAGTAGGTTTAGTAGAAGCAGATAAATTTATTATGTTAACAGACCAGGAGGGGGTATTTACAGAAGACCCCAAGAATAATAATTCAGCTCAACTTCTATCAAAAATAGATTTAAATGATAAAACTTTAGATCTAGAAAAAATAACTCAAGGAACTGCGGGTTTAATGGGTAGAGGAGGTATGAGAACTAAAATAAAAGCTGCAAGACTTTCGATAGATTCAGGGTCTAAAACATGGGTTTGTGATGGAAGGGTAAGGGACATTTTAATTAAGATTAAAGATAATAAGAAAGTAGGAACTTTTTTTGAAGGGCAAAAAGATAGATTACAGTCTAGAAAAAAATGGATAGCTTCAATGGGAACTCCAAAAGGTAAAGTTTTTATTGATGACGGAGCTGCAAAAGCATTGATTACAAGAGGAAGTAGCTTGTTGCCAGTAGGTGTCGAAAAGATTGAAGGGGATTTTGAGAGAGGAGATCTTTTGGTATGTTTAAATAAAGAAAAAGAAATTGCGAGAGGGTTGAGCAATTTCAAGTCATCTGAAATTAGATTAGTTTTAGGACAAAATTCTCAAGATATATCATCTACATTAGACTACGTCACAGAGAGTGAGTTGATACATAGAGACAATCTAGTGCTTACCTAAAGAGATTTTACTTTTTTGTTAAGGCGCGATTTTGTTCTAGAAGCTTTGTTGCGGTGTATAACTTTCTTACTCACCATTGTATCTAAGATTTTGACAGCCTCTTTAAATTTCTTTTCAGCATTGCTTTTATCACCTGATTCAATAGCTGAACTAACTGCTTTTACTGCAGTCCTTGCAGCCGCTCTTTGAGGGCTTCTAAGCTCATTTCTTTTAATATTCTGTCTTGAGCGTTTTAAAGCAGATTTAATTCTTAGCTTTTCTCTATTAGCCATATCTTTAACTTAAATTAAGAGTCGCGCATAATGCATTCTGAGAACATTGGTGTCAAGTAAGATTGATTAATGAATAACAAAAATAAAAGGTTTCTTATTGCCTTATTGAGATTTCATGGAGATATTGTTCTTACCATTCCTATGATCAGTGAGATAAAGAGGAATTTTCCCAACGCAGTTATTGATTTTTTAGTTTATGAAGGTACTGGGGCTATTCTCCATGATGATCCGAGAATAAATAATATTCTCGAAGCTAATTACTCATCTAAATCTAATTTTCTTATGAGAATAGTAAAAGAAATTAAATTACTAAGAGAACTTAAAAGTTCAAATTATGATTATGGTGTTTTCTTAACCACCCAATGGAGGATGGCTCTAATGGCAAGGTGTTTGGGTAAAGCTAAAACAGCAGGGGTAGATGATACCAAAAGAAAAAAATCTGGTTGGGTAGATAGCTTTTCTGCTATTTTTCCTGAAGCTGGAAAGAAACATATAATAGAAAGAAACTTGTCTTCATTGGAGGTTTTAGACTTAGAAGTAAATTTTAATAGAATCGAATCAAAGATATACATATCAAAAAATACTGTTGATTCTGTTAAAGAGCTTATAAAAGATTATTCTATAGGAAAAAAATACTGTGTTCTTCATCCAGTTTCTAGGAGAGAAGTTAAGCAATGGAAGAAAGAATACTTTGTAGAAGTTATAGATTATTTTTCCAACAAAGGATTTAAAGTTGTAATGAGTTCAGGTCCTGATATAAGCGAGATAACTTACTTAAATGAAATTGAATCTATGTGTAAAACTAAACTAATAAACTTAGGAGGCAAGACTTCATTGATACAGCTAGCTGAGTTGATAAAGAATGCTCATTTCTTCATAGCTCTTGACTCGGTTGCTTCTCATTTAGGAGCTGCAGTAGGGGCTAGAGGATTAGCCCTCTTTGGTCCAAGTAAAGTTGAAAACTGGAAACCATGGTCTAAAGACATATCAGTCATTTCAAGAAGTAACACTGAAGAGCAATGTTCTTTGCATGGTCATCTTGAGGGAAAGAGAAAACAATGTCTTTGTTATATATCCTCTCAAAGAGTAATAAATGAAATAGGGAAGTTAATAAATTAAAGATTCTTTAAGAAATCAGCTTTTTTTAAAAAGTCATTAAGATCATTATATGGCAGTCCGCAAATCAATCGTTCTATCCCCATTTCTTTAAACTTAGATAACTTTTCTATACACAGATACTTATCTGAAAGATCAAGTCTAGTTACCACACTTACTTTGTCACTATTCTTTTTTGCTTCTTTGCATAACTCTCGATAAGTGACTAGATTGGTTTTTAGATCTTCTGGTTTATCTACTATAGGTATCCATCCATCTCCATGCTTTACAGCTCTTTTTATAGAGTAGTCTTTTGATCCAGCAATATAAATAGGGGGTTTAGGAGGATTGGGTTTGAATAGAAATTTCTGCTGGTTTAATTCTACTTCTTCATTATTGAAGGCGTTTTCTAAAAAGACTAAGAATTCATCAGCTCTTCTACCTCTGGTTTTTCTATCTATTCCTAATGCTTTAAATTCTGCATCCATCCAGCCAAGTCCTACTCCCAAAAGCAACCTGTTAGATGAAAGTTCTTGAATACTTGCTACCTGTTTAGCAGTAGGTAAGATCTCTCTATATGGGGCTATCAATACCCCACTACCTAAATTTATTTTAGAAGTTATTCCAGCAAGCCAAGCTAGACTTATTAAAATATCTATGTATCTGCCTTCTGACCCTTCAGAATCCTCAGGGGGGATAGCAATGTGGTCAACTACCCAAATAGACTCAAAGTTTCTTTCTTCAGCTCCCAAGGCAGCTCCAGCCATTATTTCTCTTGAGGATTGTTTCCCCATATTTCTGATCATTAATCCGAGATGCATAAGGGGTGCCTAACTATTATTCATGTTTTTTTAAAAAATTTTCAAGTAATGTCATTTGTCTGGTTTTATCTTAGAATTATTAAAGTTTATCAGATAGAGGATTAGTTATGTCAATCAAACCCAATGTATTAGTAGATGGTATGACCTTTACGGAAGGTCCAAGATGGAGGGAGGGAAAATTATATTTTTCAGACTTTTTTACTCATAGAGTTTTAGCTGTTGATACTGAAGGTAATTTAGAGACTGTGGTTGAGATTCCGCACCAACCTTCGGGTTTAGGCTGGATGCCAGATGGCACAATGCTTATCGTTTCCATGAATGACCAAAAATTATTATCTTTTGCTAATAATAAAATAAATGAAGTAGCTGATTTAAGTGCTATTGCCACACATTTTTGTAATGACATGGTGGTTGACAGGCAAGGAAATGCTTATATAGGTAATTTTGGATTTGATTTACATGCAGGCGAACCTATTAAACCAACGAATATTATTCTAGTTAAACCAGGGGAAGAGCCTCTAGTAGTAGCTGAAAATATCTTTTTCCCCAACGGGAGTGTTATTACTCCAGATGATAAAACTTTAATTGTGGGTGAAACCTTTTCTTCTTGTTTAACTGCCTTTGATATCAATATAGATAAAACCTTATCGAATAGAAGACTTTGGGCAGATTTGAGATCTATCAAAGAAGACTATACCCCTGTACCTGATGGAATTTGTCTTGATGAGGAGGGTGCCATATGGGTTGCTTCTCCCACAACAAATGATGTAATAAGAGTTAAAGAAGGTGGAGAACTTCTAGAGAGAATAGAAGTAGGCAGGGGGGCTTATGCATGTATGCTTGGAGGAAAAGAAGGTAAAACTCTTTTTATATCCACGGCAAATGATTCAACAGAAGAGGCTTGTCTTAAAGACAAATCAGGAAGAATTGAAACTATAGAAGTTTCCATTCCTAGGGCCGGGTTGCCTTAGAGAAGATTTAAAGATATATAGGAATCACCTGTCTCCTTTAAAGTTTCTTCAATTGAGTAGGTAGAAAGTCCTAGTTCTTCTATTGCCAAAGAACAATATGACCTAGGAGAATCATAGGTATGTTCTTTGGGTTTTCCAGCTTCCATGTCTTCCCCCCCAATATTCTCTATTTCTGGAAATAATTCTTTTAGTTTTTCTTGAAGTTCCCAAGTAAACATTTCACCTGACCTGTCGGTAGCAGAAAGAATATATCTTGAGCCATTTATTGCCTTTGAGCTTTCAGCACCTAATCTATGAGCTTTTGCTACATCCCTAACATCAACCATATTCCATAGCATGGTACTCCCTCTAAGTTGCTTCTCATTCCAGTTACCAAAGTTTGATCCTTTTAATAATTGTCCTATCCAAAATTGCCAACTAAAAAATTGATTGTGGTTTTCAGTCATTAAAGGTCCAACAACATGTAAAGGGTTAATAGAAACAGCTTCGAAATTTCCATCTTCTTCAGCAAACTTATTAATCATTTTTTCAGTATTAGCTTTGGCCATCGCATAAGCTATATCTCGGTTTTTAGAAATATTTTCTTCAGTCCAAGCACCTCTATATCCTTCCACATTATCTCCACACCAATCTTTCTCAGTAAAAACGTAGCCTTCAGGTCTAGGATGACCAACTGCTGCAAAAGAGCTAGTAAATACAAAACGTTTTACTGTTTGAGCTTTTTTTACAGACTCTATTACATGCTCATTTTGTGTAAAGCACCCATCGTACACTTCTTGCGGTGTCTCTCTATTGAAGCCAAGTGCTGCTCCGCAGTGAATGACCCCTACACATTGTTCAAAAGCTTTGTCATAACTGCCTTTTTCTAATAGATCACTTTCAAATAATTTCACACTACCTTCTAGTTCTTCGCTATTAAGATTTAGTAAATGATCTACTTTCATGCCATTGCTCTTATCTCTAACGCACGCATGGACTTCATAGCCCTCTTTCATTAAATCTTCTACTACTCTAGATCCTATATATCCACTAGCGCCAGTTACGGCTACAGGTCCCTCATTTTTACTTATACCTGCCATCAATACCTCCTCATTTCAAGCTAAGTGTACTATAAAAAAAAGGCGAGAATTAATCCCGCCTTTTTTGATTTAAAGTTACCTTAAAGTTTTTCACCTTGTTTTACAGAAACTGTATCCGGCTTCGTAGGAACTGCACCGATATAATTAGCTGCAGTACCATTAGGCCCTACATTTACAGTGCTGTCTGAAGGTAAATCACTGGCTGTACCCAAGGTTAAGGTTCCTTTTTTTGCAGCAAAAGGAGTTAAGAATACGGCTCCAAATCTTCCTTTAACTAAATATTTGGTACCAGTTTGATTTCTTCCGCTCATTACAAATCCTGTATCTTCATCAAATGGTATTTCAAATCTGTTTACCCAAGGTAACCAACTTCCATAGGATCCACAACTATTAGTGAAAGACCCTGTTGATGGATTAAAGCAAGACCCTGGGAAACCCCATAAATTACCAGATCCGCCATAATCTAGCATAACCTCTTTACCTGAGAAGTTGCCATTTGCAGCATCTGTTGGGACTTGGTAATAAACTTCCATAGGCCTAGAGAAATTTACCGTATCTCCTCGAGCATCTTTTACAACATAGTTTTTGTCCCATCTTTTGTGACCCGTTCTCCAAGCATAGAATTCACTTATGGATCCGTTCCATAAACCACTTGTACAGTAATCAGCTCCAACTTGCCAAGACTCACAAGTAAACTCTGATGGGTCTGTTAGAAGGGCATTGGTTCTCATGCCCCAGGGTATTTGGGTGGCATCTATATTATCGCTGTCATCGCTAGATAAATTACTAGGGAAGGCCGCAGCTGAACCATCAGTCTCGTAAGTAAGTCCATTGGCAGTATAAGTTACAAGGGAAGAAGCAGGGATACCATTCACTCTATAATTATTGGCTTCATAAGCATGATCCTCACTGTCCCAACTTCCATCTTGAATTTTAGTTACAAAAGCATCAATACTGCTTGAAGTAAAACAGTTATCTACACAATACAGTACAGGGGGGTAATCAGCTGGATCAACCTTTTCCTGTGTTTCAACTTCTACAGCACTACCAGGAGAATTGTTGTTTGCATTTATTAGTGCATTTCTAGTTATGTATACCCCGCCTACACCTGGAACCCAGCCTCCAATACCTCCTTGATCAAGATCATAGTATTGTTGAGCAGTAATAGTGATTTCTGGTGATAAAGGTGTGTCAAAACACCCGTTTCCACCACAAACTCTGTTATGCGTTAATACAAATCTAGTATTATCATGATCATAATAGAATTTATACTCACTACCATCTATCGATAGTGCAGGAATGTCCATCCAGCTATTCATTGGGTATTTATCCATTGAAGCTAAACTCACAAATGTTTTTGTAATCTTATCTAATTTACCCATTGAAATATTTACGGAGTAATCAGTAGCTGCAGCTTGACCATTATCCCTTTGTAAGCTCGCCCCATCGGTTATGCTTCCAATAATATCTGCATCAAAATGAATTCCATGATAATCAGCAAAACCAAAGTAAGTTACACCTCCAACAGTAGTTCTTACTGGGAATCCTTTAACAGGAAGGTCATATCTTCTTCCTGTAGTGGCATCATAGAGATCATAATCCCATACAGTCTTAACTCCTTGGGCTTCCCTAGTATCAAAGCAATATTCATCAGAGTCACTTGGAGCTCCACCATCTTTTGATAACTCTACTCTGCAGTATCCAGCAGAGTCATATGCAAACCCATAGGCGTAAACTGAGTTATTCATAGTTCTTCTAACAGCACCGCTTCCTGTTCCAGTTGTTAGGTTTTGAGTCAGAGAGAGAGAATTAACCATGGTCATGCCCTGAAAGCTCATAGACTCATACCATTCAAGTACTCCTGCAGCATTAGCTTTTAAAACTCCATACATAACGTCGTCACCATTTCCATCAACTCCAGTGTAGTCCATTTGGAACACCCCGTAAGGATTTGCATCCGTTTTAGCTGAAGTTGCTGACCCTTGTATATAAACAGTCATAGGTCCACTAGGTCCATCAACTACTAACCAAGTTTTAGCAACCATTGGATCAGAAGATGAGGCTCTCGTAACAACTGAAATAACATCTGTATATGCCTTTGAAGCAGCAGAAGAGCTTGCAGAAGTAGCTGAGGCTTTATCTTCACTCTTAGGACCAGAGCTTATCTGCCCACTTGAGTTACAAGCTTCTTCATCGATCTGAGCTAAATAATTACCTTTATTGACCATAAGATCAGTCCTTAAATTCTTCATAAAGCATAAGATCATAGTAGGTGTATCAGAAGCATCATTTAATGCATCCTCAACCATAAATTCTCTATTATCAATATTATATTGACTGCCACTTGGTACTGCTGCAAAAATTATTGCAGGGCAAATAAAAAGTATAGTAATTAAATATTTTTTCATCATTTTTTACTCCTCTTCTTGTGTTTTTACGGTAGAGACTTTGGAGGCAAGTTCAATTCCTCCAACTTCTTCCACATCTGATACGGTTACATAAAAAGTATAATAAGAATTAAGGGCTCCATTTGTCATTACAATAGGTACCTCATAAACATTATCTAGATCATCATCCTGAGGTGTTTCATAGTCAGGTGCTCTCGAGAAAATTAAATCACCTGCTCCATTTATACTAAAGTATTCTGCATCTTGTCCGGTTCCTAAACTAAAATTTATTACAGTGTTGTTATTATCTGTTGCTGTCAGAGTCATTATAGTTGTGCCATTTTCAGAAATTGTTTTATAGTTTGTTGCGGTACCATAAGGATATTCTGGAAGGTCTCTTACCTGCAATGTAAATGAATTAGAGGCACTTGAATTAGCTGAATCAGATGCAGTTAATGTTATTGAATAAGTAGTTTTAGTTTCATAGTCAGGAGAAAAACTTGAAGAAAGCAAAAGTTGATCGCCACTTAAAACAAAACTAGAAGCATCTGTCCCTGATAAGGTGTAGGTATGACTATCACTCTTATCTTCTGTAATTGCACTTACAGTAGCTATTTGGGAGGAAGCTGATAAGTTTTCATTGAATTCAAGAGTACTTAAAGAAACGCCAGTAACAGGTTCATCTCTGTTAGAGAGAGTGATTGTAAAGTCTTCACTATATGACAGAGGATTTCTTATTGAGGAGTTAGGAGAAGTTCCTGAATCCTTCACAGTTACTGTTATCAAGTAAGTGCTCTTAGTTTCATAATCTAAATCAACTAGAGATCCGTTATTTAAATTTCTTTTAAACTTGAGGTCACCATAAACAGTTTCAGGGGAAGAGCTAACAAAGGCAGCAGGAATTTCAAAATATTCTGCATCTGTACCTGAAATCAAGAAAGTAATAGTATCTACAGTCCTTTCTCCCAATGTAGAGTTTGAGTTCTTGGCAGTCGAGAGGAGGTCATCATCATAAGCAGTTAATCTCCCTACTGTAGATTCAATAGTGTTTTCTGCTACTACAGTATTAGAAAGTGTAATATTAGAAGGGGCATCATTAAAATTCTTTATAGTTATTTCTAGATCTTTAGTTTCGTTATTTGTTCCATCGGTGGCTGCTATTTGCAAATTGTAGACATTATTTGTACCTACATCTTTAGGGTCTTCGTAATCTGGGGCGCTTTTAAAGGTTAAAGCATCAGAAGATGATAATGAAAACAGTGAATCATCCATGCTTCCGGAAGAATTAACTATAGAAAAAGAAATATCATCGCTAGGCTTATAAAATTTTAGAACATCCATCTGTTTTTCAAACATAGACTTTTTAGTTGCTGTTGCAGCTAGTCCAGTAGAAAACAAAGTTCCGTAGACATAAACATTCTCGTAACTTCCATTGCAATTCAAGGAAAAAATATTCCACCCCACTTTAGAGACAGTTACAGATTCACTGCCTGACTGACTCTTAGATCCTGACCAATCATCGTATGCTGAGCAGGAAGAAGACTCAGACCAAGAAAGGCTCACTGAGGATCCTACTGATACCAAATCTTTATCAGATGTTAAAGCAGCTTGAGTTATAGAAGAATTAAAGACTAATGAAATGAACAGACCCGAAAAAAATAAAGTTCTTAAGAACTTGAATTTTGAAACAAGAGTTAACATAACACCCTCCAATGTCATAAATGTTAAGACTAAATTATCTAATTATCGTTAGAAAATCTAGTATTTTTTTATAAAAAATTTATTGTTATGGATTATCTATAGAATGGTGGAGGCGGCGGGAATTGAACCCGCGTCCATCAGTACTCTGCCATAAGGTCTACATGCTTAGTTTCATCTATTAATTTTGCCTAATAGGGCCCGATGAGCAGGGCTTATTAGGCTATCTCATATTTACTTAAGAAGTTGCAAATGAGAATTACAAATTCCGCAGTCCGTGAAATCGTCTGTCATAACAATGGCACGGACACCAAGTTAAAACAGTTAGCAATTTAAGCTGCTAAAGCGTAGTCTGCGTTTTCGCCAACTAACATTTTTGTAGTAGTTGATTTACGAGAATTACTACCTTCTCGACATGCACTCGTGGGTTTGTAACTGCTGTCGAATCCAGTTCGCCCCCAAAAGGATTGAGGATTATACAGAAACTTTAAATATTTTTAAAAAGAGAGTAAATTGTGTAAGTGATTTCTGATAATGAAAAGTACGTTAATCTGTCAACTCAAAAAAAGGATGGTAGTTTTGTTAATACTCCTGTTTGGTTTGCTCAAGATAAAGAAAAAAATGATTTTTATATTTTTTCAGCTGGAGAAGCAGGAAAAGTTAAAAGAATAAAAAACTTCTCTTCAGCAAGGGTAGCAATTTGTGATGTCAGGGGAAATTTAAGGGGAGAGTGGATACCAGCTCAAGCAGAATTAGTTAACCAAGAAGAGACTAAGATTAAAGCTTATAAGCAACTTCACAAAAAGTATGGTCTTACTATCAAAGTCTTTGATTTTTTCTCTAAATTATTCGGTAAATATGAGCAAAGACAGTTAATAAAATTTTCTATTGGAAGGCAGGATAAATTAGATTAGCCTTGGGAATAGTTTTTAATTCTTAGTTCTAGATCTTAATTCTCTAGCTTTTTGACGATCCCAGTCTCTTGCTTTTATTGTTTGACGTTTGTCGCTGCTTTGCTTACCTATTGCCAGTGCTATTTCACATTTGACTAGATTGTTTTTCCAAAACAGTTTAGTTGGTACGCATGTTTGTCCTTTTTGTTGAGTTGATTTAAAAACTTCTGCCAATTCTTTTTTATTAAGGAGTAATTTCCTTGAACGATATGGATCGTTTTCTTTATTACTGTTAGCTAGAGGGTTTATATGGCATCCTATCAACCAAGCTTCACTGTCTTTTAAGAGAACATAGGCTTCAGCTATCTGAGCTTTGCCCAAACGTATGCTTCGTACCTCCCAGCCTTCAAGAGACATACCAGCTTCAAATTTGTTTGTTAATTCATAGTTGAAACGAGCCTTACGGTTTTCCGCAATAATATTTTCAGACTTCTTTTTCTTCTTATTCACATTTAGAGTATAAACAAAGATATAGAATAATCTCTAGTATCAATGAATATGAATAATTTAAGAGAAAGATATTTTAGTGGCAGAGCGTATATAGGCATAAGTCCTGCTATTTTTTTATCTGCTTCCGTATGGTTTACTGCAGACGAATTTGCTATTAATTTAGGATACTCATTCCATTTATATTTATGCTGTTTACTTTTTTTTGTAAGCGGTTTTTTGTGTTCTAAAGCAAATTCAAAAGATCCATTATTTTCTTCGAGAGCTTCATACACATTTGCTTTTGGATTGAGTGTTTTAAGCATATCTTCTATTTTATTAATAATCTTTTTGAATCCTGCCTATGGGCTAGCACTTTTATTTATTGGTTTAATGGTTTTATTGTTCTCTAATTTTTCTCATTTATTAATTCAAGAAGTCCCCTCTTGGTTTAAACAATTAATTAGAAAGATTAATATTATGCTCTGTATCTGTATGATAGTTATGTTAGCTTATTGGCTTAATCCATATACAAAACCTCTTTTGAGCATAATTAAATGAAATCTGAAGAAAGAAAATCTATTCACGGTACCTGGACTGGGCGTTGGACTTTCATTTTAGCTGCTGCTGGTTCGGCTGTAGGCCTCGGTAATATATGGAAATTTCCCTACATGGCAGGCGAGTATGGAGGGGGAGCCTTTGTATTGGTTTACCTAGCTTGTATTTTATTAATTGGTATTCCCATTATGATTGCCGAAATATTAATTGGTAGAAGAGGGCGAAGTAGTCCAGCAAACTCTATGTCTTATCTAGCACAAGAAGCTAATACTTTTCCACAATGGAAGATTTTAGGAATTATGGGAGCGGTAGCAGGATTGCTGATTTTATCTTTCTATAGTGTAGCTGCAGGTTGGGCTATTTCGTATATTTTTGAAGGGTTTTCAGGACCTTCAGCAGAATATTATAACCAAGAGTTTAACCATTTCCTTTCAGATGGAACCAAACTAGTTCTTTTCCATAGTGCTTTTATTTTTATAACTGTCTTCATAGTTGCTAGAGGAGTTATTAAAGGTCTAGAAGTATGGATCAATAGGTTAATGCCTTTGTTGTTCATCATAGTTCTTCTTTTGTGTTTATATGCAACCCAAACTGGTGCCTTTCTAGAAGGAGTCTCTTATTTGTTTACTCCCGATTTTTCTAAAATCGATGCCATGGTGATCCTTGCTGCATTAGGTCAAGCTTTCTTTACTTTAAGTCTTGGTATGGGAGCGATTATGGCTTATGGGGCATATATGCCAGCTACCCAAAAAATAGGATCCACAGCTCTTTCTGTAGCTTTTCTGGATACTTTGGTGGCTATTTTGGCGGGTATTGCTATTTTTCCAATTGTTTTTGCAAACAACCTAGAACCTGCTGCAGGACCAGGTCTAGTTTTTGTTACTCTTCCTTGGGCATTTGTAAATATGCCTTTAGGACTAATCTTTGGAAAATTGTTTTTTGTACTTTTAAGTATTGCTGCTCTTAGTTCCGCTATTTCGCTCTTAGAGCCTGGTGTAGCTTGGGTAGTTGAATCATTAAAAACAAATCGTTTTATTGCATCAGCAGGATTGGGTTTTGTTGCTTGGACACTTGGTATTTTAAGCGCTCTTTCTTTTAATCTGTTATCTGACTTTACCCCAATTGGAGATCGCAATTTCTTTGACTCAATGGATTTCTTGTCAAATCAGATTCTTCTACCGTTAGGAGGTATATTCATTGCTATTTTTGTTGGTTGGGTTATGAAAAGGGAAACTGTTCTAGATGAATTAGAACTACAGGATGGATGGGTTATAAGGACTTGGTTTGTATTATTAAAATATTTGTCTCCTCTGTTGGTTGGAATTGTTTTTGTAGCAGCAGTATTCTTTGGAATTACTTAGATTCAATATCTTTCTCTAAAAGACCACCTTCCCATTTCATTAATTTTCCGTCCTCAAAATATAAAATTACTTTTGTTTCAGCTAAGACCATTTCTCCTTGGGATACAGAAGTGTAATAGTCCCATCTATTTGGAAAAAAAGTATCACTTATTAAAGGGGTCCCAAGAATATATTTAACTTGTGATTCTGTCATTCCTACTTCTAGCTTTTTCAGCATCTCATCATCAACAATATTTCCTTGATTAATAACTACTTGAAACAATGAACAGTTAGTTAAAAAAAGCAAAAGGGATAAACAAGATAAATTTTTTATTTTTTTTAGCATCGTTAGTTTTCGACTTAATCTATAATAAATTAATTAATAACTTTTACGGAGCTTATTGTGACAGATGAAACAGAATTAAAGAAGGCAGGTCTAAAAGTTACCTTACCAAGGTTAAGAATTTTGGAGCTTCTCGAGTCTAGTGACACACCCCATATGAGTGCTGAGGATATTTTTAAAAATTTAATGACTTTGGGAGAAGATGTTGGGTTAGCTACAGTTTATAGAGTCTTGACTCAATTTGAGCAGGCAGGTATTTGTATAAGACATAATTTTGAAGAAGGGAGGGCAGTTTACGAACTGACCCCTACCAGCCATCATGACCATATGGTTTGCGTAGAAACTGGAGATATCATTGAATTTGAATGTGATGAAATTGAAAGACTTCAAGAAAAAGTAGCCAAGGAAAATGGTTATGAAATAGTTGATCACAGTATGGTTATTTATGTTAAGCCTTTAAAGAAATAAGGTATTGAAGCTTTTAACTTCATCCCCATATTGCTGGAGAGGAGAATAGATTTGGGTAATCAAGATAAAGAAAAGAGCAAGAATAAAGAAGAGACTCTAAATGGTCTTCATGAAGATGATAACGAACAAGAATCATCAGAACAAGATTCGGAAGAAGAGACAGAAGAGTCATTGGAAGAAAAGGTATTAGAACTTAAAGACCAACTTCTAAGAGCCCATGCCGAAGTGCAGAATGTAAGAAGAGTTGCTGGCCAAGAAATAACTAAAGCCAGGCTTTACGGTGCTGAATCTTTGGCCAGAGAATTCATTACTGTGGGCGATAACATACAAAGAGCCCTCGAATCTTTTGGTCAAGAAGCTGATATTAAATCTATTAAAGAAGGTCTTGAATTGACCTTAAAAAGCTTTGAAGATTCTCTAGAGACAGCAGGAATTCTGCCAATAAGCCCAAAAGGAGATCCTTTTGATCCAGAAAAACATGAAGCTATATCTGTTGTAGAAGATGCACAGGAAGAGCCAAATACTGTGATAGAGGTCATTCAAAGGGGTTTTACCATTCAAAATAGAATTCTACGTCCAGCAAAAGTGGTAGTTACAAAGAAGGCAGATAATAAATAACTAACTTTCTCTTGAAAAATCTTATCTATCCCCCATTTAGATACTAAATAAATAATTCGGAGACGAAAATATGGCAAAAGTAATAGGCATAGATTTAGGTACAACTAATTCTTGTGTTTCCGTTATGGAAGGGGACCAAGCAAAGGTTATTGAGAACTCAGAAGGAGCTAGAACTACCCCTTCTGTAGTAGCTTATGGAGAGGAGCTTACTGTGGGCGCTCCTGCAAAAAGACAAGCGGTTACAAATCCTAATAATACTCTCTATGCAATCAAAAGACTTATTGGTAGGAAGCATAGCGATGAAGTAGTTAAAAAAGATGCAAACATGGTCCCTTATAAAATAGTCCCAGCAGAAAATGGTGATGCTTGGGTAGAGGCAGACGGAAAAAACTTAGCTCCTCAACAAGTTTCAGCAGAAATTCTAAAGAAGATGAAAAAGACAGCTGAAGACTATCTGGGGCATGAGGTGAAAGAAGCTGTAATTACGGTTCCAGCTTACTTCAATGACTCTCAAAGACAAGCAACTAAAGATGCTGGAAAAATAGCCGGCCTAGATGTAAAAAGAATAATTAACGAGCCTACTGCTGCTGCTTTAGCTTATGGGTTAGATAAAGGTAAAGGTGATCAGAAGATCGCAGTTTACGACCTAGGAGGAGGAACATTTGATATCTCTATCATAGAAATAGCAGAAGTAGATGGAGAGCATCAGTTCGAGGTGTTGTCTACCAATGGAGATACTTTTCTAGGCGGAGAAGATTTCGATTTGGCTGTTATAGAATATTTAACTGAAGAGTTTAAAAAGGAATCTGGAGTTGATCTCCATAATGATCCCCTAGCTCTTCAGAGACTTAAAGAAGGAGCTGAAAAAGCTAAGATAGAGTTATCTAGTAATCAGCAAACAGAAGTTAACCTACCTTACATAACAGCAGACTCTTCAGGACCAAAACACTTCGTTCATAAGTTAACAAGGGCAAAATTGGAATCCTTAGTAGAAGGTCTAGTTGAAAGAACTATAGCCCCTGTCCAAACTGCATTAAATGATGCAAGTCTTAAAGCTTCAGATGTAGATGAAGTGATATTAGTTGGAGGGCAAACAAGAATGCCTTTGGTGCAAGAAAAAGTTAAGACTTTTTTTGGTAAAGAATCAAGAAAAGATGTAAATCCTGATGAAGCTGTTGCAGTTGGAGCGGCAATCCAGGGAGCAGTATTGGCAGGAGATGTAACTGATGTGCTTTTATTGGATGTAACACCTCTGACTTTAGGAATAGAAACCATGGGAGGTGTAATGACTCCTTTGATTGATAAGAATACAACTATACCAACAAATAAATCTCAAATTTTTTCAACTGCTGAAGATAATCAGACTGCTGTTACAGTGCATGTTTTACAGGGCGAAAGAAAGCAAGCAACAGAGAATAAAACCTTAGGGCAGTTTAATCTAACTGATATACCAGCAGCTCCAAGAGGTATGCCTCAAATAGAGGTTACTTTTGATACTGATGCTAATGGAATTCTTAATGTTTCAGCAAAAGATAAGGCTACTGGAAAGGAACAATCTATAGAAATTAAGGCTTCAAGCGGTCTGTCTGATGATGAAATAGAGCAAATGGTTAAAGACGCTGAAGTTCATGCTGAGGAAGATAAAAAGTTTGAAGCTTTAGTGCAAACCAGGAATATGGGAGAAAATTTAGTCCATAGTTGCAAGAAGACTTTAGAAGAGGCCGGTGATAAAGCTGAACCTAAAGAAAAAGAAGCGATAGAGAAAGGAATAGGTGAGTTAGAAGAAGCACTTAAAACTGATGATAAAGATCAGATTGATGAAAAAATAAAAACTTTGAGTGAAGCTTCAGCTTCTTTAGCACAAAAACTGTACGAAGAACAACAAGCTAAAGATAAAGCCCAAGAGGGTGAAACCCAAGAAGAAGGGGCACCTGACACTGATGCTGTTGATGCTGACTTTGAGGAAGTTAAAGAAGAAGAGAAGTCATAATATTTCTCCTTATTTTTAAAACTAAAGGCTCATAAATGTCTAAAAGAGACTATTACGACATTTTAGGGGTCGATAGAAGTGCTCAAGGCGATGAATTAAAGAAAGCTTATAGGAAGCTTGCGATGAAGTATCATCCGGATAGGAATCCAGATGACTCTTCCGCTTCAGAAAAATTCAAAGAAGCTACAGAAGCTTATGAAGTTTTATCAGATTCTTCTAAAAGATCAGCTTATGATCAGTTTGGGCATCAAGGAGTAGATGCCTCTGGATTTGCTGGCGGAGGAAGATCAGCTACAGATGCATTTAATGATATATTTGGAGATATATTTGGAGACATTTTTGGAGGCGGTGATCCATTTTCTAGGTCTAGAAATTCTAATAGAGGATCAGATTTGGAGTTCTCTTTAAAAATTGATTTAGAGAATGCTGTAAAAGGAACTACAGAAAAGATAAGAATACCCGCCTTAAATGCTTGCGATGGTTGCAACGGTTCTGGAGCAGAACCTGGAACAGAACCATCCTCTTGTCCCTCTTGCCAAGGTGCCGGTCAAGTTAGGATGCAACAAGGTTTTTTTTCTATTTCTCAAACCTGCAGACATTGTGGTGGATCTGGTAGAGTCATAACCAATCCATGCAGAGAATGTAAAGGTCAAGGAAGGGTTGAAAAAACTAAGACCCTCTCAGTTAAGATTCCTGCTGGAATAGACTCTGGGGATAGGATTAGATTATCTGGTGAAGGTGAAGCTGGACCCAGAGGAGGTAGTAGAGGAGACTTATATGTTCAAATCAAGGTCCTTTCCCATGAGGTCTTTGAAAGGGATGGACAACATTTATATTGTGAAGCTCCAATAAGTTTTGTAGATGCCGCCTTAGGTTCAGAAATAGAGATTCCTACTTTAGACGGTAAAGTTAAAATCAAGATTCCCGAAGGAACGCAAACTGGAAAGTTATTTAGACTAAAGGGCAAGGGAGTAAAAAAAATAAGAAGTTCTGCTATAGGAGATCTTTTATGTAGAGTGATTGTAGAAACTCCACAGAAACTAGACTCTAAACAAAAAACGCTACTCAAAGAATTGGGTTCATCTCTAAAACAAAAGAAGAATTCACCTTTAAGCTCAGCCTGGTTCGGAAAAGTAAAATCATTCTTTGATGGTAGTTAAGATGTCTGAAAACTTAATTAATATATTAGTTTCAGGGTCTACAGGGAAAATGGGTCAATCCTTAATAGAGACATTGTCCCAAAAGAAAAATAAAGATGACTCTGTATATGGGATATTAGAGATTGTGCCGTTTAGTTTTATTGAGAATAAAGAAATATGGGGCTCTTCTATAATTATAGATTTTTCTGAGCCTTCTTTTAGCATAGCTACATTAGAACAAGCTGTTATAAAAAAAATACCTATGATTATTGGTACAACCGGATTTGATGAGGAACAAGAAAAGATAATAAAGGAAGCTTCAAAGCAAATACCTTTAGTATTAGCTCCCAACACCAGCTTAGGCATAACCCTTTTAAAAGAAATGCTTTCTTCTGTAAAAAATTATCTTGTTAGCCATAAAATTGAAATACTCGAAAAACATCACAAAGATAAGAAGGACTTACCTTCAGGAACATCAAAAGATATTACTAAATTCATAGAAAATAGCTTATTAGATAGGAAGATTTTGATAGAAAGTTTAAGAGAAGATAGTTCTGCAGGAGAGCATAGTGTCTCTATAATCAAAGACAATGAAGTCTTAACGATCTCTCATAAAGTTACAAACAGATCTGTTTACTCTGAAGGTGCTTTGTTAGCAGCAGTTTGGCTTGATAAAAAAAGGGGTTCATCTGGACTTTACCAAATGTCAGACATTTATGTCCCTTTTGAAGATGATTAATTTGTGGTATAAAGCCACCCCTTTTTAGAGTAAATTTATTTATTTCTAGAAAATAATGTAGCACGTGTTTGTTTCTATCTCTTGGGTGCTAAAGAAAGCTCATCTTTAGTTAAGAGTAGTAAAACATGGAAGAATAACCCGAACGATTAAAATCGTTCTTAGACTAGGAGAGCAAATGGCAGATCTATCAATAGAGGAGATGCTCCAAGCAGGAGTCCATTTCGGACATCAAACGAAGTATTGGAACCCCAAGATGGAAAATTATATTTTTGGTGTTCGTAATAAGATTCACATAATTGATTTAATGCAAACTAAAGAGCTTTTAAAGCCTGCATTAGCCTTTGTGAAATCAGTGGCACAGAAAAATAACAAAATACTCTTTGTGGCAACCAAGAGAGCTGCTTCAAGCATTCTTAAAGAAGAAGCAGAAAGATGCAATATGCCTTATGTTAACGAAAGATGGATGGGGGGAATGTTAACTAACTATAAAACCATTAGATCTTCAATTAATAGATTAGAAGATCTTTTAAGACAGAAAGAAGAGGGCATCTTTAAAAAACTAACCAAAAAAGAAGGCTTAAAATTACAAAGAGAGATAGATAAATTACAAAGAGCTATAGGAGGCGTAAGGGATATGGGGGGTCTTCCAGATGCATTATTTGTAATTGACGTTAAAAGAGAATCTATAGCAGTTTCTGAGGCAAGCAAGATGGGAATACCAATAATTGGAGTTGTTGATTCAAACAGTAGTCCTGAGAAGGTTGATTATGTAATACCAGGAAATGATGACGCTACCAGGTCAATTATACTATTTTCTAGAGCAGTTTCTGATGCTTGCTTAGATGGATCAAAGTTAGCAACCGGATTAAAAACAAATGTAGATTCTGAAGGTCCAAAGATTATTAAGAAAGAAGAAGATAATAAAGAAATTAAAAAGAAAGATAAGGAAAGCTCAGAATTAGAAGAATCCCCAAAGAAAGAAAAAAATAAGAATGAGACTGCATCTGAAGAGACACCCGATATTGATCAAGAAGAAAAAGAGAAATCTAAAGATCAAGAAAAATAAGGAATTAATATGACAAATATCTCAGCATCCCTAGTAAAAGAACTTAGGGAAAGAACAGGTATGGGAATGATGGATTGCAAACAGGCACTTTTGAAAGTGGAAGGAAATATCGAATTAGCAATTGAAGAATTAAGGAAATCTAGCGGAATTAAAGCAGAAAAGAAGGCTGACAGGTCAGCTGCCGATGGAATCATTCAGGCTATCCAAAAAGACGATATAGCTTTTATGGTTGAAATAAATTGCGAGACAGATTTTGTTGCAAAGGATGATTCATTTATTAATTTTTCAGAAGAGGTTATTAAAGCTCTTTCCATAGAACCCTCTAAAAACTTGAAGGAATTGATGGAAGGAGAATTAGAAGATAAAAGAGAAAAGCTGGTTCAAAAACTTGGAGAGAATATAGTAGTAAGAAGGATTTACAGAAGTTTAGATGATTCAAGCAATATAGGAGTCTATTTACATTCAAACAAGAAAATAGCTTGTGTAGTCTGCTTGGAAGGAGGAAATAAAGATATAGCTAAAGAAATAGCTATGCATGCTGCAGCAACCAGTCCAAGTGCCATTACACCTGAGGACATACCTAAAGAACTTATTGATAAGGAAAGAGAGATATTTGTAGCTCAATCTTCTGAAACTAACAAACCACAGGACATCATTAATAGAATGGTTGAAGGAAAAATAAAAAAATTTATTAATGAAGCTAGCCTTTCTGAACAACAATTTGTAAAGGATCCAGATAAAAAAATTAGAGATATTTTAAGTAATAATGACTCTAAAGTATTAGAATTTAGAAGGTTTGAAGTCGGCGAAGGAATTGAGATAGATCAAACAGATTTTGCGACTGAAGTAATGTCTCAATTAAATAAATCTTAGAAGTATGCTTAATGAAATTATAGAAGATACCAAAAAAGGAATGGAGAAAAGCATAAATTCTCTTGATATTGCATTAAAAAAAATAAGAACAGGTAGAGCAAGTCCTGCTCTTTTAGAGGATATAAAGGTAGATTATTATGGAACTCTTACCCCCCTTTCGCAATTAGCTAATATTTCAGTAGAGGACGCAAAAACCTTAGCAGTTATTCCTTGGGAGAAATCTATAGTACAAGACATAGAAAAAACTATCATGGAATCCGATTTAGGCATTAATCCTGCAACTTCTGGAGATACGATTAGAGTCATTCTTCCTGATTTAACTGAAGAAACTAGAAAAGAATTTACTAAAAAAGCTAAATCAGATGCTGAAAATACAAAGGTGTCTATAAGAAATGTCAGAAGGGAAGGAAATTCTCAATTAAAAGAATTTTTAAAAGAGAAAGAAATCTCAGAAGATGAAGAAAGGCAAGGTGAAGAAGAGATACAAAAACTTACTGACATTTATGTAAATAAAGTAGATGAGATCTTGTCATTAAAGGAAAAAGATCTACTAGATTTTTAATCTTTTATCTAGTTTTCATGGACCAAAGCAACCCTTCAGAACCACTTCCATCGCATGTTGCTATTATTATGGATGGTAACAATAGATGGGCTAAATTAAAAAAGCTTCCAGGAGTCTCAGGACATCAACAGGGGGTAGAAAGAGCACGAGAAGCTGTAGAATTTGCTGTAGAGAAAAAACTAAAAACACTCACCCTTTTCGCTTTTAGTAGTGAAAACTGGGGAAGGTCAGATGAGGAAGTGAACTTATTAATGCAGCTTCTTGCTCAAGCTTTACAAGAACAAGTACCAAATCTTATAGAAAATAAAGTTCAATTATCTTTTATAGGGGATTTAAATAGATTCGATTCCGATCTACTAGATAGAATTAAAGAAGCAGAGAAGTTAACACTTTGTAAAAAGAACAAAAATTTAGATCTAGTAATAGCTGCTAGTTACGGAGGTAGGTGGGATATTGTGCAGGCTATTAAGAAGATAACAGAATTAGAAGAAGAAACTGCAATAGATGAAGATTTAGTTAACTCTTTTACTTCTTTGTCTAACTTTTCAGACCCAGATTTATGTATTAGAACAGGAGGAGAATACAGAGTTAGTAACTTTTTACTTTGGCATTTAGCATATTCAGAGCTCTATTTTAGTGATTTATTATGGCCAGATTTTGATAGTGTCAATTTCGAAAAGGCTTTAATTGAATACGCTAATCGTAAGAGGACTTTTGGAAATAAATCAAGCTTTGAAACTTAAATATGATAAGAACTAGAATAATTACAGGCTTGATAATCGCTTTAGTGATTATTAGCTCCCTATTATTACTTCCTTTTCATGCTTTAACTTTACTGATAAGTCTTATCGTAAGTTTATCAACATGGGAGTTTATTAGATTAAGGTTCTCTTCAGAAATTGCTGTACTAATAGCATTAATCTTATTCTTCTCTTTTATTTACTTAAGCTTTGGAATAACATTTAAATTTCTTCTTATTTCTTTAGGACTTCTAACATGGGTAATTCTTTTTTTCCAAATCTTAGCCTTTCCTCATAATAAGAGCTTCTTACAAAATAAATATATTTGGTTAATTGCTACTTTTCTTACCCACATACCTTTCTGGACATCTATTTTCCTAATAGTTAGTTATGAAAGTAATTTTTTAGAAAGGTTGGGTTTAAATATTTCTAATAGATCAGCAATTCTTTTATTAATTAGTATTAGCGCTATCATGGATACACTAGCTTACTTTGGAGGAAAGAAGTATGGAAAGAGAAAGTTCTTGTCAAACATTAGTCCAAAGAAAACACTTGAAGGTTTTTTTATTGCCTTAGTTGGAACAACTATTATTTTTACATTCTTTTTTGCAATATTTGGAGAGCTTAGAAATCTAAAACCTATAATTTTAGTTTTTATAGTTTCGCTTTTTTCGGTTCTAGGTGACGCTTCAGCAAGTTTATTTAAAAGAGCATCAGGAGTAAAAGACTCTTCAAATTTAATTCCTGGACATGGAGGAATTCTTGATCGTATAGATAGTCATTTAGCTGCTGCTCCAGCATTTGTAATTCTTGTTTTTCTTATGGATGGCTAATAATGAAGAATTTAGCTATTCTGGGCTCTACAGGATCGATTGGTTCTTCTACATTAAGTGTAGTGAAGAATAACTCTGAAATATTTACGATTTCTTTATTAAGTGCAAAATCTAATTGGGAGAAGATCTTAAACCAGTGTAAGGTTTTTAAACCAAAATATGTGCATTTGGAAGACAAAGAGTCTTCAAAAAAACTTAAAGAGAAGTTGTACCAAGAAAATTTAAGCACTTCACTAATTGATAAGAAAGATTTTCTTAAATTAATCTCTTCTAATGAAGTAGATGTTGTTGTTGCTGGCATAGTAGGAATAGCCGGATTAAGAAGTATTTATAAAGCTCTAACATCAGGAAAGAGACTTCTTTTAGCAAATAAAGAAGCATATGTAGTAGCAGGAGAAATATTAAACAAAGCAGCAAAGGAGGCTAAAGCAGATATTTTCCCAATTGACAGTGAGCACAGCGCTATTCATCAGTGTCTTTCTGGAATAAGCGGTTCCAGTAGTAGTTTAAAAAAGGTAATTCTCACTGGTTCTGGCGGACCTTTTTTGAAGAAGAATGTAAGCGATTTTCCAAAAATAACACCAGAAGAAGCAATTGCTCATCCGGTATGGTCTATGGGAAAGAAGATTTCTGTTGATTCCTCAACAATGATGAATAAAGGACTGGAAGTAATAGAAGCTAAATGGCTATTTGATTTAGATTCAGAACAGATTGACATAATTATCCATCCTGAAGGAATAGTTCATTCTTTAGTTGAATTTACTGATAATTCAATAATTGCTCAGTTATCTTTACCAGATATGAAAATTCCTATTGCCTATGGCCTAGGCTTTCCTGACAGAATAGAATCCTTTTCAGAGAGTCTTGATTTAGAAAAAATTTCTCGATTAAATTTTATTAAACCTGATAATCAAAAGTTTCCTAGTTTAAATCTAGCAAGAAAAGCCCTTTCTGCTGGAGGTACTTCAACTGCTTTATTGAATGCTGCTAACGAAGTAGCTGTAGAAGCTTTTTTGAATAAAGTAATAGACTTTAATCAAATAATGGAAATTATTGAACTTGTTATGGATACAATTGAGATAAAGACTGTCAAAGAAATAGAAGGTATTTATGAAGCTGATATTTTAGCAAGGGAATTAGCTAAGAAAAAAATAAACTTTTTAAAAAATTAACATGTACGAAATCATTTTCATCTTAATGTCATTTACATTGCTTATATTAGTTATAGTAGGCATTCATGAGCTAGGTCATTTTTTAGCTGCTAGGTGGTTTAATGTTCAAGTTATTAGATTCAAGATAGGGTTTGGGAAAACACTCCTAAAAAGGTTTGATAAAAGAGGAACCGAGTTCTCTATAGGGATCCTCCCTTTAGGAGGCTATGTTCAGATGCAGGGTGAAGACCACCCTTTACAGGGCGAAGAAGACCTAGAAGATAACCTAAAAGGCATCTCTTATTTGGAAACCACTTTGGGTGCTAGAGCAATTATTACTTCTGCTGGACCAATAGCAAACTTCTTTTTAGCAGTTATTTGTTATTTTTTAATCTTTATGATTGGGGTTAAGGACATCGTTCCATTAGTAGGAGACGTATCTGAGGGAAGTTTGGCACAGCAAGCAGGTTTGAGTACCGGGGACAAGATTATTTCAATTGATAACAGGAAGGTTCTTGGTTTAAAAGATCTTAATACTATTCTTAGTTCAAGAATTGGGGATACTGGAGAAGTCCTAATAGAATTTAAAAAACCTAATTCTAATTTAAAATATCTAGAAACTGTCAGAATAGTTAATTGGCTTAGTTCTGAAATAGACCAAAGTCCAATGACAGCTTTTGGGATTAAACCTTTTATACCTCCTTTAATTGCTTTTATACAAAAAGATAGCCCAGCTGAAAGAGCTGGCTTAATTAAAGGAGATATCATTTTATCTGTAGGCGATAAAAAGGTTTCAACTTGGTATCAATTAGTCGAACAAATTTCTTCAATGCCAGATAGGGATACATATTTAAGAATTGAAAGGAAACAAGAGCTAATAGAAGTTTTTGTTTCGATTGGTTCGACTGTAGATCAGCAAGGCATTAGTAAAGGAAGGTTGGGTATAGGAATGATTTCTAGTAACAATGAAATGCCAGAAGAGTTTTTATTAGTAACAAAAAAAGGACCTATTAAAGCTCTGCTTTTGGGTATTAAAGAAACCTATAATTTTACTATTCTTATTCTAGATTCAATTGGAAAGATGATTACAGGCTCAATATCTTCTGAAAATATTGGAGGCCCAATACAGATAGCAACTCTATCAGGGGCAGCTGCTAAGGCTGGTTTAGTTTCTTTTGTAAGTATAATGGCTCTTTTAAGTATAAACTTGGGTCTAGTTAACTTGCTTCCCATTCCAATTTTAGATGGAGGTCAATTAGTTTTAATAGCTGCAGAGAAGATAAAAGGATCAGAGCTTTCTGAAAGGTTTATAGAATTTGCATATAGAATAGGCCTTCTGCTTGTTATGGGGCTGATGGTTTTTGCAGTTTTTAATGATATTACAAGAATTGTTTAATGAGTAAATATTCTTTCACCCTTAGTCCCTTACTTTATCTTGTAACTATGTTATTTTTTCATAGTTCTCTTGCTTATAGCAATGAAGAAGCTTGGGTAGTTAATGATATTAGAATTAGTGGGTTACAAAGAGTTTCTGCTGGAAGTGTTTTTGCTGAAATGCCCGTATCCGTTGGGGATAGCGTAGATACATATAGTCTTCAAATTGTAGCTAAAACTTTATTTAAGACAGGTCAATTTGATGATATCCAGCTTGGTAGAGATGGAAATATATTAATAATTAGTCTTGTTGAAAGACCTTCAATATCAAATATAGAGATTGATGGAAATAAAGCTTTAAAGACTGAAGACCTCATGAAGGGGCTTAAAGGAGCAGGTCTTTCAGAAGGTCAAGTTTTTAAAAGATCTGTTTTAAGCGGTTTAGCTTTAGAAATCCAAAGACAATATACGGCGCAAGGTAGATATGGAGCTTTAGTAGACATTCAAACCAATTCAAAACCAAGAAATAGAGTAGAGTTAGAAATAGAGATAGAAGAGGGTGAAGTTGCTACTATTGAGTCCATTAATATAGTAGGGAATAACACTTACTCTAATAAAGAGCTTTTAAGAGATTTTGAGTTAAGTGTAGGAGGTTGGTTTTCATTTCTGAGTGGCGATAATAAATATTCAAAAGAAAAACTGAAGGGTGATATAGAAACTCTAACTTCTTTTTATAAAGACAGGGGTTATGTTGAGTTCGAAATGTCTAGTTCCCAAGTAACTATTTCTCCTGATAAAAAATCAGTCTTTATTACTTTAAATATTAATGAAGGTATTTCTTATAAAGTAAATCAAATAAGTTTGACAGGCGATATTCCAGTTGATGAAGAGATTCTTCGCTCCTTAATTTTAATAAAAGAAGGGGAAACTTATTCTCAGTTTCTTATAACAGAGACAGAAGAAATATTTACAAATATCTTGGGCAATGACGGATACAGTTTTGCTGAAGTTAATGGGGTGCCTGATATAAACAAAGACAAAGGTACAGTAGATTTAACTTTTTATGTTGATCCACAGCAAAGAACTTATGTAAGAAGAATTATCTTTAAAGGCAACCAAAGAACTCATGATGTAGTTCTCAGAAGAGAAATGAGACAAATGGAAGGTGCTTGGGCATCAAATGTATTAATAGAGAACTCTAAGTTAAGACTAGAAAGGCTTGGTTTCTTTAAGGAAGTTGAATCTGAAACACTTCCTGTAGCTGGAGTTAATGATCAAGTAGATGTAGAGTTTTCCGTTGAGGAGGAAGTTTCTGGAAGCATAGGAGGAAGTTTTGGTTATTCCTCTTGGGGTCTAATGTTAGGTCTTAATTATTCAGAAAATAATGCTTTTGGGACCGGAAAAAGAGTTGGAGTAGGAATTAATGATAGCTCTTGGAGAAAAAGCTATTTCTTTGATTATGGAGATCCTTATTACACTATTGATGGAGTTAGCAGAGGTTATAGCATTTTTTATAATGAGTCTGACTATGGTCAATATAATGTTGCTAGTTACACTTCTGATTCCTATGGAGCAGGCATCCAATTTGGATTGCCCATAAGTGATATTGAAAGAGTAGGCTTAAATCTGAGATATGAGAATACTGAAATAGATGTTGGTGCTATGTCAGCCTCTCAGATTATCTCTTTTACTTCTTCAGAAGGTACAAAATTTGAAGCTCTGAAGAGTCAATTTATTTGGTCTAGGGTTACTTTAAATAGAGGAATTTTTCCTACTTCTGGAACTTCTCAGTCGGTGGGCTTTGAGTTGGCTGTTCCTGGAAGTTCAATAACCTACGCTAGGGCAACTTATAGAACTAGATTTTATAGACCAATATTCTCAGGTAGATTTATTCTAGGTCTTAGAGGAGAGATTGGAGCATTGGAACCATACGGCGATACTAAAGTAGCACCATTTTACGAGCATTTTTATGCAGGAGGAATTACCTCAGTTAGAGGTTTTAGAGCTAATACTTTAGGACCAAGAGCTACTCAGTCAGAATATATCCTGGATGCACAAGGAGAACCAATTTTGGATACAAATGGACAAATGGTTTTAAATCCTTATTTGGGCTTTAACAGGAATGACGATAGATCTATTGGGGGGGCTTATCTAGTGGAGGGTGGTTTCGACTTGATATTTAGATTACCTTTCTTAGAGGATCAAAGATCTGTAAGAACCTCTTTCTTTATAGATACCGGAAATGTTTTTGCGCAAGATTGCGGTACAGCAAGTCAAGAGTTTTGTAGTGAATTAGATTTATCCCAATTAAGGTATTCTTATGGTATTGGTGTAACCTGGATTACTCAATTAGGACCAATGTCTTTAGCATTGGCTACAGTAGGCAATGCAGGTCCTTTAGACAGGACGGAGGGATTCCAATTTGAGATAGGGACACAATTTTAAAGATTAACTGTAAACAAACTGTTTTAACCGTTAAACTTGCAGCACTTAAGATCTTATATAGAAGGTAAATAGGAGAAAATATGAAATTTATTAAACAGTTATTGTTGTTACCAATAATTTTTGCTTGTTTTGTGTTAACTGCAGAAGAGGATTCAGAAGTATCAATTGCAGTAATTGACGTAGAAGCAGCAATTCTAGGTACAGAAGCTTCGAAACAGGCTTTTGAAGAGCTGGCTACAAGCAAGGAATGGAAAGAAGTAGAAGAAGACCTCCAGTTGAAAATCAATGAAGCTACTGAGATTCAAGAAAAATTGCAAAAGGAAGGTCCTACGATGTCTGAAGATCAAAAGATTGACGCTCAAAAAAGACTACAGTCCTTGAGTCAAGATGCTCAGTTTTTAAATCAGAAACTTGCTACTATGAGAAATGAATTAATAGGGCTTATTCAGAATGAGCAAGCTCCCAAGTTTCAAAAGGTTGTAACAGAACTAATGAAGGCTAAGGGTATTAAAATATTACTTCATAGACAGTCAGTACTTGGTTTTGATCAGGGAGATCCAACTTTAAACCTGACTCCTGAAGTAGTAGAGCTTCTAAACCAAAAAGAAGAATAAGTTTTTTTAAGTGTCTCTTAGTAAAGGTATAAAGTTAGGTAAACTTGCTAAAATCCTTGGAGCTGACTTGGATGGTGACTCTGATAAATTTATTAAAGGTATAAATACTCTTTCAAACGCTAATAAGGACGAGATTAGTTTTTTATCTAGAAAAGAATTTATTAAAGACTTAAAGACAACAAAAGCTTCTGCGGTAATAATTTCACAAGAAAACAAAGACCTTGTAGCTTGTGATAAGATCATAGCGGAGGATGCTTATCTGGTATATGCAAAAGCTACTCAAGTTTTTAAAGAAATTTACTTACCCCCTGCGAGCTCAGGAATTTCCTCTTTAGCGGATATTTCTATAAAGGCAACAATTAGCTCTACTTCATCTATAGGTTCATTTTCTAAAGTTTCAGATAATGCAATCATAAATGAGGGTGTTCAAGTTGGTAGTGGCGTATTTATAGGAGATTCAGTTATTGTTGGAGAAAATACAATAATAAATTCAAATGTCTCTATTTATCATGAGGTTGAATTAGGTAAGGATTGTATTATTCATTCAGGAACTGTATTAGGATCAGACGGCCTCGGCTTTGCTAGGGATGGAGAGAATTGGGAAAAAATAGACCATCTAGGTAGGGTCATAATTGGAGATAGAGTTGAAATTGGATCAAATTGCTCTATAGACAGGGGATCAATAGGAGATACGATTCTTGAAGAACAAGTGAAGCTAGATAACAAAGTTCACATAGCTCACAATGTTCATATAGGAAGATCAACAGCCATAGCTGCAAATACAGCTATAGCTGGAAGTGCTGTAATAGGAAAGAACTGCACTATTTCAGGTGGTTGCGGTGTCATAGATAACATAAAGATTACAGATTCTGTAAACATAACAGCGCTCTCTTTGGTAACTCAATCCATCGCTGAGCCTGGAACTTATACTTCAGGAACTCCGCTTATGAAACATAATCTATGGAAGAGAAATGCAGTGATAATGAAAAAACTTAAAGATATGAAGTAATATTAGCTTATGGAAGTTTCAATAGATATAGAAGAGATACAACAATACTTGCCTCATAGATACCCTTTTTTGTTGGTAGATAGAGTTGAGCAATTAGATTTAGGAAAATATATTAAAGCCTATAAAAATATAACTCTTAACGAACCTTTTTTCGAAGGACATTTCCCAGATAAAAAAGTTATGCCAGGGGTTTTAATTCTAGAAGCTATGGCACAAGCTTCAGGAATTTTGGGCTTTAAAACAATGAATAAGACGCCTGAAGAAGGTTCAATATATTATTTTGTTGGAGCTGATACTTTGCGCTTTAAAAGACCAGCAGTACCCGGCGATAAACTTATATTAGAATCTGAAGTAATGAATGAAAAAAAAGGAATCTGGAAATTTAAATGTACAGCAAAAGTTGAAGACGAGATAGTTGCTGAGGCCACTATACTTTGTGCAGATAGGCCAAAATAGATATGCACCACCCTACAGCAATAATAGATCCTAAAGCTAAGCTAGATAATGGTGTTTCCATTGGTCCTTATTGTGTTATAGGACCTCAAGTAAAAATAGGTTCTGGAACGATCTTAGAATCTCATGTGATTCTAAAGGGAAATACCAAAATTGGAAAAAACAACCATTTATTTCAGTTCTCAACCGTAGGTGATGGAAGCCCAGATAAAAAATATAAAGGCGAACCTACGAGATTGGTTATAGGAGATGAAAACCAAATAAGAGAAGGTGTCACAATTCATAGAGGAACAATCCAAGAAAAAGGAGTTACTAAAATAGGGAATAGGAATCTTTTTTTGGCCTACTCACATGTAGCTCATGATTGCGAAATTGAAGATGATGTTGTTTTAACTAATCAAGCTGCTTTAGCAGGCGCAGTTAAGGTCGGTACGGGAGCTATACTTGCCGGATATGCAATTGTTCATCAGTTTTGTACTGTAGGATCTTACAGCTTCTGCGCAATGGGAAGTGCAGTCAACAAGGATATACCTGCTTTTGTTAGGGTCCGAGGTAATCCCGCAAAACCTTATGGTATAAACACTGTTGGAATGAAAAGATTGGGCTATTCACCTAGAGCTATAGAGGCTCTAAGATCAGCTTATAGATCTACCTATAGGAAAAATCTTACTATTGAAGAAGCTTTAAGAGAAATGAAACCTCTTGAGGCCAAGCACAAAGAAGTAAAACTGTTTAGTAAAACAGTAAAAAAATCTTCTCGCGGAATTGTTCGTTGATGTCCTCAAACATCAATCAAAATACAAGTCCAAGTTTTAAAGTAGCTATAGTTGCTGGAGAAGAATCTGGAGATCAGCTAGGAGGGTCTCTTATAAAACAATTAAAAAAATTAACTCCCTCTATTTCTTATACCTTTATAGGAGTTGGGGGAAATAAGATGCAACAGGAAGGGCTGAATTCTTTTTTTGATATGGAAAGAATTTCAGTAATGGGTTTGATAGACCCTCTTTTAAGAATAAAAGAATTATTGCAACTAAGAAAAGAACTAAAGAACTTTTTAATCAAAGAATCTCCTGACATCTTTATTGGAATAGACTCACCAGATTTCAATTTACCTATATCTAAGGATCTAAAAGGTCACGGGATAAAGACTGTTCAATATGTAAGTCCGACTATATGGGCTTGGAGACAAGGAAGGCTTAAAACAATAGAAAAATCGGTTGATAATGTAATGAATTTGTTTCCTTTTGAGAACAAAGCTTATGAAAATTCATCAGTAAGAACTACTTTTGTTGGACATCCATTAGCTCACAAGATCCCAAAGAAAATAAATAAACAAGAACTAAAAGAAGAGAGATTCTCAATCAAAAACAAGAAGATGATTGCATTATTGCCTGGTAGTAGAAAATCTGAAATAAAAAAAATGTC
Organism: Gammaproteobacteria bacterium; assembly: GCA_045563675.1. Taxonomy (GTDB): domain Bacteria; phylum Pseudomonadota; class Gammaproteobacteria; order Magnimaribacterales; family Magnimaribacteraceae; genus AEGEAN-183. The sequence goes on from JBJLIX010000001.1 coordinate 867,429, forward strand.
TTCTTTATTTATTGATGCGGCTAAGCTAATAAAACTTAATAACCCTAATATTTGCTTTTATATGCCGTTAACAGATTTAAAATTTAAAGAATTTATAAAAGGTCATGAAACCCTAAATTGGATTAATTTCTCAGAGGGAAATGCACAAGAGGTTTTATCTGCTGCTGATTTAGCCATAGTCACTTCAGGAACTGCTTCGTTAGAAGCAGCTCTTTTCAGAACTCCTTCTGTAGTAGCCTATAAGACAAATTGGATTACTTATCTGCTTTTAAAACCATTTCTAAAAATAAATACATTTGCCTTGCCTAATCTTCTGGCAGAAAAAGAAATATTTCCAGAACTTATTCAGTCAGATGTAACTAAATATAAGATTCTCGAAGCCTTTAATAATATAGATAAAAACCGAGAAAAACTTTTAAAAGAGATCGACCTTATACATTCATTACTAGAATCTGATGGTCCTCAGACTGCTGCTAAAACTATATTTCAAATTCTTTGAAGCTCTTAGCAGGTGTTGATGAGGTAGGCAGAGGACCAGTGGCGGGTCCTGTAGTTGCAGCTGCTGTAATATTAAAAGAAGATCATCAGATATCCGGTTTAAGGGATTCAAAAACTTTATCTTCTCTAAGGAGACGAGAATTAGTAAAAGATATTAAAAAAGGATCTATAGCTTGGAATATTGGAATAGTATCTTCTAAGAAAATAGATAGAATAAATATTTTACAATCTTCTTTATTGGCAATGAAAAAGGCCATAGAAGGACTTAATACAAAACCAGAATTCATCTTAGTTGATGGCATATATTTGCCTAAAACCAATATTCCTGGGAGGGCAATTATCAAGGGGGATACTAAATGTGAGAGCATTATGGCAGCTTCCATAGTAGCTAAAATTTATAGAGATAAATTAATGATAGAATTATCAAAAAAATATAAGAATTATAGTTTTCAACTAAACAAAGGATATTTAACAAAAGTGCATTTAGAAGCTATAAAAAAGTACGGGCCCTGTAAGGAACATAGAATATCTTTTAGACCTATTAAAGATAAAGAATATAAGTAATTCACTTATGAAATCAGAACAATTTGTACATTTACACCTCCATTCTGAATATTCACTTTCAGATGGAATTATAAGGGTCGAAGATTTGGTTAATTATTCTTATGAAAATAATTTTCCAGCTATAGCTTTAACCGACTTCTCTAACCTATTTGGACTAATAAAATTTTATCGCTTAGCAAGACAAAAAGGTATAAAGCCTATTGTTGGATGTGAACTAAATTTAACCAAAGAAGAGAGCAATATGGGAGCACCTCTCATCTTAATAGTAAAAAATAAAGAGGGTTACACTAACTTAACTAACATAGTATCGAAGTCTTACATCGAAGGTCTTCAGGATGGAATACCATCAGTCAAAGTAAATTGGTTAAGAGAGTATTCAGAGGGCTTGATAGCACTTTCTGGTGGTCAAAAAGGCCATATAGGCCAAGCTCTTTTATCTAGGGACTTAAAATTAGCAAAAAAAAGATTAAACTTTTTTAAAGAAGTTTTTGGAGATGATTTTTATATAGAAGTTCAGAGAGTGGGAAGACCAGATGAAGAAGAATATAATCAAAGCGCAATTAAATTAGCTAGGGAAGAAGATATTTGTCTAGTTGCCACTAACGATGTTAGGTTCTTATCTCCTATTGATCCAGATGATGAAATGCCTTCTGATTTTGAAGCTCATGAAGCTAGGGTTTGTATACAAAAGGGAGAAGTATTAGCTGATTCCTCAAGAGCAAAGGAATATTCTGAAAGTCAGTATCTAGCTTCTAGCGAAGAAATGAGAAATAAATTTTCTGATATTCCTGAAGCACTAGAAAATACTTTTCTAATATCCAAAAAATGTAATCTAGAACTGGAACTCGGAGAATTTTATCTTCCAGACTTTGAGGTTCCAGGGAAAAAGACCACTAAAGACTACCTGATTGAAAAAGCTACGGAAGGCCTAAAGAGAAGATTAAAAGAAATTACTAATTCTGTAAATTCTTACTCGATTAATGAAGATGATTACAAAAAAAGATTAGATTATGAGCTTAATATGATTTGTAAATTGAGTTTTGAAGGTTATTTTTTAATTGTTGCAGACTTTGTAAATTGGGCTAAAGAAAATGATATTCCAGTAGGACCTGGAAGAGGTTCAGGAGCAGGGTCAATAACTGCCTATGCTTTAGGAATAACTGCGATCGACCCATTAAAGTATGACCTTTTATTTGAAAGGTTTTTAAATCCCGATAGAGTTAGCAACCCTGACTTTGATATTGATTTTTGTATGGAAGGAAGAGATAGAGTCTTAGAGTATGTTACAGAGAAATATGGGAAAGATTCAGTTGCTCAGATTAGTACAAGAGGAACTATGGCTGCCAGGGCTGTTTTGAGAGATGTAGTTAGAGTGCTAGGTAAGCCCTATGGATTCGGAGATAAGCTAGCTAAAGCTATTCCTGATGTCTTAGGTATTTCACTTGATGAAGCATATAAAGAAAAAGAATTTAAGGAACTAATTGAATCTAGTGAAGAAAGCAAGGAAGTTTTTGACATGTCTTTGAAGTTAGAAGGGTTATCTAGAAGTGTAGGAACTCATGCCGCAGGAGTTGTTATAGCTCCTACAGCCTTAACAGATTTTACTCCACTGATAGTAGATAAAGATAAGGGAACAGTGGCTACCCAGTTTGATATGGGAGATGTTGAATCAGCTGGACTTGTTAAATTTGATTTCTTGGGCTTAAAAACTTTAACAGTGATTAATTGGACTCTAAAAAGGATCAATGAAAAGAATGAAGTAATTTTAGATATTAATGATTTACCTCTTAACGACAAAAAGACATTTGAGCTATTACAAAGGGGAGATACAACTGGGGTATTCCAACTTGAGTCTCGTGGAATGAAGGAATATCTAAAACAGCTAGAACCTAATGAATTTGAAGATATAGTTAGTATGAATGCTTTGTACAGACCAGGTGCCTTGGGTATGAACATGGTTGATTCATATATAGATAGAAAGCATGGCAGAGAAGATGTTACTTATGGCCATGACTCAGTGAAGAATATACTTCATAGAACACACGGTGTAATTGTTTATCAAGAACAAGTTATGCAAATTGCACAGGACCTTTCAGGTTTTACTTTAGGTCAGGCAGATATTTTAAGACGCGCAATGGGAAAAAAGAAGAAAGATGAAATGGAAAAGATGAGAAAAGATTTTATAGAGGGCGCTGTTGAAAAAGAAGTTAACAGAAGCTATGCAGAAAATTTATTCGATCAGATAGAGCAATTTGCTGGCTATGGTTTTAATAGGTCACATTCTGTTGGCTATGCCTTGATTGCTTACCAAACAGCTTGGCTAAAGGCTCATTATCCTTCGGAGTTTATGTCTTCACTTTTATCTTCCGAATTAGATACGACAGATAGGATCCAAATGTATGTAGATGATTGCAGGTCAATGGGGTTAACAGTTAAAAAACCAGATATAAATAGTAGTTCTTATCTATTTGTTAATCTTGATAGCAAAACAATTCTTTATGGTCTTGGTGCAATCAAGGGTGTGGGAGAATCTTTAGTTAACTCAATAGTCTTAGCAAGAGAAAATAAACTTTTTGAGAGTTTTTATGATTTTTGTTTAAGAATTGGAAGCAGTAGATTAAATAAGAGAATTCTAACTACTTTAATAGGGTCTGGAGCAATGGATTCTTTAGGAACAAGGAATGTTCTTTATAATATGATTGAACCCACATTAAAGAAAGTAGAGCAATCCCTGGAGAGATCTGAAAGTAAAATAAAGGACTTTTTTGAAGAAGAGAAAGAAAATTTAGAAATTATTGACAATAATTTCGAAGAAAACACATTTGATGAATTAGCTAACGAATGGAGTGCACTTGGGTTCTATTTAGAATCTAAGCCTTTAGAAAACAAGACAGAGGAAGTTAGAAAGATGTGCGGTTTCCTTATTTCTGAATTAGAAGAAGCCAGTCATAAACAAAGGGTCGCTGGCACATTAGTTCACTTAAACGTTAGACAAGGTAGGCATGGAAGGTATGCTTTTGCTACTATTGATGATTCTTCTGGAAGATTAGAGGTATCTATTTGGTCTGAAGCTTTTGATAATTACAGAAATGCTTTGAGAAAGGGACAGATAGTGGTCGTAGAAGGTCTAGTAGAAAAGGATAATTACGTTTCTGAGAAAGATAATAAGACCTATAAAATGGTAGCGGATAGAATATTTTCTTTTGATCAAGCAAGGAATGAGTTTATTAGGCACATTAAATTAAAGCTTAATGATAAATTTGAAGATATAAATATTCTAACTTCTAAATTAAAAGAAATGTCTTCTCCTATTGAAGGTTTGCCTGTAGTTATTTCTTTTTCTGGAAAAGATGCAGATGCAGATATTAAGTTACCTAAAAATATAAGTATTCTTTTAAATGATAAGTCTTATAGAGATTTAGAAGAGATATGCGGTAATGAAAATGTTGATTTGGTGTATCATCCTCTCCCGTATCTTCACTAAAGGTTAAGTTAATGCCAAATGAGTATTTAGATTTTGAAGAGCCAATTGCAGTTCTCGAAAGAAAAATCCTGGACCTTCAATCATCTGAACTAGATGAAAATAAAGATTTAACTACAGAAATAAATAAATTAAATGATTCGATAGTTAAGTTAACCAATAAGGTTTATCAAAACCTTACAATATGGCAATGCGTTCAAGTTGCCCGTCATCCTCAAAGACCTCATTTAACTGATTATATTAAAAAAATTTGTTCTAACTTTGATGAACTTCATGGAGATAGAAATTTTGGAGATGATAGGGCTCTGATTGGTGGATTAGCAACAATTGGAGATCATAAGATCGTTCTCATAGGTCATGAGAAAGGAAGGACAACGGATGATAAGATAGAAAGAAATTTTGGCATGCCCCAACCTGAGGGTTACAGGAAAGCTGCAAGACTTATGAAAATGGCAGAACAGTTTAGTCTCCCAGTCGTTACCCTAGTTGATACCCCGGGAGCTTATCCTGGAATAGATAGTGAAGAAAGAGGTCAAAGTGAAGCTATCGCTAATAATCTTAGAATAATGTCAGTTCTAAAAACTCCTATATTAGTAAATATTATTGGTGAAGGCGGTTCAGGTGGAGCTCTAGCAATAGCTGTTGGAGATTATATTTCCATGATGAAATACGCTACTTATTCAGTTGCTTCTCCTGAAGCATGTGCATCCATAGTTTGGAGGGATGTAGAAAAAGCTGCTGAAGCAGCTCAAGCTATGCAAATGAATTCTGAAAATATTTTAAAGTTAAAATTGATTGATGAGATTATTGAAGAGCCTTTAGGGGGTGCACATAGAAACCCAGACCAAGCTGCACAAATCTTAAAAAAATCAATAATCAAGAACCTTAATGACCTCAAATCTCAGCCATTATCATCACTTCTAGATACAAGGTTTAATAGATTAATGTCCTATGGTGGAGATTAAGAATGATCGATTTCAGTGGGCTAGAGAAATTAAGTCTAGAAAAATTTAATAGAATTGTAATTGCTTATTCAGGCGGACTAGATTCAACAGTCCTTTTACATGCGTTAAGTTCTATAGCGAAATACAAGAAGGATATTATCGCATTGCATATAAATCATGGAGTCAGTCCAAATAGCAATTTCTGGTTAAAGCACTGTGCAGAATTCTGCTCTTCACTTGAAGTAGATTTTGTTTCTTTAGAAATTAGCGTAGATAAAGGTAAAAAAATAAGTGAGGACTTTCTAAGAGAAGAACGCTATAAGTCTTTCTCTTCTTTCCTTAAGAAAGGTGATATTTTATGTACTGCCCATCACCTTGATGATCATGTTGAGACAATTCTTTTCAGGATTATGAGAGGAACAGGTATAAAAGGTCTTTCAGGTATAGAACAGTTCTCTAGTTTTAGAGATATTGATTTAATAAGACCATTTCTTAGTTATTCAAAAGCAGACCTATTAGATTATGCAAAAAAGCACAATATTAATTGGATTGAAGATGAATCAAATGAAGATTTATCTTACTCAAGAAACTTTATAAGAAAAAAGATAATACCTAATTTAAGAAACAAAAAAAATTGGCCAAGCTATCTTCACTCCCTATCTTACTTATCTGATAGGGCCAGAGAAGCTAATGACGTATTAGAAGAAATAGCAGATATAGACTTAAAAAGAAGTTTAATAGAACCTCTTATCTTGTCTGTTCAACATCTTAAAGAGCTTAGTAAGGGAAGGGCAAGAAATGTACTTTTTAAATGGTTGAACTCTAACTCAGAAGTAAGAGTCCCCAATAAATTAATAAATGAGGTATATAAAAATATCATATTTGCGAAAAAAAGTTCTAAGCCTTCCCTGTCTTTTGGGAAAAAAAGAGATAAGGGAAGTTTTACTATAAAGAGGTTTAATGATTGTCTTTACTATATACCTTCTGCTGAAACAGAATGTTTAAGTAATTCAGAAAGTTGGGATTGGGATCTAAAATTCCCTCTAATATTACCTACTGGAGTTCTCTCGACTAAGAAAATTTCTTCTAAAGGCATGTCATTAGAATTAGTAAAAAATAGGATTTATATTAAAGGTAGAAATGGAGGAGAAAGATGTCAGCCTCTAGGAAGGCCTAAATCACAAAAATTGAAGAAGCTTTTGCAAGAACATAATATCCCACCTTGGATAAGAGACAGGATTCCTTTAATTTATGTTGGAGATGAAATAGCAGCTGTGTCTGATTTATGGGTTTGTGAAGCTTTTAAAGCAAAGAAAGGAGAGAAGGGTATTGTCTTAAAATGGGAAGATAATTTAAAGAATTAGTAATTAAACCTTACTAAAAATCTCAACTTCAATTGACTAATTTTGATTTTCTAATTCAGCCCTTAATTCAGCATGTTTCTCTTTTGTTAAGGGGTAAAACCAGGTGAGGTAAAGTGCAGGAAGAAAGAAAGCAGCACAACCAATACAATAGAAGAATCTAAGGGCTAACATTTCATTTTCACCATTCTCTGCTCCAGGAATAAATCCAAAAAAATCAACTAATCTTGCTGCAGCCCAGACAGCTAACATAGCTGAGATCTTAGCAATCATGCCGTTAAGAGCAAAAAATGTTCCAGCTCTTCTTCCTCCAGTTTTTAATGAGTCTATATCGACTACATCGGCTAACATAGAGGCAGGTAAAAACTGTAAACCTCCGAAACAGGCTCCTTTTAGGAGGAACAGAACATGGAATTGAGCATAATCTCCAAATTCCAAGAAAAAGCATAAAAAACTAACTGTACCGGTACCAACCAATGTTATACAAAAAGCTCTATGTTTCCCTATAACTTTTCCTAACCATAACCAAAAAGGAATGGCTAAAAATCCAGCTATAAAGTATCTAGCATAAGAAGCTCCAACAGTTTCTATTCCAATCACATCCCTAACAAACCATAAAGAAAGGGTATTTCTAAATGATTCACCAGCAATAACTAAAAATATAATAGCCAGTATTCTTACTAAAAGCGGATTCTCTTTGGCATATTTCAATCCTTCCTTCAAAGGTATCTTTTTCTTAACCTCAGGCATAGGATCAGGAACTTTCCAAAGGGCTATTGCAGCAAATATAGGCAAAAGCAAAATAATCCCTAACCCCATATAGCCCAAGATATCTCTCATTTGGTTTGATGTTGAAAAATCTTTAAAAAGAAAGATTGCTGCAAGTGTCCTATTTAGTCCTTCCTTTAAAGACACTCCTTCCCCAGATACTTCTACCCCTAATGGTATTAAAGCCGAAATAAGCAAGCCAATTAAAGTAAATGCTTCTCTTCCGCTAACAATGCGAGATCTTTGATGATAATCAGGAGATATTTCTGCTCCCCAAGCACCATAAGGGATACCAATTATTGTGAATCCTAGATACATTAGAACCATCCAGAAAAGAAAATAGCTAACAGTTACATCTTCTCCGGGCGCAAAAAGTTTATAGACAGCAATCATCATTAAAGGAACACCTAGAACTATCCACGGTTTCCTTCTTCCATACTTAGTGGCAGTAGAGTCACCCAATTGCCCTATTAATGGGTCAGTTATAACATCTGTTAGTCTAGCCAATAAAAGAAGGTCAGCTAATAAAGCTAATTGAAATTTAGTAACTTCAGAATAAAAAGGTATTAGCCAGATAGCTATGGGATATCCAATCATTGCTAAAGGAGTACCTAAGCCTCCATAAGCCATAATTTTACTTCTGGTAATCGAAACTAAAGAAGTCATCCTTTCCCCCTTCCTGACAGGATTAAGACTATATCTAAAAAAAGGAATTTAGCTAGAAGATATTTTATTTAGCCCACTAATTACTGAAAGGAAACTAGCTATAACTGTATTAGCATGTATTCCTACTCCCCACGAAGATTCACCCTTATTTTGTATCTCTATATAAGCTACAGCTTTAGCATCTGAGCCCGTAGTTATAGCATGCTGATGAAAATCTGAAATTTTGACTGGTAAATTAAGGTCATTTTTTAGGGCATTTATGAATGCATCTATAGGGCCATTTCCTGAACCTTCAATTAACTTTTCAATACTATCTTCAGTAATTTTTATTTTTAGTAAATCTTCTTGAGATTGATCACTCGAAGAAGATTTAATGTGATGTTCAACAAAATTGAATTTTCCTTTATTACTGAGGTAAGTTTTCTGAAAAGTTTCCCATATTTCAGAAGCAATTATTTCTTTTCCTGTTTCATCGGCAATTTTCTGGATGATTTGACTAAACTCTATTTGCAGCCTTCTTGGCATGCTTAATCCATGGTCTCTTTCTATAAGGTAAGCAACTCCACCTTTTCCTGACTGACTGTTAACTCTAACTACTTCTTCATAAGTCCTACCTACATCAGATGGATCAATTGGTAAATAAGGTACTTCCCAAATCGGATTATTTGTTTCTCTCATAGAATCAAAACCTTTTTTTATGGCATCTTGATGAGATCCTGAAAAAGCAGTAAAAACAAGGTCACCTGCATAAGGGTGCCTTGGATGGACTGGTAATTGATTGCAATACTCAACTTCTCTCATGATCGGATTAATATTAGTAAAATCTAAATGGGGATCTACACCTTGAGTCAACATATTAAGTGACAGAGAAACAAGATCTACGTTTCCTGTTCTTTCGCCATTTCCAAACAAAGTACCCTCTATCCGATCGGCACCTGCCAGAACACCTAGTTCAGTAGCTGCAACTGCAGAACCTCTATCATTATGAGGATGAAGGCTAACAATAATATTCTCTCTATTTTCTAAATTTTTACACATCCATTCAATTTGATCTGCATATATATTAGGGGTAGACAATTCAACTGTTGCAGGTAGGTTTATAATTGATTTTTTATCTTTAGTTGGTTCCCAAATTTCATTTACTGCATTACAGACTTCTGCGGCATAAGGTAGTTCTGTCCCTGTAAAGCTCTCTGGGCTATATTCAAATTTCCAGTTAGTGTCAGGATGCTTTAAAGAGTTTTCTAGAACCCAATTAGCCCCTTCTTGCGCAATATTTTTTATACCTTTTTTATTGCTCTTAAAGACAACTTTTCTTTGGACAGTTGAAGTTGAATTGTATACATGGAGAATTGCATTTTTTGCTCCCTTAAGAGATTCGAAGGTTTTCTCAATTAATTCTTTTCTAGACTGGGTTAAAACTTGAATATAAACGTCATCTGGAACTAAACCTTCTTTTATAATTCTTCTGACAAAATCAAAATCTGTTTGGGAAGCGGCTGGAAAACCTACTTCAATTTCTTTAAAACCTATATCAATCAGTAGCTTAAACATTCTTAGTTTTCTTTCTTCCCCCATAGGCTCTATAAGGGCTTGGTTACCATCTCTTAAATCAACACTGCACCAGATTGGAGGTTTTTCTATTTGTTTTTCTGGCCATGTCCTGTCCTCCAATTTTATTTTTGGAAAAGGTTTATATTTTGAAACAGCCTTATTTATAATTTTTTTCATTTTTTTTGTTTATCTCAAATCTCCTTCTTAAAGATGGCATCTCCAAGCAAATTCAAGATATTATTAGAACTAGATATATAAAGATGGGCCCGGTAAGCTCTGCAAAACAGAGACCGGGTAGGTAAGTCGAGCACTTAAAATGCTAAATATAGCTAAAAACATGTTGAAGAAGTATATATGTGCAATTTGAAGGGTCAAGTTAACAAAAAAAGGTTTTTTTATGTCAAAGCCATATTTAAAAAAATTAAGTAGATTAGGCTACCAGTTTTGGGTACCTAAGAATTTCCAACAAGATAAACCTAATAAAGATCTTATTTTCTATCTTTTAGATAAAAAGACTTTATTTTCGGCCCCTGTAAAAGAATTGCATGATTATCCTAGATTTCTAGACTCTATAAGAAAGATCTTAAGATTAACAAAAAAAGAAGTAGTACAAATAGACAAAGAAGAGGCGCTATTAATACAATATGATTTAGTAATTGATTTTTCTCAACAAGGTCTTTTCAAAGCTAGTAAAACCATCAAGTTTGATTCAATTGGCTTGCTGTCTAAAAATAAAGAGCTCAAACAAGACTTTTATACTGAATTGATTAATTAATTTATTATGACCAAGGATCTAATACCAAATTATAGGTATATGAAAGAATCAGATATTGGGTTTAGTAGAGAGATTGAGACTGGCTCTAATCCTGTTCCTTGGTCAGAAAAAAACTTCTTAGATTGTTTAAAAAAGGATTACTATTGTTTAATTCAAGAAGTTAATAAAGATTCCTCTGGTTTTGCTATACAGTCGATTTCTTTGTTTGAAACCCATATATTGAATATAGGGATAAAGGAAGAATTTAGAAAAAAAGGCTTGGGCCAAGATCTCTTAGATCAAATTATTCATGCTTCTCAATCTATGGGAAGTAAAAAAATATTTTTGGAAGTAAGAGTCTCTAACATTCCAGCTATAGAGTTATATAAGAAATTAGGATTTAAGAAAGTATCTCTTAGAAAAGATTATTACAGTCTACCAGAAGGTCGTGAAGATGCCCTTGTTATGTCAAAGAAGTTAATAAAAGAATGGAAATTATTTTAGTTATTTATTCCAACTAATTTTTCTATATCAGAAATTAAACTTTCTGGAGAGGCTTTAGGAGAATATCTTTTTACAGGCATTCCATTATTATCAACTAAGAATTTAGTAAAATTCCACTTTATTTTTTCTGTTCCCAGTAAGCCAGGTTTACTGGAAGCGAGGAATTTAAATAAAGGATGAGCTGAAGCTCCATTCACATCGACCTTGGAGAAGATTGGAAAAGTCACGTTGAAGTTAATGCTACAGAATTCTGAAATCTCTTTTTCATTTCCAGGTTCCTGCCCACCAAACTGGTTACAGGGAAAAGCAAGAATTTCAAAATCTTTATTAGAATATTCCTTATAAAGGTCCTCCAGCCCTGCATATTGAGGCGTAAATCCGCATTTACTTGCTGTATTTACTATTAAAATTGTTTTTCCTGAAAAAGCGGAAAGACTAATGTCTTCACCATTTATATTTCTACAAGAGAAGTTGTAAATATTTTTTATTTCATCCATGTCTTCCTTAAATTTAATATGACTATTATAGTTTTAGTTCAGGAGAAATTAATAGTTAATAATTCAGGAGGAAAGTATGGAATATAGAAAGCTTGGAGACACGGAACTAGAAGTAAGCATGATCTGTTTAGGTACCATGACTTGGGGACAGCAAAACACTGAAATCGAAGGTCATCAACAAATGGATTATTCACTTGAAAGAGGAATAAATTTTTTTGATACAGCAGAGATGTACTCAATACCACCTATGGCTGAAACTCAAGGAAGTACAGAAAAAATAATTGGAACCTGGTTTAAGAAGAATGGTAATAGAGATAAAGTTATTTTAGCTTCAAAAGTTGCTGGTAGGGGGAGGATGGATTGGATTCGAGGTGAAGAGACCAGGCTCGATAAAGAAAATATAGAAAAGGCTTTAGAAGAAAGCCTAAGAAGGTTGCAAACTGACTATATAGACCTTTATCAGCTTCATTGGCCTGATCGTCCTATAAATATATTTGGAGGAGGTTTGGGATATAAGCATATTGAAGCAGAGAGTATTTCAATTAATGAAACTTTAAGAGTTTTAAATGATTTGGTGAAGAAAGGAAAGATTAGATATGTTGGATTATCTAACGAAACCCCTTGGGGTTTATCAGAGTTCTTGAGATGTTCAGATTTAGAAGATTTACCGAGAGTGGTTTCTGTTCAGAATGCTTATAATCTTCTAAATAGAACTTATGAACAAGGGTTATCAGAATTTTTTTACAGGGCATCAGTTGGACTTTTGGCATATTCTCCTTTAGCTCAAGGGTATTTAACTGGAAAATATTTAGATGGAGCAAGACCTGAAGGAGCCAGAACAACTTTGTTTGAAAGAGGCCAAAGGTATGAAACACTTCAAGCAGAAGATGCAATTAGAGCTTATGTGAATTATGCTTTAAAAATAGGTATAGATCCTTCTGTATTTGCAAATGCTTTCGTAAATTCAAGAAAATTTGTTACTTCCAATATTATTGGAGCTACTAATATGGAACAGCTTAAATTAGCTATAGATAGTTATGAAGTTAAATTAAACGAAGAGGACATGAAGAAGATAGATGAAATCCATTATTCTTCTCCAAACCCCTGTCCATAATTTTCTTAGAGTTTTAATTCTTTTTAACTTATAAATGAATAAAACAAATCTAATTAACTTTTCCTTAGTAATAGGGACCTTTCTTGGTATAACTTTAGCTCTACTCTCCTCTATAAATGAAACTAATTTTGATAATAGTGATAGATGGGTAGCTAAAGTAGGAGAAGTAGAAATTAGTAGAGAAAAATATCTTTTACAATTAGATGGTTTAAATTTAGATAAAAGCATGCCTTTAAATCAAGAAGATAAAGATTTTGTTTTAGAAAGGATGATTGAAGAAGAGTTACTCATTCAAAGAGCTAAGGATTTAGGTATGTTCTCTTCAAATACCATGATACGAGGAACTATCATTCAACAAATGATAAACCTAGTAATATCTGAGAATTCTTTAGAAATAATTTCCAAAGAAGAACTTAAACTTTTTTATGAAGGTAATAAAGGTTTTTTTACTAGTGCAGACCGGTTGAGGGTTACGCAAATATACTTTTCAAATAAGAATGGTTCTTCTGAAGACAAAGCTAATAAAGCTTACTCAGACCTTTTAGAAGGTAAAGAGATAAAAGAGATTATAAAAAGAGCCGACAACAGCCCTTTAGATATACCTAATACATTAATGACTTTAGCTAAAGTCAGAGAGTACATAGGGCCTTCGTTAATGCAAGTTGCTAAGACTTTGGAAGTCGGAGAATTCACTTCTCCAAAAAAAGTTATAGGAGGACATAAGATTATTCTTTTATTAGAAAGAACAGACTCTCTGCCTCCAGAGTTTGAGCTTATAAAGGACTGGGTTAAGTCTGAGTATAAAAAAAGAAGAGATGATCAAGCTTTAAGAGACTATCTTGAGAAACTAAAAAAAAGATATGAAGTTAATAGGCATCCTGAAATCTAATTTTAATTTCTCGTCTTTATTAATTGTAATCTTGTCAATCTTGTCTTTAGATGCTTTTAGCCATCAAAGAAGTGAGTCATACTCTAAATGGATTCTGGAAGAAGATAGCCTCTCTAGTTCTATTAAAGCTAGCTTTACAATAAGATTATCAAATTTAGATAAATTAGAAGGGCCGCTTTATGAGGAATGGGAAAAGAGGGTTTCTGAGAACATTATTTCTTCTTTTTCTGTAAATGAAAATTGCCTTATAGTGGGTGATCCAAGATTAGACATTTCAAGAGCAGAAGATATCTTTAGGGTTTCATGGCTTTTGTCTTGCCCAAGTGGTTTAGAGGAGATAAAGACAAATATCTTTTTTGATAAAGATCCTACTCACTCCCATATTGCAAGATACGCCTATAGTGAAGATGATTCTTTTGAGAAATTATTTACTTCCCAAATGAGGGTATGGAAGATAGCAGAACCTAATCAAGATCAAGAAAGCTCTATAAACTCAAAATTAATAGATTATATTTTTTTAGGTATTAAGCATATTTCTTCAGGATATGATCACCTGGCCTTCCTTTTTGGACTTCTTCTATTAAACCCTAAGATAAAGAAGCTTATTGTAGTGATAACTGGGTTTACTTTAGGACATAGTCTCACTCTTAGCTTAGCTGTTCTTGATTTAGTTAGACCTGTAAACTTGTTTATAGAAGCTCTCATAGGTTTTTCTATTGCTTTATTGGGCATAGAATTTCTAGTTAGGCAGAATAAGAATAAAAGGTACTTTGTAAACGGCATTTCTCTCTTTTTAGCTTTCCTCTTTTTCGCATATATTTTTATATTTCAAGGGAAAAACATCTTAGGATTTTTTGGTATATTTCTTTTTACCTTTTGTTATTTGAATTTATTAACTAATAAAAATGTTAGGTTTTTTTCTTTATTTATAGCCTGTGCGTTTGGACTAATCCATGGATTTGGTTTTGGAGGATTTCTTTTTGAAGTGGGTTTTTCTGAAGAAAAGCTTCTTAAAGCCCTTGTGGGATTTAATCTTGGGGTAGAGGTAGGGCAAATCCTAGCTGTAAGTATATTTTTTATATTACTTAGTTGGATAAATAAATTAAACTTTAATTATCGAGATTTAATAAATCCATTTTTCGCAATTTCTTTAGTTAGTCTTGGATTATATTGGTTTGTTTATAGAATCATCTAATATTAAATAATTCTTATTTTCTCGGCTTGTGGTCCTTTTTCTGTTTCTTCGACTGTAAATTTTACTCTAGTATTCTCTCTTAATTTTCTTCTGTCTTCAGGGTTTACAGATCTGAGATGAACAAATAAATCTCCTCCCTTATCTCTTACTAAGAAACCATAACCTTTACTAGGGTCAAACCACTTGATTGTCCCAGATTCAGATTTTAAGGCTCTCTTTATTCTTCTTCCATAAACAAAACCCAATATAGATAAAAACCCTAAGCTCCAGAATAAGATAAAAGATATTGTCCAGTTATTTTGCTCAAAAAAGGAAGAGGCTTTTAAGAAAAAGAAAACGTAAATAGCTGCAAAGAGAGCACTTGTTATTAAAGATCTAAAAATCATCGTATCAACTATAATTATTATAGTTGATAAAGGTTAATTGTTCTTATTCAGAGCAGTTTTTGTATTTCTTTTATTTGGATATCTAAAAGCTTAAGCTCTTTAGAGATCTCTTTATTTCTATCCATTAGCTTCTCAACTAGCTCTTGGGGGGCTTTGGAAATGAATTTTTTATTATTTAATTGTTTTGATATAGACTCATTTTCTTTCTTTAGCTTAAAGATGTTTTTTTCTACCCTCTCCTTTTCTTCTTTTACCTTTATAAGGCCTTCAAGAGGTATTAACACCTTAAGGTTCTTATGAAAATTTATAGCAGAAGGGGGAGTTTTATCATTACTCTCAATCCATTTCAAAGATCTAAGACCTGATAAATTACATATAAGGTCTTGATATTCTTCTGATCTTTTATGGTCTTTGTTATCACCATCTTTTAGTAAAACTAATATCTTTAGAGAGGGCTTTATATTCATCTCTCCTCTGATGTTTCTGATACCAGACACTACTTGCTTTACCCACTCTATGTCATCAAATTCTTTTGTATTAATTTTTACTTTCTCATTTGGGTAGTTACTTATCATAATGCTTTCATATTTGCTCTTATGATCTTTCTTAAATTGCTGCCAAAGTTCTTCAGTAACGAAAGGCATGATAGGGTGAGCCAATCTTAAGGTCTCCTCTAAAGTTGATACTAGAGATCTTAAAATAGCCTTCTTTTCTTCTATTTCATAATTTTGGCTAGAAAGACGGATTTTACTTATTTCTATATACCAGTCGCAGAATTCATTCCAAATAAAATCATAAATAGTCTGTGTTATAAGGTCGAATCTAAATTCATCAAAATATAGATTTACTTTTTGAGAAGTTTCTTTTAATTTTGCTCTTATCCACAGATCAGCTGAATCTTTAGATTCTTCTCGTCCTAATCCATCAATTTCAGAAAGTTGTAAATTTATAAATCTAGCTGCATTCCAGAGTTTATTACAAAAGTTTCTATAACCTTCTACTCTTTTCATATCAAAATTTACATCTCTAGATCCCGAAGCCAAGGAGCAATATGTAAGTCTTAGGGCATCTGTACCATAGGGTTCTATACCTTTTGGGAATTCTTTAAGAGTTTGGCTTTCTATTTTTTCTTTCATTTTAGGCCGCATTAGGCCTTCAGTTCTTTTCTTTAATAATTCTTCAATGCCTATGCCATCAATAATGTCTATGGGGTCAAGAATATTTCCTTTAGATTTAGACATTTTCTGACCCTCAGAATCTTTTATTAATCCATGAATAAATATCTTCTTAAAGGGTACTTCTGAAATAAAATGTGTGGTCATCATTATCATTCTTGCTACCCAAAAAAAGATAATATCGAAACCTGTAACTAGGACGCTACTTGGATGGTATTTCTTCAATAAATTATTTTTAGAGGGCCATCCTAGAGTAGAGAACGTCCATAAAGCTGATGAAAACCAAGTATCAAGAACATCTTCTTCTTGATTAATCTTTTCACTGGGATCTAGATTGTATTTTTTTCTTATGTTTTCTTCATTTTCTCCTACATATATATTTTCATCTTTATCTAACCAAGCTGGAATCCTATGTCCCCACCAAAGTTGCCTACTTATGCACCAGTCTTGGATCTCATTCATCCAAGCAAAGTAATTGTTTTCCCAATTTCTTGGAATAAATTCTGTTTGCTCCTTTTTTACGACATCTATAGCAACTTTTGACATCTTTTTTACATTTAGAAACCATTGATAAGTAAGTAAAGGCTCAAGAATAGAGTCGCTTCTATCACCACGTGGAATAGAGGTCTTATAAGGCTCAATTTTTTCAAATAATTCTAGCTTCTCCATTTCTCTAACTACCTTTTTTCTTGCTTCGGTTATAGTTAATCCTTTAAAAGTTTTAGGTACTTCATTATTTAGAGTTCCATCTAAATTAAGAATATTTATTAAAGGAAGTTCATGTTTCTTTGCAATATCAAAATCATTAAAGTCATGACCTGGAGTTATCTTTACGCAACCAGTCCCAAATTTAGGGTCTACAAAATCATCTCCAATGATAGGTATTTCCCTATTTGAGAGAGGGAGTTTAATCTTTCCACCTATGATCTTTTTATACCTACTGTCTTTAGGGTTTACAGCTAGAGCAGTATCTCCAAGCATTGTTTCAGGTCTAGTTGTGGCAATTGTTACAGAATCTCCTTTTACTAAAGGATATTTGAAGAACCATAGACTTGTATTCTCTTCTAGATTAGAAACTTCTAAGTCAGAAACAGCTGTTTGTAGAGTTACATCCCAGTTAACAAGTCTTTGACCTCTGTATATTAATCCTTCTTCATAAAGCCTTATAAATACTTCTTGGACAGATTTGCTCATTTCTGGGCTCATCGTGAAAGCTTCTCTGGACCAATCTACAGAGGAACCAAGCCGTCTAAGTTGATTTGTAATATTATTTCCTGATTTATCTTTCCATTCCCAGACTTTTTTAATAAATTCTTTTCTACCTAAACCTTCACGACTGAGGCCTTTTTTTTCAAGCTCTCTTTCAACAACCATTTGAGTGGCGATCCCGGCATGGTCTGTTCCTACTTGCCATAAAGTGTCATAACCAGACATTCTTTTATGCCTAATCAGAGCATCCATTAAGGCATTTTGGAAACCATGACCCATGTGGAGTGAGCCAGTGACATTAGGAGGAGGAATCATAATACTAAAATAGGGCTTCCTGCTTTTAGGGTTAGCTTTGAAATAACCTGAAGATTCCCACTTTTTATACCATTTTTTTTCAATGGTCTGAGGGTTAAAAACTTTTTTCATTATTAAGTTTCTTCAAATACAGGATTAAGTCCCATAGATTTACACTCTTTCCATGTATTAGCAGCTCTTTCTCTCAATACAGAATCATCACTAATAACTAATTGGTAATAGTAAAGGTATTCAGAAGTTTGATTAGGTAAATCAGGACTTATATTTAATAATATTTTATTATCTTTTTCACCAAAGATACTACCTGGGTAGCCTATCTCAGCGAATATTTCTTCTTCTTTTTTGTGAGTTAAACTATGAGGTAATATCACATCTTCTGGAAATATCCATAAGAGCTCATCGAGCTTTTCTGCATCTTTCGCTGATTCACAGCGGATATCAATTTTATCTACTACAGGGCACTCATCTTCTTCTAAGAAGATTGAAGAGGCTAATTCACATGCATATTCAAGTGCCTCTTCTGTAGAAGAACCTGCAGAAAGGAATTTAGTTTGTAGCATTTTTGAATAAGATTAAGACTGATCTAATAGATAGTTGCTCAGCAATGGTACTGGTCTACCAGAAGCTCCTTTTGCCTTACCTCCCATCCATGCTGTTCCGGCAATATCCAAGTGTGCCCAACTATATTCCTCTGCAAATCTTGAGAGGAAGCAAGCAGCTGTAATGGTTCCTGCTCTTCCCCCAATATTAGCTAAGTCAGCAAAGTTACTGTCTAGATCTTTTTTATAAACATCCCAAATGGGTAATTGCCAAGCTCTATCATTCGAAGCAGTTCCAGCTTTAAGAAGTTTTTGTGCAAGTCTTTCATTATTACTCAAAAGAGCTGAAGTTGAGTGACCCAAGGCCACAACACAAGCTCCCGTTAGTGTTGCTATATCAACAACAGATTCAGGTTTAAATCTTTTTGCATAAGTTAATGCATCAGCTAAAACTAGCCTTCCTTCTGCATCAGTATTTAAAATCTCTACAGTTAGACCAGATAAGGTTTTAACAACATCTCCAGGTTTAGTTGCTTTACTTCCAGGCATATTTTCAGCACTGGCAACTATCCCAATAACATTTATAGGTACTTTTAGTTCAGCTATGACCTGCATTGTTCCTATCACACTTGCTGCTCCGCACATGTCATACTTCATTTCGTCCATAGCAGCTCCGGGTTTCAAGCTTATTCCCCCAGTATCAAAAGTTATGCCTTTACCTACTATGACATGCGGTTTCTCTGTTTTCTTTCCTCCATTATGCTTTAGGGTGATTAGTTTTGACTCTTCGGCACTACCTGCTCCTACTGAAAGAAGACAATCCATACCCAATTTCTTCATTTCTTTTTCACCTAACACAGAACAGTTTAGGGACGAATATTTTCTTGCAGCTGATCTAGATTCTTTGGCTAAATAAGTCGGTGTGCAGACATTTCCTGGAAGGTTGCCTAAATCTTTTGCAACATTAGAACCCCTTCCAATTGCTTGTCCAATTTTGATACCTTCTTTTAATTTCTTTAAAGAAACAGAAGAATTTATCGTCAGAGAAACCTTTTTTAGAAGAATTTTTTTCTGATTCTTTTTATTTAATTTTGCATCGTAAGTGTAGCTATTATTTTCACATAGAAAGGCTATTTGTTTAACAACCCAATCATCACCTTCACCTAAAACATTGAGGCCAGGTATAGAAATGAAAGTATTTGGTGCTCCACTTGAAATAGCAGCACTTACCATTTTTTCTAGTATCCTGACACAATCTTGGCGAGATAATTTCTTCCCTTTTTTTCCGCAACCAACTATATAAGTTCTTTGAGCACGCACTCCCGGTAGGGCAGGTAAGTAATTTCCTTCACCTAATTTCCCTTTTAGCTCCCCTAACTTCCTAAGTTTTTTTAAATGGCCTCCACTCACAGTATCTATTTTTCTTAATTCTTCAGTAAAAGATCCTTCATAGGTACCAACTATTAAACTTCCGGAGGGTGTTTTAACAATATCCTCCACATTTTTTTTGTTTAAATTTACGGATAAGCGCTTTTTCATACTTTACTCCTAAAGTTCATTTATACTTAGATTTTACTTAACAATTTGTTTTTCAAATCATCTTAATTGAAACAATATTACCCTTTTCTTGTCGAATTTATATTTCAATACCAAAATAAATCAATTTATTATTAAAACAATATGATCTTACAACGTTATTTACTGAAAGATATTTTCTCACATACAGGTGCTGTAGGTTTAGTTTTTCTACTTGTAATTTTGGCTTCAAGATCTATTCAATATTTGGAGCAAGTGTCTAGAGGTGAGCTGAGTTCTGAAATTGTTTTATGGGTAATATTATTTAGATTACCTGAATTCTTAGAAATAATAATTCCAATTAGCTTTTTTTTGGGAACAGTATTAGTTATAGGAAGGCTATGTTCTGATAATGAGATGATTATCTTCGAACAAAATGGTTACTCCAATGCAAAGATACTTAAATTATTTTTGTTTAGTTCTCTGTTTTTTGCCTTACTAACTAGTTTACTTTCTTTTTGGATCACTCCAACTTTTAAGTCTAATTTAGAAGACCTTACTAACCAAAGTTCTTTTAAGGAGGATTTTAATTCTATGCAACCTGGTAGGTTTTCAACCTTAAAAGACAATTCAGTTTTTTATGCAGAGGACAAGAAGGAAGGTTTGTTTTTTAATGTCTTTCTAAAATTTCCTAATAAGGACTTACCAAAATCTACGGAATTCCTAACTGCACAAAATGCTTTTATCTCTCAAGAAGATCCTAATGTGGTTATTTTTGAAGATGGTTATACTTTTAATAAAGATAAAGATAAACAAATAAAGATGAACTTTAAATCTTTATCGATTGACCTGGATAGTAATCTTTCTAGACCTTCAGAGGAACTAAATCAGAACGTAAATAATAAAACTGAGTTATCTCTAATTGATTTTACTTGGAAGGTTTCAATGCCTCTACTTACAGTAATAGCGGTTTTTCTAGCTTTGCCGCTTAGCAGGGTTAGACCAAGAAAAGGTAGATATTCTAGGGTGCTGCCTTGTATATTGGTTTTCTTGATTTATTTAGGTTTATTGCTCTTAGTAAAAGGCTGGTTAGATGAAGGAAAGATTCTGTTTTCTTCAAGTTTACTTTTGATTCATTTCTGTTTTTTTCTTTTGGGATTATATTTTATGTCAAGATTTTCATTTATTAAGAACCTCCCATGAAACTACTTTTAGGAGATCTAATAGAAAGAGATATAAGCTATCAAGTACTACTGTCATTATTAATAGTTATGATTCTTATTGGAGGAATAGACTTTATATTTCTTTTTTTAAATGAGCTATCTGATTTATCTCTCTTATATAACCTCAAAGAGATTCTCATTTATTGTTTAAAAAGTTTTCCCTATAGATTGTTCGATTTAACTTCTTATATTTGCTTAGTAGGTCTCATAGTAGGAATCGGATCTTTAAGTGATAGGGGAGAGCTAATAGGTGCACAAATCTTAGGGAAGTCTTTAACTTCAATAGCTGTAGCTGCTTTTAGACCAGTCTTGTTAATTATGATTTTAGGTTTATTGGCATCCCAATTTGTCATTCCGGGTTTATCTCAGTCCGCAGAAGAAAATAGATCTCTTCTTCAAGAGAAAGTTGAATATGATCTTTCCTACTGGAATAGAAATGACCAAAACATTAGTTCTTTTGTTTCTGCTCCAGAAAGAAGTCGTATTCTTGGACTCACTATTTATGAATTAGATGACAATGATAGGATTTCAAGAGTTATTTACACTCAAGAAGCTTTTTTTAATTTTGGAAGATGGGAATCCAAGAATAGAGAAATTATTAACCTCCAAAATATTGCTACACAGACACAAGACAGTTTAGAGCGTCTTCCTGTTTTGAATTTAGACCTGGATCAAATGCTGTCTCCCAGATACCTTTCTTTGACTAACTTATATACCCAGTCTAAGGAAACATTTTCTAAGTACAGAAAGAAACAATTATCTTTAGAGTTTTGGAGAAAAATTCTTCAGCCAATGGTTACTTTTTCTTTAGTTTTATTAGCAATGTCATTTTTATTTGGACCTATGAGAGATAAGAAGACTGGACAAAGAATTTTAACTGCAATCGGAGTTGCTTTTATAGTTGATTTAAGTCAGAAATTATTTGGTAGTATTTCTGTAGTCTCTGAAGTTCCAACAATAGTTTCTGTTTTATTGCCCGTAGTATTTATAATTTTTATTTCATTGATTTTGCTTAAAAGAGTTTAAAACTAGCCTAATCCGTTTTTATGACTCTAGTCTTTGTGGCAATATCGGACCAAGATAAATTATTTTTGTTAAACAGAATCCAAAAGTATCCAATTCCTATAAAAAGAAAAGAGATAACGGATATTAAACATCTAAGATAGGTCTGCTTCATATTGAGCTTAGATTCGTTACTGGAAACTAATTTAATCTTCCATGCTTGCATCCCTGTAGTTTGACCATCATTGGTTAGCCAGAAGTAAGAGTAAAAAAGAGGCCCTACAAGAATTGAGATAAGAAACTGTATGACAGACAAGAGAGTTCCAGGTTTAGGGTATTCTCCATTAATAAAAACAAGGAGAAGACTAGCAACAATTATGATTGCTGCAATAAGCAAAGAGTCATAAATTAAAGCCAAAACTCTTTTTAAAAATCCTGCTGAGTTCATAAATAGTTTGGATCTAAACGCATAATTGATTATTCTAAAGTATTACAAACTAACTTTATGTCTAAAGATTTACAAGATTCAAGTTCCACAGCTTTTTTTGGCCACCCCATAGGTCTTAGGACTCTTTTCTTCACAGAGATGTGGGAAAGAATGTCTTATTATGGAATGAGAGGCCTTTTGGTTTTGTATATGACGATCGGAGTAACAGGAAACCCTGGTATGGATTGGTCAAATATTCAAGCTAACGCAATATATGGTATTTACGCAGGAATGGTTTATTTTCTAGCCGTTCCTGGTGGTTGGATAGCTGATAATATTCTTGGATATCAGAGATCCGTTCTTATAGGGGCCTTAATAATAACTTTAGGGCATTTCACTCTTGCTATTCCCTTTGAGCAGACTTTTATTCTTGGTCTAGTTTTTGTAGCTTTAGGTACTGGTCTCTTAAAACCAAATATTTCTTCAATAGTGGGTCAGTTATACAGTCAAAATGATTCTAGAAGAGATTCAGGATTCACAATTTTTTATATGGCTATAAATATTGGATCTATGTTGGGGTTTGCTGTTTGTGGTTGGCTTGGTGAGAAAGTTGGTTGGCATATAGGGTTTGGTGCTGCTGGTATAGGAATGCTTTTTGGAGTGATCCAATTTATTCTTTTCCGACACCAGTTAGGCGATGCAGGCAAATACCCAAATAAAATTAATGCACAAACCAGAAGGAATTACATAAGAGGACTTGGGCTCGTTATTTTTATTGTAGCTTCTATTATTATTTCGGGTATGGCCGGTTTTTGGTCAGTTGATCCAGTTTACTTTGCAGAAAGATTCAGAGATTTCTTAGTCATAATTTCAGTAATTTATTTTATTTATTTACTTTTCTTCGCTGGTCTCACTAAAGATGAAAAAAGAAATGTCTTGATGTTGTTACTTCTTTTTATAGGAGCAGCAGCATTTTGGTCAGGGTTTGATCAGTCAGCTGGTTCTCTTACTATCTTTACAAGAGATCATGTTAGCTTAACTTTTGGTTCTTTTACTGCACCTGTTAGTTGGACTCAGTTTTTAAACCCTTTATTTGTAGTAATGTTCGCTCCATTTTTTGCTTATCTTTGGGTTTTTCTTGGTAAAAGAAACTTAGATCCCAATATGCCTGTTAAATTTGCTATAGGCCTTATCCTTATGGCTATCGGTTTTATAGTTATGATCTTTGCGGTTAAGTTTGCATTAGTGTCTTCGCCGGTAGGGGTTCAATGGCTACTACTTACTTATCTATTGCATACTTTTGGAGAGTTAACTCTTTCACCAGTAGGCTTGTCAGCATTCTCTAAATATTCTCCTAAGAAATATCTTGGGCAAATGATGGGGATATGGTTTTTAGCCTCTTCTTTAGGTGGAGTATTGGCAGGGCTATTGGGAGGAGAGGCTACTCAGTCTGGACTTCAATCCATGACCCCTGTATTTACTAATCTGGTGTATTACTGTCTAGTTATTGCTGGAATTTTAATAGTTTTATCTTTCTTCATTAAAGGAGTTACAGAAGATAAAAAGGATAAAAATTGATATCAGTTAAATTAGAGCACATAAATTTATCAATTCTGAAAAGGCAAATAATAAAATCTAATTTATTTAGATGAGATTATCTTAAGAGTTTAGTTATCACCCTTAAGTATATTTCAACTAACTTTTCTAGTTCTTTGATGTTTACTGCCTCATCAATTTTATGAATAGAAGCGTTTAAAGGTCCTATTTCTACAACTTCACTTCCTGTGGGAGCAATAAACCTTCCATCTGAGGTCCCTCCTGCTGTTGATTGCTCCACATCATTGATACCTGTAACAGCAGATATGGATTCAATAACTGAATCAATCAAAGTATTGGATGTTGTTAGAAATGGAAAGCCACTTTCTTCCCATTCAGCAATAAAGTCTAAGTTATAGCTTTTTAGTATTCCTTCAACAGCTTCTTTAACTGTCTGGGAAGATATGGATGGGGAATATCTTACATTTAACTTTAATTGCATTTCACCTGGAATAACATTGTGGGCTCCAGTTCCAGCATTAATATTGGATACCTGGAGAATGCTGTCAGGAAATTTACCTGTTTCATCTGGCCACTTTAGATTTACTATTTCTTGTAGAGCATTGGAACTCAAATGAATTGGGTTCTTAGCATTATGTGGATAAGCAGCATGTCCCTGAATGCCTTTTATATTTATGACTCCATTAATTGATCCTCGTCTTCCTACTTTGATCACATCACCTAGCTTTTTTTCAGCTGTTGGTTCACCAACCAAACACCAATCTATTTTTTCACCATTTTCTGTTAAGTATTTAATTACTTTTTTTACTCCATCTTTTGCTGGCCCTTCCTCATCACTTGTTAACATAATGCTTAGCTTTCCATTAGGGTTTCCATTTTCTTTACAAAACCTCTCAGCTGCTACTACAAATGCAGCAACACTTCCTTTCATATCCGCTGTCCCTCTTCCATATAAAAGTCCATCTCTTTCTGTGGGCACAAAAGGATCATTAGTCCATTCTTCAATAGGACCTGTAGGAACTACATCTGTATGACCTAGTAAGGTAAGAGTTTTTTTACCTTTTCCATAAGTTGCCCAAAGGTTGGACACCTCTCCAAAAGGCAAGTGGTTTATTTCAAATCCTAATTTCTCGAGACGAGCAGCAACCAATTCTTGGCAACCTTCATCTAGGGGCGTTACTGATTGTTTTCTAATAAGTTCTTTAGTTAGTTCTAATACTTCAGACATAGTTAATTATTAGAGTGTAGATCGTCATTCAAACTGACCTTTTTTGGGTTAGTTTTGCATTGAACTTTACCTGTCAAAGAGTTTCTTATGAAAAGAAGGTCGTCTTTAAAAGCTAGCTCAGAAGCTTTTACTTCTTTTACTTCATTTTTAGACTGGATTAGTTCTATTTTAGTACCAGCAGTAATATACAAACCTGCTTCAATGATACATCTATCTCCTAGGGGAATTCCAAGACCTGAATTAGCACCTAACAAACAGTCCTTACCTAATGATATAAGAGTTTCATTGCCTCCAGATAGAGTTCCCATTGTGCTTGAGCCTCCTCCAAGATCACTTCCTTCTTCGACCACTACACCTTGAGAAATTCTACCTTCTACCATGCTCTTACCTAGAGTACCTGAATTAAAATTAACAAAACCCTCATGCATTACTGTAGTGCCTTCTCCAAGGTAAGCACCTAGCCTTACTCTATGACTGTTTGCTATTCTTACCCCTTCAGGTATAACGTAGTCAGTCATACAGGGAAATTTGTCTAAAGAGTGAACATGCAAAGGCTGATTATTTAATCTTTTCTCAATAAAAGTATTTTCTAGATCAGCAGGATCTATGGGGCCAGCAGAAGTCCAAGCTACAGTTGGAAGTATAGAAAATATTCCATCTAAATTAATTTGATTAGGTTTTACTAGTCTATGTGAAAGTAGGTGAAGTCTGAGGTAAGAAGAAGGTACGTCATGTGGAGGATCTTTGGAATCTATTATTGCTATAACACCTAAATTTCTATCTAAATCATGGAATCCTTTATACATTTTCTGAAGTTCTGGTAATACTTCTTCAGGAATAGGGCTACTTAAATTACCTTCTTTATATTCAGCAAGGTCTTTTATTTGCTTTGTTATTTGTTTAGGAGGATTAATAAGCGCCTTAGGAAAATAAACTTCCATCCATTTCCCTTTGGAATTCTTGGAACCCATTCCTATTGCTAACCAATTACTCATAAGCATACATATTAAACATTAAGAGGCGCAGCATAATAGACCTCGTAGTTCTCTAGTCAACTTTTTGTCTATATTTTTTTATCTAAAGATCCTTTTAATTCTTGTATCAATTTCTCTAATTCCTTCTTTTTTAAGAAGGGAGTTTCTTCTGGAGAGCAGATACAGAATCTATCTTCAGCTCTTTCTCCATAGGTAGCAATTCTGGCTTTCTTAATAGAGGCATCATTTTGAGCAAATACTTTGCATATAGTTGAAAGTAAACCTGGTCTATCTGCTGTTTTTATATCCAATTGAGTCCATCTGTTTGTCATGTCATGTTTTATCTTTATCTGAGTTCCTTTTCTTAAAGTTTGAAAATATCTAGGTATTCTTCTTTGAACAAATTTAGGTTGTAGAATATCTTTATCTAAAGAACTTAAAATATTCTTTTCTACTCTATCTTTTATTTCTTTAGACAAATCAAGGAGCCCCCCTTTATTATCTGAAACTATTATGTGATCCAAACAGTACCCGTCTTTTGTTCCATACAATTTAGCATCTAAAACATTAATATTATTGGCATCTAATTCACCAATAATAGTGCTAAATACATTTCTTCTATCATATGTGTAGACTAATAGGGATTGAGCTTCTGATGAATTCTTTTTAGAAAGGAATTTAACAACAGTTTTTGGAGAGATCTCAATAATTTCTTTGCCATGCTCTAAGATTAATTGAGGAGAATGATCTTGAAAATAATTAGGGTAAAAATTTTCCCATAGATCTTTGAAATCACTACGATGTTTTTGTTGGATTGATGGTAGTAACTTTTCAACTTCCTTTTTAGAATACTTAGAGATTTCTTCCTTAGAATTTAAAGAATTAAGAGTTTTGAAGTACAGATCATTCAGTAAAGTTTCATTCCATGAATTCCACAAATTTGGATTAGTTGCTGAAATATCAGCAACAGTTAAGCAGTACAAATAATTTAATCTCTCTTCTGTCCCAATTAGATCTGAGAAATTTTCAATCACACTTGCTTCAGTCAGGTCTTCTTTTTGAGAAGTAATAGACATTTTAAGGTGGTTTTTAACTAACCAACTAACTAATTCAGAGTCTTTATTTGATAGCATGTGTCTTACGCAAAATCTTTTTGCTATCTTAGTACCAAGACCAGAATGATCCTTACCTCTGCCTTTACCGATATCATGGTAGAGACCGGCTATATATAAAAGCTCTAGTTTTGGAATTTTTTTAATTAAGTCGGAAGCTAAAGGATAAGTATTTTTAGAAGTTCCTAATAACAGTCTTCTCATATTTCTTAGTACTTGAAGAGTATGTGCATCTACTGTGTATATATGAAAAAGGTCATATTGCATTTGTCCCGTTACCCTTCCAAATTCAGGAAGGTATTTCCCTAGAATTCCTAGAAGTTTCATTTGTTCTAACTGAGTTACCATGAGTCTTCTAGATCGCAGTAATTCCATGAAGAGGTCTATATTCTTTTTTTCTTTTCTAAAGGAAGAATTAATAAGCACTTTGCTTTCTTTAAGTTTCTTTTGAGTTTGAGAGTGGATCCCTTTAATTTTTGGGTTTTTACATAGAGTTACAAAGATCTTCAGTATTAGCGAAGTATCCCTTTTAAAACTTTTGTTGCTTCTGAGGTGAATTAGATTGCCCTTTAAAACAAAATCTTTATCTTTTAAAACTAATTTAGACTTTTTAGGTTTTATTAAATTTTCTTTAAACCCTTGTATTACAGAAGAGTTAATCTCAGAAATAGTTAATGCTGATCTAAAATACCTATGCATCAACTTTTCAGCTGCCGCATCAATTTTACTTATCTTGGGAAAAAGTTTTTTTGCAATTTCAGTTTGATAATTTAATAAAAGTCTATCTTCTTCTCTATTTGCCTCTTCATGAAGTAGAAATCTTAGCGTCCAAAGTAGTTGCTTGCTTTTATTTAATTCTTTTTTATCCTCCTCACTAAATATTTTTTTTTGATTACCTAATTTAAGACCTTTTCTTGAATAATTGAGAACAAGCCAGTGTAGAATATGAATGTCTCTTAATCCTCCAGGAGAGGACTTAATATTTGGTTCTAAATTATATTCAGTATTATCAAATCTATTATGTCTTTCTGTTTGTTCATCTAGTTTTGCTATAAGAAATTTTTCCTTATTCCAGATTTCTTGACTATTAGTTATCTCATTGGTAATTTTTTTTAAAGAAGGATCTCCAACCAAGAATCTTGATTCTAATAAATTAGTAAAAGCTTGAAGATCATACTTAGCTATATTCTTTTCTTCCTTGTCGCTTCTGACGCTATGGCCTATATCCAAGTTGAGATCCCACAAAGTGCCTATAAATTTTTCCACTTTATTTTTATTTTCTTTTTTAAGTCTCCCCTTATGAAGAATTAATAGATCAATATCTGAGAAGGGATGTAGTTCCTGTCTTCCATATCCACCTACAGCAAATATACCTAAGTCTTCTTCGTAGCAGAGACCATGATATTTCCAGACGGAAGATATTAATTCATCGGTTTTATATGATCTTTCTTTAAGAAAAGTCTCAATATTTCGAAAGCTAGATTTTCTTATATTCATCCATTCATTAAATTCTTCGCTTGTTTTGTCTCTTAGATTCAAAGAGGTTAGCTTAAATTCATCCAACGAAAGCATATTTGAGGACATGGTTTTAAAAGATTTCTTCTGACCTCTTTGTTAGGACTTCATAGCCATTACTGGTAACAGTGATTGTATGCTCCCATTGTGCAGAATTTTTTCCATCTTTTGTTTCTACAGTCCAGCCATCGCTCAGGGATTTAGTGAACTTTGTACCTAAGTTAATCATCGGTTCTATCGTAAAACACATTCCCTCTTTGAGTTCCATTCCCGTTTTTGACTCACCATAGTGAAGCACTTGAGGATCTTCATGATATATTTCACCAATACCATGACCACAATATTCTTCTACTACTGAGTAATGATTCTTCTCAGCATGAGTTTGTATTTCATAGCCTATGTCTCCCAAAAAAGCTCCGGGTTTAACTACTTCTATGGCTCTATAAAGACATTCTTGAGTAACCTTCACAAGTCTCTCATTATGTACTTGCGTTTTTCCCACCAAAAACATTTTTGAAGTGTCTCCGTGCCAGCCTTCTTTTATAACTGTTACATCAATATTTAAAATATCACCATCTTTCAGGACCCTACTAAAATCAGGTATGCCATGACAAACCACTTGATTAACACTACTACAAATAGTGTGTTGGAATCCTCTGTAACCAATGTTTGCCGGTATAGCTTTTTGTTCATTAACAATAAAATCATGACAAATTCGATCTAATTCACCAGTAGAAATTCCTGGTTTTACCAAAGGTGAAATCATTTCTAGAACCTCAGCAGCTAATTTTCCTGCTTCACGCATCTTTTTTATTTCTTTAGAAGTCTTGATCATTTATTTATTTATTAATCTTTTAAATAGACATCAGTTATATTCTTCATTATAGTGCGGTTTTAATGCCAAAAAGCATTAAAATCATAAAAGTGAGATACAGAAAACATTCTGTCTCACTTTTTTTTTATCAACCTTTTTCTCAAATTTTAGGCTCTAAATAAATGAAGCTACCAAAGGCCGTATTAGCATTAGCAGACGGCTCTACCTTCTCAGGAATAAGCATAGGAGCTTCTGGAGGAGCTAATGGTGAAATAGTTTTTAATACATCCATGACTGGGTATCAAGAGATACTTACTGACCCATCTTACGCTAAACAAATTGTTACTTTAACTTACCCACACATCGGGAACACAGGCATAAACTCTGAAGATGTAGAGTCTGAAAAAATTTGGTCCTCTGGACTTGTAATAAAAGATCTTCCTATCTGTACAAGCAATTGGAGAAAAGAAGAAGATTTAAGCAAATTTTTATACTCGAAAGGAACTGTAGCTATATCGAATATTGATACTCGTCGTTTAACTAAATTAATAAGAGAGAAAGGTGCGCAATCAGCAGCAATTATTGCTGGAGAAAATGCATCTAAAAATAAAGCAATATCTTTGGCTAAAGAATTTAAGGGTCTATCTGGATTAGATTTAGCTAAAGAAGTAACAACAAAGCAATCTTATGAATGGAAAGAAGGGGAGTGGCGCAAAGAAGAAACAAAAAAGAGATTTAAGGTAGTCGCTCTAGACTTCGGAATTAAAAAGAACATTCTAAGGATTCTTTACCAAAGAGGCTGTGAAGTAATTGTCTTGCCAGCTAAAAGTGATCTAAAAGAAATTTTAGAATTGAATCCAAGCGGCATTTTTCTTTCTAATGGACCTGGAGATCCTGAGCCTTGTAACTATGCTATAGATACTATAAAAAAATTAATGGATATATCCATTCCGATCTTTGGAATATGTCTTGGCCATCAGCTCTTGTCTTTAGCATTAGGAGGAAAAACTGAAAAAATGAAGTTTGGTCATCATGGAGGCAACCATCCAGTTAAAGATGTAAATTCAAATAAAGTTTTTATTACCAGTCAAAATCATGGATTTACAGTTTCTGAAGACTCTTTACCTCAGGAGGTAGAGATAACCCATCGCTCTTTATTTGACGGGACTATACAAGGCATTAGACATAGTAAGCAGCCTTTTTTTGGTTTTCAAGGTCACCCTGAAGCAAGCCCAGGTCCTCAAGATATTAATTACCTGTTTGGAAACTTTATAAAAGATATGGAGAGTTTTATTGCCTAAAAGACAAGACATTGAATCAATCTTAATTTTGGGTGCTGGACCAATAGTCATAGGCCAGGCGTGCGAATTTGATTATTCTGGAGCACAAGCCTGTAAGGCATTGAAAGAAGATGGGTACAAGGTCATTCTAGTTAATTCAAATCCAGCAACCATAATGACAGATCCTTCGTTAGCTGATGCTACTTACATAGAACCTATACATTGGAAAACTATAGAAACAATAATTGCTAAGGAAAAGCCTGATGTGATCTTACCTACAATGGGAGGGCAAACAGCACTAAATACAGCACTTGATTTGAATAGAGAGGGTGTTTTAGAGGCCTACGATGTACAGATGATAGGAGCTACCAAGGAAGCAATAGACAAAGCAGAAGATAGAGATTTATTCTCTGAAACAATGAGAAAGATTGGTCTAAAAACTCCTAAAGCAGCTCTAGCCCATGATTTAAAAGAAGCAAATAAAATTTTAGAAGACATCGGTTTTCCATGTGTTTTAAGACCCAATTTTACTATGGGGGGTGCTGGAGGAGGAGTTGCATATAACTATGAAGAATTTGAAGAGATATGTTTGAGAGGGTTTGACCTTTCTCCAACTTCGGAGATTTATATTGATCAGTACCTTGAAGGTTGGAAAGAGTATGAAATGGAAGTGGTAAGAGATAAAAATGACAACTGTATTATTGTTTGCAGTATTGAAAACTTAGATCCTATGGGGGTCCATACTGGAGATTCTATAACTGTTGCTCCAGCTCAAACTTTAACTGACAAAGAATTTCAATCTATGCGTAATGCCTCTATGCAGATTCTTAGAGAAGTAGGAGTTGAAACGGGAGGGTCCAATGTTCAATTTACTATCAATCCGGTAGATGGAGAAATGCTAGTAATTGAAATGAATCCTAGAGTTTCAAGGTCTTCTGCTTTAGCATCAAAGGCTACTGGATTTCCTATAGCGAAAGTAGCTGCAAAATTGGCTGTTGGCTATACTTTGGATGAGTTAACTAACGATATTACCGGAGGAATAATTCCTTCTTCTTTTGAACCGTCTATAGATTATGTAGTCACTAAAATCCCAAGATTTAACTTTGAGAAATTCCCTCAAGCTGAACCTGTTCTAACAACTCAAATGAAATCTGTAGGAGAAGTTATGGCGATTGGAAGAACTTTCCAAGAATCATTCCAAAAGGCTATTAGAGGTTTAGAAATAGGAAAAGATGGCTTGGATGAAATATATGACTCTTCAAAAGAAGACATTTCTTTTTTAAAGAAAAAAATGTCTACACCAAGTCCCGATAGAATATGGTATGTGGCTGATTCTTTAAGATTTGGATTAGATGCTCAAGAAGTATTCAATCTAACAAAAATAGACCCTTGGTTTATTGCCCAAATAGAGGATCTAATAAAAGAAGAGGACTCGTTAAATGGATTGGATATTAAATCTCTTTCCAAGGAGAAGTTATATGCTCTGAAACAAAAAGGTTTTTCAGATAGAAGACTATCTTTTTTATTAAATACTAGTGAACTATCCATACGAAAAAAGAGAAAAGAGTTAGGTGTTAAACCTGTTTTTAAAAGAGTAGACACTTGTGCAGCTGAGTTTAGTTCCTCAACTGCATACATGTATTCAACTTATGAAGAAGAATGTGAATCTAATCCAACAGATAATAAAAAAGTAATAGTTTTAGGCGGTGGTCCGAACAGAATTGGACAAGGAATTGAATTTGATTATTGCTGCGTTCATGCTTCTTTGGCAATTAAAGAAATTGGTTTTGAATCAATTATGGTTAATTGTAATCCTGAGACAGTTTCAACTGACTATGATGTTTCAGATCGTTTATATTTCGAACCTATAACACTGGAAGATGTTCTGGCTATCATAGATCTAGAAGACCCAGAAGGTGTGATAATTCAGTATGGAGGTCAAACCCCTTTAAAATTAGCTAAAGATCTGGAAGAAAATGGAGTAAAGATATGGGGGACTTCTCCAGATTCAATTGATTTAGCAGAAGACAGAGGAAGATTTCAAGAATTTGTGCATAAATTAGAATTGCTCCAGCCGCCCAATGGGTTAGCAACTAATTTAAAAGAAGCTTTAGAGGTTTCAAAAAGAATCGGATTTCCTCTTGTTGTAAGACCTTCTTATGTTCTTGGAGGGAGGGCAATGGAGATTGTTTATAACCATATAGATTTAGAGAACTATCTAGTTGATGCAGTTGAGGCAAGTGAAGAAAGCCCTGTTCTCTTAGATAGCTTCCTGAATCAAGCTGTTGAACTTGATATAGAAGCAGTCTGTGATGGCAAGGCAGTAATTATAGGAGGAATTCTTCAGCATATTGAACAAGCAGGAATCCACTCTGGAGACTCAGCTTGCTCCTTGCCACCTTATAATATGGATGAAAGATTAATTGAGGATATTCATAGAATTGTTAAATCTATCGCTTTAGAGATTAATGCTATTGGATTGATTAATGTACAACTTGCCTATTACGAAGACACTTTATATCTTTTGGAAGTAAACCCAAGGGCATCAAGGACTATCCCTTTTGTATCTAAATGCATTGGAAGGTCACTTGCTCAAATAGGCACAAAGTGTATGGCAGGCATTTCTCTGTCTGAACAGGGCTTTCACAAAGAGATTATCCCAAATTATTTTTCAGTTAAGGAGGCAGTTCTTCCTTTTGCTAAGTTTCAGGGCGTAGACCCTATCTTAGGACCTGAAATGAAATCTACTGGAGAGGTTATGGGAATAGGTAAAAGCTTTGCTGAAGCATATGCGAAGGCCCAATTAGGAGCAGGTGAGAATATTCCAGCAGAAGGCTGTGTCTTTCTAAGTGTTAGGAATTCTGATCAGGAGTATGTTGCAGATTTAGCTAAAGAATTTCATGATCTTGGATTTAAGCTTGTAGCAACTAAAGGTACTGCTAAGTTCATTTTAGATATGAATCTTCCTGTAGCTGTAGTTAAGAAAGTTGCAGAAGGAAGACCCCACGTAGTTGATATGATGAAAAACGGAGAAATACAATTGATTGTAAATACAACTGAAGGAAGACAATCTATTTTAGATTCTGCTTCCATTAGAAGAACAGCCCTAGAAGAGAAAATATATTGTACAACTACTATAGAGGGGGGCAGGGCAGTTTGCGCTGTTCTCAGAAACAAGCAACCTTGGGAAGTTGAAAGGTTACAAGACCTGCACAAAAATTTAAGTATATAATTTATCTTATGCCACGTTTTCCTATGACAAAAGAAGGTGAATCCTCCTTAATTGATGAGCTGAAAAAATTAAAATCGGAAGATAGATCTAAGGTTATAAAAGCTATTGCAGAGGCTAGAGAGTTTGGAGATTTAAAAGAGAATGCAGAATATCATTCTGCAAAGGAACAACAATCTTTAATTGAATCAAGAATTAGAGAGATAGAAAGTAAATTAGCAGATTCTCAAGTTATAGAAGTCACTTCAATTGAACCAACCGGAAAAGTTATATTTGGAACAACAGTAACAATTAAGGATTTGAAAGATAATAAATCCAATATTTTTAAGATAGTAGGAGAAGATGAAGCTGAAGTAGCAGAAGGGAAGATTTCAGTGAATTCACCGCTATCTAGAGCTTTAATAGGTAAGGCTCAAGAGCAAGTAGTAAAGCTGGAAACACCAAGTGGAATAAAAGAGTATGAGATTATTTCCGTAGAGCATTTGTAGGTTTGACTAGATCTTCAAAATCAATTTACGGAAAAGCTGATAGCTTTTCTAGGAATGCAAAAGGTTTAGGCTTTAGGTCTAGATCATCTTTAAAACTTTTAGAAATTCAAAATAAAGATAGGTTTATAAAAACTTCTTCTAAGGTTCTTGATTTAGGTTCAAGTCCAGGAGGCTGGTCTCAAGTGGCGGCTGAAATTTTAAACAAAGATGGTCTCATTTTAAGCGTAGACAAGAAATCCATGAAGCCAATAAGGGGTGTTTATTTTTTAAAGAAAGATATAAAGAATTTGGAAAAGAAAGATTTCCTAATAAATAAAAAGAATATAAATAACTTTGATATTGTTTTATCTGATATTGCCCCCAATATATCTGGTATACCTGAAGTGGATGCAGCAAATATGGTAAGACTATTAGATACTATAAAAATTATTATAAAAAGTTATCTTATTGTTAAAGGAAGCGCATTAATTAAGGTTTTCCATGGCGAGAGCTTCGATAATATGATTATTTTTATGAAAAGTGAGTTTCAAAAGGTTAAAATTAGAAAACCTAAGTCTTCTAGACCAAATTCTAGTGAGACTTATATTCTTGGATTAGGTAAAAAATAATGAGTGAATTATTAAAAAATGTCCTTATGTGGATCTTTATAGCAGTAACAATGTTTACTGTCTTTAGCAATTTTTCTTCAACAAATCAAAAAGAAGTTATAAGTTATTCCGATTTTCTAGCACAAGTAGAAAGTGACCAAGTATTAAGTGTTCAATTTTTAAATGACAACTACACTATAAAAGGAACAACAGTTAACGGAACAGATTTTGAAACTGTAAAACCGCCTTTTCTCCAAGATAACTTAAGCGAAATTCTGAGAGACCATAGAGTTTCAGTGATTGGAGAAAAACCTGAGACACAATCAATTTTTAAGCAGCTTCTTGTAGCTAGTTTTCCTATCCTAATAATTCTTGCTGTGTTTATCTTCTTTATGAGACAGATGCAGGGTGGGATATCAGGAAAATCTGGACCAATGAGCTTTGGTAGAAGTAAAGCAAAAATGCTTGAGGGAGGAAAAGTTAAGACTAATTTTTCTGATGTTGCAGGGATTGAAGAAGCTAAGGAGGAAGTACAAGAGGTTGTAGATTTCCTCAGAGATCCCAGTAAGTTTCAAAAACTTGGAGGAAAAATACCCACAGGAATTTTAATGGTTGGTTCTCCTGGTACTGGTAAGACTTTACTTTCTAGAGCTATTGCAGGAGAAGCGCAAGTTCCATTTTTTACTATCTCAGGATCAGATTTTGTAGAAATGTTCGTTGGGGTTGGTGCTTCAAGAGTTAGGGATATGTTTGAGCAAGCAAAAAGACAGTCACCATGTATAGTTTTCATTGATGAAATTGATGCAGTTGGAAGGCACAGAGGAGCCGGCTTAGGTGGCGGACATGACGAAAGAGAACAAACTCTTAACCAGTTACTAGTAGAAATGGATGGATTCGAACAAAATGAAGGTATCATTATTATTGCAGCAACAAACAGACCAGATGTTTTAGACCCAGCTCTTTTAAGGCCTGGAAGATTTGATAGACAAATAGTAGTTCCTCTTCCAGATATCAGAGGAAGAGAACAAATTCTCAAAGTTCATATGAAGAAAGTACCATTAGGTGAAGATGTTGATGCTTCGGTAATCGCAAGAGGAACGCCTGGCTTTTCAGGCGCCGATTTAGCAAATTTAGTCAATGAAGCAGCATTACTTTCAGCCAGAGCAGGAAAAAAACTTGTAGGTATGGAGCAAATGGATTTTGCTAAGGATAAGGTGATGATGGGAACTGAAAGACGCTCTATGGTAATGTCTGAAGAAGAAAAACTAAAAACTGCTTATCACGAATCAGGACATGCAATTGTAGGGAGGTCTTTAGAAGGGCATGACCCTATTTATAAGGTAACTGTTATTCCTAGAGGGAGGGCATTGGGAGTTACTGTTTTTCTTCCTGAAGAAGATAAGTATAGTTATAGTCGCCAATCTCTTTTAGACAGAATTTGTGGACTTTATGGAGGAAGAATAGCGGAAGAGCTAGTTTATGGTAAGGGAGGTATAACAACTGGTGCCTCTAATGATATAGAAAAAGCAACAGAACTTGCTAGAAATATGGTTACTAGATGGGGACTCTCAGATGAACTAGGTCCAATGAGATATGGTGATGATACTGATGAACCATTTTTAGGAAGATCAGTTGGGAGTAGTAAGCAAGATGTATCTGATGAAACTGCTTTCAAAATTGATAAAGAAGTTAAATCTATTCTCTCTGAGTGTTATCAGAAGTCAACTGAGATTCTAGAAGAAAATATAGATAAGCTCCATTCCATGGCTAAGTCATTAATAGAATATGAGACTTTAGATTCTAACCAAATAGACGACATCATGGCAGGTGGAAAGCCTAGGTCTAATGCAACAGAAGAGAAGAAACAAGATAAGAAAGACGATAAAAAGGATTCTTCTGTTGGAGATCCTGCTGAGCAGAATTAGAAATCTCTCTCGATGAAGCCTATAAACTTACCTGATTACTTTCCATCAAGTTGGAAATTTGGTACAGATGGAATTAGAGGTCCAGTCGAAACAAACATGCACCCCCTTTTCATTGTTAAATTAGGATGGTCAGTTGGAAAAGTCCTCAAAGAGAAAGGTATAGATAGTGTAATTATTGGTAAGGACACTAGGATTTCAGGTTACATGATAGAGTCTTCTTTAGAGGCAGGTTTTATATCAGCAGGTATGAATGTAACCCTTGTTGGACCTATGCCTACTCCTGGTATAGCTTTTCTTGCTAAGTCCACTAATCAAGCTGGAGCTGTTATAAGTGCTTCTCATAATACCTTTCAAGATAATGGAATTAAATTTTTTACAAATGAGGGGTTTAAGTTTAATTATGAATTAGAAAGAAAGATCGAAGATACTTTGCTAGAAAGAAGCAACGTAGTTAGATCTGAAGATCTAGGTAAGGCCTCTAGACTGAATGATGCTCAAGAAAGATACATAGATTTTTGTAGTTCTTGTTCTCCCAATTTAGATCTTTCAGGCTTAAAGCTAATAGTAGATTGTGCTAATGGAGCTAACTATTCTATAGCTCCTAAGGTTTTCGAAAAGTTGGGAGCAGATGTAATTGAAATAGGTACAACCCCCAATGGAGTAAATATTAATAAAGATTGCGGTTCCACCAATCCAGAGTTTCTTAAAAAAGAAGTTCTAGACAAAAAAGCAGACTTGGGAATAGCTTTTGATGGAGATGGAGACCGGTTATTATTTGTAGATAAGAAAGGAAATGACCTTGATGGTGATGATCTTCTTTATACTTTAGTTTCAAGGTCTATTAAGCAGCCTAATAAAGGAGCATTGTCAGGAGTAGTTGGAACTTTAATGACTAATAAAGCTTTAGAAGACTTTCTAGTAAAAGAAGAAATAGAATTTTTTAGAGCCGATGTTGGAGATAAATATGTTCTAAAAGAATTACAAGAAAGAAAATGGGTTTTAGGCGGTGAACCGTCAGGGCATATTATCTGCCTAGACTCTACTACCACAGGCGATGCTTTAATAGCTTCTTTAAAGATTCTAGATTCTATTAAAGAAATAAATTTTGAAATAAGTGAAGCATTAGCTAATTTCAAGAAATTTCCTCAAGAGTCAGTAAGTTTTAAAGTATCAGACCCTAATTCTGTAATTATGGATACGAGTATTAGGTCTAAAGTCTCTAAACTAGAGACAAAACTTGGATCTGATGGGAGAGTTCTAATAAGACCATCTGGAACAGAAGATCTTATTAGGGTTATGGTTGAAGCAAAATCTAAGAACTTAGCAAAAGACCTAGCAAAAGAATTAGCTGACTATATTCTAAAGGCAGCATAAAAATTAAATGTTCATAGCTAATTGGAAAATGAATGGTTCTGAAGCCATGCTTAAGGTATGGCTGGCTGAAATTAAAGAAAATTTGAATCAGGATTCAAGGAGCTCTTGTATTTTATGTCCTCCAGTTTGTTTTATATCTCAAGCTTCAAAAATTATACAAAGAGATGATTTGGGTTTGGCTATAGGAGCGCAAGATGTAGACCCTGAAATTCATTCTGCTCTTACAGGTGGAATAAGTGGCTCCATGCTCAAGGATCTAGGTTCCGAATATGTAATTGTTGGTCATTCAGAAAGAAGGGTTAATCTTAATGAAAGTTCTTCTCTACTAAAAAGTAAGTTAGAAGCAGCAAAAATATCGGGTTTAAAAGTTATATTTTGCATAGGGGAGTCCTTAGAAGAAAAAGAAGCAGGTAAATCCTTTGAAGTTTTAGAAAACCAATTGAAAGTCTATAATTCTTTAACAAATTTAGAATCAATAATAGCTTATGAACCTGTTTGGGCTATTGGAACAGGAAAAGTAGCTGAAATAAGCTATATTTCAGAGATGCATAACTTCATAATAGAGAAAACAAAAGAGCTAAATATAAATTTAATCAGTTTAGCTTATGGAGGTAGTGTAAACTCTTCTTCTTCTAAAGAAATCTTGTCATTAGAAGAGGTAAATGGTTTATTAATTGGAGGAGCCTCGTTAGAAGCTAAAGAATTTAGTAAAATTGTTAATTCTATAGAAAATTAAATTTCATTATGTCTACTATTTTTATTTTTATTTATGTAATCCTCTGTATTTCATTAATTGCATTAATTCTTCTACAGCAAGGGAAGGGCTCAGATATAGGTAGCGCTTTTGGAGGAGGTTCAAGCAATACCATGTTTGGACCCAATAGTTCGTTAAGCCCGCTTGCAAAAATTACTTCTGTTTTAGCTTTAATATTCCTGGTTTTAAGCTTTTATTTAACTTATCAGTCCAGATATGTTGATAATGGCCTAGCGCTTGAAGGCCAACTTATTGAAATAGAAGAAGGTGTCTTACCTGATACTTTACCTGAATAAATTTTTTGAAGATTGCCGAAGTGGTGGAACTGGTAGACACGCTACCTTGAGGGGGTAGTGGGCTTATGCCCGTGGAGGTTCGAATCCTCTCTTCGGCACCAATTACCTTGACCGTCTTCACTGGTAGACCTATACTTCGCCAGCTTTGATGCGGGGTGGAGCAGTCTGGTAGCTCGTCGGGCTCATAACCCGAAGGTCGTAGGTTCAAATCCTGCCCCCGCTACCAATATAAAAGCCCTTTAAGGGCTTTTTTGTTAGGAAAAAAATATGGATAAACAGCACATAGAAGGCCTAATAAAAGAAGATATTAAATCTTTGGGTTGTGATATCTGGGGCTTAGAGCTTATAGGAACAACCAGAAACCCAAGACTACGTGTCTTTATTGATAACAAAGAAGGTATAACCATAGAGGATTGTGAGAAAGTAAGTAAACACATTTCTAAGCTATTAGAAATAAATCAACTTAGTGACTTCTCATTAGAAGTTTCGTCTCCAGGACTAGAAAGAAAATTTTTTAAAAAAGATCAATATGTTAGGTACTTAGGCTCTAATATTAAGATTAGATATAAAGGAGAAGAAGAAAGGTATATAACAACCAATGGTGTTTTGAATAAAGTTACAGAAGAAGGGTTATTTATAGAGTCCATTAAAGAAGATTTATTTATTGGTTTTAATAATATTGAAAAAGCAAATCTATTATTTACAGAGGTGAGAGATGCAAAATGAGATTTTATTAGTAGCTGAATCAGTTTCAGGTGAAAAAGGATTGTCCAAGGACATTATATTTGAGGCCATAGAATCAGCTCTAGCTACTGCTACAAAGAGAAGGTACCCTGAACCTTCTAATATTTTAGTAAATATTGATCAATCAACAGGAGAATATGAAACTTTCAGGTTTTGGGAAGTTGTTGAAGAAGAAGAGTTTGAAGACCCAGGAATGCATTTATTATTAGAAGAAGCAAAGGATAAGGATCCAAGTCTAGAATTGGGATCTACAATAGAAGAAAAGATAGACAATGTTGAGTTTGGAAGAATAGCAGCTCAAGCAGCAAAACAAGTTATAGTTCAAAAGGTCAGAGAAGCAGAAAGGGCTAAGATAGTTGATCAGTACAGGTCTTTTCTAGGTGAACTGGTAAACGGTACAGTAAAAAAAGTTACTAGAGAATTTCTTATAGTGGATTTAGGCGATGGAGCAGAGGCCATACTTCCCAGGAATGAATTGGTGCCTAGTGAGGTTTATAGAATAGGTGACAGATTGAGAGCAGTTTTGAGAGAAGAAGAAAGAGAAAACAGAGGATCTCAATTGGCTTTAAGCCGTCGATGCCCTGAGATGGTTGGAGAGTTGTTTAGACTTGAAGTTCCTGAAATAGCTGAGCAGGTAATAGAAATTAAAGCCATAGCAAGAGACGCGGGATCTAGAACAAAGCTAGCTGTTAAGACAAATGACAATAGGATAGATCCTGTTGGTGCATGTGTTGGTATGAGAGGTTCGCGAGTGCAAGCTGTTTCTAATGAACTGGGCAATGAAAGGTTAGATATAGTTATTTGGGACGATGACCCAGCTCAACTTCTGATAAATGCAATGGGGTCAGCAGAAATAGATTCAATTGTTCTCGATGAAGTGAAGCAAGTTATGGAAGTAGTTGTAGAAAAAGAATCTTTAGCCCAAGCTATTGGGAGGAGTGGTCAAAATGTTAGGCTGTGTAGTCAATTGACAGGTTGGAAACTGAATGTTGTCGATAAAGAACTGGCCGATCAACAAGGGCAGGCAGGTCTTGCTTCGTCTGAGATATTAATAAAATATCTTGATGTAGATGCAGATTTAGCTGAAGTGCTTACAGGGGAAGGTTATGTTTCCTTGGACTCTATCTCTACAGCTGAAGAATCTGATTTAGCAGCAATAGAAGGGTTTGATGAGGAAATGGCTGTATTGTTAATTAATAGAGCCAAAGAAGCATTGTTAACGTTAGCTATGGAAATTTCTACTGAAGATCAAAATGATC
The DNA here is from genome assembly GCA_045563675.1 of Gammaproteobacteria bacterium. Taxonomy (GTDB): domain Bacteria; phylum Pseudomonadota; class Gammaproteobacteria; order Magnimaribacterales; family Magnimaribacteraceae; genus AEGEAN-183. Next base: position 909,145 of record JBJLIX010000001.1, read on the forward strand.
AAACAGATCTCCTGTTAGTTGAAGGAGTTGATATGTCTTTGGCTTTAGAATTAAATCAAAAAGGAATAAAAACTAGAGATGATCTAGCTGAGTTATCAACTGAAGAGTTGTGCGAGCTAATTACAATGGAAGCGGAGCCTGCTGGTGAGTTGATTATGAAAGCTAGAGAACATTGGTTCACAGAAGATACATAAAAGAAGATGCCTGAAATGACAGTAGAACAGTTAGCAAAGATAGTTGGGACACCTCCTGACAAGTTACTTCTGCAGATGAAAGAAGCAGGGCTAGGTCAATCTAAAAATAAAGATTTAGTTAGTGATGATGATAAGAAAGTTCTACTTAATTTCTTAAAAGCACAACAAAATAAAGAATCTAAGACTATCTCTCTTAAGAAAAAGAAGCCAACAGAAGTTCAAGCTAAAGTTACTTCTATTGCTATTAAAAGGAAAAAGGTAAAGAAAGAATCTACTGATGGAGATCCTGAACAGGAAATAGACAGAATAGATTTTGACGAAATTGAGAAGAAGAGAGTTGAGGGTGAACAGTTTAGAAAATCAGAAGAAGAAAGAAAAAAGAAGGAAGCACAGAATAAAGTCTCAGTAAAAAGAAAAGTAAAGAGTTCTCAAGCTAAAATTACTAGAACCAAACCTTCAGAAGAATCTGAAAAGGTTACCCAAAAGAAAACAGCTGCAAAAGAAACAAAGAAAGTTCTTTCAAAACAAGAACAGAAAGAGCTTGAAGGAGAAGAGTTTTTATCAAAAGAAGCTAATAAGATTTCTGAACACGGTTTCGAAAAACCAACTAAGTTTATCTCAAGAAAAGTTAGAATTTCTGAAGTTATAACAGTTAGTGATTTAGCTAAGGAGCTCTCAATTAAGGCTTCTGAAGTAGTTAAGAAGTTAATGGATATGGGTGTAATGGCTACGTTAAATCAAAGTCTTGATCAAGATACAGCTATTTTGGTTACAGAAGAACTGGGCCATGAAGCAGAAGCAGTTCAAGAAGAGTTAGCAGAAGATAAGCTTACAGAAATGGTTTCTTATGAAGGAGACGAAACATCTAGAGACCCAGTTGTTTCTGTATTAGGTCATGTTGACCATGGAAAAACCACTCTTTTAGATTTTATAAGAAATAGCAATGTTGCTGGTGGAGAAGAGGGAGGTATAACTCAAAAAATAGGAGCATATCAAGCTAAAACTAAACACGGAGTAATGACTTTCATTGACACACCAGGTCATGCCGCCTTTAGTCAAGTTAGAGCAAGAGGAGCAAACTCAACGGATATTGTTATCTTAGTAGTAGCTGCAGATGATGGTCTGCAACCTCAAACAGATGAAGCAATAAGTCATGCAAAAGCAGCAGGCGTTTCAGTGATTGTAGCTGTTAATAAAATGGATACAGAAGGTGCAGATCCAGAGAAAGTAAAGAATGAACTATCTGCAAAGGAATTGGTACCAGAAGATTGGGGCGGTGACACACAGTTCATTAATATTTCTGCCCTGAAGGGAGATGGAATTGATAGTTTATTGGAGGCAGTTTCTTTGGAGGCAGAGGTACTTGAATTAAAAGCGTTTAATGAAGGCCCAGCTCATGGAATAGTACTTGATTCAACAATAGTAAAGGGTCAGGGTGCAGTGGCTACTGTTCTTGTCCAAGAAGGTAACCTTAAAGTTGGAGATATGCTTCTTGTAGGTGAACAAACGAAAAAGATAAGAAGTCTAATGGATGAAAATAACTCTTCCCTGAAATCTGCGGGACCTTCTGTACCTGCATTAATAAGTGGACTGGACTCTCCTCCAGCAGCTGGACAGGAGTTTGTTGTTGTAACAAGTGAAAAAATGGCAAAGGATATTTCTTCGGAAAGATCAAAAAAAGCAAGAGAGAGTAGGTTGGCTAGGCAGCAAATAACTAATCTTGAATCCCTTTTTGATTCAGGGAATTCTTCTAATGTTAATCTGAATATATTAATTAAAGCAGATACACATGGTTCCTTAGAGGCAATTATTGGTTCCTTGAAGAATTTTGAATCTGATGAAGTTAAGATAAATGTTGTCCATGACTCTGTTGGAGGAATAAATGCCAATGATGTAAACCTGGCGATTACAACAAATTCCGTTATCTTAGGCTTTAATGTCAGGGCTGATAATGCCTCTAAAAAATTAGCTGAAGAGGAGTCTATAGATATTACTTATCACAGTGTGATCTATGATCTTTTAGATGGCATTAAAGAGATAATAGAGGGCCGACTAGAACCAGAGCTAAGAGAAGAAGTTTTAGGTACAGCCGAAGTTAAAGAAACCTTCAGGTCACCTAAGTTTGGTTTGATAGCAGGATCGATAGTGATTGAAGGAACAATAAGAAGAAGTAAATTTGTTAGAGTTATTAGAGATGACATTGTAATCTTTGAAGGCAAATTAGACTCCTTAAGAAGATTTAAAGATGATGCTGCAGAAGTTCCTGCGGGTACTGAATGCGGTATAGGGATAGAGAACTATTCTGATGTCAATGTAGGCGATAAAATAGAAGTATTCGATAAAAAAGAAATAAAAAGAACATTAAGTTAATGCGTTCTGAGGACTTCTCGCGTGCGGACCGCCTTTCAGATCTCTTGAGGTCAGAAATATCTCTCATACTAAGAGATGAAGTAAAGGACCCAAGGTTAGAAGGCTTAACAATTATCAAAGTTGACCTTTCCAAAGACATCAAGAAAGCCTATGTTTTTTTCTCCACTCTTAATAGTTTTAACGATAAAGAATTTTCTGAGATCGAGGATGGTTTACAAAAAGCTAAAGGTTTTATTAGATCGGCATTAGGAAGGAGAATTAAAATAAAACGTTTACCTGAATTAAGCTTTGAAAGAGATACTTTAAACCAATGAACGGATTCTTGCTTATAGATAAACCGAAAGGTCAGACTTCTGCAGACTGCGTTTACACTTTAAGAAATATCTTAAATACTAAGAAAATTGGTCATTGCGGCACTTTAGATCCTATAGCCACTGGTATGCTTCCAATTTGCATTGGAGAAGGAACAAAGTTCAGCAACTACATATCTAATCATTCAAAGAAATATGAAGTTACGGTGCTTTTTGGAATAGAAACTGACTCTGGAGATATTACCGGAAAAGAAATATCTAAGAACAGTAGTGAAATAACAGAGAATGACTTAAAAGAAGCCCTAAGTTCTTTTGAGGGTGAGATTAAACAAACCCCTCCAATGCATTCAGCCATTAAGTTTCAAGGCAAACCTTTATATAAGTGGGTAAGAGCAGGCATTTACCTTAAAAGAGATGAAAGGAATGTAAGTATAAGTAAATTAGAAATAAAATCATTTGTAGGTAATACAGAAGCAGTGATCAAAGTTTCTTGTTCTAAAGGAACCTACATAAGGTCTTTAGTAGAATCTATAGGGAAAAAAATTAATACTATAGCTACTATAAAAGAGTTAAGAAGAATAAGTGTTGGAGAGTTTAAAGAAGAAGACTTAACGCTATTGGAGTCTAAGGAAAAAAGCTTTTATCAGCAGAATCTAATTAATTTAGATCAGGCTCTAAAAGGCCTTCCAAAAATATTACTAGATAAGATTGAAGTAAAAAAAATTAGAAATGGTCAGAAACTAGACTATAATGCGCGCGAACAAATAGAAGGAATAGTAAGATTATACGAAAAAGAAGGCTTTTTCATTGGATTGGGAAATATTGATTCGTCTAAAAGGGTCTCAGCTAAAAGACTTTTGACAACAAAATAAAACTGCTATATCAGAATACAAAATTGGCTTTAGATAATACAAAAAAGAAAGAAATTGTCTCCAAATTTGGAAGAACCGATAAAGATACAGGTTCTCCTGAGGTACAAGTAGCTCTTTTGTCTGAAAATATTGATTCGTTACAGTCTCATTTTAAATTGAATGCTAAAGACCATCATTCTAGAAGGGGTTTGATAAGAATGGTTAATCAAAGAAGAAAACTATTAGACTACCTTAAGAATAATAAGCCAGAAACCTACTCAAAGATTCTAAGCGATCTAGGTTTAAGAAAATAATTCAATTATTCCTCTTAGAAATACCTTAACTAAGGTTTTATAAATATATTAATAAAAGAAATATGGAAAGTTACAAAAAAATTACAAAATTAGGCGATAAGGAAATTACATTTGAAACAGGAAAGATAGCACGTCAGGCAACAGCCGCTGTCATGGTTTCTTCTGGAGATACTCAAGTTCTAGCTACAGTGGTAGTAGGGAAGCCTCCTGGAGAACATCAGGAATTTTTTCCTCTTACTGTTAATTACATGGAAAAGACTTACGCCACAGGAAAAATACCAGGAGGTTTCTTTAAAAGAGAAGGAAGACCTTCTGAAAAAGAAACACTTACTTCAAGGCTGATTGATAGACCTCTTAGGCCATTATTTAATGATGATTTCTTATATGAAGTTCAGGTAATTACTACAGTGATGTCTTCAGATAGAGATGTAGACCCTGATATTCTTTCATTCTTAGGAGCCTCTGCAGCTCTATCTATTTCTGGACTTCCTTTTAAGGGTCCCTTGGGAGCGGCTAGAGTTGGTTTTATTGAAGGCAATTATGTTATCAACCCAAAAAGAAGTGAAATGGAAGATTCTTATTTAGATATGGTTATTGCGGCAAGTGATTCGGCAGTGATTATGGTTGAATCAGAAGCTAAAGAGCTTAGCGAAGATCAAATGTTGGGTGGAATTCTTTTTGCTCATCAAGAAATGCAACCTGCTATCGAAGCAATTAAAGAGATGGCTTCAGATGTTGGTAAACCTCCATTTGAATATGAATCAAGAAAGTTAGATGAGGCTTTAATTAAAAAAGTTGAAGAAGGATTTTCTAAAGATATATCTTCTGCCTATGAAGTGCAGGATAAACAGGAGAGAGTTCAAAACCTTTCCGCATTAAAAGAAAAACTTTTATCAGAAATGTACTCGGAAGAAGACAGTGAGGTATCAGAATCTGATTTATTGGACTGTTTTAAAAAGATAGAAAAAAAGATCGTAAGAACAAAATTGCTTAGTGGAGAATCTAGAATAGATGGCAGAGATTTAGATACGGTACGACCTATTCACGTTGAAGCAGGGATGTTAAATAACACGCATGGATCAGCTCTTTTTACTAGAGGAGAAACACAAGCAATAGTGGCAGCCACTTTAGGCTCTCCGCGACAAGCTCAGTTGATAGACGCTCTAGAAGGCGAACACTTTGATCAATTTATGTTGCATTACAATTTTCCTCCTTACTCGGTAGGAGAGGCAGGATTCATGACTGGACCTAAAAGAAGAGAAATTGGACATGGTAAGCTTGCCAGAAGAGCTCTAGAAGCAGTTTTGCCTGATCCGGAAGAATTCCCTTATACGATAAGAGTAGTCTCTGAGATCACTGAATCTAATGGTTCAAGTTCCATGGCTTCAGTTTGCGGTTCAAGTTTAGCTATGATGGATGCCGGAATACCTATCGAAAAATCTGTTGCTGGTGTAGCAATGGGATTGGTAAAAGAGGATGACAATTTCGCTGTCATAACAGATATCCTTGGAGATGAAGATCACCTGGGCGATATGGATTTTAAAGTAGCCGGAACAGCAGAAGGGATAACTGCATTGCAGATGGATATAAAGATAGATGGCATTACTGAAGAAATATTTGATGATGCATTAGGAAAAGCAAATAAAGCCAGAGCTCATATTTTAGAGAAAATGGATGCAGTGATTTCTAAGCCCCGTGAAGAGCTGTCCTCTAAAGCACCACAAGCTGTAATCTTGCAAATAAAGAAAGATAAGATTAGAGATATTATTGGAAAAGGTGGGGAAACAATCAGATCACTCGTTGAAGAAACAGGAGCACAAATTGATGTTGATGATACTGGCAAGGTATCTGTGTACGCCGATAATCTAGAATCAAGAGAGATGGCAGTTGAAAAAATTAATGCCATTACAGAAGAACCTGAAGTAAATAAGATTTATACAGGTGTTGTGGCTAGTGTTGTAGATTTTGGTGCTTTCGTGACGATACTTCCTGGTCGAGATGGGTTGGTGCACATTTCAGAAGTATCAGAAGAGAGAATTGAAAATATCTCAGATTATTTTACTGAGGGCGAAGAAGTAAAAGTTAAAGTCTTGGAAGTAGACAGACAAGGCAAAATAAGACTTACCATGAAAGGAGTAGAGGAATAAAAACTATCAAAGAAATTTGAAACTTTATAGTTTTTATGGTAGTTCAAGTTTATCTATTTTAGATCTTTTTAGTAAAATGCATTTGTCTGAGCTTGTCTCAGGCTTTTGTTTAGCTAAATTTATGGGTGAAATATGAATGCACTTAATGTAGTAAAAGATCTTATAGGTCAATTAACAGGCATCGTTGTATCTCTAATTGCACTTGGAGTGGCTGCTGGTATCGTTTTTGGACCAGGCCTTCCTTTTGTAGGTGGAGTTCTTGATGGTCTTCTAGGACTAGTTAACACTCTTGGTGATAACGGTCTAGTAGGTCTAATTGTACTTGCTGTATTACTTGATCTTTATAGATAAGTTTTTACTTAGCTATTTATAGGAAAGGGGGCCTTTATAGGTGCCCCTTTCTTTTTTTAAAGGTATTACACAGGGGGCGATATGGATCTTATAGAGAGAATTAAGCAATGGTTGTGGGAAGCAACTAAACTTCTAGCTCTAGTTGTTGCTGTTTCCGTACTAGTTTCTATCTTGTTTGGACCAACAGCACCATTCTTTGGTAATGTTCTAACAAACATAGAGCCTGTTATTGAAAGTTTGGGATCAGAAGGATTGGCTGTAATCATAGCCTTGATAATTATTTTGGGGATATGGAGAGACAGGTAGACTAAATAATTTTTGAACTAAAAAAAGGCATCTTTAAGGATGCCTTTTTTTTCTTAAGAGGAAAATAATGCAAATACAAGAAGGAAGAGTTTTCATAGAAGAATCCGTTGAAATAGGGAAAGGAGGCGAAGCAACTCTTTTAGCAGATATATTCCTACCTCCAAAAGACGAAACCAATAGACCCGCAATATTATTTGTACATGGAGGAGGGTGGCTGGAAGGCGATCGATCCCAACTCAGAGGGTATGGCATTTTATTAGCCAGATTAGGCTTTGTTACTATGTGCAATTCGTATCGTCTTTCTACAGAAGCCCACTGGCCTGCCCAAATACAAGATGTAAAGTGCGCTGTTAGGTATATGAGGGCCAATGCAGAGAAATTAGGTATTGATCCCGATCGAATCGGTGTATCCGGAAATTCAGCCGGCGGTCATTTATCTTTAATGGCAGCGGTAACTTCATACGATGATAGTTTTGAAGGCGATGGAGGAAATAATGAAGTCTCATCAAAAGTAAAAGCTACATGCGCTATTTACCCTCCTACCACCATTCGTCAGCTGGATCTGGATCCTCTGGAAAATGCTTTTGCCATGCTTATGGGTTCAGACGCTAGTGAAGAGGATTATACGAAAGCAAGTCCTATGAATTATGTATCTGAAGATTTTCCTCCTTGTATGCTAGTCCATGGTTCAACGGATACGGTAGTTCCTTTAAAAGAAAGCACAGATTTTTACGATAAATTGAAAGAAAAAAATATACCTGCATCACTGCACGTTTATTCAGAAGAAGAGCATGCCTTTGATGGAGAAAGCTACAAAGGAAGAAGCGTTGCTGACTTACAAGCTTTGTTTTTTAACAAGTATTTATAAACGTTAAGAAATATTTGTGAAAGATAATCCTGATCTAAAACAAATATGAAAAAAATTGTATTCTTTTGTTTACTCCCCTTTAATCTCTATGTCGCTGAATCAATAAAAGCAAATGACTTGGAGCTTTTCCAAGACATAAATTTTTTTGAAGATAAAAAAACAATAATTTCTATAAGTAGTACTAATTTTAATAAGAGATTAGATCTACTCAACTATGCTGAAAATTTTAGTGAAACACAGTTAAACTCATCTAGTGCTGAAAAAGTTTCATTAGTTCATCAATATAATTCAAAACTAAAGATAGGCTTTCAATATGAAACTAGTTCCTTTAACCTAAAAAGGCTTTCGTATCCTAAAAACCTAACAACAGATATAAATTCCTATTTAATTTTTACTAGTTTTCCCATTCTTGATACTAAATCAAAGGCGTACGAGGTAGAAATTTTTCTTCTAGAAGATAAGCAAAAGAAGTTGACCATAGACTGTTATCAGTTCACCTCAGAAATTATTGTAGGATCTTGCGCAGAAGCAAATTTACGTTTTCTTGACAGTCAAACATATAAAGAAACTGGAGAAAGAGACTATAAACCCGCCTTGGAAACAAGAGGAAAGTCTTTAGCGTTTGGATTTAATTTAAGGATCCTGCAAATAAATAGTAAAAAGTTTAAATTAAATCAGTCCTTAGGGTTTCGTAGAACTAAAGTAGAAGCTAGTTTTCAGTCAGATATTTTAGACATCAAAGATTCTACCGTTCTTGATTCTAAATTAGAGGGAGTAACTATTAGGTCAATAATTAGTTCTTTTAAACAAGATATCCCTCAACCCACTCCTTGGTATGAAAATAATTTCAAATATTCATTAACCACCCTATATAAGATAAGTCCTAAACTTCTATTATCTGGAAGACTCAGTTTAATGAAAATATCTCGATCAAATTACTTTAATAACCCGCTAAAACATGATTTTACAACTAATAAAGTTCTAAATTTAGGACTGCAATATTTTCTTACAGAAAGAATTGTTCTCTACAGCGGGTTAGGTTTATCAAATCATTATTTACTTGGCACTAATCCTCTTTCCTATAACAGGAAAAGTAACCATTTATTTAAGCACCCTTATGGAGAAATTCATTTTGGCTTATCTTTTTCTATTTAGCTTTTAGAGTTATTGGGAGCCAATAAAAATAGTACTAGAAGGAAAGTCAATTTATGGTAGAGTAAATTTCGTACAGCAGTTTGGTGAGTTTTATTGTTACTCGTTTTTTTATAGTTTTTGCTTTAGTCCTTAGTCAAAATCTCTATGCGGCTTTTTCTGCTGACATTGAGACTGCGCCTAAAGGCTCAGTAGTAACATTAACCTGGTCTTCTAATGCTGCTAGTTGCTCGGCCAGTGACTCTTGGTCAGGAGAAAAATCAGCCTCTGGAAGTGAACAAATAACCGTTCCCGAAGAAGGGTGGAATTTATTTACTTTGAATTGCGGTGCAGACTGGGAATATGTATGGATTTGGGGAACGCAAGAAGTTATTAATTCGAACTCTAGCGACTCTGATACAACAACTACCACAGATGCAACAACAAGTTCCGATACAACAACTACCACAGATGCAACAACAAGTTCCGATACAACAACTACCACAGATGCAACAACAAGTTCCGATACAACAACTAGCTCTGAAACGGGAAGTTCTACTGGAAGCAATATTTCTGAAGATTGTAACTGCTTTAAAATAGCTGAAGGCATAACATTATTTGATTACCCTGAAAGCGTAATAGATCCTGAAATATCTCATCAATTGTCTTATACAACAATTGATGGAACTCTAACTGCCAATTTAGAAGATGCAGCCTTAGATTTAACTAATCTATCTAAACTCTTTACTCCTTATTTAGATGGCTTATCACCTAAGTTCAGGTTGCCTTTAGAAAATATCCCTGCTTCTAACGAAACAGGACAATGGAGAGTCTCACTTAAACTATTTGATGGAGAAGATGCAGTTCAAGGCCCTACTGAAAGATTATTACAAACTTCAGCTGATTTGAATTGGTCTTCTGATGGGACTTCAGTAGATATTAATATACCTACACAAACTCTGACTATAGATTATTTTTCTTCTGAAGGGCAGGTATTAGAGAGAACTTACCAAAGCTTTTCGTCTGGAACTGAGACAGTTGTTGTAAGCAATAATATCAATCTAGATCTAACTTTATTTGATTTGGTTAATCCAGGTGGCTTGGATTTAACTGGCTATATGACTGAAGGCATTTATTTTTACTCAATTGAAATATCTAGCTTAGATAATAATTCATTTGATTTCTCTGCTTTTAGAGATATAAATGATAACCCTGTTTCTGTTATTCAAGGCAGTTTTAATGCCCTAGAAGATCCTTCTACTTTTTCATCTACGCTTGAAGCTAATACGTCTATATCTTCGGGTTTAACTGGTGGTTCGACTTCATCAAATACTTCAGCTTCTAATCCATCAAGTGGTTCTACTTCATCAACTTCAAATCCATCAAGTGGTTCTCCTGCTGCTTCAAATCCTGTATCTAACCCCCCTCCGGGTTTTGGCTTAGAGTCTGAAACAAGCGATTTTAATCTTTTAACTTCTTTCTTCTCTGGTTTTGTTGATTTTTTCTTACCAACTGAATCTGCACCTACATCTATCTCACAAACCTCTAGTACATCAGATGTAGGCTCGCCAACATCTGCTGCACCTGCTTCCAGTACTGCAACATCAGGCTCTCAAACTACTAGTTCTGGAAGTTCAACTTCTTCAACATCAGGTTCACAAACCTCTACTTCTTCAGCAGCCAGTACACCTGCAGCCAGTACACCTGCAGCCAGTACACCCGCAGCCAGTACACCCGCAGCCAGTACACCTGCAGCCAGTACACCTGCAGCAACGACACCTGCATCTCCTCCTCCGGGATTAGCGCCAGACAATGACCTAGGGGGAGACTTAAGTCCTTTAACTTCTTTCTTTGGTTCTTTCTTTGATTTTAATTTACCTTTTGATTCTTCTTCTAATACAGTAAGTGAAGAGATTATTCCTTCTCAAAGTCAGACTCCGGCAGCCAGTACACCAGCAGCTAGCACACCAGCAGCTAGCACACCAGCAGCCAGTACACCAGCAGCCAGTACACCAGCAGCTAGCACACCGGCAGCATCGACACCTGCAGCCAGTACACCAGCAGCCAGTACACCAGCAGCTAGCACACCCGCAGCAACAACTCCTGCAGCTAGTACACCCGCAGCCAGTACACCTGCAGCCAGTACACCTGCAGCCAGTACACCGGCAGCAACAACTCCTGCAGCCAGTACACCGGCAGCAACAACTCCTGCAGCTAGCACACCGGCAGCAACAACTCCTGCAGCTAGTCCTCCTTCTGCAGACCAAGGAGCTCAGTTAACAGGCACTATAGAAGGTGGAGGTTTATTTAGTTTTTTTGATTTCTTTGCAGGCTTTGCATCACCTTCAAGTAATACTCCTACAACCACAACTCCGGAAAGTACACCCGCAGCAACAACTCCTGCAGCTAGCACACCGGCAGCATCGACACCTGCAGCCAGTACACCAGCAGCCAGTACACCAGCAGCTAGCACACCCGCAGCAACAACTCCTGCAGCTAGCACACCGGCAGCATCAACACCGGCAGCTAGCACACCGGCAGCAACAACTCCTGCAGCTAGTACACCCGCAGCCAGTACACCAGCAGCTAGCACACCCGCAGCAACAACTCCTGCAGCTAGCACACCAGCAACTTCTACACCTTCATCAAGCACAACTGTTGCTGTTAATAATGCACCAGTTATAAATGGATTTAATGTAGAAGGTAATCTGCTGACTGGGAATTTTTTCCAAGTTTCTATGCCAGAAAATCAAACATTAATTGGGACACTTTCAGTTAGTGATCCTGATGGAGATACTTTAACTTTTAGCTTTGCTAACAATGGTGAAAATTATTTCAATATCGATTCTGATGGAACACTCAGTTTTATTAATCCACCTGACTATGAGAATTACGTTGGACGTGAAGCTATGATATATGTTACTGATGGACAAGAAACAGTTCAGCTTATAGTAAATATAACTATTACGGATGTTGATGAAGTAGTAGCAGGTGGATCAGCAATAACCTTACAAGGTACTTCAGGTGACGACACTTTCAATATTGAAAATATGAGTGGCAGCTTTGTGGAAACTATTTCCGCAGGGGAAGGAAATGATACTTTGGTAATTAATTATGGGGGTATAACTAATTTAGGAGGATTTGCTGACTTTTATCAAGAAGACGAAGGAGCATATAAGTTAATAGACCCAAATGGGGGAACGATAATATTTGATGGAATAGAGACTATAAGAATAGCTGACTATACTTATTCAACAATTCCTGGAAAAAATAAAATCTATTGGAATGAAACAGAAAAAGTCTTTTATATAGCCTATGAATTTGATCCTGATGGTTTTCGTGCGGGTACCCCTAACGGTGAAGTTTCAGGACCAAGAGCTTGGGGTCAAACCCTTGGAACTGATGATATAACAAATAATATTTCTCAAAGCGATTCTTTAAAAATAAGAGGTTTTAACGGACCAGACTCTTTAGGTATTGGCAGTTACAGCTCTATAAACTTTGGAAACTCAGCGGAACAAATCTTAGATCGCTCTGTTTACAGCCTGAATGTCAATATAGATCTTGGTGGTGGTAACGATGGGATTAGTAATTTAGGCTTTAAAAATGGAGATGTAATTAATTTCGGTCCTGGAGGAGATGTCTTAAGAATTCTCATAACAGGTACCAATGGGACGCCTTTCCTTAATTCTTTAGATCTTTCGACTGTAGATGGAGGATCTAATGGATTTTCAGATGGATTTAATGAACCTGTTAGAGATACTCTAGATTTTAGTGTTCTAACTTCTTCAGAAGGGCTTGATCTTCACCCTTCATTTGGTGGAGCTAAGAATTTTGAAGATGTAGTTGGAACAACAGGAAATGACAGAATAACAGGAGATTCTAACTCCAATAAATTAGAGGGTGGCCCAGGTGGCGACGATAAGATTTATGGTTATATGGGAGATGACTTTCTTCGAGGAGGGGATGGGGTAAATACGCTCTATGGCGGAGGAGGTAATGATTTTCTAACTAGCGGACCAGGGGAAAATACCTTAGATGGTGGTTCTGGAAAGGATAAATACAATCTAGGCACCGGGACAGATACAATTGTTTTGAGATCAGGAAGCGGTTCTACAGATTTAAGTGAAGTTACCCTAGGATCATTTAATACTTTCAGACTTGCATTCAATAATCCTGAAGTTATTCAACTTGATACGGTTCAAGCATTTGAAGATGGTAAGGACTTAATTGGATTGTACAATATCCAAATTTCTGATCTTTCAATAACTCAAGATGGAAATAACACTTTAATCAGATCCGTTTCTTCAGGTGAATATCTATTATTATTGCTTGATATAAATGTTGGAGATATAAGTGGTTCGGATTTCACTTCAGTTTATGAACCAGATTCATTTGATCAAGCTCCTCTACCCAATCAGGCCCCAACTATTTCAGGACTAGGATCCAGTGTTGCAGTAAATGAAAATCAAACTTCAGTTACAACTGTTTCAGCTGCTGACCCAGAAGGGTCCAGTTTAAGTTATTCAATTTCAGGTAGCGATGCTTCCTCATTTGCTATAGATAATAATGGTGTTATCACTTTCAACTCTGCACCTGATTATGAAACAAAATCATCTTATACCTTAACTATTTCTGTTAGCGACGGTACAGATAGTGTTAGTCAGAACTTAATCATCAATATAAATAATCTAAATGATAATAATCCGATAATTTCTAATTTAGCTTCTTCGGTTTCAGTCGCTGAGAATCAAACGTCTGTAACTTCCGTCTCTGCTTCAGACGCAGATGGAGGAACGTTAACGTATAGCTTAAGTGGCACCGATGCAGGATCGTTAAGCATTAGTTCATCCGGGGTCATTACTTTCAACTCAGCTCCGGATTATGAAACTAAGACATCTTACTTAGTAACTGTAGAGGTAACTGATGGTAGTAGTACCGCTAGTCAAGCATTGACTATCAACATAACCGATGTGGATGACGCCCCTAATTCTGCACCAATTATTTCAGGATTAACTTCATCAATATCCATAGCAGAAAATACATCTTCGGCTGTTACTACTGTCTCTGCTTCTGATGCAGATGGTGATTCTCTTACTTATAGTTTAAGTGGCACCGATGCAGGATCGTTAAGCATTAGTTCATCCGGGGTCATTACTTTCAATTCATCTCCGGATTATGAAACTAAGACCAGTTATGCAATCACTGTAAATGTAAGTGACGGAACTGCTACAGCTAGTCAAAATATTAGCATTAACATTACTGACGTAGATGACTCTCCTAATTCTTTACCTTCAATTACGGTATCTTCAAGTGTTGCGGTAAATGAAAATCAAACTTCAGCACTGACAGCCTCAGCCTCCGATGCAGATGGTGATTCCCTTACTTATAGTTTAAGTGGCACCGATGCAGGATCATTGAGTATCAGCTCATCCGGTGTCATTACCTTCAATTCTGCTCCGGATTATGAAACTAAAACTTCTTATTCTGTAAATGTTGTTGTAAGTGATGGAACGGGTAGTTCAAGTCAAGGCGTAACCATCAATATAAATAATCTAAATGACAATAATCCGATAATTTCTAATTTAGCTTCTTCGGTTTCAGTCGCTGAGAATCAAACGTCTGTAACTTCCGTCTCTGCTTCAGACGCGGATGGAGGAACATTAACTTATAGTTTAAGTGGCACCGATGCAGGATCGTTAAGCATTAGTTCATCCGGAGTCATTACTTTCAACTCAGCTCCGGATTATGAAACTAAGACTTCTTACTCAGTAACTGTAGAGGTAACTGATGGTAGTAGTACCGCTAGTCAAGCATTGACTATCAACATAACCGATGTGGATGAAACACCAAATACTGCTCCTTCTATTTCCAGCGGTTCAAGTGTATCAGTTGCTGAAAATCAAACTGCAGTGTTAACGGTCTCTGCTTCTGATGCAGATGGTGATTCTCTTACTTATAGTTTAAGTGGCACCGATGCAGGATCGTTAAGCATTAGTTCATCCGGGGTCATTACTTTCAACTCAGCTCCGGATTATGAAACTAAGACTTCTTACTCTACAACCATAACTGTTAG
>JBJLIX010000002.1:0-639261 GCA_045563675.1 Gammaproteobacteria bacterium
ATAACCTTAATTCTACAAAAACTATTACAGCATTTAGTTCTTTGCGCAATGGGTGGGTAAGATCAAAAGAGTTCATCATTGCGGGTTGCGAGGACTTTCCTGCCATGGCTGCGATTAGAAGGGGCAGGTTAAAAGATCTTGATCTTCGTCTACAACAAGGTTTTGATGTCTCTTTAAATGACTTGTTGAAAGATCCTCGTGAAACTGATCTTTCGAGTCCCATTAGCGAGGAGAGGGCATCTGCTATTGAAGAATTTATTAGATCGACAGAATTAATTGAAAATAATATCTTCAATGAATTTTCTTCAGAATTCTCAACAGCAGGGGTGCAGCATAGCAGCGCTTCTTTTTTGCCTATATCAAATTATTCAATCTTTTTAAGTAATACTTACCCTAACCCTGCTACTAAAACTAATCCCATAGTTACCTCTATAGATCAGGTCTCAGTAAGAATGAACGCTTGGTTTACAGCTAGTTTAGAAAATGCTGTAGGGCCTTGGGATTCGTATGCATTAATTACAACTAGGCCTTTGATCTCTAATGCAGGTGAGTTAATAGAGAATAGAGATTCCTGTTTCGTAAGTTTTACTTCTTTATGTAAAATTGATCCTTCGTTCTTAGGCCTGTTTCAATATCCACGCACAAAAATTTCATGGACTTATCATCAATCCACGGTAAAAGGAGAAGAGATTGTAAAAGAGATGGCACAGATAAAAGAAGATGGTAGTTGCGTACAGGTAAATGTGGTTTCTATAAGCGATTATAATGTTGTTCCTTCGTCTTCCACAAAAAGAGACTATGAATATTCTAATATCTCTAATAATGGCTATTTTGATTTAGAAATTTTGGAATGCGAACGACAGAATTCTTCTCCCGGCCATAGAGAGCTAGCTTTATATGAATATTATCCTTCTGGAGCCAGCGCCTATATACTTATTCAGGTACCTTATGACTCAATAAATGATAGTACTATTAATTTGTTAAGTGGTTTAGATAATTTTAATTGGGAGAGCATTGATTCTGGGAGTGTAGTGCCTCCTTCCATTCCCTCAAATTTCTCTGCTCTTTTTCAAGAACTTAGTTTTGACAGGCAGATGTATGACTCTTTGCCTTGGGATGGATCTTCCGGTATATCTGGTTATAGTTTTTCAGAAGCTTCTACTGTTTACTTTACTGCGACAGATAAGAATGGGCGCCATTCTGCCTTGGTTAATTTTCCTGGATTTGTAGCATGTTTTCCTGCAAATAAACAAATTGTTTTCTCAAGCACAGCTGATTCAAGTGGAGCCAATCAAGTGGTAGACAATTGTTTTGAATACCTCGATAAAGATTTTATTTGGCCTGATACAGTGGACGATACAATATTTAACAATCCTGATGCTTTTTCAACCCTTGATCCATATGATCAATAAATTAATAAAAAAATGAGAATAAAATTTTCTATATCACTTCTAATACTTAGCTTGAACCTCAATGCCGTTTTCATTGATAAATCACAAAAAGAAAAGATTCCCTCCTTTGAAGATATTTCAGAATTTAAAGCTTATTACTTGAATCGTTTGAATATTATGGAACTAAATGGTTTTAATAAAAAGATTATTCAATCTGAAAGGAAAAAGATATTAGCTTTATCAAAGACAGAGAAAAGGATAGATTCCAATATAGTAATTTCCAGAAATTTTTTATCTAAAAGTGAAAGGATGAAACTAGAAGAATTACAAAATCTTATCGAATTAAGAATTAGATCTTCAAATTAATATTAGATACATTCAGGCTTTTTTTTAGATATAGATCGTTAGTTCGAATCTCGTAAAATCCCCTAATTTTTGACTCTATACTTTTAAATAACTAAACTAAAACAATGCAATGGTATTACACAGAAGGTCATTTAACCGTTAAGGTCGATGGCGAAGAGCATAAATTTTCTTTAGAAGAACTCATTTCATCGTCTTCAACTTACAAAGAAAGAAGAAAAAAAATTCAAACTACCTTTACTGTTTCGCTTTTAATTATAGGAGGTTTGCAATACGCAGGAGGAGGTTTACCTCTTAATAAAGATCTATATTTCTATATTGGATATATAGCTACTCCAGTCTTCTTATCCGCATTTATCTCTTCTCTTGCTTATGGTTACTTGAAGTATATTAAGAAAGAGTTAAGTGAATTAGATGCGATGTTTACTGAAAATTCTGATCGTTAAGAGTAAGTTCTAGAGCTACCACCATCGACTTGTATTGCAGTTCCTGTTATATAAGAAGCTCTTTCAGAAGCTAAAAAGGCAATAAGTGCTGCCAGTTCTTCGGGTTCTCCTATTCTTCTCATAGGAATAGACTGCGATGAGTTTTTTTCTACTTCTTCCATAGGCATTCCACTTTTTTCTGAGATCTTAGAGTTTATATCAGTAATCCTATTAGTTCTGGTCATGCCTGGGCAGACTGAATTAACAGTTATGCCGTGTTCTGCAACTTCATCTGATAGTGCTTTTGCCCATCCTAAAACGCCAAGCCTAATGCTATTGCTCAAGAATAAGCTATTTACAGGGGTTTTTACCGAAACAGAAGAAATATTAATAATACGACCCCAACCATTTACCTTCATCTGCGGTAGTACCGTTCTGCTCATTCTTATAGCAGATAACATAGTAAGATTTAACGCATCTTGCCAATCTTGATCACTCAAACCTTCAAAGCTCCCAGGCGGAGGTCCACCAATATTATTTACTAATATTTCAACTTCCCCCAAATCTGCTTGCACCTGTTTATGCAAATTAATGATTTGATCTTCTGATGTTAGGTCAGCTTCATATATTTTTACTTCACTACCGGTTTCTGATGAAATTTCATTTTTTGCTATCTCAAGTTTTTCTTTATTTCTAGAGCTTATAGCAATTGTTGAACCTTCTCTGGCTAATTCTAATGCTGCTGCCTTGCCTAAGCCTTCACTGGCAGCACACACCAATGAAATCTTATTTTTTAGCTTTAAATCCATACTTTCCTTTTTTAATAGTAAGAAGGTATTATGTCGAAAAAAAAGGAGTTAGGTAATAAATATGTTAAGGAATAAATTTTTTAAATCTGGAATTTTGATATCTTTGTTATTTTCATTAAATAGCTTTGCATCCTATGAAGCAAGACAGGCAGGAATGTCACCTGAAAGGCTGGAAAAAATAGGACCATCTTTATCAAAATATATAACAGAAGGAAGATTGCCCGGGCTCATTACGGCAGTAGCTAGGAAGGGCAAGATTGTACATTTTGAAACCCAGGGTTATGCGGATGTAGAAAATAAAATACCCTTGCAAGAAGATTCTTTATTCAGGATCTACTCAATGAGTAAGCCAATTACTGGAGTAGCTTTAATGATATTAATTGAAGAAGGGAAGATAAGACTAAATGACCCTGTAGCAATATATATTCCAGAGTTTGCTAGGACAAAAGTTATGAAAGCTGAAGAAGACGGAAGTTTTTCTTTAGTAAAACTTAATAAGCCAATTACCATAAGAGACTTAGCAACCCACACCTCCGGAATAGCATACTCTTTTACAGCTAATAAGCAGTTGAGGGAGATTTATGAAGAAAAGAAATTAACACCTTATTTCTTTATAGACAACATGACTACATTAATTAATGAAGACGGCTCATTTGCTACCTCTACAAAAGCTTTTCCTAATGTTTGCTCTTTTTCTGCAGCTTTAGCAAGCGAAGCTCCCTTAATGCATCAGCCAGGAACTCAGTACACATACAGTATGGGTATGGATATTCTTGGATGCGTTATAGAAAGGGTATCAGGAAAAACATTTGATGTTTTTTTAAAAGAGAGAATCTTCGAACCGTTAGGTATGAAGGATACTTTTTTTGAAGTACCTCAAGACAAAGCAGATAGGTTTACAAGTCTGTATGCTTCACCAATGGGAGTAAGAAGATTATCTCCTGAGCTAAGTGATTCTTTGACCAAAGAGAACAAACTAATGGTTTTAGTAGACCGCATGAACGAAAGTCCCTATCTTGCTAAAGCTACCCTTTTTGATGGAGGCTCTGGTCTTGTCTCAAGCACAAGAGATTATTTAACTTTTACCCAGATGCTTGTTAATGGTGGTTCTGTAGGAAAGACCAGAATTTTAAGCAGAAAATCAGTGGAACTTATGTCGAGTAATCACTTAAGTTCTTCAGTTATCAATGATTCGGAGATGTCTAGATACATTTCAGGCGGCACGGGTTTTGGAATAACAGTAGGTGTTACTACGGATCCGGGGCTAGCAGGTGAATATGGCTCAAGAGGGAAATTCTATTGGGGAGGAGCTGCAGCTACAATTTTTTGGGTAGATCCAGAAGAGGAACTGGTAGCAGTTGCCATGACTCAACTTCTGGGAAGCCCTTGGCCACTAAGAACTGATTTTGAAGCCTTAGTCTATGCAGCCATTGATGATTAATTCTATGTTAAAAAGCTTTCAAATTTCGTTACTTTTTCTACTCTATGTCTCTTCAATAGGAGCTGAAAATCAAGACTTACCTATTATTGACTACAACTCAGTCTCTCATCCTGAAATTGGTACAGGAGGTATGGTTGTAAGTCAAAGAAGAATAGCTAGTGAGGTGGGAGCTCAAATCTTAAGAGAAGGGGGAAATGCTGTAGATGCAGCCGTTGCAACTGCTCTTGCTTTAGCAGTAGTTTTACCAAGAGCAGGAAATTTAGGCGGTGGTGGCTTTATGATGATTTATTCTGAAGAACAAAATAAAACTATAGCTATAGATTACAGAGAGATGGCTCCTCTTGGAGCTACTAGGGATATGTTTTTAGATAAGAAAGGAAATTATGATAGAAAAAAAGCACAATTCTCTTTGTTGTCTGCGGGTGTACCTGGAACAGTTGCTGGATTGCACTATGCTTTAACAAAATACGGAACTTTCTCTTGGAGTAAAGTAATAGAACCAGCTATTAAATTAGCTAAAGAGGGCTTTATAGTTCCTCATGATCTTTCTTCTATATTAAGCAATTATCGAAATCGATTAACGAGAAATGAGGCTACTGCAAAAGCTTACTATAAAGCTAATAAAGTATCTTATTCAGCTGGAGAGGTAATCAAATTACCCGATCTTGCTTGGACTTTAATGCAGTTGCAGGAATCAGGACCATCAGCATTTTATAAAGGGAAAATAGCAGAAAAAATAGTTTCTGAAATGGAAAGGAATGGAGGTCTCATTACAGCTAAAGACCTTGCAAACTATGAGGTTAAGGAGAGGGCGCCTTTAAAAGGAAGTTATAAAGGTTATGAGATAGTGTCAATGCCTCCAAGTAGTTCAGGCGGAGTACATCTAATTCAGATGTTAAATATGTTAGAACAGTTCTCATTAAAAGATATGGGATTTGGGTCTGCTGAAACAATCCACCTCTTATCAGAAGTTATGAAAAGAGCTTATGCAGATAGAAGCACATATCTTGGAGATACAGATTTTGTTTCAGTTCCTCTAAAAGGGCTTATAAATAAGAATTATGCCAAGTCTTTATTAAAAGAAATTTCTTTAAAAGAAGTTACCTCTTCAAAAGATATAGGTAGTGGTAATCCTCTACCTTATGAAAGCCCAGATACCACACACTTCTCCGTGATGGATGATAAAGGGAACGTAGTTTCTAACACCTATACTCTTAATTTTTCTTATGGTTCTGGAATAGTAATACCAGGTACCGGTATTCTCATGAATAATGAAATGGATGATTTTTCTTCTAAGAAAGGAGTTCCAAATGCCTACGGGCTAGTTGGGTATGAGGCTAATGAAATAGAAGGAAAAAAAAGACCTTTAAGTTCTATGACGCCTACTATAGTTTTTAAAGATAAAAAACCTTACTTAGTTCTAGGAAGCCCCGGAGGAAGTAGAATTATCACAACTGTTTTACAAGTGGTGTTAAATGTACTGGAGCACAATATGAACGTTATGCAAGCAGTTGTAAGTCCTCGCATTCACCATCAATGGCTCCCAGATGTTCTATTGATGGAAGAAGGTTTTAGTTCTGATACTAAAACATTGTTAGAAATGAAAGGTCATTTAATTAAGCCTTCTAGAACAATGGGTAGCGTCCAAGCCATTATTTCTAAAGATAACTATTTTTATGGAGCTGCTGATCCTAGGAGGCCTTCCTCGGGTGCTGTTTCCGTTTCTCTTAATCCATGAATATTAGAATCTTTGTATTTCCTTCTTTAATTTTTTTCTTTGTATTTTCTAGTACTTTAAGTTCTGCTCCCGATTCTATTTTTCGATATGCAGATAGGATTCATCCAGATATAGCAAGTACCAATATGGTAGTCACTCAAAATGAATTGGCTACAGAAGCCGGTTATCAAATATTAGAGCAAGGTGGTAATGCTGTAGATGCAGCTACAGCAATTGGTTTTGCTCTTGCGGTCACCCTTCCCAGAGCAGGAAACTTGGGGGGAGGTGGTTTTATGTTAATTTTTGATTCAAAGTCAAAAGAAGTTTCAACAATAGATTATCGTTCAGCGGCTCCCAGTACTGCTAAGAGTGAAATGTTCCTTACTGATGATGGAGTTGTTAGATATGGCTATTTAGTAACTGCTGTACCTGGAACGGTAGCGGGATTACTAAAGGCCCATAAAGAGCATGGGAGATTATCTTTACAACAGGTTATGAAGCCTTCTGTGGATCTAGCATCAAAGGGCTTTAAAGTGACCTATGATCTCTTTCAAGCACTAAATTTTGGCAAGGTTTCATTGCTAAATGATAAGACAAGCAGAGAAAAATTTTATGATTCCGATCAAAACTCTATAGGTCCAGATACAATTTTAACTCAACCCCAACTAGCAAAAACTTTAAGGTTAATTGGCAGAAAAGGTAAGGAAGGTTTTTACAAAGGAAAAACGGCTAAGTTAATTGCTCAAGCTTCACAAGCTAATGGAGGTTTGATTAGAGAGCAAGATTTATCATCATATGAAGCAAGAGCTAGAACGGTCATTAAAACTGATTATAGAGGTTATAAGGTTGTAACTATGCCACCCACTGCTAGTGGAGGTTTAGTGCTCTTACAAACCTTAAATATTTTAGAAAACTTTAATTTAAAAGAGGAGGGTCATAACTCTGCAAATACAATTCATCTTTTGTCTGAAAGTATGAAGAGGGCATATGCTGATAGGACTCGTTTTCATGGCGATCCTGATTATTTCAATGTGCCCATAAAGCAGATGATAGACAAAGGGTATTCTAGTGATAGAGCAAAGAGTATAGATCTAAAAGAAGTTACTCCTTCTGAAGAGATTTACCCTGGCAATATCATTGTTATGGATGAGAGTCCTGATACAACCCATTTTTCTGTTGTTGATTCTGAAGGAAATGCTGTATCAAATACTTATACTCTTGGTTCTTCATTTGGTTCAGGTGTAACAGTACCAGGTGCAGGTTTTTTACTTAATAATCAGATGAGAAACTTTTCACATCTTTACGGCAAATCTAAGAATATTAATTTGAGCACAAGCCCTGCTAATAAATTAGAGCCTGGTAAAAGAATGATAAGTACGCAAACTCCGACAATGGTTTTCGATAAAGATTCTAATTTATACATGATTTTAGGATCTCCAGGCGGAGGGAGAATACCTAATATTGTTTCTCAAGTAGTTTCTAATGTAATAGATCATGAGATGGGTTTTGCCGAAGCAGTTCTAGCTCCTAGAATTAATCAAAGGCTAGGGGGTAAATTGGAACTTGAGACAGGTTTTAGCAAAGATACTGTCAAGCTTTTAAAAGAGAAAGGACATCAACCTGTAGAAGCTCCGTCTATGGGTAGTGTTCAAGCAATATTTATACAAGGTCCTTACAAGTATGGTGTAGCTGATACAAGAAGACCGGGAGCATCAGCTAAAGGAAAGAAATAATCTAGAGTAAAAAGGCCGGAACCAAAATGATTGCAACTAAAGACACTAAAATTATTCCAATAATATTCAACAAGAAACCCGCTCTAGCCATTTGAGGCACTTTTATTAAACCGGAACCAAAGACTATGGCATTTGGAGGCGTAGCTACTGGCAACATAAAAGCGCAACTTGCAGCTATTGCAACTGCTGCAGTCACCAAGAGAGGCTCAAAATTTGATTGAAGTGCAAGAGCAGCTACCACAGGTAAGAAAGTAGCAGTAGTAGCCATATTTGATGTTAATTCAGTTAAGAAAATAATCATCGTAACTATTAGAACTACGATAATAACAATACTCACACCTCCAGGTATTAAGTTACCTAACCATATAGCTAAGCCAGTACTTTGGACAGCATTAGCTAAACTCAAACCCCCTCCAAAAAGAACTAAAAGACCCCAAGGAACATTTTCCTGAGCGTCTTTCCAATTTAGAAGAGGTTCCTTTTGTTCAGAATTACCACTGGGTAATAAAAATAAAACTAATGCTGAAATCATAGCTATTCCAGCATCTGATAAATAATGTAATCCAGGAATATCATCTAGTGCTGTTCTTGATAACCAAGCTAATGCTGTTAGTACAAAAACAATAAATACTTTTACTTCAGGACCATTAAACTTCCCTAACTCATTTTTAAGTTCTGTAAGAAGAGTTTTTGTTTCTGGAGAGGTCTCAAAGTTAACTGGATAAATAACCTTAGTAAGAATTAACCAGCTTATAGGTAGCATGGTTACACTTAGTGGAACTCCTACTTTCATCCAGTCAGTGAAACTTATATCAAGGTTGTAATTATCTAACATGAAACCAGCCAGCATTCCATTAGGTCCTGTTCCTATTAATGTTGACATACCTCCAATGGTAGCTCCATAAGCTATTCCTAGAAGAAGAGCTAATTGAAAATTAGTAATTTGTTTTTCTGAGAGCTCCTTAACTGTATCTTTTACAACAGTTATAACAGCTAATCCAATTGGGAGAAGCATAATTGTTGTTGAGGTATTCATGACCCACATGCTTATTAGGGCTGCAGTAAGCATAAATCCGCCAACTAAGGAGGCTCCATTTGAACCAACTGATTCAAGAACAATCAAGGCTATTCTCTTATGCAGATTCCATTTCTGAATTGCTGTAGCAATTAAGAATCCACCAAAGAATAGATAGATTATTTTATTGGCATAAGGCGAGGCAGCTGATTGAACATCTGAAATACCAAAAATGGGGAAAAGAGCTAAAGGAATTAATGCAGTAACAGCCACAGGAACCGCTTCAGTTGCCCACCAAATTCCCATAAGTAGAAAAAGAGCAGCCGTTCTATGTCCTTCTATACTAAGTCCTTCTGGAGTTGGCATTAAAAGAACCAAGAACAAAGTGCCTAGTCCTAAATAAAATCCTAAATTATCTAAAATCCTTTTCATTAAGCGGTTTATATTATAAGAAAAAGGGAGCCTAAGCTCCCTTTTAAATTAAATGGTTTTTTTACTGCATCTGTAATTGGAAATCAACGTAGAAGTTTCTTCCATAATCTTGATGAGCATCAGCGTAGTAACCATAATACCTATCTGCTGTAGGTGCTCTTTCATCCTCAAGATTTTTTACAGCAAATCTAACTCTTGCTTTTTGATCTCGTAATTCAAAATTATAAGATAGAGTTAGGTCCATTGTTGTCATACTAGGAATAAGATAAGGTATGCCTTCCTTGGTTCCCAATGAAGTTTGTACAAAAGAGCCTTTCTTAAGTCCAGTTAAGCTAACTCTGTACGGACCTTTATCCCAAGATAATCTAAGAGAGTGTTTGTTGTCATAGACACCATCTTTTTCAAGTAAATCACCAAATCCTTTTAGAGGAATAGATTCGGGGATTTCGCCACTGTCTTTCTTAGCTTGAAGCTCTGCGAATTGACCACTAGCTTTTTGTTCAAATTTATCAAGGAATGTTCCATTGTACCTAAGATCAAAATCACCATAATCACTCTCAAAACTGTAATAAACACCAACATCGGTGCCTTCAACAGTTCTTAAAGCCATGTTTGTGTAGTTATTTTTGATGTATTTGATATCTCCAAAAGGGCAAACTCCCGCAGCAGCAAAACCTGCGGCATCTCCTGCATCAGGAGCCTCTCTAACAACCAATGGGTCTCCAACAAAGGAGTCACAATTGTTCGTTCCGTTTGCAAACCTTAAAAGCATGTCATTTACTGTTTGGTTTTCTCTACCAAATAAGCCAATAGTTTTATCTTTTTCAATAGACCAAGTATCAACTGTAAGTATTAAACTGTCTGTTGGAGTTAAAACTAAACCAAATGATGTGTTATCTGATTCCTCCGCATCAAGGCCAGAAGCACCTGTAGCCATCCTTTGGATGGTATAACGTGAATCTGAATCGATAACATTTTCGACACTTTGTACAGCATTGACCTGAAAAGCTGCTCTGTCATACCTAGTTCCTGATCTAACAACAGTCTTTTCATTAACCTGGATGATATTAGGAGCTCTAAAGGAAGTTGAAACAGAAGCTCTCAAAAATAACCAAGGAGCAACATCCCAACCTAGTGCAATCTTTCCTACTGTGGCGTTACCAAAGTCAGAGTAGTCTTCATTTCTGACAGCTAACTGCATATTAACTGACTCTGCAAGAGGAACCTGTAATTCACTAAAGAAAGAAAGAACGTCTCTAGAACCAGAAACATCACCTGTTGGAGAAGAATTTACAACATCACCAACTAACGGGTAGGTATCTCCTTCATAATCAGTGTAAGTTATTGTCCCGTCTAACCTGGGATCTCTGTCATCTGTCATTTCCTCGTCTCGATATTCAAATCCCACTAAAGCCCCTACATCTCCAGCAGGTAGAGACCATAAAGCGTTATTGGCCATTTTGAAATCTAACATGGTTAGTTCACTTTCACCTTTTCTATATACACTTATCAAGGCTCTTTCAATGTTTGAATTAACACCTGCACTAAAAGGGTTATATGCAGCTGGCGTAGAATCTCTTAAAGCAGCTTTTAATAGATTATTCGATAACCTATTTCCTGTTACATCATCAGAAGTAGCTTTGGAAGTAACGAAGGCTGTTTCCCAGTCCCAATCGCCTCTTGTGCCCCTAAAGCCCTGAAGAAACCTGTAAGTATCTTTGTTAACATTTACTAATCTTTGTCTTTCCATATAACGATAGTTATCGATATATAATTCGTATCCACCAAACAATACATTTCCATCAGCAAGTGCCATTTGATTTAACCAGTAATTATCTGGACCCACTCTATGCTTTGAAGAAGAAAATGCATAAGAAGCATGAGCTATTCTGTCACTTTCAGAAGTATAAAAACCTAATTCTGTGAAAGCTTGATTTCCGTTATCCATGTCATGATTTATGAATAACACAACATTGCTTCTAACAAGCTCAGATCTAACATCAGTTGGACCCCAAAAGTTACTTCTTATAGCCCCGTTTCCATCTTGTGCAATACATGTTCCATAACCTGTATCAAAAATTTCCCCTTGTTGGCTCGAGCGATTATTACAACGAGCATCTCCTAGAGGAAAAATTTCAAATTCACCATTTGAATCAGTAAAAACATGATTGTAGGCATTGCTGCTTCCATGCTCACTGCTTTTTACCATATCAAATTGACCGTACCAGGAATTAGAACTTAGGTTTCTAAAAGAAGTGCTTGTCTTCCAAGGAGAATCATCAGCTACGAATGGTCTATGATCTCCAGCGCCCCATCGAGGGTCTTCTTGTGCATTGATGTTCCCGCGATCATAGTGATCAACAAATAAACCAACATTAGTAGCTCCGTCATTAAAGAATGATCCCCATTTAACTGTTATTTTAGTATCTTCACTACTAAAGTGATCATAAGCACTAACCTTAGCCCTTACTGTTAAACCTTCAAAATCTGTTTGTAAAACATTGTTAATAACACCAGCCACAGCATCGGCACCATATATTGCCGAGGCACCATCACGTAAAATTTCTATTCGATCAATTCCAGTAACAGGAATTAAGTTAGAGTTTACGCTCGTTGTAGGTACATAATCCCCTCCAATTAGCTCTGTTTGATAACCGGGTGAGCTTACTAATCTTCTGCCATTAAGAAGGGTAAGAGTATTTCCAACACCCAGATTCCTTAAATTGTAAGCCCCCATATCTCCTCTAGAAGCATTTACACCTCCAGAAGCATCTTCAGCCTCTGTAAAATAGTTTTGACCTTGTTCAACTATATTTTCGAGAAGGTCATCTCCTGAGTCTACTCCAATAGCCTCAATGTCAGCACCAGCAATAATAGACACTGGAAGAGCATCAGTTATCTTAGCGCCTTTAATTTGACTACCTGTAACAACAACTTCTTCTACTTCTTCTTCTGCTAACAAGAAATGTGATGCAAAAGTAAAAGGAAGAATTAAACATAAAGTAATTAATCTTTTCATATTTTTCCCCATAAAAAAATGTATATTTCCATGATACAGTAATAGGATTTCAAGGCTAGTAATGCAACAAAAATATTTACTTTCATTAGATGGGGGAGGGGTTAGAGAGATAGCCACCATTACCTTTCTCAGTAAATTAGAGAAAGAATTAGATTGTCCTCTTTACGAAAAGTTTGATTATTTTATAGGTACTTCTGCTGGAGGAATAACTGCAATGGCTATAGCAGTGCAAAACCTTAGTGGCGATGGTTTGCATGGCCTGTGGTCAGAAAAAAATTTAGAAAAAACTCTAGATGCTTCATCTTGGGAATCAAAATTAGGCTTATTACAAATTAATCCTAAATATAATGGAGAGGGCAAGAAAGAAGTTCTGAGAGATAATTTTGGTAACTTAAAAATGGGAAATGCGAGCAAAGATCTAGCAGTAGTTACCTATGATCTTGAAAAGAGAAAGCCTATTCTATTAACCTCATACAATGATCCGGATATATCTCTAATAGATGCAGGAAATGCAACTAGTGCAGCTCCAATTTATTACCCAACCGCTAAAGTAGGAAAACAATATTTAATAGATGGAGGAATAGTAGCAAACAACCCTGTTTTACATGGCTATGCTGAAATAAAAAAAAGAAATCCAGGAAGTACTATAAAGATTCTAAGTGTAGGCACTGGTTTAAATAAAAGACCCCTGAGAGGAAAAGCTTCCCAGAAGTGGGGGATGATAGGTTGGCTAAGACATGACTTGTTTGGACTTATGTTAGAGAGTAGCTTGGATCATGAGGTGGCAGAGGAGATAATCGGGAAAGAATATTTGAGAATTAATTCTTCTTTAGGAAAAGTAAATAGAAGGTTAGATGACAATAATAAAAGCAACATAGAAAACATAAGGTTGATGGGAGAAAGTTGGTGGGAACTGCAAGGAGAAGACGCTCTTAACCTATTAAAATAATATGAAATTTAAGAATTCATTTTTATTCATAATTTCTTTATTTATGCTTTCCGCTTGTTCAGTTAATCCGGTTACCGGAGAAAGGGACTTTGTTTTAGTTACAGAAGATAGAGAGTTAGAAATGGGAAGGCAGTACCATTCAATGATCACACAATATGAAGAAACTTATCGAGACCCTTCCATTCAAGATTATGTCCAAGATATAGGAGAATCTTTATCTGAAAAAAGTCATAGATCAAACATAGTTTATAGGTTTACTGTCCTAGATAACCCCGAAGTTAATGCTTTTGCTTTACCTGGAGGTTATGTCTACATAAATAGAGGCCTTATGGCTTACTTGTCTAGTGAATCTGAACTTGCTGCTGTTCTAGGTCATGAGATAGGTCATATAACTGCAAGACATAGTGTAAAAAAAGTTTCACAGGCCCAGTTATTAAACTTACTTTCTTATGCTGTTTCTAGATCTGCTGGACGTGGTGCAGGCGATCTTGCTGGCCTCGGGGGCGGAGCTCTTATAGCTGGTTATGGCAGAGAGATGGAACTTGAAGCCGACTCCCTGGGAGCTCAATACATGGTTGATAATGGATATTCGGCCAAGGGAATGCTAAATACTATTTCAGTCTTAAAAGAACATGAACTTTATTCAAAAGAAATTGCTGAGAGAAGAGGGTTAGA
The DNA here is from genome assembly GCA_045563675.1 of Gammaproteobacteria bacterium. Classification (GTDB taxonomy): domain Bacteria; phylum Pseudomonadota; class Gammaproteobacteria; order Magnimaribacterales; family Magnimaribacteraceae; genus AEGEAN-183. The sequence continues at coordinate 13,970 of JBJLIX010000002.1, forward strand.
GCCTCAGACATATCATGGAATCTTTTCTACCCATCCATCTAACGACAAAAGATTGCAAGAGTTAATTCAAAAAGCAGAACCCTCTAAAGACAAAGTTTTAACTCAACGCTCTTCTAACTATTTACAAAAAATTGATGGCATGATTTATGGGGACAGTGAATCTCAAGGTATACGAAGGAAAGAAGGTTACTATCATAAATTATTGGATATAAAAATAATTCCTCCTAAAGATTGGGAAATAATAAATAAATCAGATTTATTAATTTTCTTATCACCTAAAGGCAAAGCTTCTATGGAGCTTTCTGTTAAGGATCAATCCAGAAAAGAATCTACCAATGAGCACCTGAGAAGATTATTTGGCCAGGAACTTGAACAGCAGGAAGATTTAATAATTAATGGACTTAAGGCTTCTATTGCGATTGTGAGCCAAGGTTATAGATCTTATAGGGTGGCCTGTATTTATAAAGATAAGAGGATTTTCACTTTCTTAGGCACATCAGATTCTGAAATCTCAAGTTTTGATGGTCAATTTAAATCAATAATCAATAGCTTTAGTGAACTAGATTCTAAAGATTTAGAACTAGCTGAGCCTTTAAGGCTAAAGTTATATGAAGTAAAGAAAGGAGATACATATAAATCTTTAGCTCAACAAAGCCCTCTATACTCTGACGCTGAATCAAGACTAAGACTACTAAACGGAGATTATCCCAAAGGAAATTTAGAAACAGGAATCTTAATTAAAGTTGTAAAGTAAAGTTACTAATTTCATAGTGGGTTTATTACATGACCTCCATCTATTGTTATTACCGAACCCGTTATGAATGAAGACGATTCACTCGCAAGCAGCAAGAGAGCACCATCTAAATCCTCTTCCAACCCAAGACGATTCATGGGTATTTTTTTTATATAGCTCCGCCCCTCATCGGTTTGAAAGAAATCCTCATTAATTTCAGTAAGGATGTAGCCTGGAGATAAGGCATTTACTCTAATATTTGATCTAGCTAGTTCTAAGGCCATACTCTTAGTGAGCTGGACTAATGCAGCCTTACCAGAGGCATAGCTTGTTAAATTTAGACCTACTCTTTCACCGAGTATAGAGGCGATATTGATAATACTGCCAGAGGTTTTATTTTGCAGCATAATGTTTGTAGCCATTTTAGCTACTCTAAATGCCCCATTAAGATTTGTTTCTAAAACTTTTAACCAACTATCTTCTGTCAGGTCTTTAAATCTAACAGGGTCAGATATTCCTGCATTATTAACACAAATATCTAATTTACCTACCAACCTAATTATTTCTTTTTCAAGGTTGTCTACACTTTTTTGTGAGGTCACATCAAGAGGAACAATAAAAGAATCTGTATTTAAAGCCTTACTTAACTTTAAAAGTTTATCCTCCCTTCTAGCCGATAAAATAATGCTTGCCCCATGATTAGAAAGGGTTTTTGCAAAATGTTTTCCTAAGCCCGAAGATGCCCCAGTAACTAATGCTACTTTGCCAGTTAGATCAAAATAATCTTTTTTTGTCATTTTTTAGATTATCTCAAAGTACCTCTTTAATTCCCAATTTGATATCTCCTCTTTATCTTTAAAATAAGCTCTATTTTTACTTAACTGCTCATGTTCCCACATTCTAGTTGCAGAAAAGTGATCAACGAATTTATCTCCCCATATTGATCTAGCCTTATCTGAGTTTTTAAGCAGATTTGCTGCTTCTTTTAATGATTTAGGTAGCTTTAGTGCTTCATCTGTCTTTGAAGAGTAAGCTTCTCCAATGATAGGCTTTGAAGGCTCAAGGTTTTCTTTTATGCCTAGAAGACCTGCCCCAAAAGTCGCAGATAATGCTAAATAAGGATTTGCATCAGATCCAGTCAGCCTATTCTCTATTCTTTGTGAATCTGGAGAGCCTCGTATGATTCTATATCCTGTAGTCCTATTTTCCTCTCCCCAGGTAAGATTTATGGGAGCCCAAGCACCAATTCGCATCCTTTTATAGGAATTAGTAGTAGGTGCCATTAAGGCAAAGAATTCTTTTCCATATTTTTGTAATCCACCCAAAAAATTAGTCATTATTTTACTCATCTCACCACTACCTTCTTGGGAAAAAACTGGGTTTCCTTTTAGGTCCAATAAAGAGCAATGTATGTGCCCTGATTGACCTGGATATTTCTTTGACCACTTAGCCATAAAAGTAGCCATTAAATTATTTCTTTGAGCAAGGACTTTCATAAAGGTTTTAAATAAAACCGCTTTATCTGCAGATTTAAGTGTTTCATCTACTCCAATCGCTGCCTCTATTACTCCTGGGCCTGTCTCGGTATGAAGCCCTTCAAGCGTGAAATCCATTTTCGAGGACATATTTAATATTTCTTGGTAAAAATCAGAGTGAACAGAGCTTCTTAATACTGAATAACCAAACATACCAGGAGTAAAATTAATCAGATTTTTAAAATTCTTACTTCTGACTGTATCTGGAGTTTCTTTGAATAAAAAAAATTCATATTCAAGTGCAGATTTGCCTTGGAAACCAATTGTTTTTAATAAATCTAAAGTAGTTTTAAGGATCGTTCTTGGGCAGACATGTGCATCTTTTAGTTCACAAAGAAATAAAGGAGTATCTTTTTCAAAAGGTATTTCTCTCTCTGAGTCTAAAATAACCCTAACGGTTTGATCGGGATAACCAGTGTGCCAACCTGTAAATAATTTATTGCTATCAGATATTCTGAATTCATAAAGCTCATCTGAGCTGTCCCACCCAAAAATAACATCGCAAAAGCCAAATCCAGAATCTAATGATTTCATGAATTTCTTTATATGCATGTATTTGCCTCTTAAGACACCATCAATATCTGTAACAGCTACTTTTACATATTTAATATTCCTTTGTTCTAAACTTTGTTTTAAATCCTGAATTTGAACTTCCATTTGGTAATATTAACTCGGATTGATAATAATCTTAAAGAGGCTGGTAAAATAGCTTTGAAGTAATAAACCAAAAAGCTTAATTTAATTAATCATGAAAAAAAAAGTTGCTGTCTTAGGAGGCGGAAGTTGGGGCACAGTTCTAGCTAATTTAGCTGCTTTAAATGGAAGTAAAGTTACTCTTTGGATGAGAGATAAAAAAAATGTGGAATCGGTTAATAACAGTAACATTAACAAAAAGTATCTACCTGACTATCCATTACATAAAAATCTTAAAGCAACCCATGAAATAGAAGACATTAAGGCATGTGAAATGATTCTTTTTTGCGTTCCTAGTAGTTCTTTTAGAGAAGTTTTGAGTAAATCCAGTGCTTACCTTAATTCCGAAGCTTTTTTGATAAGTGCTACAAAAGGAATTGATGAAAATAACTTTCTTCTCATGAGTCAAATTTTGAAGAATGAAAAAAAAGGACACAATATAGGAGTGATAAGTGGACCTAACTTAGCTATAGAAATATCTCAAGGTCAACTTACAGGAACAGTTATTGCAAGTAAAAATAAGAACTTGAGAGAGGAATATAAAAAAATATTCTCTTCAAACTCTTTTCGTGTTTATAGCAATACTGATCCTTATGGAGTAGAGCTGGGAGGGGCTTTAAAGAATATTTATGCCATAGCTTGTGGTGTGGCTGATGGACTGGAAGCTGGAGAAAACACTGTAGGCATGATTATGACTAGAGGTCTTGCTGAGATGAGTAGATTTGCGGTTAAATTGGGTGCAAATCCAATGACATTTTTAGGACTTTCTGGAGTTGGGGATTTAATAACAACTTGTGCATCACCGTTAAGTAGAAACCATGCTTTTGGAAAGCTTATAGGTAAAGGCTTTAAAGCTGAGGAAGCCCAAAAGGAAATAGGGCAAACAATTGAAGGACTTAAAACTCTAAAGATTGTTTGGAATAAATCTAGAAAAGAAGGATTAGATATGCCGATCGTAAATTCTTTGTACAAGATTATTTATGAAAATGAACCTTTAAATGGTTCTATTGAGAAAGTTATAGGCACTGATCAAGCTAAAGATGTAGAATTCTCAAGATAACCAAAAAGTTGTATATATGAATAAAAAGTTTGAAGAAGAAAAAATAGATACGGATGAGCTTAAAGAAAATGTCTTTAATCAAGGCAAATGGCTGAGACTTTTATGGATAGCATTGTTCTTGTTTATTTATGGATGGGCTTCAATACTGCTATATATTATTGCGGTACTTCAGTTCCTTTTTAATTTATTCACTGATAACCCCAACAAAAGCCTTGTTGAATTAGCTGTTTTATTTAGGAAATGGATGATGCAAATTATAAATTTTGTAACCTATCAAGAAAAAGATAAACCTTATCCCTTTAGCGAATTCCCTAATAATGGAGATAAAAAATGATTGAACTTTATACAGCGCCCACACCTAATGGGCATAAAGTTAGCATAGCCCTAGAAGAGATGGATTTAGACTATGAAGTTAAATTAGTAAATATTGCAGAAGGAGAACAAAAGAGAGAAGAATTTTTATCCATTTGTCCTAATGGCCGAATTCCAGCAATAATAGATACAGACAATGATAATTTTGCAGTATTTGAATCAGGTGCAATTCTTATATATTTAGCAGAGATTTCTGGAGGCAAATTTTTACCTAAAGATTCACAAAAGAAATCTGAAGTAATTCAATGGCTGATGTTTCAAATGGCAGGAGTGGGTCCAATGCAGGGGCAAGCCAATGTTTTTTTTAGATATTTTCCTGAGAAACTTCCTTCTGCTATAGATCGTTATCAGAATGAAACCAAAAGACTTTACACAGTTCTGGACACTCAGCTAAAAGACAGAGATTTTATTTGTGACGATTTAACTATCGCAGATTTTGCTACCTTTCCATGGGTAAATATACACGAGTGGTCGGGAGTAGAAATAAGGGATTTGAAAAATCTTAGCGCTTGGGTTGAAAGGTGTAGAGAAAGGCCAGGCTTTAAAGCTGGTTTAGATGTACCCAAGAGACCAGACAGAAAAGATGCTGACCCTGAAGAGGTTAAAAAGGCTGCTGCCAAAATGCTACAAAAGTAGTTTATTCTTAGTTTTAATATGGATAGTTTTGAAAATAAGATTGCTGTAGTCACGGGCGGCGGTACGGGTATGGGGAGAGAGTTAGTTATTCAATTAGCAAAACAAGATTGTCATGTGGCAATGTGCGATGTTTTAGAAGAAAACATGCAAGAGACTTTTGATCTTGCTTCGAATCAATCTTCTGATGTTTTGTTAACAAAACATATATGCGATGTCTCAAAAAAAGAAGAAGTCTTCCGATTCAAAGATGAAGTTTTAAAACAACAAGATACAGATTCAATTAATTTATTATTTAATAATGCAGGAATTGGGGGGGGTGCTAGTTTTATTTTAGGAGATGAATCTGAGTGGGAAAGAACTTTTGCAGTATGTTGGTATGGAGTCTATTTTTGTTGTAGAGCTTTTATACCTCATTTAGTTAATAGCGAAGAAGGTCATGTAATTAATACTAGTAGCGTTAATGGATTCTGGGCATCCTTAGGCGGCATGCCACACACTTCATATTCTGCTGCAAAATTTGCTGTAAAAGGTTTTACTGAATCATTGCTGGATGATTTCAAAATGAATGCACCACATTTAGGTGCTTCAGTTGTTATGCCAGGTCATATAGGTACTTCTATTGCTAAGAATACTAGAAAAATTTTAGGTCAAGTTGATCCTTTGGAGTTACCAGATGAGGAAGCTCAAGCAGCTAAAGAATTTTGGCAATCTTTGGGATTACCTGTAGATAATTATTCTTTAGATCAAATAAGACAAATGATTAAAGAAAGAGGAGAGGATTTTGAAAAAAATGCTCCGATGTCAGCATCCCAAGCTGCTGAAGTAATATTAAACGGGGTAAAAGAGAAACAATGGAGAATTTTAGTGGGTGATGATGCAAAAATTATAGACAAGATGGTTAGAGAGGATCCTGAAAAGGCTTATAGCGAAGAATTTTTGCATCCTTTTAGAGATCCAAGCAATAGAGAGGGGTAAGATTTATGAAAACTTTTAGAGATAAGGTAGCAGTAATAACGGGAGCTGGTTCTGGTATGGGTCGCTACTTAGCAATTTTATTAGCTAAGGATGGGGCAGATGTTGTAGTTTGTGATGTCAATCAAGAAACTTTAAATGAAACAGTTGAGATGCTTCGTAAATACAATGTTTCTGTTTCTTCACATTTGTTAGATGTAGCGGATAAAGAGGCAATTGAAGCCTTACCCCAAAAAGTTGTAGAACAGCATGGGAAGGTTGACCTTGTTTTTAATAATGCAGGAGTATCAACAGGCAAACATTTTAAAGACATGGAAGAAGAAAATTGGGACTGGGTTATGGGTATAAATTTCCATGGCGTAATAAACAGCACCCGAGCATTTATTCCTCACTTAAAAGATAGACCAGAAGCAGCTATTATTAATACCTCCTCAATTTTTGGGATGGTAGCTGTCCCTGGTCAAACTGTTTATCATGCAACCAAATTTGCTGTTAGGGGTTTTACAGAAAGTTTGGCTTTAGAAATGGCTGAAACTAATGAGAGCCTTCAGGTTCATTGTGTACATCCTGGACATGTAGGCACTAATATTGTGGCAAATTCAAGAATGGATGAGGAGAGTTATCAAGAATCTATACAACAAGAAAAAAATTCAAGTATATTTACAAGAAATCGTCCTGCAAATATTCAAGAGATGGCGGATTCTTTCAAGGAAGGTGGAATGCACCCAAGCAAAGCTGCTCAAATAATATTAAATGGTGTAAAAAAGAATAAAAGGAGAATATTCATAGGCTTAGATTCTAAACTTTTAGAATTGTCCCAAAGAGTTTTCCCTAATAAGTATCATAGGCTTTGGCCTTTTTTTATGATTCCTTTAATGATTTTCAGAGACAAGAAACCAATCAAATCACTTGATTAACTTCTTGTAAGTCGAATACTCAGGGTTATCCACAGAAATCTTCTTTTTTGTAATTTCAATCAATGCTTCTTGAAGTTCAACATTATCAAGTTTTATATGATCCTTTTCTATTTGCTTAGCTAATTGCTTAATATTTGCCTCATCAGAATCCTTCAATAAATTCAATAAAATGGTTTGTGTTTCTTTTTTAAGGACCTCCTCATTCGTTAGCTCTCTTTTAACAATATTTAAAACATTTATTGCTATTTGTGTTTTAAAAGCCAGGTGATTTGGCAAATGGTTTTTTATATCTTTTTCTAAGAATTCTGAAACTACTTCCAGTAATTCTTCGCTTGTCGGTCTATCAAAAATCATCATTTTCCTCCCAAAAATAATAAATCCACTAAATCAATTTCAGTCTCAGACACCCTTCTTCCTATAGCTGCCTTTTCCAGTGAATTTACGTCTCCATTTAGATGAGCGTAAACTTGAATGAGACAAATCACTCCCCATCTTAGAGTACCTAGAATTTGCCATATTCTCACTTCATCTTTAGCAATCTTTTCTTTACTAATTGAACTGTAACCTTGAAGAAATTCATCTAAATCTCCAAAGCCTCCTACCACTTTTTCAGATTGACCAAATCTCCACGAATTAATGCACATCCAGCCAATGTCTAACATAGGATTTCCTATGCTTACCATTTCCCAGTCTATTACTGCAGCTAGACCAGACTCATCAATCATTAAATTTCCCAATCTAAAATCTCCATGGACTAAAGCATCCTTTCTTTTAGTAAAATCTTGTCGGTTTAACCACTTAAAGGCATACTCAAAGACGGGCAAGGGCTGTTTAAAAGATTTATAAGTTAAGTAGAGCCTTTCAAGTTCTTCTTCAATAGGTTTTTTTGGTACTTTAGAAAATTCTTTGAGATCTACTGAATGGATTTTTGCTAAAGCTTCACCGCATTGAAAGGATAATTTTTCTCTAGCTAGGCTGAATTTATCATCTCTGAGAATTTTTCTAGCTATAGATTCTCCAGGAATGAGATTCATAAGGTAAGCATCCCCTAAGTCTTTATCGTCAAAAGATATGGCAACTATTTCAGGAACAGGAGCCCCAAAAGATTTTACTTTTCTTTGTATTTCTGCTTCTTCTGACTTCAGAACAGCTAAAGGAGATTTTTTACCTGAACCTCTTCTAAGTATTAAATGCTCAGAATTTTTTTCATTAGAAAATTGGAATTTCCATGTTTCAGCCGAAGCTCCTCCTGTTAAGGGGGTAAGTCCTGAAACTTTACCTTTTTTGCCATTTTTAAGAAGGAACTCTTCTATATTTATTTGAAGTTCTTTTGACATAAAGTTTAGCTAGAGAGGTCTATATCTTTCTCATATCCTTGCAATTTTATCTTATCTTTTGAGATCTCTAGATCTCCTATGCCTTGTAATACTTGATGATTGAATTTATAAATTGTCTTGTAATTTCCCCTCGAGGCATTTTCATTATATTCTTGACAAGATTCTCTAGTTTTCTCTAATTTTTTTTCATAATTCATAAAGTCTTTCTTTGAAATTTTCTTTTCTATTTCTGATCGAGTTAATTCAGGTCCCAGAATAAATGCTGAAGCATTATTACCACCAAATCCTTTAGCATTTAAAAACGCAGCTTTAAAAAATTCAGGGTCTTCTTTTTTATCCTTTATAAGGATATCAAGATTTTCTTGATGAACGTCTTCAGCGGTTTTTTGTATTGAATGAATACGAGGCACAATGCCTTTATTCCAAGTACCTAAGGCACTGATTAGTTGGTCTCCTGCAGCAACTGCCATACTATGACCTAAAAAAGATTTTAATCCTGATATAGGCCATTCTTTAATACCAAAAGCTTCAGCAACTGTATTTAGAATATGAGATTCAGAGGTTCTATTGGCTGGTGTTCCCGTTCCATGTGCATGTACAAAAGTTTGTTCTCTCAAAGCTGCTTCTTCTAGAGTTTTATAAGCAGAAGATACACATTTAGCTAAAGTAATGTAATTACCTATTCCTGGTCCGCTAATGGAGCTTTTAAATCCATCAGCATGCGAAGCCACGGTAGGGACAGATGCATATATTTCAGCACCTATTTCTAAAGCTAGATGCTCATCCATTAGTATGACAAATTGAGCTGACTCTCCTAAAACCATTCCAATGTTATCTCCAAATGGCCTACAAGCTTTTCTTTGATTAGGTTCTTTCTCTTCCTCTTTTAATTGCGATTGAAGGGCAATCATAGCCTTGTCATCTGAAAGGGCGCTGACAGCATAGAATCCATCATATATTTCAGGGGTAATGGGGGCTTCAGCACTACCAACAACAACAACTCTTGCACTTCCATTTTCAATAATTTCTTTTCCAAGTTGTAAATTGAACAAAAAGGTAGCACAGGCCCCAACAGAATGACCTGTCCTTCCTACATTGCCTAAAATATATGCATTTATAAAATCTGCTGACATACCTATTAGACCAAAAGCAAGGTTTTTAGAGCTTGATCTAGATCCCTTTATCCTTGACTGCATCATGCCACCGAATCCAAAGCTATCTAGATTTCCCATAGCTGAACCACTAAATACAGCTATTTGATCAGGAGCCACTCTTCTTTCTATCTCAGACCAATTAACTCCAAGTTGACCCAAAGCATCACTCATGCCAAAAATAGTCATTTGCAACGCTTTTGCATGCTGTCTTGAAGAGTAAAAACTTCCAGGGTCAAAACCTTCAGGTAATTGACCTCCTGCGCTTGCTTTTATTTGATCAAGGATTATTCCTTCTGGATCATAGAGTTCTCTATTTAATTTCCTAACCATAGTATTAGATCTAATTTTCTTAGAGTTTTTTAATAAATAATCATTTAAATCAATTTTTTCAGCAGTACTTGTTACCCATGTTTTTTCTGAATTTTGAATTAAGCCCTGCATGACAGCCAAATCTTTTAGAACTTCTTTTTGATCTTCTATATTCAGCGAATTAAAGACAGTATTTTGATAGCCAACATGATTGGAGCTTCTACCTGAAGCGTTTACACCTCCAAAAGAAGTAATTACAGCTAGTGGTTTTTTTGTCATTTCTTATATTACAACTATTTCTTAACGCTCTATTGTATGGCAATATCTACAAATATTAATTCAAAAAAATTTTTTATAAGGACGAAATATGCATCCAGGAGTAAATGGAAAAAAATTTCCAGATAAACCAGCCATAGTAATGTTGTCCAGTGGGAAAACTGTAACTCACGGAGAACTTAATGACCTTTCCAATCAAGGAGCTCAATTATTTAGATCTTTAGGATTAAAACCAGGAGATTCAATTGCCTTTATGTTGGAAAACCATCATTTATTTTTCCCTATAGCATTTGCGGCATGGAGAAGTGGTTTAAGGTATACCGCCATCAGTTGGAGGTTACAGCCAGATGAAGTGGAGTACATTGTTAAAGATTGTGGAGCAAAAGTATTCATCACTTCTAAATTTTTAGAGGAAACTGCAAATAACTTAGAAGATGCTTTATCTGACGTTAAAAAATTTATGTTAGATGGCTCATCTGGAGAATATGACTCGTATGAAGATAATATAGCTTCTATGCCTGCAGAGCCTGTAGAAGATGAATGCCAGGGTGGGTCGATGCTTTATTCTTCAGGTACAACTGGAAGACCAAAGGGAATCTATAGAGAATTACAGTTAAGCCCTTTACCTTATACGCAAGAAGAAGATGATCTTGGTTTGGGAAGAGTTGTAGAAGGTATTTATCAAGGAGATGAAAACACAGTCTACCTATCTCCAGCTCCGCTTTATCATTCAGCTCCCATGGGCTTCAATACAGGTTTTTTATCTTTAGGTGGTACTTCAATAGTCATGGAAAAGTTTGATCCCGAAGCGGCTCTGAAAGCAATACAAGATTATAAAGTTACTCACTCTCAGTGGGTACCAACTATGTTTGTAAGGTTTCTTAAAATGGAAGAATCAATTAGAGAAGCATATGATTTATCATCTCATAAGATAGCCATTCACGCAGCCGCCCCTTGTCCTGTTGAAGTAAAAGAAAAGATGATCAAATGGTGGGGTCCAATATTGTTTGAATATTATGCTGGAACCGAATTTAACGGCATGACTATTGTTAACTCAGAAGAATGGATGGAACATAAAGGGACAGTAGGAAGGCCATTATTTGGAGAATTACATATACTCGATGATGATGGTACAGAGCTTCCATCAGGGGAAGCAGGAGGAATTTATTTTGGAGGAGAGACAGCCACTTCTTTTAAATATCACAATGATAAAGAAAAAACTCAGGATGCCATCTCAGAACAGGGGTATAGCACCTTAGGGGATATTGGTTATGTTGATGAAGAAGGCTACCTCTACTTAACAGATAGAAAAGCTTTCATGATTATCTCAGGTGGAGTAAATATTTATCCTAAAGAAACAGAAGATTCTCTAATAATGCATCCCAAGGTTGCTGATGTAGCAGTTTTTGGAGTTCCTCACCCGGAAATGGGAGAAGAGGTTAAGGCAGTAGTGCAACCGATAGAATTTTCTGAAGCTGGAGAGGAGCTAGAACAAGAATTAATAGCTTTCTGTAAGGAAAAAATTTCTCATGTTAAATGCCCAAAAAGCGTAGATTTTGAAAAAGAACTTCCAAGACATCCAACTGGGAAGTTATATAAAAGACTTTTGAAAGATCGTTATTGGAAGTAACTTAATTATTATTGACTAGCACTCTTAAATTCGAGATCTTCATTTTTGATGGGTCGCCATCTAACTTGAGCAATGTCTAAAAGAAAGCTTTGATTTCCTTGCCAAGGCGGCTTAGATCCTTGTTTAGGCATTTTATCAATTGATCTTTTTACATATCCAGAAGCCAGGTTAAGCATAGTGTCCTCTACTTCAACTCCTTTTGCAGGTACTGGTATACATGAATCATAGCCATGTTTATCCATATAATTTAAAAGCCTGCAAACAAACTCTGAACTTAAATCTGCCCCTAATGTGTAGCTGGATCTTGCATATCCGAAACTTACAGCAAGATTAGGTATGTCACTAAACATCTTGCCTTTAAACGTTAATTTCTTAGATATATCTACGTCTGAGTTATCTACCTTTACGTCTACTCCGTTAAGAAATTGTAAATTCAAACCAGTTGCTTTAATAATTATGTCAGCTGAAAGTTCTTTTCCTGATTTAAGCTTAATACCAGAATTTGTAAACTCTTCAATATGATCTGTAACTACGGATGCCTTTCCAGTCTTCATCGCTTCAAAAAAATCTGCATTGGGTACAAAACAAAGTCTTTCGTCCCAGGGTTTATATCTCGGAGTAAAGTGTTTCTCAATATCAAAATCTTCTCCAAGTTGATCTCTAACTCCGTTTATCAACATGTCTTTAACTTTGTCAGGATTTTTGATACACCTGTTGTAAAAGAAACTACCTAACAAGATGTTTTTCCATCGGGTCAGGAAGAAAGCTGTTTTTTGAGGAAGAATTTTCTTTAAGAAATTTCCGATAATATCTATGTCAGGTGCAGACATGAAATAAGTTGGTGACCTTTGCAGCATAGTTATATGCTCTACCTTATCTGCCATTGCTGGAACTATTGTTACTGCTGTTGCTCCACTTCCTATAATTACAACTTTTTTGTTTTCATAATTTAGATCTTCAGGCCATTTTTGTGGATGGATTATCGGTCCCTCAAACTCATCTTCATTTTTAAAGTCTGGGTTAAAACCACCTTCATAGCTATAGTAGCCTCCACACATCATAAGAAAGTTACAAGTATATTTATCTGTAATTCCTGATTGCAGGTTTTCCACTTCTATAGTCCATTTTGATTTAGAAGATGACCAGCTAGAAGTTACAACTTTATGTTGATATTTAATTTTCTCTTCAAGATTATTTTCTGAGATTGTTTCTTTTAAATAATCAAGAATAGAGGAACCATCTGCTATAAACTTATCATCAAGCCAAGGTTTAAACCGGTAGCCCATGGTGTGCATATCAGAGTCGGATCTAACACCAGGGTACCTAAATAAATCCCAAGTTCCTCCAAAACTCTCTCTCCCTTCAAAAATAACAAAAGATTTACCAGGACATTTTTCTTGCAAATGGTATCCTGCACCAATCCCAGAAATCCCGGCACCAACTACTATTACATCGTAATTAAATAAATTGTCTTCCATAATTTAGCTACATTACTAAAAAAAATCATTGCCGTCATTTTTGACTACTTTTCTCGCAAGCCTCTACTGTCTGCTTTAATAAAGTGTTTATTGTCATCGGGCCAACTCCACCGGGTACCGGGGTATAGGCGAAGCACCAACCATCAGCTTTCTCTAAATCTATATCACCACATTTTTCTGGGTGATAGCCTGCATCAATAACTACGGAATTTTTTTTAATCCATTCAGACTTTATAAATTTAGGAATTCCTACAGCCCCAATCAAGATATCGGCATTTTTAATGTGTTCTGAAAGCCCTTTAGTTTTTGAATGACAGATAGTGACTGTAGCATTTTCATTCAGCAACATCATTGCCATCGGCTTTCCTAAAATAGGACTTCTTCCAACAACCACAGCATGCTTTCCAGAGACTTCTATATCGTAATGATCTAGAAGCTCCATTATTCCAGCTGGAGTACAAGATCCATAAGCATCTTCTCCCATGGACATATTTCCAAACCCTAAGCAAGTTACTCCATCTACATCTTTATTAAGAGCTATTGCATCAAAGCACTCTCTTTCGTTTATTTGTTCAGGAACTGGATGTTGTAAAAGGATCCCATGGACGTCTGGGTTTTTATTTAATTTATCTATTTCTGTAAGCAATTCTGATGTAGATATATCTGAAGCTAATTCTACTTTCAAAGAGTCCATTCCTATTCTTTCACAAGCATTTGCCTTCATTCTGACGTAGGTAGCTGAAGCAGGATCTTCCCCTACTAATATTGTTGCTAAGATAGGAATAGTACCTGTTTTGTCTTTTATTTCTGTAACTCTCTTTGCTAAATTATTCTCATTAGATTGAGAGAGAGACTTACCATCTAGTAATGTTGTCATAATGGATTGAGTTTATTTGATGATTTTCTCATCTTTTTTGATAGCTACAAAGTTAATCTTTTTATTTGACGACTATGAAAAGGAAACTTAACATGCATCGCCTTCGGGGCATAGCGCAGCCTGGTAGCGCACCTGCTTTGGGAGCAGGTGGTCGCAGGTTCAAATCCTGCTGCCCCGACCAGACCTTTTAATGGATAAAGATAGAATCGTTATTATCGGAGCCGGCCTTCAAGGCTTGACTACGGCTAATGCACTTTTAGATAGAGGAGAAGAGGTTCTGTTATTAGAAAGATCTTCTGGAGTAGGAGAGGGAGCTAGCTTTGCTAATGCTGGAATGTTAACTCCATCTCAAGCTAATCCTTGGAATTCCTTTTCAGATATCATCAGGATAATTTCAGGTATAGGAAGAAAGGGTTCTCCTATGTCACTTAAACTAAATCAACTTCCCTCACTATTTTCTTGGGGATTAAGATTCTTAGCTAATTCCACTAAATCAAGATACTTATCAAGTACAAATAATGTATGCAAACTGGCCCAACATAGTTTGGAATTAACTAAAGCAATTAGAGAACAACACAACCTTAATTATGATCATTCTTCAGTTGGAACTATGAAGATATTCAGAGAAGAGGGCAATTTTGATAAAGCTAATAAGGAGTCTTTGAGATTAAGTGAGATTGGACTTCCTTTTAAAAGTTTAAACATTAAAGAGGTTTTATCTACAGAACCTTTACTTTCAGATATCTCTGAGAAGATCGTAGGAGGGATACTTTATCCAAAAGATGAGGCTGGTGATGCTTATAAATTCTGTAAAGAGATGAAAGAATTAGTAAGAAATAAAGGAGGCAGGATTCATTTAAATACAGAAATTAAGAAACTTCTCTTTAAAAAAAATAAAGTAAATTCTGTAATTACAGACAGGGTAGAAATTAAAGCGGCTAGAGTTATTTTGACTACCGGACCTTGGGCTGGAGAGCTTTTAAAAAATACGAAATTAAGGCCACCAATTAGGCCTGTGAAAGGTTATTCCTTAACCTTAGATTCTTCTAGTTTAAAAGACAAACCTCGAATGCCTATTGTTGATGAGAGTATTCACACTGTCATAACCCCATTGGGTTATTCTCTGAGAATTGCTGGAACAGCAGAATTTGCAGGTTTTAGTGAAGAAATTCATCAAAAAAGGATAGATTATTTAAATAGCACTTTAGAAAGTATTTATCCTTCAATTTATTCTGAACTTGCAGTTGATGAGGGTTCTTTGTGGTATGGCTTTAGGCCTACGAGCTCGGACGGAATGCCTTTGATAGGCGGGACAAAAATAGATGGCCTTTACCTCAATGTTGGTCATGGTCATTTAGGCTGGACTTTAGCAATGGGATCAGCTGATTTATTAGCAGATATAGTGTTAAAAAAAGAACCTGAAATAGATAAAACTCCTTTCTTACCTTCAAGGTTTTTCTAAAGATTTGGAATTATGTCTTTAGCTACTTTTTCTATAACTTCATATCTTGTATCAAAGTTAGGAAGGATCATTACCTGATCTAGTCCAGATTCTGATAATTGATTTAATCTTTCTAAAAGTTCTTCTTTTGTTCCAATCATATTAGAAGCAGTTAACACTTTAGGTGTCAGAAACTTTTCCTCTTCAGGAATAACCCAGCAGTTGTGGCCTTCATGGATCCTTTGATGTCGTTTTTCTTCAGGAAAGGATTCTAGAAGAGAAGTGTAGTCCTCCCATATCTCGGTAAAAGCATTAGGAGGTTGATGGCCAAAATTTCTATATTGATCATAGTTGTAATGAACAGCTGCCATTGCCATGGCACCACACTCAGATTTAACACGATCAGAATCAACTGCTTCACCTTCTTCTAACACCACCATTGAAGTTAAAGCTGTAGTGTAATAATTTTCTTTGGGTTTCAGGTCACGATTTATTTCTTTGGCTCCTTCCTTAATTAGATGCCACATGCCGCTTACTGTTTCAGGGGTGTTTACTCCTAATACTGCACCATCTCCGTATTTTCCAGCTAAAGCAAGAGATTTAGGACCAAAACCTGAAATATATAGTGGAATTGCGTCTTTAAAATTAACAAAGCCATTGTCTGGCATGATGTGCTTGATTGGTAGCGCTTTATTTCCAACATGCAATTCGCTCTCTTCGCCCTTTAATAAAGGAACTAAAGTTTGTAAGTACTGTTCAAATTCTTTTATACGATGGGGAGGGAGTCCCATGACTCTCATCGCAGTGTTTCCTGCTCCAACACCAAAAAAAGTACGTCCCGGAGCTAAAGCATTTATAGTTGCAATACCTGCTGCATTTACTGGAGCTGGCCTAGTTCCAGTTATAGCTACTCCTGTTCCAAGTTTAATTTTATTAGTTCTAGTTGCTGCTAAGGCAAGAGTCGCATAACAGTCTGACCATAGCATTTGTGAATCTGCTAGCCATGCGTGTGAGTAACCAAGTTCTTCAGCACGTACTACATAATCTACATCACCAATATGTGATGCAACACAAATACCTAAATCCATAGCAAATCTCCCAAAATTTTATACCTACTAAATCTACTTTATAAATTAGATAATACCTAATCAAGTTTAAGTAAAAATATAATATATAATTCCATTTTCTCCTCGTAGCTCAGTTGGATTAGAGCAACTGCCTTCTAAGCAGTGGGTCGCAGGTTCGAGTCCTGCCGAGGAGGCCATCTCTTTATTAAAACTTTTTAATAAAAATTAAACTAAGAAAAGAAATTATAAGCACTTCAGTGAAATAAATTTGATAAAAGGTAAGCAGAATATTATATTCATTATCGAAATATAGTTTTCTTTTAATTTTTGATGATTGCATTACACGTTAGTATATTTGGAGGTGTTCAGGGGGTGGGGTTTAGAAACTGGATGCTTGAATTAGCAAAAAAATATTCAGTTACTGGATGGGTTAGGAATGCATCAGATGGATCTGTAGAAGCTTTTATTCAAGGAGAGGAAAGCTCTGTAAATGATTTACTAGCTTTGTGCTGGGAGGGTCCAAATATAGCTGATGTAGAAGATGTCCTAACTCAAGATTCAAGTGTAGAAGAAACAATAAATACTTTTGAGATTCATTAAAAAAAGTTTTTTTTAGAAAAACCACTTTAAGATTAATACCGGTTAAATGTTAGAATACCAACTTATTGGTGGGTGTAGCTCAGTTGGTAGAGCTCTGGCTTGTGGTGCCAGTGGTCGTGGGTTCGAGCCCCATCACCCACCCCAGAAGTTTTTAAGGAAAAAAAATGAAATTTTCATTCGGAAGTAAAGATCAAATAGAACAAAATTTAACTATAACAGTGGCAGATAAGTCAGTAGAGGACAGGGTTCAATCTGAGTTAAATTCAGCTATGAAATCCTCAAAAATTAAGGGTTTTAGAAAAGGCAAAGCCCCTATGGAAGTAGTGAAGAAAATGTATGAACCTGAAATTAGACAAGATGTTATTAATGATCTTGTAACAAAGGAATTTTATAAATTAGTTGAAAAAAATGATTTAAAACCAGTTGGCAGACCAAACCTAACCCCCGAAAAGATGGATAAAGGAAAAGATATAGTTTTTAAGGCTTCTTTTGAAATTTATCCAGAGATTAAGGTTTCAAATTTAAAGAGACTTAATTACAAAAAAACAATTTGTTCAATAACTGATGCAGATGTTGATAAAACACTAGAGACTATTAGAAAACGGACATGCTCCTGGGAAATAAAGGACGGCCCTTCTGAAGAAGGAGATCAAGTAAAAATTGACTTTATTGGAAAAATAAACGGAGAAGAGTTTGAGGGTGGTAATGCTAAAGATTTTATTGTTGAGATTGGATCAAAGTCAATGATTGAAGGTTTCGAGGATGGACTGGTTGGGTTAACAAAAGAAGAGAAAACAGTTCTTGCTTTAAATTTCCCTAAAGATTATGGAAAAACAGACCTTGCTTCCAAAGAAGTAGAATTTGAGATTGAAGTGAAGGAAATTTTAAAAGCTAAATTACCTGATCTTAATGAAGACCTCTTTAAGTCAACAGGAATTGAAGTAAAAACCCTTCAAGATTTTAAAAAAGAGATCAAAGTTAAGCTGAATGAAGACTTAGATAATCTTATAAAAAATAAATCAAAAAACTCTCTTTTTGATTCTTTAGTTGAATCTAATCCTTTTAAGGTTCCTTCAGCAATGATAGATTCAGAGGTTGAAAATTTGAGGATTAACGCTGCTAGAAGGGTTGGTATGGACCCAAAAGACTTGAAAGAAGATCTTTTTCCAAGGGAGAGTTTTCTAGATGAAGCAGAAAAAAGAGTTGGAATAGGAATTTTACTAAATAAAATTATTGAAGATAAAGAACTTAAAGCGGATAGCGATAAAGTAAAAAAAATAATCAAAGAAAGAGCATCTATGTTTAAAGAACCCGATCAAGTTGTTAATTGGTATTACTCAAATGAAGAGCAGTTAAAAAATGTAGAGTCTATTGCCTTAGAAGAACAGGTTATAGATATTCTTATGTTAGAAGCCACTCCTCAAGAAGAGGAACTAACTTATGAAGAATGTGTCAATAATATTTAAAAACTTGAATTTATATACATTACCCCCAATAAGGAAATTATGAGCAATACTTATTCTAAAGAAAAAACCATAAATCAACTGGTTCCTATGGTAGTCGAGCAAACCCCTAGAGGGGAGAGGGCATATGATATTTATTCAAGACTTCTTAAAGAAAGAGTTATATTCCTTTCTGGCCCTGTAGAAGATATCGGTGCAAATCTTGTAGTAGCCCAACTTCTGTATCTAGAGGCAGATAATCCTGACAAAGATATTTCTCTCTATATAAACTCTCCTGGAGGTTCAGTTACAGCTGGGCTTTCAATTTATGACACTATGCAGTTTATTAAACCTGATATAAGTACTCTTTGTGTAGGTCAAGCAGCAAGTATGGGCGCTGTTCTTTTGGCTGGAGGAGCTAAAGGAAAAAGACATGCCTTACCAAACTCTAGAGTTTTGATTCATCAAGTGATGGGAGGCTTTCAAGGCCAGGCGAGTGACATTGAAATACATGCACAAGAAATACTTTCAGTTAAGGAGAAATTAAATCTAATCCTTTCTAAACATTCTGGACAGAAGGTAGATAAAATTGTTAAAGATAGTGATAGAGATAATTTTATGTCTCCGGAAGAAGCTGTAGACTATGGCCTAATTGATAGTGTAATGGAGCAAAGAACTTAGGAGGGATTTCTATGACCGAAGATAAAGGCAATAGCGAAGATAAGTTATTATTTTGTTCCTTTTGCGGAAAAAACCAAAATGAAGTTAGAAAACTCATTGCCGGTCCTTCGGTATATATCTGTAATGAGTGCGTAGATCTTTGTAATGACATTATTCAAGAAGAGATAAATGAAAGCATAGAATCCGAAGACGAACCTAAAGTACTCGTTCCTAAAGAAATTAAAGATATTTTAGACCAGTATGTTATTGGCCAAGAAGAGGCTAAAAAGAATTTATCTGTAGCAGTTTATAACCATTACAAAAGACTCCAAGAAGGAGATAAAACAAACAAGGAAGAAGATGTTGAGCTAACAAAGAGTAATATTCTTTTGTTGGGACCTACTGGTTCAGGTAAAACTTTACTAGCACAAACGCTAGCAAAGCTTCTAGAAGTTCCTTTTACTATTGCAGATGCAACTACTCTCACTGAAGCAGGCTATGTGGGGGAAGATGTAGAAAATATAATCCAGAAACTACTTCAAAAATGTGATTATGATGTAGATAAAGCCCAATTAGGAATTGTGTACATTGATGAGATAGATAAGATAGCTAGAAAGTCAGATAACCCTTCTATAACAAGAGATGTTTCTGGAGAAGGAGTTCAACAAGCCTTATTAAAACTAATAGAAGGCACTGTGGCCTCTGTCCCACCTCAAGGAGGAAGAAAACACCCTCAACAAGAATTCATACAGGTAGATACTTCTAATATCCTCTTCATTTGTGGCGGTGCATTTTCTGGCTTAGAAAATATAATTAGACATAGATGTGAAGACACTGGCATAGGATTTGGTGCGAATGTATCTTCTATATCTCAATCAGGAAAGACTGATGAATTAATCAGTCAAGTTCAACCTGAAGATTTAATTAAATTTGGCTTGATACCAGAGTTCGTAGGAAGGCTTCCAGTAACCTCTACCCTAAAAGAATTGAATGAAGACGCACTAGTTAAGATCCTAACACAACCTAAAAATGCTTTGACGAAGCAGTTTAAGCTTCTTTTTGAGATGGAAGAAGTAGAACTCGATATAAGAGAAGAGGCTCTTTTTGAAATTGCTAAGAAAGCAATGGAAAGGAAAACTGGTGCTAGAGGTCTACGCTCTATTTTAGAAAATATTTTGATGGAAACTATGTACAAGGTGCCTTCAGAATCTCATTTACAAAAAGTTGTAGTTGACGCTTCAGTCATTAGAGGAGAAAGTAATCCTCTAATGGTCTATGAAAAAACTTCCGAGAAAAAGAGTGGCTAGTTTTGACTTATAATTCAATATAAATTTTATATGAGCAATAGAACTGAAAATCTTCCCCTTTTACCTCTTAGAGATGTGGTTATTTTCCCTTCTGTTGTAACACCTCTTTTTGTTGGTAGAGAGAAATCTATAATTGCTTTACAGGCATCCATGGCATCAGACAAGCAAATTATGCTGGTAGCCCAAAAAGAAGCACAGAATGATAACCCTCAAGGGGAAGACGTATATGAAGTTGGAACAATATCAACAATTCTTCAGCTAATTAAGCTACCTGACGGAACTGTAAAAGTATTAGTTGAGGGCAATCAAAGAGCTAAAATAACTTCTGTAAAAGATTTTAAAGACTACCACTCGACTGATGTTGTTGTCATTGAAGAAGAAGAAGAAACGAAAGACATTAAAAAATATATTTCTTCTCTAAGAAAGAATTTTCAAGAATATGTAAAAGTTACAAGAAAAGCTACGCCGGAAGTTCTTAGCACAATAAACTCAATAGATACTTTAAGTAAACTTTCAGACACTATAGTAGGCCATCTGTCAATTGACTTAAAACAGAAACAAGAGATTCTAGAAACCTTTTCTCTAAAGGACAGGGCAGAAAAAATTCTTTCTTATCTGGCAGGGCAGTTAGACCTAACTAAAGTAGAAAGAAAGATTAAGGGAAGAGTAAAAAAACAAATGGAGAAAAGTCAAAAGGAATATTACTTAAATGAACAGATGAAAGCCTTAAAAAAAGAGTTAGGTGAACTAGATGATTCAGAAGAAGCTGATGCTTTAGAAAAACAGATTCTAGAATCAGGCATGTCTAAGGAAGCACAGGAGAAAGCCTTGGGAGAGCTTCAGAAATATAAAATGATGTCCCCTATGTCAGCTGAAGCTTCTGTAGTAAGGGGTTATATAGATTGGATCATAAGTATTCCCTGGAAAAAGAAAAGCCGAATAAGATCAAATTTATCAGAGGCCAATGAGGTATTAAATCAAGACCACTACGGTCTAGAAGAAGTTAAAGAAAGGATACTTGAGTACCTTGCTGTTCAGAAAAGGGTTAAAAAGCTAAAAGGTCCAGTTTTATGTCTAGTTGGACCCCCTGGCGTAGGTAAAACTTCTTTAGGAGAATCTATTGCTAGAGCTACTAACAGAAAATTCATAAGAATGTCTTTAGGCGGTGTAAGAGATGAAGCAGAAATTAGAGGTCATAGGAGAACCTATATAGGCTCTATGCCAGGAAGGATTTTACAAAAACTCTCTAAAACTGGAGTTAAAAATCCTTTATTTCTTTTAGATGAAGTGGATAAGATGGGAATGGATTTTCGTGGAGATCCTGCTTCAGCATTATTAGAAGTTTTGGACCCTGAACAAAATCACACCTTTAATGATCATTATCTAGAAGTCGATTATGACTTATCAGATGTTATGTTTGTTTGCACAGCAAATAGCATGAATATCCCCCCTGCTCTTATTGATCGAATGGAAATAATAAGGTTACCTGGTTATACCGAAGATGAGAAAGTAAATATTGCTGAGAAATACTTAATTCCAAAACAAAAGAAAAATAATGGCATTTCAGAAAATGAATTAAAGATTACTAAAGATTCAATAAAAGATCTCATTAGATATTTCACAAGGGAAGCAGGCGTTAGATCTTTAGAAAGAGAGATATCAAAAATTTGCAGAAAACTTGTAAAAATAAATTCTGAAAAGAAGACTCCAAAAAAATTAAATCTAAAACCAAATTTACTAGAAGAATATTGTGGGGTAAGAAAATTCGAGTACGGGGAAGCAGAGGAGAAAGATAGAATTGGTCAGGTAACTGGGCTGGCATGGACACAAGTAGGAGGAGAACTTTTAACTTTGGAAGCCGCGAGCTTTGATGGTAAAGGTAAGATAATTAAAACAGGTTCTTTAGGAGATGTTATGCAGGAATCTATTCAGGCAGCTATGTCTGTAGTTCGATCTAGAGCAGAATCCTTAGGAATAGATCCCAGTTTTTATGAAAATCAAGATGTTCATATTCATGTTCCAGAAGGCGCAACTCCTAAAGATGGACCAAGTGCAGGCATAGGAATGTGCACTGCAGTTGCCTCGGTCTTATCTAAGATACCTGTCAGAGCTGATGTAGCAATGACAGGAGAAATCACTTTAAGAGGAGAGGTATTAAAAATCGGAGGTTTAAAAGAAAAATTACTTGCTGCTAGAAGAGGGGGAATAAAGACTGTATTAATTCCTAATGGTAATGTTAGGGACTTGAAAGAAATTCCTGACAACATAAAAAAAGAATTAGAAATTAAACCTGTTAAATGGATCGATGAAGTACTTAACCTTGTTTTGACTAGACAACCTGTTCCTTGGGAAAAAGAAGAAGAAATTACTCAGAAAACTTCTTCAAAAAAAAGAACAACTACCAAGAAGTCAATAAAAACTCATTAATTTTACTTAAAACCTGCTTGACAACCCATATTAGGGGGGTTTTAATCTGTATAGTTGTCTGTATTTTTCAGACTAAGCTTAACTAATTCGAGGAGATAAATGTGAATAAAGCCCAATTAATAGATGCAGTAGCTTCAAAATCTGATATGTCAAAGGCTGATGCCGGCAGAGCAGTTGATGCAACATTGAGTGCAATTGGTGGTAGTCTTTCTGGTGGGGACAGTGTTTCCCTTGTAGGTTTTGGTACATTCAGTGTTCGTCATAGAGCAGCAAGAATGGGTCGTAACCCTCAAACAGGAGCAACTATACAAATAGGAGCTTCTAAATCAGTAGGCTTTAAAGCAGGGAAAGCTTTAAAAGAAAGCCTGTAAAAAGAATAAACATCTAAAAGCGCGCCTTAGGGCGCGCTTTTTTTAGGAGCTCTCTTGGCAGGAATAAAAACAATAAGAGACAGTTTAGAAAGTCGCGCTGTAAAAATTTTAGTAGGCGCTATAGTAATAACTTTTGCTTTATTTTTTGGTTGGGGAACAGTTTTCTCTAGCAGCGAAGCAAATGTTGTAGCTTCGGTAAATGGGAAAAAAATTGACCTCTATGATTTAGATCTAGAGATGGCCCAAATCCAATCTATCCTTTCTCAAAGATTTGATAACCCAGATTTCACTATAGAAGAGCAGGTACTAAAATCTTTAGCCATAAACTCCTTAATAAGAGATTCACTTATTTTAGGTTATTTAGAAAATAATCAGGTCAAAATATCAAACTTAACAGCCTACAAACTTTTATCTCAAAATGAAATATTTCAAGAAGAAGGAAAGTTGAGTGTAGAAAAGATAAATAGCTTTGCAAGGCAGAATGGTTTTTTACCAGGAAAGTATATTGAGAATATAAGAAACAGAATAGCATTAGACTTCTGGACTACAGGAATAAGTAATACTGATTTCATAACTTCAAATGAATTTAATAAAAATGTCTCTTTAGCTAAACAAACAAGAGATGTAGTTTTTTTAAAAATAAATAAAGAAGAAAAGAAAAAAGATATACGTGTTTCTAAAGCCGACATAGTAAATTTCTATGATGAAAATAATTCTTATTTTATGACTAGGCCGAAAGCTAAAATTAGATACATAGAAATTTCTCAGGAAGAAATTAGTAAAAACTTATTAATTAATGATGCTGATTTAGAACTTGAATACCAGGCATATTTAGAAAATTTTGACAGTACAATTAGAAAAACTGTCTCGCATATAATGCTTAATATCAATAAAGAAAGAACTTCAGATGAAGCTCTAATGTTAATAGAAAATTTAAAAAACAGGATAAATCAAGGAGAAGATTTTGAGACTATCGCTCAAGAATTTTCTGAAGATGAAGGAACTAAGAATTTAGGCGGATCTTTAGGTGTTACAGACGGGACTGCGTTCCCAGATGAATTTGAAATTGAATTAAATAATATGTCTGAGGGAGGTTTAAGCTCTCCAATTTTATTAAACAGTAGAGTACACCTACTGAAACTTACAAATCTATTGGCTCCGACTCCAGAAGAATTTGAAAACATTAAACAAGATTTAATAGATAATCTATCGCAGCAGTTTTCCTATCAAGAGTTCGTTGACACCCTTGAAGAGGCTTCGGATTTAACTTTTTCCTATTCTGAGTTAGAACCTATTTCTGAAAGAATTAATCTGAATATAAAAACTTCACAATTCTTTTCTCGTTCAGAAGCTGATGGCTTCTTTAATAATGATCAAATACTTGATTTAGTTTTTAATGAATTGGCTTTAAGTGCAGAAACAGGCGTTACTCTCTTAGAGCTGAACGATGAAAGTGCAATACTTATTGAGCTATTGTCTTTTCAGGAAAGTAAACTTAAGGAGTTTGAGGAAGTTCAAGAAGAGGTAGAAGGATTATTAGTTGAGAAAGTTGTCTCTGATGATATGAATGCTTTAGAAAAGCAAATCTTAGAGAAACTTAATAATCAAAGCTATTCTTTGAGTAAGGTTGAATCAGATCATAGTTTAAAAAGACAAACATATAAGTCCGTAACAAGAAGCTCATCTCTTTTTACAAAAAACGCTCTTTTTGAAATCTTTGACATACCAAGGTCAGATCAAGGAAAACTATTTAAGGCTATAAACCTTCCTCAGGGCGATAGATTAATTCTTAAAGTTGATTCTGTTGAGGAAGCAAAGGAAGGGCTTTCTCAAGAGGAGAAATCTTCTTTAAATGATTTTTTTGTTCAAGAAAGGTCTGATTCCAACCTAGTTGATTTGCAGATCTCAATGCAAGAAGAAGCTTCTATAATAATCAATTAGATTGCTCTAAAGACTCCATAGCAGTTATATTAAACCCAGCATCTACATAGAGAGTTTCTCCTGTTATTCCACTGGCAAGGTCTGAAGCTAAGAAAGTTGCAGCATTTCCTACTTCTTGAGTAGAAATATTTCTGCCTAATGGAGCTCTGTTGGCATTATAGGAGAGCATTTTTCGAAAGTTTTTTACACCTGATGCAGCCAAGGTTTTTATAGGACCGGCAGAAATAGCATTAACTCTATGTCCCTCTTTTCCTAAAGAAACAGCTAGAAATCTAACGCTAGCCTCTAAACTAGCTTTTGCTAGTCCCATAACATTGTAGTTTGGAAGAGTTCTTTGTGATCCCAAGTAGGATAAAGTAATAAGAGAGCCTTTTCTTTCTGCCATCATACTTTTGCTTGCTTTTGCTAGAGCAACAAAGCTATAGGAACTTATATCATGCGCAATTTTAAAACCTTCACGTGTTGTAACATCAACAAAATTTCCATCCAATTCATTAGATGGAGCAAAACCTACGGCATGCACAATGCAGTCCAGTCCATCCCAGATACCCCCAAGCTCTTTAAATACTCCATTTATATCTTCATCTTTAGCTACATCACAGGGTAAACAAATTTTAGAGTTTAGTTGTGTAGAAATAGCTTCAACTTTCTTTTGAAACCTTTCATTTTGATAGGTGAAAGCAAGATTAGCTCCAAATTTAGCCATAGATTCTGCAATTCCTGTAGCTATAGAGTGTTTATTTGCAACTCCTACAATTAGGATGTTCTTACCTTTTAGTAGTGACATAGTTTCCTTTGGTAAATATTTAATATCGTCTGAAAACCTTATAAAACTTGAATTTTTATAATCTTTATACCCAATATTATACATTAAGAAAGCATTTCGCTTCTTTAAATAGCTAGAAAGTTAAAATAGACGAAACTCATTTATGACAAAAAAGTGGTAAATCTTGAGCTTTATGCGTACAATTCTGCCATTATTGGGGAAACTTATATGGCTTCTCCTTTTTATTTAACTAGTAAACAGTTTTAGGGGAGTTTTATGAAAACTAGAATAAACTTTTTAAAAGCTTTAGCATTTTCAGCAATGTTGGCGGCATTCTTGTCACCTTCAGCCATTTCAGCTGCTGATGATGAAGAAGCTGAAGTAGAAGAAGTTGTAGTAACTGGTTCAAGAATTAAGAGGGATACGATTAATTCGGCTGCAGTAATTACAACTATAACTGCTGAAGATATAGAGCAAAGTCAGGCATTAACTACTGCTGATGCTTTGAGGCTATCTACATATAACACATTCGGATCTAGCCCTCCGACTGCAGGAAACAGTGCTATGTCTAATACTACTGTTAGCCTTAGAGGTCTTGGGTCTGGAAGAACACTTGTACTTATGGATGGAAGAAGACTTCCTGGTTCACCTCATTTAGGTGGCGCAGGAGCTGCTAACATAAATATGATTCCAACAGTTTCTGTTGATCGTATAGAAATACTTCCTGATGGTGCTTCTTCTGTATATGGTTCTGATGCGATAGCTGGTGTTGTTAACGTTATAACCAAAAAAGGTTTCGATGGAATGGACATTCAGATTAGAAATGGTGATCGTTCTAGAGATGATGGAGTTG
Organism: Gammaproteobacteria bacterium; assembly: GCA_045563675.1. Taxonomy (GTDB): domain Bacteria; phylum Pseudomonadota; class Gammaproteobacteria; order Magnimaribacterales; family Magnimaribacteraceae; genus AEGEAN-183. The sequence continues at coordinate 40,824 of JBJLIX010000002.1, forward strand.
AAAACTCAATTTCAATGCTTTTTGGTTCTACTCATGAGAAAGGTTATGTAACAGTAGCTCTTGAGCATGATGAAAGAGACGAAATCTACTTAAAAGATAGATGGTATACGGCAGCGCGTGCTAATGATGATAATGGTGATGGAGTTATAGACTTATATTTTGAAACATATGGATTAAGTTGGTACTCAAGAAACTTAGCTGATCCAGTAACAGGCAATATAGCTGCTGCTCCTACTTGTGAAGGTAATATTGATGGTTCTACCACTCCTTGGTGGGGACCTGACTTCGGTGGAGCTGCTTTTGGACAACCTGCAACTACTACAGGTTCTTATCCTGGTGCACAACCTAGAGGAATTTGTGGATATGCTTGGGCAGATATCATGGTTCAAGATGCTGGTTTATTTAGAGACACTATTACAGCAAATGTAGAGCATGAAATTAACGATAGAATTACTTTCTATAGCAGAGCTACTTTTGTAAGGAATGAGTCAGTAGGAAGATATGCTCCTCCTGCTGCTAGATACCCTGGTATTTTAGCTTCAGACCCAGCTAACCCATACGACGTTAAAGTCACAGGTTACTGGAGATGGACTGAAATCGGTAATAGAGGTATGCATTTCGTAGATCAAGCTTCAGACTGGGTAGGTGAATTAACATTTGATGTTAGCGAAAAGGTTGAACTGACTATGAGTAAGCAAGTCAACAAGTTCTATGGAACTGATATCGGAAGATATTACTTAGATTATGCTGGTCTTGATTACAACCTATATAATGACATAGCATTTGGTTCAGAGGATGGTCTGTATGCATTAGCTGCTACTACAGTAGTTGAGTATGACAATCACTATGAGAAAACAGACTTAGTTGCTCAAATTAGTGATCTTATGGAGCTTCCTGGAGGGCCAGTAGATATGGTTGTTGGTTATGAAGGTTTTGATAACCGTTACTCAGCTCAATACGACAAACACTCCGAAGGTGGATTGGTTGGTGGTTCAGCTGGTAACTCAGGAGAAGGATCAAGGGCAGTAGACTCTTACTTTGGTGAGATTATATTCCCAGTTATGTCTGGTCTTGAATTGAATGCTTCTGTAAGAAGTGATGATTATGATGATGTTGGTTCTAACGATTCTTTTAAAGTTGGTCTTTTGTACGAAGGTAACAAAGGAACTACTGTTAAAGTTAACTTAGGTGAAGGCTTTAGGGCACCAACTATGGACACCCTCTACGGTGTTACTACATTTAGTGCTAATACTGCAACTGATTATCTAGCTTGTGCTAATGCAGGTATTTCACAATCTGACTGTGCCTCTAAGCAGGTTTCGACATTAATTACTTCGAATCCTAACTTAGGCGCTGAGACTTCTGAATCTACAGTATTCAGTGTTGCTCAAGATCTAGGAGAGTTAACATCTGTTCTTGAAAATCTAACTGTAAGGGTAGACTTTTATGAAATAGAAATGGAAAACTTGATTTCATCTGTTTCTACGCAAGACGTACTTTACTCTGATTTCACTAATGGAAATCTGCTAACTAATAACGTTGAGTTCTATGATGCAACTGGTCTTAAAGGCGACGGTTCTGCTGCAGGAGCTCCTGTTGGAACAGGAACTTTAGGTTCGGCTTGTCCTGCTGGCGCTGCTTACTTTAAGAGATTAGGAACTTCTGATTCTCTTTATACAATAAGAAGCTGTGCTAATGGTAGGATTGATTACGTTGGAGCTAGCTATGCTAACCAAGGTAATTACTTAGTTAAAGGTTGGGACATATTCGTAGACTATTCCATTGAGCTAGGTGGAGGAGATCTAGATGCATATTTAGACTACTCTAATGTTACTGATTACGGTGGAGCTCCCTTCATAGGTAGTAACGCTACTCAGAACAATGCTGGATTTAATGGACTACCTGAAACAAGGTTTAATCTTGGCTTGACTTACACTTGGGGCGATTACGCTATAGGTGTAACAAATAGACACATTGGAGATTTTGCTTTTAATTCCGATTGTGCTTCTCAAGATGCGGGTGGACTTTGTACTAAGGCTGGTCCTTATCAGGACAAATATGACACTATTGATATACAAGCCAGAGCTAACTTTGGTAAGTATGGCACGATTTCAGTAGGTATTATAAATGCTTCTGATAAAGATCCATTACCTGATAAAGGTGGTGTAAATTATGATTCTTACACAGGTCTTTACGATAACAGAGGTAAGATTACCTATGTTAGATGGAAGATTAGTCTGTAAAGTCTAATCAATTATAAAAAAGGGGTCCTCGGATCCCTTTTTTTATTTTATTTGATGCTAAAATACCTCCTATAAATCATTTAAAAATCCCTACACATGAAACCTCTAAGATTCTTATATTTAATAGCATTCTTAATTTTAAATTCATGTAGTAGCTCTGACTCAAAAGTAGATTTAGCTTTAGAAGAGCAAATTCTTTATTTTGGAAATGGCACTGAACCTAAGGACTTAGATCCGCATACAGTAACTGGAGTGCCAGAAAGTCATATTTTAATGGCTTTATTAGAAGGCTTGGTAATGCGACATCCGGAAGGGCTTGATCCGCTACCTGCTGTAGCTGAAAGTTGGACTATATCTAAAGATGGAAAGACATATATCTTTACACTAAGAGAGAATGCAATTTGGTCTAATGGCGACCAGGTTACTGCTTCAGACTTTGTGTGGGCTTGGGAAAGAATGCTGACTCCTTCTTTAGGATCTAAGTATCCAGATATGCTGTATGACGTTGTAAATGCCGAAGAGTTCAACAAAGGCATTATTACAGATTTTACTAAAGTAGGGGTTAAGTCTTTAGGAATAAAAAAACTATTAGTTGAATTGAAAAATCCTGCTCCCTATTTCTTAGGATTATTAGCCCATTACACTACTAGGCCTGTTCATAGACCAACCATAGAGAAATTTGGAGAAATAGATACTATAGGGAGTAAATGGACACGCCCAGGAAATTTTATTGGAAATGGTCCTTTTACCCTAGAAAATTGGCAATTAAACAAAGTACTTAAAGTAAAGAAAAATAACCTTTATTGGGATGCAAATAGAGTTAGGTTAAATGGAATACACTTCTTTCCTGTAGATAATGCAACTAGAGAAGATTTGATGTTTAGAAATGGTCAGCTTCATGTCACTTCTACTGTGCCATTAGAAAAAATAGAAGTGTATTCAAAACAATACCCAGATCTGATACATATTGATCCTTATTTTGGAACTTATTATTTAAGGGTAAATGTTAAGAAAGCTCCTTTTGATAATAAGCTTGTGAGAAAAGCCTTATCCTTATCAATAAATAGAAAAGAAATAGTAGAAAAAGTTGCTAAGGGTGGTCAAATCCCTGCTTTTTCTTTTACTCCACCTGATCCAAACAGTTACTTTCCTCCAACCACATTAGAATTTGATCCTCTATTAGCTCAATCCCTGCTTAAAGAAGCAGGAGTTTCTCAAGAAAAACTTCCTGCCTTTGAGTATCTCTATAACACTAGTGAAGGACACCAGAAATTAGCTCAGGCTTTTCAGCAGATGTGGAAGGAGAACTTAAATATTGATGTAGAGCTTGCTAATACAGATTGGAAGGTTTACTTATCAAGGCAGAATATAGGTGATTACACTATAGCCAGAGCAGGGTGGATTGGAGATTACCCAGACCCTAAAACTTTTCTAGATATGATGGTTACAGATCGAGGTAATAACCAGACAGGTTGGTCAAATTATGAATACGATAATCTCTTAATTAAGGCCGCACAAAGCACATCACAAGAAGAGCGATTTAAGCATTTTTATAAAGCTGAACAGATTTTAATGGATGAGTTGCCCATAATTCCCATCTATACCTACACTCGAGTATATATGTTAAATAAAGATGTAAAAGGTTGGAGTCCAAATTTGCTTGATTCACATCCTTATCAATTTGTTTATCTAGAAAGATAGTTCTTTAATATGATTTCTCTCATTCTTAGACGCCTAGGGACAGCGATACCAGTTTTGCTCGCCGTAATAACCTTAACCTTTGTTATGGTTCATTCAGCACCTGGCGGCCCTTTTGATGAGGAGAAGGCAGTTTCACCAGAGGTTCTAGTTAAATTAAATGAGCGATATAACCTTAATGAACCTCTGATAGTTCAATACTTTGATTATCTAAGCAATGTTCTTCAGGGCGATTTTGGTCCTTCCTTTAGATATCCAAGTAGATCAGTAACTGAGCTTATTTCTATAGGGTTACCAATTACATTTGAACTTGCATTGTATTCAATATTATTTGCTTTAATGCTGGGGATTATTGCAGGAGTAATAAGCTCCTTAAGACCTAATACAGCTTACGATTATATTCCTATGACCATAGCAATGGCGGGAATTTGTATTCCGTCCATTGTTTTAGGACCTTCTTTAACTTTAATTTTTGGTATACAACTTAACTGGCTTCCCGTGACAGGTTGGGGAGATATTCCTGGAGATAAAGTCTTACCAACCATTACTCTTGGGACTGCCTATGCAGCTTATTGTGCTCGATTAACTAGAGGAGGAATGCTAGAAATCCTCAATCAAGATTTTATTAGAACAGCTAGAGCAAAAGGATTAAGTGAATTTAGAGTAGTGGTGGTTCATGCGCTTAGAGGCGGATTAACTCCTGTTATTGCATTTTTAGGACCAGCTATGGCAGGTTTATTAGCTGGCTCTTTTGTAGTTGAAACTATCTTTGGAATCCCAGGGTTAGGAAGATTTTATGTAGAAGCTGCTTTTAATAGAGATTACACAATGATACTAGGTACTTCTATTTTCTTTTCTTGTTTGATTATTTCCTTTAATCTCTTGTCTGACTTAATCGCAGCAAGTCTCAATCCAAAGTTAAGAGACTAATGAATACTGCTGAAACTAGTCTGACAAAAAAAGCTTTTAATAGGTTAGTTTCTAACAAGTTATCTTTGTTCGGAGGTATCTATATTTTATTACTTATTATCCTAGCAATTTTTACACCTTTGATAGCTCCTTATGATTATGCTTTCCAAGATCTAAATTTAGGCCCTTCTGGACCTTCTGCAGAGCATTTATTGGGTACAGATACGTTAGGAAGGGATCTGCTTACTAGAATGATGTATGGCAGCAGAATTTCATTGATGGTTGGTTTTTTAGCAACAATAGTAGCTTTAGTGATAGGGGTTTTGTGGGGAACCGTTGCAGGATTCTCAGGAGGAAGAACGGACGCAATAATGATGAGGATTGTTGATGTTCTTTATGGAATTCCTTTTATTATATTAATCATATTATTAATGGTTATTTTTGGAAGGAATCTGGTTTTATTATTCATGGCTATTGGAGCCGTTGAATGGTTAACTATGTCTAGAATAGTTAGAAGTCAGGTGATGACTTTATCAAGACAGGAGTTTGTTTTGGCTGCTGAAGCTATGGGGGTTGCAAAGGTAGATATAATCTTTAGACACCTAATCCCTAATGCCATTGGGCCTGTAATAGTATATGCAACCCTAACCGTGCCTCAAATAATGCTTTTAGAAGCTTTTTTAAGCTTTTTAGGTCTAGGTGTTCAAGCACCTATGAGTTCATGGGGAATACTCATAAGAGATGGAGCTGTTTCCATGGAAGAATACTGGTGGCTTTTAGTGTTTCCTTCAATAGCTTTTTCTTTGACCTTGTTTTCTTTAAATTTCATTGGTGATGGATTAAGGGATGCTTTGGATCCAAGAAGCGGCGAACCTAAATAAAATCAACCTTCAATTCCTGATTGAATAATTATTTTCAGGACTTGACCAGGATAAATTAATTCAGGACTTTTTAATTCATTCCATTCCTGAAGGTCTTTTACTTTTAACCCAAATCTAGAGCTTATTCTCGATAAAGTATCACCAGATTTAACCGGGTAAAGCATTGTTCTAGTTTTTTTATTTGGAGTTTTACCTCTTACTCTTTCGTACCTAGAAAATATTTTAATTTTTTGTCCAATTTGCAAGGGTTGAGTAAGACTTAAATCATTCCATAAGGTTAAGTCCTGTATTGTCACATCAAATTTTCTAGATATACCCCAGAAGCTATCTCCTTTAACCACTTCATATGTCTTTGATCTTGGAACAAATGTTTTAACCCAAGCAGGGCCCCTGGGAACCATTATTTCTTTACCGGCAAAAATCAAATCATCTTCCATTTGGTTTATCTCCATTAAGACAGCTACTTCTATACTATAGTAAGAAGAGATTGAGCTAAGAGTATCACCTCGTTTAATTATGTATCTATCCCACTGAACTAATTCAATCTCATCAAGAGAAGAAAGTTGGATTTGAAACCTATCAGCTACTCCTGTAGGAAGAAGTAAGTAATGAGGGCCCCCAGGATCAGTTGCCCATTGACTAAAACCCGGGTTTAATTCGTAGATAGCCTCAGGTGTCATCCCTGCCAGGTCTGCAGCCTGCATTAAGTCTACCTGTCCGGGAATTTCAACCTTTACAAAGTAGGGTCTGTTTGCAATAGAGGGAAGTGTTACGCCATAGGAGCTAGGGTTTTTAATAAGATCACTTAAGACTAATAATTTAGGTACATAGGCTGTAGTTTCTTTAGGTAACCTTAAAGACCAAAAATCTATAGGAAGATTCTTTCTTCTATTTTCTTTTACAGCTCTATTTACTCTTGAGGGACCAGCGTTGTACGCAGCTATAGCAAGAAGCCAATCGCCATCAAATTTTTTATTTAGATAAATAAGAAAATTAAGGGCAGATTCGGTTGATGCTATGACATCTCGTTTACCGTCATACCACCAATTTGTCTTTAACCCCCACTCTCTACCAGTTGCAGGAAGAAATTGCCATATTCCAGTAGCGCCGTATACAGACTGTGCATATGGATCGAATTCACTTTCTACAAAAGGAAGAAGTGCCAGCTCTACGGGAACGCCTAGCTCTTGAGCTCTTTTAACAGTATGAAATAGATATCTTTGTCCTGATTTACTCAGCCTGTTAACCGCATGCTGATTTTTAACAAATCTTTTTTTGTATAAAGCTATATCTTGCTGATTATTTGGGACATCAAACCTTAAGTCTCTTCTAATTTTTTCCCATAGATCATAAGGTTCCTTTGCTATTCCTGCTTCAACTACTTTAGGAGATTCTTTAGATACATCTTCATTACTGATAACCATGAGATCATCAGGCTGAAAGCCTTTACAGGCTCCCAAACACAACAACATAAATAATAAAATCCCTTTAAACATAATTTATTCTAAAAACCAAAAAAAACTTATACTAAATTTATACTACAATTAACAATAAAACTATATGAATGAGGTAGAAATTTTTACTGATGGAGCTTGCCGAGGTAATCCAGGTAAGGGTGGTTGGGGTGCCGTAATAAGAGAAAAAGGCGTTGAAAGGTCTATCTACGGATCGGATGAAAATACTACAAATAATATTATGGAACTAACAGCTGCTATTAAAGCCCTTGAATGTATTCCTTTAAATTCTAAAGTTGTTCTAACAACTGATTCAAAATATGTCATGCAAGGAATTACAGAATGGATTAAGAATTGGAAAACAAGGGGCTGGTTAACGTCTTCAAAGAAACCAGTTTTAAATAAAAACTTATGGAAGAGACTGGATGAACTATCGAGTTCACATTCTATAGCTTGGAAATGGGTTAAAGGCCATAGTGGCCATAGAGAAAATGAGATAGCTGACCAATTAGCTAATAAGGGTATAGACGAAATTTAATATGGCAAGACAAGTTGTATTGGATACAGAGACTACCGGAATTGATTTCAAGTCTGGGCACAGAGTTATTGAAATTGGTTGCGTTGAGATCATTAACAGGAGATTTACAGGCCAGGAATATCAGACTTATCTTAATCCAGATAGAGAGATTGATGAAGGAGCTCAAAAGGTTCATGGGCTATCTGTAGAGTTTTTAAAAGATAAGCCAAGATTTATAGATATAGTCGATGATTTTCTTGAGTTTATTAAAGACAGTGAATTGTTAATACATAATGCAGAATTTGATGTGGGTTTCTTGAATAGCGAATTAAAGCTTGTTCCTGGAAGCAAATTTCTTATCGAAAAAGTAGCTAAAAAAGTAACAGATACCCTTCAGATAGCTAGAGAGAAACACCCAGGCCAAAGAAATAGCTTAGATGCGCTAGTACAGAGATATGAAATTGAAGGGTATGACAGAGAGCACCATGGAGCTTTATTAGATTCTAAAATTCTTGGAGATGTTTATTTGGCTATGACAGGGGGTCAAAGCGATCTTCTTTTAGATGGTCAGACTTTATCAAAGGAAGTCGAAAAGAAAGCGCACCAAGAAACTAACGGCAAAGGGGGACAGAAAAACCTTGTTGTCAAGTTAACTAAAGATGAAGAGGAAGAAAACCTTCAATATTTAGAAAGGATGAAAGAAGAAACCGGAGTTGTTCCTATAGGGCTAAAGGATTAATGGGAAATAAGGTAATTGGTAGATTTGCTCCAAGTCCAACAGGCTTGTTGCATATTGGGGGTGCAAGAACAGCTCTCTTTGCTTGGCTATATTCAAAAAGTTTAGGAGGAGAATGTTTTTTACGTCTAGAAGATACTGATACAGAAAGGTCAAAACAGGAATATACAGACTCTATAATAGCTAGTTTTAAATGGATGGGAATAGAGTTTGATCAAGAACCCGTATATCAGTCGAAGAATAAAGATAATCATATAGAAAGAGCTCTTCAGTTGGTTGAAAGTGATAGAGCCTATTACTGTGAATGTTCTTCAGAAAGACTCAATAAACTGAGAGAGGATCAACAAAAAAAAGACCAAAAACCAAAATATGATGGTAAATGCAGAAATTTAAACCTAAAAAGAGGAGATACCTCTGTAATACGCTTCAAAAACCCTGAATCAGGTTCAGTTGCATTTAATGATTTAGTTAGAGGTGAAATAGAGGTCTCAAACAAAGAATTAGATGATTTAATTATTGTTAGAGCTGATGGAAGTCCTACCTATAACTTGTGTGTGGTTATTGATGACCTAGATATGAACATCTCACATGTAATTAGAGGAGATGATCATATTAATAACACCTTCAGACAAATTAACATTTTTAATGCGTTAGAAGAAGATCATCCTGTTTATGGCCATGTACCCATGATCCTTGGAGAAGATGGAAAAAGAATGTCAAAAAGACATGGTGCTGTTAATGTCCTAGATTACAAAGAATCAGGTGTTTTACCTGAGGCTTTGGTCAATTATGTAGTTAGATTGGGATGGTCTTATGGAGATCAAGAGTTATTTAAATTAGAAGAACTAAAAAAGATATTTAAAGATGGAAAGCTAAATAATTCACCTGCTTCATTTTCACTTGAAAAGTTACTTTGGTTTAACAGAGAATATTTCTTAAATTTAGAAAGTGAAGAGTTGTTAAAAAAAGTAATTTTAGAATCTACTGTGTTTAAAAGCGATGATTATTCATTAGCGGTAGTGGATTTAGTAAAAGAAAGATGCTCATTGCTTTCTGAGTTTGAAAATGAAGGAAGTTATTTCTTCGAAGATAATGTGAAAATAAATCCTCAAGATGCAGAGAGGATACTTAATGAAGAAGGGTTATTAATTTTAGATTATTTAAATTTGGTGTTTAAAGAAATAAAGATTTGGGACGTTAAGAATATAAAGGAATCTATTAATAAGACAATGGAAGAAAAACAAGTGGGCATGGCTTCAGTAGGTAAGCCTCTGAGATTATCTATAACAGGAAGGACCAATTCTGCTTCTGTCGATGAAACCTGCTTTGTATTAGGCAAGGAAAGAGTTTTAGAAAGATTAAATAAAATTTTAGATAATTAAGAAAAATTATTTTTTAAAAAAACATCCACAGCTCTCCATGCTTCTTCCCTAATATGGTCTTCTTCCATAAATAATTCATGTTTCCCGTTAATGCTAACTATAGATACATTTGGAATTGTTGATAACAAGATCTCGTTTATATTTGCGTCTACTAAATTATCATTTTTAGCGCTTAATAAGAGGGTAGGCTTAGGGATTTTATTTTTCCAATCAACTCTTTTAAATTGATCTGTTCTTTTAATTGCTTCATAGGCCCATCCTATGCTTATACCTCTAACCCCTAGGTTGGGTTCTTTAGAAATAAGTCTATAGTTTCTTTCAAATCTATATTTATCACTAGTAAGATTATTATTAATAAATTCTTCTTCTTTCCATCCCTTCTCTTCATCCCAAGTAGGTTTTGCAATAGGAAACCGTTTTATTCCAGGAAATAAAGAACAAATCATCTTAGTCAAAAACTTAACTGACCTATTAACTTTCATTGATAGCATAGGGGCAGAGAGGATTATCGCATCATAAGTATCTATGCTCTTAAGAAGGTTAGAGACTATTAAGCAACCTCCCATTGAGTGCCCAAATCCTATCCAGGGTTTAGGGCAAAGATTTACATATATTTTTTCTATGGTAAGTTCTAGGTCCCTATCATATTGTTTAAAACTATCTATGTGCCCAAGTCTGACATTCTTATTAGTTCTTTCTGAAAGACCCTGTCCTCTCCAATCCATTAATGCAACACAAAACCCCCTGCTAATAAAAGCTTCTATTACTTCATAATATTTCTCAATAAACTCTGTTCTTCCAGACTGGAGCAGAATAGTTCCCTTTGATGAATTTACGTTCCACAGAGCAATCCTAAGCTTTTTTTCATCTTCGCTATAAAAATAAAAACTTTTTGAAGAAGGAGGACATGAAAAGTCTTCTATTTCAAATAGAGGAGCGCTTTCATGCTTGTTGATAAATAACTCTTTGTCGTCCACAATTACATTTTATAACCTATTGATAAAACAATTGAATAAGCAAGAAATTAAAGGAATCCTTCTTCTCTGTTATTTTTTAGCTTTACCTTATAATTTCAGCACTTTGTTATCTATTTTAACCTTTTCTAGTTTTTTCTTTGCTTCTCATAACTTTATAATTCAACAAAGATTTAATCTATTTAAAAATGTCTGAAGATCTATATTTAGAACAATTAAAGCTTGGCCCTATGGAGAACTTTGTATATATCTTAGGATCTAAGGGCACAAGGGAAGTAGCTTTAATAGACCCAGCTTGGGAAATAGACTTACTTTTAAGTCATCTCGAGAAACAAGACTTAAAACTCTGTTCAATTTTAGTAACTCATTATCATCCTGATCATATTGGAGGAGGAATGATGGGTCAATCTATACCAGGAATAGCAGAAATAATGACTAAAGAGCCTGTAAAGATATATGTAAACAAACATGAAGCGGAAGGAGTTAAAAAGGTTACAGGAGTATCTGATTCTGATCTGGTACTAGTGGACTCGGGAGATCATCTAAAAATAGGAGAAAATGATATAGAGTTTTTGCATACACCTGGACATACACCTGGTTCTCAGTGTTTTAACGTAAACAAGAATCTAGTTTCAGGCGACACGCTCTTTATTAATGGATGTGGCCGTGTTGACTTGCCGGGGTCAGATTCAGAACAGATGTATCATAGCTTGCAACATCTCTGCTCTTTACCTGATGACACTATTCTGTATCCTGGCCATCATTATAGCGAAGAGAAATCTGCTAGCTTAGAGGAAACAAAAAATCAGAATGTATATTTAAATATTGCTGATATACAGAAATGGCGTCAAATCATGGGATGACATTATGAAATATGAAGAAATAATTTATGAAACAAAAGGTAATGTTGCATTAATAACCTTAAACAGACCTGATAAATTAAATGCTTGGACACCAAAGATGTGCGAAGAGCAGGCTGATGCTATTGAAACAGCAAATGCTGATAAAAAAGTTGGTTCTATTGTTATGACTGGAGCAGGTAGAGGTTTTTGTGCTGGAGCTGATATTGGGGATACCTTTCAAACTAGGCTTGATGGAGAGGATCCAGGAAATGATACAGCTGGTGGTTCTGGAGGAATGCCGGCAGGAGTAGATTGGATAACTTTAGTTCGGGAGTCTAAACCTATTATTGCTGCTGTAAATGGAGCCGCGGTAGGAATAGGAGTAACTATGATACTTCCCTTTGATATGATCGTATGCTCTTCCAATTCTAAATTTGGTTTTGTTTTTGTAAAAATGGGAATTGTACCTGAGCTAGCTTCAACTCATTTTCTAGTCAGCAGAGTTGGTTGGGGAAAAGCAAATGAAATGATGCTCTCAGGAAGTCTATATTCTGGTAAAGAAGCTTTTGAATATGGTCTTGTTGAATATGTGGTTAATGAAAGCGAACTTTTAAATAAGTCATTTGAAATAGCTAACTTAATTTCTGAAAATCCAGACGCACAACTTAGAATGACCAAGAGACTTTTAACAAAAAATGCAGTTACATCCGATATTAAAGAAGCAGAAAAACTAGAAACTGAGTTACTTCAGGAGTGTTGGGAAAGAGAAGAGCATGAAGAAGCAGTTAATGCTTTTATGGAAAAAAGGAAACCTAAATTTAGGTAAAAAAATATTAAAAAAAATTAGAAAAAAAAGGTTGTATTTTTTTACCATAGGAGTAATATTAATTTATCAATTTAACCGACTTAAACACAACTCGAGACGTTGATAAGAGAGAAAAATTGATTAGAGAACGGAAGGTGAAAGCTCTAAAAGAAAAAGCTAGCAAAAAAAGCTTTTAGACCACCAAGATAGAAAGAGAAATCTATCAAGGAGCTAAGAAAAAAGACTCAAACTTAGACACTTTCGAACTCGAACTAAACAGAGCCAAGGCTCTGTTTTTTTATGGAATTAACTTTAATTAAATTTTTAAAAGGTAAAAAAATGAAATATATAATATTAACTATTGGATTATTCTTCTTCTCAGTTGTTAATGCTGATGGACACTTACAATCTGAAAAGGATGTTCTCGTCCTAGTAGATAAATATTTTGAAGCAAGAAATAATGAAGATTATGAAACAGTAGTAGCACTTGAAAGTAGATCAGGAACCTATGGCACTAATTCTGATGGCAGCTTCCATAAACCAAAACAAATATCTTCAGTCGAGCAGTGGAAAAGGTTTAATCAAGGCGGTGTTACTAATGTATATTATCCAGAAGCTATTCAGCTTTCAGATGATGTAGTTTTTGTTAGACTTTATGCTGAAGGAATGGTTGTGGCAGGTGGAAATGCTTCAGATTATCGTACAAGAGTAACAATGAATTGGGTAAGAGAAAATGGAAACTGGACTTTAAAGAGTCAGCATTATTCTGCAGCTAACTATGGCGGTGTTCATAAAACTCAAGCAGCAGATTTTGATGACTAGTAAACTCTAAGCATAGAATTATCTATAAAGGTTTTTTTATTTCTTTGCGATGAAAAAATAAAGAGTAAGAATTAAAAAGAGTCCAAAAGTTCTAAATAATTTTCTGATAGAATAAATTATAGCCCAACTTCTTTTTCAGGAAATAATATGGATATAACGATGAAGGAAGTCAGAGAAGAAATTGATCTGATTGATAGAGAATTAGTTCTTCTTTTAGCTAAAAGACAAAAATGCATAGAAAAGGCAGCTTTAGTAAAAAAGAAAAAAAATCTAGTTGTGGACAACAAAAGAATAGACGAAGTAATTTCGAAAGTATCCAATTTCGGAGTTGATTGCGGCTTATCTTCTCAAATCTCAATACCTTTATGGACCACTCTTATTAACCTATCTATTGAGCATGAGTTTAAGGAAATAGATAAACTGTCATTATAAGAGCACTGTGGGGCTATAGCTCAGCTGGGAGAGCACTTGCGTGGCACGCAAGAGGTCGTCGGTTCGATCCCGACTAGCTCCACCAAACTTTCTCTATTTCAGTTTTACTTTAAAACCTTTAGGGAGATTATGAAAATGTTCTGTCTTTCTATAAGTTATTTCTAGCTCTTAAAAGATAAAAATAAATCTAGTAATATTAATTAGTGGGAAACTGGGAAAAAATTAAGATTTAATATTTTTTATGATTGAGGTTAAAAAAGATTCAGTAATATTATCGACAGGTTCAATTAAGCTCTACGATTTACCGTTTTTATGGTTAAGAGATAATTGTCAATGTGATGATTGTAGAGTTGTAGAGACTCAAGAAAAACAGTTCCTTTTACATACAGTACCAGTAGATATATCTCCTAAGAATGTTGAAATAAAAGATGAAACCCTATTAGTTTTGTGGCCTGATAATCATAAATCTGTAATCCCCTTAAATAAAATAGAGGAAAGTGGTAAACCTAGATATCCAAAATATAAGTCATGGACAAGTAAATTCACTCCTAGAAGATTCAATTGGTCCGAATTTTTGGATAATAAAGAGACTGCTTTAGAGGCATTAAAAACTTTTATAAGTTATGGAGCAATTATTCTAAATGATGCACCAAAGGAACCAAATTCTGTAGAACTTTTATCAAAAAGATTTGGACCAATTCATGAAACATTATTTGAAAGAATTCATAATGTTTCAGTAACCGGACAAGTTTATAGTGTTGCTCATACTTCAAAGGGATTATCTCCTCATAATGATTTTGCAAGCTATCAGTCTCAACCAAGTATTCAGGTTCTTTACATGTTAGAAAATGAATGCGAAGGAGGAGATTCAATAATTGTAGACGGCTGGGAAGTTGTTGAAGATTTAAGAAAGGATATTCCTGAATATTTCAATATATTAAAGGAGTTTAATGTTCCGTTTAGACAGTTCGATGAAAATAATGAAACATATGCTGAGGCTCCTATTATTAAATGTTCATCTGATGGGATTATAGAGAATTTTAGATTCTCAAATCACTTAATGCAGATGATAGATCCTTCTAGAGAAGGGATAAAAAGTTTTTATGAAGCTTATCATGAACTTTCAACTAGGGTTCATGAGACTAAATATCGTTCCACTTTTAGATTGAATGCAGGACAAGTATTAATTGTTGCAAGTTTAAGAGTATTACATGCTCGAGAATCATTTGTCCCCAGTGGTAAAAGGTATTTACAGGATGCTTATTTTATATATGACAATGCTCTGAATAATTGTGTTATTTGACACATAAAAGATATACAGAAGAAACTTATTTTTACCCTGAAATAGCTTGTAAGGGTTTCAAATCAGGATACTATGAAGCGATATAGATATTTAGATTCTTGAATCAAAATTATTGGAAATAGGTAAGTTATTTGTATGAAAAATAATATTATTTCTGCTTTTGGAGCATTTTTATGCATTTCTGTACTTGCATTTCTCAATTCCTTTGATGAAAACAATTTATGGTTAATACCACCCTTTGGAGCAAGCATGGTTTTAGTTATGGCAGTTCATGAAAGTCCTTTAGCACATCCAAAAAATATTTTATTTGGTCATATATTATCTGCTTTATCAGGAGTAATTGTTTTCTCAATATTGGGTGTTTCTTTTCTTAGCTTAGGATTGGCGGTTGGATTGGCGATATTCTTAATGATGACAACTAAAACCGTTCATCCGCCTGCTGGGGCTAACCCTATAATTGCTGTTCTTGGTGCAAAAGGAATCAGCTTTATACTAATGCCAGTTGCGGTGGGTGCTTCATTTATCGTTCTATTTGCAATTATTTACAATAAATTATTAAAGAGAAAATATTTTACCTTTAGGGATTTAAAGAAAGCTGCTTCCAATCTCTTCTTTTAAGTTGCTTTGTTAAAAAGAACTGATATTGTTCCGCCAAGAAATTAAGCTGAGTGAAGTAAATAGAGTTCTTAGTTTTTATAAATAACAATTATGAAAGAGTATTTTGGGGGATGTCATTGTGGAGAAATTAAGTATAAATTTTACTTAAAAGAACCTATTGAAATTTGGAAATGTAACTGCTCCATATGCAAAATGCATAATTATGAGCACCTTTTTGTTAAGCATAATGACTTCAATGTTATTACGGGTAATGAATTAATTACTGAGTATTGTTTTGGAACCAAAAAAGCAAAGCATCTATTTTGTAGAAATTGTGGTATAAAAAGTTTTTATCAACCCCTTTCACATCCAGACTCTTATAGTATTAATCTAAAATGTGTAGATAAACCACCCGAAATTACAACAATAATTTATTTTGATGGAAAAAATGAATACTAAGCATTTTAAAGACTTTATCTCAGGGTATTCAATTGAAGTTATTCCAAAAACTATTGCAAAGATCGAGTCTTTTACAGAAATTTTACCTAAAAACACTAGAGTTTATATTGCGCATCTAAAAAACGAAGATATTGAACCAATGGTTACTGCCGCTAAAAGGCTTAATGATGAAGGTTTTAAAGTGATGCCTCATATGCCAGCCAGGGAAATTAAAAATCATGCTATGTTAAATGACTGGATTTCCATGTATCAGAATGAAGCTGGAGTAGATGAAGCACTTTTATTAGCAGGAAGTTCACCAGAACCAGCAGGAGACTATGATTCCTCTATACAATTGATTGAATCAGGGCTATTTGATAAAGCTGGTTTTAAAAGACTCCATGTAGCGGGACATCCCGAAGGGAATAAAGATATAGATCCTGATGGTGGAGTTAAAAATATTTCTGATGCTTTATCATGGAAACAAGAATTTTCTAAAAGAACAGATGCAGAAATGGCAATAACTACTCAATTTTGTTTTGATGCCAATGTTGTAAAAAAATGGGCAGATGAAATTAAAAAAGATGGAATTGATATTCCTATTCATATTGGTATAGCAGGGCCAGCAAAACTTAAAACATTACTAAAATTTTCAGTTGAATGTGGAATTGGTTCTTCAATGAAAATTCTTACTCAAAGAGCCAAAGACATAACAAAACTATTACTGCCATACAAACCTACACAAATACTTAAGGACTTATCTGAATTCAAGCTTCAAGAGCCTGAACTTAATATAGAGCAAGTCCATTTTTTCCCATTTGGGGGAATTAAACAAACTTCTGATTGGGTGGAAGAAATTCAAAAATGATAGATGATTATTCTGAAGGATATATCAAAGAAATACTTAAAGAGGTAAAAACTATTGCAGTAGTTGGAGCTAGTGCAAATCAAGTTAGAGATAGCTATAGAGTTATGGAGACATTAATTCAACATGGTTATGAAGTATTCCCAATCAACCCTAATGAAGAAGGTAATCTCATTTTAGGAAAACTATGTTATCCAGATCTTAATTCTGTTTCAGGAAAGATAGATATGGTAGACGTTTTTAGAAGCAAAGATGCTGTTATTGAAGTAACTGAAGAAGCAATCAAGATAAGTGCAAAAGTTCTTTGGACCCAGTTAGATATTATCAATGAAGAGGCATCAGAATTAGCAAAAAAAGCTGGCCTAAAAGTTATCATGAATAGATGCCCAAAAATAGAATTAGCCAAACAATATTAGATTAGTAGAATAAAATAGCTTTTAATAGATTTAATGTGAAAGAAAATTTGAAAATATTAATTAAAGAGAAGTCTGATAAGGGAGTGTTGCGTCTCATCATGAATAATTCAGATCAAAAAAACCCTTTATCTGAAAATATGATGAACATTCTAATGGATGAGATTAAGGGTGCATCCTCTGATCAAACCATAAGAGTTATAGTTATAGCAGCAAACGGAAATGTTTTTTCTTCGGGACACGATTTAAAAGAAATAACAGCTGCTAGAGATAACGAAGATAATGGTGAAGTTTATTTCAAAAAACTTTTTGATTCTTGTTCTTTGTTGATGCAATTGATAGTTAATACGCCGCAACCGGTTATAGCTGAAGTTGATGGAATTGCTACAGCTGCTGGCTGTCAATTAGTTGCAAGTTGTGACCTTGCAATTTCTTCTTATGAATCTAAGTTTGCTACACCAGGAGTAAATCTTGGTCTTTTTTGCTCAACCCCAATGGTCGCACTTTCTAGAAATATTAATAAGAAAAATGCTATGGAAATGCTTCTTACTGGCGATTTTATTAATGCTGAAAAAGCGAAAGAAATAGGACTAATAAATAATATAGTTCCTAAAGAAGAACTATCACTTGAAGTAAACAAATTAGCAGAAAAAATTGCCAGCAAATCAACAATGACAGTATCAACAGGAAAGAAAGCCTTTTATGCTCAGGCTGAAATGGATCTATCTGATGCCTATAAATATACTTCTAAGACAATGACAGATAATTTATTAAAGCATGATGCGAAAGAGGGCATTAACTCATTCATAGAGAAAAGATCACCTGAATGGCAAGATAAGTGAATTAATATATAAAAAGGCAAGAGATGGAGCCCTGGCTAGAAATTTCAAGCCCTCTCAAGCCACGGAAGGTCAACTATTTTTCCTGAAAGTTCTTTCTCAGGCGAAGAGATAATTATTTCTTGTCCACTCTTTGCATATTCAATATCTAGAATTATGTAAGATATATTCTTATCTAGCCTTGGTGAGTAAACCAAAGCATTCATAGATCCAACTTTTTTACCATCTATTAAAACAGGCCAATGTTCTTCATTAAAAACCCTTATGGGTTCACCGTGAATCTCAGCTCCCATTAATTTTTTTATAGGACCTTTGAGGCTAATTTCTCGTAAAGCCTCCTTGCCAATAAAATCATCTTCCTGATCTAGATCAACCATCCAATCTAGCCCAACCTCATAAGGGTTGTTCGTTCTATCTATATCTGCTAAATAACTCAGTATTCCCCCTTCTAGTCTTAGAATTATATTTGGTGAACCTGCACTGATATTTAGCTCTTGACCTGCTTGCCAGAGCACTTCCCATAATTCATCCCCTTTGGACTCATCTTGAAGAAAAAGTTCATAACAGAGCTCTCTGCTATAACCCATTCTGGCAATCACTATGGGTATCCCTAAGTGATTTATTTCTTTAAACCTATAAAAGCCTAAGTCATTAACCCAATCCCCAAAAACCTTAGTCATTAATTTTTTTGAATTAGGTCCTTGCACTTGGAGAGGTGATACATCAGGTTCATGGATATCAACATCAAATTTGTATCCCGCTGCTATACCTTGTACCCACAATAGAGCATCTCCATCAGCTAAAGAAAACCAATAGCAATTCTCATCAATCTTTAGCAAAACTGGATCGTTTATGAATCCACCCTTAAAGTCCAGAAAAGGAGCATACATAGCTTGTCCTTTTGAGCATTTTTTAATATTTCTAGGTGTTAATAACTGTGACAATCTTTCAGCATCAGGGCCTTTAATTTGAACTTGTCGCTCTACACCAACATCCCATAACTGAACACCATTTAAAAGGTTTTTGTAATCTTCGATGGTTCCCTCAAAACTAATGGGCATATACATGTGGTTATAAACTGAGAAAGCTTGCGCCCCATATTTCATGGTTGAATTAAAGTATGGTGACTTTCTCACTCGAGGGCTGAAAACAACTTTCGACGTCTTGTACATAATAAAATGTCGAGAATTATACTTACTAAAGAGTGTTAACTGAATTAGTAAATTACTACTGAACGTATACTTTTGCCTGAATGCATCAGATCAAAAGCTTTATTAATATCTTCCAGTTTCATAGTATGAGTAATCAAGTCATCTATATTTATTTTCTGATCCATGTACCAATCCACAATCTTTGGTACATCAGTTCTACCTCTAGCTCCACCAAAAGCAGTTCCTTTCCAAGAACGACCCGTTACTAATTGAAAGGGGCGAGTTGAGATTTCTTTACCTGCTCCAGCTACACCAATTATATAAGACTCTCCCCAGCCCTTATGACAACACTCAAGAGCTTGACGCATCACCTCAACATTGCCTATACATTCAAAGCTATAATCGACACCACCCGTAATTTGGATAATTTGATCTACTACATTATCAACTTCTTTGGGGTTAATGAAATCTGTCATGCCAAATTTTTTGCCTAGCATCTCTCGTTCAGGATTAATATCAACACCAATAATTCTACTGGCACCAGCTAGCTTAGAACCCTGTATAACATTAAGACCAATGCCTCCAAGACCAAACACTGCCACAGTAGAACCTATTTCTACTTTTGCCTGAAAAATAACAGCACCTACGCCTGTTGTTACTCCACAACCTATATAACAGATCTTATCAAAAGGAGCATCTTCACGGACTTTAGCTAATGAGATCTCTGGTATAACAGTATATTTAGAAAAAGTAGAGCAGCCCATGTAATGCATTAAAGGTTTACCATTGAGAGAAAAGCGACTTGTTCCATCAGGCATAACCCCCTGACCTTGAGTTTCCCTAACGGCCTGACAAAGATTAGTTTTAGGATTTAGGCAGTATTCACACTTTCGACATTCAGCTGTATACAATGGGATTACATGATCACCTGCTTTGAGAGTTGAGACATCCGAACCTACTTCAACTACTATTCCTGCACCTTCATGACCAAGTATAGAAGGAAATACTCCTTCTGGATCGTCTCCACTTAATGTAAAAGCATCTGTATGGCAAACACCTGTAGCTTTTAATTCTACTAACACTTCACCTTTTTTTGGACCTTCCAGGTCAACCTCACATATTTCTAGCGGTTTACCTGCTTCAAAAGCAACAGCAGCTTGAGTCTTCATTTCAAAGGACTAAACATTTTTTATCTACTTTTTAAACTTAGCAGCTTCTTCTGAACCACCTGTAGCTGTACCTTTCGTGTAAGAATGAGCACCCATACCTGCTAGGTCTCCGTCTTCTACAATCAGATATTGATTTCTTATTTCTTCCCCATCAAAAAAGCATTCCAATATTTCTCTAACTCCATCAGCGTACCTAGCCTGTGCCGATAAAGAAGTTCCAGAAGTGTGTGGAGTCATTCCGTGATGAGGCATTGTTCTCCAAACATGATCATTTGGAGCTGGTTGCGGGAACCAAACATCTCCTGCATAACCACTTAACTGACCTGACTCTAATGCTCTTACAATAGCATCTTTATCACAGATCTTTCCTCTGGCAGTATTAATAATATATGCACCAGGTTTACATTTACTGATTAACTCATCATTAAATAAATGTTCTGTTTCAGGATGAAGAGGGCAACTGATATTAATGACATCACAAGCTGCTACCAGAGATTCAACTGAATCATGATAGGTTAAATTCAGTTCTTGTTCTTGATCTGAATTCAATCTGTGTTTATCAAAATAATGTAAATGCACATCAAATGGATGCATTTTCCTTAACATATCATAACCAATACGACCTGCAGCAATTGTGCCTACATGCATACCTTCTACATCATAAGACCTCTTAACAGCGTCAGCGATATGCCAACCACCTTCATTCACTATCCTATGTTGATTATGATAATCTCTAACTAAAGATAGAATCATCATGACAATATGTTCTGCAACTGATCTTGAATTACAGTATGTTACCTCAACTACATCAACTTTATTGTCCATTGCGGCTTGTAAATCAACGTGATCAGAACCAATACCAGCTGTAATTGCCATTTTTAGATTAGGTGCACTTTCCATTCTTTTTCTTGTTAAATAGTAGGGCCAAAATGGTTGAGAAATTACAACATCAGAATCAACTAATTCTTTGTCTGCAACACAACCTTCTGCGTCCTTATCGGAAGTAACCACCAGTGTATGTCCTCTATCTTCTAAAAATTTCCTCAAACCCAATTCACCTGAGACACAACCAAGCAATTGGCCTGGAGTAAAGTCTCTTCCCTTGGGGCTAGGTAACGTCATTCCATCAGGATATTTTTCCAGTTTAGGAAGTTCCTTAACCGGATAACTGGATGGCATTCCATCCTTTGGGTCGTCATATAAGATACATAATATTTTCATTTATTTACTCCTATTTAATTCTAATCATAATTTTTAGAATAATCCTTGAATTAATCCTTCATTATCCACATTTATATTTTCTGCGGCCGGTATTTTTGGTAATCCTGGCATAGTCATAATTTCACCGCAAACAACTATAATAAATTCTGCACCTGCTGATAGTCTAACTTCCCTGATTGGAACGTCATGTCCTGATGGAGCGCCCATTAATAATGGATCTGTTGAAAAGCTATATTGAGTCTTGGCCATGCATATTGGGTATTCACCAAACCCATCATCTTCTAATTTCTTAAATTGATTTCTAACCTTCTTATCAGCAATTATTTCTGCAGCACCATAAATATTTTGCGCTATGTATTGGGTTTTATCCCATAGTGACATTTTATTATCGTATAAAGTTCTAAATTCAGCAGAATTCGAATCAGCAATTTTTGCAACCTCTTTCGCAAGATCCGCCGCGCCTTTTCCGCCTTTTTCCCAATGTGAAGAAATTTTGCATTTAATGCCTATATTCTTGCAATAATTAATGATTGCAGTATGTTCCTTTTCCGTGTCAGTCACATAGTCATTTATCGCAACAACGACAGGGACTCCAAATTTTCCAATATTTTCAATATGCCTTTTAAGATTCTTGCAGCCCTTTGTTATAGCATCTATATTCTCTAAGCCAAGGTCATCTTTCTTTATACCGCCATGCATTTTTAAGGCTTTAGTCGTAGCAACTAAAACAACAGCATCTGGTTTTAATCCTGATTTTCTACATTTAATATCAAAAAATTTCTCAGCGCCTAGATCAGCTCCAAATCCAGCTTCTGTAACAACATAATCAGCAAGTTTTAATGCTGCTTTAGTTGAAACAACAGAATTACAACCGTGCGCAATGTTAGCAAAAGGTCCTCCATGTATAAAAGCAGGATTATTTTCAAGAGTTTGTACTAAGTTTGGTTGAAATGCATCCTTCAATAATGCAGTTATTGCTCCATCAGCTTTTAGCTGCTTTGCTCTTACAGGCTCATTAGATTTTGTATAGCCTATAACAATATTTCCTATCCTTTTTTGGAGATCATCAATATCTGATGCCAGACAAAACACTGCCATAATTTCTGAGGCAACTGTTATATCGTAACCACTTTCTCTTGGTATGCCATTACCTGTCCCTCCTAGACCGCAAGTGATATCTCTTAAAGATCTATCATTCATATCAACCACTCTCTTCCAGGTAATTCTTCTTGGGTCAATATTTAGCTGATTATCCCAATGAATATGATTATCAATTAGTGCAGAAAGAAGGTTATGAGCTGCCCCAATGGCATGAAAGTCACCAGTAAAATGTAAATTAATATCAGTCATAGGTATAACCTGGGCATGTCCACCTCCTGCAGCACCTCCTTTCATGCCAAAACATGGTCCTAAGCTTGGCTCTCTTAGACAAATCATTGCTTTCTTTCCAATATGACAAAGCCCGTCGACCAGACCAACACTTGTAGTGGTTTTACCTTCTCCTGCAGGAGTAGGAGAAATTGCAGTAACTAAGATTAATTTACCGTTATTAAGCTTCTCCAGCTTTTCATTATTAATTGAAAGATCGATCTTACACTTGAATTTACCGTACAGTTCTAGATATTCTTCACCAATACCTAACTCAGCAGCAATTTTGTCAATTGTCCTTGGATCTGCTTCTCTAGCAATCTCTATGTCTGTTTTCAAAATAAACTCTCACATTTATATTTAAGGGACACAAGACTATATATTATCTTTGAAGATTACAATTATTTCTGGACCCCAAAATATAACGATAGTTGTCTATAAACTTCTTGAGCAGTCTGTATAAGGCTTTAATCTACTTTTTAATCAAAGTTAATGTTGACAAAGGCAGCTAGTTGAGGAATAGAACGTTGACAATAGTGTCTAGTTTGCGTAATGTCTGCCTAACTTAATTTCTAAAATATTAGGGGAAACACATGTTTGGAAAAATTAAAGAACACTTAACCTATTACCTTTCTACGCTTGCTCTATTAAATGCAGCACTATTTAGTGGTTGGGCTATGTCTCAATCAGAGTTAGAGGAAGTTGTCGTTACAGCTCGAAAGAAAACGGAAAGCTTGCAGGATGTCCCAATATCTGTTTCAGCTCTTCGTGAAAGCTCTTTAGAAGAGAAAGGAATAAGTGTATTTGAAGATTATTTATTGCAGCTTCCTAGTGTTACTGCAGGTGGTGCAGGACCAGGAACTAGCACAATTTACATTAGAGGTCTTGCTTCAACAACACCCAATCTTACAACAGCTGGTGTTGCTGGTTTGGCTCCAAACGTATCATTCTATTTAGATGAGCAACCATTAGCTCAACCTGGAAGGAACCTAGATGTTTATGCAGCAGATATGGCTCGTATTGAGGTTTTAGCTGGTCCACAAGGAACACTTTTTGGTGCTAGCTCACAAGCAGGTGTTGTTAGAATGATCACTAACAAGCCAGTTATTGGAGAATCATCGGGTAATGCAGAAGTCGAAACAAGGTTTATGCCTGAAGGAGATACCGGAGCAAAAATAGAACTTGTAGGAAATGTGCCTCTTGGTGATTCTACTGCAGCCAGGGTTGTTGTTTACAGAGATAGAAAAGGCGGCTACATTGATCAAGTTGCTGGTTCCATCGATGTAAGTGGATCTGCTCGTTTCAGAGCAGCTGGTACAGTAAGAGACAATGGTCTTCCTGTGAACTCTTCTAGAGGCGGTTTTCAAGCTGGAGCTGACCTTTCAGGAGCTACTTTAAATAAAGCAAATGCAATTGTTAAAGAAGACGCTAACGAATTAACTTATCAAGGCTTCAGAGCAAGTATTGCCCATGAAATTAATGAAAATTGGGATGCGTTAGCTACTATTGCACAACAAACCGTAGATGCTGATGGTGTGTTTTTTGTTGATCCTAAGTTAGGTGATCTAGAAATCCAAAGATACACAGCTGACGTAATAGAAGATGAATATGACAACATGAGCTTAACTCTCGAGGGTTCAATAGGGGATCTTGAAGTAGTTTATGCAGGAGCATATACAGACAGGACTACGGAGCAAATGGTTGATTACACTGACTACTTATTTGTAGGTCAGTATCTTCCTTACTACATTTGTGATTACTATGTAACTTACACTACATATGCACCAGGCAATGTCCCAACAGGAACTTGTGGTGGCCCTAACTTATTAGTTGATTCAACAACTAATTTAGAAGTTACATCTCATGAATTTCGTTTAAATGCAGATATAAGTGACACTACTTCGCTTACGGCAGGTGTCTTTACTAGTGATACTGAGCTTACGGAGTTAAATTTATTTACGTATCCAGGTTCAGTAGAGAATGATATTACGTATGCTGCGAACTATGCTTTGACCGATACATCAGTGACTGGATCAATTAATAATGCAAGTCCTGGCTGGTTTTCAGCAGGGCCTTATTCTGAACCTGTTATCTTCTTTAACGATATTAAAAGAACTGATGAACAGAGAGGTGTTTTTGGTGAATTAAGTTTTGCTACAAGCGATACAACAGAACTTTCAATAGGTGCTCGTTGGTATGATATTAAAGTTGATTTTGAAGGTAGTGCTAACTCATCTTTTTTTAATGGATTTGGTAATCCGGATACTCAACAATTTGGATCTAATTTATCTGCACAATATGCACCAGGTAACCCAAATGGTTATCCAGATAAAGCTAAAACAGATGGCGTGATTGGAAAGTTAACGTATTCATGGAAACCAAGTGAGGATTCCATGTATTACGTCACATGGTCTGAGGGCTTTAGACCCGGTCTCCTAAATAGACCTGTTGGAAGAACAAGTCCAGATGGATCGTATACTGTACCCCCATCTGTTGATTCTGATGAAATAACAAACTATGAGTTTGGTTGGAAAAATGTTCTTCAGGATGGTCGACTTAGGTTCAATGGTAGTGTTTTCATGGTTGATGTAAGTGGCTTACAAAGTACTATTTTTGATCCAAGTATTGTTAACTTGTTCTTCTCTGATAACGCAGCTGATGCTGAAATAAAAGGAGTTGAGGGTGACTTTATTTATTTCACTGAACAAGGGTTAATCTTATCAGGCGCATTTTCGTTCTTAGATACTGAAATTACTAAGGCTTTAGTTCCAACCAATGACGTAATTGTTGGTCAGGAATTAGCATTTGCCCCAGGATTTCAGGGTAATATAAGTGCTAGAAAAGAATGGGGATTGTCTGGTGGTAATACTGGATTTTGGCAAGCCCAATTCACCATGTCAGATAAAAGTTATTCTGACATCATGGGACCTAACAGGGCCGAACAAGATAGCTATAACTTAGTTAATATCAGAGGTGGTATCAGTAATGATGATTGGACAGCAGAAATGTATGTCGATAATCTTACGGATGAAAGGGCTGAAATAAGTAATACCTTCGTCTTTGATAGACAGCGTATAGCGATTATTAGGCCAATGACCGTTGGTCTCAGGTATAAACTGAAGTTTTAAAACTTCGACAATTAGATAATATTAAGGGAGCCCAGGCTCCCTTTTTATTTTCTTCAGAGATTAGATTTTATTAGATTTGTTAGAATTAGATTGGAATGAAAGAAGATCAATCAAATACGGATGAAACCACTCTCAAGGTAGACCTGAGCGAAGCTACAGAAGCTGTAAAAGAAGGCAGGTTTGAATATGCCCTTAATTCATTAAAGATTATTCTCAAAGATCACCCCAACAATATTGATAGCTTATATTTAGCAGCTGTTTCAACAAGATACTTAAAAAAATTTGACGATTCAAAAAACTATATTGAGCAGTTGTTGCACAATGCTCCAGACATGGGTCGAGCATACCAGGAGTTAGGTCACCTTAATAGAGATATAGGAAATGAAGAGAAAGCTGTCCTTCACTATAGACAAGCTTGTGAACTTAACCCAGCACTCTTAGCAGCTTGGAATTTTTTATACAAATACTTTGTAAAAAATAAAAATAAACCAGCAGCTGATCATGCACTTGAGCAAATCAATAAACTACAATCACTTCCAAGTATACTTTTACACATAGACCAGATTCTCAATGAAGGCAGACTAGGCTTGGCGGAAGACAAATGCAGGTCCTTTCTTAAAGAAAACCCTACTCACACTTACGCAATGTCTTTGCTTGCTGAAATTGCTAATCGATTGGGTTATTTTGATGACGCAGAATTTTTATTAGAAAAGGCTGTTGAGTTTAAGCCGGAGGATGGCGATCTAAGAATGAAATATGCTTCTATTCTTAGAAAAAAACAAAAGTTTGCGAAGACCATGGAGCAAGTAAATATATTATGTGATAAATATCCAGCAAATCTTAATTATCAAGCTCAAAAAGCCAGTGAAATTATGCAAAATGGAGAACACGAGGAAGCAATTAGCTTATTAGAAGATATTCTAAGAAAAAACCCATTTAATTTCAGTACACTTACTTCAAAAGGTCATGCAGAAAAGACTTTAGGCAAAACAGACCAAGCCATTAAGAGCTATCAATCTGCTTATCAAATAAAACCAGATCATGGAGAGGCTTTCTTTTCCTTAGCAAATTTAAAGACATATTCCTTTACCGGTGATGAATTAGATAATATGCGAGAACAAGTGGGGAGAGTGGATTTATCATTAAGAGATAAAGCATATTTTCATTTTGCTCTTGCTCAAGGTTGTGAAGTGAACGGCGAGTATGATGAGGCATTCTTTCATTTAGAAAGAGGGAACAAGATAAAAAATGATCAAAGTTTATATTCAATTGAAAGAATGGATAAGGAACTACAAGCCCAAATAGATGTTTGTGACGAAACTTTTTTTGGAGATTTAGGTAGTGGGGGACATGACACAAAAGATCCTATATTCATTCTTGGTTTGCCTAGGGCAGGCTCAACACTTGTAGAGCAGATCTTGGCATCACACTCCATGATTGACGGGACACTTGAGCTTCCAAATATTCTTTCAATTGCTCAAAGCTTAAGGGGAGAAGATATTTACGGTAAATTAGGTAATTACCCTAAAAGCATGAATTCATTAACACTCGAACAAAGAGAAACTATGGGAAAGGGTTTTATTGAAGATACTAAGATGCACAGAAAAGATGCACCTATGTTCACAGATAAAATGCCTAATAACTTCAGACATATTGGCTTAATCCATCTAATTATGCCAAACGCTAAGATTATTGATGCTAGAAGATATCCCTTGGATTGTTGTTTTAGTATGTTTAAACAACTTTTCGCTCAAGGACAAGAGTTTTCATATGGTCTAGCTGAAGCAGGAAGTTATTACAAAAGTTATGTTAATTTGATGAATCACTGGGATAAAGTCTTGCCTAACAAGATATTAAGAGTCAATAATGAGGATATCATTGAAGACCTTGAAGGACAGGTTAAAAGGATGCTCGAATTTTTAGAGTTACCTTATGAAAAAGAATGTATTTCATTTTATGAAACTGACAGATCAGTTAGAACCGCTAGTTCTGAACAGGTGAGAAGACCAATTAACAAAGAAGGCATGGAGCGCTGGAAGCCCTATTCTAAACACTTAAAACCATTACTTAACAGTCTGGGTGAGGAATTATTGAAACCTGAAGACATAGCCCAAATAAACCGATAGGAAATTAAATGAATGAGAATACTCATAAACCTTTAATATCAGAAGGAGACAGAAGACCTAATACTCAAATTTTTGGTCTGGATATAAATTTACCAGTATTTTCTATTAGTTCAGGTTTAGCAATTATCTTTTCTATCTTTGTGTTGATCTTTCCACTGCAATCTTTCAATTTTCTTTCTAGTGCTATGAACTTTGTAGTGGTTTGGTTCGGTACCTTATTTACGGTATCTATGTCTGCCATTACTTTGATCATTTTCTTTCTAATTGTTTCTCCATTTGGAAAGATAAGACTAGGGGGAAAGGATTCAGTCCCGGAATTTGGATTCTTATCTTGGGTTTGTATGTTATTTGCAGCTGGAGTTGGTATAGGTATGACTTTCTATGGAGCAGCTGAACCTCTTTCTTATTACACTGGAATCTTTGGAACACCTCTAAATGTCTCTCCTGAATCTGAAGAGGCCTATCGATTGGCATTCAGTGCAACTATTTTTCATTGGGGCCTGAACGCTTGGTCAGTCTATGCAATCGTAGGTCTGTCCCTTGCCTTTTTTTGTTACAACTGGAAATTACCTTTAACTATACGATCTATCTTTTATCCCCTTTTAGGCAAACGAATCTGGAGGTGGCAGGGTGATGTCATTGATATTATTGCTGTATTAGCCACCCTTTTTGGTTTAACAACATCTTTGGGATTGGGAGCAAGACAAGCAACTTCTGGTCTATCTTACCTAAATGTTGCACCCGATAATCTTTTAACTCAATCTCTAGTAATAATATTTATTACTTCCCTAGTTATTTTTTCTGTCTATAGGGGCTTGGATAAAGGAGTTAAGGTTCTTAGTAATATAAATATAGGACTTGCTCTCGTTTTATTGGCTTTTGTTGTTCTTGCTGGACCTACATTCAAGATCATTATGGCTTATGGAGAAAACTTAATTTCTTATTTTCAAGATATTGTTCGATTAAGTGATTGGAACAGGCCTGATGACTTGAAGTGGTATCATGATTGGACAATTTTCTATTGGGCCTGGTTTATCTCTTGGTCCCCTTTCGTAGGGATGTTCATCGCAAGAATATCAAAAGGGAGGACTATAAGAGAATTTCTTTCTGTCGTAATGTTTGTACCTCTTCTGTTTTGCACTATATGGTTTACTTCGTTCGGAGAAACAGCAATCTTTCAATTTCAAGAAGGAATAGGTAATTTAAGTGAACCAGTAGGAGAAATTTCTCTTGTGCTTTTCTATATGCTAGATAATCTTTTATTTCCTATAGTTTCAAGCATATTTTCTTTATTCATGTTAGTGCTATTTTTTGTTACATCAGCTGATTCAGGTTCATTAGTTATTAATAGGATTACCTCTGGTGGTAAAGAAAATACTCCTTCAACACAAAGAGTTATATGGGCAATTATTCAAGGATTAGTTGCAATAGCTTTATTGGTGGGTGGAGGTTCAGTTGCTTTACAAGCTATACAATCAGGGTCAATATCGATGGCATTACCTTTTGTATTTATTTTAATAGCAGCCACGATAAGCCTGTTGCGTGGCGTTTACATTGAATTATATGATTCGCAAAAAATGATTAATCAAAACGGAAAATAATCATTATAATGCGTCGATGAAATCCTCTAAATTCCCTACGGATGCAGAAATAGTAATAGTTGGCGTGGGTGGTATTGTCGGTTCCATGCTTGCATACTGGCTTACAGAGCTCGGACAAAAAAACATCGTAGGGTTAGAAAAATCTACAGTAATTCCTTCAGATATTGCCTCCACTGCACATGCTTCGGACTTTGTTTACAACACAACTCATGACAAACTCAGTAATTGGACTACTGCCTTTAGCAGAAATTTTTATGAAGAAAATGGCTTCTTCTTAAAAAAAGGAGGTCTAGAAATCTGTAGAAAAGGTGATGATGAACGCTGGGAAGAGCTCAAACGAAAAGTAGAATCAGGTAAATCCTTTGGAACAAATGTAAGATTAATTTCTGCTTCCGAAGCTAAAGAAAAATTTCCTTTATTAGACGAAGAATCAATACGCGGTGCGATGTGGGATCCAGATGCCGGTCTTGTAGTGCCACGTTCACAGGATGTAGTGAGTTTTGCTGTAGAAAGTGCTAAAGAGAAAGGCGCTCTGACTACATACGCTGATACACCAGCTGTAGGCTTTGACATTGAAAATGGACGTATCACTGGAGTAAAAACAGACAAAGGAACTATCAAAACTGACAAAGTTATCCTTTCATCGGGAATATGGGGACCTTTGATTGGTGACATGGCTGGTGTTCCAGTCCCGCTCGCACCAGTGGAACATCCTTTATTATTTTTTGGTCCACTCCCTCAAATACAAGAAACAGATGAATTTCTTGTCTACCCATTACTTAGAGATCAAGGTAATTCAGCTTATGTCAGAGATACAGGTAGACTCCATGGAGGTATGCTTGAATGGGGATTTTATGAGGACAAAGAACCTAGAATTGTTGATCCAGAGGACATTGGGAATCCTGAAAAGACTATGACTTCTGACTCGATGAGACACCTAGACCTTGAAGAAATTGCAGAACCTCTAGAAAAAGCATTTGAAACTACACCTATACTTAATGAATTAGGATGGGATGAAAGAAGCTCATTTAATGGCCTACTATCTGTAACTTCTGATGCTGGTTCACTAATTGGTGAAAGTCCAGAAGTCAGAGGGTTTTGGTTATGCGAAGCAGTCTGGGTTAAAGACGGTCCTGGATGTGCAAGATTGTGTGCTGAATGGATAATCAATGGCAAAACACCTATGGATATGCACTCTTTTGATATTTCAAGGTTTTATCCCGCCCAAAAAGAAAAAGATTTTGTTAAAACGCGATCTTTTGAAAACGCCCAAACTATCTATACTCCTGCTGTCCACCCGAGAGAGCCCTACATTAGTCAAAGAGAGTTGTTTGTCAGTCCTTTTTATTCAAGAGAAAAAGAACTTGGAGGATACTTTGATAACGAAATTGCTGGCTGGGAGAGAGCCTTTGCATATAAAAGTAATCAACAAAAGCTAGACAAATATTTACAAGATGTACCTGTTCGAGAAAACGAATGGGATCGACGCCATGTACCCTATGAGATTGCAAATGCAGAACACCTAGCAATGAGTGAATCAGTTGGGATGATCAATCTATCGCACTTTGCGATCATGGATATTAAGGGCCCAGAAGCAGAACACATGCTGGAGTACCTTTCTGTTGCTAAGATTGGTGGTAATACCCCTGAAGGACGTATCATTTATACAAATTTTCTGGATGAGGATGGTGGCGTCCATGCAGATCTAACCATTGCTCGTTTAGGTGTAGATAGTTATCGTGTAATTACAGGCGGTGCAGATGGAAATAGGGACTGGGTAACTTTGCGTAATTATCGAGATGATATGGGGCTTGAAGCAGATATTAATATTAGAACACATGATATTGCAACTTTAGGATTATGGGGACCTAAGGCTAAAGACGCCTTAGGTCAATTTATTGATCCCAACGAAATAAGTATTGAGAATTTCCCTTTTGTTGCAACTAAAAATCTAACTCTCAATTTATCAGGTGGGAAAAAGATAGATGTCTGGGCAGCACGTATTTCCTACGTTGGCGAGAGTGGCTGGGAAATTTATTTAAATAATGATAGTGAAGAGGGTCTAGCGCTCTATGATTCTCTACTTGAAGTTGGGGTTGTGCCAGTAGGTATTGAAACTTATGCTACTAGTCGACGCCTAGAAAAGAGCTTTCGATTGCAAGGAGCAGATTTAGAGACTGAATATAATGCATGTGAATCAGCAGTAGAAAGACGATTGGTCAAAGAAGCAGATTTCCATGGTAAAGCAGCTCATCTTGTTCATCGAGAAGAAGAACCTAGTGCTATTTTATGTACTATGACTTTGGATAACCTAAATGTATCAGGTAATGGTTTGCGCTACCCGGTTGGTATCTCACCAATCATTGATCCTGATACAGGCGAAGTTCCAGTAGATACTAAAGGACGTAGGTCATATAGCACTAGCATGTCTTACTGCCCATCAATAGAGAAACATGTAGTAATGGGATATCTGCCTAAAAATATTGCTATACCAGGGAAGTCACTGTGCCTGGAATATTTTAATGAAAACGGTGATGGCATTTATCCTATGACAGTACAGATAGTTGGCAAAGGGTCTCTCTATGATCCTGATAATGAAAGGGTTCGTTCTTAAATAATTTTTAATATAATTACAGAATAAAAGGGAGAAAAAATGAAAAAACATCCAAATCATCCAAGTGTTGATCAAAGCGATCGAATAGTGCCATATAATCTTAGACAGAGTGGCCGAACGCCCACAGAGCTATTGATTTCAACTCGAGTTAGAAAGTCACCTTTTTGGCACCTATCTCATGAAGCTGGCTGTTGGAGAGCAACAATTTACAATCGTACCTATCACCCAAGAGGATACGTAAAACCTGAAGACGGCGGAGCCATGGTTGAATACGAAGCTCTGGTTAATCGTGTCACCATGTGGAATGTTGCTGTCGAAAGACAAATAAGAGTCAAGGGACCAGATGCAGAGGCTTTTACGAACTTTGTAATCACTCGTGATGCTACTAAGATAGAACCAGGTAATGGGAAGTACGCAATTTTGTGTAACGATAAAGGAGGAATTCTTAATGATCCTGTTTTGTTAAGAATAGCTGAAGATGAATTCTGGTTTTCTCTTTCTGATAGCGATCTTATGCTCTGGCTGCAAGGTGTAAATATTTCTAAAAAATATGATGTCACAATAGATGAGATAGATGTTTGTCCTGTACAAATTCAGGGACCTCTTTCTGAAGATCTTATGGCCAAACTCGCTGGTGAAGAGCTTAGGGAAATCCCTTATTACGGTCTTATGGAAACCAAAATTGAAGGCGTAGATACGGTGATTAGCCAAACAGGTTTCACTGGCGAAAAGGGTTATGAAATTTATGTTCGTGATTCTCATGAAAATGCTGAGATTGTTTGGAATGCCGTCCTAGAAGCTGGTGAAGAATTTGGCTTAATGGTAATCGCGCCTGCGCATCATCGAAGAATTGCAGCTGGTATTTTATCTTGGGGCCAAGATATGGATTTTGAAACTTCTCCCTTCCAAGTGAATTTGAGCTATCAAGTACCACGAAATAAAGAAGCTGATTACATAGGTAAAAAAGAACTAGAACGACAACGCGAAGTAATTGACTCAGGAGACGCCCCTTTCAAAATGAGAATGGTTGGCCTTATTTTTGGCGGGAAACAAATCACAGACTATGCCCCTGATTTCTGGCTGATCGCAGATACAGATGGAAATGATATGGGTTACATCACTTCTCCATGGTGGTCTCCAGAGCTAAATACAAACATCGCACTTGGTTGGGTACCATGGGCTTCATCGGAGATTGGGACTAAATTACAGGTTAGGCTACCCGATGAATACTCGGAGTCATCTGGAGTAGCGGTAGAGGGTGAAATTGTTGATGTGCCGTTTAGAGAATCTGTTAATCCTAACAAACGAGAAGTACAAAAGGCAAAAGGCTTGGATTACGCAGAATAAAGAGAATTTGGGGTCGCTTAAAGTTTTAATTGACCCTATTTTTATCAAAATCTCAGCTCAAGACTGCATGAAAAAACATGCAAATGAGCTCTCTGATTTCAGTATCAGCAAGAACAGGTCTATTATTTACATAGATTCACTAAATGCTCACATCTGATGCAAAGATTGATGTATGTTTAGAGATAAAAATAGAAATGAATAATTCAATATCATTAATAGGTATGGCTGGAGCAGGTAAATCATCTATTGGGGAAAAACTTGCTAAGCAATTAAATTTTAACTTTGTTGATAGCGACTTACTTATGGAAGAAAAATTTGGTAAATCTTTACAGGATATTTTGATCCAGAAAGGAAATAAAGAATTCAAAGAAATTGAAGAAGGCGCTTTACTATCAGTTAAGTTTAGTCAAATTGTATTAGCTACAGGAGGTAGTGCTGTGTTTTGTAGTACTGCTATGGATTATATAAAAGAAAATTCTACGGTTATATATCTTGAAGTACCTTACAAAGATATATCAGATCGTATATCAAATTTTTCTGAAAGAGGCTTACTCAAAAGATCAGATCAAACTATTCAAGAAGCCCACAAAGAGAGAGAAGGCCTCTATCAAAATTATGCAGATTATATTGTTGAAAATACTACGACAATTGATTCTTGTCTTAATAAAATACTCAGTCTAATTTAAGATTCTCAAGGAAATAGATTTAGAAAATTACTGTATAGTATTAAAGGTTAATTTAAAGGGGATTCAATTCTATTAACTTTACATATATTAGCTGGAGCAATTGTCTCCTATGTGCAACCCTGATGGATTTGGTGGTTATCACCAAAGGTATTAATAACACCTGTTATTTTTTTGTGGAATAAAACAGTCCTTAGTGATTTATGAAAAAAGTAATTAAATGGGCCGGGCTGTCATTATTGGCATTATTAATTTGTATTATTTATATAGGAACTTATTTTGATATTCCTCGAGAAAGATTAGAGGCAAAGTATGCTATTGGGGCTTCTCAATTTCTAACTTTAGATGACGGTTCCCGTATTCATTATCGAGATGAAGGAAACCAACAAGGTCAAGTAATTGTTCTTGTTCATGGATTCAATGGTTCTCTGCTTAATTTTGAAAGACTTGTTCCGTATTTATCTAAAGAGTATCGACTAGTTAGTCTAGACCTTCCAGCTTTTGGCCTTACTGGCGCTATACCATCAGGAGACTACTCAACAGAAAGATTTATGAAAACAATTAATCAGCTTGTTGATTCTTTAGACATAGATAAATTTTCAATTGCAGGGAATTCCATGGGAGGCGGAGTGTCATGGAGGTACACATTGGAACATCCAGAACAAATTAATAGCCTTATATTGATAGCTTCCTCTAGCGTAAGGGTCGAAGGAGAAGAAGAATCGGAACCTGATGAAGATGAAAGCTCTCCTTTGGCATGGAGATTATTATTTTCTAACTTCACAAGAAAGATCTTATTAGTTTTTACTCCAAAACTCTTTGCTGAACAAGGCTTAAAGACATCGGTTTATGATCAAGATTTGGCTACCAAAGAATGGGCAAATCAATTTCATGAATTAGTTCTTTTAGAAGGTTCTAGGGAAGCAATTATTTCAATGTTCTCAGGTGAAAGGTATGGCAATGAAACCCCAGAGATATTTAAACAAATTAGCGCCCCTACACTAGTTATACATGGAGAAGAAGATAATTTAATTGAACTAGATAGTGTGAGACACTTTGAACAAAATATACCAGAAGTGACAATAAAGATTTATTCTGAGATAGGTCACCTACCTATGTATGAAGATCCTTTAAGAACTGCCAATGATATTAAGAATTTTCTCCAAAATAGTTATCAATGAAAATAATTTTAAAAACTGTTGTTCTTTTAATTTCTCTAATCTTAATTTATGGATCATTGATGATAGGTTTGTCTGAACTAGGGGGAGAAGTCGTTACATTAATTAGACCTGAGCAAGATGGAAATTCTAAGATTAGAATTTGGATAGTAGATCAAGATCAAAGCTCTTGGATAGAACATGGAGATGAGGAATCTTTTTGGATAAAACACCTAGAGAAGGATGATGAGATAGTTATTATTAGAAATCAGAAAGAAGGGAAATACCTAGCTTCAATTGATAAAAGCTCGCATGATTTTTACCATAGCCTTAGAAGGGAGAAGTATGGATTAGCTGATAGAATTCTAGATGTTCTTACTTTTGGTGCCACCAGTAAGCAAAATTGCACTGGAGTCCCAGTTCTTTTAAAGAAGTTTTCAGAATAAGATATGAAATGAAACCTACCAATCTCACTCATACATATGCCTTACGCTCATAGAAAAATTATCTACGACGCAGATACTCATATGATGGAGAGATCAGACTGGATAGCTGAGTTTGCTGATCCGAGTATAAAAAACTTATTAGAACCTTTTGTAGGCGGTAAGAAAAATATACTAAAGGAAATAGATTTAGCTATTGCTAGATTTAAAGAAAGAAAATCTAATGTAGAAATTGCTAGTGAGGCAAATAAAAAATTTATGTCAATGGACTATAAAGGTTGGAATGGGCTTGGTGCTTTTGATGCCCAAGAGAGGAAGCTTGCTAATGATCTTTTAGGTTTTCAAGCTTATATTCTCTTTCCAACTAGTGCGTTTAATCAAGTGATAGCTACCAAAGAAGATAACGTCTTAATTGGAGGAGTTGAAGCCTTAAATAGAGGGTTAGCTACTTTTAGTGCAGAGGACTCTAGGATGTTTCCAACAGCCTATATTCCTTTAGGTTTAGGGCCAGATCTTTCTAAGAAGTTTTTAGACAAAGCAATAAATATGGGTTTTTCTATAATATTGATAGATACAGTTTCTCCAAAAGGACAAATTTCTTTTACTCACCCGGATTACAATAAATTTTGGGCTGCTGTTCAAGATGCTGATTTAGCAGTTACTTTGCACGTAGGAGCGGATGGAGGCTATAGCCCAATACCAAGATCTTTTTATAACAATCAAAAACAAGTCCCCACCCATATAGAGGGAGATGCACCAAATGATGCTCTTGCTTATATGGCCATTCAATATAATGCAGAGCTTTTTTTATCAGCTATGATTTTTGATGGAGTTTTAGAAAGATTCCCTAAATTAAGGATTGGAGTAGTAGAACTTGGTGCTAGTTGGATTATTTCTTGGATGAAACATCTTGATCAATCTTTTAGGGCCTTTAGAAAATTTCAGGACCTAACATCCCTTAAGCTCTTACCTTCAGAATACGTACTAAGGCAAATAAAGGTAACCCCATTTGCTGGGGAAGACATAGGCTGGATTCTCAATTCCGGTGCCGAAGATCTTCTTATGTTCGCTTCAGATTATCCACACCACGAAGGTACTGATGACCCTATTGGAAGATTTGAAAGAACTATGGACAACGTCAGTGAAAATCAAAGAAGTAAATTTTATAAAGAAAATTTTAAATCCCTTTTAGGTAGTCACTTAAAAGATTAAACCCTTAAATTTTGGCAATATTAGATGATTCAGTTATTAATAATAATTACTTTACTTATTTGGGAAATTTACTGGACTTATATGGCCTGTTGGTTAGCTTCTAAGAATGGTCATAAGAAGTTCTTTTTCTTTTTCCTTATTTTCTCTACTCTTGGTATTGCTGAGATTCTTTATGTCAGAAAGTACAGGAATCAAGGATCTTGAATTTAAGTTCAAGCTGATGCACTACTTCTTTTACCTACTTTCTCAAACCAAGTATTAATATTTTTAAGTTGAGGCTCAATATCTTGACCTACAGTTGACCCAAAATGCAGAAAACAAAAAAGCATAATATCTGCGAGGGTAAAGTTATTTCCGCAAATGAACTCTTTACCTTCTATCTGCTTATCGAGTAAAGCTAAATTTTCTTTAGCTTGCGCCTTAAAATCTTCTGCTGAGCTAGGGAAGGTTCTAAGTCTATCTTTAAAAAAATCATGACCTTCTGCCCCTCTAAATGCTGTAGTCATTGCTTCACAAATATTTAAGCTTATTCTTCTAGTCCACATTCTAGTTAAGGCCCGCTCTTCCGGGTTTGTTCCAATTAGATCAGTACCTCCTTTTATATCATCTAGATACTCACAAATAGCAGTTATTTCAGCTAGAAAAGTTCCATCATCAAGTTCAAGAGTGGGTAATTGCCCCATTGGGTTCTTATTTAAATGACTTTCCTGGCGATTTTCTCCTGACATTATGTCAACTGTTATTGTCTCCATTTCAACTCCAAGCTCAGCCAGAAACATTCTTACTACTTGAGGGTTTGGTCCTAGACCATCATAAAGTTTCATATTTATTCCTTATATTATTGTGTAGAAATTTGTCTCTACACCAATTTTAAATTATCTTTATTCTTTAAAGTAATTTTTTAGTAAGAAAATGGTAGAAATAAATATAGGTAGTGAGGAATGGTTAAGTCAGGTTAAGGAAAATATAGTTGAGCCAGAAATGCCTATAATTGATCCTCATCATCATTTATGGGACGACAGAGGGAGTACCTATCTAGTAGAAGAGCTTCAAGCAGACACCGGCTCAGGTCACAAGGTTGTAAAAACCGTTTATATGGAATGCGGATGGGCTTATAAAGAAGATGGACCCAAGCACCTAAGAGTAGTTGGCGAAACTGAAGCGGTCGTTGAACAGGCAAAAAAAAGCAAAGAAACTGGAGGGGCAGTTATATCAGCAATAGTTTCTAGAGCAGATTTAAGATTAGGAGAAGAATTAATAGAAGTTCTTGATGCGCATCAAGAAGCCTCTGATGGATTATTTCGAGGAATCAGACATGCAGGCGCAAGAGCTGAACATCCTGAAGCTTTGACTATACCAGGAGGGGCCCCTAAGGGGTTATTTGAAGATACTGACTTCCTTGCTGGAGTAAAGGTATTGGGAAGAAACGGTTATACATATGATACTTGGCATTATCACTATCAAAATCGTGAGTTTCTAGAGATGGTAAAAAAGATACCAGACACTAAAATAATCCTAGATCATTTTGGAACTCCGCTTGGTGTAGGCCCTTATGCTAATAAAAAAGAAGAAATTTTTCATCAATGGAGATTAGATATTAAGGAAATATCAAAAATTGATAACGTTTTTATGAAAATTGGAGGAATGGCAATGCCAGATAATGGTTATGGTTGGAATTTAAGAGATAAACCAGCAAAATCAGATGAGTTTGTTGAAGCTCAAAGTCGTTATTATCTGCATGCTATAGATTGTTTTGGTCCTGAAAGATGCATGATGGAAAGTAATTTTCCTGTAGACAGAATGTCACTTTCATATCATGTCCTATATAACGGATTAAAAAAAATAGTAGAAGATTTTTCTGATGACGAAAAGAATCATATGTTTTATAAGACAGCAGAATCTGTTTATTCTGTAGAAGGCTAAGACTAATTAAATTTATCTAAATAAAAAAGGAGGAATTATGGCAAGACTCGAAGGAAAGGTGGCTTTAATAACAGGCGGAACAAGCGGAATAGGCGCTGATACAGCTAGGCTTTTTTCACAGGAGGGAGCTAAAGTAATTATCGTTGGAAGATCTGAAGAGAAGGGGAATTCTCTTGCCAATGACTTAGGGAAAGACGTTGTTTATAAAAAAGCTGATATAACAAAAGAAAAGGATATATCTAGCTCAGTAGACTTTGCGTTAGAGGAGTTTAGCAAACTAGATATTCTTTTTAACAATGCAGGATATGGGACAGCGGACAATGTTGCAGAAATATCTCAAGAGCAAATAGATTACGGATTAGGTTTATTATCAAGCGTGATATTAGGTATTAAGTATGCAGTAGAGCCTATGAAAGAGATCGGAGGAGGTTGTATTATTAATAATTCAAGTGTTGCAGCACATGTTTATGGCCAAGGCTCTCCACTTTATTCGTCTCTGAAAGCAGCCGTTTCTCATTACACTAGGATGGCTGGAGTTAGCCTAGGTCAATTCAATATCAGAGTAAATGCTATATCACCTGGAGCAATAGCCACGCCAATTTTTTGGGGAGGTTCAGAAAGAGCAAATACTTTAACTAAAGAAGAAAATGATCAGAAGATGGAAAAATTGAAAGGAAATCTAGCAAAAGCTGTACCTCTAAGAAAAACTGGTTTAGCAAAAGATATATCTGAAGCGGCTCTTTATTTAGCTAGTGATGCAGGTAGGTTTGTAACATGCCATGACTTAGTTGTAGATGGTGGGAGGTCTGTAGCCTACAACGAACCTCAACACTAAAGTTTTAAGAGTTATAAATTATTTCTTTAGGGCTTTTACGAGTGATATTTATGATTAGAAGAAGACTTAATGAGGATATCAATAAAATTCCAGTGATAGGGCCAAATAACCAAATCTCTTTATGAAATTTAGCTGATAGTTCAAAAACTTCTGTCTCTAAGAAGTACAGACCAACTTGCGCAAGCAGAGCACCGAGTATTCCTGATAATAATCCTAAAAGAGCAAATTCTATAGCTGTCGCTTTTTGAAGAAGTTTAGAGCTTGCCCCAAAAGTTCTCAGAATTGCTGATTGATGTAATCTAAGATTAAAACCATCCTGGATTGTTGCAATGGTTAAGAAGGCTGCAGAGAAAACTGTTAAGCCTAAGATCACTTCTAAAGCTTTTGAGACTTGTTCTATGATCCCATTGACCTGATCGATAATTGCATCAATTGATAAAACAGAGATAGTTTTAAATTCAGACATAAATTTAGTTATAACCCTGTCTTTGCCTTTTGGAATATAAAGTGAAGAAATATAGGTTGCTGGACTATTATTAAAAATTGATGAAGGTCCTATCAAAAAAAAGTTAGGTGAGAAGCTATCCCAGTTCACTTCTCTAACGTTTTGAATATAAGTATTAACTTCTTGGTTTGCAAAAAAGATTTTAACTTTGTCTCCAACTGCCAATTTATATCTATTAGCAATCCCATCAGATATAGATAGACCATCTGAAGAGTCTCCTTTAAACCATTCACCCGATATAACAGTATTGTTATCTGGCAATTCGTTTGTCCAGCTAGCATTAAAATTCCTATCTATCGGGATTGGTGTCTCGTCAGATTCACTTGGGAGTTTAATCATAATTGTATTAGTAATAGGATAAAAAGTTGGAGAAGCTATTTTGTTATCTTCTAAAAAAGAGGAAATAGAATTTAAATCTGATCTACTTATATTTATCAAGAAATTATTTGGTGAATCTTCAGGAAGGGTAGATTCCCATGTTGACATAAGATCAGTTCTAGCTGATAAAGTTATTAGGCTTAGACCTATAGCCATAGAGAATGCAAGAACTTGTAAAGCATTTGAATATTTCCTTCTATGTAATTCAGACCAGGCTAAAGAAAGGGGGCTGGTTAACCCCACTCCTTCTATCCTGTTTTTTTGAAAGAAACTCAAGATTACTCCATAGCCTAAAACAAATATAAGAACGATACTAAAAAAGACTATTGATGAAAGTAGAAGACTTTCTGTATAGATAAAAACCAGGAAGAACATAGCAGATAAAGCTAATAGAGAATAAAGGTAGTAGCTAGAAGAAGGCTTTAAAGTATCTCTGCGTAAAATACTTAATGGAGAAATTTGAATTAATTTCAAGATATTAGGATAAACAAATCCTATTAAGCAAATAAAAACAGTTAATGAGGATATCCATAATGGCTCATAGCTTGGAGAGGGTAGTGTTGTAGGAAAATACTCAGTTAAAATATCTACGAAACCTTCTTGCATGTACCATCCCAATATCAAACCCAGAAAAATAGAGAATATTGCTAATTCAATAAAAATAAAGGAATAAAGAAAGCGAATTTCCCAAGAAGAACATCCAAGGCTTTTCAGTATAGCCACATATTCTATATGCCTACGAGCAAACTTTTGTGAACTCATGCCTACAGTAAGTGCAGCCATAAGTACTGCCAATAAACCGCCTAATAAAAGGAAATTACCTGATCTTTCTATAGCCTTTCCTAAAGAATCATTTGCATCTTCAGATCTTCTTATGTCATCTCCTGGTTGTTTAATCCTTTCTAAAATATTTTCAACCTTTAATATTTTTTCTTTTGAATCTAAATAGACGCTTGCAAACCTAACCCTACTTCCCGGTTGCACTACATTAGTCTTTTCTAGATCTTTCATATTTATTATTGCCTTAGGAGCAAAGGCATATGAATTAGAAGCTCTATCAGGTTCAGAAATAATGGAATGACTTAAAATAAAATTTGCATCCCCGATCCCAACATCCTGACCTATAGTTAAATTAAGAATATCTATAAGCCTTTTGTCTAGCCAAACTTCACCTTCATCTGGAGGTTGCTTAACATAAAGTGTTTCAGATCTAGATTTAATTTCTATTCCACCTATGAGAGGGTAATTATCATCAACAGCTTTTATAGAAGCCAATTGAAGCTTCTCTCCAGATGACAACATAGAAGCAAATAAAACCATTTCAGATTTTTTTACAGTTAAATCTTCAATTTCTAAATACGCTTCATCTTCAATTAAATCATTAGACTCAAATTTAAGATCGCCTCCTAGAAATTCCTTTGTTTCTGCAAGTAAGGCCTTTTCAAGTCGGTCAGTGAACAAAGAAATACTCGATACTGTTCCTACAGCCAGCACTAAAGCGAAAAACATAATGCCCAATTGTCCGGATTTAAGTTCACGCCAGAAAAGCTTTAGAGAAAGTCTAAGAACCATTTTTACGTAATAAGGCCTTCAGAAAGACTGATTTGTTTATCGCATCTTGAAGCAAGGTTTGAGTCATGCGTTACAACAACTAATGCATTTGAAGATTCTTCATTAACTTCAAAAAGTAAATCTGAGATCTTCATACCAGTCTTTTTGTCTAGATTTCCTGTAGGCTCGTCAGCAAAAAGAACCTTAGCATTACAAGCAAAAGCTCTAGCTATAGCTACTCTTTGTTGTTCGCCCCCAGATAACTGTCTTGGGTAATGATGAGTCCTATTTCCTAAACCTACTCTCGATAAATATTCTGTAGCTCTTTCTTTTGCCTGGGAGTCTAAATTAAGCTCTGAGGGAAGCATGACATTTTCTAAAGCGCTTAACCCAGGTAGAAGTTCAAAAGATTGGAATACAAACGCTACATTCTTCTTTCTAGCTAACGCTCTCTCTTCCTCACTCAATTTATGAAGAGGTTGATTATTAAGAAATATTTCCCCTTCTGTAGGTGAGTCTAATCCTGCTAAAAGTCCTAGCAAGGTAGATTTACCAGATCCAGAAGGACCCACTATAGCGAGGGATCTACCTTCTTCAAGTTCAAGATTAATGTCCTCTAATATAGTTAACTCTCCATTTCCAGAGGTTACTTTTTTTGTGAGATTCCGTGTTTGGATTATCATAAGCGACCAAAATCAATATGAAAAAACTTTACCATTTTTATAAAAGAAGCAATTCTATAGTAATTCTCCTTTTCTTACTGGGTTCACAACATATATTTTCTGCATCAGAAAGAGAAATGTTAATACTTGGAGATAGTCTAAGTGCTGGTTACGGAATACCTGCAGAAAAGCAGTGGGTAAAATTAGTTCAGGAAAAACTTGATGCTGAAGACAAGAAGTTAAAGTTAATTAATGCAAGTGTATCTGGGGAAACCACAAAAGGGGGCCTGCTGAGGCTGCCAGCTCTTTTAGAAACATATTCACTAGATTTTTTATTTATAGAATTAGGTGCTAATGATGGCCTCAGAGGTTACCCAGCTGCCAAGGTAAAATCAAATTTACTTGAGATGTGTAACCTCGCTAAAAATGAAGGGATTGATATTTTTATTATGGAAATAATAGTAGCCCCTAACTATGGTACAAAATATATGAATCATTTAGAAAGAGTTTATGAAGAGGTTTCAAACGAATGTAAAGCAAGATTAGTACCACCTTTATTAAATGAAAATATAGTGCTAAACAAAGATTTAATGTTACCTGATGGCATCCATCCAAACATTCAAGGACAAGTGATAATAGCTGATGATCTTTATAGCTGGATCTCAAAACTCTGATAAAAATTTTTAAATCTGTAAAATTACCTAAAGAACTAGATGATAAGTGAGTTTTTATGGGCAGGATGGAAAATAAATTTGAGATAGCTAAAGACTGGCTACCTAGATATACAGGCATGCCTTTAGAAAAATTTGGTCACCACATACTCCTTACTAATTTTTCTGATTATGTAGAGAACTTTTCAAATAAATTTAATTCAGAAATTTATGGAGAAAAAAGGCCAATGCAAGCTTCCACAAATTCTAATGGGTTAACTATTATTAACTATGGTATTGGATCACCAAATGCCGCTACCATTATGGATCTCTTGATAGCTGTTAAGCCAAGCGGTGTATTGTTTTTAGGCAAATGTGGTGGTTTAAAAGAAAGAAGTGAGATAGGAAATTTTATTTTACCAATAGCGGCTATAAGAGGAGAGGGTACAAGTAATGATTATTTTCCGCCAGAAGTACCGGCTTTACCATCATTTAAGTTACATAAATTTGTTTCTGACAAAATTATAGAAAATGGGCAGGAATATAGAACAGGCGTAATTTTTACCACAAATCGTAGAGTTTGGGAGCACGATAAGATCTTTTTAAAGAGATTAAAGAAGTCAACCTGCATAGGGATAGATATGGAAACTTCCACGATTTTTGTTGTAGGTCATTACAACGA
Source organism: Gammaproteobacteria bacterium (assembly GCA_045563675.1). GTDB lineage: Bacteria > Pseudomonadota > Gammaproteobacteria > Magnimaribacterales > Magnimaribacteraceae > AEGEAN-183. Next base: position 85,380 of record JBJLIX010000002.1, read on the forward strand.
AATTGCAAGAGGAGCTTTGCTTTTGGTTTCTGATGTCCCTGTGACACCTGATGGGGTTAAAACTGAAGAATCAGACAAAGGCGTAACTGAAGAGTGGTCAGATTTACATTTAGAGATAGGTATTAATGCTATGACAGAAATTGGTAAAAGCGGAGAACAAATAAGGCATTTCAGGTATTAAAATTTACTTAAATATTTTCAATCAAATTCTTAAATCTAAAACTTCTTTAGTGGAAAGTAATGAAGATTAAACTTTTCTTGCTTACTTTGTATTTAGTAAATATTTTTGTAAGTACTCATCTGGCCTCGCAAGAGGATATACCCTTACCTGCAACTATAAATATTCCCCAACCTATAGGAGATGACTGTATTAGGTCCCCCAAAGAGGGTCTTACCACTTATAAATGTGAAGGACTCAAGTTTGCTTTGCATGTACCTAAGGTTTGTTTACAAAGGTCATGCGGTCTCATAGTAGATGTTCATGGTTGGATGATGACTGGTGAATTACAAGACAAAAATACTGATATTTCCAAGATTGCTGGTCAAGCAGGGTTTATAGTTATTAACCCTACTGCGAATAAGACAGTCTTTGGAAGATCTTGGGATCATAAAGGGAAGCAAGATCAACAGGTATTCCACTTTATGAAGAGAGTACAAAGTATCTTCCATATTATGAAGGAAAGAATTCATTTTACTGGTTTTTCTCAAGGAGCAAATATGGCTTGGAGATTCGTTTGTAAATACTCTAAAGATTTAAGTTCCGTAGCGCCTTTATCTTTTGGTGCGGGAGACCCTATTGGATACCAAAGTCCAGTATTTATTAAACCCTATAAAGATTGTTTTGGAGAAGATCAAATAGATATTTTGTATGCTCATGGAAAAACAGATGCTTTAGTAGATTATTCAGGAGCACTGGCTACTTTGAAGACCTTAGGTGAGTCTTGGGAAATGAATAATGTTGAAACTATTTCAGAAGATGTAGGTTATAAAAGGCTAAGATTTACAAATCAAAACAATACTATATTTGAATTTATTAGTTATGAATGGGAAACGCAAAATCAAGGCTACTTAAGTTCTACAAGGCTTAAAGGACACTGTTTTCCTGGAGTTGATGGTTATTTGGGTTGTGGAAAAGATAATTCTTTTCATTGGGGAAAAGAAGTAGTTAAATTCTTTTTAGAGCATCCAAAAAAACTTTAATTTGTAACTTATAATTTAGAACAATGAACCTCTACGACAAATATATCCTACCTAAGCTTTTAAATTGTTGTTGTAATAATCCGCCTATGGTCTATCAAAGAAAAAAAGTGGTTCCTCTAGCTGAAGGAGATGTATTGGAGGTAGGAATAGGTTCAGGTCTTAATTTACCTTTTTATAACAAATCTAAAATTAATAAACTTTGGGGGTTAGATCCGTCAGAAGAATTAAACAAAATGGCATCAGAAGTAGCTAAAGAAGAAAAAATGGAAGTTGATTTTATAATTAGTGGCGCTGAAGAAATTCCACTTCCTGACAATAAAGTTGATACGGTAATTTTAACCTACACTATGTGTACCATTCCAAAACTCGACTTGGCAAATCAAGAAATTAAAAGGGTTCTTAAACCGGAAGGAAAGTTAATTTTTTGTGAGCATGGAATAGCTCCAGATGAGAAGGTATATAAATGGCAAAAGCGAATTAACCCTTTATGGAAGAAGATTGCTGGTGGATGTAATTTACATAGAAATATTCCGGAAATAATAAAAAGTTCAGGTTTTGATATAAAAGAAATAGATTCCATGTATCTACCAAGTACTCCAAAATTTGCGGGTTTTAATTATTGGGGTTTCGCTAAACCTAGTTCTTGAACCTACAATACTATTTCTGCAACCTCTCTTAACCTTTCCTTGTCATGAGTGGAAATTAACAATGAGGTTATAGGTGTATCTCTCCATGCTTTTACTCTTTCTTTAATCCTTTCTTTAGGCCCAACTAATGAAATTTCATCAGCAAATTTATCTGGAACAGCCATGGCAGCGTCTGTTCTTTTTCCTGCAAGAAATAGCTCTTGAATTTTTAAAGCTTCTTTTTCAAAGCCCATCCTACCCATCAAATCAGTATGAAAGTTTTTTTTAGCTGCTCCCATGCCTCCTATGTAAAGAGCTAAATTATTCTTTACAGGTATTAAACCCTTTTCTACATCATCACAAATATTAATTATGACACCAGCAGAGATTTCAAAACCTGCTTTAGCACCCTTAATTTGGTCAGCGTAAACTTCTTGTCGATAAGGTGAATAATATAAGGGTAACCAGCCCTCAGCTATTTCTGCTGTCATAGTTACATTTTTAGGACCTTCTGCTCCTAAAAATATAGGAAGATTTGCTCTAAGGGGGTGTGTAATAGGTTTTAGGGATTTACCTAGCCCCCAACTACCTTCACCGACATATGGAAGTGGATAGTGTTCACCGTCATTACTTACAGGTTCTTCTCTTTCTAGAATTTTCTTAATAATTCCAACATACTCTCTTGTTCTTGAAAGTGGTTTAGAAAATGGCTGACCATACCAACCTTCAACTACTTGAGGGCCTGATACTCCCAAGCCTAAAATTACTCTGCCCTTAGTTAAGTGATCTAAAGTTATCGCTGCCATAGCAGTTGCTGCGGGTGTTCTAGCAGATATTTGAGCTATGCCAGTCCCTAATTTTATTTTTGATGTATGTGACCCTATCCAAGCTAATGGAGTAAAAACATCTGAGCCCCAAGATTCAGCAGACCAAATGGCATCATAGCCTAAATTTTCTGCTTCTTTTGCCAAACCTATTATGTCTTCGGGCGGTTGTGCTCCCCAATAACCCATTTGAATTCCTAATTTTAGTTCTTTCATATTTGTTTCATTAGTTTACTAGCAACAATTTTAGTATGATGCCCCCAGAAAAAACCAGATATTATTATGGGTCAATTAGGGTATTTACTTCCAGCACTAGTTTTTTTTGGAGTTTTTTTCTTAACAGGCAAGGACTTTCTAAAAGCGACTGCTTCAATAATGTTAGTAGTAACTTTACAAGTTGCATACGAGAAGTTTAGAAAAGGGACAGTAGAAAAGAAACTTTTTCTTACATGGGTAGCTCTATTAGTTTTTGGTTCAGCCACTCTTCTTTTTAGAGACCCTATATTTTTACAATGGAAAGTAAGTATAATTAATTGGCTCTTTGCATGTATCTTGATAGGAAACCAATTACTTAAAAGACCTCCAATTCTTAAGAGCTTCATGAAGATAGCCAGCCCAGATGGGTTACCTAAAATACCTGAGAAGGCTTGGGTGGACATGACAAGTTTTTGGGCTTTTGCTTTCTTTTCTATTGGATTAGTGAATCTATACTTTATGTTTTATACAAGCTTGGCTACTTGGGTTAATTTTAAACTTTTTGGAGTCTTGGCAATGATGTTTGTTTTTGCTTTATTGAATGCATTCTACTTAAGTAAATTTGTATTCTCAGATACTGGAAAGCAAGAGTAAATAAGTATTTTTTTAAAAAAAATTTGCAAACTACATGAAAATTGAGCATAGTTTGCTATAGTATTTTTTTATATAGTTTATTGGCCTATAAAAGACCTTTAGACTTGAAATTTTAGTTCTCAAAAGGGGGGAAAATGAAATTAAAATTAATTAACTTTTTATTTATTTCTATTTTTGGATTTACTTCGTTGATACTAACTTCAGCAGAAGATGATGAAGAAAATAAAGATAGGGGTGGCATTGAAGAAATTACTGTAACAGCAGAAAAACGTACCTCTACTGTTTCTGATACCTCTATGTCTATAACAGCTTTTGATTCAAGCTTGATTGAAGATCTTGGGTTACAAGGTGCTAACGACTTGATGGATCAGCTACCAGCAACTACTCGTGATCCCTATGATGTAAGAATTCGTGGTGTAGGTAGAAACTTTAGAGCTTTAGGTGGAGACCCTGGAGTAGCTACTTATTACAATGGTGTTTATTCACCTGACTTTGGTATTGCCGCTTCTGAGAATTACTATTATGACGTAGAGCGTATTGAGGTTCTGCGTGGCCCCCAAGGAACCTTGTATGGTCGAAACTCCATCGGTGGAGCTATTAATTACATTACTAAAAAACCAAGTTTCGAGAACGGAGCAGAAGTAAGAGTTTTGGCTGGTGACTATAGCAATATTCAATATTATGGAATGGTTACTGGACCTGTCAGCGATAAGCTTGCTTTTAGAGCTTCTACTGCAAAAATGGATAGAGATGGTGTTCAAAAATGTCTTGGTGGGTGTCGTGATACTAGTAGCTTAGATGATTCTAATAGCGTCTTAACTCTTCTATGGCTTCCAAATGATGACATAGAGTTTCAGATAAGAGCTAATACTCGTTTAGTAGATAATATTATTCCTTCTAGAGTTCTTTTAAATTCAGGTTATGGCTCTAATAGAGGGTCTCAAGATACTACTAGTATGGTTAGGGGTTTAAGAAGAGCTACGGCTTCTACTGCAGGAGCAGTTAAGTTTACTAATTCTACAACAGGAGAGATTGGTTACGGAGCGCCATTAAGGGCAGGAGTAGATAATGCTGGTTGGCCTGGAAGATGGAATTCTTATTATGGGTCTACTTTAAATACATTAAATACTTTTAATGTAGCAGTGAGCGATGATGAGAACTGCTGGGACTTTCCTTATCTAGATGGTTGTCAATCGAACCATCAGTATTTCGAGCATGAAGGAATACAATCACACATGACTTGGCAGGTTAATGATAAAACAGAGATTAAGTATATCTACGGTTTTGTTGACTTTGATTATACTTTCAATATTGATTATGACGGTACGGATGTAAGCTGGGATCAATTTGGTATTACAGTTCTGGAAGACGTTCATATGAAAACCCATGAAATTACTATCAATTGGCAAATTGGTGACGACGTGTTGATGACTTCTGGTTATTTCTATATGGATGAAAATAGAAAGCAAAATTATAGTATTAGGAACAACATAGCAGCTATTAAAAATCCAGCTTCTTATGGAGCTTATGATATACCCCAAGCCTTCTTGGGAGGGGTTTCAACAGCCGCGCTTCTAGGTGCTACAAATACTTGTACTACTCCAAGAGTAGGCTGGGTAGGTTCTGGACCCAACAACGCTACCATTGCTTGTAGATGGGGAGGTGACGCTTTAGGTCAGGTTTATCACCATATGAACGACGTACAAAACGACGCAACTGCTATTTATACCCAAGGAACTTGGACAATCAATGATGAATTCGCTTTAGTTATGGGAGTTAGGTATGCTGAAGATGATAAAGAATGGTTAGAGCTTAGAGGTGGTTATGCTGAGTTATTCATGAATTTCTCAGGAGGATGGGATTCGGTTTTAGCTCTACAGCAAGGGCAAGTAGGACCATATTATGAGCTGCTGGGTTTTGCTCCTTGGTCAGGTGCCGTTCCTGAATTAACACCTTTAGCTTATGCAAATTTGATTATGGGTAATGCAGTTTATACAGGTGATGCCAATAACCCAATTGCACCAGTTTGTCCTATAGAGCAACAGGCTACTTGTGCCACTCCAATGAGATTATTCCAAGGATTCCCTTATGGCTACACTTCAAGGATTCCAGGAAAAGATAAATGGAGTGATACAAATTACAGAGTTAATTTAGATTGGACACCAAACTCTGATCAGCTTATTTACTTTGGAGTTACAACTGGATACAGATCAGGTGGAGTTGCTTTAGGTATTTCAGGATCTAGAGATGAACAAAGAGATCAATTTGGTCTTCCAACAGGAGTTGGGGAAGAAGCTATTTCATATGATCAAGAAAGAGTGGACTCTGTAGAGCTAGGATATAAAGGGATGCACATGGATGACAGGTTGCAAATTTTTGCTTCTATATATCATTATGATTATGACGGTTATCAAGATGTAGTGACTCAATATGATCCATTTAGAGGAGAGACTGCAGAATTTGCTTCAAACGCAGATGGAATAACAAACGAAGGTTTTGAAATGGAATTCATTTATGAATTAACAGATAGATTAAATATATCTGGAAACTTGAGTATAACTGAGACTGAATATGGAGAGGATTACTGGGTTATGACAACAGATGATCCTATGAATCCACCTCAGATCTTCGGTACTTTCACTCAAGGCGTTGTAGGTAATTCGGGAACTGGTTCTGATGTCAATGGTGATGGAGTAATAGATGCAAGTGATTTTCCTTATGCTACTAACGTTAAAGGAAATCCTCTAAAAGGTATCCCAAAAGAAAAATATACTATTAGAGCAACTTACGAATTAGAAAGCAGATGGGGCCCAATATGGCTTTGGTTAAACCATTCTTTCACTGGAGACTTTTCAGCCTCTGGTATTGAAAGGGAGTTGGATAGAATTCCTTCTAGAGAGACCACAAACTTTAGTGCTTCTTGGTGGAGTGACGACTACAAGACATCTATAAGGGTTGCTGTGAATAATATTATGGATAATAAAAATATTTATAGCATAACCACTAATACTTCTAGTGATAATTACAGTAAGTATGGAGGACCTCTTGACCCAAGAACTATGTATGTAGATCTTCGTTATAGATTCTAATTTTTAAATTAGAGTTAAAAATAGGCTGGAATTATCCAGCCTATTTTTTTTAAGCCATTTACGTATACTAGAAATATCATGAAACCCTTATCAATAGCAGCTATTCAATTAGACCTCGCTACAAAAGACAATTACGATTTACTTGAAAAAAAATCTAGAGAGGCTGTAACTAGATTTTCATGGATTGAAATGCTGGTATTTAGTGAATTAGCTGTAGGCGGAGGTGGATCAAAAGACACCTCTTTTTTTCTTTCTGAGTACCTAGAAAAATTACAGGAATTAGCAAAAGAATTAGATGTATGGCTAATTCCAGGCTCCTTTTATGAAAAAACTAATAATGAAATATATAACACTACTCCAGTAATAAATAACAAAGGTGAGCTAGTAACAAAATGTAGAAAGCTTTACCCTTTTTTGCCATATGAGGTCGGCGTAGAAGCTGGTAATGATGTGTGTGTTTTTGATTTCCCTGGATGTGGAAAAGTAGGTATCCATATTTGCTATGATATTTGGTTTCCTGAAACTAGTAGAGCTTTAGCTTTAAAGGGCGCTGAGGTCATACTGCATCCTAGTCTTACAGATACTTGTGATCGAGATGTGGAGAGAGCCATGGTTAAGGCTACTGCAGCTCAACAACAATGTTATTACATAGATGTTAATGCGGGAGGCAAACAGGGAGTTGGTCTCTCTCTAGTAGCAGGACCAGATGGAGAGATTCTTCATGATGCCCAAAGAGGAGAAGAATTTATGCTAGTAGAAGTTGACTTTGACCGTGTTAGAAGGTGCAGAGAGAGAGGTTTAAAGGGTTTAGGGCAACCCATTAAGAGCTATAGAGATGATCCAAAAGAAGACTTGTCTAAAGCAAAAGATGAAGTTTACCTAAATAACTTAGGCTCCTTAGAAGTTCCTAAAAAATAAAAAACTCGTTAATGCTCAATTGATATAATGAGGACAATGATTAGATATTTTTATTTATATATTCTTTTAACTTTTCTAAGCTTTAATTTATCTTCTGAGAAGTTAGATATGCCTAGGGGTGCTCAAGATAAACCAGACCTTAATGGTGTATGGCAGGTTTTGAACTCAGCTAACTATAATATAGAAGCTCACTCAGCAAGCGCCTCAATGGCAATGGTTGAAGGTCCTGTTGTTCCAATTCCACATCCAAAAATCGTATCTTTAGGTGCAGTTGCTTCAGTCCCAGCTGGCTTAGGTGTGGTGGAAGGAGGAAAGATCCCTTATAAGGAATGGGCCCTGAAGAAAAGAGAAGAAAATAGAGCAAACTGGTTAGAACGAGATCCTGAGATTAAATGCTATTTACCCGGAGTTCCCAGAGCTACCTATATGGATTTTCCTTTCCAAATTTTTCATAGTGAAGAAGCAATTTTCTTTGCTTATGAGTATGCAGGAGCAGTGAGGAATATACTTTTGCAAGACCCTGGTCCAGCCCCTATAGATTCTTGGATGGGACAATCATGGGGGTATTGGGATGGAGATACTTTAGTTGTTAACGCTTCTGGTTTTAATGACCAAACTTGGTTTGATAGGTCAGGAAATTTTCATAGTGACAAGCTAAAAGTTACTGAGAGATATACTTTAGTAAATAATCATATCATGGAGTATGAAGCTACAATTGTAGATGAAGAGGTGTTTACAAAACCTTGGAAGATTAAGATGAATTTATATAAAAGAATTGGTAAGGAAAGCCAGTTACAGCAATTTAAGTGTGTTGAGTTTGTAGAAGAGCTATTGTATGGAGAGTGGAGAGCAAAATGAAATTAAGAGATATGAAATCCTGGTCGTTATTTTTTTTAGTTTCTTATTTCTTTCTATCAAACATCATTTATGCAGAAGTTTCTTGGAAGCCCAGTAAGACTTGGTTCGGAGACCCTGATCTTCAAGGTACTTGGACTAATGCCACTTTAACTACTTTAGAAAGGCCGGATAGTATCGACCAATTAGAGGTAACTGATAGACAAGCAAATTCAATAGTAAAAGCTTATCAAGAAGGTTGGGACAGTTATGACAATCAATTGGATGTTGGTGAGGAGATAAAAGAAGCAAGAGACCCAGGAGGTTACAACACCGCCTGGATGGATCCAGGCAATAAACTGTTAAAGATAAATGGAAAGTATAGAAGTTCAGTAATTGTTTATCCTGAAGATGGAAAACTTCCTAGAAAATGGGTCAGATGGGGAAGCGAAGGTATTAATATTTATAGAATGTTTGCAGTAGCAAACCATCCAGAACAAAGAAGTTTAGGAGAAAGATGTTTGGTGGGCTTTGGTTCTAGTGGAGGACCGCCCATGTTAAATGTCTTATACAACAACAACTATCAAATTGTTCAATCTCCAGGATACGTTATGATATTAGTGGAAATGAATCATGATGCGAGAATCATCAGGTTAGATTCAGAGCATAGACCAGATCACATAAAACCTTGGTTAGGTGATTCTGTAGGTTACTGGGAAGGCAATACACTTGTAGTTAAGACAAAAAATCATCATCCCCAACAAAAATTTAGAGCTGCAATAAGGCATCAAATTTTAATATCTGAAGGTGCTATTGTTACTGAGAGGTTTACTAGGACATCTAATAATGAGATTTTGTATGAGTTTACAGTAGATGATTCCAGCGCTTATAAGGATATTTGGAAAGGAGAAATAGCTCTAAGAAAATCTAATGATCAAATTTATGAATATGCATGCCATGAAGGAAATTACGCCATGGCAAATATACTTGCAGGAGCAAGAGCAGAGGAAGAGGAGGGGGATTGATGAAAAATTTAAATAAACAAAATTTCTTTATATTTTTATTACTGATGAGTTTCAGCTCTTCAAGTTTAAATTCTCATCATGCATTTACAGCAGAATTTGATGCTAATGCCCCTATCAATATTACAGGTAAAGTAGTTAAAGTTGAGTGGATTAACCCTCATGCTTGGGTTCATGTAGAAGTAGACGGGGAAGACGGTAAAACTGTCTGGATGGTAGAAGGTGGGACGCCAAATACTTTAATTAGAAATGGAGTAACTAAAAATTCACTTGTTCCAGGTACTGTTATTGTGGTTAGAGGGTATCAGAGTAAGGGCCGCCTATGTCGTCCTGAGTGTATAGCCAATGGACGAGATGTTACTTTTCCAGATGGAAGAAAGGTTTTTATAGGCTCTTCTGGAACCGGGGCGCCAAGAGATGGATCTGATCCAAGAGAACGAAAAAGAAATTAATTTCTACAAAAAGTAATGAAGAAAAGTCTAATTTTTTTAGTAATTATCTTTTCTTTCAAGATGTTTCCAGAAGAGAATCACCATTCAGAAATTCATGATCTCATGGCCTATGTTCTTGACCCAGCTGCTGAATCAATCTGGGATTCTGCTGGCTTTATTATCACCGAAGAGGGTGAATTTAGCTTAGAACCTAAAGATGATGAAGGATGGGATAAAGTAAAACACGGAGCAAAGGTAATAGCTGAGAGCTCTTATTTATTGGCTTTACCCAGTAGAGCTGTTGATCAATCTCAATGGCTTGGGTTTTCTAAAGCCTTAAAAGCAATAGGCGAAGAGGCATTTATAGCAGCAGAAAATAAAGACTCTGAAGAGTTATTTAGAGTGGGAGCTGAACTGTATCAAGTTTGTGTTGCTTGCCATAAGGTTTATTGGATAAAAGACAATTAGTAAAATTTCTTACTTAAAGAACAAGTATGTTGGAATTTGTAATTTGGTTATCTAAAACAAGTTGGAGCATATCTCTAGTTGAATCTTTGTACCTTTATCCATGGATTGAATCAACACACGTTCTGTCCATATGTTTTTTTGTAGGAACTCTTATTTTTGTAGATCTCAGATTAATGGGAATTTTGTTTACCAATGTCCCAATTTCAGAGATGAACAGAAGAATATTGCCTTGGACTATCTTCGGTTTTATTTTGATGGTTATAACGGGACTTCTTCTCTTCTATGCAATTCCTGTAAGAAGTTACCAAAATGTTTTTTTTAGATTTAAAATTTTCTTGATACTTCTTGCAGGTTTAAATATGTATTTGTTTCATAGGCAAATGAGACGAGAAGGTCAGAATTGGGACCAAACTAAAACTATACCTAAAAGTGTCCATATAAAAGCAGCTTTATCTTTGTTTATTTGGTCCTTGGTTATTATTTCAGGAAGAATGATTGCTTATAATTGGTTTGATTGCGATAAACAACCTCAACCTGAATGGGTAAATTGGTTTTCGGGGTGTGTTTTAGAAATCTCTCAAGCAGGAGGAGATATTTAATTGGATTCAGATTTACTATTTAATCTCTTTGATCAAATGGAACAGTCCTATTTAGGAGAGTTTATGAGGAATTCTATTTGGCTTTTTCCAGTTGTAGAAGCTTTTCATTTAATTGGTTTAGCAATATTAGGTGGGTCTATTCTAGTAGCAGATCTTAGGTTAATGGGTTTTGCACTCTCCACAAGACCAATCCATTATGTTTTAGAACAAAGCATGAAATTAACTAAAATCGGACTTTTTGTTCTAATAGTTACTGGGGTCCCTCTTTTTTTGAGTGAGGCTATTAAGTGTTATTACAGTAGAGCTTTTTGGATAAAGATGTCAGCTCTGGTCTTAGGTCTCATTTTTTTATTCTTGATAAGAAACCCTTTTAGTCTTAAATTAAAGGAATCGAGTTTATATTTAAAACTTATAGGATTCTTATCAATAGCCATTTGGGCTGTTGTTGCAGGCTCAGGCCGCTGGATAGGCTTCTCTTAAGCACAAGGCGAGATAGATATTTAAATTTTTTAATTATTAGCTGGAGTATAAATTTTCTATAGTTATGAATCAGTGGTTAATTTCTTTTAAAGCTTATTTAAAACCTAATTTGCTTCTTATCCTGTTGCTCGGGTTTTTGGCGGGGATTCCTATGGGAATGATTGTAGACCCACTAAATTACTGGCTTTCTAAGTCAGGTGTAGATAGAGCTTCAATTGGGTTACTCTCTCTTGTTTTTTTAACTTATTCATTAAAGGCTATTTGGGCGCCTTTAGTAGATAGAGTCCAATTACCTTTTCTAAAAAAAATTGGTCAGAGAAAAAGCTGGTTAGTTTTAGCACAAATCTTTTCCTTTTTCTTTTTAATCTTAATTGGACTTAATGACCCTACAAATAACCTAGAGCTATTAGTTATTTGTGTTTTCTTTTTAGCTTTCTTTTCTGCTACCCAAGATATTTGCATTGATGCTCTGAGGATAGAGTTAGTTGAAAAACAAGAATTAGGTCAATCAGCTGCAATATATCAGCTTGGTTGGAGGATAGGGGGAGTTTGGTTTACTCAAGCTTTAGGCTTATGGTTGGCAGGAGAAATTGGTTATAGCAATGCTTATTTCATAGTAGCTATAGTCTTCTTGCTTTTAGCAGTCTTTATTTTCTTTAAAATGCCAGAACCCGATCGAATTGTAAGACCTTATATTTCTGCTTTTTCACACCCGGGAAGATGGCTTAAAGACTCCTTTGTTGACCCTGTAATTGATCTATATGAGAGGTATAAATCGGAAATCACTTTAATATTATTAGTTATTTTCTTTTATAGATTAAGTGATATGTTCCTGGGTCCTATGGCAATGCCTTTTTACAGAGAAATGGGCTTCTCCGAAGGTGAGGTGGCATTAGTAACTAATTTCTTTGGAACTTTTATGACCATTATAGGAGTCTTCGTTGGCGGACTTCTTGTGCATCGTTTTGGTTTGGAAATAAATATCTTTTATGGAGCTCTATTAACAACTTTAACCAATCTTCCGTTTATATATTTAAATTATTTAGGAACAGACCTTGACCCAAACAATGAACTTTCTTTTTTGTGGATAGTGATAGGAATGGATAATTTTACGCAAGGATATGTTGGTACTATTGCAATAACCTTTATATCTAGAGTTGTTTCTCAAAGTTATACAGCTACTCAATATGCTTTTCTAGCTCTCCTAGGAACAATCCCTTCTAGAATTATAGGAAGTTTCTCAGGATTTATAGTTAATGATTATGGGTATCATAATTTCTTTATAATAGCTGCCGCTTTAGGAATACCTGCAATCATTCTTTCATACTTTGTATGGAAAAAAATGCTCTTTATAGATAAGTAGTCTTAAGTTGAAAAATAAAGAAAACAAATTAAGTTTAAAAATAAAACTTGGTTATGGAATAGGTGACATAGCCATATGCCTTTACTGGAGTGGCGTTGGTCTTTATCTTATGTATTTTTATACTGATGTAGTAGGTATTTCACCTGTAATGGCTAGTGCGATTTACTCCATAGGCATGGCTTGGGATGCTATTACAGATCCTTCAATGGGTTTCATAGCTGAAAGAACTAGAACCAGGTGGGGTATTTATAGACCTTATCTATTATTTGGAAACATTCCTTTGGCTCTTTCATTTGTTCTTCTGATGTGGGCCCCTCCTTTTGAAGGAACTGCTCTTTTTATATTTCTCTTGTTTGCAAATTTACTGCATAGGACATGTTTTACCATTGTGAGTGTTCCTTTTTCCTCTTTGACCCCAAGAATTACAGAAGACAGTGAGCAAAGAACCAATCTTACTGGTTTCAGGATGATGGGAGCCCAGACAGGCACTAACTTGATGTCAGCTTTTGCCTTTCCTATTGTATTCTGGTTTGGGATGGGAGATGAAGCCAAAGGCTTTGTATTCATGGCAATGATTGCAGGAATTGCTGCTCTTATTATTCATAGCATTACTTTTTACACAGTAAAAGAGCCACAACAAGATCAAGGAATTGAAAGGGTAGGAGGAAGTTTTTTAGAAATTGCTAAATCTATTGGGCAAAATAAACCTTTTTGGTTAGTTTTTTCAGCGACCTTAATAGTAGGAGTAACAACTATATTCTTTGGTAATAGTTTAGTTTATTACTCCAAGTACGCCTTAGGATTGCATGAATATCAAGGCATTATCTTATTTACTAATGGAATTGTAGCTTTTGCTAGCATCCCAATCTGGTGGGCAATATCAAATAAAATTGGTAAACGACATACTTGGTTGCTATCAATGAGCATTACTACAGTTGCTTTTATTTGCTTTTATCTTTACCCAATAACAACGCTTAAAGAATTGCTGATTTTGGTTGCATTTATTGGATTAGGTGCTGGAGCAGCAGGCATTCTATTTTGGTCTATGTTACCAGACACTATTGAGTACGGGGAGGCACTTACAGGAGTAAGGAGTGAATCATCTCTTTATGGTTTTATGACTTTTGCTCAAAAAGGATCTATAGCCTTAGCAATTCTAATATTTGGATTTGTTTTTAGTTTTATAGGTTTTGAAGCTAACCAAGTCCAAAGTGCAGAAACTATTTCTTCTATGAAAACAATTATGAGCATTATCCCTGCTTTTGGTGTGGCATTAAGTTTAGTTGTAATATATTTCTATCCCATAGACACAGATACACATAAAGAACTATTAGAGCATATTAAAAATAAAAATCATGATACAGAGATCCTAAAAGAAATATGATCAACTGGGGTATTTTTGGAACGGGGATGATATCTAGGGCACTAGCTGTTTCTATGAGGGACAGCAAAGGCTCTAATCTAAAAGCCGTTGCTAGTAGATCAATTAAAAGGGCAGAAAAATTTGCTGATAAATATAATTGTTTGCCCGTAGAGGGTTATGAAAGTCTACTCGAAGATGATGAAATAGATGCAATTTATGTAGCCACTCCCCATGATTCACATTTTGATTTAGCTCTAGCTTCACTTGAAGCAAAGAAATCAGTACTTTGCGAAAAGCCAATGACTTTAAATTCAACGGAGGCAATGGTGCTTATAGATGCTGCTCGGACTAACGGAGTTTTATTTATGGAAGCCTTTATGTACCGAACGCATCCGCAGACCGATAAAGTACGTGAACTAATAGAAAAAGAATTTAAAACTTCACCTTTAACCATTGAAGCGTCTTTCGGTTTCTTAGCTGATGTTCCAAAAGAACATCGTTTAGTAAACCCTGATTTAGGAGGGGGGTCTATAATGGACATAGGATGTTACCCTATGTCTATGTCTAGAATGGTAGTAGGCATTCAAGAGGGTAAACTATTTTCAAACCCTATTTCGATCAAGGCTAAGGGTGAATTATCTGAAAGAGGAATAGATTTAAATGCCTCTGCAGAATTAGTCTTTGAAAATGGTTCTAAAGCATTTATCAGTTCAGCCATTAATAAAAACTTAAATAATACAGTGCTTATCTCAAACGATGAGAAATCAATTCTCATTGAAGAGCCTTGGCAGTGTGGCGAACAAGTAGGACGTAAATCTAAAATTATTTTTAAAAGAGAGGGGTTTGATAATGAGGTGATTGAATTTAAAGAGAATAAAGGTGTTTTTACTTTTGAAATTGATCATTTTGTAGATCTTATTAACCAAAAAAAGACTGAATCAAAGAAAGTTTCTCACTCAGATTCCCACGGAAATATGATCTGGCTTGATGCTTGGAGGAAGAAAATAGGAGTTTATTATAGTACTGATAATCCTGAAAATAGGGCCTCATCTCTTTTAGGAAAAGAAGCTGCTAAAAATTCAGATATTATGTCCTTTCATTATATAAAAGGTTTAGATAAGAAGATTTCCAGAGTAGTTTTTGGATGTGATAATCAATCTGGTACAGACCATGCTTTTGCTATGTTTGACCACTTTTTTTCTTTGGGTGGTAATACCTTTGATACAGCTTACATTTATAACAATGGAAAAAGCGATGTCTACTTAGGGAAATGGATGGCTCATAGAGGCCTAAGAGAAAAAGTAGTTGTTCTTGGAAAGGGGGCCCACACCCCACATTGCTACCCTGATCTAATACGACCACAATTAGAAGAGTCTTTAGATAGATTGCAGACTGATTATCTTGATATTTACTGTTTACACAGAGATAACTTGGAAGTTCCAGTAAGAGAATTTGTAGATGCATTAGATGAAATAAAAAAAGAAGGTTTAATTAAGTTAATTGGAGCATCGAATTGGAATCTAACAAGATTCTCAGAAGCAATTTCGTATGCTGAAAACTCAGATAAACAGGCTTTTAGTGTTTTAAGCAATAACTTTAGTTTGGCTAAAATGCTTACCCCAGTTTGGCCAGGCTGTGAAAGTTGCTCTGAAGAAAATTTTAAGGATTACTTGCAAGAAAAACAGATTCCTATTTTTCCCTGGTCCAGTCAAGCTAGAGGTTTTTTTCTTGAGAACCAAGAATTTCAAGGGTCTCTCCATATAGCGAACCCTAATCAAGAAGAAAAAGATAGGGTTTGGTTTAATCAAGATAATATTGAAAGAAGAAATAGGTGTTTTTCTTTAGCAAAAGATAAGGGTGTTGAAGCCATTGAGTTGGCTTTAGCTTTTGTATTAAATCAAGAGTTTCCTTCTCACCCTTTAATTGGTCCAAGAAATTTTTTTGAAACGAAGAGCTCTCTAAAAGCTTTAAATATAGATCTAAGTAGCAAAGAAAGAGACTGGTTAGATTTAAAAGGCGATTAGCATTTATAAAATTCTAAGAATTTTTGGTATAATTTTTTAAAAATTAGGGGGACATATGTCAGAAACAGTTGCTAATCCAGAATATAATCCTGCAGGGGTAGGGGATTGTATAGATACAAATAAACTACCTTGGTTGCCTTTATCGAACGCAGAAGGTCTTTCCATTAAGCCTGCAAGGGCAAGTTCGGAAAGTGGAATCTTTAGCGTAATATTAAAAATTGATAAGGGAGCTTCTATACCTGAATCAGTGTATTTAGGCGGAATGGATATGTTAGTTCTTTCTGGGAAGGCTGAATATGATCAGGAAGGATCTAAAAGCACTCTCAGTCCAGGAACTTGGGGTTTTATCTCTGCTAATTCAAGAGTTAATTCCTTTTTAGCCTTAGAAGACACAGAGATACTAGCCAACTTCTTTAGTGGCGTTGCATTTTTGAAAGAGGACGGTTCTCTAGATTCATTATTCACAGCCATGGATGTACAGAAAATGGCTAAAGACACCAAAATTCCACTTGTTCCTAATTCTCTTTCTTCATGCATGGAGATTGAAGGCGAACCTTATAAAGGTAATGGAGAGCCATTATCTATAGCTTCTGGAAATGCTGGAAAACTTGTCAATGACAATGTAGATACAGAATCTAGTTCTGAAGTTACTCATCCTCACTTTGTAGATACACGTTCAGTTCCGTGGCTTGTCTTACCAGGCATGGAGGATGTTGGTCTTAAAATTCTGCGAGTAAGTGAGGAAACAGGTTATGTTTCACTTATAGTTAGACATAATGGTGTTGCTGATCCTCATACTCATATTGGAGCTAGTGATTTCTTAGTATTACAAGGTAGATTAGGAGTTAGAGCTGGACCACCTGAAGGTTATGGACCAGGTATTTGGTTTTATGAACCTGCTGGTGCTAGGCATGATGCAACACAGAGGGTAACTGATGAAGATTTGATCTATACCGCTAATCTTTATGGACCAGTTATGTTTGATTCTGGACCTGGAACCCAAATAGAAAACCTTCTTTCTTGGGTGGAATATAAAGGGATGGCAGAAGCTAATGGAATTAAACTGGTTCCAAGCACTAGACCAGATGACTCAAGCTTACTAGCTTGGGCACCCTTATCTGCTTAAGAAAATATCAACTTAATAGACCTGCTTTTCTTTACAAAGCGGGTCTATCTTTTTACAGTTCAAAAAGATAAAGGTATTTTTAATGACAGAATCAATCAAAACTTTAATAAGTAATGTTCAAATCATAGATGGTTCAGGGGCTGAGCCTTATTTAGGAAACATTATTCTCAAAGATGAGCTTATTGAAAAGGTAGAAGAAAAGAGCTCTGCTAACTCTTATAAAGAAGAGACATTCAATTCAGTTATAGACGCGTCAGGATTGACCGTAATGCCTGGACTAATAGACGCGCATTGTCATATAACTTTTGATGAGCCTTCTTCCAATGATGAACTCTTCTATCATCGCAGAGAAGGGTTGGCAGCAATAATAGCCGGACAGAATGCATTAAAGGTATTGCAATCAGGAGTTACTGGTCTATTAGATGCAGATTGTATTTTCGATGTAGGGGTTGATCTGAGAGATGCTATAGAAGCTGGAATTCTTGTTGGTCCAAGAATGGCAGTTGGTGGGAACGCACTTCTCACTTCTGTAGGTGGAACAGGTGGAAGAGTAATTCCTGATAAAGGCAGATTAGGCTACGGTGCAGTAGTCAGGAGTCCTGAAGAAATAGTTCTTGAAATAAGAAGGCAGATAAAGTTAGGCGTTGATTGGATTAAGATACATGTATCTGGATTAGTTCCGAGGCAATTTTCAGAAGGAGAAGTTAAAGCGTGGAGTTATGACGAACTTAAACTTGCATGTGACACAGCACATGAATTAGGTATTCCTGTAGTAGGACATTGTAGAAGTGCTGATAGTGTAAGAGATTCTGTTCTAGCTGGAATGGATCTTGTTCTTCATGCCACTTATATGAACGAAGAGGCTTTAGAAGTTGTAATTGAAAAGAAAGTTCCTATCGTCCCTACTTTTACATTCCAAGCTAATTTAATTGATTATTCAGAAGAAATGGGAGCCTCAAAAACTTATAAAGAAATATTTGAAAAAGAAATTGAAGATAATTTAGATATCTTAATAAAAGCTTTTGAAAGCGGAGTTCCGTTGTTATGTGGCAGTGAGTCAGGATTTTCAGTAACCCCTTATGGAGACTGGCATTATAAAGAAATGCAAGTTTTTGTAGAAAAACTTGGCTTAACTCCATTGCAGGCAATAAAAAGTGCTACTAAAGACGCAGCTAAAGCTTTAAGAAAAGATGGTGAAGTTGGCTTACTTAAAAAAGGCTATTTAGCCGACATATTACTCATAGATGGTGATCCCTCAAAAGATGTAACTATCTTAGGAAATAAAGAACTAATTAAAAATGTTTTTCTTAATGGAAAGGAAATAGATCTAACACCTCCCTTGGAAAGGGTTAAAGACCCAGAAGGTTGGAGAGTATCTTCCTATTCTGAAAGAATCTTAAAAAAGAATACTAAGAAATGAAAAACTTAATAGTCACTGGTGCTGCTGGGGGCATAGGTTCTCAAATTGCAAAAAACGCCAGCGAAAATAACTATCGTGTAGGTTTAATGGATTTAGATGAAAAGAAACTTGAAGATCTCACTAAGTTAATTCCTAATTCATTTGCTTTGCCAACAGATATAACTGATGAAAAATCAGTTACTGAAAGTGTTAATAGCTTTGGTAGTTCAATCGATGCTCTTGTTAATTGTGCCGGAATAGTAAGATTTGGGGGTCTTTTAGAGCAAGATGTAAAAGATTTTAGAGATGTCATAAATGTAAACCTTCTCGGTTGTTTTATAGTCAGTTGCTCTGTTGCTAGAGCCATGATCAAACATGGTGGAGGAAATATTGTGAATATAAGTTCAATTAGTGGCGGAAAGCACCCTGCAATTCACTCAGGAGCCTATGCAGCGGCTAAAGCAGGAATTGTCATGCTTACTGAGCAAATGTCTCTTGAATGGGGTAAAGAAGGAATACGCGTAAATGCAGTATCACCTGGATTCATCAACACAGGTATGGCAGCTTCTCACTATAAAAAACAAAAAGAAAGAGAAAAGAGAGAAGGTATGGTTCCATTAGGAAGGCTAGGAAGTTCTGAAGATGTAGCTAAAGTAGTTATGTTTCTTCTTTCTGATGACTCTTCTTACGTGCATGGAGAAAACATCCTAATAGACGGTGGCGTTATGAATAGCGTACTAGCTAATATAGGAAGAGAGTAACTAGAACTAATTTAAACGTAGAAGTTTTTTTGCGTTATCCGCAAGGAAAGATTGAGTAGAAGCAAGGTTATTTTTATCTGGTTGATCCCACCCAAGAAAATTAGTTCCCAAGACCTGTCTTTCTCTGCCTACTACAGAGTCTAAAAGCTCCAGAGATTCTTTTTGATGGACATGATTATCAAACCAAATTCTCTTTAAGTATTTAAGAAACTCTCCTTCTTGTTTTAACCAGTCAGGCGAAGTAGGTCTTTTTTCTGCAGCTTTAGCCAACCTGCCAGCCAAGAATGCAACATTTCCTCCACCATGACTAATACAGATATCAAGATTTGGATGTCTTTTTAAGACGCCTCCAAAAATTATTCTGCCCAGGGCAATGCTTTCGTCGTTCGCAAAACCTATAGTTAAGTCTAAGCTATAGTCATCAAGTCGATTATCACAAAAAGGACCGTTAATACCTTGTGGAGCTGGGTGAATAAATAAGGGCACATTTAGTTCACAACAACTGGAATAAAATTCATCCATTTCTTTACTGTCTATTCCTAAAGGAAAATCAGTTCCTATATAACCCCCCAATAAACCTAGCTCCTTAACTGATCGATTCAGTTCTTTAATCGCCATCACAGGGTCTTGCATGGGAAGAGCAGCAAAACCTCCTAAAGTAGTTTGATTTTCAGAAATAATTTTAGCCAAAGAATCATTGTGAATTTTACAGAATTTATCTGCTTGTTTGGCTTCAATAAAATGAAAATAAGTAATAGGGTTGGGTGAAACAACCTGAAAGTCTATTCCCATTTCGTTCATGGCCTTTAATCGCAGATCCACATCCATGAAAGGTGTATTTTTATAACTAACTCCTTCTAGTCTATAGTTTCCAGCTCTAAACCAAGGCTCTTTATCTGTACCCCCCATCTCTGGTCCTAAATCTTCAAGAACATTTAAAGTTTCAGGCAAGATTATATGAGCATGGATATCTATAACTTTCATCAGAATAAGTGGTTACCAATCAGAACCATCTTTATCCATAAATTTTTTGATCCAATTATGATAATTTTGGACAGCAGGCTCGTTCTTTCCATAAACAAAATTATAAGAACTCATTTTAGAAATAGTCGATTGAATTTGTAATCCCATTTTATAGTCTTCGTCTTCAACAGCCTGTAAAACCATTTGACTAAAGTTTTCAGAAGCTTCTTTTTCATCTTTAGATTTAGGTTCCTTTGCAGCGAGAATTGTTTGTCTGGTGATGGTTTTTTCAGGTGAAGAAGTAGGAAAAATCTGACTGACTAAACAATGATCTCCTAAAACTCCAGAAATAGAAAGATTAGGAAAACCAGAATGTATTAGTCTTATATTTTCAAGTGGTGAATTCCAATCTGATTCGGGTTTACCAATAAGATCTTTTAATGACTTTCTGCCAAAGGTTAATCTCTGGTGAGGTCCATAAGTATCTAAAACAAGCAAATTTCCAACGGTATGCTTCCCGACGGTATCTCCATGCAATTGGTTGTGATGATAAGCTTCTAGATAACCATCTAAAGCTACTTTCCAACCAGGACCCTCAAGTTCTCTTTGATCAAAAATATACCAATCTTTTAGGTTAAGAGTTTCAAGTTCTAAAGCAAAATCGCCTAACCATTCATTTATATTAAACTTTATTTCAGGAGATAGAATTACCCAAACCAAGCCAGCGCTTTCTGAACACTCTAGCTCAACTAATCCAAATTCTTCTTTGTTTATTTCACCAAAAGTTTTTTCACCGTACATTCCGATTAACTTTCCTTCATGGTTATAAGTCCAAGCGTGGTAAGGGCAAATAAAGTTTCTATTTTTACCGGATCCTTCTCTACAAACAGGAGAACCTCTATGGCGACAAACATTTAAGAAGGCCCTTACTTTCATATCTTCAGATCTAGTTATCAATACCGGAGTATCAACAACATTCATTGCTCTGTAAGTATTTTTAGATGGTAGTTCGCTACTGAGACACAAAGCTAACGGTAGTTTTTTATATATTCTATTTATCTCGCTCTCATATCTTTCTGGATCTACATAAGCCTCTACTGGGTTAGACATTACTTGATCAGCTTGATCTGTGGTCTTATTCTCAAAATGACTAAGAGCTCTTTTTACAAGAGATAGCATTTCGTCTGAGTTTGAACTATTTTTTTTCATTTCTTAAATTTTTCTTGAAATTCTATCCAAGCTGGAACTGATTCAGGTATATCTGCTGGAACTTTTGCATTTGCTCCATTCACCCTTAGGGTCTCAGTTAAATCGTCTACATATTCAGAAGTTTTAACATAGTAAAAGAAATTGATAACTCTTTTAGAGAATTTCCAATTTCCTTCATCATTTGAATATTCATCGTCATATCTCATTGCTGCAAGACTAGCTATTCCGTCTCTAGTAGTCTCCGCATGACTGTAGACAGTTCCTAAAGCCTTGGCAGTGTCTTTAAAGTTTAAATTCACTCTAACATCATGTGTCCAATGAAAGGATGGCCCTCTAGTTTGGAATACTTCCTTGTACATTTCTATAATATTTTGGCGCCCTTTACTTTCTAACATTCCATTAGGAGAAAAAAATTCAGCATCTTTTGTAAATAATCCCTCTAAATACCTTAAATCTTGTTGATCACAAGCTTCTGCATACTTTGAAACCAATTCTTTTATTTCTTCTTTAGACTCTAATCGATCTAATCTTAAAGCTAGGTCTTTAATTTCCATAAGAATTTACTTTTTTAGAATTTTGAAGAAGTAGTTGATGAAAGGATTTCAATCCAGTAACCATCTGGATCTTTTATGAACGCTAGGCCTTTCATGCTTCCGTCATCAGGTCTTTTTACAAACTCTATACCTAATTTTTCGAATCTATCACTTGCTGCATATACATCAGGAACAGTTATACCTATATGTCCAAATCCTCTAGGATCAGAATTACCGTCATGGTAGCTAAAAGAATCATCCTTTTCTGTACCCCAGTTGTGGGTTAATTCAATCATGGCTT
The DNA here is from genome assembly GCA_045563675.1 of Gammaproteobacteria bacterium. Taxonomy (GTDB): domain Bacteria; phylum Pseudomonadota; class Gammaproteobacteria; order Magnimaribacterales; family Magnimaribacteraceae; genus AEGEAN-183. The sequence continues at coordinate 107,762 of JBJLIX010000002.1, forward strand.
TTTGAGAAAATGCATATTCAGCTCTTTTTTGAGGATCATCTGGAACTGGTTTATCTTCTTCTCTTAAGTAGCCTAAGAAAAATAGACTGAATTCCATAGACGGAAAATCCAATTTTTTTACAAGGGTCATTCCAAGAACATTAACATAGAAATCTAATGAGATGTCTGGGTCCTTTATTCTCATCATAGTTTGATTCATTATGTATTCTTCAGTGCCTTTTGCGTTAGGCTTATCAAGTTCATTTATTGTCATCTTTCTTCCTTTTTATACTAAATACGTTGTTATAAAAGCATTTTTGGGATAAATTAGCGACTTTATTATATCTAATATTGGGGAGAGATATGTCTAACAATCCAAGAAATGTTGTTTTTATAGTTTTTTTAAGCTTAATTGCTTTTCCTTTCACTCTATTTGCTGATGATGAAAGCGCAGATGGAATTGAGGAAGTTGTTGTTACAGCTAGGAAAAGAGAAGAAAGTCTTTTAGATATTCCTGAATCAGTTTCTGCAATCTCAGGAGGCGCAATAGACCGCCAAAATATAAAGGGCTTAGATAAAATAGGTCTAGCGATACCTAATTTAAACCTTGCAATGAGAACTGATGGTTATCCTAATGTTTCTATTAGAGGAATAGGGGCCTTTGGACTAACTCAAGGTGTCGGGTTCTATCTAGATGATGTTCAGCTCTTTAGTGATGCGTCTTCTAGATTTGGTGACCTGGATAGAATAGAAGTTTTAAAAGGACCGCAAGGAACTCTATATGGTGGAAGTAATATAGGTGGAGCTATTAAATTTGTTAGCAAAAGACCCACGGCAGATGAAACTTCAGGAAGAGTTAAAGTATTGGGAGGAGATCAGGGAGTTATTGATCTAGAGGCTTCTCTTAACATGCCAGTTGGTGATGGTTGGGCAATGAGAGTATTTGCTTTCTCTAGGGAAGACGATGGATTTATGACAAACCCAAATTCCGACAATATTGACAACCAAGACCCAGATGTTGGAGCCTACGATGAAAGCGGAGGTCGTATTTCTCTAGCAGGTTCTATTTCAGATAACCTTTCAATGTACGCTTCTTTTCGTTTTAATGAATATAATGGTCCAGTTAATAATTGGGCTAGAGAATTAGGAACACCGCCTAATATGACATATCCTAAAACTTTAGATGCGGGACTGAACTCTTCACATGATCGTGAAACTACCGGAGCTAAATTAGAGCTTGTATGGGAAATGGAAGGATTTGATCTAACTTCTATAACTTCTTACACAGATACTGAAAGTACACGTATTACCGATGTTGATTTAACTCAATTCTGGTTTATGAACACCTACAGACCTGAAGAGATGGAAGTTACAACACAAGAAATTAGATTTACATCGACTACTGATAGTAATTTTCAATGGATTGGTGGAGTCTACCTGTCTAATTATGTTAATAAAATGGATTCTTACCTTCACTTTGGACCAGGCATTATTCTTCCTGATGCAGATTTCGAGTTACCTTTTGAGCTTAGAGACGAAGAAAATACACACCGAGCAGCTTTTGGTAATGTTTCTTACGAAGTAGATACTTGGAGATATGATTTTGGTCTAAGGGTAGATAAATGGGAAGAAGATGAAGATAACTTAGATTCAGCAACAAATGGTGCTATCCATAGCGGAGTTGTAAATGATACTGAAGTTTTACCTCGTCTATCTATTACTAAAAGCTTAGAGGATTCCATTGTGTACTTCACTTCCTCTAAGGGTTATGAGCCAGGAGGTTTAAATGGCAGTACACCCATCTTAAGTCCAACTGGAGCTCCTACATTGTTAGCTTTCCAAGCCGAAGAAGCTAATCAACAAGAGATAGGCTGGAAGGGAACAATAGCAGATGGAAAAGCATCTCTCTCTGCTGCCTATTTTGTGATTGACTATAAAGATAGGGCCTACCAAATTCTTACTGCCAATCCTAATGGACCAGGATTAATAGAAGGAATAACTAATGTAGGTGATACAGAGCAATCAGGATTTGAATTTGATTTGTCAGTTAAAGCTACAGACAATTTAACTCTTTCTCTAGCTGCAGGATGGTTAGATGCTGAATGGGATGACGGAACAGTAATGCCTGATGGAACAGACTTGAGCGGATTAGTACCATCTAATGTAATTGATAATGGTTATACTTTAGCAGCTAGCTACTATTTACCAGCTCCTAGTGGAGCGGATGTGTTTATAGATCTTCAATGGAATCACAATGGCCAAGGAATGAGTATGCCGCCTTGGGATGCTATCAAGAACCCTAGTTCAAATGTAGTTAATCTTCAAATAGGATTGGTACAGGGGCCATGGGAATTTATGTTAAACATGGATAACCTTACCGATGAAGAGTATTACACTGATTTAGAGAATTTTCCGAATTTTGTTCAAGGAATAGTTGATGATGCGCCAGGTATAATAATAGGTACTCATGGACATCCAAGGATATTTTCTGCAAGCTTAAGCTATAACTTTTAAGCTTAATTCTTTTTAAAAGGACCTCCTGACAGGAGGTCCTTTTAGTATTGTCCCAAGAATTTTTTCTGATAATTAATTAATTACATTCTAAGTAATTATAACTTGCACTTATAATAAAGTAATAATAGTCTACTTAAGGCAATTTGCACTTAAGGGAGGAAACAATTATGAGTGATGTAAAACATCAAGAACAATTAAAAGGCAGGTACGTACAAATAGATGGTAATGAGTGGAAGCCATTTCCGCCGCCATTAGCAGTAGGGGGAATTACTTGGAAATTATTAAACGTATCACCAGAAATGGGTTCATGGGCAGCTATTTTTGATTGTCCAGAAGGATCGTCTTTTCACCGACACATTCACATAGGACCTGGAGAATATTTTCTAACTAAAGGTAAGATGAATGTAAGAGGCGGAGATGATGATGGTGGGGCAACAGCTGTGGCTCCTGGATACGGATATGAACCTTGTAATGCAAGACATGACGAGACACATTTTTTAGAAGATAGTGAATTTTATATGACTTTTCTTGGCCCACTTCATTTTATTGATGAAGAGGGAAATACCGTAGCTGTGGTTACTTGGCAGGATGCTCAAGCAGCATGGGAAGCTAGTTAAAAAAAAAGATTCCCTTATAATTCTCTAGATTTATAACTCTTTCTAATGGGAGGAGATACTTTTATGTTGAAAGAAAATGTATTAAACGATTTACAAAGCTTCCTACCAAAAAAGGCTTTATTAGTTGATGAGGACGTTTCTTTAAGAACAGCTGGAGGTTTACATACAGAAGAACCCATAGAGGCAAAGGTCATAGTCAGACCAGAGACAACTCAGGAAGTTTCAAAAATACTAGCTTTATGTAATAAATATGAACAAAAAGTAGTAGTTCATGGCGGTTTAACAGGGTTGGTTTATGGCACTAGAACTTCTTCTGATCAGCTTATTATTTCACTTGAAAGAATGAACAGAGTTATGGATATTGACCCAATAGGTAGAACTATTACTTGCCAATCTGGTGTTACTTTGCAAGCAATTCAAGAGAAGGCTGAGTCAGAAAATATGTTTTTTCCACTAGACCTAGGAGCTAGAGGATCTTGTTCTATAGGAGGAAATATTTCTACCAATGCCGGAGGTAATAGAGTTATACGTTATGGTATGACTAGAGACTCAGTGCTTGGTATTGAAGCTGTTACTTCAGACGGAACAATACTTTCTTCAATGAATAAAATGATTAAGAATAATGCTGGCTATGATCTGAAACAATTATTTATTGGTACAGAGGGAACATTAGGAATAGTTACCAAGTGCGTTCTGAGGTTAAGAGAAGCTCCAATAAGTCAAAATACAGCTATAGTAGGTATAAAAGATTTTTCTTCTATTATTAAGTTTCTAAAACATATTGACTCTGGATTGGGAGGTAATATGAGTGCTTATGAGGTTATGTGGAAAGAATTTTATGAGATGGTAACTAATCACTTGGAAGATGCAGCCTTGCCTTTAAAGAAAAACATACCTTTTTATGTTCTTGTTGAGTCAATGGGATCAGATCAAAGTAAAGACGAAGAGCATTTCGAATTACTACTGAATAAAGCTTTTGAAGAAGAAATGGTCATAGATGCAGTTTTAGCTAAATCTGAAAAAGAAAGATTATCTCTTTGGGCTTTAAGAGATGATGTAGAGAAGCAAGCTCAATATGGGCCTACAGTAATGTTTGATGTAAGTTTACCTATTAATGAAATGGAAAAATATATCTCAGAAGTTGAAAAGAACCTTAAAAACAACTGGGATGAATTTCATCATATAGTTTGGGGTCATTTAGCAGATGGAAACTTACACTTGGTGGTAGGGACCGGAGATTTAAACCCAGATATACTTAGAAAGATAGAGAATTCAGTTTATGATCCTTTAAAAGGTATTGGAGGTTCCATATCAGCTGAACATGGAATAGGTTTTGAAAAGAAGGACTATTTACATCTGAGTAGAAGTAAAGAAGAAATTAATTACATGAAAGCTCTTAAGAATACTTTTGATCCTAAAGGCATTCTTAATCCTGGTTTAGTGTTTTAGTTTTTTATTCAATCTTAATGCGTATTCCAAATAAAACTCTCCCCATACTTACTCTCAAACAAAAAAAAGAATGGGAAGAGGTGATGGGAAAAAACTTTATTTCAGAAGCTTACTTAAGAAAAAGGTCTGGTGATGAATCTAAATATGAATTGAATTTAGGCCAGCTTGGTGATCTTAGAGTGGTAGAGGCCAAAACTGAGCCCACTGAGCTCTTTACTGACTTTGCTTTCAATAAAAAAGAAAAGACTTTAGATATCTTACAGGAGTTTTATGTCGTATCAGGCTCGGTAGAAGTAAATTTTAAGAACTCTTCCTACCTTTTAAAGCAAGGTAGTATCTTAGTTATAGATAATAATGACTTACCTCAAAGTTTCAAAGTAGTTGAAAGTTCACATATTATTGTTATTTATATGCCTACATCTCTTGTAAGAAGCTGGATACCAAGGATTTATAAAAATCTAAAAAGTAAATTAATTAGCCCTCCAGAAGCTTCAGCTAAACTACTAGGAAGTTATTTAGAATTAATAACAGAATTTGCTATGAGTACAAATAACAATCCTATTTATCAATCAAAAGCGATTGTCCCTTTGATTATGTCTAATTTATCTATGCTAGTTTTTGCTTTGGGAGACATAGAGGAAGAAAAGCCATCAAAAATAAAAGATATTCAGCTAGTTGCGGCAAAAAAATATATGTTGGTTAATATGTCTGATTCTTCTCTTACACCAAAGAAGATTTCAGAAGAATTAGGCATATCAGTCCGATATTTACATTGGATTTTTAAGCAAACAGAAGAGCAAGAAACTGTGTTGAAGTATCTTATTAGGAAGAGATTAGAGCTTGCTAAGCTTTTATTAGCTACTTCCTCTAGTTCTCTGTATAGCATAACTGAAGTAGCATTTATGAGCGGTTTCAATGACAGCACTCACTTTAGTAGAAGGTTTAAAGACTTAGTAGGACTTACACCTTCAAAGTATAGAGAAAAGAATCTTGTTTGACCGCTTACTTCCTAATCCAATCTAACTTACATTCTCTTCCAAGCTTTTTTACTTTATAGCCATACAATTGCATTACTAATTTCTCCCCAGGGGTTAGTTAGGGCTTTCATATAGACTAATAATGAGAGCCCTTTTTAATTAAATACTAGCAAAGCTATATATTTATTATCTATTAAGTCTTTTTATCACTTAAATACAAATAGACTTGCATTTAAAGTAAAGACTTTTTCATTGCTATTAGGCATCTTCTTAAATACAGATAAAAAGTTTTTACTTTTTTGCTCAATAAATAGGGAGAAAAATATGAGTAAATATTACAAGCTAAACATAAGCTTTATTGCGGCATTATGCTTACTAGTCTTTCCAAGCATACATTCCAATAATCTTGTGGCTGCGGATACGGTGGATGAAATTGTTGTTACAGCTAGAAAAAGAGAAGAAAGCCTTTTAGATATTCCAGAATCTGTCCAGGCTATTGGGGGAGCTGACATAAATAGACAGAATATTAAAAGTCTAGAAGATGTGGGTTTTTTAGTACCTAATCTTAATCTTTCCCCAAGAGCTGATGGCTTCCCTAATGTTTCTATTAGAGGGTTAGGCTCATTCGGTAATACGCAGGGAGTAGGCTTCTACTTAGACGATGTTCAGGTCTTTTCAGATGCCTCTTCAAGATTTGGTGATTTAGAAAGAATAGAAGTCCTGAAAGGTCCTCAAGGTACGCTTTATGGTGGTAGCAATATAGGGGGTGCTATTAAATTTGTAAGTGCTAGACCTGATCCTTCAAGTTCGTCAAAAAGAGTTAAGGCAGTTGTAGGAGAGCAAGGCATTGCAGATGGAGAAATTAGTATCAATAATCCACTCGAGAATGATTGGGCAATCAGATTATTTGCCTTTGGTTCTACTAATGATGGTTATTTAGTAAACCCAAATAGTCCTAGGGTAAATGGCTTAGCTGCAAATAACGATGAAGATATAGGGCAGTCAGAGGAGTCTGGTGTGCGTATTTCTGTAGCTGGACCGGTGAATGATATAGTTTCTGCATATGCATCATTTAGATGGAATGATTATGAGGGCCCTAACAATCATTGGATAAGAGAGCTTGATAAGAATTCACTTCAACATCCTAATACTGTTGATACTACAACAAATCCAAGACATGAAAGAGATACTGTCTCTGCAATGCTTGAATTAGTTTGGGAGTATGATGGCATGGATGTTACTTCGGTAACTTCACATACTGATACTGAAAGCACCCGTTACAGTGATCTTGATATAAGCCCAGAGTATTTATTAGATTTAATAAGACCAGAAGACATGAAAGTCTTTACTCAAGAGTTAAGACTAACTTCTACCGATGATGGCCCTATCCAGTGGTTAGGAGGTCTTTATTATTCTATGTATGAAGAAAAGATGCGTTCTGAACTAATCTGGTGGAATACTCAGGCAATTGGAGATAATTTCACTGGTCCTTTAGGGTGTGCTGCTGGAATGGATACTTGCTCAGGAGTTTGGGCAGGGCAAATTTTAACTCAAGCTGAAGAACAATTAAGTTTAAGAACGCCTTTTGAATTGAGAGATAGAGATAAGAGCCACTTAGCTGCTTTTGCGAATATGACAACTAGTTTTGATGACTGGGAGCTGGGTTTAGGTTTAAGGATAGATAGATGGGAGAACGAGAGCACTAACCTTGATAGCGGTTTATCAAGTGATAAGAGTGATACAGAGATACTTCCTAAATTTTCTTTAACTCGTAACAGAGAAGACGGCTCAATCGTTTACTTTACAGCATCTAAGGGATACGAACCTGGAGGGTACAACCTTAGTAATTTAGCTGGTTCAACAAGCTTATTTGGTTTTGATAAAGAAGAAGCGACAAGTTATGAAATAGGCTGGAAGGGTAGATCTGAAGACGGTAGAGTAAGTGGATCCGTAGCTGCTTTTTCCATTGCATATGATGATAGACAGATCGAGTATCAAATAGAAGATCCAAATGGAGGTGGAATTGTAGAAGGAATAGTAAACCTAGGAGATTCAGATCAATTTGGATTTGAAGCAGATTTTGCTGTCAGAATGAATGATTTCTTAAAATTATCTTTCTCAGCCGGTTGGGTAGACGCTGAATGGAAAAACGGTACTGTTGTTGGAGGAGTAGACCTAGGAGGCAATTCACCTCCAGTTGTTCCTAAGTCAGGGGTTAATCTATCAGCTGACTATTTAAAACCAGCAAACAATGGAAGAAACTTAGCTGCTAGCTTTCAAATAAGTCATACGGGTAGTTATGAAGGTTTACAGGCATGGGATCCTGTAACTAATCCAAGTAATACGCTTGTAAATGCTCAAATTGGGCAAACTTCAGAAGATTGGGAAGTGATGTTAAATATAGAAAACTTATTTGATGAAGATTACTACATGGATGTTCAGCACTTCCCTAACTATTATCTGCTTGACGGAGGAGATAGCATAGTTATTGGAACCTTAGGGCAACCTAGGTTAGTGACTTTAAGTTTTAATTATTTTTTCTAATATCCCCAATACTAAAAGGCCTCGAAAGAGGCCTTTTTTTTATCAAATTTTTTGTTTTGTAATGTAAAGAAACTTGTTAATCTATGTCTAGGATGTTCTGAATTTGATTTGTTACAAGGGGGATCAAATATCAGGTAATTTTATTACCCTTTAAAGGAGGTGGTCCAAATTAGTATTTATTTATTAGCAGGAATTACAGGAGGTGCCTTCTGACACGGGGTATCCCCGGTTCCGGCTACCATCTTACAGATTGGTAGTTTAGAAGACAGTTGAGATACTTCTTCTTAAAAAGCCCCGCTTTATGCGGGGTTTTTTAAATCAATCCAAAGAGATTTAAGAAATAAGATGTAAAATAAAAAAATTAAGGAGATTTAAAGAATGAAAACAAAGCAGATTTTATGGAGTGTTATTTTTCTAATCTTAGGTATTTTTATTGGTGGTTGGGGAATCTATTCTTATGCCCAAGATATGATTATGAAAAACTTACCAATTGGAATAGCAAGCTTAGATGAAAAAGATTCTTATATACAGTCAGTTCCTACTTCTGCTCTAACACAAAGAAAACACTCATCTTCAGCAAAGGCTAAAAATCTAATCCTTTTTATTGGTGATGGTATGAGCTTGAGTCAAATTACAGCTTATAGATTAATAAGCGGAGGGACCAACTCAAGAATATCAGTTGATAATTTCCCTTATTCAGGAATTGTTTTAACGCATTCAGAGGATGGAATTGTTACTGATTCTGCTTCTTCTGCAACTGCATACAGCACTGGATACAAGACAAATAATACTTATTTAGGCCTTGATTCAAATAAAAATTCTCTAGAGAACTTAACGGAGACTTTGAATAGATTTGGTTTTGTAAGCTCTTTATTGGCAACATCTGAAATTACACATGCTACACCTGCTGCTTTTGCCGCACATATTGATCTAAGGTGGAAAACAGATGAAATTAGCTCACAAATGCTTAATGCTAAAGTTTCAACTTTCTTGGGTGGAGGGAGGCATTTTTTCTTACCTGAAAATTTAGGGGGCAAGAGAGAGGATGGAAGAAATTTAATTGAAGAATTAAAAGATAATAATATTTTACTAACAACTAAAGACGAGATGTTAAATTTTGCTCCAAACACTTCAAAGAAAGTCTTTGGCCTTTTTGCTGATGAACATTTAAGGAATATAGATACTCCAGAAAATCACATATACGAACCATCATTAAGAGAAATGGTTCAATTTGCAGTTAATAGATCAAATCGTTTCATTGATGAAGGTTGCGAAGGTTTTTTTATCATGGCAGAAGGCTCGCAGGTAGATTGGGCAGGTCATGTTAATAATTTAGATTATTTAATGACTGAAATGAAAGATCTAGATACAGCTATTGAATGGGCTCTTGAATACGCTAAAGATAATGATGATACTTTGGTTGTTGTAACATCTGATCATGAGACGGGGGGGCTTCTCATAGAACCGGCCAATCCAGTCGATTACACTAGCCAAGGAGTAAAAATTTCTTTTAATACAGCAGTAGGAAGTGGAACTCATACTGGCGTCCCTGTTCCTATATATGCTTATGGTCCGGGAGCAGAGAACTTTACCGGCACACTGGACAATACAGATGTATATGGAGCAATAACTGCATCATTAGATTTAGATGAGCAGATTGGGAGTTGTTTAACTGAGTGATATATAAATAAAGTAAAAGGAGAAAGCGTGAAACAAAGAAAATTCTGGGGATGGGGTTATGCAGATCAAGTCTTAACAGACGAAGAGGAGCAAGCAGTAGAGAATAGAATACTTAAAAATTTTAATCTTAGTGAAGTTGATGTCTTGCCTATTCCATCAGCTAGTGAAATAGATTTAAGAAAACCAAGAATTAACTTACCTGGTTCTTTAAAATCACTCTTTTCTGATGACAAGCTAGAGAGGCTCAACCATGCTTATGGAAAGTCTTTTCCAGATGTAGCAAGAGCAATGCTGTCATCTTTTCCCAATCCTCCTGATCTAGTAGCTTTCCCTAACAATCAGGAAGACATAGTAAGTATTATGGATTGGGCTAATGATAATAATACAGCTGTCATACCCTATGGAGGGGGATCTAGTGTTTGTGGAGGAGTAGAAACCGATGTCGGAGATTCTTTTGCAGGAGTTATCTCTTTAGATTTAAGAAACCTAAATAAAGTGCTTGAGGTTGATAAGGATAGTAGAGCTGCTTTAATACAGGCAGGTATTTTAGGGCCTGACTTAGAAGAAGAGCTGAAAAAACATAATTTAACACTTAGGCATTTCCCCCAAAGCTTTGAACATTCAACTCTAGGAGGGTGGATTGCTACAAGATCAGGTGGACATTTTGCTACTTTATATACTCATATAGATGATTTTGTAGAATCAACAACTACTGTTACTCCTTCAGGTATTTTAGAATCAAGAAGGTTGCCCGGTTCAGGAGCTGGACCTAGCCCTGATCGTTTAATGATTGGATCGGAGGGAATATTGGGAGTTATTACGCAAGCGTGGATGAGGTTACAAGAAAGACCTAGATTTAGAGCTTCTAGCCCTATTTTATTTGATGACTATTCTGATGCTCTAAATGCTACAAGGCTTATCAGCCAATCAGGATTGTTTCCTGCAAATTGTAGACTTCTAGATGCTGATGAAGCCTTCTTTAATGGAGCAGCTGACGGAACTAAACATTTATTGATAGTATCTTTTGAATCTGCTGATCATGAAATGGATGTTTGGTTAAGTAGAGCCTTAGAAATTGCTTCAGAATGTGGAGGTCAGTATGAACTTCCTAAAGAAAAGAAGGAAGATGCTCATAAAACAGGTGCATCAGGAACTTGGAGGAATAGCTTTATAAGAGCTCCATATTATCGTGAAGCAGCAGTTAGAAGAGGAATCATTCAAGATACTTTTGAAACCTCTGTAACTTGGGATAAAGGGTATGATTTCATTGAAAGCCTTAAAGTTAAGGCTGAAGAGGCTATAAAGAAAATTTCTGGAAAAGAATCTAAGGTAACTTGTAGATTGACTCATACTTACCCTGACGGATTAGCCCCTTATTTTTCATATACAGCCTATGCAAAACCTTCAACTATGATTGATGTATGGAAAGATATAAAAATAGCTACTAACGAGATATGTGTATCGGAAGGAGGAACTGTAACTCATCATCATGCAGTAGGCAGAGACCATAGAGTTAAAGGCTATGATCTACAAAGACCTGAAGAGTTTAATAAGATGTTGGTAGCGGCAAAGGCAGGTATAGATCCTAATTCAATAATGAACCCAGGGGTTCTAATAGATCCTAAGGACATTAAGATAGCCAACTGGATGGAAGAGTAACTAAACTCTTTATAATTATTTATGAATACAAGGGTTTCCAAAGATCCAATTTATGCTTGGGTCATGGTCATTGCAGTCTTCATTCTAAGTGCATTATCATTTGGGACTTTGGCTTCAATTTCAGTCTTTTTAAAACCTTTATCACTGGAGTTTGGATGGTCTAGGGCAGATACTTCTTTAGCTTATACAGTTATTTCGTTTTCTTCAGCAGCTTTTGGAATTTTTTGGGGTTATATAGCTGATAAGTATGGAACGAGGTGGTTTGGAATTGTTGCTGCTTTAATGATGTCTTTATCTCTGTATTTGTTAAGCAACCATACTGGTATATTTTATTTCTATGGTTTTTACTTTCTTTTTGGTGCATTTGGTAATGCAATGGTTACTTCCCCTTTGTTTGCTAATGTAGGTTTTTGGTTTCGTAATAATCCAGGATTAGCTCTCGGTTTGACTGCTTCCGGAGGAGCGATAGGGCAAGGCCTAATACCTTATATTACAGGAATCATTATAGAGAGCGATGGATGGCGCGAAGCTTATTTCACAATGGCTATAGTTTATTTAATAATCGCAATCCCAGCTGCATTGTTTATTAGAGAATCGCCTTGGCGTGAAGCAGCTAGGACTTCAACTGAAGAGTTTAGAGATTTTCCTTTATCAGAAAAGGAAGTCATAACTTGGTTGTGTTCAGCTGTGATATTTTGCTGCATTTGTATGTCTGTTCCAATTGTTCATTTAGTCCCCTTGCTAACTGACGCTGACTTTTCCATTGAATTTGCAACCGGTGTCTTAATGGTTTTGATGTTTTGTGGTGCTTTCGGAAGAATCTTAGGGGGCAAGTTGGGAGATATGATAGGAGCTTTACCTGCCTATATTCTTATGTCTATAGGACAGACTATCTCTGTAATATGGTTTCCTTATATTACCAATCCTTCAGGTTTATATCTTTTAGCAGCTTTTTTTGGCTTTACTTACTCAGGTGTTATGTCCAGTATCTTAGTTTGCACTAGAATGATGGTTTCAGCTAAGTTTGCCGGTAGAGCAAATAGTCTAGGCTCTTTCTTTGGTTGGATGGGAATGGGAATGGGCGGTTTTTTTGGAGGATACTTTTTTGATTTATATGGTGATTATTATAGATCTTTTGCTTTTGCTTCCTTTATGGGAGCTATTAATTTACTAGTTTTATTAAAGTTTTTAGCTAGAATAAATAATAAGAAAGTAGCTATTCAGTAGTTTATGATTAACTAGAAAAAGAACCTTCAAGTCTTTTCTTGTCTTCTTTGTACCTCCTCCCGGCTAGATAATAGCAAGGTATTGAAGCTGCACTTATACAAGTAAAAACTATTAACATTAATGTATAAGGTTCGTTGTAATTAAGTGCCTTAAGATAGTCTACACATAGACCTCCACCTAAAGAACCCAATGTAAGGCCAATAAGGTTAAGGGTAAGAATGTAGAAGGCTACCACTGTAGCTCTAATATTACCTGGAACTAATTCTTGAACTACTGAGAAAGTAGGGCCAAAGAAGCAACCTAGTTGGAAGAAACCAAGAACTACGCCTATCCAGAATATAACTGTATTTGGTTCAGCAAATCTATAGTAAATAAATATAGGGAAAGTAATTAGAGCTAACCAGAAGAGAAACATAGGTCTTCCTTGATTGGTCTTTTCTTGCCACCAGTCACTTACTACTCCACCAAAAAGATTCCCTGTCATTCCAGCTATAACTCCAATCCAGCCAGTAATTTGAGCAATCTCTGAACGTTCAAAACCTCTTTCTTGAACATACCATAATTGTTCAAAAACAGCAGCTCCGAGCACTACGTGATAGAGAACTCCAGCAAGAATAGTAAATTTAAGGGCTGAAGAAGTTTTTAAAGCTTGTATTAATGTATGGACTATTTTTTTAGTTGATGAATATGAAAGTGAAGGTTTTTCTCCTTCATCTTGAATGATTTTTCTTGGTCTTTCCCTAAAGAGCAAAGTGCTGAATCCAAGCAACAAACCAATTCCTCCTAGCAGGTAAAAACAATTTCTCCATCCTAAAGATTCACCTAAATATCCTGCAATTAAAAGACTTACACCAACACCTATAGGGACACCCATATAATAGAAGCCAGCTGCAAATCCCATTCTCTTTTCTGGAAATGAATCTGAAAGTAATGACATAGATGTAGGAGTTAAGATTGATTCTCCCACCCCTATAAACATTCTTGGAATCGCCATGCTTATAAATCCTTTTGCATTGCCAGTTAGGGCTGTAAAAGCACTCCACAAAATTACCCCAAAAGCTATTAACTTGGGTCTATTTACAGTATCGGCTAAAACCCCCATAAACAGACCCATTATTGAGTAAAAGGCTATAAAAGCTAGGCTCGTAAGAAATCCAAATTGAGCATCTGTTAAACCTAAGTCAGGAACTATAAAATTAGCAAAACTTGCTATTAACTGCCTATCTACAAAGTTAAGCGTGTTAAGTAGGGTTAAGAAGAATAGTAAGGGGTAGGCTTTTTTCATTTAAAAATAAGTTTAATTTCTAGAGACAATCATATACTGAATTTATTAATTCTATAGATCTGCCATCAGCATTGAAATTATCTAACATTCTATTCATTACATAAGAAATACCAATTTTATTTTCTGGATCTCCAAAAGCGCAAGAACCACCATATCCTGAATGACCAAAAGATGCTTGAGTCGGTCCATAAATAATTTGATGTTTATTTAGAACAAAACCAGCTCCCCACCTAACTGGAACAGCTAAGACCAGATCTTTACCTTCAATCTGCATGGTAGTCATCTGGTTAACGGTATCGTCTTTAAGAAGTCTTAAGCTTTCATTTTCTGAAACTATTAAGCTATATAACTTTGCCAGACCTCCGGCATTCCCTTGTCCATTAGCAGAGGGTATTTCTGCTTGCCTCCATGCTTTAGTATTATGAATATTCAGAGTCCCCACAGAATTGCGTTGTGATTTTTGTGCTTCTGTTAGTTCAACTTTTTGTCTTTTAGAATCTTCGTTTCTTTCTATCTCAAATGGTACTAACTCTGCTACACGATGCTCTTCAGATTCAGGTAATCCAATAAAGAAATCTATTCCATGCTCCTCTCCTATTTCTTCTCTAAAAAAAGTCCCCAAAGATTTTCCAGTTACCCTCAGTATTAACTCCGAAGTTAACCAACCAAAAGTCATTGAATGATAACCAGATGCTGTTCCAGGCTCCCATATTGGAGTCATGCCAGATAATTTTCCTGCCATTAAATTTTGATCGTAATAGTCATCAACATTTCTAGTTTCCGGAGAACAAATCCCAGCCTGATGTGACATGAGCATCCCCACAGTAATATTTTGCTTTCCATTAGTAGCAAACTCAGACCAATAGGTGCCTACCTTTTCTTCATACTTAAGAAGGCCCTTTTCCACTGCCAAAGCAATACACAAGGCTGCTACTCCTTTAGTGGTTGAATATACTGTAACTAAATTATCTTTTTCCCACGGCTTATTTTTTTCTTTATCTTGAAAACCTCCCCATAAATCTACCAAAGGCGTACCGTCTCTATATACAGCAAAACAAGAACCAATTTCCCTGTTTTCTTGATACAACTTTTTAAAAGTTTCTTTAACTTTACTAAATTGAGGGTCGCATTCTCCATGAATTTCCATGTGTTACTCCTGTTTATTTAGACGTTTAACTATTTCCTCTTCAATTAACCAAATTCTATCTTGACCCCAAGTAGTATAAGTTTCTTGGCCATCAATCAACCTAAAGGACGGTACGCCCCAGGAATTTCCTTCATACATAACTAATCTATTGTTTTCTAGTACTTCTTTCCAATTATCAGTATCTAGGTGACTCTGGGCCTCCTTCCAATCTAATCCTAGGTCTTCTATCAATTTCTTTAAATAGGTTTCTTTCCCAATATCTTCCGCTTCTCTAAAGGAAGAAATCATAAGTCTACTTATGTACTCAAAGCCATATCCTTTTTTATCAATCCAAGGAAACAGCGAGTAAGCTCTTTCTGCTGGTTTACCCAATGGACTGATAACTTTACCAAAAGGAACGTCATATTTTTTTGCTTCCCTTGCTGTATCTTTAAATATATATTTTGCTTTGTATCTAGGAATAGTCATATTTCTCATAAGCATAGGCAACACGGGCTTAGTAATAATTTCGATAGGGTAGTTTGTTTGTAAGTGTTTAATTCTTTCTAACGAGATTGAGGTATAGGGGCTATTTAATGAAGGGTAAAATTCCAACTTAATATCAGAGTTATTAGGATTATCACTCACATTTGTTTTCATTCTTTCAGATATATAATTTGCACCTAGATTTTTCTTTAAACCTAAAGCTTTTAATCTAAGTTCAAGATGATCAAGACGATCTATGCCCCAATAGAGTTCTCCTTCATAACTAAAAGTTGATCCCATGTAAGCTTCAACTTCATCTCTTTTGTTCTCATTTGCATAGATTTTGGCCAGAGCTACTTCCTCCGACACAGTTTTTTCATTGATTAGATCTTGCAAAGCAATTTCATTACCAGACCAAACAAAAGTATTAATTTCATCTATGCACGATATAAATTCTTCTTTTGTAAGACTACATAGAATTCTTTGAGCCAATAAGACAATCTGATCATCTGGTAACTTCTCTCCTGGAGATTTAACTCCGTAGAAAGGGGCTATTCTGATTGCATCAGTAAGGCAGTATTTTCTATACAAACTAGGCTCATGAATAGTCTTGATTGGCGGTTTATTAACAAGCATAGGTATAATCTTTACAGAATACTCTAATCTAAATTTATTTAATATTTGAGCTGTTATATGCGAATAAGGGTCTAGTAGTTCATGAAAATAAAAAACTTCATGTGGTCGACCTTCTTTTTTTCTTATTTTTTCTTTTTCTTCCCTTTTTCTTATAACAATATTTGGATCAGACCAATTTAATAAAACTCTAGGCATAACATATCTAGCTATTTGGTTTCTAATACTTGAAATTATTGACATAAAATACTGATTTATATAGATAAACTACTTTAAAAAATTTAGACAATTTGCTTCTGAAAGAATACTTTCTAAGGTTTGATTACCTTTAAAATAATGAAACTTTTCTTTTAATACCGCTAAAGACTTTACATGATATTTTTGTGGGCCACCAATCGAATGCTTAAATTTTTGACCTTTTATTATTAGCGATAACTCTTCCTTTTTTTCTGACATTGATTTAGTTATCTCCGATGTCCATGGAAGAAATATTTCACCCACTTCTTCTTTAAGTATTGGCATTAAAGTGTTTGAAAGAGAATCCCATGATTCGTAATCACCTTCCTCTTTTGGATTTAGCATTCTTCTTATCCATGGCAATAAATCATAATACTTATCTTCTATAAACTTTCTAGGAGTAGGATCTGTATAAGAATTATAAATCTGACCCCATAAACCAAAGTCTGCGTAAGAAGGTTTATCGCCAAAAATATACTTTCTGTCTCTTAAATGGGAATTAAGCTTTGTGAGCAAATTATGAAAAGAATTAGTTATTTGGTCTTCGGTAGTTTCATTTGAGCCAATAACCCACAACCTATTACTCATTCTTTGCTTAACAGTCTTAGCTATTTTGTTTTTTACCAAACTATTAACAACGGGTAAAAATTTAATATAAGTAGGCAGGTTAGTTTCAGCTATTCTCTTGCTAGCAGATTTTTGGTCTACTTCAGCTTTCCATCGATAATGAAACATGTGCTTGTTTCCCCATTCATCAGAATATTCTTCAAGAAGCAAAGAAATAAATTTTAAAGTTTCATCGTCAGGGTTAGTGCTTGGTTCAGGATAAAGTTTTTCCATTTTATCCATTATAGGAGTTGAATCTTGTATTCCTTCATTATCTGGTGTGATCACTAACGGAACTATAGGTAGCTTAGCGTATTTTTGAAATTCATTTGCATTTGCTGGACTTCTTATTACCCATTTATGGGGTATATTCTTATAGCGAAAATAAGATCGAGTTTTGACAGAATAAGGAGAAAGTTCCGCTCCAAATATTCTATATTTTTCTGTCATAAGATTCCTTACAATGAATAGCTGAACATAATAACCAGTTTTATTCATTTAACAAATAGGACATAATTCTTGCTTGGAGAGATAATTGACTAAACCAGAAGTTTTAACAGACCCAGTAGACTTTGGGGAGAACCCTTACTTAGTAGGGGCTCACGAACCCATCAGGGGGGAATTGGATAGGCCTAAACTAGAATGTATAGGTGAAGTACCTAAAGATTTTTCTGGAATCTATTTAAGAAATGGGCCAAATCAAAGGCATGCACCTTACGGACTTCATCATTGGTTTGATGGTGATGGAATGATCCATTCAGCTGAATTTAGAGATGGCGAAGTTGCTTATAGAAATAAATGGATTAAAACTCAATCTCTTGCCAAAGAGAATGAAGCAGGAAAATCTATTTGGCCAGGTTTAATGGATTCTCCAAATAGAGATTTAGAAATTTCATGGGGGTCTGATTTATGGTTAAAAGATAACTCAAATACTGATATTGCAATTCATGCAGGTAAAGCTATTTCTACTTTTTATCAATGTGGAGAAGCTTATACATTAGATCCTGTAACTTTAAACACTCTAGGCAGTATTGATCTTGAATCCAAAGGAGCTAGGCTAATGTCTGCTCATTGTATGACTGATGAAAGTAATGGAGATTTACTTTTCTTTGATTATGCTGTGAAACCTCCTTATATGACTTATGGTGTTATTAATAAAGATTCCCAATTAGTAAATTTTACTCCTATAGAGTTGCCTGGTGCTCGATTACCTCACTCTATGGCTTTCACGCCAAACTTTTCAATACTGATGGATTTACCTATGTTTTGGGATCCGGAGCTATTAGATAAAGATGTACATAAAGTTAGTTTTTATCCTGAGATGCAAAGTAGGTTTGGAATTTTAGCCAGAAGAGCTTCTGGTGACACCATTAGGTGGTTTGATGCTGATCCTTGTTATATATATCACATCATAAATTCATGGGAAGAAGAAAATGAAGTTATATTAGATGTTTGCAGAATGTCTAGCCCAGTGCCTTCTCAAGAGGTCAGGCAGAAATTATCTGGACCTTATGGAACAATGTTAGCCTGGCTTAAGTTAGATGCCTGTTACCATAGATATAGATTTAATTTAGAGACAGGACAAACTAAAGAAGAAAGAAAAGAAGACCTTCTAAGTGAATTTCCTGTTATCAATAATAGGTTTGGAGGATTGCCTTCAAGGTATAGTTACCACGTTACCATAGCTGACACTGATGTGATCTTGTTTGATTCTCTAGTAAAGATTGATAGCTTAACTGGAAAAAGGCAGCAATTTGAATTTCCTGAAGGTTGCTTTGGCAGCGAAGTGCAATTTGCTCCAAGACATAATTCAAATGCCGAAGATGATGGTTATCTAATTTCATTCGTGACAAATATGGAAAGCATGAAAGGAGAGATTCAAATTTTTCCTGCTGAAGACTTATCTAAAGGACCTATATGTAGGTTAATAGTTCCTCAACAAATCCCCCCAGGGTTTCATAGTAGCTTTGTATTACCAGAAAATTTATAAGGAAAACTTATGCAAAAAAAATTAATCCCGTTAGCATTCTTATCACTATTTTTGATTTTCAATGAATTAGCCTATAGCCAGGAACAAATCCCTACAGAAGTTTTTGGCAGCCCGCCCTTGATAAGTACTGTCAAGATTTCTCCCAATGGAGAAAAGATAGCAATGTATGCTACTCTTCAAAACGGAGAGTCAGCTATTTTAATAAGAGACCTAACTGAAAATAAACCCTTACAGCCTATAGCTACTTCTGATAATAAAACCCTTAAATTACTTGGCTTCAGTTGGTTTAGTGATGACATCATTCTTGCCAGAGCTTGGTTAGCTTCTGATTTTTATGGGACTAAGCTAGACAATACTAGGTTACTTAGAGTTAATGTGGATGGAACGGGATTTGAGCCTCTTTTTAAAAGAAGACATTTTAAAGATCTACCTTGGCAACCTCCTCAACAAACAGGCATTATTGATTGGCTAGAAGAAGATAAAGACCATATTTTAGTTCAGGTTCCAATGTCAAATATAAGATCTCCAGATGTAGTTAAGGTTAATGTAAAGAAAAACACTATAAAAATTGTCAAAAAAGGAGTTGCTGGAACTCGTTCATGGATGACAGACGAGTATGGAGAAGTAAGAATTGGTCGCACTTATGATAGAGATAGAAGTGCAGGAACAATAACTTTTAAAGATTCTGGTTCAACAAAATGGCGAACTATATGGAAATTTAAGACTCTAGGTGAAGACTCTATTGGTGTACTAGGTTTTGGGAAAGATCCCAATAAAGTTTGGTTTGAAGCTTACAAAGATGGAAGGATAGCTGTCTTTTCAGCAGATATAAGTAAACAGAACTTTGAACCCGAATTGGTCTATTCACATCCTAAAAGAGATGTAGAAACTTCTTTGAGATATAAGGAAGGTTCAAAAGACCCTATAGGAATCTCCTTTAGAGATGAGAATTACCACTTAATCACATGGGATGAAGAACAAGCAGAATTTGAAAAAAGAGTATACGAACTATTTCCTGATCAAGATGTTTACTTTGGCACTACAAGCAAGGACGAAAATAGATATATTATTTTTGTAGAGAATAGCAGTACTCCAGGTTCTTTCTATATAGGAGATAAAAAATTAGGCACTCTAGATTTAGTAACTCACTCTTATCCTGCACTAGCTAATAAAGTACTTCCAGCCAAGGAAACCGTTTCTTATAAAGCTAGAGATGGTTTGGATATAGAGGCTTTCCTTACTCTTCCTGAAGGTAAGGATAAAAACTTACCAACAATAATTTTTCCTCATGGAGGGCCTATTGCAGCAGATGGAGCAAAGGGATTTGATTACTGGACCTCTTTCTTTGCTAACAGAGGTTACGCAGTTGTTCAAATGAACTTTAGAGGATCAACAGGTTACGGCTATGACTTTATGAAGGCAGGTTTGGGTCAATGGGGCGGGCAAATGCAAGAAGATGTTGAAGATGCTACTAAATGGGCAATTGAAAAGGGCATAACAGACCCTGAAAGGGTATGTATTGTTGGAGGAAGCTATGGTGGTTACGCGGCTTTGATGGGAGCAGCTACTTCTGACTTATATAAATGCTCTGTTAGTTTTGCTGGAGTTAGTGATTTATTATATTTACTAGACGATAGCAGAAGATATGGTGGTGAAGAAACTTTAAGAATAATGCTAGGGAACAAATCTAGACAGGAACTAAAAGACACTTCTCCAGTAAATTTAGCAGATAAAATTAAGATACCAGTTTTATTGGTTCAGGGAGATGATGATTCACGAGTTCTTCTTAAACATGGACAGAAGATGAGAGATGCCATGGAAGAAGCTGGAGTTGATTATCAGTATATCGAACAAGAGAATAGTGACCATTTTTTAACGCTAAAGAGAAATCGTTTGCAATTCTTCCAAGAAACAGAAAAGTTCTTAAAAAACCATATAGGTAATTAGTTCAGTTTATTTATTCTATTAATTAACCAAGACTGTAAAGGCACTTCTATTTGATCAATTGATTTATACTCCTTTAGATCTTCACTAAGATGACTTAAAGCAAGCTTTAAGTCACTTAATAAAGTTAGGTCATTTTCTATAGAAGAAAGGGGATTAATATGGACTCTTATCGTAAATACAATAGAAGAAGATTTAGGTAATCTTCGTATTGTTTGTCTTTCTACTCTTAAAAATAACCTCTCTCCAGCATTTTCTTCATTTATTAGGTCGCTTCTTTTTATCTCTTTTTTGCTTTTTGCAGGATGGAATAATTCACCATCTTCGTAGATAGACCAATTAAATCTTTGAAAAATCCTTCTTGAAGGAAGGTTAGAAAAAATTTTATTTACCTTAGACCCTATTTTCGTTTTATAGGATGGAACTTCATGATGAACTTCCATCAATGAGAGGTTAAATTTCTCTTCCAATGACCAGTTTGAAGGGGCACATAAAGATGCTGCTCCCAAATAATATTTTCCATCTTTTGGTATCATCAACACGAGATCTTCCTGGACCATTAAGGCAGCATTTGCTAATGGTTTTAAATTCTCATTAATTTGATATTTATGATCCGGATAATGTTTACTTAAGTGCTCAGTTAGTACTTTTATTAACTCACGTTGAGCATCATATGATTCAGGGACTTCTTGATAAACTTGATCTAGATTAGACCTGTACAGTTGTTTTTTTAATTTTATTTCTGATCTAAAAAGAGAATCTATCTCAAGCCAGTTAGACTCCTCTATAGGCTCTAAACCTATTTTAATTCCTCCTTCTCCATTTCTATATGGTGCGTGGATGGGGAGTTGCTTCAAAACTTATCTAAACCTCTTTTCTTTAATAAAGGCTCTATTTCAGGTTCTGATCCTCTGTACCTGATGTATTGAGTCATTAAATCATCAGTATTTCCTGCAGAGTAGACATATTTTTTTAGTTTATCTGCTGTTTCTTTATCGTATATACCTTTCTGTCTAAAAGGCTCAAAAGCATCAGCCTCAAGCACTTCTGTCCATAGATAACTGTAATAACCCATTGAATATCCACCAGCGAATATATGAGCAAAATAAGTACTTCTATATCTACTAGCTATTTCAGGTATGAGTCCTATTTCATCAAGTGTTTTCCTTTCAAATGCATTGGCATCATTTACTGGCTCTTCCTGAATATGCCAGTTCATGTCTAAATAAGATGCTGCAACATATTCCGTTGTTGCAAAACCCTGGTTAAATTTAGATGCATTAGAAACTTTTTCTAAGAGTTCTAGAGGTATGGCTTCGTTGGTTTCATAATGTTTAGCGTATTCAGCTATCACTTCTGGTTCCCTAGCCCAATTTTCCATCATCTGTGAAGGAAATTCTACATAGTCTCTTGTTACATTAGTTCCAGACAAACTTGGATAAGTTGCATCTGACAGTAGGCCGTGAAGAGCATGTCCAAATTCATGAAAAAGTGTAGTTACTTGTTCAAAAGAGAGAAGAGAATTGCCCTCGGCATTGGGAGGAGGAAAATTACACGTATTCATAACAAGCGGTATTTTTACACCATCGAATTTACTTTGCGATCCAAAGGTATTCATCCAAGCTCCGCCACCCTTATTTGATCTTATAGTATAGTCAGTATAGAAAATTCCTATTACTTTTCCTTTTAAGTTCTTTACTTCAAAGGTTCTTACCACTTCATGGTATTTGGGGAGATCAAATCTTTCATGGAAAGTAATATCAAAAAGTTTAGTTGCTACATTAAAGGCACCTTCCAAAACTTTGTCTTCACTAAAGTAGGGTTTGATTTCCTCTTCAGAAAAATCATATTTTAGTTGTCTAATTTTTTCAGAATAATGCCACCAATCCCAAGCTGCCAACTTAAAGTTTCCCCCTTCTTGTTGAATTAATTCTTGCATTTCATCTGCTTCTTTTTTTGCTCTAGCTAAACCAGGCTCCCAGACTCTTTTTAGCAGGTTCTCAACTCTTCCTGTATTTTTGGCCATAGTATTTTCAAGAACAAAGTCAGCATGTGTTTTATATCCTAAGAGGTTGGCTTTCTTTAGCCTTAAATTAGCCATCTTAATTGCTAGATGTTTATTATCTCTTTCATTGTCGTTATCTCCTCTTTTTAGATAAGACTTATAAAGCTTTTCTCTAAGGTCTCTCTGAGTAGAATATGTTAAAAATGGATACATACTCACTCTTGTAGGTTTGAACATCCATTTACCTTTATGCCCATTTTCTTCAGCTAATTTTGCAGCTTGGTTTATAAAGTCACTTGGTAGGCCATCTAATTGATTCTTGTCTTCAATAATCAAGCTGTAACCTTCGTTAGTTTCTTTTAAAAGGTTCTGATCAAATTGAACTGAAAGTGATGAAAGATCTTGATTAATTTTAGTAAGCTTGGCCATAGATTTTTCATTTAGTTTTACACCTGCTCTAATGAAATATTTATGAGTCTCTTCTATTAATCTTATTTGCTCAGTATTTAAAGAGAGGTTTTTTCTATCTGCATAAACTTTATCAACTCTTGAAAACAGTTTTTTGTTTAACTTAATAGCATCGCTATGAGCTGATAATTTTGGAGAAACTTCAGCAGCTATTTTATCCATCTCTTCATTTGTATTTGAACTTAATAAATTAAAAAATACATCTGAAACCTTGTCTAAAGCTTTTCCAGTACGCTCTAGTTCTACTATAGTATTCTCAAAGGTTGGAGACTCAGGATTATTAGCTATCTTATCTATTTCTTCTAGATGGTTTTCCATCCCTTTAAGAAAAGCTGGCATGTAATGCTCCTCTTTTATCTTTTCGAAAGGAGGGATTTGATAAGGTGTCTCATATTCTTTTAATAAAGGGTTCATTTCAGCTCCGTTTTTTTGACATCCTAAACCTAGGAAAATAATTAAAAATATATAAAATGGTTTTTTCTTGTACATTTGGTTACTCTAAGAATAATCACTCAATAAGTCTATATCATTTACAAATTTTATGACCATTAACTTTACCAATATAAGGAAACTTCTCGGTTGGTTATTAATTATAGTTTCAATTATTCTTTCTATTGTAGGAATAGTGGTTGCTTGGAAAGGTGAATTGGTAAAGGGCGGGGCAATATACGTTGCAAGTCAGGTAACTTGGTATCCAGGGATTGCTTTGTTAGGTCCGGAAATTGTTCAAAAAAGTAAGGACATATGGAATAATTTGATCTATAGGATTAGAGGTCTATTTAAATGAAATACAGTAAAGAAGAAATTTTATCGGAACATAAATACGCACAACCAAATAGCATGGCAGGTTATACACTTCATGGAGGTCTAGATTCAGAAGAAAATTATATTTCTCCTAGAACCTTTAAAAGGTGGGATGCAATTAATGAGTGGACAAAAAATCTTACAGAACAAGGTTCCCCCCTCCTTGATTGTTCAGTTGAGATTTTAAAATATGGTAATTATCCTAACTTGGATCAAGCTAAGTACTTATTAGGACTAGGTGAAGGTGCTTTTTTGTGGAATAGCTTAACAATTACAGGAGTAATTGAAGCTAGGGGTCAGGCTTTAGCTGAAATAACTGCTCCAGATTTTCAAGACATTGTAAAAGAAGATATATCTAAAACAGCGTCAGCACATATGAACCAAGGACTTTTTATTGCCCATGGTTATGATGAAGGGGGAGATCCAAATAGTAACCAGGGCGCTCATGATCAAATGTGGTTTGCTGCTAGAGATTTATTATTTGGAAAAGATGCTTATCCTGTTCCAGAAGTACCTGAGAATATTGGTAGGCCCGTTGAAGAGGACGATAAATGGCCTATTCCAATGGAATATGCAGGTTTAGTAGACTTCTTGATGAACGTTTTAATGATCGAGGTAAGGGCCGAGAGCTTCTTCCAATTCTCTATGAATATAGCTGCTTGTGAAGAACTATTTCAAGATAGAAGAGAAGATGCTCTTTTAGCTGCTGAAATGGTTAGAAGAATCCGACAAGATGAAGCTGTTCACGTTGCGTATTTAAATCTAATAGTTTCTGAGTTGAGAACTTTCACTTTTATGACGGATAAAGGGGAAATATTAGGTTCTGAGTTTATTGATCCGCACTGGGAAAAAATGGTCAAGTGGCATGGAGAGGATATTCATCATGAACTTAAAGATCAAAGAGTGGAAATAGTTGAAGATACTTTAAAAAACTTAAAGAATGCTGATTCTTTAATAAAAAGATTTCATCAACTAGCATCTTGAATTAGAAGATATTGCTTGATTCTATAGATCATATAATTATTGCAGTAGAAGATATTTCTTCTTCAATTCAGGATTACACTAAAATTTTGGGTTTTCCTCCTGCTTGGCAGGGCACTCACCCCAGGCAAGGTACTGAGAATGCAATTTTCCCATTAGAAAACTTATATGTTGAATTACTGTCATCCAATAGCGAAGGCCCTGGTTCAGATATGGTTAATAGTTTTATTGAATTAAATGGAGAAGGTCTGTGTGGAATTTCTTTATCCACTCCTGATATAGAAGTAGCTAGACAAAAGCTTCTGCTTGAAGGAATAGAGGTAGGCAATGTGGTCAATGGTGAAGGAAAAGACAAAAATTCTGGAGAAATAAGAAAATGGAAAAATCTCTTTCTTCCTTCTTCTTCAACAAGAGGTTTATTTGCTTTCCTTATACAACATTCTGATGGTTCTCTTCCTTCACAAAAGAAAGATCATAAATCTGCCATAGAGAGACTAGATCATATTGTTATTAATACTAATGACCCTGAAGGGGTAATAAAGCTTTATAGAGATGTTTTTGATATAAGGTTAGCTTTAGATCAAACCGTAGAAAAATGGGGCGGCAGAATGCTTTTTTTTAGATTGAATCACACCACTATAGAAGTAATTGCTAGAGATAACAAAGAAGAATTGAAAGACACATTATGGGGATTGGCCTGGGTAGTTAAAGATTTAGAGGCTGCTTATTCTCGATTAATTTCTGAAGGATTAGAGGTAACAGAAATAAAGGACGGTAGAAAACCAAAAACCAAGGTAGCAACTGTAAAATCAAATACCCGAAATATTCCTACTCTACTTATACAACATCTTTAGATTTGATTTGGTCGTAAACCCAATAGGGAAGGTAAATGACAGTGAACATAATTAAACCTAAAAAAACTACGATCGGTATATGTCTAGGTGGTTCTGGCATTATGTCCATTATCGAAGCTCCGTCTGGTCGTGCTCCTAAATACCAATAGTTAGCTGGCGGCCCAAGAATTAAATTAATAATATAGATAAATGCCAAAACTATTAAGGAAACTAAGATAGCTCGTTTTACTGAATCAATTTGAGGTCTATTTCCCAATGTAATTGAAGCGAAACCAATTGCTAGAAGCATACCTCCGTGGCTTAGATAAAAAATAATAAAAATTAGATCCGGAAAGTCTAAAGGAGTGTCGGGTTGTAACAAAGCCATTAAACCTCCTCCTATACCCCAAAAGAAAGAAACTTCATAGAGGATTCTTTTCTTGGTTATGAGAAATGCAGAAATTGAGAGAGCCGATAAAGCGCACATATGGAAAGGTAGGACTTTAATAAGATCGTAATCAAAAAACTGACTCCAATAGTAGGGTTTAAGAAGTTCATTTAGAGTTAGAACAGAAGCCAGTATAATCCCAAACCAGTATTGGGCACTTCTAGTCACTTTTTTTAAGAGTACTGGCAGGAATATAGCAGTTAATATTACCAACAGAATTGCTAAAAGATGATCGGTGCCAAAAAGAATAAATGGTTCTGCTTCCATTAGTTAGACTAGTTTTTTAAGATGGTAATGGTTTTGAGCATTATATTATTTTAAAAATGGTCTTATGAGTCAAATAAGTGAAACATTTTTCCCGAAAGTAGAAAGAAAAGAGTTTTTTCCTTTATTAAAATCTTTTGGTTTTTTCTTTTTTGTTTTGGCCTCATGGTACGCCTTGAGGCCAGTCAGAAATGAAATGGCCATAGAGGGTGGAATTTTTAATTTACCCTACATTTTATTAGCCATTGTTGTAGTTATGGGCTTAATTAACCCAGTTTATTCTTGGGTCATTTCAAAAGTTAAAAAAAATAGAATAGTTATATATTGCTATGCTTTCTTTATTTTTAACCTAATAATTTTTCTAGTTTGTTGGTCCTTATTGGGCGAACAAGGCAGACAATGGACTGGAAGAGCTTTCTACGTCTGGTGCAACGTTTATTCATTTTTTGTTGTTTCAATATTCTGGGTCACAGTAATAAATTACTTTAGTACTGAAGACGCTAAAAGAGTTTTTGGAGTAATTAGTGCCGGTGGTTCGTTAGGAGCATTTTTTGGTTCTACCACAGCAAAATATTTTTCTTCAGAATTATGCGGTAAGAGCACAATTTCTGATTTAGGACCTATTTCTTTAATATTCTTTTCTATTAGCTGTCTTTTAATAGCTATTGTTTTGTCTAGAAGTCTGACATCAAGCTCACAACGAATTAGTAAAGCTGAGAATGAAGAAGCTATAGGAGGCTCTAGTATTGAAGCATTTAAAAATATTTTAAAGAATATACCCGTGAGGTTGATGGCTTTATATATATTGCTATGGACAGGGTTATCAACCATAGCATGGATGATTTCTTTAACAATAATCCAGGATTGGTCAAGTGACCCGTGTGAAAGGACAGCTTTTTTTGCTCAGATTGAACAAATAGTTACTCCCTTAACTCTAATCATGCAATTCTTTTTTACTTCTTACTTATTAAGAACAGTTGGAATTGTTCCTATACTAACTCTTTATGGAGTTTTCCTTTTAATTGCTTTTGGAGTTTATGCCACTTACCCGACTATAACAGCAGTGCTAGTTTTAACTGTTTTAATTAGGGTATTTGAGTACGGATTCAATAAACCTACAAGAGAGACAATTTTCACTAGCTTAGCCAAGCAGGATAGATATAAATCCACCGTAATGATGGACACTTTTGTTGCAAGAACAGGCGATTATCTTGGAGGTCAATCAGTAACGCTATTAACTGTTTTCGGTTTGGCTATAGGTTCCATAGCTTTTACAGCTTTACCTGTCGCAGTTCTTTTATCCTTTGTAGGCTATAAAGCTGCAAAATCAGCAAAATTATAAAAATGAAGGATTCTGATCAGTATATAGAGGTCTTAGATTGTTCTGATATTGAAATGGGTCATTCAGTTTCAGTTAATTTGGATGGAACGAATGTATTAATATGCAATACAGAAGAAGGTTTCTTTGCTGTAGAAGATATGTGCACGCATGCGCTTATCCCTCTTTGTGGAGGATTAATTCAAGGTACTTTAATAAGCTGTCCACTTCATGGGGCAGTTTTTGATCTCAAGACCGGGGAAGTTATGTCTCCTCCTGCTTTTGAAGATTTAAAAACTTTTAAACTAAAAATTGAAGGAACATCTATAAAAGTTCTAAAACCTGAAACTTAATCATTTTTACTTTATTTCAGTTAAGCTATGCAGTATTAATTTTTTAAATAATTAGTATATGAACGATAAAGAAATGTTTGTTCTTACTGAGGATGTAAGTAATGGCATTAGAAAGGTAGTCCTTAATAGAT
This sequence comes from Gammaproteobacteria bacterium, assembly GCA_045563675.1. Lineage (GTDB taxonomy): Bacteria > Pseudomonadota > Gammaproteobacteria > Magnimaribacterales > Magnimaribacteraceae > AEGEAN-183. Next base: position 136,320 of record JBJLIX010000002.1, read on the forward strand.
CAGACAAGCGAAATGCCCTGTCTAACTCACTAAGAAAACAGTTATTTTCTGCTCTAGAGGAGGCAGATAACGATAAATCAGTTAAAGTAATTATAATTAGCGGTTCAGGTGTTTGTTTTAGTTCTGGTTATGATTTATCTTCAGATGTTTCTAAAGAATTACCTTATCACACAGGAAAAACAGATGGTTTCTGGCCTAGACATGTAGTGGAGGGGGCATTTAGGATTTGGGATCTTTCAACTCCAGTAATAGCACAAGTCCATGGATATTGCTTAGCGGGAGGTACAGAATTAGCTGCTAGTTGCGATCTTGTTTATGTATCTGAAGACGCTGAAATTGGTTACCCCGTAGTCAGGTCTATGAGCCCCCCAGATAATCAGTTTTTTCCTTGGCTCCTAGGAATGAGAAATGCAATGGAAATGATGCTTACGGGAGAATCAATGTCTGGAAAAGAGGCTGTAGAGAAAGGTTTTGCAAATAAATGTTTTAAGCCAGAACATCTTGAAAGTGAAGTCCATAAAATTGCTGAAAAAGTAGCTCAAGTTCCTCCTGAATTACAAGCTATGAACAAGAGATCAGTTCATAGACAAATGGAAGCTATGGGAATGAGAACTGGAATAAGGTCCGGTACTGAAATTCAAGCATTAGCTATGCACTCTAAAGCAACAAAAGATCATCTTAAGGAGTTATCTGAAGGATTAACTGAGGCACTTAATAAAAGAGATTCAAAATTTGGCGATTACAGGACTTCTAAAAAAAAGAAATAGGTTCTTAATATTCTTTTGGATCTTTTTCATGTCATGCTCTAACCAGAAAGAGGCTATAGGAGCAAAGTGGATAGGGGATTCTGATTTTATGTTTGTTACAGAAAATAAAATGAAGATGCATTACGCTACTCAGGTTTCAGGAAAGATAGCCTTTATAGGTGGTATTTACGAAGTATTGAAAAGCAATACTACTGAAGTATTAGAAAAACTAGAAGTAACACAAATAGAATTTGAAACAAGATCAGATGGTCTTAAATATTGTAGACTTTGGGGCCAAGTATCCAATTCAAAAGAAGAAAGTTATTTAATTGCTTATGATTGTGAGCCAGTTTATTCAGAATAACCCTTCATAAGAACCGCCATCCATTTGGATATTTTGTCCAGATATAAAACCAGCATGCTGGCTACAAAGAAAAGCGCAAGTAGCTCCAAATTCTTTAGGATCGCCAAATCTTTTTGCAGCCAATGAAGAGGTTATTTCTTTTCTTGCCTCTTCCCTGCTTATTCCTTTTGATTCCATAAGCATTTCCGTCATGAAGACTTGCCTTTCAGTATCAAATCTTTCAGGTAATAAATTATTAATAGTTACATTGTCAGCAGCTACTTGTTTTGAAATACCTTTTGAAAAAGCTGTTAAACCTGCTCTGGCTGAAGTCGAGAGACTCATCATGGGATGAGGAGACTTAACCATGGCAGAAGTAATGTTTATTATTCGTCCAAATTTTCTACTTTGCATAATAGGCAAAAAAGCTTTTATTAACATAACTGCTGACAGAAGGTTAGATTCAAGAGCTTCAACCCATTGATCTTTATTCAACTCAAGGAAATTGCCTGGGGAAGGACCCCCATTATTATTTATTAAAATATCTAAATTAGTGCACTGACTGATAAGTTCTTCTCTTCCTTTTTCGGTATTTAAATCAGCAACCACATAATCAACTGAACCTATTTTCATTGAAGAGATTTCTTTTTGAACTTTTATTAAATCTTTTTCATTCCTAGAGTTGATTACAACATTAACTCCTTCTTGTGCCAGTGAAGTTGCACATGCTTTGCCAAGCCCCTTTGAAGAAGCACAAATCAAAGCTTTTTTTCCTTTTATGCCTAAATCCATACTAAATACTTAATCTTTTTTGTAGATCCTTAGTTAAATCATAAAAAGATATCTTATCTGAAGTTGATCCAAAAATGTGTCTATCAGGTCTTAGAATATAAATATCATTTTTTACCATCATATCCTTGATCAAAGGATTTAATTCCAATATGTCCTTATCCAGGATAACAAACTCAGCTTTTATTTTTTCATAAAACTTTTTCTGATGTAATTCCAATTCAACTATCTTCTTTGATACTACACAAAAATTTTTACCCAATAAATTATCAAGTCTTTTTTTACATTTTAATCCTTCCATTAAGAGGGGTTGCGGGAAAAGGAAGCCAGCCATACTATCTTTATCTGAAGATCCATTAAAGAAGATACCTTCTTTTAATGGCGGTATAGAATAAGAACCGTATCCTTTTTCCACTAACTCTTTCGGAACACTTGAAATATCTCCATTTTGAACTCCTGCAGCATAAGCAGTTATGAGTTTTCCTATAGAAGCCGATCCTTCGACCACAAATCTACTATGAGGTTTTCTTTCAGATTCATAAGTATCTAATAAAGATTCAGGAAAATATTTTTTTATTACCCCGGTGAGCTTCCAACTAAGATTTAAGGCATCTCTGTAACCAGACATCATACCTTGACCCATAAAGGGTGGGTTTTGATGAGCTGCATCTCCCATAACAAAACAATTATCTTTTTTAAAATGCTTTGCTAGTAAGGAATGGAATCTGTAAACAGTAGCTCTAACAATTTTATAATCACTTGCTTTTAGCCAAGGAGAAATAAGTTCTTGTATTTTCTCTTGTTTGAGAATCTCTTCTTTAGTTTCACCCTCTAATAAAATGAATTCCCATCTACGAAAGGGTAAGTGAGCAGGAATATATGTACATATTCTTGTAGGATCGCATATTTGAGCAGCATAGTTAGGTAGTTTATTTTTAATATTTAGCTCTACATCAACAACAAGCCAATTTTTATCGTAATCAAGATCTTCATGCTCAATTTGCATAATTTTTCTTACTTTACTTGAAGCACCATCTGCACCTAAAACATACTTGGTTGTATAAGAGTTCTTTTTCTCTCTTTTAACATCCAGTGTCTTTATTTCGTAATAATTGTCCCTAGGAATAATATCTATTAACTCAGTGCCTAGTTGTATTGAACAATCTGTACTCAAAAGTTTTTTTCTCAGTAAAGAGTCTGTAAAGGGCTGATGGAACATCAAGCTTGGCATCCATCCATTTTTTGTTATTAAGCCTTCTGGCATTTTTATGCCACTTATTTCTTTTAAATTGTTATCTAAAAAATATGCACCTTCAACCTGTGTTCCATTATCTAAATAAATTCTTTCTAGATTTAACCTCTGCAACATTCTTAGGCCTTCATCATCTATAGTTACAGCCCTAGGAAGATTGTAAATTTCGGTGTCCTTATCAATACACAAGACCTTGATAGAAGAATCGTCTAAAAAAAGGGAACTTAACGTACCGGCAGGTCCAAGACCTATTACAGCAACATCAAATTCGGGTTTCATTTCGAAGGAGAAAAATTTCTACATTGTTAGGTGATATCCTCCATCAACCAGAACAGTTTCTCCTGTGACTGTTTTAGATACTTCTATGAAATTATAGATAGTATCTGCAACTTGTTCAGGAGTTACAGCTAAACCTAATGGAGTGCTAGATTCTAGATTTTTAATTGAGGCATTATAGATTTCTTCTCCTAAACCTTTTTTTAACCATTCGCCTTGAATAAAGCCAGGGCAAATTGCATTCACTCTAATGGGGCCTAGATTTCTAGCCATAGATTTAGTCATTGTATTTAAGGCTCCTTTCGACGAAGCATAAGCTATTGAACTTCCAATACCTTTAATACCTGCTATTGAAGAGATATTAGTTACACTAGGGTTGTCGCTTTTCAACAAATATTCTTTACAGGCCCTAACCATTTGGAATGGACCCACTACATTTACTTTATAGATATGAAGGAAATCATCTGCGTCTAAGCCCTCAAGGTCTGCATGGTCAAATACAAACTTAGTTGTACCAGCATTATTAACTAAACTATCTATACGACCCCATTTTGAAGTGGTCTCTTCTATGGTATTTCTACAGGATTTGTCGTCAGCAACATCAGCTTTCACCGCAAGAGCTTCATTACCAAACTTTTCACATTCTTCTACGACTTTATTAGCGTCATCAATAGTTGAAGTGCAAGTTATAGTTACATTCCATCCTTTGGAAGCAAGAAGTACTGCTGTAGCCGCTCCCACACCTCTACTGCCCCCAGTTATTATTGCTACAGGGTTTTCTGACTTAGACATATTTTCTCCTTAAGTTTTCTTATACTTTATATTTATTTTCTATTAACAAAATCTCTATTGCTTTCCTCTCTTTTTGCAAAAGTTGGCTCAGCATTAAAGGTTCTCTCTACCCACTCTAAGGCTTCTTTTTCATTAAAATTTGTATCCCAAACTATCCCTTGAGGCTGTTTTACATCCCAAGGCGTATCAAAAAAAACTTCTAGACCATTTCCTTCTGGGTCGCTGAAATAAAGAGAGAGTGCATTACCATGACATAATGGTAAATATTGGGTACCAACAGAATCCAACCTTCCTTTTACTTCTTGCACTTCTTCAAAAGTCTCAACTCTGAAAGAAATGTGATTTAATGAAGATGCCTTTTCTGTATCTTCTCTTTCAACAACAAAAGCTAATTGATGATGTTCATCTGGATCTTGACTAACAAAAATTATTTCAGGCCCATTTTCTACTATTGGTCCTCTGTCACTTACAGTAAAGCCTAGAGTGTCAGTATAAAACCCTAATATTTTATTTGAATCTTTAATATTTAATACTGTATGAGACCATTCAAGCTTCATAAAACAATCCTATAATGAATAATTAATGCTTCAAAAAACATATTAATCTTACTTGAACTAATACTCCAGTATAATAAAAGTATCTATGAAACTTGTAACTTTTAAGCTTGATAATGTTGAAGGAATAGGATCACTAGCAAATGAAGAGATCATCCCTTTTAACCAGGATGCTTCCTTACCTACAGATATGCTTTCTTTTTTACAATCTGGAGAAGATGTAATAAATACAGCTAAAAATTTATGTGATTCAACTAAAGAAAGAATTGCATTATCAGAGGTAAGACTTTTAGCACCAATTTCCAGGCCTCCCAAGATAATTGCCATTGGTTTAAATTATGCAGACCACTTAGAGGAAGTTAAAGCTGCAGGAAGAGATATGGAAACTCCAAAAGTGCCAATGATTTTTAATAAACAATCTTTATCAGCTACTGGCCCTTTTGAAGATATACATGACCCCAAGGTTTCGGAGATGCTAGATTTCGAAGGCGAGCTTACTTTTGTAATAGGAAAAAAATGCAGACATGTACCTAAAGAAAAAGCTCATGAGGTTATTGCTGGATATACAATAGCTAATGACTTGAGCGTAAGAGACTGGCAACTCAGAGTTCCTACTTTTACTATTGGTAAATCATTTGATACACACTGCCCATTTGGCCCTGCTATTGTTACTCCCGATGAGATAAGTGATCCTCATAATTTAGATCTTTCTACTGAGGTTAATGGAGAAATAAGACAATCTTCTAATACTAAACACCTTATCTTTAATTGCTTTGATTTAGTAGAACATTTATCTACAGCTTTTACCCTTGAACCTGGAGATTTAATTTTGACTGGAACTCCTGGAGGGGTAGGGGTAGTTGAAGGTAAATTTCTAAAACAAGGAGATTTGATCAAAATCTCTATATCTGAATTAGGTTTTATAGAGAATAAAGTTGTAGATGAACCTGCTTCTACCATCTTAATTTCATAAAGCCTTTAAAAAGGCAAAAAGGGATTCTTTCCTATATTTAACTGATGTAAACTGATTTCTCAAATTAAGGAGAAAAGATGTTCGATTTAACTGGGAAAAGTGCCATTATCACTGGTTCTTCTAAAGGGATAGGTAAATCTATCGCAATGCAAATGGCTTTACATGGAGCTAAGGTCGTTATCTCAAGTAGGAAAGTTGATGTATGTAAAGAAACTGCCGATGAAATAAATGCTGCCTGTGAGGGACAAGAAGGTGAAGCAATAGTAATTCCTTGTAATATTTCTGATAAAGCCGCCATGCAAATGATGGTAGATGAAACCAGAAGTCAGTTTGGAAAAGTAGATATTTTAGTATGTAATGCTGCAACCAACCCATTCTTTGGATCGCTCTTAGATATACCTGAAGATGCCTTTGATAAAGTTATGAATAACAACATTAAGAGCAATCATTTACTTTGCAATATGGTTTTACCTGAAATGATTGAAAGAAAAGATGGCAGTATCATTATTGTCTCTTCAATAGGTGGATTAAAGGGTAGCGCAGTACTCGGAGCTTATGATATATCCAAAGCCGCTGACATTATGTTAGTAAAGAATCTTGCAATCGAACATGGCCCTCATAATGTAAGGACTAATGCTATAGCGCCAGGACTATTCAGAACAGATTTTGCTAAAGCACTTTGGGAAAATCCTGAAATATTAAAACAATCGACAGCCACTTGCCCTCTAAGGAGGATAGGTGAACCTGAAGAGATAGGTGGAGCAGCCGTATTTTTATGCTCCAGCGCAGGAAGTTTTGTGAATGGACATACTTTAGTTATTGATGGTGGATCCACATCTTAGGAGGAAAAAAATGAGTGAAGCAGTATTATTTGAAAAAAAAGACGGAGTAGCAACAGTTACATTAAATCGTCCAGATCGTCTTAATGCAGTTAATGATGAGATTAGAGCTGGTCTTAAAGAAAAGCTCGATGATGCTTGTAAGGATGATGAAGTAAAAGTGATTATTATTACTGGAGCCGGTAGAGGTTTCTGTGCAGGTGCAGATATGGATGGATTAGCTGCAACTAGTGAAGGAAAGTCTCAAAGCGGTCAGCGAGAAGCAGAAAAAAGAAATTATGCAGCAAATAATGTAAAAGGTTTTGATGGAGGGTTTAGTTATTTCCCAACTTTGCCTAAACCGGTTATAGCAGCAATAAATGGACCAGCTGCAGGAGTTGGATTTATTATGGCTTTGTATTGTGATATTAGATTCGCTAAGGAAGGAGCGGTATTTTCAAGCGCTTTCTCAAAAAGAGGTTTAATAGCTGAATGGGGAGTTGGGTGGATATTGCCTAGATTAGTTGGTATAGCCAGAGCGAACGACATCTTATTCTCTTCTAGAAAATTTAAAGCAGATGAAGCTGAAAGGATGGGAATAGTAAACCAAACATTTTCAGAAGAAGATTTTGATAGTTCAGTATTTGAATATGCTAAAGAACTAGCTAAAAGCGTATCTCCAAGGTCAGTAAGGATCATGAAAGAACAAATTTATAACGCTCAAAGAGAAACAATCGAAGAAAATCTTGAGAGCTCTATGAAGAAAATGGTCGAAAGTTTTGATACTGAAGACTTTAAAGAAGGTGTGGCACACTTCATAGAAAAAAGAGAAGCTAATTTCACAGGGAAGTAATCTATGCATGTAAATGAATTTTTAAAACAAAAAAATAGGGAAGCTTTAGCTTCAGAATTAACAAAAGAGGGACTTTTTGAGCTCACTGAAGAAACTGTTAGGGGTAATAAATATAATGTATTTGTAAGTGCACCCAAGAATCTTCATGATTATTTCCAATTCGCAACTATTCATGGAGAATGGGATTTTTTAGCTTACGAAGATGAGTCATATTCCTATCAAGAAGTTTTAGCAATGGCTGCTGGTTTTGCTCATGCGCTAATCAATGATTACGGAATAAAGAAGGGAGATTCTGTTGCCTTTTCCATGAGGAATTACCCTGAGTGGATGTTTAGCTATATGGCCGTAACTTCAATAGGCGCAATTGCAGTACCCTTGAATTCTTGGTGGCAAGGAGAAGAATTGGATTACGGGATAACTCATAGTGAATCCAAGCTTTTTATCGGTGATGATGAGCGTCTTGAGCGATTAAACGGGTTTGTTGAAGACATACCTAGAATTGCAGTTCGATGCGAAGCTTCTAACTACGTTAATGCTAAGAATTTTCAGGATATTGTTAAACCTCATGAAAGCTTTCCTGTAGTGGAAGTTGACCCTGAAGATGATGCCAGCATTATGTATACATCTGGTAGTACAGGTTACCCTAAAGGAGTAGTCGCTACTCATAGGTCAATAATTAATACACCTTTAGCTTGGGCTTTTTTAGCTACTCTTGCAGGTAGTTTAGAGACTGATGGTGATTCTCAAACCTTTCCTCAACCAGAAAAACCTTGTACTCTTGCAGCGGTTCCTTTATTTCATGTAACAGGCTCACATTCTAACTTTCTGCTCTCTTTGCTTTCCGCAACAAAGATTGTATTGATGTATAAATGGGATCCTCTAAATGCATTAAGGTTAGTAGAAAAGCATCAAGTTTCTTCGTTTTCAGGTGTACCAACTATGTCAGAAGATATTTTAAGGACTTCTAAGGAGAATCCTGATATTGATGTTTCTAGTTTGGCTATGTTAAACGGGGGAGGCGCAGCAAGACCTCCTGAGCAGATTAAAGCTCAAGAGAGAGATCATCCAACTAAGGTTGCTGGAGTAGGTTATGGATTAACAGAAACCAATGCAGCTGGCACTAATGCTAGTGGAAAACTTCTTTATACTAAGCCTAGTACGGCAGGCTTTCCAACCCCTTTAATTCATGAGGTTAAAATTATAGACGAGGATGGGAAAGAGTTAGCCACAGGAGATCAGGGTGAAGTTTGTATAAGATCTGCCTCTAATTTCAGATGTTATTGGAAAAATGAAGAAGCAACAAAAGAGTCCCTCAGTTCAGACGGCTGGTTTAGAAGCGGAGATGTAGGCTATTTAGATGAAGATGGATTTCTCTTTATTAAAGATAGAATCAAAGATATTGTAATTCGTGGAGGAGAGAATATTGCCTGTTTAGAAATAGAAGCAGTTTTGGCAGAACACCCAGCTATTTCAGAAGCTTCAGTGTTTGGAGTACCAGATGAAAGACTAGGAGAAAGCTTAGCTACAAGAATAGCTTTAGAACCTGGCCAGACAGTTACAGAAGCAGAAGTTTCTTCATTTTTGGAAGAGAAAATAGCTAAATTTAAAATCCCTTCTCATATGTGGATTCAAGAAGAAGAGCTTCCTAGAATTGCTTCGGGTAAGACAGCGAAGAAACAAATGAGAGAAGAGGCGATTAAAGAGTTAGGACTCGAATCATAAAATGGAAATAAAAGATAAAAGGGTAGTGGTAACAGGAGCTGCCAGTGGTATTGGTAAAGCTTTGTCAGTAGCATTTCATAAGGCAGGAGCTAAATCAGTTGTTTCAGTTGATATGAATTTGGAAGGTGCTCAAGCTACAGCTAATGATGTAAATGGCATTGCAATTGAAGCAAATGTAGGAAATGAAACTGATATTGTTAATGTAATTGAAAAAGCCAATGAAGCCTCTGGTGGGATTGATATCTTTTGCTCAAATGCCGGTATAGGTGGGGCCCCTGGTTTTATGGATGTTAAGAATGAAGATTGGCAAAACATTTGGGAAGTAAATGTTATGTCTCACATATTTGCAGCTAGAAATGTTCTTCCTCAAATGTTAGAAAGGGGGGAAGGTTATTTAATGAGCACTGCTTCAGCAGCAGGGTTATTAACCCAACTAGGCGCTGCAGGGTATTCAGTAACCAAAGCAGCAGCGGTTAGTTTTGCTGAATGGCTAAAAATTACTTATGGATCAAAAGGCATAGGCGTTTCTTGTTTGTGTCCTCAAGCAGTAAAAACCGCTATGACAGCTGGAGGTCCAGGAGTAGCTGGAATTGATGGGATGATAGAACCTGAAGAAGCGGCAGCAGATGTTTTAGATGCAATTGAAAAAGAAAGATTCTTAGTTACTCCTCATGAAGAAGTTCTTGAGTACATTAAGAGGAAAAGTACTGATAGGGATAGGTGGATAAGCGGGATGCAAAGACTTCAACAGAGATTTGAAGAAATGATGCCTTCCTAAAAATTTTTTCTGAGGTATTTATAGGATTTTAATGGCATTAGCCATTTTCTGTTTACTAATTTTTTAGTAGTTCTTCAAAAAGACTCTCAACTTTGCCCTTTATTGAATCTCTTATCTCCCTAAACTCATCAAGACTCATTTTTTTAGGGTCAGGTATCTCCCAATCTATTTTTCTTTTTGAATACAAATTTGGACAAGCTTCCCCACAACCCATTGAAACTAAGATTTCAACTTCTACTTGTTCTAAATTATTAATACTTTTAGGTTTGTGTAAGGACATGTCATAACCTAACTCAGCCATTAACTTAACGGCATTACTGTTCACTTCACTAGAAGGTTGTGATCCGCCACTTATTACCTCATAAGTTTCTTGATTTAACATATTAGCAAAAGCTTCAGCTATTTGGCTTCTGCAAGAATTTTCTATACAAATAAAAGCAATTGTAGGCTTAGATTTCTTAATCATTTATAAAGAAATTCATTAATATCATTGCAACTGCAGCTCCCATTAACTGAAATACAATAAAGGGCAAAATAAATTCTGGACTTATACCGGTAAAAGTATCTGTAAAGCCCCTTGCAAGAGTAACAACTGGATTGGCAAAAGAGGTAGAGGAAGTGAACCAGTAGCCTGCTGAGATATAAAGGCCGACAGCCGGGCCAATGGCAATAGTGCTTAATCTTCTTACACCAAGAATAGTAATTATTAATCCAAATGTAGCTATGAATTCACTTAAATAAATATTGAATCCATTTCTTTCTTTTTCAGCAATTTGAATAATTTCTAAGCCAAACATTGTATTAGCCAAGATAACTCCTAAAAGACCTCCAATAACTTGGAAAAAAATAAAAAAAAGGAATTCATTTAGCCTTAACTCTTTATTCAAAAACATAACAAGGCTAACGGCAGGGTTAAAATGAGCGCCTGAGACCGAAATAAAAATCCAGATTAGAACTGTTAAACCTGCTCCAGTAGCAATAGTATTAGCTAATAAAATATCTAACTGATTAGAAGAGAGATTTTCTGCCATGATCCCAGAGCCAACTACAATCATCACAAGAAAACAACTACCTACAAGTTCTGCAAAAAGCTTTGAGCTAATCTCCTTATCCAATGTTTTTATTTATCTTTGTAAATTTTTATAGTTTTAGAGATTTCATTCGTTTTGTAACCCCTAGCCATGGCTTTGGTATTGAATACTGCTGATATTGTTCCACTTGAATCTATTGAAATAATTCCCCCTTGTGCTCCCAAGTTAGTTAGCTTATTAACTACAGAATTACTTGAATCTTCAAGAGAGAGATTGGAATACTCCATCAACTTACATACATCTGCTGCTGTTAATAGGCGCATAAAATATTCCCCATGGCCAGTACCAGAAACGGCGCAAAGATCGTTTTGGGCCCAAGTACCTGCACCAAGTATGGGAGAGTCACCAACTCTTCCTGTCATTTTATTAGTTCTACCACCTGTGGACGTAGCAGCTGCTAAATTACCATATTTATCTAAGGCAGCAGCACCTACTGTACCTAGTTTTTTATCTTTTTTACTTTTCCTAACTCTTTTTAAGTTCTTTTCTGAATAAAAATAAGAAGGATCTACCAGTTCTACACCAACTTCTTTAGCAAATTTTTCTGCTCCTTCACCAATCAACATGACATGTTCTGTTTCATCCATCACTTTACGAGCTAAAACTATTGGATTTTTTACCTTACTTACTCCAGCGACAGCACCGCCTTTACCGCTTTTGCCATCCATGATGGAGGAATCCATTTCTTGCGTCTCCATTTCAGTATATACAGAACCTTTACCGGCATTAAACAAAGGAAGGTCTTCTAGAATTATTACTGCAGCAGTCACAGCATCTACGCTTGAACCTCCATTTTCAAGAACTTCATATCCTGCTGTTAAGGCTTGATCTATACCAGTTTTATATGAATTTAGGGTATTCTCATCCAAGTTTGAAAAAGAACCAGCACCTCCATGAACTATTAATCCAAAATTGCTCACTTCATCATTAGATTCCACCACTCCAATTAAAAGACAAAGTAGTGGAATCAGTGTTATCTTGACTATCGTCCTTTCCATTCAGGGGCTCTTTTTTCTGCGAAAGCTAGAGGTCCTTCAACAAAATCTTCACTTTTGAGTAAGTCGCCTACAGCAGAATAATTACCATTTTGCATTGATTTTTCAAGGTCTGATTCATCTAGGCTTTGATAAGCTACTTGCTTAGTAGCTCTAATAGACATTGGTGAACAAGCCTCTATTTCTTTGGCCCACTTTCTAGCTGTATCCATCAATTCAGCTTGAACAACTACTTCATTAACAATACCTAATTCCTTTGCTTCTTCTGCTCCAACATGTCTGCCTGTAAGCATCATTCCCATGGCATTTTTCATTCCAATCTGCCTAGGTAGTCTTTGCATGCCACCAGCTAATGCTGCTAGACCTACTTTAGGTTCAGGTAGCGCAAATCGAGCATTATCTGAAGCTATTATTAAGTCACAGGCTAAAGCTATCTCAAAGCCACCACCCATAGAAACACCATTTACAGCCGCTATGATTGGTTTATTTAAATCAAATCTACTAGTTAAACCTGCAAAACCTGATGAAGGCATACCAGATCTATCTCCACCTGAAGCTTGATATTTTAGGTCGTTTCCTGCTGAGAAAGCTCTATCTCCTGCTCCAGTTACTATGCCTACCCAAAGACCATCGTCTTTGGCAAATTCGTTCCATACCTCATCAAATTCTTTGTGCGATGGCGGATGTAAGGCATTCATGACATCAGGTCTGTTAATCGTAACCTCAAGAATATGACCGTTTACTTCTGTTTTTAAAAACTCATAGTCAGATTTCATTATTCTCTCCTTATTAAAAGAATTAAGAATATCAGTCTATTGGTTTATAGTCATGCCTTCTATATAAAGAAAGAATATGAAAATAGGCATTCTCCTAACCGATCATGTCATGGATGAGCTTATAGCTGAACATGGTGATATGGATTATTTTTACAAATATATCTTTAATAAAGTTGATCCCACTATTGAGTTAAAAATCTTTGATGTGGTTGAAGGAATTTATCCATCCAGTATCAATATCTGTGAAGGATATCTGATAACTGGTAGTAGATTCAGTGTATACGACAAAATTGACTGGATAGATAGGCTTAAAGAGTTTGTTATGGAACTTAATCAACTCAAAAAACCTTTAATAGGAGTCTGCTTTGGCCATCAGATAATAGCTGAAGTTCTAGGGGGAGAAACAAAAGTTGCTGAATCTGGATGGACAGTAGGTAATCAAACATATAATTTAATTAAAACTATGCCTTGGTTAAATGAAGATATTACTTCATTTACATTACTCCATAGTCACAAGGATCAAGTTAAGAAACTCCCCGATAATGCTACCTTAATAGCTTCAACTGAAAATGTACCTATAGCAATGTACACTGTGGAAGGTCATATATTTTCTCACCAAGGACACCCTGAGTTCAGGCCAGAGTATGTACATGATGTTGCTACAATAAGGAAAGAGGTACTAGGGGATGAGGTGTATTACGCAGCCTTAAAAAATCTTAAAAGCAAAGTTCCTGATAATGAAAAAATTGCTAAATGTTGGGTTGAGTTCTTTAGACAAAAGGGCTAGCTCGGAGGAGTAGTGTTATCTATTGTTATTCTTTCCATTCTTCTTAATTGAGGCCAGTAATCATTATCAGGCTTATGAATTACTGAGCGGTTATCCCAAAAGGCAATAGAGTTAATCTCCCAAGAAAATCTGCATTGATATTTCTCCTTTTTTATATGCTCACACAGAAAATCTAATAATTCAGATGATTCCGAATCAGTTAAAGATTTAATTTTTAAAGTAAAAAGACTATTAACATAAATGAGTTTTTTATTTGTTACGGGATGTGTACAGATTAATGGATGTTCAACAGGAGGATTATCTTTTAAAGCTTGAGATAGTTTTTCTCTTCCATATGGTTCCGCCAAGCTTTCTTTAAAACCATATTCAAAACTGTGTATTGCAGTCATTGAATTTAGAGATTTTTTCAATTCTTCAGGTAAATCATTGTAAGCAGCTGACAAACTTGCAAAAAGAGTATCACCGCCTCTTTCAGGTATTATTTTACCTAACAGAATACTACCTAATGGCGGAGTTTTCTTAAAGGTCATGTCCGTATGCCACTTTTCTATTTTTGATGGATTTTTCTCGTCATTTTCTAAGATAGTAATTTCTGGAAAACCTTCTACAGTAGGATAAACTGGATGTGACTGTAAATTTCCAAAATTTGAAGCAAAATCTTTATGTTGTTTAGGAGTTATATTTTGATCTCTAAAAAAAATAACTTCATACTCAGCTAAGCTTTCTTTTAAAAATATGACTTCCTCTTCAGATAAAGGATTTCGCAAATCTATTTCTTCTATGGTTGCACCTAGAATAGAGTCATGTTTTTTTGCTTTAGGCATAATTTATTACCCTCATTTTAGAATAAAAGCTAATATTCGATGCAATGAATTTTAATTTATTATTAATAAGACATGCTAAGTCTAGTTGGAAAGATATTAAATTAGCGGATTTTGACCGTCCCTTGAATAAAAGAGGTATGCACAATGCACCTCTAATGGCTAATAGAATAAGGACTTATTCTTTAGATCTAAGTTTAATAATATCTAGTCCCGCTAAAAGAGCTATGAATACAACAATATTAATTTCAAAGGAGCTTCAATTCTCTGAGGAGAGTATTTCTTATGATTCTAGCCTTTATCATTCTTCTTTAGAAAACTTTATAAATATATTGTCTATTCAATCAAAAAGAAATATAGCCTTAGTCGGACATAATCCAGGTATTCATGAATTCAGTTATTGGCTTTGTTCAGAACCTAAAAAAAATTTTCCAACTTGTGGCGTTTCTTTTATATCTTTTAATTTTGATTCTTGGTCATCAATCTCAAAAGGGTGTGGAACAATAAAATCTTTTGAGTACCCTAAAATGTTTTATGAAGCAGATATTTAATTTATCACTACTAATAATATTACCCTTACTAATATCATGTGGCGGAGGAGGGGGAAGTTCCTCTTCACCCGAGGAAACACCAAATCCTATAGTTAATGATCCTAGGCCTACTATAAATACCTGGCCTGACACTACTTGGAAAATAGAAGATCCTTCTAGGGTCAATATGGATAGTTTAAAGTTAGAGCAAGCTATTAATTATGCTTTTGCTGAAGGTAGAAATACACAGGCACTTATAGTTATAAGGTTTGGAGTTATAGTTGCAGAGAAATATGCAGATGGAAAGGATCAGTTTTCGCTTGCTACAAGCTGGTCAACCGCAAAGAGCTTCACTAGCGCGTTATTTGGTTTAGCAATTGAGCAAGGACTTATTAACTCAGTTGATGAGAAAGCTTGTAACTATCTTTCAGAATGGGATTGTAATGAAGTGGTTTGTCTAAGTCTAGATTGTCCCAAGTCTAGAGGTGAGATCTCAATTAGAGATATATTGGAAATGAGATCTGGCCTTGAAGATGAAAATATTGGGGGTTTAAGTATTTATACCGCTGCAGATGACCAACTCTTTTTCGCTTTAAATAGGAAAGGGGAAAATACTCCAGGTACTAAATTTTTATACTCTAATTCAGACTCTATGATTCTTTCAGGCATATTAGAGACAGCTACAGGTATGAGCGCTAAAGAGTTTGCTGAACGTAATCTATTTTCTGCTATAGGCATGAATGGTGATTGGTGGAGGGACAAGGAAAATCATACTATGACTTATTGTTGCATAGATGCTACAAGTAGAGACTTTGCTAGATTTGGACTTCTTTTTGCAAGGAATGGAATGTGGAGGAATGATCAAATTATTCAAGCTCAATGGGTAGATGATTCTACTTCACCTGCAGAAGGACTAGATTATTATGGTCTTCATTGGTGGACTTATCCTTCTACAGGCTTTTTTGCCTCCCAAGGACTTCATACTAACGACATATGGATTAACCAAAGTTTAGATTTAGTGGTAGTAAGGAATAGTGAATTTACCAGATTTGGGTCTGATAGCATTAGAACCGGCTCAAATATTCATAGCACTAAAGCACCTGATTCATGGAATAACACTGAATTCTTAACTTATATAACGGATTCAATAAATCAATGATTACAGTGAAATGAAAAAATTCTAATGAAAATAAAATACAAGAAATCTAAAATATGAAAATGAAACGGGGGATTACTTTTGGAGCTTTTGATTTATTTCACGCAGGTCATGTGATGATGTTTGAAGAAGCAAAGACGGTATGTGACTACTTAATTGTATGTATTCAAAGTGACCCTTCTTTAGATAGAAAAGAAAAAAATAAACCTGTTCAGTCTTTAATAGAAAGAGAAATTCAAGTTTCTGGATGTAAATTTACAGATGAAGTTATTATTTACGATAGAGAAGCAGAAGTTCTAGATATCCTTGATAAAGTAGATTGGGATGTGAGAATTATTGGAGAAGAGTACAAGGAAAAAGAATTTACAGGTAGAAAAAAAACTTTAAAGAAATGCCATTTCAATAAGAGACCTCATAATTTTTCAAGTTCTGAGCTAAGAAAAAGAGTAGCAGAACAACAATTTAAAAAAAACTGATTAATTTTTATTATGCGTGTCTTTGATGTAAGTAAATACTCAAGAATAACTGGGTTACCTTATGAGCAAGAGGTAAAAAGACTTCAAGTGGAGTTTTTGAAATTACAGAATTGGGTGATTGATAAACAAAAAAGAATTGCCATTGTTTTTGAAGGCAGGGACGCAGCCGGTAAGACAGGTATCATTAATGTCATTAAAAGGCATCTCAAGCCTAAGCATATTAATTATATAAATATTGGAATACCTAATCAGACTAAATCTAAGTACTGGTTTGATACTTTTAGGAAAGAAATGCCTAAAAAAGGAGAGATTACTTTTTTTGACAGATCATGGTATTCAAGAGCTACTGTAGAAATAACTATGGGATATTGTAAAAAGAAACAATACACAAGTTTTATGAATAGGGTAAATGCATGGGAAGAAGATCTTCTTAAAGATGGCATAGAATTGAAGAAAATTTATCTATCCATAACTAAAGATGAGCAAAATAGCCGTTTTCAAGCAAGAAGAGATGACCCACTAAAATACTGGAAATTAACTGAACACGATTTAAGTATGGCAAGTAAATGGGATATCTATTCTTTTTTTAAGGAACAGATGTTTAACAGGACCTCGACCAAAGTTCATCCTTGGGTAGTAATTAATTCAAACAATAAAAGGACAGCCAGATTAAGTTCACTTCGTTATGTTTTGAATGAATTTGACTACCCCGATAAGAATCTAGAAGCAACAGATGATTGGACATCAGAAATTACTAATTACAGTATTGAGTTTGATGGAGTTAACTTTAAAAACCTTTCTTACGAACAATATAAAGTTCTTAAACAGAATCAAAAATGAAACAAGTTAATACGGTATTTGTAACAAGAATGCCATTTATTCATCTGATAATTGTGCAATATGAGTAAACATATTTTAATAGTAGAAGATGAAAAGGATCTATTAGATACCCTTGAATATAACTTCAAGCACGCAGGTTATAAAGTTTCTACGTCCTTAGAGGGTAATAAAGCAATAAGTCTTGCTACAGGTAAGAATAATCCAGATCTAGTCATTTTAGATTTAATGCTACCTGATATTTCTGGTTTAGACGTTTGCAAGAAAATAAGAAGTAACCCCGTGAGTAAAAACACACCCATATTAATGTTAACGGCTAAAGGAGAAGAGGTGGACCGTATCCTTGGATTTGAGCTTGGAGCTGATGACTACCTGGTTAAACCTTTCAGTCTCAGAGAATTAACACTAAGAGTAGCTGCGTTACTCAAAAGAAATGTACCCATAGAATCAGATGAGAATATTAAATTAGGTGACTTAAATATTGATTTAGCCGCACACAGAGTTTTCGTGGAATCTAATGAAGTTACATTAACAGCAAAAGAATTTGATTTATTAGTGCATTTAGCCAGACACAATGGTCGTGTTCAAACAAGAGATTATTTATTAGAACAAATTTGGGGATATCCCAGCGAGGTAACCACAAGAACCGTAGACACACATATTAAAAGGCTCAGATCTAAAATAGGGTCTTTTGGAAATTTAATCGAAACAGTTAGATCAATTGGTTATCGATTTAACTATAATTCGGATACATGAGTTTCCTAGATTTCTTTAAAAAGAAAGAACCATCTTTTCAACAGCCAGAACCCGCCAATAATAGCTCGGCAAGAGATCTATCCGGAGTTTTAGACTCTGTTGGAGTTGGTTTAATAGTCATAGACGAAAATGACTGTTTATTGGAACTTAATGAATCCAGCATGGGTTATCTTGGACTCACTAAGAATACCATTGGAAGTAAAGCGGTAGAGGTCATAAAAAGTGTAGATTTAATCAATCTTATCAAGCAGGTGAAAGAGTCAACAAATCAAGTTGAAGAAATAAGCGGAACTCATGCAGGAGATAAGAATTTTTTAGTCAGTGCCACTTACGATGAAGAAAACCAAGAGACACAAATTGTCATGATGGATACAACTCGCTCTAATAGATTGGAGAACGTTAGAAGAGATTTCATCACCAACTTATCTCATGAATTGAGAACACCTGTATCGGTAATAAGAGCAAACTCAGAGTCTTTGATCGACGGAGCCCTAGAAGACGAAGAGACAGCTAAAAAATTCTCAACTGCTATTCTTAGAAATGCAGAAAAGTTAACTCGTTTGTTATCGGATATCTTAAATTTATCTACTCTTGAATCGGGTGAATACACTTTAGATATCCGATCCACTAATGTCACACCCATTATTAGTAATGTAGTTTCTAACTTAAAAGAAGCAAATCCTACCGTAGATATACAGGTAACAATTAATGAAGATTTAATGGTCATGTGCGACATCCAGGCCTTTGAACAAGTCATGACTAACTTAATTGAAAACGGAATAAAGTACGGCACTACCGATAATTCTAATACTCTATCAATAAGTGCTAAGCCAGTAGGTCAGAAGATGAGATTTGAAATTGAAGACAAAGGGCAGGGCATACCTCCTGCGGAAAGAAAAAGAGTTTTTGAAAGGTTTTACAGAGTTCAAGAAAAGGAAGTTCTTGAAAACAGTGGAACTGGACTAGGTTTATCCATAGTTAAAAATTTAGTTCATCTCATGGACGGCTCCGTAGGCAACGAACAGGCTCATCCCAACGGAACTATTTTCTGGTTTACGTTAAATATTGATTAGAAACAAACTACATAATCGTTTCTAGCTTGCAACAAAGTTGTCACAATTTATAAATACAGTAAGTCCTATAAATTAATTAATGGAGAAAAAATGAATAGAAAATTAGTTATCTTTATGGCTCTTATTTTTTTTGGTCTATCCTTAAATGCCCAACCTAAAGTTTATGGGAAACTTTGGATTTCTATTGAATCGCAAGATACTTCATCTGGCTCTGAAGTAGATATGGTTAGTAATGCTTCAAGATTGGGTGTTAAAGGCTCAATGGATTTTGGAGAAGGTTTAGAGGCCATTTACCAAGCAGAGTATGAGGTTGATCCAGTTGACGGCACGGCTGATGAAAAAAACGGAAGGACTTTCAAACAAAGAAATAGTTTTGTTGGCATAAAAGGATCTTATGGAACTTTATTCTTAGGAACACACGACACAGCTTTAAAAAAGTCTCAATCAAAAATTGATCTATTTAATGACCTTGCAGGAGATATAAAGAATATTTTACAAGGTGAAAATAGGATGAGTGATTTTATCGGTTACACAACTCCTACTTTAGGAGACGGGTTTTCTGCAACTTTTAATGCCATCAAGGGTACTGAAGAGGAAGACAATAGTATTGGAGATTCAACTTCTATATCTCTAAATTATAAAACTCAATCTTTCTATGCAGCTATTGCTTTTGATTCAGAACTAAAAGGCTATGATACGACCAGGATATCTATTCAAGTACCACTTAACAGAACTCAGATAGGTATTATTTATCAAGATACTGAGAAACTAAGCTCCGGCTTGGAAGAAGATGGTTATGTTCTAAGTCTTTCTCAAAAGATAGGAGAAAAAGGAGTGTTTAAGGTTCAATTAGCGGAATCAGATATGAAAATGGGTTCTGGTAAACAAACTTCTATTGGTTACGACTATAAATTAAGTAAAAAGGCAAAAGCCTTTGTCTTTTATACAGACCTTTCAGGAGACAGTCTTTCTAAAGAAAAAGAAATAGCAGGTCTTGGGTTTGAGTATAAATTTTAAAAGATCTCCTAAAAAAGAAGCCCAGCCCCTCCCCAGCTGGGCTTTTTTAATTTTACTTTAGCTTTACTACTTTGTAACAAACTTGTAACACACTTAAATCATAATGAAATTATTATTAATCAATTAGAAAACATAATGAAAAAAATAAAAAATATAGTTCCTACAGTAATCCTTTCCCTTCTACTTTTTCCTTTAAATTTACTAACTGACAGTAGAGATACGATAAAAATAGTTGGATCTTCAACTGTTTATCCATTTGCGACAGTTGTTGCAGAACGATTTGGAAGAACAACTAACTTTAAAACACCAGTTATTGAATCTACAGGATCAGGGGGAGGTTTAAAGCTATTTTGCTCAGGAATAGGAGTTCAATATCCTGATATTACTAATGCCTCAAGAAGGATAAAACAGTCTGAAATAGATAATTGTGCTAATAACGGCGTAGAAAAAATTATAGAAATCAAGATTGGTTATGATGGGATTGTGATGGCAAATTCAAAAAAAGGAAAAGCTTTTAAACTCACTAGAAAACAGATCTTTTTAGCTTTAGCGCCCAAAGTACCAAACCCGAATGGCACGGAAGAACTTATTGAAAATCCATACACCTATTGGAGTGATATAGATAAATCCTTACCGAATATAAAGATAGAAGTGCTAGGGCCTCCACCTACTTCAGGAACAAGAGACGCATTTGCTGAATTGGCTTTAGAAGGGGGATGCAAGACTTTTGGATGGCTAAAAGCCTTAAAATCTGAAGATAAAAATAAATATAAAGCTATTTGCAGGTCTGTCAGAGAGGATGGTGTCTATATTGAAGCAGGTGAAAACGATAACTTAATTGTACAAAAACTTAATGCCAATCCTAAAGCTTTAGGTGTATTTGGTTATAGCTTCCTTGATCAGAATTCCGACTCTATACAGGGTTCGCAGATTGACGGAGTGTTTCCAGAATTTGAAAAGATAGCTAAAGGTGATTATCCCGTTTCAAGGCCTCTATACTTTTATGTAAAGAGTGTTCACATCAGCTTTATTCCAGGTATAAAGGAATATTTAAGAGAGTTCTCTAGCAAAAGAGCTGTTGGTAATGAAGGTTATTTAACAGATAAAGGATTAATCCCTCTGCAAGATGAAGAATACAGAAGCATGTATTCAGCTGCAAATAATCTTGAATCTATGAGAGGACTAAATTAACTATAAAAACTTACAATTCTGGGCTCTTTATTTAAAGGGCCCATTTTTTTTAGGATAATCTAATTATGAATATAATTATTATTCTAATTTTTATTTCAATCCTCTTCTTCAACTATAGAGTTGGTGCTCGTAAAGCTTTAAGGCTTAGAGAAAAAAATAAAATTCATTCATTGCCCGAATACTATGGATATTACACAGCTTTTTGGTTTTTTATTCCTGTCACAATAATAGGATTAGTTTGGTTGCTTTTTTCGGAATCAATCATTACTTCCGCTGTTTTAAATAAACTTTCAGATAAAACTCTTAATTTTAGCGATATTCAGACACTAAATTTTATTAATGAGTTTAAGAATCTAAGCGCAGGAAGGAACATAACTGGTGAAATATCACCTCTTTTAAATCAAGCTTCCTCTCATTATTCTTATCTAAAAAGTATCTCTAATAACTTATTCTATATTTCTTCATTAGCATTTGGGTTATTGGGCTTCTATTTTGCTTTTAATAGAGTTTCATCAATTTTTCAAGCTAGAAACGCAATAGAAAAATACATTAACTACTTCTTTTTGTCTTCTACTTGCATCGCCGTGTTAGCTACAGCAGGAATATTATTTTCAGTGGTTTTTGAAGCCGTTAGGTTTTTTGGCGTTGTTGATATAAATGATTTTTTATTTGGACTGAAGTGGAGTCCTCAAATGGCAATCAGGGAAGATCAAGTCGGTTCTTCAGGAGCTTTTGGAGCAATTCCTCTTTTTGTTGGCACTATCTTGATATCTATCATTGCTTTGTTGGTCGCAGTGCCAATAGGTTTAATGAATGCCATATATCTATCGGAATATTCTCCATCAAACGTACGTGCATATGCCAAACCTATGCTTGAGATTCTGGCTGGAATCCCAACTGTCGTTTATGGATTTTTTGCAGCTATCACTGTTGCGCCTTTTCTTAGGGGTTTTGGAGATTTTGTAGGTCTTTCTATTTCTTCAGAAAGTGCTCTTGGAGTGGGGCTTGTGATGGGTATTATGATTATTCCCTTGGTTTCTTCACTATCAGATGATGTTATAACTGCAGTTCCTCAATCTATGCGAGATGGCTCTTTAGGCTTAGGTGCGACTAAATCTGAAACTATAAAAAAAGTTATCTTGCCTGCAGCACTTCCGGGCATCGTTGGTGGGGTCTTACTGGCTGCATCTAGAGCTATTGGAGAGACAATGATTGTTGTTATGGCCGCCGGACTTTCTGCAAAACTAACCATGAATCCATTAGATGCAGTAACAACAGTTACAGTTCAAATTGTAACTCTTCTTGTTGGGGATCAAGAATTTGATAGTCCAAAAACTTTGGCTGCTTTCGCCTTGGGTCTTACTTTATTTGTATTTACCTTGATGCTTAATTATTTCGCACTGCGAATAGTTAAAAAATATCGTGAGCAATATGAATAACACTAACAGAGTTGACTTAAATGTAACTAAACTGATTGAAAATAGTTTAGAAAAAAGAAATCAAAAGGAGAGATATTTCAGAATCTATGGGATATCTTCGCTAGTCATAGCAGTGGTTTTTCTTCTTACCTTCTTTACTTCGATAATTTCAACTGGTTATCAGGCTTTTATCAAAACAGATATTGAGCTAGACATATACCTCGATTACGAGGTTATTTATCCTAATGAAACAAAAACTGAAGAGGACTTATTCTTTGCTGACTATGATTCCTTAATTTTCACTTCATTAAAGGAGCATTTACCTGAACTGAAAAATAGAAAGGAGAGAAGACAAGCGAAATTAATTTTAAGTTCAGGGGCTTCTTATCAAATTCAAAATAAAATTATCAAAGATAAATCATTGGTGGGTCAAACTGTCTCTTTTATTCTACCTCTGGATGATGAAGTTGATATGTATCTAAAAGGATATGTTGATACTGATTCTTCCGAAAACTCCAGAAAAATTACTGACTTTCAAATTGGTTTAGTTGAAAACTTATATGAAAAGGGTCTAATTCATAAGAACTTTAATACCACTCTTTTCACATCAGGCGATTCAAGAGAACCAGAATTAGCTGGTATACTAGGGGCTTTAGTGGGTTCATTCATGATGCTAACAATAACCTTTGTTATTTCATTCCCACTTGCTGTATCAGCTGCTATCTATCTAGAGGAATTTGCTAAAAAGAATATTTGGACAGATTTTCTAGAAGTTAATATTAATAATTTAGCTGCAGTGCCTTCAATAATTTATGGGCTTCTAGGCTTGGCTATTTTTATAAACTTTTTTGGATTTCCTAGGTCTGCTCCAATAGTAGGTGGATTGGTTCTTTCACTAATGACTTTTCCGGTTGTTATCATTGCATCAAGAGCAGCCTTGAAATCCGTTCCCCCAAGTATCCGAGATGCTGCTTTGGGTTTAGGAGCCTCAAAAATACAAACAACACTTCATCATGTAGTTCCCCTGGCACTACCTGGAATGTTAACAGGATCAATTGTGGGAATGGCTCGTGCCTTAGGAGAATCGGCTCCTTTAATTATGATTGGGATGGTAGCTTTTGTTGTTGACATACCTTCTTCTGTGACTGAACCTTCTGCGGCTCTTCCTGTTCAGGTATTTCTATGGTCTGATGCACCTGAAAGAGGCTTTGCTGAAAAAACGTCAGCAGCAATAATGGTGTTATTGGTATTCTTGTTGTTTATGAATTCTTTGGCTATTTGGCTAAGAAATAAGTTTCAAATTAAGTGGTAATTTAAAAATGGAAGAAGAACTAGATTCAAATTTTAAAACTGTTGGAAATATAAAAACTGAAAAGTCTGTAATTATGAATGTAGAGGACTGTAACGTTTACTATGGCGATATCCACGCATTAAAAAACGTTAATATGGAGATTGGTAAATCTGAAGTATTAGCCCTTATAGGACCATCTGGATGTGGTAAATCAACCTTTATTAGATGTCTAAACAGACTGAATGACACCATAGATATAGCGAGAGTTACTGGAAAAATTTCTTTAGATGGACAAGATATTTATAGTGATTATATAAATACTTCAGGAAATATGGATGTCGTTCTCCTAAGGGCCAGAGTCGGAATGGTTTTTCAAAAACCAAATCCTTTTCCGAAATCAATCTTTGAAAATGTGGCTTATGGTCCGAAAATTCATGGACTTTGCAAAGATAAACAAGATTTGAATAATTTGGTTGAATCCTGCCTTGTGAAAGTAGGTTTATGGGATGAAGTAAAAGATAGATTAGAAGACCCCGGAACTTCTTTATCTGGTGGGCAACAACAGAGATTGTGTATAGCAAGAGCAATTGCTGTGCAGCCTGAAGTAATATTAATGGATGAGCCATGCTCAGCATTAGATCCCATAGCTACAGAAAGAATTGAAGCATTGATTTCCGAACTAAAACAAAACTACGCTTTGGTTGTAGTTACTCACTCGATGCAACAGGCTTCAAGAATTTCGCAAAGAGCTGCCTATTTTCATATGGGAAATTTAGTTGAAGTAGATAGCTCAGACAAAATATTTAACGATCCAAGCCATCCACTTACTACCAACTATATTAGCGGACGTATTGGTTAAAATTTTGGTTTAATTCTATTCTAGAGTTAGAATCAAACATGACTCTATAAGGATAATTTATGAAATCAACAGGTTTTAGTGACATCATCAAAAAATCCCCCTTTGGGCCGATAAAAGCTCATATGGAAGTCTCAAAAAATTGTACTGAAGAGTTAATTAACTTTTTAGAATCAGCTGTTAATTCTGATTGGAATAAAGCAACTGAATCTAGAAAGATTATTTCAAAACTAGAAAACCAAGCTGACGTTTTAAAGGCAGAAACGAGAAGTCTGCTAACGAAGAGTTTGTTTTTAGCTGTTCCTAGAGAAGATATTTTAGATTTAATTAAATTAGCCGATGACATACCTAACACCGTTAAGGATATTTCTGGATTAATGATAGGGCGTCAAATGGAAATCCCTGCTGAAATATCCTCTTCGTTTATGCTTTTTGCAAAAGAGGCGGCCGCTATAACAGATGCTGCAGGAGAAGCTGTTGATCATATAGATGAACTTTTTCAATTTTCTTTTAGTGGTAATGCCGCAATTAAGATGAAAGAACTCCTTGAAAAACTAGACTCACTTGAAAATACCAATGATCAATCTGAAATTACTCTAAGACAGGAATTGTTTGCAATTGAGAAGGACCTACCCCCAGTTAATGTTATGTTTTTATATGACGTTATCAATAAGATAGGTGAGTTATCTGATAGAGCAGAACAAGTTGGCCATCGTATTTCATTAATCGCATCTAGATAGGAGAATAAAATGGAAGTTATCCTTTTATATGGACCTTATTTACTGATTTCTGGTTGTATTTTTGGTTTCTTTATGGCTTGGGGCATAGGAGCTAATGATGTTGCAAATGCTATGGGAACGTCAGTTGGTGCCAGAGCACTAACACTGGCACAAGCCATTTTAGTAGCTTGTATATTTGAATTTGCTGGAGCTTATTTAGCAGGCGGTGAAGTAACTTCAACCATTAGAAAAGGGATTATTGATCCAAGCTTACTTCAAGATACACCCGATCTATTAGTATTTGGAATGTTGTCAGCTCTCTTGGCAGCAGGAACATGGTTGTTAATAGCTTCTTCTAGAGGATGGCCAGTTTCAACCACTCACTCAATAGTGGGAGCCATTGTTGGATTCGCAGCTGTAGGAATAAGTGTCGATGCCGTTAGCTGGTCTAAAGTAGGATCTATAGTTTCAAGTTGGGTTGTATCCCCATTAATGTCAGGAACCATTGCATTCTTAATTTTTCTCTCCGTACAAAAATTAATACTAAGTACCGATAAGCCCTTTGAGAACGCAAAGAAATACGTACCAGGGTATATGTTCTTAGTTGGCTTTGTTATCTCAATGGTAACTCTATTAAAAGGACTGAAGCATATTGGTTTACCGCTTACATTTGTAGAGAGTTTGATCTATTCAATTGCAATAGGAATTGTTATCTCTTTGATTGGTTCTTTCTTTCTTAGAAAAATTGACAACACCTCTCAAACAAGAGGCGATGTTGTTTTTGATGGCGTAGAAAAAGTATTTGCTGTATTGATGGTATTCACTGCTTGCGCCATGGCTTTCGCTCATGGTTCTAATGATGTAGCTAATGCTGTGGGACCTTTAGCGGCTATAGCCAGCGTGGTTCAATCTGGTGGAGAAATAGCTGCTAAGTCAGCTATGCCTTGGTGGATATTATTACTCGGTGCAGGAGGAATTGTCGCTGGTCTAGCAACCTTAGGTTATAAAGTAATTGAGACCGTGGGAAGAAATATCACTGAATTAACTCCAAGTAGAGGTTTTGCCGCTGAATTAGCCGCTGCCACAACCGTTGTATTAGCTTCTGGTACTGGATTGCCAATTTCAACCACTCACACTCTTGTTGGAGCAGTTTTGGGTGTTGGATTAGCGAGAGGGATAGCTGCTATTGATTTTTCAGTTGTTGGACGAATTATAGTCTCTTGGGTAGTAACGCTCCCTGTTGGGGCGGGGCTTTCCATCTTATTCTTCTATATTTTTGTAGGAATCTTTAGCTAAAAAAGATTAATTAATAATCCAAAAGATAGGGCTGGAACAAAGGGAATTGTTTCAGCTTTTAAGTCAATTAATTTTCTTTTACTTATAAGAAAAAAGAAAAGAGCACTTAGCAAGGCTAAAAGGGTACCTGCCAAAAGGATAAAGGGGAGGCTTTGCCAACCCATTAAAGCGCCCATAGAGGAGAAAACCTTTGCATCTCCTCTTCCTAATCCATCTTTATCTTTTAAGAATCTATAAAATTTTTCTATAAGGTAAAAGAAAGAAAAACCTATGAAGGCACCTAAAATTGAGTCTAAAAAGATATTTGGTCTAATAAGATAATTATAAAGCAGCGCCAAAACAATCAGTGAAAGGCTTATGGTGTCAGGTACAAGCTTGAATCTCAGATCTATTGCAGATAAGACTATTAAGCAACTTAAAAAGAAACATAAAAATAGACTTTGACTTAGATCAAATGAATTGAATGCAACCCAGGTAAATACGGTTCCAGTTATTAATTCAACTAAAGGGTATTGAAGGGAGATCTTTTCTTTACATTTAAAGCATTTTCCTTTTAGGAATACAAAAGCCAGCAGAGGGATATTCAAATAGAAAGGAATCTTTGATTTACATTTAGGGCAATGGGATCTTGGATAAATTAGGTTGTATTTTTTAAAAGAATATTTGGGTGGTTTATACCCAAGAATAATAGGAAGTCTATATATGACTGTATTAAGAAAGCTGCCAATTAGTAGGCCCAGTACAAAAAAAACCACTATCTCTTCACTGATCATATTTCATCTTATTATCAATTAATTATTAAATCACCTCATAGTTTGTAAAACTTTTTGAGCTTTGAATAGACCTAAATTAGCTAATTTACTTGTTATACAATAGTATTTGCTTAATATTGAAAAAAAATTATGCAATTTCTAGAGAAATATCAAAAAATAATTCTCAACTTCCTTAATTCTGATCTCAAGGAAGTAATTTCTTATTCAAGAGTTAATATAAAAGCTCCTTACTATTGCCTGATCCTTTTAGGAGTTGTGCTGATTTTGCAGACCAGTAATTTAGCATGGAAGTTAGTTTTTCCTGTTTCTATTTCAAATATTAATCCAGTGCAATCTGAAGCAGATTCTGAGAGATTAATATACCAAGATCTATTAGAAGATCCTTTTTCAGGCTTAACTAATGTATTGCCTGGTGCTCAATTTGACATGGATGCCCCCCCAACAACATTATCTTTGAGATTGTATGGAATAAGGTACTCTAAATCTGGAGAAGCAGATGCTGCTATTTTAGGATTTGATCCTAATAATCAAAGTTTATATAAAACAAATGAAGTAATAGCAGATGATATAGTCTTAGAATTTATAGAACCTGAAAGAGTTGTTATATCAAGAGGCGGTATAAGAGAAAGCGTTACTTTTGCTAAAGATACTGTTTTATCAGCTGAAGTAACGGAGTCATTGGCAAGAAGCAATAAAAAGGATGGTTCTTCTAAGGATTTGGCCAACACCTCTCTTAGTGGCTTTATGAACTTTCAACCTTATTTTTCAAACGGTACTTTAAAGGGGTACCAGATTTTTCCAGGCTCTGACTCTGAACTTTTTACGAAGAATGGATTGCAATCAGGGGATCTTTTAGTGTCTGTAAATGGACTATCTATAAATGACCCTTCAGTTGTGAAAGAATTATCTTCTCTAGATCAAGTAAAATTAGATTTTATTAGAGATGAGGATGATTTCTCTATTACCGTTAAATTAAATTAAATAATCATGACGTTTAGCTTTAAAAACTATGTATTACTGTCTCTAGCACTTTTTGTATTGACTGTATCTTATTTTGTTAATTCAGCTCAGATAAATATGAGGGATGCAGATATTAGAGCTTTTGCATCAGATATGGCAAAAATATCTAATAAAACCATAGTGTTAGATCCAAGAGTTAAAGGCAATGTTACTGTTGTTTCAAATCAAGATTTAGATGCAGGAGAAGCATATGCAGTATTTCTAGCAGTGCTTAGAGTTAATGGTTATTCCGCAGTAGAGAATAATGGTGTAGTTAAAGTTATACCTGAGTCAGGGGCAAGACAAGATGCCTCAATCAATAACCTTAATAAAGACAGTCTAAGCACAGAAGTAATCAGGCTTAAGCAAGCAAATGCAAAAGTTTTATCCCCTTTACTCAAACCATTGATAAATAAACAAGGTCATATAACTGCATATGAACCTACAAATAGCATAATCATTGCTGATTATGTTGGTAATACAGAAAGAATTAAATCAATTTTGCTAGAGATTGATAAGAATCCTGCAGATACTTTTGAATTAATTCCTTTACAGAATACTTCTTCAAATGAAATTGCCAGAATTTTAGGCTCTATGTGGAAAGGTGATAATCAAATGACTAAAAGTTTTACTGCTCTATCTGTAGAGAGAAGTAATTCTATTCTTTTAAGAGGGCAGAAAACTGTTATTGAACAATTAAAGGGAGTAATCTCAAAACTAGATAGCAATACTTCTCCAAGTAGTAATTTAAAAGTTATTTACCTCAAATATGCACAAGCAGAAGACTTAACATCTATTCTAGAAAATGTTGCTTTAACTTTAGAAGAAGAACAGCTGACATCTAGTACAGGTACAAAAAAAACAACAAATATTAGTTTTCATAGCGATACAAATGCTCTTGTAATTTCAGCACAGCCAGATATCTTAAAGTCTTTAGAGTCAGTTATTTCTCAATTAGATATTAAAAGGGCACAAGTTCTTGTAGAGGCATTAATAGTAGAGGTTTCCGATAAGTTAGCTAGAGAACTGGGTGTCCAATTTCTTTTTACAGGAGATGGAGACAATGCCCCTATAGCTGCTCAAAAATTTGGCTCTCCCAATCCAGAGCTACTATCGACAATTGGTTCAGAGATTTCAGACGATTCGAGTACTGCATCAACTATGAAGACAAGGGCAACCAATTCATTATTAGGATTAGAAGGACTGGCAATAGGTGTAGCAAAATATCGAGCTAATGCAGAGAGTTTTGCAGCTATTTTAAATTTAGTATCTCAAGACGGGGATTCTAATATTCTTTCAACCCCTTCCATAATGACAATGGATAACGAAGAATCTTCTATTATTGTTGGCCAGGAGATACCCATTACAACAGGAGAGACTTTAAGCGGATCTAATTCCAATCCTTTTAGGTCTGTCACTCGCCAGGAAGTGGGAGTTAAATTGCAAGTTAGACCTCAAATTAATGAAGGAAATGCAGTAAAAATGTACATTGTACAAGAAGTTTCTAGTATTTTTGGACCAATAGGAGACACTTCATCAGATCTAATAACAAATAAAAGAAATATAAAAACAACAGTACTTGTTGATGACGGAGAAACTATAGTTTTAGGTGGCTTAATAGATGATGATGTTCAGGAAACGATTAATAAGGTACCAGTATTAGGAAATATACCATTGCTCGGTAGAGTTTTTACTTCGACAACAACAACAAGAACAAAAAGAAATTTAATGGTATTTCTTAGACCCACTATAGTCAGAGATTCAGAAGACGTGAGATCGATTAGTAATAGAAAATATAATTATTTTCAGGCTATCGAGGCGGAGTTACTTGAAAGTGGAAAATTAGTCCCTGATACCTCTATATTAGATGAACTCTTAACTGCCCCTAAAGAGGAAGATTAAATTATGGCTTCTCAAGAATTGCTTGATTCAGGTGAAGGGCAAAAATCTTTGCCTTATAGATTTGCAAGAGAAAAGAGAGTAATCGCAGTACCAAAAGAAAATAAAGTAATTGTTACAGCGGCAAAAAGTGTTTCTTTAGAAACAATCACTGAAATAAGAAGTTTTTTTAATAAGCCTCTTGAAATAAATTGGTTAAGCGCAGAAGACTTTGAAAAGAAATTATCGGACCAATACACCAATACAAGTACATCCTCTGAGCTGGCTGAAGGTATAGACGATAACTATGATTTATCTGCTTTAGCTGAAAATCTTCCAAAAACTTCAGATTTACTTGACTCTGACAATGATGCTCCAGTGATAAGGTTAATAAACGCTATCCTTTCTGAAGCAATAAAATCTAATGCTTCTGATATACACATTGAACCGTATGAAGACCATTTATCAGTAAGGTTCAGAGTAGATGGAATATTATCTGAGATATTAAGACCTACGGGTAGAATTGCTCCAATGTTAAACGCAAGAGTTAAGGTTATGTCTAATCTTGATATTGCTGAGAAGAGAGTACCTCAAGATGGAAGAATGTCTCTCAAGCTAGGAGATAAATGGATTGATATCAGAGTCTCTACTTTGCCTTCAAGTCACGGAGAGCGGGTTGTATTAAGAATTTTAGATAAAGCTGATACACAGCTAAACCTTGAGCAGTTAGGTATGAGTTCGAACACCTTGAAGCAGTTCAAGGAAATTTTAAAAAGCCCTAATGGAATTATTCTCGTTACTGGTCCTACGGGTTCAGGTAAGACCACAACACTCTATGCAGGTTTAAATCTTATAAACGATCAAACAAGAAATATTTTGACAGTTGAAGACCCTGTCGAATATGCAATAGATGGAGTGGGTCAAACTCAGGTCAATACTAAAGTTGGTATGACTTTTGCAAAAGGTCTTAGAGCAATACTAAGACAGGACCCAGATATTGTAATGGTTGGTGAAATTAGAGATCTAGAGACGGCAGAGATTGCAATTCAGTCCTCTCTTACTGGACATCTAGTCTTATCTACCGCGCATACAAATAATTCTGTTTCAGCTATTACTAGAATGGTTGATATGGGAGTAGAGTCTTATCTTCTTTCTTCGACTGTAAAAGCAATACTTGCTCAAAGATTAGTCCGAAGACTATGCTCTTTCTGTAAAGATAAATACACTTTAGATAGCTCGGTAGGGTCATTAAAAAAAGGTCAAGAAATCTATAAATCTAAAGGCTGTAAAGAATGTAATGAAACAGGCTATAAGGGCCGAATTGGTATATTCGAACTTTTCTTGGTTAACGATGCAATAAAAGAAGCCATTAGCAATGAAGCATCTGAGAATGAATTATCTTCTATAGGTTTTTCTAAATCCCTTAAGTTATCAGATTCAGGTTTTCAGTTAGTCTCTGAAGGCACAACATCTTTAGACGAAGTTTTAAGAGTTACAAGTGAGAAATAATCATGGCTGCTTTTGACTACGTAGCAATTAATCAAAAAGGGAAAAAAGAAAAAGGTGTAATAGCTGCTGATAGCTTAGAAAACGCTAGAAGAGAATTAAGAAATAGAAAACTTGCGCCTGTAAAAGTTTCTGAAGTAGGAAAAAAGCATAAGCTACTTAAAATGCTTGATCGTAAGATTAGCCTCAAAAATTTAGTAATTTTTACTAGACAACTTTCTGTATTAACAAGTGGTGGTGTTTCTTTAGATCAGGCTTTGAGGGTTATAGGTGAGCAGAGTTCTAATGCGCAGGTAAAGGAACAGTCTTTAACTATAGCATCACGAATAGAAGAGGGCTTTACTCTTACTGAAGCCCTTAAAGAATTTCCACAGAGCTTTGATCGCCTATATGTTTCTTTGGTTTCAGCAGGCGAACGAGCAGGAGATATGTCTAATATTTTAGATAAGGCTGCATCTTATCTAGAAAGAAAATCTAGAATACAACAAGATATTACTGGTGCTTTGGTATATCCGGCAGTATTAATTACGGTCGCTTTAATAATTGTACTTTTAATGTTAATTTTTGTTGTGCCAAGCGTAGTAAGTCAATTTGCTAATCTTAACCAAGAATTACCAATGCTCACTAGGTGGTTGATAGGCCTTTCAGACTTTATTTCGGGTCCTGCTATTTGGGTTATTTTAATAATATCTATAGGAATTTTTTCTTCATTTAAACTCTCTAATACCAAAAATATTTTTTCTATAATAGATAAATTATTAATACGTATACCTGTTATTAAAGATTTTATAATAAATGCTAATTTAGCAAGATTTACAAGTTCTCTTAGTATTTTAAGAGACAATGATATTCCAATAGTGCAAGCCTTGGATATATCAACAGCTACTATCTCTAATAGTTTTTTAAGGAACAGACTTGAAGAATCGCTTGTAAAGGTTTCAGAGGGCGATTCTTTTGCTAAGTCACTAAGTGCAGTCCCCTTAATTCCTCCAATAGTTATTCAAATGATTGATAGTGGTGAGAGAAGTGGAGAACTCGAAGAAATGTTGACTAAATCAGCAGAATTTTTAGACTTAGAATTCCAACAATCAACAAAAGTTGCTTTGAATCTATTAGAGCCCTTAATTGTTGTTATGATGGGAGGAATAGTTGCAGGTATTATTGTTGCTGTACTTTTACCATTAATACAAATGAATAACCTTTCTCTTTTGGGGTAAGCTAAATGAATAAAATAAATAAAAATTTTTTGAAATCCTACAAAAAAGGATTTAGTTTAATAGAAATACTTGTAGTTCTTTTAATAATAGGACTATTGACTACTTTGGTTGCAGTTAATGTTCTTCCAAGCCAAGACAGAGCTAGAATAGAAAAGTCTAAGGCCGATATAGCAATTTTAGGCAATGCACTCGAGATGTATAAAATGGAAAGGTTTAACTTTCCCGAAGAAGATATAGGGTTACGAGCTTTGTTAAAACCAGAAGACTCTTCATTCAAAAATAATTTAAATAATCGAGGGTATATTAAAAGCTTACCCAAAGACCCTTGGGGAAACGAATACCAATACCTTTTTCCTGGAGAATATGGTGAATATGATCTATTTTCTTTAGGAGCTGATGGAGAACAGGGCGGAGAAGGAATAAACGCAGATATAGGTAATTGGGATCCAGAAGTTGAATAAAGGATCTCATTCAGGTTTTACACTGATAGAAGTTCTTGTAGCTTTAGCTATATTGGCTTTCGTTTTATCTTCCTCTTTAAAGATTTTCTCTTCGAATGCACAAGTAGTTTCAGTTTTAGAACAAAAAACTATGGCCAGCTTCGTTGCTGAAAATATATTAGTAAGGACTTTCACCTCTAATGATGAGCTGACCTATGCTAATGGTACTGAAACCCAGGCTGGGCAAGACTATGAATGGGAAAGAAGGGTTCTTTTTGAAGAAGATGGAAAATCTGCACAGATAAGGGTAACTATTTCTTCAGAATCTACCAACGATGTCTATCGATTAACTGGCTATAAGGTTGTTAGATGAATAAAGGATTCACTTTAATCGAAGTTCTTGTTGCTTTAGCTATTGTTGCGATTATTGGAGTAATGTCCTTTGCTGGGCTAATAACAACAGTAAAAAATAATGATATTACTATTTCTAGAATAGATCTTATGTCAAAAATAGTCATGGCGGATGAAATCCTTAAAAGAGATCTATTACATGCATTAGATAGAATACCTCGAGACGAAAGAGGAGAATCTTATGGTCATTCCTTTTACGGACTTAATCCAAGATTTGAAGGTGATTTATTAGCTTTTTCTGTCCATACGGGCAATAACTTAACATCTAAGAATGGAACCATCAGGTTTATTAGGTATACCTATGAAGACGAAAGCTTAAAGAGGATAGAATCAAACTTTGTAGATAAAACAGAAGACACCAAAGAAAGAGAGCAAGTTCTATTAAAAGGAGTTAAAAATATTTCTATTAGATTTAATCAAGGAAATCAATGGGTGGAAGATTGGCCTTTAACTGAGTGGACTTCAAATAATGGGTTACCCCAAGTTGCTGAAATTTCATATGAAGTCGAGGGTTTGGGTAATGTAGTTAGAAGATACATGTTGTCTTTTGGAGATTCATTGTGAGATCAAGAGAAAGAGGTGCAGCACTAGTAATAGTGCTTTTAGTTGTTGCAATAATAGCTACTTTAGGAGTTACGTCAGTAGATAGAATACAATATTCAATTAAAGAACGATCGGACATCTCAATAAAACATCAATCCTTTTGGTATGCAGTAGGATTGGAATCAAAGGCGTTAGATTTTTTAAGAGAAAGGAATTTTTTAAAGAATATATCAAGCATATTAATTTCTGATGAAGATATGCCTACTATTTTAGTAGAAATTGAAGGTGGAAAAATTGAAGGTAGTTTAAGAGATTTAACTACATGTTTTAATGTAAATAGTCTTGTAACAGCTTCTTCACAGAACCAATTAGTGGTCAATCAAGTTGGGGTTAATCAATTTAAAAGTCTTTTAAGTGCTTTTAATATGGATGAGCTAATGATAAATAAATTAACTTTTTCTTTAGTAGATTGGTTAGATTCAAACGACTTTACTGAAGAAGCAGATGGAGCTGAAGATGAATTTTATACTAGGCTTGATTCGCCCTACAGAAGCGCCAATCAAGAAATTTTTAATTTAAATGAACTTATAAATATAAAAAATTACGATGAAGAGATTCTAGAAATTATTTCCCCTTATTTATGCGCTCTACCAGAGACAGGGACTAATTATATAAATGTAAATGCTATTAATCGGAACCACCCAGAAATTTTAGTTATGCTTTTTGGAGAAGGACTTTCTTTGTCAGCTGCTCAGAGAATTCTTTCTGATAGGCCTTTATCAGGCTTTAAAGAAAAAAGAGAGTTACTTTCTCATCCTGAATTGTTAAATATAAATATGTCTAATGCTGCTTTGAATAATGTAAAACTAGATTCTAGTTTTTATCAGCTAACTGTAGAAGTAGATAACTATGATTTCCCTTATTTACTTCGATCTTACTTCGAGATCTTGGAATCAGGTAAAGTAAAGATTTATAAGAGAAGTATTGGAACTATCTAATGAGCAAACTAGTTTTTCTTTATAACGCCCATGAGAAAAGAATCTCTTGGCTTATTGCAGATGATTCAGAAAGGCTATTAAAAAAAGGACATTCTAAAGATCTTTCAGAAGTATACGAAGAAGGAATGGAAGTTAAAGGTTTTATCTTTTCTCCTCAATTTACAAGTAAACGACTAGAAGTCCCGCCGACATCAAAGAAACAGATTATGGACTCAATTCCATTTCTGCTTGAAGATCACCTTATAGGGTCCATAGAAGATTATCACTTCGTGTCATCTTCACGTAATAAAGAAGGAGAAATTCTAGTATCTCTTATTCCTATTACTACCATGGAACAAGAGGTTAATGATTTACATAACGAAGAATTTTTTATTCACTCTTTAAGTCCTTTAGAGACTGCTTTTAAAGGGGAGCCCGGACAAAGTTTCATGGTTATTTTAAAAGATCTATCAATATTAAGCCTTGGTAGCAATGGCGGCTACTGTGCAGAAACAACAACAATCTTAGAATTTTTAGAAACTGAGCTAATAGAATCTAATACATCTTCCTTAAAAGTATTTCAGGATAAGAAAACTGAGCACATTGATTGGAAAAGTTATACGAAAGTTAAAGTCGATATTGAATTTTTTGAAGATGAGGTGGATTTTCTTGAAAAAGTATCTCCTTTTCTAAATGACAACTTAAATTTATTACAAAACAGTTTCGCTCCAAAAGTAATGTGGAGTAAGTACTTTCATAAATGGAAATATGTTCTTGCAGGATTCCTATTAGTAGTAACATTTTATTTTTTACAAATAACTTTAGAAATTTATCAAAATAATTCTGCGGCTTTAAAACTTGTAGATCAATCAAAATCTCTTTATTACAGCGCTTTTCCTAACGAACCAAAAAATAGAGATCTTAAGACCCAGTTAAGAAAGAAGTTTAGAAACAATGTTTTAATAAAGGAACCCTTCTTAATTACTGTTCAGAATATTACTGAGGTCATAACAAACAATGAAAATGTTTCTCTTTACTCAATGGTTTATGATCGAAATAAAAATCAGATCATTGTTGAACTACAATGCGCTCAATTTGAAGATCTAGAGAATATTAAATCTATTTTTCTTGAAAAAGGGTATTTAATAAACGTAGGTTCCTCAAAAAGAGTGGGCAATTCAATTTTAAGTGAAATATTTTTACAAAAGTCATGAAGAAAATATTTAACTCATTAAAGAGAAGGGAGCAACAACTGGTTTTTTCAGCAGCAATTTTTAGTTTTGTTGTGATTCTTCTTTTGATAAATTCTTTCCTTCACAACCAAAAAAACGAGGCAGTAATAAATTATCAGAAAAGTGAATCATTATATGAAGATGTAAATAAATCTTTATCCATTAAGAGTAAAGTCTTAAGTGAAGAAAAGATAAATCCCAATAATTTAAGTTCTACAGTTAGCTCATTAGCTAGAAATTTCAGTCTAACGATAGACAGAATTCAACCCACAGAAAATGCAGAAATAATAGTGTCTATAAATCAAGCCGAATTCAAGAATCTTTATGCTTGGTTAAAAGAGCTAGAATTAAAAAAAGGAGTTGTTTTAAGCAAGGCTTCAATAAGAGTAAATTCTACAAAAGGAAATATATCTGGAATTAGAGCTCAGTTAGTACTCAAAATTATCTAAATGAGAAAAAAGTATACGGTTCTTGCCTTTTTACTATTCTTATCTGTTTTAATTTTTTCTTTTCCTATGAGAGGTCTAGCAGGCATTTTAGATAACCAAGATTATATTTCCATAGAATCTGGAGAAGGGTTTTGGTGGAAAGGGCATCTAAGAGATGTCCAACTAAAAAACCAAAGAATAGGGGATATAAATATATCTTATAAACCTCTTGCTATTTTTCTAGGAAAATTTAAATTTAGGAGCTCTATAAGTGAACCAGGAATATCCGTAGAAGGTTTTTTTGGAAAAACTCTACTTGGCGATACTTTCATAGAAGAGTTAGAAATAACTCTCCTCCCTAATACTAAAAAAAACAATACAAAAATAGATTTAGACAATATTGTTAATTTAATAGCAAAGATTGATTTTCTAGTTTTCGATCAAAGACAGTGCATTAAAGCTAGCGGCAATGGTATTGCTGAAGTAAAAGATATGTTCGGATTAATTCCAAAAAGCATTAAATTAGACTTTTTTCTTAGTTGTACTGACAGCAACATAAAGATAGTTTTTACTTCAGGTAAAGATGGTTTACTCGAAGGTAATCTGTTAATTAAAGACTTTTATGAATATGAACTAGAGGCAACTTCCAATCGTTTAGCAGACAGAATTAAAGAATTAAGCAAATTAAATTTTAAGAAAGAACCTTCTATAAAAATTTCTGGTAATCTTCAACAGCTGTTTTAATTAGTAACTTATGTGTGGAAGATTTGCATTGAGAAATCCAGAGCCAGTAAAGGCTTTTTTTGATATTGATGATTTAGAAGGAAATTACAATATTGCTCCGGGTTCTCAAATTCTTTCAATATCTGAAGGGCCACATTTATTAAAATGGGGATACACGCCTTATTGGGCAGATGAGCCATTTGAATTAATTAATGCGCGAGCAGAGACTTTATGGAAAAAGCCTTCATTTAGGAATTCAAGTAGATGTCTCATACCTGCAGATGGCTGGTATGAATGGAAGAAAGAAGGAGATAAAAAGGTACCTTATTTTTTTCATCATTCAACTGATGACTTCTTTTGCTTTGCAGCAGTCTATGGAGGCTATAGAGGGGTAGTAGGTTGTGCCATAGTAACCACAGAAGCAAACAAAGAACTTGCCTCTATTCATAATAGAATGCCTGCAATATTAGATAAATCTCTTTATCAAGATTGGATAAAAGGAAGTGAAGATGTTTTTGAAGAGACTATTAGTAAGCAAATAGAATTTTATGAAGTTAGCACATATGTTAACAACCCTTCAAATAATGATGAACCATGTATCCTGCCTGTCTAAGCAGTTGACAGGTATGCCTTTACAGCCTTTTTTGCCTCGTTGATATAGCTTGGACTGATGTAATTCTCTTCATTAAAACTAATAGCAAGAGTAGAAAGACAAATTTGAGAAGCAATATAAAGTTTATCTTTTTCTATCTTTATGTCTTTTTGATCAAAAGTATTGACAACAATTGTAGCAATAAGGCGTTTGTTTTGGTCATTGACAAAGCTGGATTTGGGTAGAGAATCAAGAAAAAAGAAAATCCTAGCACATGCTTTATTTTGATTAAGATAAATAGCTAAAAGATCAACGAATAAATTCATATACCAGTCAGGATCTTTAATTCTCACTCCTTCACTGTTATTTTCATATAGTTGATTAAACTGATTAATATGCCTCTCTGATAAACCAAAAAATAGAGACTCATTACTAGGGAATAGTTTATATATAGTAGGTCTTTTCATCTTTGAAACTTTTGAAACTTTCTGTATTGTTACTGAATGTATCCCCTCAGTTAGGATAATTTCTTCTACTGTATCTAAAATAATTTCAAACCTTAGGACACTTCTTTTTTGTTTAGGTTTCTTTGGAATTAAATCTTTAATATTCATCACAGAGTTTCTTAAAAAACTGTAGACTTCGTATTTATATTCTTAGACATACTATGAAAATTTTACTACACACCCTTTTTTTGTTTTGTATATTTTGTTCTATTGAAGTCTCAAGTAGTGTAGATGAAAATGCAAGATTTGTATCTTACTTAGAAAAAGAATGGGAATACGAACTATCACAAAATCCATTGTATGCAACAGCAATGGGCAAAAAAGGTTATGAAACTCTATGGAGAGATGAATCTATAAAGGCTATAGAACAAAGAAAACAGCATATTGAAGATTCTTTATTGGAACTAAAATCTTTTAATCCAAATCTTCTCAGTGATTCCAATAAATTAAATTTACGTTTGTATATTCAATTAACTGAAGATGACCTGAAGTTAAAGAAATATAAAAGACATTTAATGCCTTTCAATCATAGAGGCGGAATACAGCTAGCTCATATAGGTTCTGAAAGAATTCAATTTAAAGACTTACAGGATTATATATTTTGGTTAGAAAGGCTTAAGAATTTAGATAAAAGGATTAGTCAGATTATTGAACTGGCTAGATCAGGTTTAGATAACGGCTATAGAGCCCCTGAAGTATTGATGGAAAGGGTTTATAGACAAATTAAAATCCAGATAAATAAAGACATAGAAGAACACCCCTTTTATCAAATTTTTAAAGATATACCTGCTACCGTCCCTGCTTCTGAAAGGATAAAAATACAAAACGAAGCTAAGTTAGTTATCAAAGATTTAATAATTCCATCTTATGAACTTCTTGAAGATTTTTTTGTTTCAGAATATCTACCCCAAACTAGAAAAACAGTGGGTTTATATGACACCCCAAATGGCAAAGAGCTTTATGAACAACTAGCTAAGTCATTTACCACAACCAATTTAACCCCTCAAGAAATCCATAATATTGGACTTAAGGAGGTAAAGAGAATAAGGGAAGAAATGAAAGGTGTTATGGAAGAGGTCAACTTCAAGGGAACCTTTAAAGAATTTCTGATATTTCTTAGAGAGGATAAAAGATTTTATTATGAAACCTCTGAAGAGTTGTTCGAGGGATACTTAGCTGTTTCAAAAAGAATAGACCCTGAATTAGTAAGTCTCTTTGGGAAACTACCTAGAACACCGTATGGCTTAAGGCCAATACCTATGGA
Organism: Gammaproteobacteria bacterium; assembly: GCA_045563675.1. GTDB lineage: Bacteria > Pseudomonadota > Gammaproteobacteria > Magnimaribacterales > Magnimaribacteraceae > AEGEAN-183. The sequence continues at coordinate 176,791 of JBJLIX010000002.1, forward strand.
GTCAGCTCCTGATACTACAACTGCATATTACATGGCACCTGCACCTGGAGGACTTAGACCCGGATACTACTATGTCAATTTATATAAACCAGAGACAAGACCTAAATATGAAATGGAAGTCTTATCTGTTCATGAGGCAGTACCAGGACATCACTTGCAAATAGCTTTAGCGCTTGAAAAGAAGAATATGCCAATGTTTAGAAGAGTAAGCCCATATACAGCTTTTGTTGAAGGTTGGGGCCTCTATAGTGAAAGTTTGGGTTATGACCTAGGCTTGTACAAAGATCCTTATTCTAAATTTGGACAACTAACTTATGATATGTGGAGAGCAGTTAGGCTAGTAGTGGATACTGGAATACATTACTTTGGTTGGGAAAGAAAACAGGCCATTGATTTTTTTCTTGAGAATGCCGCTAAATCTGAATTAGATATTATCAATGAAATAGATCGATATATTGTTATGCCCGGTCAAGCTCTTGCTTATAAGATTGGACAGATGAAGTTTCTGAGTTTAAAACAAAAAGCAAAAGAAGAGTTAGGAAGTAAATTTGATATAAGGAAATTTCACGATTTAGTTCTAAGTGAAGGCGCAATTCCTTTAAATGAATTAGATATTCTAGTTAACGAATTTATTAAATCAGAAAGTAAATAGCATTTCTTGAGATTATATCTATATGTAATACCTATTTATTGGAATCTTGAAATAATATAATAATAACCATGAAACAGATAGATAATCTTAATTTAGATAATTACTGGATACCTTTCACAGCCAACAATGTCTTTAAGCAAAACCCAAGGCTCTTAGTAGAAGCTCAGGGTATGTATTATAAGACGGACGATGATAGAGAAATTCTAGATGGAATTGCTGGTTTATGGTGTTGTAATGCTGGCCACTGTCATCCTCATATAGTTAAGGCCGTTCAGGAGCAAATAGCGACTATGGATTATGCTACTGCTTTTAATATGTCTCATCCCAAAGCCTTCCAATTAGCTGAAAAAATATCAGAGTTAACACCTGAGGGATTAGATAGGATATTTTTTGGAAATTCAGGGTCTGAAGCAGTAGATACAGCTTTAAAAGTAGCTATAGCCTACCATGTAAGCAAAGGAGAAGGCCAAAGGACTAGATTTATAAGCAGACAAAAGGGCTACCATGGAGTTAATGTAGGAGGTACTTCTGTAGGTGGTTTGCCTGCCAATAGAAAGGCCTTTGGTGCTCTTTTATCTGGAACAGATCACTTAACTCATACTTGGAATCTAGATGAAATGGGATTTTCAAAGGGACAACCTACCTGGGGACTTAATTTAGCAGAAGAACTAGAATCTATATTATCCCTTCAAGATGCTTCAACTATTGCAGGAGTAATCGTTGAACCAGTTGTAGGATCTGGAGGCGTAATAATTCCACCTAAAGGATATCTAGAGCGCATTAGAGAAATCTGTGATGAGCATAATATATTACTAATTTTTGATGAAGTTATTACAGGCTTCGGAAGAGTGGGCTATGCATTCGCAGCAGAAAGATTTAATGTTACCCCTGATATTATTACTATGGCAAAAGGGCTAACAGGTGCCGCTATACCCATGAGTGCCACTGCTTTTAAAAAAGAAATATATGATGAAATTGTAAGTGGTGAATCTGCTGCAATAGAACTATTTCATGGTTATACATATTCTGGACATCCTGTAGCTGCTGCAGCGGGATTAGCTGCTATAGAAGTTTATGAAAATGAAAACTTATTTGAGAGGTCTTTGTCTATGGAGGGAATATTTGAGGAGTGCTTACATAGTCTTAAAGGTGAGAATCACATAATAGACATCAGAAACTTAGGCCTTATGGGAGCAATCCATTTTGGACCTAGCAAAAATAAAACAGCTATTGAGATCGCTTCAGAGGTATTTAAATACTGCTATGAAAATGATGTTTTGGTTAGATTTTCAGGTGAATTTATAGTACTTTCACCAGCATTAATAGTTGAAGAAAACCAAATAAAAGAAATAACTGAAACAATTAGAAAAGGTATCCAGAGTATAGCTTAAAGTATGCATAATTTACTGGGGTGGTTTGAAGAAGCCATTAAGATAACTCCAGAGTCTAAATATGTAGACTCAAATGGTACCAAAATTCATTACTTAGTTTGGGGTGAAATAACAAAACCAGGTTTATTTCTTATTCATGGTTATAGTGCTCATGCTCATTGGTGGGATTTTATTGCACCTAGTTTTTTAGAAGATTACTGTGTCGTAGCAATAGATTTATCAGGAATGGGGGATAGCGAACATCGTAATTCTTATTCACAATCATTATATGCAGAGGAAATTAAAGCCGTATGCGATGACATGAGATGGAAAGATGCAGAATTTCTTTCTCATAGTATGGCAGGTCCTATAACAGTTAAAGCTGCTTCTATGTACCCTGATCTTTTTAAATCTTTAACACTTTTAGATTCCATTATTGTAGTACCTCCTGATAAAGCCAGATCCTTTTCAAGTAAAGGCTCAATGATAAGATCTGATTTTATTTACGACAATCTTGAGAAGGCGATAGATAGTTTCCGTCTTATCCCTCCTCAGCCTTGTAGGAATGATTTCCTTTTAAAACACATAGCCTCAAAATCCTTTAAAGAAATAACATCTGGATGGGTTTTAAAGTCTGATGCAACGATTATGAGAACTTATGAGTATGAAGACCTAACTGATGTTTTTATGACTCTTAAATGTCCTATTCATCTGGTATATGGTTTAATGAGTCAAATTTTCTCCCAAGAGATTTTAGAATATACAAAGTATGTAGGAAATATACCTGAAGAGGCAGTAGTAGGAATTCCGGGTGCTATGCATCATTTGTTTATAGATGAACCAATTTTATTTATCGAAGAAATCAAGAAGGTTTTAAAAATCGGAGTTAATTCATGAGCAAAGGACCAGCTAAGACAATAATAGACATCACTAAGGGATTTGCTAAACATCAATATATTTGCAGCGAAGAAATTTCCACTGCTATTTATTTAGCAAATGAACTAGATAAACCTATCTTGATAGAAGGACCTCCAGGAGTTGGTAAAACTGAATTAGCTAATACAGCAGCCCTCTACTATAAAAAAGCGCTTTTGAGACTACAATGTTATGAGGGCTTAGATGAAACAAAAGCACTTTATGAATGGCGTTATGGAAAGCAATTGCTTTACACCCAAATTTTGAAGGAGCAGATGCAGGAAGTCTTAGAAGGAGCTAAAGGTTTAAAGGATTCTTTAGACAGGTTAATGGAATTCGAAGATATTTTCTTTTCAGAGCAATTTCTAGAATCTAGACCTTTATTGCAGTCTCTGACTTCCGAAGAAGGTAACGTACTTCTAATTGATGAAGTTGATAAAGCTGATGAAGAATTTGAAGCACTTTTATTAGAGATACTTTCAGAATTTCAAGTTTCAATTCCTGAATTAGGTGTTAAAAAAGCACAAGTCAAACCTTTGGTAATTCTAACAAGTAACAATAGTAGAGAGATTGGAGATGCACTAAAAAGACGATGCCTTCATCTTTATATTCCTTTTCCTGACGCAAAATTAGAGAGAGATATAATAAAGGCTAGGGTGCCTGAAGTAAGTAAGAAGCTTCAAGTCCAGTTAGTAAATTTTGTACAGGGTTTAAGGGAGTTAGATTTAAAGAAGTTACCAGCAATAAGTGAAACTATAGATTGGGCTAAAACCTTAATCCTTTTAAATGCTGATGAGTTAAATCAGGAATTAGCAAAAAATACTCTTAATGTGCTTCTGAAGCATCAGCAAGATATTGATGTAGTTCAAAAAGAAGTACCTCGTTTGGTTATGGCTTCCGATGCCAAAAATTAAATGGAAAGAGTCTTAACTGATTTTGTTAAAGCACTTAGAAATTCAAGCATAAGGGTTTCTCCAGCAGAAACTTTAGATGCCACCGAAGTATTAGAAAAGATTGGTTATGACAACAGAGAGCTATTAAAGAATACTCTTTCTATTACTCTATCAAAAACTCCAGAAGAAAAAGAAAAATTTAATGACTGTTTTGAAGATTTTTTTAGAGAAAAGCTATCTTCAGATGACAATGAGATAAAAGATTCTCAGCAAGTTCCAGCAGAACAAAAGATAAATTCAGAATTAGCTCAAAATCTTCTTCAAGATAGCTATGCTGATATTGAATTATCAATATCAAAGGCTGGTGAAGAAGCAGAAATAAGAGAAATAAAATATTTTACTCAAAGAGCAGTCTTTTCTAGAAGAATATTAGATCTTATGGGAGTGGCGAATTTAGAAGAAGAGCTCAATTTATTGGGGCAGCTTGATAAATCTGAGATGCCTTCGGATTTAGAGCAGAAATTAAGAAATGAACTTACTCATTTAAGAGAAAGAGTATCAGATTATGTGCAACAGCAGTTTTTATTACATGGAGACGTAAGTGGTGAGCAGCTAAGAGAGCAAGTATTTAAGTCAATGAATATGGGTCAGATAGATAGATCTTATCTTCATGAAGTTCACTCTCTAGTTAGAAGAATGGCAAAAAAACTCGCTAATATGCATTCAAGAAGAAAAAAGAATTATAGAAGAGGGAAGTTAGATATAAGAAGAACTATAAGAGATAACTGGGTTAATCAGGGTATTCTGTTTAATCTAAGGTGGTCTTATAAAAAGGTTGATAAACCAAAGATCTTAGTAATCTGTGATGTGAGCGGTTCCGTGGGTTCTTACGCTAGATTTATGCTTATGTTTCTTTTTAGTTTAACTGAAGTAGTATCTAAAATTAGAGCTTTTGTTTTTTCTTCACATTTAGGAGAAGTAACAGACGAATTTAAAGGCGGTAATCTAGAAAACTCTATAGAAACAGCTCTTTCTAAATACGGAGGAGGTTCAACTGATTATTCTCATGCACTCTCAGACTTCGTTAGTCTTTGTATTGATGAAATAGATAAGAAAACTACTGTAGTAATTCTGGGAGATGCAAGAAATAACTTTGGACCAGAAAAGGCAGATCTCCTTAAATCAGTATACGAAAGATCAAAACAAGTTTATTGGCTAAATCCTGAAGGTAAATATAGGTGGAATACAGGAGATTCAGTTATGAATACCTATTCTGCCTATTGCACAAAAGTTTTCGAATGTGGAACTTTGGTTCAGCTAGAAAGAGTTATCTCTACTCTACTAAAGACAGCTATTTAGTTTAATCAGATCTTTTCAGCTGCTAAAATAATTCTTTACTAATTTAAAATTAACCATGAAAAAATTTATAAAATATATACTTATACTTTCTACTATTTCAGTTATATCTAATTTATCTGCTCATAGTCTGGAGGATTCAATTAAAAGTGATGACAGAACTCCAGCTTATAAAGCAAGAGATGTATTTAGGCACCCTTATGAGACTTTAACTTTCTTTGGTATAGAACCAGATATGACTGTTATTGAATTAAACCCCGGGGGTGGATGGTATACAGAAATTCTAGCTAATTATATTCACTATCCAGGAACTCTTATTGCTGCTCAAGGTAATTATTATCTGGATAGGTTTAAAAAAAAGATCGATAGTAATTCAATGTATGGAAGGGTAGAGCTAGTAGGATTGGACTCAAAATTAGCAGACCCTAATAGTGTTGATGCAGTCATAACTTTTAGAAATTTACATAATTGGTTAGGACCAAAAATGGAATCTATATTTAAGAATTCTTTTGTAGCTCTAAAACCAGGTGGAATTTTTGGAGTTGTTGAGCATAGGGCAGAACCAGGAACCGGAATTGATTTGATGAAGAGTAGTGGCTATGTAACTGAAGAATTAGCTATAGAAGTTGCTATAAAAAGCGGATTTGAATTGGTTGCTAAATCAGAAATTAATGCTAACTCTAAAGATACAAAAAATCATCCAAAAGGAGTTTGGACTCTACCGCCAAGTTTAAGATTAAAGGATGTTGACAGAGAAAAATATTCTTCTATAGGTGAGAGCGACAGAATGACACTTCTCTTTAGAAAACCACTTTAATGAATATAAAGAAAGAAAAAGATTCATTGAACCCTGTTGCAGATCAAGTTGAAAAAAGTATAAAAGAAAAGTCTCAGAAGGCTGAAGAGTTTGTTCATAATGGCATGGGTATTTTAGAGGAAGTATTTTCTAAATTACTTGAGGTAAGGCCAAAAGAAATAAGATTAAAAGAAATGAATGATAAAGAAAGAGGGGAAGACAGATAGCCTTCCCCTTTTTTTATTTAACCTAAAAGTTTACTTTTAGAGGTAAGTTTTATCTTTCTTGGTTTCTTTTCATCAGGAATAATCCTCTCAACACCAACAAAAAGCATCCCATTAGATAGAGCCGCTCCTTTGATGACCATGTCATCTGAGAGTACGAACTTTTTAATAAAGTCTCTAGCTGCTAAACCTTGATGAAGAAGTCCTTCGCTGGCTTCTTTAGGTCTATTTCCCTTTATGGTCAGAGTTTCTTCAGAAAGTTCAATATCTATATCCTTTTCTTCGAAACCTGCAACAGCTAATTCAATAGCATATTGATCTTCAGATACCTTTCTTATGTTGTATGGAGGGTAATTAGTTTCTTTTGCTCTGGAGCTCGCTAAGAGCGCCAAAGTATCAAAAGTCCTATCAAACCCAACTGCAAATGGAGAGATGTCTCTCCAGATTGAATCAAAAGTTGTATTTAACATTTTTTTTCTCCTTATTTAAGCAAGTTATTATTTAATTTACGTAAGCCCCTAAGGCACCTACACTATATATATTGAGGTTTAAAAATTTTTATCAAGGAGTAAACATGAAAGATTTATTTTCAATTGAAGGCAAAGTTGCATTAGTTACTGGAGGATCCAGAGGAATTGGAGAAATGATAGCTGCAGGCTTCTTATCGAGTGGAGCTAAAGTTTATATAAGTTCAAGAAAAGCTGACGTTTGTAATGCTACAGCTGAAAGACTTAGTCAAGAATATGGTAGTGAATGTATTTCATTACCATCAGATTTGTCTAATTTAGAAGGTATAGACTCCTTAGTTAAAGAGTTGAATTCTAAAGAAAAACATTTAGATATATTAATAAATAATGCTGGAGCTGCATGGGGAGCTCCATTAGATGAATACCCAGAAAATGGTTGGGATAAAGTTATGGATACAAATGTAAAAGGTGTGTTTTTTTTAACCCAAAAACTTTTACCTCTACTTAGGACTGGGGCCAAGAAAGAGCCTTCAAGGGTAGTTAATATTGGTTCTATAGATGGTTTGTCTGCAGGCGCTTTTGAAAACTATGCTTATGGTCCATCAAAGGCCGCTTTGCATCATTTAACTAGAATATTAGCTGCAAATCTTATAAAAGAAAAAATTATAGTAAATGCTATTGCTCCAGGACCTTTTCCTACGTGGATGTTGAGCACAGGAGTAGGATTTGGTGGAGAAACAGATGTAGATTGGACAGCGGTAGGTGAAGGTAACCCAAGCGGCCGAGTTGGAGATATGAAAGACATTGCTGGCCTAGCTATTTTTCTTTCTTCAAGAGCAAGTGAATACACTGTAGGACAAACTATAGCCTGTGATGGCGGTTCTGTTGCTAGTAAATAAGGAAAATCATGGAAGTAAAAAAGATTTCTATCTTAGGAGGTACAGGTGATTTAGGAACCGGCCTTGCTTCAAGATTTATAAAAGCAAAATATGAAGTAATTATTGGTTCCAGAACCCTAGAAAAAGCAAAAGAAGCAGAAAAATTATTAGGTAATTCAGTAAAAGGGATGATGAATAAAGAAGCTGCAGCTGCAGGAGGTATAGTTATTTTGACAGTACCCTTCGCTCATCAACATGGTATTTTAAACGAGTGCAAAGAGGAAATAGATGGGAAGTTATTTATAGATACAACGGTTCCTCTATTACCACCGAAAGTTGCTACTGCTCAAATGCCACCTGAGGGCTCAGCGGCACAAATCTCCCAAAATATTTTAGGAGATAATGTCAATGTCGTTTCTGCCTTCCAGAATATCTCAGCAGATTTATTAAAGGGAAATGAGGATATTGATTGCGATGTTTTAGTGTGCGGCAATAAAAAAGAAGCTAGGCAAGAAGTTATAGATTTGATCTATTCTATTGGCATGAAAGGTTGGCATGCAGGTATGCTAGCTAATTCCACCGCTGTTGAAGCCATGACTTCAGTGCTTATCAGTATTAATAAGCATCATTCAATCTCTCATTCAGGAATAAAAGTTACAGGTAAAGAAGATTAAAATTGAAAAGCTTAGAATTCATTGCTATAGAAGGTATACCTTTAATAAAAGAAGGAGATAATTTAGTAGGAGTAATTCTTTTAGCCTTAGAAAACAACAATATCAGCTTAAATAATAATGATATTTTAGTAATTGCCCAAAAGGTTGTTTCTAAATCAGAAGGAAGATATGCGTATTTAAATGAAATAGATCCATCTGAAAAAGCAATTGAACTTTCTAAAGAGTTAGACAAAGACCCCAGGCTTGTCCAATTAATTCTCAATGAATCAAATGAAGTTATCAGATATAGAAAAGGGGTGATTGTTGTTGAAAATAAACTTGGTCTAATTCATGCAAATGCTGGTATAGATAGATCTAATATTGAATCAGAGAAAGACAATCCAAGAGTCCTGTTACTACCAAAGGATCCTGATAAAAGCTCTTTAAGAATAAGGAAAGAAATCTTCAATCAATCCAATAAAGATATTGGAGTTATTATTAATGATAGTTCTGGGAGGGCTTGGAGGAATGGAATAGTTGGAATAGCAATAGGTTCAAGTGGAGCTGATGTATTAACTGATTTAAGAGGCAAAACAGATTTATTCGGGAACACGTTACAGGTAACGGAAGTAGGTATAGCAGATGAAATTGCTTCTGCTGCTTCATTATTAATGGGACAAGGTAAGGAGGGCCTACCTGTAATAATAGTAAAGGGCTTTTCAAAATCTACCGATAAAAACGGTGCTAAAGCACTAATAAGAAAGGCATCAGAAGATCTTTTCAGATAACTCTATGAAGAAAAAGATATTGGTACTTTGTGGAGGAGTTGGTGGAGCGAAGTTAGCCTATGGCTTATCAAAAAATCTTTATCCTGAAGAAGTAGTCTTCTTAGTAAACACAGGAGATGATTTTAACCACTACAATCTATATATATCTCCTGATCTGGATACGGTCATGTATACCCTGGCAGGTATTAACGATCCGAATAAAGGTTGGGGTTTAAAGGATGAAACATGGAATAACCTCAATAGATTAAAGAAACTTGGTGTAGATACATGGTTTCAGTTAGGTGATAAAGATTTAGCAACCCATATCAAGAGAACTCAGTTAATTAATGAAGGTAAATTATTATCTGAAGTAACAGAATCTCTTTGTAGTTCATTAGATGTTAAATACAAAATCTTACCTATGTCTGAAACAGTTGTGTCTACCAAAGTTAAAACAAATCAAGGCGAATTGTCTTTCCAAGAATATTTTGTTAAAAATAAATGTGTTCCAAAGGTTAAAGAAATAAAATTTAAGGGAGATAGGGAAGCTGTAGTTCCTTTGTATATAAAAGAACAAATAAAAAGAAACGGATTTAGGGGTGTAATTATTTGCCCCTCTAATCCTTTTTTAAGTGTGGACCCAATTTTATCCATTAAAGAAATAAAAGACTTCTTAATCAAATCTAACATACCTAAACTTGCAGTCTCGCCAATCATAAACAATAAATCAGTTAAAGGACCGACGGTAAAAATAATGAAAGAAATGGGTATTAATCCTAGTATTGAATCTATCGCGCAACACTATGAAGGGATAATTGATATTTTGTTGGTAGATGCTATTGATAAAAAAGATTTACCAAAGAATATGGCTATTCAATTTAATTTTGATTCCATCCTAATGAACAGTGAAAAAAAGAAAATTTCTCTTGCTAAAGCATGCTTAGACAAGCTGGAAAAGATAATATAATAAATATGATTTGGGCAATTACACCTATTAAATCTTTTAAGAGACCAAAAAGTCGATTAGGTGACGTCTTGAGTCTCAACCAAAGAAGAGTTCTTGTGAAGCACATGTTGAATAGAGTTCTTATAAGTCAAAAGAAAAGTAAATTATTTAAAAAATTTTTAGTTGTTACCGAAGACAAAGAAGTAGTCAAATTTGTTAAAGAAGAGGGCTTTGAAGCTCTTTTACAAAAAAGACCAGGGCTTAATCAAGGAATAACTGAAGCTTCATTAAAAGCTAAAAGTTCTGGAGCTAAAAGTATATTAATCATTCATGCAGATGTGCCTAGATCTAGCTCTTCAATTTTAAAATCTATAACAAAAAAACATAAAAAATTAATCAATGAATTTAATGAAGGCATAACAATATCTCCAGATGCACTGGGTGAGGGAACTAACTGCATGATATGCACCCCTCCTGATGTATTAAAATTTAGTTATGGTCCTGGAAGTTGTTTAGCTCATATGGAAAAAGCACATAGGAAGGGAATTCAAGTAAGGCTCTATAGATCAAAAAGATTAGAATTTGATATTGATAGAGATTCTGATTTAACTAAACTTGTTAAGAAAAGTGGTTACACTAAAGTCGCAGACTATATACAATCTATTGAAAATGAATGAATCCAATTTAAAGTCAGGTGATGAAGGGGTAATAACTTATAAATCCGCTAACCCTTTTGAATTTTTTCATATATTAAACTCAAAAGACTATGAAGAACAAGATATGTATGGAACTCTTGTTTTCCCTGAAAAAAAGAAGAAAAAATACCCTCTAGTAATATGCATGCATGGTAGCTTGGGGTGGAGAGGGCACCATCATGAACATTCCGTAAATTATTTAAATAATGGATTTGCTATTTTCAGAGTAAGTAGTTTTGATGCTAGACAAGTTATTTCGATTGTAGAAGACCAAATGCAGGTAACTCTGGCTACTACACTCACAGATTGTTTTGGTGCTCTAAAATTGTTGTCAAAACATCCTGATATAGATGAAAAAAATATTTTTATTGCTGGATGGAGTTTGGGTGGTTCCACCGCTCTTTATTCGGCATGGGAACCTTTAGCAGAAAAACTAGCTCCTAAAGGGGAGAGGTTTGCAGGACATATAGCTTTTTATCCTGGTGCTTTTATTTGGCCTGAGGAAATGAGATGGAGTAAAGCCCCAATTCTTAATTTAATAGGGAAGAATGATGACTATACTCCCCCCATTCTTGTTGAAATGCTGTCACCAGCAATTAATGAAAACGGAGGTAATAGTAAAGCTATTTACTACGAAGACAGCCATCATTCATTTGATTCCATAGACCCTGTTACATATATTCCTAATGCTATAGCGGTAGGAAGGAAGCATTCTATAATTGGAAGGGATGGAATTCATTTTTATGAAGACGAAGAAGGTAATAAGTATTTAATGAATGAGCCACATGAAAGAAAAAAATTATTTGAGGATAGAGTAACTATTGGGGCGCATTTAGGCGGTAATTGGAAATCTAGAAAAGCTTCAATGAAAGACTCTGTTAATTTTTTATTAGAAAACGTAGATTAATTTTGAGAGAAAAAGAATTACTAGATTTATCTAACAATACTAATACATCCGAATTAGTTAGAGAGGCCTCATCAATTAGAGATGCTGGTTTTGGTTCATTAATTACATACTCACCTAAGGTTTTTATCCCATTAACGCATCTTTGTAGGGATGTTTGTCATTACTGCACATTTGCTAAAACCCCGAAACGCATTTCTTCTCCGTACATGTCTATAGATAAAGTTATTGAATCCGCTAAAGAAGCTGAGAAATTTGGTTGCAAAGAAGCTCTGTTCACTTTAGGAGAAAGACCAGAACTAAGATATTCGGCTGCAAGAAAAGCTCTTTCTTCTATGGGCTACTCAACTACTCTGGAGTATTTAAAAGTTTCTTCTCAGGCTGTAATAGAAAACACAGAACTACTCCCTCACTTAAATCCTGGTTGCATGACTTTAGATGAAATAAAAGAACTTAGACCTTTTTCTGCGTCAATGGGAATGATGTTAGAAAGTTCTTCTAAAAGACTTTGTGAGAAGGGAGGGCCGCATTACGGTTCTCCTGATAAAGATCCCGAAAAAAGATTAGCAACTTTAGAGAATGCAGGTAGGGCTAAGGTTCCATTTACTACAGGCATACTTATTGGAATAGGTGAAACTAGGTTAGAAAGAGTAGAGTCACTTCTGGATATTAAAAAGAGCCATGATAACTATGGTCACATTCAGGAAGTTATAGTTCAAAACTTTAAGCCAAAACAAGACACTAAAATGTCTGAGCATGAAGAACCTTTAATGGAAGAGCTTTTATGGACCATTGCTGTAGCTAGAATAATATTTGGTTCATCAATGTCTATTCAGGCACCGCCTAATTTGAGCCCAAATAATTTAAGTTTATTGGTGGATTCCGGAATAAATGATTGGGGAGGTGTGTCACCTTTAACGCCTGATTATGTTAATCCAGAAGCGCCTTGGCCACATTTAGTTGATCTTGAAAAACAAACCTATGTTTCAGGAAAAACTCTAACTCCTAGACTAACTGTTTATCCTTCCTACATAAATAATTTAAATGAGTGGGTAGATGACGGGCTTAAATCTAGAATTTTAAAACAATCAGATTCTTCAGGGTTGGCCCGTGACACGAACTGGACAACAGGCAGAAATAATCCTAATTTTAAATTAAAGCCTAATTCAATTATTCCATTAAGACACTCTTCAGCTTTAAAAGAGATTGTAGAATTAACTCTAAATATGAAGGAACTAAAAGAAGATCAGCTAGTTAAGTTATTTGAAGCAAGAGGACCTGATTTCAATTATGTGAATAAAGCTGCAGATGAGCTTAGGAAAGATTTAGTAGGCGAAGAAATAACTTATGTTGTTAATAGAAATATTAACTATACAAACATATGTTATTTTAATTGTACTTTCTGTGCTTTTTCTAAAGGAAAGACTTCAGAAGGGCTCAGAGGTAAGCCGTATGACATATCTTTAGATGAAATAGTTAGAAGAAGTAAAGAGGCCTACCAAAGAGGTGCAACTGAAGTTTGCTTACAGGGAGGAATTCATCCCAAATATAACGGTGATACTTATAAATCTATTATTTCTTCAATTAAAGAAGCGCAACCTGAGTTACATATACACGCTTTTTCCCCTTTAGAAATTTGGCAAGGTGCTAATACCTTAAATAAGGAGCTTGCTGAATACTTACAAGAATTAAAAGAACTAGGTTTAAGCACTCTACCAGGAACAGCAGCTGAGATATTAGATGATGAGATAAGACAGGAAATCTGTTCTGATAAGATTACAACAAATGAGTGGCTAGAAGTCATGAAGACAGCTCATAGTGTTGGAATGAATACAACAGCTACAATAATGTTTGGTCATATAGACAAACCTATACACTGGTCTAGGCACCTTCTAAGAATTTTAAAGTTGCAAAAGGATACTTATGGATTTACTGAGTTTGTACCCTTGCCATTTGTTCCGATGGAGGCACCAATGTATATTAAAGGAAAATCTCGTTTTGGCCCCACTTTAAGAGAGTCTATTCTAATGCATAGCGTTTCAAGACTTGTCTTTAATAAATACATACCAAATATACAGACTTCCTGGGTAAAAATGGGACCTGAAGGTATGAAGGAGTGCTTAAATTCTGGTGCAAATGATTTAGGTGGCACTTTGATGAATGAATCTATAACTAGAGCTGCAGGTGCTCAACATGGGCAAGAGTTTTCAGCAAAGGAAATAGAAAAATTTATAAAAGGTATAAAGAGAATACCTAAACAAAGAAATACTCTGTATGGAAGTGTTTCTGAGGAAGTGCATTTAAGAGGTGCGCACCCTTTTCGTTTATCTCCAATAAGAAATAATTTAGAAGATAGAAAAGATCTTATTACTAGCTCTAAATGAAAAGAGCATTCTTTTTTTGTTTTATAAGCTATGTTGTTGCTTTAATGGCGGCTTTTTTTAGTGGGTCTTACTTTGTAGATGAGAATCTTTGGAAGGCTATTACAGTAGGGCATGTTATAGCAACTATCGTAATATATATCTCTAGTGTATTAGTTAAAAATTCAAGTCTTTATGATCCATTTTGGTCCGTAGCCCCTTTACTAATAGCTCTTTATTTAAGTTATGTCTCTTTAGAAGTGGGTGGTAGCTTAACAAAGATCCTATTGGTGCTATTGCCAATCAGCTATTGGTCTTTTAGGCTTACAAATAATTGGAGAAGAAGCTGGCAAGGACTAACGCATGAAGATTTTAGATATATTGATCTAAAACAAAGGTTTAAGAAATATTCATATCTTATTGATTTCTTTGGTATTCATATGTATCCAACACTTCAAGTTAATCTATCGCTTTTACCTTTGTATTATGTATTAATTAATGATGTAACAGAAGTACCTCTTTTTCTATACATAGCATCAATATTTACTTTCAGTGCTATTATTTTAGAACATGTAGCAGATGAACAAATGTATAAATTCAGATCAAATCCTGAAAATAAGGGTAAAACAATGGATTTATTATTGTGGAGATTTTCTCGGCATCCCAATTATTTAGGTGAGGTTCTTTTTTGGTGGGGTATATTTTTCATGTCTCTTTCTTTGTCTTTAAGTAATTTATGGTTATTAATTTGTCCTTTAAGCATGACATTAATGTTTACTTTAGTTACTTGCTCTATGATGGATCAAAGAAGTTTAAAAAGTAGACCAGATTATGCTTCTTATATGGATAGAACCTCTCAATTATTATTATGGAAGCCAAAAAGTTGAAATTTTATTACTAATATTATGAAAATGTTTGGAATGCCAATTTCTAATTATGGTGACACTTCAGTTTTTCAGTACCGAGACGACTTAGAGATACCAGAAGTTAATCCCAATGATGTTTTAATTGAAATAAGATCTACATCTATCAACCCTATAGATTTAATGAAAAGAGAAGGATATGGAAAAACTGTTTTTGAAAAGCAGAGAAAAGATTTATTTCCTTGGATCTTAGGAAGTGATATTTCGGGTGTAGTTAAAGATTTAGGATCTAGGGTTAAGAATTTTAGTATAGGAGATGAAGTGTGGGGAAGTACTTCTAACCCTAAAGGAGGAACTTATTCACAGTTTTCATCTATAAATCAATTTGAGATCGACCTTAAACCTACAAACTTATCATTTAATGAAGCTGCTTCTTTACCTTACGTAGGCCTTACTACTTGGGCTGCTTTAATAAGATGGGCTAGTTTAAGACCTCAAGATTTAAATAATAAAAAAGTTTTTATTAATGCTGGTTCTGGAGGAGTAGGTACTTTTGCCATTCAGTTATTAAAGAACTGGGGAGCAAAGATAGCCACTACTTGTAGTAAAGAAAATCATGATTTAGTTAGATCTTTAGGAGCAGATGTAGTTATTGACTATAAAGCAGAAAAATTTTGTGAAAAGTTATCTAATTATGATTTAGTTTATGATTGTGTTGGAGATTTTGCAGGACAACAGTCAGTCAGTGAATGTATTGGTATTTTAAAGAACAACTCTAGTTCTCATTACATTTCTTTAAATCATCCCTTTATGAGAACTATAGATAACAAAGGTCTAATTATGGGTATTCCAACTGCGTTAAAGAAGAGACACGAAGCAAAGAAAAAAGCTAAACCTATAAATCTACATTGGTCTATTTATAGACCAAGTTCCTCAGGTTTAAAAGAAATTAGGAGAATGGTTGAGAGTAATATAGTAAGGCCAATAATAGATTCAATTTATCCCCTTAAGCAGCTACAAGAAGCTCATGAAAGAGTTGCTACGTCTCATGCAAAAGGTAAGGTTGTAGTGGAAGTTATGAAACATGACTAAGCTAAGTGTAAATGTAAATAAAGTTGCTTGGATTAGAAATGGAAGAGGAGGGACACTTCCAGATATTAAAGAAATTTCTAAGATTTGTATCGAAGCTGGTTGTCATGGAATAACTGTGCACCCTAGAGATGATATGCGACATATAAATCCGGAGGACGTAGAGGTCTTAAAAGAATTAACAGAATCTTGTGGAGTCGAATTTAATATAGAAGGTAATCCTTTCTCAGTAGAAAAGGGCCGCTATCCAGGTTTTATAAATTTAATTAAAACTTATAAGCCAACACAATGCACTTTAGTTCCAGATGATCCAAATCAGTTAACATCTGACCATGGTTGGGATTTATCTGGAGATAATTCTGAACTTAAAGAAACCATTGAGGAAGTTAGTATGCATGGATCAAGAGTATGTTTGTTTACAGATACCGATGAATTAACTATCAAAACTGCTAAAGAGATTGGAGCTGACAGGGTAGAGCTTTATACAGGTCCATATGCTGAGAGTTTTATTAAAGGAATAAACAATGACCTTTTAGATAAATACTCTTTGGCAGAGAAATTTGCTCATAGCATAGGACTAAAGGTAAATGCTGGTCATGATTTAAATTTAATTAATTTAGAAGAATTTTTAAGTACTTGCCTAATAGAAGAGGTTTCAATAGGTCATGCGCTTATTTCTGACGCATTGGAATTCGGTATTTATGAAACTGTTAAAAAATACCTAAAGATATGTAATTAATATAAAATTTAAAATTATGGATATAAAAAAAGAAATACAAGATCAAATTAACTCTAATCCAATCCTTTTATATATGAAAGGATCCCCTGATTCTCCGCAGTGCGGATTCTCTTCAAGAGCTACTCAACTACTAATTTCTTGTGGGAAACCCTTTTCTTTTGTAGATATCCTTTCAAATCCTGAGATAAGAGCTACTTTGCCTGAAGTATCTGATTGGCCAACTTTTCCTCAATTGTTTGTTTCAGGAGAGCTGGTGGGAGGTAGTGATATTATGATGGAAATGAGTGAATCTGGAGAACTTCAAAAACTAATTGACCTTGTTGAAATAGAAGCTTAAGTTTGTACAAAGTACAAATTTGACCCATTGTTATAAAGAGCTAGAATATAAGTATATTCTTGATTTTTTTAGGAGAAATATGAAAGATTTAAATTCAAATTTACCACCCTTTGAGCTTGATAACTCTAAAATAAAAAAAGCTTTATTTTTCAGTTCTGCTATTGCTTTAACTACTACGCCAACTATTGACGTTTATGCAGAAGACAAAGAAGCGGAAGAAGAAATTATTGTTACAGCATCTAAAAGGACTTCAAGAATTGAAGATCTACCTATGAGTGTTCAAGCTATTACAGGATCAAGGCTAGAGGATGCTGGGGTTAATGATTTTATGGATTATGCTGAACTCATACCCTCTCTTTCTTATATTCAGTATGGACCAGGAAGGTCAGCCTTTTACCTTAGAGGCACTTCAGACGGTAATTTTGGTAATTTAGCTGGTCCAAACACTACAGTAGCTTTATATATAGATGAGTCGCCAATTAATTTTGTAGGATTAAATCCTGACCTACATATTTATGATATGGAAAGAGTTGAGGTATTAAATGGCCCTCAAGGTACTCTGTATGGTTCTAGCGCTCAAGGTGGAACCGTTAGACTTATAACCAATAAACCTCAAAGAGGTGAGTTTGATTTTGGAATTGAAGCAGATACCTCTAGTGTTTCTAAGGGCTCTATGAGTGATAGCATTGAAACATTCATTAACGCACCTTTATCAGACAACACATCGATAAGAGCTTCAGCTTATGAAGTAAATGAAGGGGGTTTTATTGATCTTGTAGCTGGATCAAGAACTTTCAGTGCAAGCAATTATAGTGTTCCTCTTCATGAAGATGATAATTCTAATGAAAGTAGTGTAAAAGGATTCAGGGCTAGTCTTCGTACTTGGTTTAATGATAATTTAACAGGAACTCTAACTCATATTTCACAAGAATCCTATACTGATGGAAGTTGGGATCACCAACCCAAAACTTTAGGTGATTTAAAAAGCAGTAAAGTGATTGGAGAGTTTACTGATGATGAATGGGACCAAACAAGCTTAACATTAGAAGGATCTTTTAAAAATGATATATCTTTTACTTATGCAGGAACATTTTTTGATAGAGATGTTAGATATTTATGGGATTACAATGATTATGTTGAATATTACAATCTAGACAGTCCTTTTCAAAATGGATTTGGTTATTACAGTTATTACACCTGTGATTATTATACTTACTCTTATTATTATTATGGCACCTGGGATGGAGCTTGTAACAATCCAACTATGTGGGCTGATTACTCCTTAAGCATGGAGAGGGAAACACATGAATTTAGAGTTTCATCTGGCACTATAGAGGATGACTTGCAATGGATAATAGGAGTTTTCTACGATAAATTAGAGAATCCTTATCAATACACTTACAAGTGGCCTGGTTTACAAAGTTACTACTCCAATGGTGTCTGGGGTGGTACAGGTATTGCTGGAAGAGAAGGAATTTGGTGGGATTTAGATAATCTTAGAGAAGACGAAGTAAAAGCAATTTATGGAGAGGCAACCTTTGCTCTAACAGAAAAAATGAGGTTAACTGTTGGGTTAAGAAAGTTTGACTCTAAATACAGAATGGTTGCTAAAAATGGCTATTTTGGTGGTTTTGGGCCAGCTTACTATGGACATGATAATGACAGGGTCGAAGAGGATAGCGGTACATCTCCTAAACTGGCTCTTGCTTATGCATTAGACAATGATGCTTTACTATATTTTAATTTTTCACAAGGATATAGGCCTGGTGGAACAAACAGGACTAATAGGAATAGTGATGCTGCACCTCTATTTTACGATTCAGATAAGTTAAATAATTTTGAGTTAGGATATAAATACGCATCTTCAGATGGCACTAAAAGATACAACGCAGCTTTTTATTCTATGAATTGGAAAGATATGCAATCTGCAAATTTTGATTTAGACCTAGCAAGTATATCCTTTAATTCAAATATAGGAGATGCAATAATTCAAGGCCTTGAAACAGATGTAACTTTGTTAACAGCTAATGGTTATTCATTCATAGCTGGAATGACATTGCTTCACCCAAGATTAGATGAAGATTATGTTTTAAATGGAAATATCTTGGCAACTGAAGGAACAAGGTTAGCTAATGTCCCTAAAGTAAAGGCTTCGATTGCAATCAATAAAACCTTTGAAATGAAAGGTGGATTAAATGGTTATTGGGACTTGAGCTTGAGTAGAACTGGTAAAAGAAAATCTTCTATGACAAATCCGATAGACCAAAACGCTTATACTTTAGCAAACTTATCTTCTACGATAGAAGGAAGTAATTGGGCTGCAGTTTTATATATTGATAATTTATTTGATACAAGAGCTACACTTTGGGAGTACTCAGGATATAGACCCGAGACTATATTCACTAATAGACCTAGAACTTTAGGCTTGAGACTAAAATATAAACTTTAGTTATTAAGATAGGCTCGTAATTCTTTTATATAACTTGGTCTGGTCCTACAGCATCCAGCTACAATAGTAGCACCTTCTTCTATCCAATGCTTTGCCTCATTAAGGTAGGATTTTTCATCAATTTTTATTGTAGATTCCCAGTGCCTTTCTTCGGCTGTTTCCGCTTTTGATCTAAGTTTTTCTTTATTTATATTCTCAGCATTGGCATATGCTCCAATAGGAGAATCAGTTAACTCTTTTAAATTTTTTAGAGATGGTCTTATTAAGTTCGCAGCACAACAATTTATTAAATAAGCGTCTGCATCTAATCCTTTTAAACTTTCAAATGCTTGATTTATATTTTCTCCGCTTGGTAGCGTATCTTCTTTATTACCATGCAGAGTCCAACTCACCCAGACAGGGATATTAGCCTTTAAGGCTGCTCTTAGAGCACATTTAGCCTCTAAAGCGCTGGCCATAGTTTCACAAATAATTATATCTACTTCGTTTTTTAAGATATCAACAAGTTCGGAATATTGTTTATTCATCTCATCTTCATCAGGTATAAGATCAGCTCTATAGCTTGTTTCTAATGGAGGTAATGCGCCAACAATCTTAATTTCTTCCTTATTTGATTTCTCTACAGCTTTCCTTGCTAATTTTATTGACTCCATTGTTAAGTTTTCTAACTCATTTTCCATGTTCTTTCTAGAAAGGATTGGTCTAGTAACTGTATAGTTATTGATTGTTATGAATTCACTCCCGGCTTTAATGTAATCTAAATGTATTTGTTCAATTTCGTTAGGAGCCTCTTTTATAGCTAAGGCAGACCAAATAGAATTAATGTGAGAAGGCACTTCTACTCCCCTGGCTCTCAATTCAGTGCCCATCGCACCATCGCCTAAAATTATATTTTTCATAATATTCCTATTAAATAATCCAATACGACGTTGGGTTCTTCAACCATTAATGTATGACCTGAATTTTTAATTTCTTTAACTAAAGGGTTCTTAAAAGAATTTATTAAGTCAGCAGCCCTAAATGGAGGTGTAAGAAAATCTTTTTTTCCTAAAATTAACAAAGTATCTGCCGTAACCTTTGCTGCACTTTCTAATCCTGAAGAGTAACCGGAACAAGCTTGTAAATCCTTATATATAACTCCTTTCTTAGAATTTTCTAATAATTTTTTTGTTGAGCCAGTCATCCAAATTCCAGGGTTCCCATTATTTCCTATTCTAGCTTGATTGCTGTATCCCATATAAGTAAGTATATCTATAGCTTCAGGCTTATTATTTTTTGCTGATTCTAGGAGAAAATCTGAGACTGCCATAGGAAAGGCTGTCCCAACCATAACTAGGCTTGTTGTTCTATCTTGTGTTAAGGCTGCTGTTTCTAGGGCTATTAAAGAACCCATACTGTGACCTACTAAAGAGAAATCTTTAATTCCGAGATTATCTAAATACTTTATAAGCCAGTGAGCCATATCTGATATAGACCCCAAAGGACTTCCTTTTGACCTGCCATGACCAGGAAGGTCTATACCAATTACATTTCTTTTTTTTCTTAAAAAATACCTAATGGGTAAAGTCCAGACTGTATGATCCATGCCAGTTCCATGAATAAAGACTATTGGATTTTTAGTATCTGTAAGACCTTCTGGTCCTGAAAAACTGTAAACTCCTTTCATTACAAAGTTTTTTTAACTGCCTTAAATGCCATTTCTAGATCATTAATTAGATCATCAGAATCTTCTAAACCTACTGAAAGTCTAATTGTTCCTTCTGAAATTCCAGCTTTTTTTAGAGAAGCTTCATCCATCCTATGATGCGTTGTACTAGCAGGATGTATAACTAAAGATTTAGCATCTCCTACATTGGCTAGGTGAGAAAAGATATTTAAGTTTTCAATAAAAACTTTTCCTGCTTTTCTCCCTCCTTGTACTTCAAAAGTGAAGACAGCACCACAGCCTTTAGGTAATAATTTTTTGGCTAGTTTGTGATCTGGATGAGATGGCAGAGTAGGGTAAACAACTTCTTTAACTAAATCATTATTATTTAGATATTCAACAACCTTTAATGTTGTGGAGACATGTCTATCCATTCTCAAACCTAGGGTCTCAATGCCCTGTAATACTAAAAAGGCAGTATGAGGGCTCATACATGCACCAAAATCTCTTGCACCTTCTTTACGGGCACGAGATATAAAGGCAGCAGGACCATATTCCTGAGTAAAAATCATATTATGGAAACCTTCATAAGGCTCACTAAGTTGAGGGAATTTTCCAGATTCATCCCAATTAAAATTACCACTATCAACTAAGAGACCTCCTATCACTACACCATGTCCAGAAAGGAATTTAGTGGCTGAATGAAATATTAAGTCCGCACCTAAATCAAAGGGTTTTATTAAATGGGGCGTAGTAAAGGTTGAATCTACTAATAGAGGAATTCCTTTATCATGGCTTATATTAGATATAGTTTTTATATCCATTACATCAAGTCCAGGATTCCCTAGGGTTTCACCAAAGACTAGACGAGTGTTTTTATTAAAGCTCTTTTTAAAAGCATCTGTATCTCTAAAATCTACAAAAGTTGTTTTAATACCAAACCGTGGAAGTGTATATTCAAGTAGGTTATGACTACCTCCATAGAGGCAATTAGAAGCAACAATATGATTCCCGCTATCTAAAATAGTAGAAATAGCTAGGTGCATAGCAGCTTGTCCACTAGAAGTAGCTATAGCGCCGATACCTCCTTCTAAAGCTGAAATTCTTTCCTCTAGAACTGAATTCGTTGGATTTGTAATTCTTGAATAAACATGTCCGGTTCTTTCAGCATTAAAAACACCAGCAGCTTCTTCAGAGCTATCAAAAACAAAAGAAGAAGTTTGATAAATAGGCGTTGCCCTTGCACCGGTAACTGGATCTGGTCTTTGACCTGCATGCAAAGATAAAGTATCAGGTTTTAATTCTTTAGGATCTTTCATAATAATTCTTTGTATTAATTAGTTAGTTTCTTTAACTTTCAATTCTTTAAATACAGAAACAGCCATTAAAGGATAAATAGCAAGTAAAGGCAACGATGCTAGGATTATTAAGTTAAGCGCTACCTGGTGGCTTGAGTAAAAAATTAATGTAGCTGGAAGTATTCCAAGTACGACTGCCCAAAATAATCTTAGGTATTTACCTGGGTCTTTGTTATCAGAAGAATTTTTTTGTACATGATAGGCAATTACATAAGACATTGAATCATAAGAGGTGATAACAAAAATAACTGTTATCCCGCAAAAGAGAAAAAGCATTAAGGTCTCAAAGGGCATTGTAGAAATGGATGCTATAGCTAAATCTCCGTGTGTACTTCCTGTTACCTGAGAAACAGTTAATGTTTCGTTAATATCTAGGTCCATGGAGTACCCACCTAGAATCATAAAAAATAACCAACTTCCAAGTGCACCAAACACTAGCATCCCTAAGATTACTTCTCTAAGGGTTCTTCCTTTAGAGATTCTAGCTACAAATAAAGCTACTAAAGGTCCGAAAGCTACCCACCAAGCCCAATAAAAAACTGTCCAGGTATCAGCAAAATCTGATTTCTCTGTTATACCTAAAGTACTCATCTCCCAAAAATGGGTAAACATAAAGATCAAACCATTTAAAGCAGAATTAAAAATCTCGAAGGTGGGTCCTAGTAATAAAACTATAAATAGAAAAATACCAGCAAGAATCATATTTATATCACTTAACCTTTTTATACCATTTGTTAAACCTTTGTAGACGCTAAACCCAAACAATCCAACACAAAAACCTAATACACTTAGATCAACCAGAAAGGAACTATCAAGGTTAAAGATTTTTGAATATCCTGTACTCAACATAGGCATATAAGATCCTATAGTTCCTCCTGCTGCTCCTATTGTTGCAACCACAAAAATAAAGTCTACTATTCTACCTAACAGTGAGTTTTCAACATTTCTTAGTCCTAAGCCTCTTAGACTAGAGCTTAAACGTAATGTACTTAATTTATATTTATAAAAAGAAATAGAAAGGGCAACTGCAGGAATTGCATAAACCGCCCAAGCACTTATACCCCAATGGAATAGGCCATAAGCAGTTGATAGAGCATAAGCTTCTTCTGAATAAGGAGTGATTCCAAATAAACTTTCATCTACATAATAGCCCCACTCAACTCCTGACCAGTAAATAATTCCTCCACCTATTCCTCCACAAAAAAGCATCCCCATCCAGCTAATAGTTGAGAATTCAGCTTTTACTTCGCTGCCTCCAAGTTTGTACCTTCCATATTTAGAAAAGGCTATGTAAAGCATAAAGATAAAGCAAAGCGGAGTGAGTATTAAGTATATAGGGCCGAATATTGAAATAACTGATTCCTTATAGTTTTCAATTAAAATAGCAGTATGTTCGGCATTAAAAAGTATAAAAAAAGCTATTCCTATTACTACTATTAAACTCGTTACAAAAGTTATGTAGTCAACATTTTTTCTATTAAAACTATTAAAAATCTCATCCATAGTGTGAAGCATAACTTCCACTAAGCTAGAATGTAAGTGTGAATCAAGAAAAAAATATACAAGTTTCACTAAAAGAAGCTTACGGTAATGCTGTTTCATTACTTGAATCTGGTAATTATGAATTGGCTGAAAAGCAGTTAGCTGAAATACTTAAAAACTATCCAAATGACCCAAATGCCCTTAGATTAAGTGGTCTATCTTCTATAGATCAAGGCAAACCAGAAATAGCGTTAATTCCCTTACAAAAAGCCATAAAGATAGCTCCTGATTTTGCTCAAGCCCACGAAGACTTAGGTACAGCTTGGTTTTTATTAAACGACTACAAAAAATCAGAAATTTGCTTGAAAGCTTCCTTAAAATTTAATCCTAATAAATTTTCTGCTTGGAAAAGTCTGGGTGATCTTTTGTCAGATCAAGGAAAAGATAAAGAATCCAAACAGGCTTATGAAAAGGCTCTATCTATAAGTCCGGAGCACAAGAATTTAAAGGAAGCTATGAAATTAATCAGACAAGGAAGTCCGGGTGAGGCAGAAAAAATTTATAGGAAGATACTTAAAGAAGACCCTAATAATGTAGACGCCTTAAGATTACTTGGATTATTAGCAACCAAAGGCGGTTCATCCGATGAAGGTATATTAATACTAAAGAAGTGTGTAGAAATAGCACCAGACTTTGCTCTTGCTTGGGAAAACTTAGCAAATTTATACAGGCAAAAAGAGGGAGGAGATAACCTTAAAAAAGCTATTCATTGTTTTAAAAAAGCAACTTCATTAAGACCTAACTGGGCAGAAGGGTGGGCAGGGTTAGGAACAGTCTTTACAAGATCTTCTCTTCATCACGAGGGTATTGAAGCTTATAAAAAGTCTATTCTAATTAAGGATAATCAACCAAGAGTACATTTGAGTTTGGGTCATGTGTATAAAACAACAGGAAAACAAAACCTTTCTATAAAATCTTATTTAGAAGCAATAAAGCATTATCCTAGCTTTGGAGAGGCTTACTGGAGCCTAGCAAACTTAAAAACTTATAAATATAAACCTCAAGAAATAAAAAAAATGGAACATCAACTCAATCAAGACGAATTACCTGAAAGAGAAAGGGTACATTTGCTTTTTGCTTTAGGTAAGGCATATGAAGATATCAGTAATATAAAAAAATCTTTTGAATACTATAAAGAAGGAAATTCACTAAATAGAGGAAGAAGCAGCTATGACCCCAAGGCAATAGAAGCCTTAACAGAAAGAATTATTAAATTTTTTAATAAGGAGTTTTTGATATCAAAAGAAAATAGTGGCTATGACGTCCCAGACCCCATTTTTATTGTAGGACTACCTAGATCTGGTTCTACTTTAATAGAACAGATCCTTTCTAGTCATTCTAAGATAGAAGGCACAATGGAATTACCTAATATGCTCAATATCGCTAGAAAGTTAGGATCAGGCTCTAAAGATACAACTTCTTATCCTGAAGTTCTTAATAAATTAAGTGAAGTTGATCTGGTAAGTCTTGGAAAAAGTTACATAAAAGAAACTATGTTTCTTAGATCAGACTTACCATTGTTCATTGACAAAATGCCTAATAATTTTAGTCATATTGGTCTAATACAACTAATACTTCCTAATGCTAAGATAATTGATGCAAGGAGAAATCCTATGGACACCTGCTTTAGCTGTTTTAAACAGCTTTTTGCGAGAGGGCAAGTTTTTACTTACGACCTAAGTGAGGTTGCTAGATACTATATTAATTACATAAAGCTTATGGATCATTGGGATGAAGTATTGCCAGGTAAAGTTCATAAAGTTGTATACGAAGACATGGTTGGTAATCAGGAAGAAGAAACTAAAAAACTCTTAAACTTTTGTAATGTTCCTTTTGAAGAAAATTGTCTGAGATTTTATGAAAGTCAAAGAGCTGTAAAGACAGCAAGCTCTGAACAAGTCCGACAACCTATCTATAATCAAAGTATCAATCTTTGGAAAAATTATGAACCTTTCTTGGATGATCTAAAGCAAGGCTTATTTCCCATAAAAGATAGATTTCAAATACCTAACTAGCCTTTTAAGTGCTGATGTATACAATACGCGGCTATTTTTATGTAAATGAAAGAAAAAATTAATAAAATAATATTAGCTTATTCCGGAGGTTTAGATACCTCCGTAATTTTACATTGGTTAAAGAAGGAGTATGGGTGTGAAGTAGTAGCTTTTACTGCTGATCTAGGTCAAGACCTTAATACTGAAGAAGTTAAAAAGAGATCTGATCAAATAGGTGCTTCTAAAATATACATTGAAGATCTAAAAGAAGAGTTTGTTAAAGACTATGTTTTTCCTATGTTTAGAGCAAACACGCTATATGAAGGTGAATATCTATTAGGTACTTCTATAGCTAGACCTTTAATTAGTAAAAGCTTAATAGATTTAGCTAGAAAGGAAAATGCAGATGCTATTTCGCATGGTGCTACAGGAAAAGGTAACGACCAAATTAGATTTGAATTAGGCGCATATGCACTTAATCCAGATATCAAGATAATTTCTCCTTGGAGGGAGTGGGGTTTTAATTCAAGAGCTGATTTATTGAAATATTGTGATAGTAATAATATAAATATAGATGTAAGTAAGGATGACCCTACTTACTCTATTGATGAGAACTTATTACATACTTCATATGAAGGAGGAGTTCTAGAAGATCTTTCCAACGAAGCTCCCAAGGATATTTGGAAAAGAACAAAAGATATTGAGGAAACACCTAATACTAGAGAAGAAATAACAATTCAATTCTCTAATGGAGATCCAATTTCAATAAATAATAAAGAAATGTCTCCTGCTGATATCTTATCAAGCTTAAATGATATTGCAGGTAGTCATGGAATTGGTAGATTAGATTTAGTTGAAAATAGATTTACAGGTATGAAGTCTAGAGGTTGCTATGAATCTCCAGGAGGTACTTTGTTGCTAAAAGCTCACAGGGCAATTGAGTCTATAACTCTAGATCGAGAAGCTTCACATCTAAAAGATGAGTTAATGCCAAAGTATGCAAGTCTTATTTATCAAGGTCTATGGTGGAGCCCAGAAAGAGAAGCCCTTCAAGCACTAATTGATAAAACTCAAGAGAGAGTCGAAGGAGAAGTTGGACTTAAGATGTTTAAAGGTAATATAACAATTTCTTCTAGAAGCTCAGATATAAGTCTCTACAATCCTGAGATAGTAACCTTCGAAGATGATAACAATTCTTTCAACCAACAAGATGCATCAGGTTTTATAAAAATAAACTCTATAAGGCTTAAAAACTATAATAAAAAGACACAGGAAGACTAGTCAACTTTAACTCCTAGTTTTTTATGTAGTTTTGAATTAGAGGTGGTGTATCCAAATGGCACCCTTTCTCCAGGAAAACACCTTCGATAGGCGTGCTGTACAGCTAATGTAGTTTCATGAAATCCACAAAGAATTAAATCTAGTTTGCCTGGATAATCATTTATATCACCTACAGCAAAAATTCCATCTTCATTTGTTTGATATTTTTCTGTATCAACAGAAACCTTTTTGTCTACGATATTCAGACCCCAGTCAGCTATAGGACCTAGTTTTTTGTTTAAACCAAAAAGAAAAAGTATTTCATTACAATCCATGAGTTCAATTTTTTTATTCTCAAAATTTTTAATAGATACACCAGACACTTTAGAAGAGCCTTGTATACCTTCAATTACATAAGGGGTTTTTAGATTTACGTTACCAGTTTCTACTAGTTCTCTCATTTGTGTTTCAGTATTAGGTGAACCTCTAAAAGAATCTCGCCTATGAACTAAAGTTAAAGACTTAGTAATATCTGCAAGTTCAATTGTCCAATCAAGAGCGCTGTCTCCACCTCCAAATATTATTAGGTTTTTATCTTTATATAGTTCCTTTTTCTTTACAGAATAGGCAACTCCTTTACCTAAGTATTTATCTGGATCTAGTATATTAGGTGGTCTTCTGGGTTCAAACGAACCTCCTCCTGCAGCAATAAATATATTTTTTGCTATGAATTCTTTTGATTCAGATGTTGTTACTTTCCATTTTTTTATATCACTTCTACTATCTAGCTGAGATATCTCATCTACTCTTTGATCTAGGTGCAAACCATAATCAAAAGGTTTTATTTGCTCTAGTAATGCTTCTATATGTTCTTCTGCGGTTTGATTAGGAACACCTGGAATATCGAATATAGGCTTATCAGGATACAATTCAGAACATTGACCTCCAACTTTATTTAGGTTATCTATAATTTCACACTTTAAGCCTAACAAGCCAGCTTCAAAGACAGTAAACAAACCAACAGGTCCTGCTCCAATAATTAAAATATCTGTTTCTATTTTATTAGCCATACTATCTTACTTGCATTCCGGGAATAGCGCCCGAATCAGGCGATACAAGAAAAATTCCTATATCGTCATCACCTGCAGCTAAAATCATTCCTTCAGATATTCCAAATCTCATTTTTCTGGGTTTAAGATTGTTAACACAAATTACTAGTTTATCTTTTAAATGATTAGCTTCATAAGAGCCTTTTATTCCTGCAAAAACTGTTTTAATTCCTAAACTCCCTAAGTCAAGTTTAAGTTGTATTAATTTATCAGCATCTTCAACTTCAAAAACATCAATTATTTTAGCTACTCTTAAATCTACTTTTGAAAATTCATCTATATTAATTTCTTCCATTAGTCTTCCTTTGATATTTCTTGTAATTTATCAATTTGTTCTTTTTCAATCCTAATTAATAAAGATTGGTATTCAGAAATCTCATGATCTAGTAAGAGGTTGTTTAAATCGTCCCAATTGGGTTGTTTTATATTCAAAAATTTATAGATATTTGCTGATAAAGAAGGTGTAACTGGATAAAGCATTATTGTTAGAATTCTAAATAAGTTAAGAGCTGTAGTACAAATAGAATGTACAAGATCTTTATTCTTCTCATCATTTATTAAAGTCCAAGGTTCCATTTTATCAATGTATTTATTAGCTTTGTCAGCTAATATCATAATATCCCGTATAGCCTTGCTAAACTCTCTGTTTTCGTAAGCTTTTGCTATTTGTTCTGAACTAACAATAAATTCCTCAATTAACTGTTCATTGTCTAGTTTATTAGATAACTTATTTTTATAGTGTTTTTTAATAAATCCAGATGTTCTACTGCCAATATTAATAAATTTCCCTATCACATCTGAATTAACTCGAAGTAAAAAATCATCGAGATTAAGATCTACGTCATCTACTCCCGTACTCAGCTTAGCTGCAAAGTAATATCTTAGATACTCTGGATCTAAAACTTTTAGGTAATCATCTGCAAGGATATATGTGCCTCTAGATTTAGACATCTTCTCACCATTTATTGTAAGAAAACCATGAATAAAAACACCACTTGGTTGTCTAAAGCCTGAATTGAGGAGCATAGCGGGGAAGAATAGGGCATGAAAATACATTATGTCTTTCCCTATAAAATGATATAACTCAGCTGCAGATTTTTCTCCCCAATAAAGATCAAACTCTTCTGATTTACCTTTCGTATCGAGATAATTTTTATGACTAGCTAAATACCCTATAGGAGCATCCATCCAAACATAAAAAAACTTATTAGGATAACCGGGTATTTCAAATCCAAAGTAAGGACCATCTCTGCTTATATCCCAATCTTTAATTTCACCCTTGGTCCATTCTGATAGTTTATTTACTGCTTGTTTAGGAACTTCAGAAGTTTCTAGCCATTCATTAATTGATTTTCTTAATTTAGAAAGTTTAAAGAACAAATGAATGCTCTTCCTAATTTCAGGCTTTGAATCTGAAAGGACAGAAACGGGGTTAATTAAATCAATAGCAGAGTAAGCAGAACTGCATGATTCACAATTATCTCCATATTGCTCTTTAGCATTGCAGCTAGGACATGTTCCCTTAACATACCTATCTGAGAGGAAAAGTTTTTTTTCAGTATCAAATAATTGTTCTATTTCTTTTTCTTCAATTAAACCTTTTTCTTGTAGGCGACTAAAAATCATTTCAGAGAAGTACTTATTTTCTTCGCTATGTGTAGTATAAAAGTTGTCATAATTTATATTAAAAGCCTTTAGGTCTTCTATATGACTTTCTTTATAACTCTTTATTAGCTCTTCAGGTTTAATGCCTCTTTCTTCAGCTTTTAACATGATCGAAGTACCATGTGCATCTTCACCACAAACATATGTGCAGTTGTTATTAATAAGTTTTTGGAATCTTACCCAGATATCAGATTGTATATGCTCTAACATATGCCCAAGGTGTAGCGAGCCATTTGCATATGGCAAAGCATTTGTAACTAAAATATTTCTTTTTAAATTATCTTTAGGCATTTTTACTGATAGTATCAATGTTTAGAATGTATCAAAGTAGCATTATAACTTACTGAATTTATAGTAACTGTCTATTAGTATGCCAAAAAAAGAAGCTTCAATAAGAATTCCTGAGTCTATGAGAAAAATTAAGAATATCATAGGTATATTTTCTGCAAAGGGAGGAGTTGGAAAATCAGAGATTTCACTTAATATTGCTTTAAACCTTCAACTAAAAGGTTATAAAGTTGGACTTGTTGACGCTGATATTTACGGTCCTAGTCTTCCAATATTGTTGGAAAGCTCTTCTGATGAGATAGAAATAAAAGATAAAAATTTATTGAATCCATTAGTAAAGAAAGGAATTAAGTTTATTTCAATGGGGTTAATAGCAAAAAACTCTACACCAGTAATATGGAGAGGACCCATGGTTAGTGGTGCGGTAATGCAATTATTATCTCAAACAAATTGGGGTGAATTAGATTATTTGATTATAGACACTCCTCCAGGTACAGGTGATATTCAGCTAACTCTTTTACAAAAAATGCCTTTAGATGCAACTATTGTTATTACTACTCCTCAAGAGGTCTCTTTAGCAGACACCAAAAAAGGGGTGGAGATGATTAAAAAATTAGAAGTTCCTATACTTGGAGTGATTGAAAATATGAGTTTTTTTGAACCAAAAGACTCGGATAAGAAGTATTTTTTATTTGGGAAGAATGGCGGAAAGAAATTAGCTAAAGAGTGCCAATTAGAATTTTTATCGGAGATACCTTTCTATGAAAAAGATGATTTTTTACTAACTGAAAATAAAGATCTATTTAATGATTTATGTATCAAAGTAGTAGAGAAGTTAAAAGGCGTAAAGAAAAATTCTGTGCAGACCATACCTCAAACAAATACATGAAAAGAACCTTACATATTCTAATATTGTTATCTTTTTCCTTGTCTTTAATGCCTGAAAATGATCCTTTCGAGAATATTAATAGGGTAACTTTAGAAATTAACAAGAAGTTAGATATTGCAGTTGCCACTCCAGTAGCTAAATTTTATAAAAGAATAACTCCAGATATTCTTGAGATTGGTATTTATAACGCTATATCTAATGTCGATGATATAAGTATATCTTTTAATAATATTTTACAAGGGAAGATAAAAGAAGGTCTTTCTGACCTAACTAGATTTACTATAAATTCAACAATAGGTTTAGTTGGATTAATTGATGTAGCATCACAAATTGGTCTAAAAAAACATGATGAAGATTTTGGTCAAACACTAGCTGTTTGGGGTATACCACATGGTCCTTACCTTATGCTGCCAGGATTGGGGCCTAGTAGTCTTAGAGATACAATAAGTATGATCCCAGATTCTTTTTTAAGCCCATCTATATTAATTAATCATGAACCAACAGTTTACAGCTTAAAGTTTTTAGATTTGATAGATACAAGGGCTAGATATTTAGGCTTAGAAGATATTGCAATTGGTGATGAATACCTTTTTATTAAAGATGCATATTATCAAAATAGATTATTTGAAACTCTGGATGGAGAGATTGATGACGATTTTGAAGACTTTGAAGACTTTGAAAACTTTGAAGACTTTGAGGACTTTTAATGCCTGCTTTCCTTAACTTTTATCTTTTCAGAGATAAAATCCTTATGGCTTACATGAAGTAAATTAGATATTTTTCTGATGAGGTGGTCTTCATATTTGTCTATTTCATTGTCAGCATAAGCTATTTTCCAAAGACTGTTGATGAGCCTTAATTTATCTTCATATGAACTTTTATCATTAATTAGTCTTGTATGCTCATAAAGTGAGGTAGATTCCTCTACTATATTTTCAGCTTCTTCTATTAGTTGATTAACATCATTTTCATTAAAATCAAATTTGTTAACTAGAGTAAACTTTAAAGAATCAACTTCAGTTTCTGAGAAGATTTTGTCTGCAAATGCAGCCTCTATTAATAAAGAAGCACATGCATTCATAATGGAAGTATCATCCTTTGTCGTAGGATTTTCTTCTGAAGATTTACTACTAAATTGCTTTATATATGATTTTATTTTTTTAAACAAATTAACTCAATTGATTGGCTATTTTATAGAGAACCTCATTTGGTTTGTCACTTAAGTATATTTTTGCAAGATTGCTTCTTATGTCTTTAGCGAATTTACATCCTTTTGAAAAACCCATTAAGTGTTTGGTTAATAGTTGAATCTTTTCTCCGGCTTCAACTTCCTTAAGTATATATGGGATTATTTTCATTATAATCTCACCCTTACTTCTACAAACTTTTTCTTGATCATAAATCTTATTATCTACTTCATTTAATAGGTAAGGATTATCATAAGCCATTCTACCCACCATCACCCCATCTACATGTTTGAGGTGTTTTAAGCTTTCTTCTATAGACTTAATTCCTCCATTAAGAATAATTTCAAGATTAAAAAACTTTTCTTTTAATCTATATACTCTTTCATAATCAAGAGGCGGTATGTTTCTATTGTCTTTAGGACTTAACCCTCTTAGTAAAGCCTTTCTTGCGTGAACTACCACAGTTTTACATCCAGACTCTTGAATTTGTTCAATAAAGCGATCTAAATCTTGCTCAATATCCATTTCATCAACGCCGATTCTGCACTTTATAGTAATAGGTATCTTGACCTTATCAATGCAGGTTTTTATGCAACTAGAAACTAAACTTGGGTTTTTCATTAAGACAGCTCCAAATTGTCCTTTTTGAACTTTTGAGCTTGGACATCCAATATTTAAATTAATTTCATCATATCCAAAGGATTCTGCTATTAAAGCAGCTTCACCTAATTTAGAGGGGTCACTTCCACCTAACTGGATACCTAAAGGGTGTTCGCATTGATTAAATTTTAGAAGCTTTTCCGTATTACCATACAGTATGGCATTAACATTTATCATCTCGGTATATAGTTGTGCTTCATTTGTTAATGCTCTTAAAAAATACCTCTCATGACGATCAGTAATATCCATCATAGGAGCTACACAAAATCTATGATTCATTAGAGTGAATCTAGCGAAACTGCGTAATAATCAAAAAATAGATACATGATTATGGTACATATCACTAAAGTTAAAATCATTACAGGCAACCCTTTTTTGGCCCATTTAAGAGGTGTTATTGCCATATCAGGATTACCGGTTGTTTTAGCAAGCTTTTCTGAAACAGTAACAATATAAACATTTGCTGTTGAACCAATATGCGTCCCATTACCGCCCATACCTACACCTAATGCAAGACACCAGCATAATGCTGCAATATTTACACCAACAGATTCTAATGACGCAATTATTGGGATCATAGCCGCTGTAAAAGGAATATTATCTATAGCAGCTGACATAATAGCTGCAACCCACATTAATACTATGCAAGTTATCATGAAGTTCTCTGCAATGACTTCTCCGGTTAGCGGGTCAATCAAAAAGGGAATAATATATTGTCCAAGATACTCAAGAAATTTACTTCCCTCTACACCGCCAACAAGCATGAATAACGCTACAAAAAACATTAGCAATGGTATTTCATGAGTCATATTTTTCATTACATCTTCAAATTCAATCTCTTTAGCAAGAATTACTAAAAGAATTAACCCAGTACCTGCTACCATCCATGGTTCCCATTGTATTGTGTTATGAACCACAAAAAGAATTACCATTAACCCTAAGATTGAAAGAGACTTATTCCAAAGCCCCTTATCCTTGTAAGGTATTGAGTCTTCAAATTTACCCTCTGGTATAACTGCAAGTTCTTCTTTAAATAGAAACCTCATAAAGAACAGGGTTGCAATCCAAGCCACAAATACTATTGGAAACATTTTGTAAGCAAACGGCATGAATGCTATGTCAAATGCTGATCCAATCATCAAATTTGGAGGATCACCAACTAATGTAGCTACGCCTCCAGTGTCTGATAGTAATGCTGCTGCCATCAGATAAGGAATTGCAGTAACTCTCATTTTTTGACAGATCAATACAATTAGTGGTCCAAAGATCACAACAGTAGTGACGTTATCTAATAATAAAGATATTACGGTTACAGCTGTTCCAAGTAGCGCAAGAAGCATAAACTGTCTACCTTTGGCTATCTTTCCTATATTGGCTGCAAGAACTTCAAAGCCACCTGAATTTACCATAATAGCTACAACAGCCATCATTGAACCAAGAAGGAATACTACATTCCAGTCTACTGCGTGAAACGCTGCTTCTGGTGAGTAGAAGCCATATGCTTGTCCAACTACGAGCATCACACCAGCACCTAACATTGCTACTTTTACCCGATGAAATCCATGTAAAGTTTCTGTAAAAATTAAAATAAAGGTAACAGCTAAAATAATACCCGAAATAAGCATTCCCTGATCTAAAGTAATTAATTCCATAATTGATGTATTTTGTTAATAAAGTAAGCTGTGTAAAGATAATAAAAAAATTATTATAAATGATACCTATAAAAGCATCATCACATTTTGAACTAGAGAACTCTAACAATACAGCGTTAGAAAAGGTATATACATGTTATTTAAATGGGAAAGTCTTAATAGACAAGACAACTAGGAACTTGGCTATCCTAAATGAAGATGAACTTAAATGGTCAGGAATGGAATTTAAAGAACATCATTATCTTGGAAAGACAGAAGAAAACGCTTTTTATGCAAGTGCATTAAAGGTAGATAGTGTATTGCTTGATAATACTGAAATTGTTGACCTTAGAAATTTACTTGGATTGCTTCCTGATAATTATTTTCAAATCTGTTCTAGGGGTGTTCAATTAGTTGATTGGTATGCGTCTAATCAATTTTGTGGAAGATGCTCTAAACCCATGACTCAGCATGAAGTAGAAAAAGCGATGTATTGTTCATGTAATTCGACTTTAATTTACCCTAAGATTTCACCTTGCATAATAGTACTTGTAACAAAAGGAGAATATCTTTTGTTGGCACATAATAAAAATTTCCCTACAGACTTTTATAGCACTCTAGCAGGATTTGTAGAGGCAGGGGAAACAGTGGAGGAGGCAATATCTAGGGAAATTAAAGAAGAAGTGAATATAGAAATTGATAACATCAATTATTTTGGAAGCCAATCATGGCCTTTTCCAAGCCAACTAATGTTAGGGTTTCATGCGCAATACGATCGAGGTGAAGTTACTCCAGATGGAGAAGAGATAGATAAGGCCAAGTGGTTTCATTTTCAATCATTACCTGAGATTCCTCCGGCTAAAATTTCTATTTCAGGACAGCTAATTAAAAGTTATGTAGAGAAATTAGAAAATTAAAGCTTACCTGGGTGCTCTTAAGTTTTATTTCTAGGATCATTAGAAGCTCTTCCCCAATCTTTTGCTACTTTAGTAGGCTTCTCGATAGGCTTTTTTTCTTCTAGTGAAGTTTTTTCAGTCCCTTTTTCTTTTTTAACCTCATTATTTTTTTGCGATGGTTTATTCACACCTTGTTTTGGTGATGGTTTATTCACACCTTGTTTTGGTGATGGTTTATTCACACCTTGTTTTGGTGATGGTTTATTCACATCTTTTTTTGGTGATGGTCTGGTTTGGTTTGCAGTTTTCTTGGGTTTATTTTTAGCTTTGAGATCTACTTTCTCAGATTTTACATCTTTCTTTAAATTCTTATTCTTACTGCTATTATCTTTCTTTGAATCATCTGTTTTCTTAGTTTTATTAAAGTTCTTTTTAGCCTGGTCTTTTTTAAATCCTTGTTTTTGATTTCTTGACTTGGTGCTTTTTTTATAATTATTTGTCTTATTCTTTGGTTTACTTTTAATATTTCCTTTTTTCTCAATACTTTCTTGTTCGCCTGATAAAGTTTCGATAAGCTTACTAAAGAAACCTTTACCCTTACTTTTAGGTTTCCTTTTAGGAGACATGTCTACTGCAGCTTTCTCCATTTTCTTGTTTTTATAATCCAATTCAGGTTTGGTCAGATTTTCAACTTCATCTTGAATATCATAACTAGCTTCACCTTGGTTCTTTTTATCATCAGTCCTAATTCTATTTACTTCAAACCTGTTATCTGAGCGACTTGGATCAGACACAACTACTATTCGGACATCCGTTTTTTCTTCAATCTCACTTATCCTTGATCTTCTTTCGTTTAAAAGAAAAATAGACATATCTGAAGATACTATTGCTCTAACCTCTCCACTTTTCTTTTTACTTGCTTCTTCTTCTATCAGTCTTAGCACTGCAATTGATAGACTGTTAATGTCTTGAGTCCATCTTTCTTGAAGAGAAGGCCTAAGTCTTTGTCTAGACATTTCTAGTAATCCAAATCTTGATATTCTTCCTACTTGAATTTTTGCTCTATCGATTGCAATTGACTGGTTTACAGCATCTTCAACTGCTCTTTTATTTTTTAAAGAGCTCATATCAATGAAATCAATTACTATTAAACCGCCTATATCTCTAAGTCTTAATTGTTTAGCTATTTCCCTTGCTGCTTCAAGGTTCGTTTTAAGGGCTGTTTCTTCAATATCTGAAGCGCCAGTTGCTTTGGATGAGTTAATATCTATAGCAACTAATGCTTCTGTTTGATCTATAATAATTGAACCACCACTAACTAACTTAACCTCTCTTTGATAAGCTGTTTCTATCTGACTTTCTACTTGGTATCTAGTAAATAAAGGTATGGATTCGTCATATCGTTTAATTTTTTCTTGTAAATCGGGAGTTAACCTTCCTGTAAATTCATAAGCTTTTTCAAAAGCCTCATCAGAATCCACTAGTACCTCAGTTATATCTTCTCTTAAAAAATCTCTAAGTGATCTAGAAATTAGATCATCATCTCTATAAATTAAGAAAGGAGCTTTTCTAAGTTGATTAGCTTCTATTATTGCTTCCCAAACACTAACTAGATATTCAAGGTCCCATTTTAGTTCATCAAATGAAGCACCCTGAGCTGCAGTTCTTACTATCAGCCCCATTCCTTTAGGAATATCAAGTTGTCTAAATTTTTCTTTAACTTCTTCTCTATCTTTTCCTTCTAAAGATCTTGAAATTCCTCCTGCTTCAGGATTATTGGGCATAAGGACTAAAAAATGTCCTGGTAAAGATATAAAAGTGCTTAAAGCTGCTCCTTTTGTACCTCTCTCTTCTTTATCTACTTGAACAATAATTTCTTGGCCTTGAGTTAAGCAATCAGTAATAGAATTCCTTTTTTTAGGGTTTTTTAAGAACCCAGGTGCCAATTCTTTAACTGGCAAGAAACCATGTTTTTCAGCTCCGAAATTTACAAAAGCAGCACCTAGGCTTTGTTCTATTCTTGAAACCTTTGCTTTGTATATATTAGACCTTTTTCTCTCTTGACCCCTTTGTTCTATATCAAAGTCATAAATACTTTGGCCATCTATAAGAGCTACTCTAAGTTCTTCAGGTTGAGTAGCATTAATCAACATTCTTTTCATGTTTTTCCTCGTTTAAGAAAAGAAAGTCCGAATTAAAATCAGAAATGATAATAAAAGGGCGAATTAATTTACTTTTTTATCTATTGTCACGCCCAAGTGACTAAAATTCTTTTTCTTTAAAAATATTATCAAATATTTTCTTTCTTTCTTATCTTTATTTTAAAATCTTTTGTTGTTATTTTCTTTAAATAAATGTCTTTTTACACTTTTTTTAACAACTTATATTTTAAAATACCACATAGAACTTATATTTAAAAGGATGAATAAAGAAAGCAACAATACTTTTAAGGCAGTTTCGACTTATATAGTTGATGAAGAATATGACGGCGTTAGGCTAGATAATTGTCTTTTTAATAAGCTTAAAGGGGTACCAAAAAGTAGGATTTATTCAATGATAAGGAAGGGAGAGGTAAGAATTAATGGTTCAAGATCAAAGCCAGAATTTAAATTGGAGATGGGACAAAAAATTAGAATTCCTCCACATAATTTAAAACCAATAAAACCTTATAAACCTGACAATTCAGTTCTAAAGATGGTTAAAGAAAAAATAGTTTATGATAAAGATCACATACTAGTTATCGATAAACCTGAAGGACTTGCAAGTCATGGAGGTAGTGGTTTAAAGCTCGGACTTATAGAGGCTGTGAGGCAAATAGACAAACGATTTCAAAATGCTCAATTAGTACATAGACTAGATAAAGACACTTCAGGTTGCATAGTTTTAACACTAAAAAAATCAATACTTAGAATTCTTAATGAAGAAATTAGAGAAGGCAATGTAGAGAAGAAGTATTTAGCAGTTGTTTCTGGTAAATGGCCTAAAGAGAAGAAATTTATTAATTTAAAATTAAAAAAGAATATCCTGAGTTCTGGTGAAAGAAAAGTAAATGTAAGTGAAGAGGGTAAGGACTCAATAACAAAATTTAGAATCTTAAGGACTAATGAAAATTTAACATTACTAGAATGTGAACTCATTACAGGAAGAATGCATCAAATTAGAGTACAAGTTAATAATGAAGGTTTCCCTATAGTGGGAGACTTAAAATATGGAACTAAAAAGATCAATGATGTCTATAAAGAAAAAGGCGTAAAAAGGATGCTTCTTCATTCAACTAAAATTAATTTTATTAACTTAGGTTTAACCTTTAAAAGTGAAGCACCTAAAATTTTTTATGAGATCTTGACATGAAAACTGAGAATATTCTTTTAGATTTAAATGAAGGATCTTTTCCAATCGTAATAAAAAAAAGTATTTCTGATTTACCTCTAATAGAAAATTTAGGCGTTATAGAAGAAGAGATAAATATAGATATTAAAATTCTAAAACTCCAAGAAACACTGTTTATCTCTGAAGGTAATATTTCTCTTGTTATAAAATCGAAATGCCAAAAATGTTTTAAAAGTACCAAGGTTAAGTTAGATATTGATTTAAAAGTTGGAATAAAAGATAAGAGATATGAAGCAAAAGATAGAAGGGGTCCTTTAGATATACATTATCAAAATTTAAATTTATTTGATTTAGAAAAACTTATTGCAGAAGAAATACACCTAAATTTCCCTTCGTTTATTGTTTGTTGCAACAAAGAAACAGACCCAGATAAAGGTTTAAGAAAACCTCAAATGACTAGGCCTTTTAAAAAAATTAGAGACTTAATCGAATAATTTAAATAAAATTCGCGTCCGAGGTTTTAAATGGCTGTACAAAAAAGCAAAGTATCAAAATCTAGAAAAGGAAAAAGAAGATCTCATCACTCTTTAAAGAGTGCTTCTCTTTCTACTGACCAAGTTACTGGAGAAAGGCATCTTCGTCACAATATGACTGCTGATGGTTTCTATAAAGGAAAGAAAATTATAGAAATTGATAAGGATGAAGAACCCTCAGAAGAGTAATTACTCTTAATGAATTCTCAAGAAACTGCATTAGTCTTTCCTGGACAAGGTTCTCAATACGAAGGCATGTTGTCTTCTTATTTAAATAATGTAAAAGAATTTAAAGATATATTTGAAGAATCTTCAGATATTCTCAATATTAATTTTTTAGACATCTTAAAAAACGGAACTAAAGAAGAAATGTCTAGGACAGAAATTACTCAACCTCTTATGCTAATTTCTGATGTAGCTTTATGGAAAATTATTTCAGATAAAATAGAACCTATATGCCTAGCAGGCCATTCGCTTGGTGAATTCGCAGCTCTAGTGGCAGCTAAATCAATAGACTTCAAAGATGCTCTT
The DNA here is from genome assembly GCA_045563675.1 of Gammaproteobacteria bacterium. GTDB lineage: Bacteria > Pseudomonadota > Gammaproteobacteria > Magnimaribacterales > Magnimaribacteraceae > AEGEAN-183. Next base: position 216,662 of record JBJLIX010000002.1, read on the forward strand.
TACCTAGTTCACAAAAGAGCTAGATTAATGCAAGAAGCTGTACCAGAAGGTAAAGGGGGTATAGCGGCGATTATTGGGTTAAAAGAAGAGAAAATAAATCAAATCTGTATGACGGTGAGCAAAGAGCCAGAGTTATTAGTTTCAGCTGCTAATCTTAACTCTGAAAATCAGATAGTAATTTCAGGTACAAAAGCAGGAGTTGATGAAGCTATAATTTCCTGTAAATCTTCAGGAGCAAAAAGAGCCATCCCGCTAGCTATGAGTGTTCCTTCACATAGTATTTTGATGCTCGATGCAGCAAAAAAATTCTCTGTTTTTTTAGATTCTATTGAATTAAAGAAACCAAGTAATGAGGTTTTACATAACCTAGATTCTTTACCTGAAACTACAATTGATGGAATAAAGGATAAGTTAGTAAAGCAAATCTATAATCCAGTAAGATGGTTTGATATTGTTAAATCAATATCAAATAAGAAAGTAAAACTTATTATTGAATGCGGTCCTAGTAAAGTGCTAGTCAGTTTAATAAAGAGGATTTCTCCTAATATAGAAACAAAAGACTTAGATAATTATGAAAACTATTTATCTATAATAAAACAATGAATAAAGCTCTCCATAAGATTTTGATTACTGGTGCTTCAAGAGGTATAGGTCACACAATGGCACTAGATCTAAAAAAACAAGGTCATCTAGTTTTAGGTACTTCAACTTCAGATACTGGAAAAGATAACCTACTAAATGAAGGCATCATCGCTTTTAAATTAGACCTAAACTCTTCAGAGTCAATAGAGATTTTTCTAAAGGATTTAAATGATAACCACTCTGATATAAGTGTCTTAATTAATAATGCAGGCATAACTAAAGATAACCTTGTTTTAAGGATGAAAGATGAAGATTGGCAAGACGTAATAAATACCAACCTAACTGGAACATTTAAAATAACAAGGACTGTCTTAAAATTTATGATAAAAGAAAGAAAAGGAAGGATTATAAATTTAACTAGCACCGTAGCTGTTACCGGCAACAGAGGGCAAGCTAACTACTCAGCTTCTAAATCTGGTTTAGAAGCATTCACCAAATCACTAGCAAAAGAGGTTGGGTCAAGGGGAATAACAGTTAATTCTGTTTCTCCGGGTTACATAGAAACAGATATGACTAAAAGTATATCTGACGAGGTAAAGAAACAAGCTTTGGGCCAGATTCCTTTAGGTCGCTTTGGAAGCACAAACGAAATCTCTCATTTAATTAAATTCCTTATATCTGATGAATCTTTATATATTACTGGACAAACCATCCATATAAATGGTGGCCTTTATATGTAACAACTTGACTAGAAGGTATGTTTAATTTCTTAAATAGTGCAAAAAAACAGAAACTCCGCTAATATTCGCGTTCAAATTGAGACCAAGTCCTCAAAAACGGAGGTTTTATTATGAGTGTTGAAGATAGAGTACAGAAAATAGTTTGCGAACAGCTTGGTGTTTCTCCTGAAGAAGTTAAATTAGCAGCTTCTTTTATAGATGACCTAGGAGCTGATTCTCTTGATACAGTAGAACTAGTCATGGCTTTTGAAGAAGAATTTGAAATAGAAATCCCAGATGAAGAGGCTGAAGACATTTCTACAGTACAAAACGCAGTTGATTATATTAATAATAATTCCTAAATAAATATAATCTAGTCACCTAAGAATTTTTATATGTCTGATAGAAGAGTAGTCGTTACAGGGCTAGGTATTTTGTCACCTGTAGGCAATGAAATAGAGCTTTCCTGGAAGAATCTTTTAGAGGGTTCAAGTCCAGTAAAAGAGATATCATATTTTGATACTTCTAATTATGAAACAAAATTTGCTGCTAGCCTTCCAGAATTTGATGCTGAAAAATATTTAGATAAAAAGGAAATCCGAAGATTAGATCCTTTTATTCAATATGGTTTGGCTTCTTCTCAGGAGTGTATAAAAGACTCAGGCTTAGATCTTAATAAAGAAAATTTAACAAGAATTGGAGTGTCAATAGGATCTGGGATAGGGGGTCTAGGAACGATAGAGGATAATGCACTCATATTAGATAAATCTGGAAATAACCGTATCTCTCCTTTTTTTGTTCCTGGATCAATAATAAACATGGTATCAGGTTATGCATCAATTAAATTTGGATTAAGAGGACCTAATATCTCCATAGCAAGTGCATGTTCTAGTGCAAGCCATTCTATAGGCTATTCCTATAGAAGCATTGTGCACGGAGATGCAGACATCATGTTAACTGGTGGTGCTGAAATGGGCATAACCCCATTAGCCGTTGCTGGTTTTAATGCTTCAAAAGCCTTATCTACTAGAAATAATTCACCAAAAACTGCTAGCAGACCATGGGATGAGAATAGAGATGGATTTGTAGTAGGCGAAGGTGCTGGCTGTTTAATGTTAGAAGAACTAGATCATGCTAAAAAAAGAGGTGCAAAAATTTATGCTGAGATAATTGGATTCGGAATGAGTGCTGATGCTTATCATATGACTGCTCCACCTGAAACAGCAGAAGGAGCTATTTTGTCTATGAAAAATGCGATAGATGATGCAAAAATTAATCCTTCAGAAATTCAATATATAAACGCTCATGGAACTTCAACTCTGGTTGGAGATTTAGCAGAGACAAAAGCTATCAAGGAAGTTTTTGGATATGATGCCAGTAAGTGCATCATTAGTTCAACTAAGTCAGTAACTGGACATCTATTAGGTGCTGCAGGAGCAGTTGAGGCTATATTTAGTATTCTTTCTATAAGGGATAACCTTATTCCTCCAACAATTAATTTAGATAACCCTGGTATAGGCTGCGATTTAAATTATTCAGCTAATAAAGTTTCAGAAACTAAAGTCACTAAAAGTATTTCAAATTCTTTTGGATTTGGAGGAACTAACGCAACTTTAGTATTCTCTGAGTTAGAATAAATAGGTGTTTTTTAAAAATACAGCTTTATTCAAAACTTCTTTAGCTGTTTCTTTTTTATTGTTATTTGGTATAACAACATTAGTAGTTCTTTTGAAGCCTTTGGATTTAGATAAGCCATTTATTCTTGAAATCAATAAAGGAAAAGGCTTAAACCAAGTGATAGAAGTTTTATCCAAAAAAAGAATTATTAAAAGACCTTTAATATTAAAGATTTATTCCAGAATATTTTTTAAAGGAGATATTTATGCAGGCGAATATCTTTTAGCTTCTGACCTTAATTTTTTAAAAATTCTAAAGAAATTATCTATAGGTGATATTTACTATAGGCAGATTAGGCTTAGTGAAGGATCAGCAATTAAAGATATATTTAATTTACTGAAGAAGAACCCATCTCTTTCTTGTGATGACGAACAGCTTAATCAAGAAAGGATAACTGATGATCTTAGCATTCCATATTTTTACTTAGAAGGTTTGTTTTATCCTGATACCTATAACTTTAGAAAAGGAGATTCCTGTTTCTCAATACTTCAAAGATCTTATAAAAATCATAATTTATTAGTTAAAGAATTATGGGAAAGTAGAAAGACAGGATTGCCTTACAAAAATCCTTATGAAGCTTTAATCTTAGCTTCTTTAATTGAAAAAGAAGGCATAGAAAAAAAGCAAATAGCAGGAGTTTTTATTAGAAGATTGCAATTAAAAATGAAACTTCAATCTGACCCAACAATAATCTTTGCTTTAGGGGATAATTATGGAGGTGATATAAAAAGGTCACATATAAAAATGAAACATCCTTACAATACCTATTACATAAAAGGACTACCGCCCAGCCCAATAGGCCTTGTTAGCAGATCATCTTTAGAAGCAGCATTAAATCCAATGGAAAGTAGTTTTTTATATTTCGTATCTAAAGGAGATGGAACTCATTTCTTTTCAAGTACATTAGAAGAACACAATATGGCTGTTCAAAAATATCAGTTAAATAAATAATGAAATCAAAGCTTATAACACTAGAAGGAATAGAAGGATCTGGTAAGTCTTCTTCTCTTGATACTATAAATAATTTTTTAGATAAAAATAAAATTAAATACATAAATACTAGAGAACCAGGAGGAAGTGATTTAGGAAAGAAACTTCGGTCAATCTTACTTGATACAAAATCAATATTCTCACCCCAAGTAGAATTGTTATTAATGTTAGCGGATCGAAAAGATCATATAGAAAGAATTATCATGCCAAATCTAAAAAAAGGATTTTGTGTTGTATCAGATAGATTCATGGATTCAAGCATTGCATATCAAGGAGGGGGAAGAGAATTAAATATAAAATCAATTAAATTAATGACTAAGGAACTTAATTTTCCTGAGCCTAATCTAACTATCTTATTTGATTTACCCGTTGAAATTTCTTTAGAAAGAGCAAAAAAAAGGGGGAACCTCGATAGGTTTGAACAAGAAGATCTAGATTTTCATAATAGGATAAGAGAGACTTATCTAGAGCTTGCTAATGAAGAACCACATAGAATAAAAATTATAGATAGCTCAAAAGCCTTTGATGAAGTTCAAGATAAAATAATTGGTATATTAGAAGATTTTAATGAAAGAATTTAACGATTCAATAAACTGGTTTAATGCACAAAAAGAGTTCTTAAGTATATCGCATATTCATCATTCCTATATCTTTGAAGGCAGGGAGGGTATAGGCAAAAAAAGTTTTGTTTTAGACTTTGCTAAATCTTTACTTTGTCTGTCTTCAGCTGAAAATAAATCTTGTAACGACTGTAAGTCCTGTTATTTTTTTAATGAGCAAACTCACCCTGACTTTTATAAAATCAATCCAGAAAAGGATAAAACTCAAATCTCAATAAATCAAATTAGGTCTATTCAGCAACCTTTATATGAATCACCTTTTTTAGGTGGAAATAAAGTATTTTTAATTCACCCATTAGAGGCCCTAAATAGAGAAGCTTTTAACACTATATTAAAAAATTTAGAGGAGCCTCCAAACAATAGTTATTTTTTATTAATAACTGAAACTTACCACTCTATTCCCCTAACCATTAAAAGCAGAAGTATTAAGATTAATTTAAATAATCCTAGCAAGGATGAGGTTAAGAAATGGCTTAAATCTAAAGGCGTAAAGGAAAATATAGACATGTGTATAAATTTTGCCAAGGAAAGACCAATGACTGCCTTAAAACTATCAACACTAGATATTAAGAATATAAGATTAAATTTTATTAGAGATATATCTGTTCTAATTAAAACTGGAAAAAACATTTTAGAGATAAGTGAAAGTTGGATTAAAAATGAAGAAGAATTCCTGATAAAAATAGAATGGATGTCAGATCTATTAATGGATAGCTTGAGGCATAAGTTTTTTTCTGGGCTTGATTTAACCTGCGAGGATACTGATGCAATTAGCAAGTACCTATCTCAACAAAATAATTCAGAAGATTTCTTTTATTTACTAACTAAAACTAACATGTTTTGGACTTTGTTCACCAGTAATAATAATCTAAGAGTTGATTATCATTTACTAGATTTATTTGTTGAATGGAATGAAAGAGTAGGGCTAAGATCTTAAAAAATTTAGGATCATTTCATTAACTTCTTTAGGTTTTTCGAGATGAAGGAAATGCCCACAATCCGGTAAAATTTCTATAATCAAGTCATTAAAATAAGATTCCATACCTTCGCTAAGATCACTACCAATACAGCCGTCATTGATTCCATGTAAGTAAAGAGTGGGAGTTTTAATCTTTTCAGTATTTATTTTTTCTGCTAGCTTATTTAAACGATCTAATTGAATGGATTCTTGAAATGTATACCTATAGTAAGCTAAAGATTTCGCTAGAACGTTTTTTTTAGACAATACCTCTATAGCCTTTCTGCTGTATTCTTCGTAACTTGGCCAATTAGGTGACCAGTCCTCCCATAATCTATCAATAAAATTAAAGTTATCATTGGCCACAGCTAAATCAGCTATTGGCAATTGAAAAAAGAACATATACCAAGATTTTCTTTGTTGACTTCCATTTGAAAGAAATGAGGCCCCAACGCTGATTCCGTGAGGAACTGAAACTGTAATCATCTTTCTTAAAATATCAGGTCTAAGACCTGCTATTCCATAAGAAATGCTGGCACCCCAATCGTGACCAAAAAGATTAACCTTTTCTTTTGTTATTGATTGAATAAATTCAATCATTTCTTCAGATATTCTTATTGATTGATAAGAATCAAGTTCTTTATCATCTTTATGATATCCCGGTAGATATGGTGCTATTACCTTATATCCTTTTGAAGAAAAGTATTCCATTTGATGTTTAAAATTATGTGGACAGTCTGGGAAGCCATGTAAAAGAATTAATGGCTCTCCTTCACCCGAATGAAAATAGTTAATATTATTTGATTTAGATAAGTTCATTATCTTTTCTTGATAGATTTAAGAATAGCTTGTACATATAAATAGTAGTATATAAAGAATAAATTAACACAAAGAAATAAACCAATATCATAAAAAGATGTATATTTTTTTCTGCTAAAGAAGAGAAGAATAAAATTATAGTAACTAAGATTGTTAGTCCTGGTAATGTTATTGCCCATAAATATCCTATTACTTCCCACCCTTTTTTGTTGGTAAGACCATAAGCCTTAGATAAGGATTCTAGTACACCTTTATTATCAGAAATAACATAAAATTGAGAAAACATAAGTCTGCCATACAAGTATATAGCTGGAATTATAAAAAGTAAGAATCCAAAAAAGACAGCTATACCTATACATGCGGCTATAACAAATAATCTTGGAAAGTAATATAAAGCCTGAAAATAATAGTTAATTAAAGATTTTGAATTTCCTTTATGAATATCAACAGTAACCAGTATAAATAAGCCCGCTGTATAAACATTTATAACCGCATTTAAGATTTGCTGCACAGATTGAGTAGTAGAGTAGGGAGTGCCTGTTGTTGATCCAGGTAGTTCAAAAAAGAAAAAGTAAATTAAAACATAAGAAATGAATGGAACTGAGCTTATAAGTAATAGTTTATAAAAATTTTTTTTGAATAAATCATTCGTAAAAAGAAATGCATCAAGTATCATAAGATAGTCCTAATACAAGGATTGTAACAAATAAAAGATTATTAACTATGATAGAAATTTGGTCGAAGCCTAACTGCATATTTTGTGATAAAGCAGAGAAACTTTGTCAGCTTAAAGACCTTCCATACAAGAAATATATGTTGGATATTGATTATTCTCGAGAAGATCTGTTAGATAAATTTCCTGAAGCAAGGACTTTCCCTCAGATTACTCAGGACGGTAACTATATTGGTGGATATACTGAATTAGAGAAACATTTAACTTAACTAATGAATACATTAACAGAAGTTCTTGATTTTCTTACTTATTATCTGGTAGATCAATATTGGTTTCCTGCTTTTTTAATAGGTACTGGAATATTTTTTACGATCTACCTAGGCTTTCCTCAAATAAAATACTTCAAACATGGATGGCGAATATTAAGTGGTAAATATATAAAGGAGGAAACTGAGGGCGATACCACACCATTTCAGGCTTTAACAACAGCATTATCAGGAACAGTTGGAACAGGCAATATAGGCGGAGTAGCCCTAGCCATCTTTCTTGGAGGACCTGCAGCAATATTTTGGATGTGGGTAACAGCATTTTTAGGAATGACTACTAAGTTTGTGGAAGTTACTTTGTCTCATAAATATAGAGAAAAATTACCTGACGGAAGTATGTCGGGAGGGCCTATGTATTACATAGAGAATGGCTTAAATATGAAATGGCTAGCTGTAGTTTTCTCTGTTTGTCTACTACTGATGTGTCTTGGTACTGGAAATATGCCACAAATAAGTAGTATTTCAGTAGTCTTATACGATACTTTTAGTATTCCCAAGATAGTTACAGGCTTAGTCTTATCAATTCTAGTTTGGATGGTTATCATTGGAGGAATTAAGCGAATTGCTCAAATTGCAAGCAAATTAGTGCCTTTTATGGCCTTCTGGTACATAGTTGGAGGGTTAGCCGTAGTAATAGGTAATTATGAAAATATTATTCCTTCCTTTAAATCAATCTTTGTTCATATCTTTAACCCCACATCAGCGGTTGGAGGGTTTTTAGGCGCCAGTGTAGCTGCAGCTTTAACTAGAGGGGTAAATAGAGGTCTTTATTCTAATGAAGCTGGGCAAGGTTCAGCCCCGATTGCTCACGCATCTTCGAAAACTGAAAATCCTGTAGAAGAAGGTATGGTGTCTATTCTAGAGCCTTTTATAGATACCATAATAATTTGTACTCTTACAGGTTTAGTTATCCTATCTTCTGGAGTCTGGACTGAAAAATTTGACAATAAATTTGAAGCCAGTTCTATGCTCTTTGTTGAGGGACAATATTTAGAGAGCAATGCAAAAGATACAGAGACTTTAAGAGAATATTACTATGGCTCAGGATCAAATATTGAACTAAATGGAACTATAGAAGTTTTAGAAGGTGTAATAACTTCTAAAAATTTTACCTTAATGCACAATCGTTCTATTGCTGAAAATGTTGTCATATCGGCAGATAATGTCAATTTTACAGGGTCAATAGAAATAATTAACGGAAGAATAGTAAATATCAATGATTTTGTAGTAAGAGGTAAATCTTTACTATTAGGAGCTGATTTAACAGGAAAAGCCTTTACAAAGAGTATTTTTGGTGACTTTGGTCAATATATTGTTGCAATTGGTTTATTGCTATTTGCTTTCTCTACTGTAATAGCCTGGTCATATTACGGTGATAGAGCTACAGCTCATCTATTTGGGGAAGGGTGGATACTTTATTATAGAATTATCTATGTTGCTGCTTTCTTCACAGCTTCTATTATTGATACAAAAATAGTTTGGGATATTGCTACAGTTATAGGACCTATAGCTACAATACCTAACCTTCTTGCTCTAATTTTCTTAAGAAAAGAAATGAAACAGATCGCTGATGGTTATCAGATAAGAAAAGATCCTTAGTAGCAACTCAACTAAATCTTTAAATAACTATATATAGAAGTATTTATAACTTTTACCACTACAAACAGTATAGATACATTCGCATAATATATATTATGTTAAATTAAGGAATAGTCCAAATAACACCACAACCCCTCTTTGTACATTTGTCTGCTAAGGTAGATATAACTGTGGTATTTATTTGTAAGGATAATTTGTTTTCAAAGACAGTCTCTTCTGTTTGACCAGTAATTCCAATGATTTTACAGCTACTTTGCGGCTTATATAATTTAATAAACTCGTTGTAAGGAACTAGATCTCTTGAATTATTGTTTGAATATAATTTTGAAGCTTGTGTAAATATTTTAATAAAATAATCTTTATTATGAGTATTTACATTATTATAAAAAATTATCTTGTTATTACATTCTTGCGTATGCGATTTAACTATTAAGTCTTGAAGATTTGTATATGGTATCTGACTTCTAGGTCCGTAAAAAAATAATACAGAGAGTATAGAAACTAAAACTACTAAAATCTTAATGAAATGGCTGTTTTTGCTACTCTTGTGAACTAAAACTAGGTATATAACTGTAATAGGAACAAAGGCCATAAAATATCTAGCTTGATATATTGGAATAACAAAAATTGAATAAATAAAGATAATAGTTAATGAAATAATAGAAGGGAACATTAATCTACTTTCCTTAATTAAGTGTGTAAATGAAAACTTAATCTCTGAGATTAATATGATTAAAGAGAATATAACAATAGGTATTATAAAACCGCCTGTATTTACTATATGTGAAAAAGACAATCCAAGATGTAAATCTTCAATAGCTCTATTTGAATAAAAGTAGACTACTGCTAGAGGAATAAAACTACCTAAAAATAATAGAGCCCTATTCTTATTTTTTTCTGAAAAAAATAAAACAAAGTAAGTTGATGCAACTAAGAGTCCGCAAAAAGGATGTATAAGTGAAAGAAGGCTTCCTACAATTAATAAAGGGTATAAATGCCCTACTCCTTTCTCTTTTTCTTCTAAGTAAAGAAAATATAAAACAGAGAAAGACGTCGAAAGAGATAATATTAATCCACTTGATTTGAGTTCAAAGAATATTCTTATAAAGAACTCACTGCTAATTAGGAGACTCAAAAAGATTATAAGATTATCAAAGCCAATTTTTTTTCTTAGCATATAGGCTGAAAAGATAATAATCATTAGATTAAGTAAGTTAACCCAAACTAGTTTTGTAGGATCAGAGATATTCAATAAGTCTGAAAAGAATTTAAAAAATATTATGCTAAAAGGAAAGTTTGGGTCATTTAGGTACCCGGGGTTAAATAAATCTATATAGCTAGAGTTAAGATAATGAACTAACCAAAGTTCATCTCCCCATAATGAGAGTTCATTTAATCTTATTACATATAAAGAACAGGAGAATACCAATAGAAGAAACAAACAGTAGTAAAAAAAAGAAGTTATTGGCAAATTAAATATTTTCATCTATTCAGAATATATTTATTTATATTATGGATGATTCTTGCTTAAATCACTCAAGTTTTCGTATTTTTTAAAAATAGAATTCATATGAAACCCCTTAAAGGACTAAAAATTTTGGACCTCACGCACATGCTAGCTGGACCTTATGCAGGTATGGTCATGGCTGATTTAGGAGCAGAAGTAATAAAAGTTGAACCTTTAGGCACCGGAGAGATGACAAGAAGCCTGTTATCTAGTGATCCCAATTACTCTTTTAAAGGTTTTGGGGCATATTTCTTAACTTTAAATAGGAATAAAAAAAGCGTAACAGTTAACTTAAAGAATCCTAAAGGATTGAAAGTTTTCTATGATTTAGTAAAAAATGCAGATGTTGTATTAAATAATTTTAGTGCAGGTGTAGTTGATAAGTTAAAGATAGATTATAAGAGTTTAAGTAAAATTAATTCAAAAATTATTACATGTTCAATCACTGGTTTTGGGGAAACTGGAGAACATTCTAATAGACCTGCATATGACCAAATAGTCCAGGCATATAGTGGTGGAATGTCTATAACAGGACCTAATTCAACATCTCCTACTAGAGCAGGCATTCCTATAGGAGACTTAGGATCTGGTTTGTTTGCAGTAATTGGAATTCTTTCAGCTCTTATTTCACGAGGTAAAACAGGAAAAGGCCAACACTTAGATCTCTCTCTACTAGATGTACAAATATCTCTTTTAACCTATATGGCCACTATGCAGACATTATCTGGTATTGATCCTGAACCAATTGGAAATGCTCATTTTGTTCACGTTCCCTATAATAGCTTTACAACCAAAGATGGATTTGTAGTAATTGCTGTTATAACGGACGCTTTCTGGGAAAAGCTATTGAACATTGTTGATATAGATTGCCTGAGAAAAAAAGAATTTAAAAACTCTTCTGGTAGACTCAAAGGTCAGAATTTTATTGAATTAGAATTAAACAAGAAGCTCTCAACAAAAAAATCAGATTACTGGATTAATGCTTTAAATTCAGCAAAAGTTCCTTGTGCACCAATAAACTCTTTTAGTAAAGCATTATCAGATGAGCAAGTAATTCATAGAAATATGATTGTTGAAGTTGAGCATCCTGATGGAGGTAAAGTAAGAATGCCCGGCAATCCAATTAAACTTTCTGATACTGATGGAGATTCTTTTTCCCCTCCTCCTCATTTAGGAGCGCATACTGAAGAGACTCTTAAAGAATGGTGTAATTATTCAAAGAAACAGATAGAGGAATTAATTAAAGGAAAGATCATTACAAATTAATGTAATATGAGTCTATCAATTAAAAAACTTGAGAAAGCTATAAAAGCTATAATTAGAAATAGAGAAAAAAGGAGTTTCCAGAATTTAAATTGTTTTTCTTTCATATTCAAGTTTTGATTAATTATAGTTACTAAGGCAAAATCTATTATATATGGCAAAACAAGACTTAATTGAAATGGAAGGTGTAGTCATTGAAACTCTTCCTAACACAACTTTTAGAGTTAAATTAGAAAATGAGCATATAGTTACAGCTCATATCTCGGGAAGGATGAGAAAGAATTATATAAGAATTCTTACAGGAGATAAGGTTAAAGTTGAAATTACTCCTTATGATCTTTCAAAGGGAAGAATAATTTTTAGAGAAAGATAGATTAAGTAACTTTATTAGTTTTCTTTATAGGCTTAAAGCTTAAACTGAGAATATCATTCTTTAAATCAACCAGAACTATTCCTCCTTTAACCTGAAGTTCACCAAACAAAATCTCATCTGCCAATGGTTTTTTAATGTTTTCCTGGATTACTCTTTGCATAGGTCTTGCTCCCATGGTCTTATCGTAACCTTTTCTAGCTATCCATTCTCTGGCTTCATCAGATACTTCTAGTTGAACTTTCTTTTCATCTAATTGAGCCTGGAGTTCAACAAGAAATTTATCAACAATTGTTTTAATTACCTTAATATCTAAAGGATTAAATGAAATTATTGAATCTAGTCTATTTCTAAATTCAGGTGAAAATGTTTTCTTTATAATCTCTAAACCATCTTTAGTATGATCTTGGGTTTGAAATCCCATGGAGGCCCTACTCATATCCTGTGCACCTGCATTGGAAGTCATTATGAGAACTACATTTCTGAAGTCTGCTTTACGTCCATTGTTGTCCGTTAGAGTTCCATGATCCATAACTTGTAGAAGAATATTAAAAACCTCTGGGTGTGCCTTTTCAATTTCATCCAACAATATTATAGAGTGTGGATGCTTAGAGACTGCCTCTGTTAATAATCCACCTTGATCATAACCCACATAACCTGGAGGTGCTCCAATTAATCTTGATACAGTATGTCTTTCCATATATTCCGACATATCAAATCTAATAAACTCCACTCCTAAAATTAATGCTAACTGCTTTGATACCTCTGTTTTTCCTACTCCTGTAGGACCCGAGAAAAGAAATGAACCTACTGGCTTCTCTAAAATACCTAGTCCTGCCCTCGATAACTTAATTGAAGAAGTTAGATTAGCTATTGCTTCATCTTGACCAAAGATTACTCTTTTTAGATTTTCTTCAAGCTTCCCTAAAGAAACTTTATCAGATGAAGAAACTGTTTTTTCAGGTACTCTTGCTATTGAAGCTACTATCTTTTCAACATCTATGTCAGAAATAGTTTTCTTTCTTTTTGATTTTGGTAAGAGTTTTTGTCTAGCTCCAGCTTCATCAACTACATCTATAGCTTTATCTGGAAGAAATCTATCATTTATATACTTAGAAGATAGTTCAGCGGCAGCTTTAAGGGAAGATTCTGTATATTTAATTTCATGATGATCTTCAAATCTTGATTTTAAACCTTTAAGAATTTTTATAGTTTCATCTGTGCTCGGTTCTAATACCTCTATCTTTTGAAAACGTCTCGATAGCGCTCTATCTTTTTCAAAAATTCCTCTAAATTCTTTAAAAGTTGTTGACCCTATAAATCTAAGTTCATTTTTAGCTAAAGCAGGTTTTAAAAGATTAGAAGCATCCATAACACCTCCTGAGGTAGCACCTGCGCCTATGATTGTGTGAATTTCATCAATAAAAAGAATTGAATTTTCTGTTTCTCCAAGTTCTTTTAGAACCAGCTTAAGCCTCTTTTCAAAGTCCCCTCTATATTTAGTACCTGCCAACAAAGACCCCATATCCAATGAATATATTGTGCTATTTGAAATAATCTCAGGAACTTTGTTTTCAACTATTAATTTAGCTATACCTTCGGCTATAGCTGTCTTCCCTACTCCAGATTCACCTACCAATAATGGATTATTTTTATTTCTTCTTGCTAAAATTTGTATAACTCTTTCAACTTCACTTTTTCTTCCTATTAAAGGATCAATCTTGTCTTCACTAGCTTCTCTATTAAGATTTAGTGTAAAAGACTCTAAAGCTGAACTGCTTTCATTAGTAACTTTTTCAGTAGAATTCACATTGTTTTCTTCTAATGTTTCTTCGTCTTCATCTCCATGACTTATATAACTTACAATATCCAATCTGGTTATTCCCTCTTGGTTGAGAAGATAAACACTATGACTCTCCTTTTCACTGAATATTGCTACTAATAAATTGGCTCCATTTACTTCTTTCTTCCCTGAAGATTGAACATGGAAAACTGCTCTTTGCAGTACTCTTTGAAAGCCTAGAGTAGGTTGGATCTCTTTATCTTCTTCTTCTTCTATTACTGGTGTTGTTTCAGAAATAAAGGACTCTAAATTAGATTGAAGTGATTCTATATTTGCTCCACAAGAATTTAAGACTTTAAGTGCTTTTGTATTCTCTAGTAACGAAAGAAATAAATGCTCAACAGTTACAAACTCATGTTTCTTCTTATGTGCTAATTTAAAGGCGTTGTTTAAATTTTTTTCTAATTCTTCATCTAACATTAGTCTTCATTTATTGGTTCAATTTCACTGATAAGAGGATGTTCATTTTCTCTAGCAAAATTATTCACTTGAGACGACTTAGTTTCAGCAACCTCTTTCGTAAATATACCGCAAACACCCCTGCCCTGGGTATGTACTGCTAGCATAATTTGAGTAGCTTTGTCTCTATCATATCCAAAAAAACTTTGAAGGACATAAACGACAAACTCCATAGGAGTATAGTCATCATTGAAAATTAAAACTCTGTAAAGAGGAGGTTTTTTTAATTTAGGCTTTTGAGCTAAGGCTACTGTTGAAGTATCTTGATCTTCTTGATCTTTTATATTCAAATTAATTTTAGATAAAGCATTCTGAATAAACATTAGTCCATATTATCGATTATTGCTTCAGCAAACTCAGAGCATTTAACTAAGCTAGCACCACTCATAAGTCTCTCGAAATCATAAGTTACTGTTTTATTTTTAATAGTATCCGAAAGGCCTTTTATAACAAGATCTGCTGCTTCCGTCCAACCCATATATCTCAACATCATCTCTGCAGATAAAATTAAGGAACCAGGGTTTACTTTATCTAAACCCGTATATTTAGGAGCTGTTCCATGCGTAGCTTCAAATAATGCAACTTTATCTCCTAAATTTGCTCCAGGAGCAATTCCTATGCCGCCCACCTCTGCTGCCAATGCGTCTGATATGTAATCTCCATTTAAATTAAGTGTAGCTATAACATCATACTCATCTGGCCTTGTTAATATTTGTTGTAGAAAAGCATCGGCTATAACGTCTTTAATAATTATTTCTTTTTTAGTTATTGGATTTATTAATGATTGCCATGGACCTCCATCTATCTCTTTAGCTTCATATTTTTCTGCAGCTAACTGATAACCCCAGTCTTTAAAGGATCCTTCAGTAAATTTCATTATGTTTCCTTTATGCACGAGAGTTACAGAGCTTCTATCATTTTCAATTGCATAACTAATTGCTTTTTCAACTAATCTCTGTGTTCCTTGTTTTGATACAGGCTTAACTCCAATACCGCACTCTTCTTCAAACCTTATTTTTGTTACACCCATCTCTTTTTTTAGAAAATTAACTAGCTTTATTGCTTCTTCAGAACCTGCTTCCCACTCAATGCCTGAATAAATATCTTCTGAATTTTCTCTAAAAATTACCATATCTGTTTTTTCTGGACTAACTACTGGACTAGGCACGCCTTCAAAATATCTAATAGGCCTTTGACATACATATAGATCTAGTTCTTGTCTTAGTGCAACATTAAGAGATCTAATTCCTCCACCTACAGGGGTAGTTAAAGGTCCTTTTATACCAATTAAGAAAGTTTCTAATGCAGTTAAGGTTTCTGTAGGTAACCAATTTCCATCTCCATATACTTCTAGTGATTTCTCACCACAAAAAATCTCCATCCATGAAATTTTCTTTTTTTCTTTATAAGCCTTTGAGACTGAACTATCAACTACATTTATCATTGCAGGAGTTATATCTGAACCTATACCATCACCCTCAATAAAAGGAATAATGGGGTTATTGGGTATTACTAGTTCATTTGAAGAATTAAAGTGTATTTTTTCACCTTCCTCTGGTACCACGATATGCTTAAATTCCATAAATAAATACTTAATTTTTGTGAGTGGGAGCGGAATTATATAGCATATGACTAACAAAATTAATTTTCCTTAAAAAAATGACAAAAAAAAGGGTTTTATTAGGTTTATCTGGAGGCGTAGACTCTTCGGTAGCAGCTTTCTTACTAAAAAAACAAGGATACTACGTAGAGGCTCTGTTTATGAGAAATTGGGAGGATGATGACGGTTCTCCTTATTGTAGTATCAAAGAAGACTTTATGGATGCTGTTTTTGTATCAGACCAATTAAATATTAATTTAATAGAAAAAAACTTTTCTAAAGACTATAAAAATAAAGTCTTTAAATATTTCCTTAAAGAACTTAATGAAGGTAGAACTCCTAATCCAGATATTTTATGTAATAAAGAAATTAAATTTGATAGTTTCTATGAATATGCCATGAATAAGAAATTTGATTTCATATCAACTGGACATTATGTCCGTAAATTTCATAAAAAAGAGAAAGTTTATCTTAAGAAAGGCAAGGATGTACTTAAGGATCAAAGTTACTTCTTACATTCAATTAGTAATGAATCTATATCAAAATCATTATTTCCTCTTGGTAGTATTACAAAAAAAGAAGTAAGAGATATAGCAAGAAAAGAAAAATTAATAACAAGTAATAAGAAAGACAGCACGGGTATTTGTTTTATAGGAGAAAGACCTTTCCCTGATTTTTTAGAGAAATATATTTCAAAAAATCCCGGACCTATATTCGATGAAAATCTGAAAGAAATTGGTAAACATATTGGTCTCCCTTTTTATACTCTAGGTCAAAGACAGGGATTGGGTATAGGGGGAGTTAAAAATAGTGAAAATACCCCCTGGTATGTGGTCAATAAAGATTTAAAAAATAATAGTTTGACGGTAGTTCAAGGAAATAATCACCCATTATTAATGTCTAAGAAGTTAACTGCAAAAAATCTAAGTTTAATTAATCCTTTAAAAAAGAAAGAGTTTTCATGTAAAGCAAAAATTAGATATAGGCAGGAAGATCAGGACTGTTATGTAAAAATTATACATAACAATATAGAAGTAAATTTTAAGAAGCCGCAAAGAGCTATTACGCCAGGTCAATCAATAGTACTTTATGATGGAGATGTATGTTTGGGTGGAGCTGAAATAAATAACATTTCTTATGGTGATTTATAAATTTTTCCTCCTTTCATCACAAAGTCTACTTCTTCTAAAACACTAATATCTTCAAGGGGATTACCACTTACAGCGATGATATCAGCTTTTTTTCCTTTAGCTATGGTACCTAGAACATCTTGCATACCCAATAGCTTTGAAGCTTCTAATGTCGCTGCTTGAATTGCTTTTATAGGAGGCATCCCGGCATCTACCATATGTCTAAATTCTTCAGCATTTTTACCATGTTCAGAAACGCCTGTATCAGTTCCATACGCTATTTTCACTCCAGCCTGATAGGCTTTAGCAAATGTTCCTTTTATTTTAGGACCTATTTCAGCAGCTTTAGGCCTCACTAGTTCAGGAAAAAAATCAGGGTCTTCAGCTTTTTCTGCAACCCATAACCCCGCAATAATAGTAGGTACATAATAGGTACCCTTTTCTCTCATTAACTTCATAGCTTCTGAATCCATTAAAGTACCATGCTCTATTGAGTGAACTCCTGCTCTAACTGCTCTTTTTATCCCTTCAGCTCCATGTGCATGAGCAGCAACTTTAAAACCATAATCTTCGGCAATGGCCACTATCTTTTCTATTTCTTCTTGAGTAAATTGAGGGTTCTCCCCACTTTTAGCATTACTTAAAACTCCGCCAGTAGCTGTGATTTTTATCAAGTCAGCTCCCTCTTTGTAACGATGCCTAACAGCTTTTGAAGCATCTTCTAGACCATTAACAATGCCGTGTTGTGGTCCAGGATCAGAAGTCAGTGATTTATTTAAAGAATTAGTAGAATCTCCATGACCACCTGATGAAGCTATTGTTGTACCAGACGAAAATATTCTAGGCCCTGGTACTATTCCTTTTGAAATTGCATTTCTTAAACTAATACTAACACCCTCGGTGTCACCTAAATTTCTAACCGCAGTAAAGCCCGCTAGTAGAGTTTTTTCTGCATTTCTTACTGCTCTTATGGCATAGTCAGAAGAATTTAACGTTATTTTTTCTTGGTATGAGTTTTTAGTATACTCAGAAGAAAGGTGAACATGCATGTCCATTAGTCCAGGTAAAACGGTATATCCACTAAGGTCTATATATTCATCGTTAGATTGAGGTGTTATATAGCCAACTTGTATAGAAGATATTTCATCGCCTTCTATAGTAATAGACATTTCTGGAGATGAATTAGAAGAATCACCATCTATTAAGTATCCTGCATGTATTATTATTGCAGGGCTAAGAAGACTAGAAAAAAATAAAGGAAGAAAGTATAGAAGTAGATAAGAAGTACGCATTAATATAGTTTGCTTCTTAGAGCAACATAACGCAAGTATTCTTAGTCTTGATATATAATTCTTTTAAAAAATATGAGTATAAACAATTTATACAGCATATCTCCAGTTGATGGCAGATATTCATCGGCAGTTAAAGAACTTAACTCTTTATTCAGTGAATATGGATTAATAAAATTTAGGCTTCTTGTAGAGATAGAGTGGTTTTTACATCTATCAAATGAAAAATCTATTACTAATTTTTCACCGATATCTAATATAAATAAAAAGAAATTAAGAGATATTTATAAAAATTTAACACTAAAAGATTCTAATAAAATCAAGCGTATAGAGAAAAAAACTAATCACGATGTTAAGGCTATTGAATACTATTTAAAAGAAGAAATATCAAAAATTCCTCGACTAGAAAAGGACTTAGTGTTCATTCATTTTGCTTGTACTTCTGAAGATATAAACAATCTAGCTTATTCATTAATGATCAAAGAAGCTTCTTCAAAAATAATTCTACCTAAAGTAAGAAAGTTGATAGAAAAAATTAAGAAGCTTTCTAGAAAGTTTTCTTCAGTAGCTATGATTTCTTATACACATGGTCAACCAGCCTCTCCTACGACAATGGGTAAGGAGTTAGCAAATTTTGCTGCTCGTCTAGAAAACTCATCTTATTACTATAAGGATATTAGATTCTCAGGAAAATTAAATGGTGCTGTTGGCAATTACAACGCACATGTAATTGCTTACCCTAACTCAAACTGGGAAAAAATCTCAAAAAACTTTGTTGAAAATCTAGGTCTTACGTTTAATCCTTATACAACTCAAATAGAACCCAAAGATAATTTAGCATCTTTATTTCATATGTTTATAAGACTAAATAATATTTTATTAGATTTTTCTAAAGACATATGGTTTTACATTTCTCTTAAGTATTTTTCTCAAAAGGTTAAAAAGGATGAAGTTGGATCATCTACCATGCCTCACAAAGTTAATCCAATAGACTTTGAAAATGCAGAAGGCAATCTTGGCTTATCTGTTATTAACTTTCAACATTTTGCTAATAAACTAACTATATCAAGGTTACAACGAGATTTATCTGATTCGACTGTTATGAGAAATATTGGAGTTACATTTAGTCACATGCTTATAGGTTTAAGTTCTTTAAATAAAGGCATAGATAAACTACAAATTGATAAAGAAGTAATCTCAAAAGATCTAAAGAACTCTTGGGAAATTTTAACCGAAGCAATTCAAACGGTATTACGAAAGAATAAAGTTGTTGGCGGTTATGAACTAATGAAAGAAATGTCGAGAGGCAGAGAATTCAATAAGGAAGATTATTTAAAATTAATATCTAAATTACCAGTTAGTAACGAAGATAAAACTAAACTTTCTAAATTAACTCCTTTAAAATACCTCGGTCTTGCAAAGAAGTTAGCAAAAGAAATTTAGATTTAAAATTATATTTAAGGAAAAAATGCTCGAATACAAAAAAACTATTGATCACTACAAAAAACTAAAAGACTCAGATAGAAGGCTTTATTCCAATATTGATCCAGAAAATGCTGCAAGAATGAGACTTCAAAATAGGTTTAGATCTGGCCTGGAGATTGCAAAATATACTGCTGATATTATGCATAAAGATATGAGGGATTATGACAAAGACCCCTCTAACTACACTCAATCATTAGGTTGTTGGCATGGCTTTACTGCTCAACAGATGATGATGGAAATAAAAAAATCTAGAAATACTACGGCAAAATCTTATGTTTATTTAAGTGGTTGGATGGTAGCGGCCCTCAGATCACAATTCGGCCCTCTTCCTGATCAAAGTATGCATGAAAAGACTACAGTACCGTCATTAATTAAGGAGATATATACTTTTTTAAAGAGAGCTGACTCTATACAGTTACAACACCTATTTAATAAGCTAGATGATGCGAATAATGAAGGCAAGGATACTAGTAAAATCATTCAAGAAATAGATAATTTTGAAACTCATGTTGTCCCAATAATTGCTGATATTGATGCTGGTTTTGGAAATGAAGAAGCCACATATCTTTTGGCAAGAAAAATGATTGAGTCTGGTGCTTGTGCAATTCAGATAGAAAATCAAGTTTCAGATGAAAAACAATGCGGTCACCAAGATGGAAAAGTAACAGTTCCTCATGAAGATTTTTTATCTAAAGTAAATGCTGTTAGATATGCATTCTTAGAGTTAGGTATAGATAATGGCATTATTGTTGCCAGAACTGACTCTTTGGGTGCAGGCTTAACTCAAAAAGTACCAGTGTCTCAAGAAGAAGGAGATTTAGCAGATAAATATAACTCTTTTTTAGAATCTGAGCAGGTAACAAATTTAAGTGAATTAAAAGAAAATGACATAACTATTCATCAAAATGGAGTTTTAGTTAAACCTGTAAGACTTCCTAATGGACTATACCAGTTTAAAAAGGACACTGGATTTGATCGAGTTATACTTGATTGCATTACAAGCCTTGAAAATGGTGCCGACTTGCTCTGGATAGAAACAGAAAGACCAAATGTTCAGCAAATAGCTGATATGGTATCTGCAGTAAGAGAAAAGGTCCCTAACGCAAAACTTGTATACAATAATTCACCTTCTTTTAATTGGACGCTAGCCTTTAGAGAACAAGTTTATGAAGAGTGGGCAGCACTAGGAAAAGATCTTTCACAATATCCTGACCCCAAGAAAGATCCAAAAGGTCTAATGGATATTGCACTCGATGAAACAGAATTAGCTCAAGAAGCAGATAATCTTATAAAGAACTTCCAGAAAGATGCCTCTAAAGAAGCAGGTATCTTTCATCACTTAATTACTCTACCTACTTATCATGAAACTGCTTTAGGTACATCAGTCCTTTCAGAAGGTTATTTTGGAGACTCAGGAATGCTAGCCTATGTAAAAGAAATACAAAGAAAAGAGATAAGAAGAGATATGTCTTCTGTTAAGCACCAAGATTTAGCAGGTTCCACAGTTGGTGATACCCATAAGGAATATTTCTCTGGTGATTTAGCTCTTAAAGCAGGTGGTAAAGATAATACTATGAACCAGTTTTAATTGGTCCTATTTACATTTAGAAGGGTTGCCGCCGCAAATTTCACAGTTACTTAACCCTGAAGAGTTTAAACCTCCGCAACTTCCAGAGATAGGCTTTCTTCCAAAGATAACACCTACGGACATTGCCAGAATAACACAGCATAAAAAAGCAAAAGTTATAAGAAAAGTAGTCATTAATAAATTTTAATACTTATTAAAAGAATTTAGAAGTTTTATAGCTAACACTTTCATCTTCTTCATATATATAAATGACTTTTAACTTATTTCTATTAGCAAATTCCAGACCTTTAATAACACCCATTACATTTAAAGCTGTTGCTAAAGCGTCTGCTTCTGTGGCGTTGTTAGAAATAACACTTACGGAAAGATGATCTTTTTTGATAGGTTTTAAGGTAACAGGGTCAATGGTATGAGAAAGAAGGATATCATTTACTTTTCTTTGATTTCTATACTCCCCTGAGGTAGCTAAAGAAAAGTTATTGTAGTTTGAAGTTTCTAAAATAATTAGAGGAAGGCTTTTATTTGTAGGGTCTTCTATTGCCACTTTCCAGGCTTCATTTTTATATTTAGACCCCTTTGTTCTAACTTCACCTCCCAATTCTATTAAAAAAGATTCTATTGATTGAGATTCTAGGAATTCACTTAACTTATCAATAGCAAATCCTTTAGCTATTCCAGACATATCTAAATAAACTTCATTTAATCGTCTTACTTTCAAGTTTACTAAGTCAACTTCATAAGAATTACATTTTATTTCTGTTATAAATTTATCTACCTCTTCTACATAATCTGTATCTAATAAATCTCTTTGAGGTCCAAAACCATAATAATTAACTAAATGACCTACACTGATGTTAAATGAACCAAAAGTATCCATGCATATTTTTTGGGATAAAATAGCAAGATTTCCAAAGTCTTTTGAGACTTTTACCCATTTATTTAAATCACTTCTATTAATTTTTGAAATACTAGAGTTACTAGAATATGTAGACATCTCTTGATTAACTTCATCTAGAACTTTAAAAATATCTTGTTCTAGATTTATTTCTTCTTGGGATTTAGCTATTACTTTATATGTAGTACCCATAATTTCACCAGAATAACTAGTTAGTGTTTCTCTTTCATAGGTAATGAAGGTTAATAAAAAGATTAAAACTATTGAACTAAAAAGTACCTTATAGTAAAGGTTATTAAATTGACGAAAAAATAATTTAAGAGCCAAAATCATCGAACTTAATAGCTTCTGGTTCAACACCTAGACTATCAAGCATTCCAAAGACTGCAGACATCATGGGAGGTGGCCCGCATAGATAATATTCACAATCTTCTGGTGATGGATGATTATTTAAATACTCATCAAGGATAACCTGATGAATAAAACCTTTAGGGCCATCCCAATTATCTTCAGGTAAAGGATTATCCAAAGCCAAAGTCCATGAAAAATTTTCAAACCTTTCAGCTAGATCATCATATTCTTCTTTATAAAAAACCTCTTTAAGACTTCTTGCTCCATAGTAAAAAGTAATTTTCCTTTTACTGTTAAGTCTTAGAAGTTGATCAAAGATATGTGATCTCATAGGAGCCATCCCTGCCCCACCGCCTATAAATATCATTTCTGCTTCTGTTTCGTTAGCAAAGAATTCACCAAATGGTCCAAAAATTGTAAGTCTATCTCCAGGCTTTAAATTAAAAATATAAGAGGTCATTTCACCAGGAGGAAAATCTGTTCCAGGAGGTGGAAGTTCAATTCTTACATTGAATTTCATAATCCCCTTTTCTTCTGGATAATTTGCCATTGAATATGCTCTAACAACAGGTTCAGATATTGCGATCGAATTATCCCAGAAGTTAAATCTTTCTAGGTCGTCGTGATATTTCTTATCTATATCAAAATCTTTAAAATTTATTTCTGAAGGGGGTATTTCCATCTGTACATAGCCTCCAGCTTTAAAACCTACTTCTTCTCCTTCAGGTAACTTGAGTATTAGTTCCTTAATGAAAGTAGCTACATTTTCATTAGATATAACCTCACATTCCCATTTTCGTGCTCCAAAAACATCTTCTGGCACTTTAATTTTTAGATTATCTTTTACTGAAACTTGGCAAGAAAGTCTCCATCCCTCTCTCTTTTCTTTATTTGTAAAATGACTTTCTTCTGTAGGAAGAATTGCTCCGCCTCCTTCAACTATTAAGCATTTACATTGTGCACAAGTACCTTTTCCTCCGCATGCTGAAGAAAGAAACATGTTTTCGCCAGCTAGAGTCTGTAGTAACTTGCCACCAGCAGGAACACTTAAAGTCCTATCAGGATCTTCATTCATTTCTATTTCTATATTTCCTGAGGCTACTAAAAATTTTCTAGAAGCAAGTATAAATAGAATCATTAGATTTACAGCTAACGTAAAGGTAATTACCCCTAAGAAAATATCGTTTTGAAATAAATGAATCATATTTACAAACTAATACCTCCAAATGACATGAAACCAAAACACATTAAGCCTACAGTTATAAAAGTTATCCCTAAACCTTCCAGGCCTCCCGGAATGTCTGCATACTTAAGTCTTTCTCTGATTCCTGCTAATGCTAATATTGCTAAAGCCCAACCAGCTCCTGCTCCAAATCCGTAAACTACACTTTCTACAAAAAGATAACTTCTTTCTACCATAAAAAGAGATGCTCCTAATATTGCACAATTAACCGTTATAAGAGGAAGAAAACTACCTAAAGCGTTATATAAAGCAGGAACAAATTTATCTAAGAACATTTCTAAAATCTGCACAACAGCTGCAATAATCCCAATGTAAGTAATTAAACCTACAAATTCTAAATCAGAATTAGGAAGTCCTATCCACTCAAGAGCCCCAGCTTTTAGGAATTTAGAATAAATAAGATTATTAATTGGCACAGTTATGGTCAAGACAACAATAACTGCTAGACCTAATCCTCCTGCAGCCTTTACATTCTTAGAAATAGCTAAAAAAGTACACATACCCAAAAAGTAAGCTAAAGCAATATTTTCTACAAAAACTGCAGTTATAAAAAGATTTAGATAATATTCAAACATTAGATTCTAGTACCTGCTTCTTTTGCTTCTAAATTATTTCTAGCAACCTTAAATTCAGGATCCTCGATTTGATCTTTTTTCCAACTTCTTAATGCCCAAATAAAGAGCCCAATGATAATGAATGAGCTTCCTGATAATAAAGCAAAATTATTACCTACATACCAACCTCCATTTTGAACTAAAGGTAATATTTCATAACTAAGTAAACTTCCTGCTCCAAAGAATTCTCTTATAGTAGCAACAACAATTAAAATTAAACTGTACCCCAAACCATTGCCTAGGCCATCTAAGAAGCTCATCCAGGGAGAATTTTGCATAGCAAAAGCTTCAGCTCTACCCATAACGATACAATTGGTAATTATTAGGCCAACGAATACGCCTATAGTTTTGCTATTCTCGTAGTCATAGGCTTTTAATAACTCGTCTACAAGAACTACCAGTGAAGCTATGATTGTAATTTGAACTATCATTCTTACATTGGTAGGAATATGGTTTCTGATTAGAGAAACTAATAGGTTTGAAAGACATAAAACAGAAGTCAAAGCAAAACACATTAATAATGTTGGGTATAAATTTGAAGTTACAGCTAATGCTGAACAAATTCCAAGAATTTGTAATGTTATTGGATTGTCATTAAAGATGGGGTTTAAAAGAATCTTACTTGATTTAGACATTTTTCTTCTTAGCCTCCTCAATTTCCTCTTTTAGCTTAGATAAGAACTTCTTATATCCTAATTCACCTAACCAAAAAGAAAGCATTTTACTAACACCTTTACTTGTTATTGTAGCTCCAGACAAGCCATCTACCTGGTAAGTAATTTCTGAAGAGCCTCTATCAGCAATGCCTTTAACCACAGTTATTTTTATATTGCCTTCCTTAGAATGTATTTTTTTGCCTTTCCACAAAGCTTTCCATCTAGGGTTATTTACTTCTGCACCTAGACCTGGAGTTTCTTTATGAGAATAATATTCCAATCCTATTATTGTATTTAAGTCTGATTCAATTGCTAAGTATCCGTACATAGTTCCCCACAAGCCTAGACCCCTAATTGGAAGGATAATAGCCTTTATAGTTTCATCTTCTTTGTATAAGTAAATCTTAGTAAAATTCTCACGTCTTTTTAAAGAACTTATATCTTCCTTTGAACTCAATGCAATAGAAGTAGCTAAGTTCTTAGAGTAGTCTTCCGATTCATAATTCTTACCACTAAAGGTATTAGGATTTAATGAGTAGTTAAAGTCACCAGTTGTAAGATCTATAACTCTTTCTTCTATAGACTTAAATTGTTCTTTAATGTCTTTTTCAGTATTTAAAAGACCTGCTGATGATAGTATTTTTGATTGTTGGTCTTGAACCTTAAGAGAAGCCTGTTTCTCTCTTAATTCAACTGCTACTGTAGATATAATTATCGAACAGAAAAGGCAAAGACAAATACCTACAATTAGTGTTTTTATTAAAGTATCGTTTTTATTCATGGCCTTCTATGTATTTCATTCTTTTCTTAATATTTGATTCCTTAACATAATGATCAATTAGTGGTGCAAAAAGATTAGCAAATATAATTGCTAGCATCATTCCTTCAGGAAATGCAGGATTAATTACTCTAATAAGTACAACCATTATTCCTATTAAAATTCCGTAGATCCATCTTCCAGGGTTAGTATGTGAACCTGATACAGGTTCTACAGCCATAAATACTAATCCAAAAGCATAGCCACCAATGACTATATGCCAAAGAAATGTAACTCCAAACATGGCATTTGTATCAGACCCTATAAAATTAAAAAGATAAGCTGTCAGGAAAGTTCCCAATAACACTCCGGCCACTATCCTCCAAGAAGCTACTTTGGTATACAAGAGAATTAATAGACCTAGTAAGATAAATAATGTTGATGTTTCTCCTGCTGATCCAGGAATGCTTCCTATAAAAGCATCTATCCAAGAGTAACTCGCTTGTATGCCACTTAATCCTTCTTGAGAACCAATTCCTAGAATAGTAGGAGAACTAAAACCATCTAGGGCTACCCATACTGCATCTCCAGACCAGTAAGTTGGATAAGCAAAATAAAGAAAAACTCGACCAGTTAAAGCCGGGTTTAAGAAATTTTTTCCTGTTCCACCAAAAATTTCTTTTCCTATAACAATACCAAAGCTTATTCCCATTGCAACTTGCCAAAGAGGTACATCAGGCGGACAACAAAGAGCAAAAAGAATAGTTGTTACAAAAGCCCCTTCGCTAATTTCGTGATTTCTAACTACAGCAAAAATCATTTCCCATAATATTCCAACTATAAATGTAACTGCATATATGGGAATAAAATAACAAGCACCAAACCACAAACAATCAAAGATACTATTTGGATCATAGTTACAAAATATGTTTATAAAAATAAAATGCCAATCATTAGTAAATTCTCCTGATCCATTTGCTGCTCCTGATAAAGCTTGAAAGCCTATGTTGTACATTCCATAGAAAGTAGCAGGTAATGCAGCTACCATAACTGTAACCATAACTCTTTGGACATCAGAAGCGTCTCTTATGTGTAAAGATCCAAATGTTCTTCGGATCGAAGAATAAAAGAAGTTTTCTACTACATCAAAAATAACCCACCATTTTTCATATTTTCCGCCTGTAGAGAAATAAGGTTTTAAATTATCAAATGCTTTTCTTAGGCTATCCATTTTTAACCTTCAATCTCAATAGAATTTAATCTTTCTCTAAGCAAGTAACCAAAGTCATACTTTGATGGGCAGACAAAACTGCACAAAGCGAGATCTTCTTCATCTAATTCCAATATTCCCAACGCTTGAAGTTCCTCTGTATCACCTATAGCTAGCTGCCTTAATAATAAAGATATTAATAAATTTAATGGAAATACCTGTTCATAAACTCCTATAGGCAAGATAGCCCTATCAGGTCCATACATTCTTGCTTTTATGGGATATTTTTTGTTTTTAAATAGACTTGAGATAAATATTCTTAATTTAGAATATCTATTAAATCCAGGTACACCCCAATCGAATAGTTCTCTATCAGAGGCTGTTGGTTCTTCGATGACGCTTATTTGATTGTGATATTTACCTAAATAAGAATACGGTCCTATTGCTTCTCTTCCGTTAATAACTGAACCACTTATTAGTCTGTTATTTGAATGTATGACTTCACCTGCAGTTATTTCCTCAATGCAAGCTCCAACTCTTGTAGAAATAATTCTAGGATTTTCTACCTGAGGTCCTGATAAAGATATATATTTTTTAGTTAAAAGCTTTTTCTTTAAAAAAAGATATCCAATAGAAATTATATCTGCGTAATCTATATGCCAGTTAATTTTTTTAGTGCTAGTTGGAGAAATAAAATGCATATGTGTACCAACTAACCCTGCAGGATGTGGACCTGAGAATTCATGGATATATAGATTTTCTTTTTCTTCTAGACTTAAAAGGGACTTTTCTTTGATACAAATATGTATTGGACAATTTATAAAAGACTTAATCACTTGTAAGCCTTGATCAAAGAATTCTTTATTCTCCAGAATTACATTTTCGGGTTCAAGTGACATTGGTGAAGTATCCATGCAGTTTATAAACATAGAGTTAGGTAGGTCATTTAATCCAGGTATTTTGCTAAAAGGTCTCGTTCTAAAACAAGTCCAGAGACCAGATTCTATGAGAACCCCTTTAATTGTATCTGGGGTAAGTTGATTTATATCTGCAGTAGGAAAAACAATCTCTTTTTCTTCTTGATCAAGTTCAATAACAACTGATTGTAACGATCTTCTTTCTCCTTTATTAATAGATTCAACCCTTCCTCCTCCTGGAGATGTAAAAAAAATACCTGGGTTCTTTTTATCTGTGAAAATAGGTTGGCCTAATTTAACCTCTTCCCCCTCTGAAACTAACATAGATGGTTTTAGGCCATGATAATCAGAGCCTAATAAAGCTACAGATCGTGGTTTTTTGAAGTCAGATATATTGTCATCGGGCAAACCGGATATAGGTATATCTAAGCCTTTCTTTATTTTTACCATTCCCTCAATTTAATTTTTGGGATGAATCAAACTTAAAGTACAGTTAAATCCGCGCGTATTATAGTGTTGAAGTGCTCTATTTACTAGAAAGATTATTGATAAGAAGGGTATCTTTTATAAGTCAAACCAACCATCTCTTTAGCAAGACCAAGTAATTGAACAGTATAGCCAAACTCATTATCGTACCAAACATAGAGAATTGCTTGAGATCCATTACAAATAGTAGCAGCAGAATCAATAATTCCAGCATATCTGTTACCAACAAAATCTGCAGATACAACTTCATTTGAATTTGTAAAATCTATCTGGTCCTTGTATTTAGAATGAAAAGCTGTTTGCCTTAAGAAATCATTTAAATCTATTGTTTTAATCGTGGAACTCAAATCAAGTTTCATAATAGCTAAAGATACATTGGGTGTAGGTACTCTGATTGCATTTGCAGTTAATTTCCCTTTCAATTCTGGTAAAACTTCACCTACAGCTTTCCCGGCTCCTGTTTCCGTAATAACTAGATTTAAAGCTGCACTTCTACCTCTTCTAAATTTTTTATGGAAGTTATCAATTAAATTCTGATCATTGGTATAGGCATGGATCGTTTCTATGTGACCAGACCGTATCTTATATTCTTCATTCAATACTTTTAAAACAGGTACAATTGCATTTGTTGTGCAAGACGCGGCTCCCAAGATCTTATCTTTTTTGTTTGCTGTTTGATTATTAATACCATGAACAATATTTTTTACACCGCCTTTTGCAGGAGCCGTCAAAAGAACTTTTTTTATTCCTTTGCATTTTAAGTGTTTTTCTAAATCGCTTTTTTCTCTCCATACACCTGTATTATCGATCAATAAAGCTTCTTTAATACCATGGCTTGTATAATCAATTTTACTAGGGTCATCAGAATAAATTACTTGCACTTCACTGCCATTTATTATTAACATCTCATTTTTTTGATTTACTCTAACTGTTCCTTTAAATGGACCATGAACCGAATCAGTTCTAAGTAAATTAGCTCTTTTTATTAAATCTTCTTTACTTGATCTTCTGACAACTATAGCTCTTAATCTAAGATTATCGCCTCCACCGGAGTCTTCAACTATTAACCTTGTTAATAATCTTCCTATTCTTCCAAAGCCATAAAGAACTACATCTTGTGCTTTTTCAAGTACAGAACCTTTTTTTCCTATTAAATCTTGAACTGAGTCTTGAACAAATTCTTCTAAAGACTTTTTATTGTTATCAAATAAGAAGGCGGCGGCAATTATGCCTATGTCAATTTCCGCTGCTCCTAACTCTAATAAATTAAGTGAATTAATAACTTGATAGGTTTCAAATTCACTTAATTCATTATTTTCTGTTTCTCTAACAAATCTATGAGCTTGCATGATTTCTGATACAGAGAGATTCACTAGTAATTTGCCGTAAAGCATTAAATGAACATTTTGTCTGTATAACCTTCCTATCATAGGAAGCATTTCTTCAGCTAAAGCTTGGCGATATTGAAAATCGCCAAAAGTATCACTTGGAAGATTAGATCTTTTTCTTTTATCAGGTTGATCAGAAGGCATTGAAACGTTTTATAAGTTAGAGTATTTCTTTAGGTGATAATCAGTATTCCCAAATATTGTAGTAATAGTTGTTAATCTTTTAAAGAAATGACCAACATTTAATTCTTCAGTTACGCCCATACCTCCATGAAGTTGAACAGCTTGTTGACCTATGAACCTAGCTGCTTTTCCTACTTGATATTTTAATCCAGAGATAGATTTTTTTGCGTCTTCTGCATTTTCAACATTTTTTATTGTTGCCATATATAGAAGAGATTTACATTGTTCATATTCCATAAACATATCTACCATCCGATGTTGTAAGACTTGAAACTTGCCTATAGCTTGTCCAAATTGCTCTCTGGTCTTTGAATATTCAACAGTAGTTTTATAAAGAACTTCCATGGCACCCACTGCTTCAGCACAAATTGCTAGAGTTGCTTCATCAATAGATTTTTCTAGTTGACCTAAGGAGCTGCCCTCTTCACCTATTAAATTGTGAGATGAAACAGAAACATTCTCAAATGTTATTTCTGAAGCTCTCCTTCCATCTACTGTAGGATAATTTCTTAGAGAAATACCTGGTGTTTCAGGGTCTACTAAAAATAAAGAAATTCCTTCTTTATCTAGTTGATTTCCAGAAGTTCTTGCAACAACTAATAAACTATTTGCATTGGGTCCATTCATCACTACTGATTTAAATCCATTAATCTTATAGTTATCCCCGTCTTTTTTTGCTTCTGTTGTCACATCGTGTAAATTAAATCTACTTTGTGGTTCAGTAAAAGCAAGAGCTAAATGAACATCTCCAGATATAACCTTTTCTAAAATCTCTTTCTTTTGTTCATTATTTGCAGAAGCGTCTAATAGACCTCCACATAAAACTACTGTTTCAAGAAAAGGCTCAACAACAAGACCTTTACCAAATTCTTCCATAATAATCATTGATTCCAATGCTGACCCTCCGAATCCACCAGATTCCTCTGATAAAGAAATTCCTAGCCAACCTAGTTCTGCAAATGTTTTCCAATTATCTTGACCAAAACCCAAGTCAGAATTTACCAATGCTTGCCTCTTCTCCCATTCATAATCGCGTTG
Organism: Gammaproteobacteria bacterium; assembly: GCA_045563675.1. GTDB lineage: Bacteria > Pseudomonadota > Gammaproteobacteria > Magnimaribacterales > Magnimaribacteraceae > AEGEAN-183. The sequence continues at coordinate 247,897 of JBJLIX010000002.1, forward strand.
GATAAATTGAGAAACTTGATTTTGGATAAGTGTTTGTTCTTCGTTAAAATTAAAATCCATATTTATAATCCTAAAATTGCTTTTGAAATAACATTTCTTTGGATCTCATTACTTCCACCATATATTGAAACTTTTCTAAAATTTAAGTAATGAGGCATAGCAGGACCGGCATAATCAGGGCCTATTGATTCATTGGAACCTAATTCGGTCTCTTTGAAGAAAGGATGAGCATAGTAGCCCAACATCTCTATAAAAAGTTCGCTAATACTTTGTTGTAATTCAGTACCCTTAATCTTAAGAATTGAAGATTCAGGTCCTGGAGAACCGCCTGAAGAGATTTGAGATAAAGTTCTTAGTTCAGTAAATTCAGTTGCAGTAAGTTCAATTTCAGTAGCTTCTAATTTACTTCTAAAGTTAGTATCTTCTAGTAGAGTTGCATCTCCTACTACTAAATTAGCTGATATCTCTTTTAATCTTTTTAATTCTCTTTTAAGAGCAGATATTCCAGCTATACCTGTTCTTTCATGCATTAATAAAAATTTTGCTATATTCCAGCCTTGACCCTCTTCACCTACTAGATTTACTTTTGGTACTTCTACATTGTCAAAATAGACCATATTTACTTCATGGGAGCCATCTATAGTAATTATAGGTTTTACTTCTATACCCGGAGTTTGCATATCAACCAATAAAAAGCTAATACCTTCTTGTTTTATATTTGTTGTTTCCGTTCTAACTAAACAAAAAATCCAGTCGGCATGTTGTGCCATAGTGGTCCAAGTTTTAGTTCCATTGACTATATATTTATCACCTTTTACTTCAGCTTTAGTTTGTAGTGAGGCTAAATCAGAACCTGATCCAGGCTCTGAGTATCCCTGACACCACCAAATATCACTTTTTAGAATACCCGGTAGATGTTGCTTCTTTTGTTCTTCTGTTCCAAATGTATACACAACAGGGCCGCACATGTTTACACCAAAAGGAATTAAAATAGGTGTATTTGCGGCAGCCATTTCATTTTGAAGAATATATTTTTGTGTTGGTGTTAAATCTACACCTCCATATTCTTCTGGCCAATTAATTGCAAACCAGCCCTTTGAATTCAAAATCTTTTGCCAAGATATAATGTCTTCCTTAGATAAAGGCAATCGTTTATCTTGCTTTTCTTTTATTAGGTTTGGGTATTCTGACGAAATAAAGGTCTGTACTTCTTCTTGGAAGTCTAAGTCTTGTTGAGAAAATGTTAAATCCATAAGAATGTTACGACTAAAATAAGTCGGTATTATACACACAGCTTATAGAGACAAGATAGATAGCAACATAGAAATGAAAGTAAAAACTAAAAATAAATCTGGTAATAGAGATTTTTCTATATTTATGAACGCAAGAGGCAGAAATGTTGCATTGACTTCAAAAGTTTCTGATGCAGAAAACTTATTTTTAAAATTAAAGGAAAAAAAAATAACTAACTATTTAGTTTTTATGCCTCATACTGAAACCTTGCCATATGATTTCTTTTCCCCTTCAAAGGAGACAAAAAATAAAAGAATTCAAGCAATTTCAGATATCCAATCTAAAAGAAATTTTTTATTAATATGCTCCATTCAAGCATTTATGAATCCTTGTTCTGGATTGGGTCATATTCTACCCGTGAATTCATTCAAAGTTGGTCAAGATTTTAATAGAGAGGAGTTTATTAAAGAAATACAAAATTCAGGCTATGAGAGAACAGAAATAGTAAGTGCAATTGGCCATTATTCTTTAAGAGGTTCTATCATTGATATTTACCTATCTTCCTCTAATTTTCCTATAAGAATAGAGCTCTTAAATAAGAAAATAGAATCTTTAAGAACTTTTAACGCTAATTCTCAATTAACTATAGAGAGAATTAACTCTTTTTCTACTCTCCCAGCAAATGAATATCCTATAAACGATAAAGGTATAGAGCTTTTTAAAAAAAACTGGCGTCAAAAGTTTGATGTCCATGAGGATGACAGTGACATTTTTACAGCAGTTTCTAATGGAAAGAGACATGAAGGAGTAGAGATATATCTGCCCTTATTTTTCAATTCAAAAACCTTTCTACATGATTATCTTTCTAATATAGATCAATTCTTCTTAGATAAGGGGGTATTAGATGAAATAGATATTTATGAAAACTTAATTAAAGAACGATATGAAGAGTATAGATATGATGTAACTAGACCGTTAATAAAACCTGAAGAACTATATCTAACAAAAAAGGAATTCTTAGCTAATACTAAAAATAAAAAGATTAAAACCTTTTCGTTAAGTACAAAACCAATAGACACTAAAGCTAAAACTTATAATGAAGAAGATTTAAACAATAAAAGTTTTCCAATTCAAACTCCAATTATAGGTGATTTAGTTGTACACCTGTTTCATGGAATAGGAATTTATAGGGGTTTAAAAGATATCACATCTAGAAATATTACAACTGAGTGTTTAGAAATTGAATATAGAGATGACAGCAAGGTTTTTGTACCTATAGATTCAATGCATCTAGTATCAAAATATTTTGGTCCAGAGGATATAAATTTAGATATATTAGGATCACAAAAATGGTTAAAGAAAAAAAATTTAGCGCTAAAAAAGACCTTTGATACAGCTGCTGAGCTTTTAAAAATAGAAGCAAAAAGAAATTTAAAGCCTATTGAAGAATTCAAGATTCCTAGAAAGGACTATAGTGAGTTTGTAGATAAATTCTCATTTACAGAAACAACAGACCAGATTAAAACAATAAAAAATATTGAAATTGATCTAATGTCATCTAAACCTATGGACAGGATTGTGTGTGGTGAAGTAGGTTTTGGAAAAACAGAAGTTGCTATGCGTGCATCTTTCATTACTGCTTTTAATAACCAGCAAGTTTGCTTATTGGTCCCTACTACAGTTTTAGCTCAACAACACTACGAATCTTTCAAAGAGAGATTCATTTCTACGGCAATTAATATAAAAAAAATTAGTAGAGATATAAGTCAATCTCAAAAAATTAAGACTTTAAAGGAATTAAAAGAAGGAAAAATAGACATAATTATTGGAACTCACTCCCTTCTACAAAAAAATATAGAATTTAAAAATCTTGGCTTATTAATAATAGATGAAGAGCATAGATTTGGTGTTAGACAAAAAGAAAAGATAAAAACGCTAAAAGAAAATTTAAATATCTTATACCTAACAGCAACACCTATACCTAGATCTCTTAACTATGCATTAAGTGAATTAAAAGATTTATCAATTATTGCAACAGCCCCTGAAGACAGATTGTCTGTTAAGACCTTTATTTATAGATTTAATAGAAATTTAATAAAAGAAAGCATTCAAAGAGAGGTTTTAAGAAATGGACAGACTTATTATCTGTGTAATGACCTTAGATTAATAGATGACAGAAAAGAAAGACTCCAAGAACAATTTCCAGATTTAAATATAGAAGTTGTTCATGGAAGGCTAAAGGGAGCAGAGATTCAAAAAAGAATGCTTAGATTTCAAGAAGGTGTAATAGATATATTGGTTTGTTCAACAATCATAGAAAGTGGATTAGATATTAGTAATGCTAATACATTAATAGTTGAAGAAGCCGATAGACTTGGCTTAGCTCAACTTCATCAACTAAGAGGTAGAGTGGGCAGAGGAAGTAAGCAAGCATATGCATATTTCTTAAAATCGACAAGAATCATTAACAAAAAAAAATCAGAAGCGAGGCTTGAAGCTCTAAAAAGTACTGATTCTCTTTCAGCAGGATTTCTGCTTTCACTAAAGGATATGGAAATTAGAGGTGCAGGAGAAATTTTAGGTGAAAATCAAAGCGGGGTAATGGAATCCATTGGAATAGATCTGTATTTAAAACTTCTAAAGAAAGCTACCAAGCAAATTAAAGAAGGAAAGATAGAAAATATTGGAATAGAAAAAATAACTACCATAAACCTAAATACATCTTCCTACATACCAGCTAGTTATTTACCTGATATAAATCAAAGGCTAATTATGTACAGCAGAATTTCAGCTATCAATTCATTAAATGAATTAAAAGATATACAGGTAGAAATGATAAATAGATTTGGCTTATTTCCACGAGAACTTATCTCTTTATTTTTAATGACAGAAATAAACTTATTAGCTTTAAAGAGTGGAATTAATGAAATATCTATTGTAAAAGATAATATTGAGATAAATTATTCATCATCAATTAAAAATAAAAAGATTAATCTAAAAACAGACTTTGAAGAAAATGCAAAAAATATACTTATCGCTATATCTTAGACTATTGTAGAAATGAAAAAATTTTCTTTCTTTCTTATATTTTTCTCTACTCTTTCTTTAGCAACGGAGTCTATTCCTGAAAAACTAATTCTTTCCGCTAAGGAAATTTTAAATAATCCTTCTGATTATCCAATATATAGGATTGAATTAATCTTATTTACCCACCAAATAAGAGAACCAAAAGATCTTGAAGAAGAATTTCATAATTTGAATGAATTCCAATACTCAAATGATTTAATTAAGCTTACTGAATCTCCTTCACTTCTAGTTAATCAAAAATCCATAGAGCAAGGATTGGTAGAAAGTAATCAAGTGATTAAAAATATAGTTCATTTACCAAAGGAAGATCTAGAAAGTAATCTTATTCATAAGAAAACTGAAAGAGAAAATAACAATCTTCTACCTTATGGATATTTTGAACTTGTTGATAGCAAAGACCTAATTAAATTAAGTAAAAGACTAAATAAAAACAAGGACTATGAAGTTCTATTTAATGGAAGTTGGTTTCAACCGATCTTTAGTGAATCTTTAGCTAGCCCAGTTTACATTCAATCAGATAACAAGAAAATTGCTTTACATGGAGAATTATTGTTTTACAAGGAAAGATTTTTTCATTCTTTCTTAAATATACGATTATCAAAAAAATACAACACCAATCAAGAGTCTAAAACTATTTATCTCTATGATTTCAATAAGTTAGTGAATTTATCTAAGGCAGAAAATAGGTTCTTTAACTTTTTTAAATCTATAGGCGAAGGGATGATATCGTTCTCTAGTTGGGTAATAAGAAGCAAGGAATTTTCACCTATTACAGAAAAAGATGAAGACTTGTTAATTATTAATAGAGGATTTAAAGATCAATATGAAATTAATAAACGGACAAAAATAAAGGAAAATGAGTTTTACTATGTTGACCATCCTTACTTTGGAGCTGTTATAAGAATAAGCCTTTGGAGGTAATAGATTAAAGGCTCATCTTTCTTAATTTCTTATCTAATTCTAGTAGAATTTCTTTTTTGTCATCATCTTCTTCTTTATCAAGTAAGTCAGCTACTTTCTCTAGTGTCTTGTTAAGATTAAGCCAAGGACCTTCATCGTTTAAACGCTGTTTAAGAAAAGATGTATACTTTTTTAATGATATCTCATTCAATTGTTTTGGAGAATTAGCAAAAATTAGTCTTTCTGCTAGCTCCCTATATCTTGAATCTTCAAATCCATCTATTAATTTAGACCTTTCTTCCCAAGGAGTTGAATGAAATCTTTCCATCCATAATTCATCTTCATTTGAAGGGAAACCTTGATAGACAGCTTGTTCTATATGTTTAGGTGGCGGGTATTGAAATTGATTGTTAGCCATCAGCTCACTTACTCGTAATTGTAAGTTTGTATTGTTTCTAATCTTATGTGCCCTTTCTTCAAGTTGTTCATAAGGTATATCAAGATGATTTTGTATATTTGGAACATTTTCACTATTTATAACTGGTAAGCTTTTATTAATTCTTACTTTTCTAATAGCAGTTCCACCTCCTGAGATCTGCTCTAGTAGCTCTGTATCTGAAAGTTCATTAAGCACATCAGGATCGAAATATAAGTCAGCCACTGCTACTTCATTTTGCATTTTTTGGTTTTGGCCACAGAAAGTGACTGGGAAAGTAAATTTTTGCTTTCTAATTACTTCTCCAATCATTGTAAAAGGTTCAGATTGTAATAATCTCAAATTACCATCTTTTGAAGAACCGATTAAAGAACTGCGCCATGCATCATGTGCATTACTAGCAATCAGTCTAACTAAGTTAATCATCAAATAACAATCAGCAAGGGCATCATGTGCATTAAGTGAAGAAATATTATTAGCATCAGCCCAGTCTGTAAGCTTTAGGCTTACTTCATCGTCTTCGTTTTTTGGGACCTTTAGAGCTTCAGGAAAGAAATTTGCTACTATTTGGAAAGTAAACATAAGATCAAGTCTAGTTGCACCTCCAGTATTGGTAATATAGGGAGGTAATAAGCACCAATAGAACTGTCTTCTGAATAATTCTTCATCAAACCTATGACCATTGTATGTTATATAAACTGGGTTCTTTTCTGAAGACCATTTCATCCAATCTTCTCTAAGAGATCTCATCATTTCGTAATGAGAAGGACTACCTTCATCTAAACACTCAGTCTTCCTGTGTACCAAGAAAGCTTCTGGACTTGGAACAATCCATGGCAATAGCTTCGAAAATAAATTATGTTCTTCCTCTACTTGAAGATCTTCATTTGTCATTAAAGAGCCCACTTGGACTATTTGAGAAAAATTAATATCTAAACCAGTAGTTTCAGTATCAGTAAAGATAAAACACTTATCAGCATTTAGTTTAGTCAAAATAAGTAATTTCCCTTAATAGTTAAAGAATTGATTAGAGTAAAAGAAAGTAGAAAATATAAAAACATATTTAATGGAAGAAAAAGACTTTGCGAGCTATTTATAATAAGCATTCTCTCTATTGCTGTGATCAGTTATGTCTGTAACTTTTTTAAGTTCTGGAATATTTTCAAGCAGAGTCTTTTCAACTCCATCTTTTAGAGTAAGGTCAACCATGCCGCAACCCTGACAACCTCCTCCAAACTGTAATATAGCTGTATCTTCATTTATTATCTCCATTAAAGAAACCTCACCACCATGTGAAGCTAAACTAGGATTTATTTCACTATATAAAACATAATTTACTCTATCCTCTATAGAGGCATCTTCAGAGATACTGGGAATCTTTGCATTAGGAGCCTTAATGGTAAGAGTTCCTCCAAATTTATCTGGTGAATAATCTACTACTGCACCTTCAATGTATGACAGAGAGTTATTTTCTAAATAGAGATCAAACTTTAGATCTTCTCTGGATTTAAAATTACTAAGATCGTCATCTTTTTTGCAATAAGCTATACAAGTTTCAGCACGAGGAGTTCCTGGTTCACTAACAAAAACCTTTACACCAATGGTATCAGGGTCTTGCTTTTGAAGTAATTCCAGTAGATATTCTTCAGCAGATTTTGTTATCTCTATATCCGACATATCTATATTTTATAGCTAAAAGACTTACAATTCCTATTAATAAGTAAATTTAAGTAAACTTTAATTGAATAATCCTACTAGCAAATACCTTAATCAATTTAATAAAAAGAAAAAAAAGTTTGATCAATTTTTTTTAAATTTTACTAAAGATCTAACATATTTTAAATCTCCAGAATATCATTTTAGGACAAGGGCAGACTTTGGTGTTCATTATGATAATTCCATAGAATTTACAATGATAAAAAATGGTAAAAAGTATTATGTAAAAAAATTAAAAATCTGTGACATCATAATTAATGATGTACTTCAACAAATAAAAGACGAACTAAATTTAAATACTTTATTAAGAGAAAAAATTTTTCAGCTTAATATACAAGTATCTAGATCTAAACAAATATTAGTTTCAATGATTTATCACAAAAAATTAGATTCAAATTGGGCTGAGGAAGCAAAAAAAATTTCTAAAAAATTAGATATCTCATTAGTAGGCAGAAGTAGAAAACAAAAAATAGTAATTGGAAGTGATAATATAAATGAAGTGTACAAAACCAAAAAAAATGAAATAAATATTGACCTTTATGAGCAATGTTTTAGTCAACCTAATCCTCATATTTGTGATGAAATGTTATCGTGGGTTGAATCGTGTACTGAATCCCAAAGTAATATAACTGAATTACATTCTGGACAAGGAACATTTACTATTTTATTTTCTAAACTATTTACTAATGTTCTTTCTACCGAGAATAGTAGACCTAGTGTTGTCGCTTTAAAGAAAAACTTAGAAAGAAACACGATAAAAAACGTAAGTTTTGCGAGAATGTCTGGCTTGGAAACTCTTGAGGGTCTTTTAAATAAGAGACAATTCAGAAGACTAAAGAATGTAAATCTAAGTCTTTTTCAAGGAGACTTTTTATTTCTTGATCCTCCTAGATCTGGAATTGATCTTGATTCTTTAGAGCTCATTAATAAGAGTAAATTTAAGAAAATAATTTATATCTCTTGCGGTTTTGAGGCCTTATTATCTAATCTTAAGGACCTCTCTAATAATTATGTAATTAAACGAGCAGCGATGTTTGATCAATTTCCTTATACAGATCATATTGAAAGCGGCGTTTTATTAGAACTTAAATCTATAATTTAGCTTCTAATTCTGGCAGTGCTTCAAATAAATCTGAAACTAGACCATAATCTGCAACCTGAAAGATGGGTGCTTCCTCGTCTTTATTAATAGCTACAATTACTTTACTATCTTTCATTCCTGCTAAATGCTGAATTGCACCTGAGATTCCTACTGCAATATACAAATTAGGTGCAACTATTTTTCCAGTTTGGCCAACTTGCATATCATTGGGAACAAATCCTGAATCTACAGCTGCTCGAGATGCACCAATTGCAGCTCCCAATTTATCTGCAATGCCTTCTAACAAAGAGAAATTTTCTCCGTTCTGCATACCCCTTCCTCCTGATATAACAATATCTGCAGAAGTAAGTTCAGGTCTGTCAGATTCAGCCAGTTCCTCGCTAACGAATGAAGAAATTCCTAAATCATTATCATCATCTATCGATTCTTTAGAAGCAGAACCTCCTTCAGTTGCACATTCATCAAATGCTGTTGTTCTGACGGTGATTACTTTAATAAGATCAGAAGTTTTTACTGTTGCAATACAATTGCCAGCATATATCGGCCTCTCAAAAGTATCATCTGAAATGACAGATATAATTTCTGATATTTGTGCAGAATCCAATAAGGCAGCTGCTCTAGGCATATAGTTTTTTCCATTACTTGTAGCTGGTGCAAGTATATGAGTATAACCTTCTCCAATTTTAGAGATAAGAATCCCCATATTTTCTGCTAAAAAGTCTTTGTAACTATTTTTATCTGCTACTAATACTTTTGCTATATCAGGTAAGTTGCAAGCATTATCAGCTACTTTATTACAATTAGATCCCGCTATAAGAAGATCTATATTTGAATCTATTTTTTTTGCAGCTTCAATAGTATTAAGAGTAGATTTCTTTAGTTCTTGGTTATCGTGTTCTGCTACTACTAAGATAGTCATGTAATCACCTTTGCTTCATTTTTTAATTTATCAATTAGTTCATCTACACTTTCTACAACAACACCTGCAGCTCTTTCAGGTGGAGGAGATACCTTAAGAGTCTCTATTCTAGGAGTTGGATCAACATTTAACTCTTCAGGAGTAAATGTATCCAAGGGCTTCTTTTTAGCTTTCATTATATTAGGAAGAGAGGCATATCTAGGTTCATTAAGTCTTAGATCTGTGGTAACAACTGCAGGTAGATTCAATGACACTGTTTGTAGGCCTCCATCTACTTCTCTCACTACACTTATCTTTCCTTCTCCTAATTTAATTTCAGAAGCAAAAGTGCCCTGAGGAAATGAAAGTAAGGAAGCTAACATTTGTCCTGTTTGATTTGAATCATCATCTATAGCTTGTTTACCAAGAATTATGAGATCAGGCTCTTCTTTATCTGCTATTGATTTGAGTAACTTAGCTACTGATAAGGGTTCTGTTTCTAAGTCTGTTTCTACTAAAATAGCTCTATCTGCTCCCAGTGCTAATGCTGTTCTTAGTTGTTCTTGTGTTGCTGAATTTCCTATTGATACAGCTATTACTTCTTCAGCCTGTCCGGATTCTTTTAATCTTACTGCTTCTTCAACAGCTATCTCACAAAAGGGGTTAATAGCCATCTTTACATTCGCTAGATCTGGACCTGTCTCATCAGATTTAGCTCGCACTTTTACGTTGTAATCAACTACTCTTTTTATTGGTACTAGAACCTTCATTTTAATAAATCCTTTATAATAGTAAAAAATTGATCGGGTATTCTATATCCGGATCATTTTGCACACAATTAAAAGATAACTATGGAAGAAATACAAAGAGAATCTATGGAATATGACGTGGTGATTGTTGGTGCAGGTCCTTCTGGCCTGTCTACTGCAATTAAAATTAAGCAATTAGCTAATAAAGAAGGTAAGGATATATCAGTCTGCTTAGTAGAAAAAGGATCAGAAGTAGGTGCTCATATTCTTTCAGGAAATGTCATAGATCCTAAAGCTTTAAATGAACTATTACCTAACTGGAAAGAAGAAGGAGCCCCTTTAAAAACAGAAGTAAAAAAAGATTCTGTAAGATATTTACTAAATAAAAAAATTAATCTACCGACCCCCCTTCTCTTTGTACCAACTTTTAAAAATCATGGTAACTATATTATAAGTCTAGGAAATTTATGTAGGTGGCTAGCAGAACAAGCTGAGAAACTAGAAGTAGACATATTTGCTGGCTTTCCTGCATCTAAACTAATTTATGAGAATGATAAGGTTGCTGGGATAATTACGGGAGATATGGGTATTTCCGAAAATGGTGAAAAGAAAGACTCATTTGAACCAGGGGTTGAGTTGAGAGCTAAATATACTGTCTTAGCAGAAGGATGTAGGGGGCACTTAGGCAAAGAAATAATTGATAAGTATGAGCTTGATAAAAATACAGACCCACAGCATTATGGTATTGGCTTCAAAGAAGTCTGGGACTTAGATCCTGAATTACATGAAGAAGGCTTAGTAATTCACACCCTTGGGTGGCCTTCTAAAGGAACCGTATCTGGATCATATTTTTATCATGGAGAAAACAATCAAGCATATATTGGATATGTTGTTCCCCTTGATTACAAGAACCCTCATCTAAGTCCATATGATGAATTTCAACAATGGAAACATCATTCCTCTATATGTAAATACCTGAAAGGGGGAAAAAGAATTTCCTATGGAGCAAGGGCATTAATTAAAGGTGGTTATCAATCTAGACCCAAGATGGACTTTCCAGGAGGAGTACTAGTTGGAGATAATGCTGGAACTTTAAATTTCCCAAAAATAAAAGGAACACATACTGCTATGAAGTCTGGAATGTTAGCTGCTGAGTATATTTTTGCTTCAATAATAAATGAAAGCACAAATAACATTTCTGAATATGAAGAAACTTTTAATAATTCCTGGATTAATGCTGAATTATATAAATCAAGAAACTGGAATCCTTTCCTGCATAAATTTGGACCGTATTTAGGTGTTCTTTTAGCTGGAATTGATCAGTTTATCTTTAGAGGTAACCTACCTTTTACCCTAAATGCAGAGGAGCCTGACCATGAGTGTTTAAAAGAGGCTAATAAGATGCCAAAAATTGATTATCCAAAACCTGATGGTGTAATTTCTTTTGATAAACTTTCATCGGTATTTTTATCAAATACCAATCATGCGGAAGATCAACCCTGTCATTTAGTTTTAAAAGATGAATCTATACCAATAAATCAAAACCTACCCATGTATGACGAACCTGCCCAACGATACTGCCCTGCTGGAGTGTATGAGGTTATTGAAGAAGAAGGAGAAAAAAAATTCCAAATAAATTCTCAAAATTGCGTTCATTGTAAAACTTGTGATATTAAAGATCCTGCTCAGAATATTGAGTGGGTAACCCCTGAAGGAACTGGTGGACCAAACTATCCAAATATGTAAAAAAAAGATACTTTTTTTATCATAAAATATGATTAAAAAATGTTGTTTTTTTTTGCTAAAAATGTAAAATAAACATACTAATTTTTCCGACCTAGAAACAACTCGAGACGGTAGAAAGGAGAGAGAGATTAGCAAGAGAACGGAAGGTGAAAGCTCTAAAAGTAAAAGCTAGCAAAAAAGACTTTTAGACCACCAAGATAGAAAGAGAAATCTATCAAGGAGCTAAGAAAAAAGACTCAAACTTAGACACTTTCGAACTCGAACTAAACAGAGCCAAGGCTCTGTTTTTTTATGTCTAAATTAAATTCCTTAAATTTTTATACGTCCTATTTCAAAAGTTTGATTATTACTTTTTAAAAGAAAAATATTCTCGTCATTCTCTTTCTTTATATCGGACAGTTCCACTAACTTGTAGTAAATATTTCGAGATATTATTCCTTCCAGATTTGACCTAACTAAAATATATGGCTTTGGTTCGCCTGTTTTAGGATTTGTAGATACTGTAATGGGATGTTCTTTATCTAACAAGAACATATCACCTGTATTTGTTTCAAAGCTTATGAGTTGTCGTTTGTTTTCAGTTGTTAATTGATAATCAATTATTAAAAAAGGTCTTTCTTCCACCTCAACTCTAATCTTTTCAACAGGAGTTACTAAATAGTATTCGCCATCATCATCGAGTCTTAAAACTTTACTAAAAAGTTTTACCATCCTTTTTCGTCCAATAGGTGAGTTCATGAAAAACCACCTCCCCTCTCTGTCAATACGCATTTCTACATTCTCACATAAAGGCGGATTCCATAAATGGACAGGAGGTAAAGTCTCATCATTGTATTTGGAGATTTGTTTAAGTATAGAACCGGGGTTAGTTTTATTCATTCATATGTTTAAAAACTAAAAGCTTTCTATAAGTATTATTTGAATAGCTAATACTATCAAGAATAAGCCTGTAATTTTTTCTAGCCAAGGGATTGCTTTTTTAAATCTCTTTGTGGCTATATGATTAGTTAAAAGAATACTTACAAAGGTAAACCAAATAAATGTAGCTAACGACATATAAATTCCTAAAAGTCCCTTGATAAATAACCCTGTATCTTCATTTATAACTAAAGTAAATACAGTGATAAAGAAAATGAAAGCCTTAGGGTTAAGTACATTTATAAGAAATCCTGTACTAATAGATTTTAAATATCTAGCCTCTTTTTTTATAGAGACTTTCTGTAAGTCAACCTGTTCTTTCGAAATAAAAGAGACAAACCCCAAATAACCTATATATAAAGAAGCTGCGAGCTTTAGATACCAGAATAGATCAGGTTGGCTTTGCAATAATAAGCTTAGGCCGGTAAGAGATATTGCAACATGAAATAATATTCCTAAAGCTATCCCACCGCTTGTCCAAATAGCTACCGTTCTTCCGTATCTAAAGCTTTGTTGACTAACCAATACAAAGTCAGGACCTGGACTTGCAACCGCAAAGAAATGAAGTAAGACAACAGTCAAAAAAATTGACACTTAAATAACCTCGGGTTCAATTTCTAATTTAACTAGGGTTTTCATATAAATATCTTCTACAATTGATGATGAAAGACTTAATAATTCATCACTAGTTGCACCTTTATCTGCAATTAATACCAATGCATGTTTTTTAGAAACTCTTACATTACCTTGTTGATGACCTTTCCATCCTGCTTTTTCGATAAGAAAAGCTACAGGAACTTTATAAGTTAACCCATCTGCATTTTTATAATAAGGAAGACCTGACACCCTCTTATTCAATTCATTTAAATTTTGTTTATTTATAGTTAAGTTTTTAAAAAAACTACCTACATTAGGTTCTTCTATGTAGTTAGGTAGTAATTTATTTCGAATGGAAGTAACTGCTCTACAGACCTGAAAAGGTGTAGCATGTTCTGGATCTATATCATCTTTTGTTAGGTAATGATTTAAGGACTCATAGCTTGTATTAGTTTTAGGTTCTTCGTTAAGTTCAAGTTTTACAGAGGTTATTAAGTACTCTTCTTCCCTTTTAAAGATACTATCTCTATATCCAAACTTACATTCCTTATTATTGAGATAAGTAGGTTCATTATTTTGTAAATTTATGGCTTCGACAGAAATTAATCTTGAACTAATTTCCTCTCCATAAGCTCCTATATTTTGAACAGGTGCTGCCCCTACAGTTCCTGGTATCAAAGCTAAATTTTCTAAACCAAATAATTGATTCTCTAAGGACCATAAAACAATTTCATTCCAGTTCTCCCCGGCTCCAAAATTAACAATATTCTCTTCTTTGGTTCTTCCTGGTATAGAGACTTTTAATACCCCTCCTTCAATATTTTTAGTTAGAACTATATTAGTCCCTTCTCCTAAAAGATTTATAGGTATATTTTTTTTTAAGCAAAATTCTATAAATTCCTGACAATCCTCAAGTGTTTCTGCATCACAGTAATATTCAACTCTATGATCAAAAGCTAGGCTATTAGATTTTTTTAATGAGAAATCTTTTTTTATATCAATCATTTGAAATAATTTTTCTAGCTTTATCTAAATCTTCTTGGGTATCTATGCCGATATGTATATCTGATATAGATTTTAAGGCCCCTATTGCCACCCCTCTCTCTATTGCCCTTAGTTGTTCTAAATTTTCTTTTCTTTCCCTAGGTGACAAGTTCCAATCTACAAACTGCCTTATAAATCCTGTTTTATAAGCATATATTCCTAAATGCAAAGCAGGTATTACATTACTATTATTAAAGAAGTTATGATCTCTAGAGAAATTTATTACTTCTGAATTTTCGTTAACCCATATTTTCACTAGATTGGAGTCTTCAATTCTTTCATTTTTAGAAAAATCAGAAAAAAGAGTGCCTATTAAAAATTGTTTATTCTCTTTACAGAAAGAAGCTAGATTATTTATGTCTTCATATCTAGTGAAAGGCTCATCTCCTTGAAGATTTATTATTAATTCATCTGAGTTAAGTTCTAGTATTTCTATTACTTCACCTATTCTATCTGTCCCTGATAAATGCTTAGGTTTAGTCATAATTGTTTTTGCTCCAAAAGAGTTGCAACAATCAAGTATCTCTTTATTATCTGTGGCAATGTAAACCTCTTCAGCATTACTATCTTTTGCTAAAAGATAAACCCTTTCTATCATAGTCTTACCACCTAAGTCTTTAAGCGGTTTTCCTGGTAATCTTCTTGAAGAGTATCTAGCGGGTATTATTATCTTAAAAGACATTAATTTTTTAATTCATCTTCAGATAGCTTTCTAGCTTTTTCTGGAAGCATTATAGGAATGCCATCCTTGACTGGATAAGCTAATTTACTTTCAAAGCAGAACAATTCGTTTTCTCTCTGTACCAAAGGTTTTTTTGAAATAGGACATACAAGGATTTGTAAAAGTTTTTTATCTAAGATTGTCATGACTATTTACTCTTAACCTTATTCATTATTTGGTTTATAAATTCTTCTGGTAAATCTGCTTCTATTTTTAGAGCCCACATGTTTTTTTGTTCTATTTTATGACACCTTGCTGCATCTTTTTCAGTCATGATAATAGGTAGGTTTTCGGAGAACTTCAGATCATCTTCAGTAAATTGATAATGATCTGGAAAAGAATGTTCTATAACTTGAAAATTTAATTCTTTTAAAGTTGTAAAGAACTTAGAGGGATTTCCTATTCCAGCTACACCATGAACTGCTTTACCTAAAGGCCACGAATGTAATGAAACTATTTTTTGATCGAATAATCTCATCCACTCGATAGGCTTATATTTCATAATTGCATTTTCGTTTATACCTTCTGCTGATAATGAAGTATTAGAACTAACTATAAAATCAACTGATTTTATTCTATCTAAAGACTCTCTGAGAGGACCTGCAGGTAAGCATAGTTTATTTCCTACTCCGCGAGATCCATCAAAGATTACAATTTCAACATCTCTACCAAGTTCGTAATGTTGAAGACCATCATCACTTATAATTATGTTGCAGTCTGATTCTTCTATCATTTGCTTAGCTGCTTCAACTCGATTTGGAGAAACATATACAGGTACGTTTGCATTTTGATATATAAGCCTTGGCTCATCGCCAGATATCCTAGCTCTAGTTGTATCATCCATAGCTAAGGGGTATTTTTTAGCTCTACCCCCATAACCTCTGCTGATAACCCCTGGATTGTATCCAAGTTCTTTAAGTTTTTTTGATAACCAGATTACAAAAGGGGTTTTTCCGGTTC
This sequence comes from Gammaproteobacteria bacterium, assembly GCA_045563675.1. Classification (GTDB taxonomy): domain Bacteria; phylum Pseudomonadota; class Gammaproteobacteria; order Magnimaribacterales; family Magnimaribacteraceae; genus AEGEAN-183. The sequence continues at coordinate 264,004 of JBJLIX010000002.1, forward strand.
CTCCAACCATTATATTACCAACTATTATTACGGGTATTTTTGGTTTCCACGATCTTGAAGTTCCTTCATAAAATTTATTTAATCTTCTTTTAGATATAAACTTTGTTAATAAAGATAAGGGCCATAATAACCACAACCAAGAGCTTTTTTTATACCAGGATTTTTCTAAATACGGCGTGTGATCTTTAGAGCTTAGTAAAGTAACTAGCTCATATTCTTTTAGTTCTTCAAAATCATCAGGAATATTTCTTTTTAGAGAAACAGGTTCCTCTTTGAATTGTTTAGCATGCAGATTTGCATATAGATCTCCATTCTTTAAAAGCTCATCATGAGTTCCTTGCTCTACAATCTGCCCTTGATCTAATACAACTATCTTATCTGCATTTTCTATAGTAGATAATCTATGGGCTATTACCAAAGTAGTTCTTCCTTTTGTTAACTCAGACATGGCATCTTGAATGTATTCCTCTGACTCTGAGTCGAGTGCTGATGTAGCTTCATCAAGAATTAATATAGGGGAATCTTTTAAGATAGCTCTAGCTATGGCTATTCTTTGTCTTTGTCCACCAGAAAGTAGAACGCCGTCATCTCCTACTACTGTTTCATACCCATCAGGCATTGAATTAATAAATTCATCTGCATGAGCTCTCTTAGAGGCTGCTTGTATTAATTCAAAATCTTCTTCTAGAGATCCATAACTAATATTCCTATTTATTGTGTCATTAAATAAAGTAATATTTTGACCTACGAGGGATATATGAGATCTAAGGTTATTAATTTCATAATCTTCTAAACTTACTTTATCAAGTAATATTTCACCTTCATAATTGTCATAAAATCTAGGGATTAGATTAACTAAAGTGGTTTTACCGGCACCAGATTTACCTACAAAGGCAATTGTCTCCCCTGAATTAATTACTAAATTTATATTCTTAAGTACATGCTGGGATTCATTGTTATACGAGAAAGATAAGTCTTTAAATTCTATAAGACCATCTATACTAGATTTTTCATATTTACCTTCATTTTTTTCAGGTTCTTCATCTAATTGACTAAAAATATCAGTAGCTGCAGCAAGACCTTTTTGAATTTGGCTATTGATCTCAGAAAGCTGCCTTACAGGTTTTGCTAACATACCTGCTGCTCCAAAGAATGCAACAAAACCTCCTGGGCTCATTGCGTTTAGAACTGATGGATCAAGTGCAAGCCAAGTTATTAAAGCGAGTGCTGCTGAAACTAAAAACTGTATTAAAGGAGAAGCTAAAGCATTTGTGGCTTCTAGTTTTAAATTTTGAGCCCTGTTATTATCACTAGCCTTAAAAAATCTATTTATTTCGTAGTTTTCTCCTCCAAAAGCTTTAACTTCTTTGTACGCACTTATAGTTTCTGAAGCTACATGTGTTACGTCCCCCATTGCTGTTTGTATACGACTACTTATTTTCCTTAATCTTCTTCCGGCATAACCAACTACAAGAGCTATAAAGGGAGCTGCAATAAAGAAAACTGAAGCTAGTTTTATATTTAAAAACATTAAATAAGAAACTAAACCTATTACAAGCAAACCTTCTCTTATAAGAATCTTTAATGCATTAGTTGCAGCACCAGTAACTTGCATAACATTAAATGTAATTCTAGAAACCAAATGACCAGAACTTCGTGTATCAAAGAAGGAACTTGGTAACACAGGAATCTTATTAAAAAGATCTGTTCTTAATTCATGTACTAACCTATTAGAGATTGAAGCTAAGAGATAATTTCCTACAAAAAAACTTAAGCCCCTCACAAGGGCAATTAAAATTAATAAAATAGGCCATATAAGTCTAGATTCTTCTGTTTGAGAAGCTGAACCTACATAATCAATTACTCTTTTTAGCCACTCAGCAAAAGCTACTTGGGATCCCGCAAAAACAGCAAATCCTAATATGCTTATTAAAAATTGAGGATAATACGGCAGTACATAAGAAATCAGCCTCCCATAAATTTTAAAATCTGAAGGTTTAACCTTATTTAAATTTGTTCCTTTTTCCACTAATAGCCTTTTAAATTAAATACATTATCCATTTTAGATGATAAAGAAATATCATGAGTAGCAACTACAATACTAATTTTGAGCTCTTGAGCTAAATTAATTATAGTATTTGTAACTTTTAAAGCGCTATCCACATCTAAATCACCAGTGGGTTCATCTAAGATTAAACAGGAAGGATTATTAGCTAGTGACCTTGCTATTGCTACTCTTTGTCTTTCTCCGCCTGATAATTGGGAAGGCTTATGATCCAATCTGTTTACTAGATTCACTCTTTCTAATAACTTTATACTTTTGTTATAAGCTTCTTTTTCATTTATACCAGAAATTAGCATTGGTAAAGAAACATTTTCTTTTGCAGTAAACTCGGGTAGTAAATGATGAAATTGATAAACAAATCCAATTTCTTCATTCCTTATAAAAGCTTTCTCATTTTCGTTTAATAGATTGATGTCCTTATCTTTATATAATATTTTTCCCGAAGAAGGAGTATCTAAACCGGAAATAATATTCAATAAAGTGGTCTTACCTGAACCTGATGGTCCCACTAAGGCAATACTTGAATTCTCTTCTAATGTTAAATCTATATTTTTTAATACATCTAAAGTGCTCTTCCCATCAAAGAATTGCTTTGATACGTTTATACATTTAAGTATCTTATTATTCATACCTAAGTACTTCTGCGGGTTTTATCTTAGAGGCAACTCTTGAAGGATAATAACTAGCTAGAATAGTTAAAACTAAAGATGACATACATATAATAACAATCCAATTCATCCTAAAGTCTGTAGGGAAATAATTTATAAAGTAGACTTCCAAGAACTTTATATCTAAAAATCCCTCTACTATATTAATAATAGGACCTAAAAAATAAGTAATCACTAGTCCTGTTATTAAACCCAGGAGCACACCAAAAAAACCTATGAGACTACCAAAACAAAGAAATATTCTCTGAATTAACGATCTACTTGCCCCGATCGTCATCATAATTGCTATTTGAGATCTTTTTTCATTAACCGTCATTACAGATAAAGAAACTATATTAAATACAGCTATTACAACAACAAGTGATAATAATAAGAATACCAAGAATTTCTCCATCTTTATTGCTTTAAATAAAGTCCCATAGGAATTGGTCCAATTTGTTGAGTATAAGTATGTTTTTAGGGTTTGATTTACAATTTTAATATCTTCCTCTACTAGCTCTGGCGCTTCAAATAAATCTTTATATTTAATTCTTATACCATGTACAGAATCACCTATTCTTAGTAGTTTTTGAGCATTCTTGATATTTATATATGCAAATGACTGGTCCATTTCTGGTGCACCAATACTAAAAATTCCTGTTACTCTAAATCTTTTAGTTCTAGGTAATAATCCAGCAATACTCATGCTTGTATCCGGAACAAGTATGTTTACTGTATCACCAAGATTTAGCCCTAACTGAAAGGCTAAAATATCTCCTATTACAATCCCATATTTTTCATTAGATATTGACTCCCAATTTCCTTCTATTAATCTTGAACTTACTAAAGAAACATTTTTTTCTAATTCAGCATGTATTCCAAACATATATATCCCCTTTAATGACTGTGATGAGCCTATTAAAGCTTGGGTTTCTATATAAGGTGAACTGCCTTCAACTTTTTCATTTGTGGAAAGAATATCTCTAATTTTTTTAATTTGATGATATTTAACATCACCATAAATTGATGCATGAGGAATAGATTGTAAAACTCTATCTTTAAGCTCCTTTTCAAAACCATTCATAACACTAGATACAATAATTAAAACTGCTACACCTAGAGCTATACCAAGAAATCCAACTGTGGAAATAAAAGATAAAAATCCTTTTCTTTTACCTCTTAAGTATTTGATTGCAATAAACAGGGGTAAGGAAGTCATAAATAACCAACATTTAATTCTGATTGTCTCTACTAAGAAGGAGGAGAAACTTTATCTTTCTTAGCTTTGTAAGGAGGAACTAGCCCAGCTAATTTATTTAAATTTATTTTAGTTTGTTTGTAGATTGACTTAGCATGAGAAAATTCTTTAAAGCCATCATAGCCGTGGTAGGAACCCATTCCACTAGGTCCAACACCTCCAAAAGGAAGGTTTTCTTGCGTAATGTGAGAAATAACATCATTAAGAGTTACGCCTCCAGAGGTAGTATTTTTTAAGACATACTCTTGATCTTTCTTTTTATTTCCAAAATAGTATAGGCCTAAAGGTCTTTCTTTAGCATTTACGTACTCTACAGAATCCTTTAAATTATCGTAGGACTTTATTGGTAAAACAGGTCCAAATATCTCTTCTTTCATTAAAGTCATGTCTTCAGTTGGATTTAGAACTAAAGTAGGCGGTATTTTATAATGAGGTTGTTGTGAAAAATCTTCATTATTTGGATTTATTTCTACTATTTCAGCTCCTTTTTCTTTAGCATCTTCTAAATAACCTTGGATTCTCTCATAATGCTTTTCATTTATAATTGATGTGTAATCTTCGTTATCTTTAAGTGATGGATACATAGTAGAAACAGCGTTTACACTTTCATCAATGAATTCTGAAACTTTTTCTTTAGGCACTAATGCATAATCAGGAGCTAAACAAATTTGACCTGCATTCATGGTTTTTCCTTGCATAACTCTTACCGCAGCACTCTGGATATCAGAGTCCTCACCTACTATTACTGGAGATTTGCCACCTAGTTCTAAAGTTAAAGGAACTAAATTTTCAGAAGCAGCTTTCATTACATGCTTAGCAATAGACGTGCCTCCAGTAAATATCATATGATCAAAAGGAAGAGCACTAAAAGCAGCTCCAACCTCAGCATCTCCAGTGAAGATTGCTATTTCAACTTGATCAAAATACTCTTCAAACATTTGTTTCATAACATCAGATGTAGATGGAGTAATTTCAGAAGGTTTTATCATAGCCCTATTTCCAGCTGCTAAGATGCCACCCAGAGGAGCTAGTACTAAGTTAACTGGAAAATTCCAAGGGCTTATGCAGCCTACAGTACCCATAGGTTGATATTCTATTCTTGCTCTGGCTCCCATTAAACTAAGCAATGGTCCTAGAGGAGCTATTTCAGCCTTTCTTTTTTCTGGTTTCATCCAGCTTACTAAATTCTTTTTTGCATGTTGTAGTGGTCCAATTGCTGACATGACTTCAGTAGCAACACTCATGACAGGATCTCTATTACCAAAGTCTTCTTGTAAAGCAGATATTATTTGATCTTGATACTTTTGTACCATAGAAATACATCTATCTATTCGATCTTTCCTCAACTGCGCACTGGGTGGCCCTTCTTCAATATGAAGTTTCTTTTGGAGGTCCAAAACTTTCTTCATTTCTGTAATTACTAATTCGCTCATATACACCTCATCATTAAATCTTAAACCGATCTTTTTTTCTTATCTTCTTCATTAGTAGCTTTTATAGTAGATTTTATATTATCCCAATCAGTTTCCTTCAAACCTGCTAAAGCTCGATAAAAAGTACCTCCAGTTAAATATTCTCCTCCATCAAGGGCAATAGTCTGTCCTGTTAAATAATTACAGCCATCAGACATCAAAAAAGTAGCTAAGTTCCCTAATTCTTCCATCTCACCAAATCTACCCATAGGATTCCCTGCGTAAACACCATCATCAGAAGATTCTTGAGGGTCTTGACCAGGTGAAAGTCTAGCCCAAGCTCCTTCCGTAGGGAAAGGACCTGGAGCTATCGCATTAAGTCTTATACCTGAATTACCCCATTCAGTGGCTAGTGACTTTGTCATGGCATGAATTCCACTTTTTGACATAGCTGATGGAACTGTAAATGCACCTCCTGTCCAAACCCAGGTAGCTAAAATTGAAAGAATTGAACCACCTCTTCCTAATTCTAACCATCTCTTTCCGACGGAATGGGTAACATAAAAAGTTCCATGAAATACTATACTTGCTATAGCTTCAAAACCTCTATGAGATAAGTCTTGAGTTCTTGATATAAAATTACCCGCTGCATTATTTACAAGCCCGTCTATAGGGGCTTCAGAAAAAATATCTGCAATAGTTTCATCAACGTCTTGAGCTCCCCTAATATCTAGACCATAACACTTTACGCTACCACCATTTTCTTCCATTAATTCATCTGCTGTTTCTTCTAGAACACTAACTCTACGTCCACAAATAAGAACCTCAGCTCCGTATTTAAGAAAATACCTAGACATTTCCTTACCTAGACCTGATCCTCCTCCTGTTACCAGAATTCTTTTTCCTTTTAATAAATCATCTTTATACATAATAAGTAAATTTTCTCATTTAAGTTTTTTACATAATAACATTATTAAGATTCTTCAATGGACTGATTTCTTTCGATATTTATTTTTTTATAACCTTTTTTCCTTATCCATTTATGTCTACTGTTAATTTGTATAAATATTAAAGCTCCAAACATAGTTATACCTCCTAAAATATAAGGATATTCAGGTGAATTCATATATAGAGGCATTGCGATTATAGGCGAGATTATGTGACCAATTGGTAAAACCATTCCCATAAAACCATTAGCTTTACCTTGGTTTTCTGGACCGACTGAGAGAGAAATAGAAGCAGCTAGACCTGTACTTTGTGTGCCTTGACCAAGCCCAAATAAGAAAAGTGATATGTATATGGAATTTAAACTATTACTTAAAGCTATACAAAATAGTGATACAACACAAAGTAGAGTTCCATATCTAATTAAAGAACCAGGAGATACCCTTAACCTATCAGCTAAAATTAATTGCCCTAAAATACTTCCAAAAGCTGTCAACATAAACCCTAAACTTGCAAGAGCTATTGCATTCGAGGATTTAGGCACAATGACATCTTGGAAATAAAAAGAGGAAGTTTGAACTAATGCAGCGTTGCACACACCTAGACAAGCTCCTACTAATAAAAAAGGCCAAACTCTGCTATCTGAAAGTCTAAGATCTCCAGGTTTTTGGTCATTTTTATCCTTATTTTTTATACTTGGTTGTCTAATTAACAGTAAAGCAACTACACCTAATCCTATGGAAAAAATATAAAATGGTAATGTATAAGAGATAACTAAAAGAAATCCTGCTATAGCTGGCCCTACTATTCTTCCTGCAGAAAATCCTGAATTTAATCTTCCGTAACCTGCTCCTCTTTCTTCAAGGTTAGTAACATCAGCAACCCAGGCTCCTGCTCCAGGCCTTGTAGCACTTCCTAAAATTCCATTTATCATCCGAGCTAAAATCAGTATAGCTAGGAGTTTCCATCCAAGTAATATCTGTGAAGTGCCTAGGGTTAGTGCACTACTAAATAGAATCAAAGAACAGGCACAACCCAAGAGACCAACTACTACGATTACTTTTCTACCTATTCGGTCACTTAATTTACCCCAATATGGACTAAAGATCATCCAAGCTAAAGCAGAAGACGCAAAAATAATTCCTGTTTGGATTTCTGAAAGTCCTAAGTCTCTAGCTAGAGGTGGTATTGTAATAAAAACTACAGCCTGACCGGCACCTACAAAAAATAAACCGCTAGATAAAAGCCAAACTATTGAAGGTAGTTTCCTCATAATTATTTAAGAGCTTACTTACTTTAAATTAGAAAACTTTTTTATACCCAGAGACTTCCTTATTTTGTGCATTAGGGGGGAAGATATATCTAGTGCTTTCTCAGCTCCATTAGTTAAAATCTTCTCAACTTCATTTATATCTTCAATTAGATCATCGTAATTCTCTCTATAGGGAGTTAATTTTTCATTTAATAAGCTATAAAGCATTTCTTTCGCGTCACCCCAAGATATACCCTCTTCATATAATTTCATCAAATTTGAAGTCTCCTTTTCAGAAGCAAAAGCATTAAAAATACTAAAAATAGATGAATTCTCAATATCTTTCTTTTCACCAGGTTCTTTTGAATCAGTTTTAATTTTCATAACATGTCTTCTTAATTCTTCAGAAGAAAGAAAAATAGGAATGAAGTTTTGATAACTTTTGCTCATCTTTCTTCCATCCAAACCCGGTAGAGTTCCTGCTGCTTCTGGTATTAATGCTTCTGGTATTCTAAAAATTTCTCCGTAATGATGATTAAACCTTAATGCTATATCTCTTGTCATCTCTACATGCTGCTTTTGATCAAGGCCTACAGGAACAATGTCTGCATTGAACATCAAGATGTCAGCTGCCATTAAGATGGGATAATTAAAAAGACCCATACTTATACCTTTATCTAGATCTTTATTTTTTTGGGATTTATTTTCTGAAACAGCAGCCTTATATGCATGAGCTCTATTCATAAGCCCTTTAGAAGTTAAACAGCTTAATATCCAAGCTAGTTCAAAGATATGAGGTACATCTGATTGTCTATAGAAGACAACTTCATTAGGATCAAGACCGCAAGCAAGCCAACAAGCGGCAATCTCAAAACTAGAAGAATGTGTAATCTCTGGTTTACTGTTTTTAATTAGAGAATGGTAATCAGCAAGAAATAAGAAAGAGTTAGTTGATGAATCTTTACTAGCATTAATAGCTGGCAATATGGCACCAGCCAAGTTTCCTATATGAGGTGTCCCACTAGTTGTAATACCGGTTAATACTCTTTTTTTGTTGGTCAAAATAATCCTTTTACTTATATTTTAACTTAACCTTGAAATAAAGTACTTGATTCCAATAAAGTAATCATTAATATCTAGCAATCAAAAATGTCTAGAATATTTATAGCCTTAACTCCTAAAGATCTTTTTAATAAAGATATTTTAGTTCTTAAAGAAAATCAAAAGAAACTTATTCAAAAAGGAGTGAATGTAAACTGGACAAATAGTATAAACCACCACATAACCTTAAATTTTGTTGGCTCAATGGAACCTGAACAACAAGAAGAAATGTTTGAATCTTTGGAGGTTTTGTCTAGTCTCAATGAAATACCCATAGAGCTTACACATTTAAGTTATTTTCCAAATGAAAATGGTCAGGTTCTTGTTGCTAATATAAGTTTAAGTAAAAGACTAAAAAAGATTTTTGATAAAGTAGAGGAAATTGTAGCTAGAATTGGTTTTGGAATGACCCTTAAAACATTCAGACCACATATTACTCTTGCAAGATTTAAAGAGAAAAATAGACCTTTTTCTGAACTAGTCCAACTAGAAGAACCCATTATTCATTCAGTTAATACTTTGGATGTATATAAAAGCGATTTTGATTCTGGAAAGACAATCCATTCTTTAATAAAACAATATAATTTAATTCAAGCATAAAAAAACACCGCGTAAGCGGTGTTTTGATTCGAAGTTGAAGGGGATCAGTGCGGGTTTCTCACTGTACATCAAGTACCCTTCTTGTGCTATTGAATAGTTTAACCTATTCTTTCACCCTTCTTCTTCTATCCATTCTCTTCAGAATCTAAGTCTCGAGGTTCAGTTTCGTCTGAGTAATAGCGTATTAGTTAAGATATCAAAATAAAAAAAGAATGCAAGTAAAAGAAAACTAAACTTTCTTTATTTTAAATTTCTTATATTTTTCAATAAAATCAATAATATAAATAGATATATTAAAGTAATTTAAAATTTATGTAGTATTTTATTTATTCTTTAAGACGCTTATACCACAGGCTTTTATCCCTTGGGGTAAAAGCATTTATTATATCTAAGGAATCTTTAACAGAATTAGTCATGTAAAAATCATCTAAGGTTGATTGGGGAAGAAACCCTTCACGACATGCTTTTTTTGTAAATTCATATAATTCATCATAATAACCTTCTACATTTAAAAGAATTATTGGTTTTGAATGAATACCAAGCTGATTCCAAGCTAAAGCTTCAAAGAACTCTTCCCAAGTTCCCACTCCTCCTGGTAATGAAATAATGGCTTCAGATATTTCAGCCATCTTAGCTTTTCTTTCATGCATAGAATCAACTACAAATAAATTTGTTAAATTTTTATGTGCTACTTCTACATCTTTAAGTCTCTGAGTTATTACACCAGTAACTTCTCCTTTATTTTTTAAAACTTCATTTGCAATTTCATTCATTAAACCCACACTACCTCCACCGTAAACCATGGAAAGATTATTTTTTACTAGCTCCTTACCTAGAGAGTGAGCAATTTCACTATATGCCTTGTTGGCACCTTTATTAGCTCCTGCAAAAATACAAACTGATTTCATAAATTAACTTTTGTTTAATATAACTATATCATTCCAAATTAGATTCACATGAATAGAAACAAAATATTAATAGATATAGTATCTGACATAGTTTGTCCTTGGTGTGCAATAGGATATAAAAAACTTTCTGGTGCTATAACTGAATTGGGTAATGAGATTACCTTTGAAGTTGTTTGGAAACCCTACGAATTACATCCTGAGATTCCTAAAGAAGGGTATGATAAAAAAGAATATTACAAACTGAAATTTAGTGAATCTTCAGGATCTGATGATAGATTTAATTTTATAAATGAAGAAGGAAAAAAAGTAGGTATAGAATTTAATTTTAAGAAAAGTAAAAATCTACCAAATACTTTCTTAGCTCATAGACTCCTTTGGTTTTGTAGATCAAAGGATCTACAAGATACTATGGCAGAAGCTCTTTTTCACGCTTATTTCACTGAAGGCAGGGATGTAGGTAACAAAGAAGAATTAATAAAGATTTCCTCAGAAAATGGACTAAATATGGAGGAAATAAAAGAATTCTTTCAAACTGATATAGGTCATGAAGAGGTATTAAGAGAAGAGAATAGAGCACGAGAAATGAATATCTTTTCTGTTCCCACTTATATTTTTAATAAAAAATATCTATTAGTTGGCGGACAAGAATCTGACACTTTTAAAGCTTTTATAAAAAAAGTTATAGAGGTAGACTCCAAAGATTCCAAGACTTTAAATGCTTAACTTTAAACTAATTAAGGAAGCAGAAATTAATTCTGAGTTCTACCCTTTCTTTACAGTTCAAGATGTGTTTCTAAATAAACAAGATCATAAAAGAGTAGCTGCGGATTTTCCCAATTTAAATAAAGGAGGCAGCTTTCCATCTAACTCTGTTTCCTATGGAGAGAGCATACAGTCTTTACTTGACTATCTTGAAGGGGATCAAATGCGTAATATCCTAGAAAATAAATTTGAAATAGATCTAAAAGATAAGCCTGTAGTGAGCACTTTTCGAGGTTATTCAAGAATTAAAGACGGTAGAATACATTCTGATTCAAAAACAAAAATTATTACTGTGCTGTTGTACTTAAATGAGAAATGGGATGAAAGTAATGGCCTCTTAAGAATGTTAAAAGAAAAAGATAACATTGATAATTACATTGCTGAAATTCCTGCTTCAATGGGAAGCATGGTTGCATTTAAAGTTACAAATGACTGTTGGCATGGATTCATTCCTTATGAAGGAAAGAGATGTTCGATTCAGCTTAACTACTTAAATAAAGAGGCACTCTCCCAACATAGAATTAGACATAAAATAAGTTCTTTTTTTAAGAGACTCTCTTAATTTCATGAGAGTACTTATCATTAAGCTAACCTCTATGGGTGATTTGATGCACGCCCTTCCCGCCCTGACAGATGCTTCAAAAAAAATACCAAATATAGAATTTGACTGGGTAGTAGATGAAAGCTTTTCTGAAGTTCCTTTGTGGCATCCTAATGTTAAATCGGTCATTACTACTAACCATAGGAGTTGGAAAAAGAATTTTTTATCTGCCGGTCTTATAAAAGAGTTAAGAAGCATTAAATCTTCACTAAATAATACAAATTACGATGCTGTGATTGATATGCAGAATAACCTTAAAAGTGCTGCTTTATCTTACCTTGTAAATGGTTATGTTCATGGCTTAGATAAAGATAGCGCAAGGGAATATCCGTCGCACATAGCTTATAAGTTTAAATATGAGGTATCTAAAGCAAACCATGCCATTTCAAGACAAAGACAACTCTTAGCATTTAGTCTTAACTATGAATTTGATTGTAAAGAAATGGATTATGGAATCCTAAAAAATAAATTTGAAAAACCTGATTTTGAGCTTCCCAATAAATTTCTTTTTTTAGTTCATAATGCAAGTTGGCCTACTAAGATGTGGTCTATATCCAAGTGGCAGGAAATGGTTAAATTAATTAATAGTAAAGGTTATAAAGCTATACTCCCTTCAGGTTCAATAGAAGAATTTAAAAGAGCTCAAGAAATTGCTTCAATTAGCAGTGATGCTATAGCAATACAAACTCAATCTTTAAACAAAACAGCTTTTATCATTGAGAATGCTGCTGGATGTATTTGTTCTGATACAGGACTAGCTCATCTTTCAGCATTGTTAGGAAGACCTTCCGTTACCTTATACTCAGTTACAGATAAAGAATTGATTGGAACTCGAGGTAATAATCAAACTCACATTATCTCTCCTAACTCAAAAATGGATAGTATAACCCCACAAAAAGCATGGGATGAGTTGCATTTATTAATAGAAAGTGGCGGAGGGTGAGGGATTCGAACCCCCGAAGGCTTTAACACCTTGCTGGTTTTCAAGACCAGTGCATTCAACCAGACTCTGCCAACCCTCCTTTAATAGGCACGCATTCTACTATTTTACTAGGAGTTGGAGGTAATGGAATTTTTCAATTAAGTAAAATTTTTAGGGAATATTCTCGTCAATCCTTTCGATAGGAGATTTAGTCCTTTATTGAAACCAATCGATTCATGCCCAAGACCTACACGGAAGTATCCATCCATTCCAAAGTTATCTCCTGGAACAATAAAAACACCTTCATTTTTTCTTAAATCATGAACTAAATCAGTACTCTTTATATCCATATCATATTTAACAAATGCAAAGCCACCGGCTTCTGGTTTTGAAAAAGAAAGATGATTTGAGTAAGGAAGAATCCATTTACTAAAAGTTTCTAAGTTTTTATTTAATAATACTTTTGTCCTTAATCTTAATTTTGAAATAGTTTTTGGTTCTAATACTTTAGATGCTATGTGTTGTGAAAGACTAGAACTAGCTATAGTTGTGTAATCTTTAATTGCCCAGGCTTCTTCAACAAAACTTTTATCTGAAATTATCCAACCTATCCTTAATCCTGGATGTGCGTAGGACTTTGAAAGGCCTGAAGTAACAATGGTTTTTTCATACATGCCTAGAAAGCTTTTAGTTCTTTTTGATTTAAGTTCTGCTCCAATGTAGACCTCATCGACTAGTAAATAGGCTCCTACCCTGCTAGCTATTTCTATAACTCTTAGCATCTGCTCTAGGTTTAAAACTGATCCAGTGGGGTTATTAGGATTGCAAATGGATATTACTTTTGTTTTATTAATTACTTTTTCATCTAAACAATCTAAATCCCATTCCCACTTTTCTTTTTTTATTAACGGGACATAATCTACATCTGCACCTAAGGCTTCTGCAACTCCATTAAAAGAAAGATAATTAGGTGTCATCATTACAACCCTATCGCCTTTTGATACCGTTAAAATAGCAGATAGAAATATAGCTTCTGATGACCCTGAAGTGACAAGTACATTACTTTTATCAAAACCATCATAAAGATTAGAGATTCTCTGCCTTAATAAGGGATTGCCTTGAGTATATCCATAACCTAAGGGTAGATTTAATAGCTTTTCCAGTTCTTTTGGGTCCATCAGTTCTTTAAGAGAAAGTGGTTCAATACCGCTCTCAGTGAGATTAACTTCTACAGAATTCTCGTATATTGATTGAATTCTTTCTAAATCAAAAGTGGGGAACTTCATACTTAGGAACCTTTAAAGTTTGGAATTCTTCTTTCTAAAGAGGCCTTTATGCCCTCTTTAAAATCATTAGTTTTCTGTAGTCTCATTTGCTCAGATAGCTCCAAATCTACTATCTGCTCTACTTCTTCTGCTAAACCTCTTCTTATGGTAGCTCTAATTGATTGGATAGCTAAAGGTCCTGATGTAGCTATTTCAAGTGCTAAATCTATAGCTCTGGTCTTAACTTCATTTTGTTGGACTAAATAATCAATAAGACCAATTTCATGTGCTTCATGGCCTTTTAACCTCCTACCAGTTAGCATCATCATTGATGCATTCTGGATTCCAACTACTCTAGGCAGAGTTACTGTAGTACCAAAACCTTGATGAAAACCTAGCATTGAGAAATTAGCACTAAATCTTGATTCAGGACAACCAACTCTAAAATCTCCCACTAATGAAAGTCCAAGACCCCCTCCTATAGCACCGCCTTGAACAGCTACAACGATGGGCTTATTAGTTTTAAAAAGACGGACAGCTTGCTTGTATAGCTCAAAGTAAGGATCCTTCTTATCTTTCATGTCTCTATCCTGGTCAAAATTTGCTCCAGCACAAAAATGTTTCCCTTCAGAACAAAGAACTATGCACCTACATTCTATTTCTTTATCAAAGCCTTCTAAAGAATCCGCAATATCTGAAATTAACTGATGATCAAAGTGGTTGTTAGGCGGTCTTTGTATGCTAATTACACCAATGTGACCTTCTAAATTAATATCTATATCCATATCTTTATTCCCTAAATGAATTAAAAAATGAGATAAGACTAACCTTATCCCCCTCAACAGAGATCATTCCAGTAGCCATTGAAACTGGAAGACTTCTCGTGCCTGCAACAATTTCCTTCCATACTTTTTCTTCTGTATAGATTTTAACTTTCGCTCCCTTTACTTCAAATGGTTGAACTTCCAAGACTCCTTTTCTTAAAATAAGAGTAAATGACTTAGATGTATCGCTAAAAAATAAAGACAAAGTGAGCTCTTTGTCTAAACTTTTTTCAGGTATTAAGTTAACTTTTAAAATATCAAAAACTATTTCTACTGGCATAGCTTCTATAATTTCTTCTGAAGGACTTAGTAGTTCACTAGGTTTGTAATTAGATGAAAGCTCTGAAGCACTAGATAAATAGTAATATCTTGAATTGGGATTTGAACTTCTCTTACCTAATTGATTTAAAGCCTTTCTTCTTAGATTTATTACCGTTTGGTTTTCAGGGTCAGAAGTTAACAAATAGTCTGTTAACTTAAGAACCCACTGATAGTCTTCTTCTTCAATTGCTTCATTTGCAGACTTTAAAACTTTATCAAAACCTCCTGACATCTTTATAAGCTTTTGTGATTCTAATTCCCTTGATAAAGGATTTAATGAAGTAGGGTTTCCATCAAACCATCCTAAATATCCAGAAAATACATTTTTTGCAGACCAAGCTGGCGTTCCATAAAATTCTTTTAAATAAGGAGAATCTACTAGATGCTCAGGCAGAGTTATAAATTCAGCAATTTTGTTAGGTTCAAAACCTTTATTCATTAATCGAATAGTTTGATCATGTACAAATTGAATTGCATCTCGATAATCAGTTAAATGAGTAAGAATTTGTTCTTGGCCCTCTAAAGGCCTGCTATGACTAGGAATAAGGTATTGAGGTTTTAAATACCTCATCAGATCAATGCTTTTAACCCACCCTGAAAGGTCTCTGTAAGGTGTGCCTCTTATGGTATATAGATTTGGAAATGCTTTATAAAAATTATCACCTGGGAATAATGCTTTATATTTAGGTAACCAAACGAATAATTGGTCGTTAGTTTCACCGGGGGCATGATAAAGATGTACCTCAATTCCAGATATTTCTAGTTTTAGGAAATCTTTAAATGTTCTATTAGGGTAAACAAGAGAGGTCTTTCTGTTCTTTTTTCCAATTTCTAAAAAGGGACCAATTCCATTATTTTCAATTTGTTCTTCTGGAAAAATTCCAAACATCCTTGAAGATCTTTTACTTATAACTGGTCTCAAAATTCCTAATATTCTATTTATATATTCGTGAGTATCTTCATGAGCTAATACAATAGTATTTTCATCGTCAACAAATGCTTTAGCTCCAAAAACATGATCTCCATGGTTGTGAGTGTAAATAACTGCTTTAATAGGAAAAGGATTAATTCTATCAAAAGCAGACCTTACTTCTCTTCCTGTTTCTATAGTCCCTGTAGTATCAATTATTATCCTTCCACTTTCTCCTTCAACCATTATTGAATTAGCTAAAGAATATCCAATAGCTACATGTATTGTATTTTCAATACTTATAACCTCTTTTTTAAACTCCTTACTATGTTCAATTAAGTCATCTGGACTTAGAAAAATTTCGTCTTCTTCAACGATATCAGAACAAGATGTTAAAATTAAGACAGAGAAGAAGTATAAAAAATATCTCATCTAACTATTATAGAACTAGCCTGTAGGTTTTAGCACTTTCATCCATCTTTTTGACCTGTATCTAAGTATCAGCAAGATTCCTTTAGCAAAATAATCAATTATTAAGGTAGCAAAAATCCATTGAACTGGCATTTCTAAATAAAAAAGCAGGAAGGCTATTGGAACTCTGATCAATAATAATCCAACTATAGTAATTATTAGTGGGGACCTTGTATCTCCTGCTCCTCTTAAGGTGCTGCCAAGGGAAAATTCTAGAGCCATAAAGGGCTGTGATAGAGCAAAAATCCATACAAAAATTACAGCATACTTAACTACTTCTTCATCTTTAATAAAAAACCAGGCTATTGGTTCTGCAAAGAAAGCAAGTAGAAGACCGCTCAAACTCATAGCCAACATAGTCATTCCTGCTGATTGATATCCACTTTTATAAGCAGCATCTGGATCTGAAGCTCCAAGAAATTGACCAGATAAAGTAGCAGCTGCAACTGAAAAACCGTTCCCTAAGATAAAAGATAACATTAAAATATTAACTCCAATGTTATAAGCAGCTACCTCTTCAGTGCCATACATAGCTACTATCCAAAAGAAAGATAACATTCCAAACTGGAAAACTATACTCTCTATACCAGCTGGATAACTTATTTTAATTAATTGATTGAATCTACCTTTTGTAAATGATCCTTTTGTTCCTAAAGGAACTACTAATTTATTTGTTAACCATAAATATAATTGAATTAACGTTCCAACAGTAAAAGAAATACCCATTGCTAATGCTGCACCAACAATCCCCAGTTTAGGCATGCCATATTGACCATTAACCAGTCCTAATAAAAGGTAAATAGCAATTAGATTAGTGAATATACCTATATACATTGGAGTTTTTACATCACCCGCGGCCCTAAGAGATGCACCAATAACCATACCAAAGGTCATAAATGGTATAAATAATATTGATATAGTTAAATAGGTTATGGCTAGTTCTTCAGCTACAGGGTCTAAACCAAATATGCTAATAAAGGTTTTAGCAAAAATTATGATTATGAGAGTAGTAAAAATTGACAATGCTAAACTCACTCCAATAGCTAGTCTTGTCACATGTGCAGCTTCTAACATATTTTTTGAACCGACAGCTCTTGCTACGAGAGCAGTGGTACCTGTCATTACTGCCATAAGTAAAGCTTGAAACACCCAAACAAGCCTCTGACCAGTTCCAACAGCTGCAACAGCAGAAGCACCTAAAGTTCCTACTGCTTTTATTGAAATAATACCTACACTTGACCAAAGAAGGTTTCCTAAAATAGGAGGCCAAGCTAAGCCCCATACGCTTAAGGTTTCTGGGTGTGAAATCTCAGTAGATTCTTCTTCAATGCTTTCTTTAGTTTCTTTGATCTGTGACATTAGAGGCGTGGCATACTAACATAGTTACCACTGGACCAGTATTGATCAAAATCCTACACTTACGAAATGGCTAAACTTTATTTTAACTATTCCTCAATGAACGCCGGAAAGTCGACGGCCCTTCTTCAAGCTGACCATAATTATCATGAAAGAGGAATGAAGACAAAAATGTTTACTTTTTCTGAAGATTCAAGGTTTAAAAAAAATGAAATAGTTTCACGAATAGGAATAAGCGCTAATGCTAATCCTTTTTCTAAAGATACAGATTTATTTAATTCTCTTTTAAAAGATAAGGAAATTAATGAAATTAAATGTGTCTTAATAGACGAAGCTCAGTTCCTTACAAAAAAACAGGTTTTTCAATTAGGTAAAATAGTAGATGAATTAGATATAGCAGTACTTGCTTTTGGTATTAGAACAGATTTTCAAGGAGAGCTTTTTGAAGGAAGTAAATATTTACTAGCTTGGGCAGATAATTTAAAAGAAATAAAAACAATCTGCTGGTGTGGAAGGAAAGCTACAATGGTAGTCAGGATAGATAACCGTGGTCTCATAATCACAGAAGGTGAACAGCTAGAAATAGGAGGAAATGAAAAGTACGTGCCTTTATGTAGAGCACATTTTACTAATAAAGATTTAGGTAATTAAAGAATACCTACTACAAATCCTGTCATACATGAAGCAAGTAAAGCAGCCCATAAAGCTTTGAAGCTAACAGCAATAATATCTTTTCTTCTTTCTGGTACCATAGCGCTTATACCGCTTAAAAGAATTCCTACACTACTAAAATTAGCAAATCCACATAGAGCATAAAGCATAATTAAAAAGCTCTTCTCAGATAAGGGATATGAGGAAGTATCAGAAAGATATAAATAGGCAACAAATTCATTCAGAATAGTTTTAACTCCTAATAATTCGCCAGCTACCTGGCTTTCTGACCAAGGAATTCCCATACACCAAGCAAGTGGTGCAAATACCCACCCTACCACTCTTTCCATTGTTAGGGGTTCTCCTAGAATATCAGGGAATATCCCTAATATTTGATTTGCTAAGAAAACTAAGGCCATAATAACGATGAGCATGGCAGCTACATTTAAAAAGATATCAATTCCAGACTGTGTGCCTTTAGTTAAAGCGTCCATAGTACTTGAATACATTTTTGTAGAATTATCTTCAGGAAAATCAGTTTTAGTCTCACTTGGGATAAGGATATTTGCAAACATAATACCTGCGGGAACAGAAATAAGAGAAGCAGTAAGAAAATGACCAATTAGACCTGATCCATATATTGGGGAAAGCATCGTTGTATATATAACCATTACTGAACCGGCTATTGTTGACATGCCAACAGTCATAATTACTAAAAGCTCGTTTTTTGACATAGAGGAAAGATATGGCCTAACTAGTAACGGTGCCTCTACTTGACCAAGGAATACATTAGCGGTAGCACTAAGTCCTACTGGGCCTCCTACATTTAAAGGTTTTTTAAATAGCAATGACAGTGCATTAACTAATAATGGAATAATTCTCCAGTGCCATAGAAGTGCTGAAATTGCAGACATTAAGATAATTAGTGTTAACCCGCCAAAAGCAAAAATAAAAGTATTGGCTTTATTAGCTACTTCAAATGGGGCATTAGGAGCGCCGTCAGCAAGGTAACCAAAAACAAATGAAGTTCCGTAATCATTCGCTTCCTTCAATGTCATCACACCTTTAGATAAAACTTCAAAGAATGTTGTAATTAAAGGTAACTTAATAAGCAATAAAGCTAAAGTTAATTGAATTAAAACAGCAATTACTATGTATTTAAGTTTGATTGCTTTTATGTTCTCGCTAAATATTGCTCCGAGAAGAAGTAAAACAAAAAAACCTACTGCTGGTTGTATATACTCCATAATTAAACTAATTTTATTTCTTTTAACCTCTGTTGTAAGTAATCTTCTGCACTTATGGATTGCGGATACTTATTGGGATTGTCTTCACTGACACATGAATCTAATGTTTCTATAATCCAATCTGGATTTGGGTGGACAAAAAAAGGAATTGAATATCTCGAAACATTTTTTAAGTCTAGCGGCGTTCTAACCCTGTGAGTAGTAGAAACAAGCCTATGATTAGAAAAGCGTTGAAGCATATCTCCTATATTGCATATTATTACGTTACTACCATATTCAACGGGAAGCCATTTTTCTCCTTTCGATAGTATTTCTAACCCAGGTTGATCACCTCCAATAAGTAATGTGATCAAGTTTATGTCTTCATGAGCTCCAGATCTTTCTCCTTTTTCATTAGACCTAATTGGTGGATAGTGAATAGATCTCATAACACTATTCCCTTCATCTGCTACTTGCTTAAAATAATCTTTCTTTAAATTTAGGTTTAAAGCAACAGACTCTAAAAGAATTTGTCCAAGCTCATCAAATTGAATAAAAAGCTCATTAACTTTTTCTTTAAAATTATCTATTTCCTTTACTTCCTTGTTTAGCGGCATCCATTTAGTAAATTTGTGGTTCTTAGTTAATTCTCTTCCTGTCTGCCAGAATTCCTTAATATCAGCCTCAACTCCTCCCTTTGGAGTTTCCACCTTCATCGGTGTATAACCTCTAGCACCAGCTAGCTTAGGATCAAAATATTCTAATTTTAGATTAGTAGGAAAAGAAAAGAATTCATGAAAAGTTTGAGTAACTTCATTTATTAGCTCTTGATTTATTGGATGGTCAGAAAGACCACAAAAACCAGTCTCTTGAAAACTTTTTCCTAGTCTTTGTGAAAAGTCCTCTGGATCTTTATGCAAATCTTCAAAAGACACTAGTGAGAAAGGTAAATTCAATATTACAACCCTTAAAAATAAATAAGGGTTAAAATTCTATACGAGAATCAAAATAATTACTTTATATATGTCTAAAATTTATGGATTTGGTAATGCCTTAATTGACATTGAGATATCAATTTCTGAAGAACAGCTTTCTTCTTTAGGGATTACCAAAGGAAGTATGATTCATATTAGCAGAAACCAAAAGATTAAATGGTTACTAGATTTTAAAGATAATATATTAAGTAAAGAACCAGGAGGGTCTATAGCTAATTCTCTTCATGCAGCTTCGAGGTCTGGTTCTGAATGTTATTTTAGTTGCTCCTTAGGGTCAGACAAGGAAGCAAAAGAATTTTCAGAGGGTTTTAAAAACTCTAATACAAAAATCTTCAGTAATATTTCTAAAGAAGATACTGGTATATGTTTTATTTTTGTTACCTCAGATGGAGAAAGAACCATGGCTTCTAATCTTGCTGCTAACAAGAAGTTAGTTCCTGAATGCTTAAATAAAGAAATGATCTCAAATTCTGATTGGCTTGTTTTTGATGCTTTTTCTGTGTGTACAAAAAATGGATACAAAACTGCTAAAGAAGCTTTAAAAATTGCAAAGACCAACAATATAAAAATTGCTTTTGGGTTAGCTGATATTAATCTTATAGAATCTAATTTAAATGAAATTAAGTGGGTAATTGATCAAAAGATAGACTTATTGACAGGAAATAATTCTGAGATCTCTCTACTTAATAAATATGTAAAAATAGAATCTAATACTTTGTGTTCGTTAGGTTCTGGCGGTTCAACATACAATACAAATACAGTGACAGCTCCATTAGTTAATGTAGTGAATACTAACGGAGCTGGCGATGCATTATTGGGGACATTTCTTTCCCTAATTAAGAATAAAGGAGAGCAAATAGCTCTTGAAGATGCTGTAAGATATGCTTCAAAAGTCTGCACTAAAGGCGGACCAAGACTATAAAAAAACGCCGCTATTACAGCGGCGTTCTTCTTTTATTAACTTAGATTAGAATTCGTACTTAAATCCTAAATTTATATTCCATGCTGACTGTCCGTCATTATTTTGAATATAAAGGCTATCATCGTGGTCTATTCCGGAGATAATGAACTGCCCAGTATCAGTGACTCCATTTACTATGATCTGCCTACTGTTGTTATAAGAATATTCTCTTACTATACCTTTTTCATCATCAATCATGTTTAAAAGGTTTAGTAAGTCTAAGTAAACAATGAACTTATGATCATCAAAAACTTTGATATCTTGAGTTACTCTCAAATCAAGTCTACTGATCCAAGGGCTATTGAAAGCATTTCTTGGAGCATAAGTACCCTTGTAAGCGCTCAATCCTGTTGCATTTACATGAGCCATAACTGCATCTGCTACGGCAGAACTAGTAAATGAAACATTTGGATCAGAAGCTCCTGTAGGAATATAAGGCAAGCTGTAATCAGCATAGAATCTTGAATTTCCAGTTACACTGTTATAACCAGGTTCATCAAAAGTTACACTATAAGGTTCTCCACTTTTCCTTATGTAAACTAAAGAGAAGCGAGTATCGTTATTTCCAAACCATTGGGCTGTATAGTCCAATGTTGCCATAAACTTATGTTCGGCCATGTAAGAAGAGCTAGCTGAACTAACGTTCTCTCCATCCCATCTTTGCATATAACCATAAGCAGACTCAGCTTGAGCTGAAGTTAAAGCATATACATCGCTTGTATCCATATTGGTATAAGCTGTCATGAAATTAATATCATTCCATGATTTCCTCATGATAACTGTTATAGCTTCAGATTCTCCTAAAGAAGTATTTGACAACCAAAAGTCGCCCGCTCCTCTATAGGTTCCTCTTCCGTCAGCTAAAGTACCCGTTTGAGTTAGTCCTAAGTCTTTGTAGAAAACAGCTTGACTAATTTCATCTCTATTATATTCAATAGTAACGTCATAACCATTTGCTGTAAGAATATCTAAAGCAATATTAGATCTCCATGAGCTCGGAGCTTCAAAGTTTGGATCTGTACCTTGTGCATCTCCATACCAAGCACTACGCACTTGATAATTGCTAGTAGGTCCTAGCCAGAAGAAACGAGGATCAGCTACTGAAGCTGCTGGCATAGGTCCAATAGTACTACTATAAGATCTAAAACGATTATAGTCTGTTTTACCACCAGATCTTGAATAAGCATTTCCATACCACACTCTAGGAATTCTACCTAAGAAGAGCCCTCTACCACCTCTAATGGTTGCATCAACTACCCTGTCACCAAATAAAGAAGTAGCGTCATAGTTAATAGCCATTCTAGGTTGCAATAAATCGAAATCAAACCTTTGGTTATTACCAATTCCATTTCTTTCTAAGAACTTG
Source organism: Gammaproteobacteria bacterium (assembly GCA_045563675.1). GTDB lineage: Bacteria > Pseudomonadota > Gammaproteobacteria > Magnimaribacterales > Magnimaribacteraceae > AEGEAN-183. The sequence goes on from JBJLIX010000002.1 coordinate 286,823, forward strand.
GGATTAAGGTGAGGTTGAGTTGGAGTTAAAATACTATCGTATCTAAATCCAAAGGTAACTGTCAGAGCATCATTTGCATACCACTTGTTTTGAAAGTATAAAGTGTCTTTTTCAATTTCAAAGTCTGCTGCAGCAGTTCCAACTTGATCATTACCAGCAATAGGCGTATGGAATCTTAAATAACTCCACTGACCAGCCTCAAAATCTGCGATACTGTCAAAATGTATTTCTCCATTGTAACGTGCAATAAACAGGTTATAGACTGACGTTTCTGCTCGCTCAATTCCAAAAGTCATGACATTATTGTCATTATCATAATCAGCTTTAAAGACCAAAAAGTCTTCATCAACCATTATATGATTTGCTCCTCTATATCTATCTCCACCTAAATAAACATCATCTCCACCTACAGCAATTCTTGCTTCAGGGAAAAGTCCATCTCCTATAGATGCATCATTTTCGTCCATTTCATATCTAGAGAATTTAAGTTTAGTTCTGAGTCTATCTGTTATATCGCTATAAAGAGCTATAGATGATCTTTCTATAACAGGCGGCTTAGCATAATAGTTATTACTAAAGACAGTTGCTCCTCTATTGTATTTACGAGGAAAATAACTTTCTACTTTAGAGTAATTAAAAACTGCTCTATTTGCATCATTAATTACAGCGTCTAGTTTTACAGTATATTCTTCGTGGGTTTCTGGAAAAGAAGCACCATTGATCATTCCAGCATCATAACCATAAGTATTCATTGCTATGTTCTTTATTTGGTCAGCTTGAGCTGTTGTTAACGTTTCTGCTTTATTTTGAGCATTACTGTCTACTGTTCCAAAAAGAGCAGGGTTAGACCTTTCAAACTCTTCATAGCCAACAAAGAAAAATAACCTATCTTTAATGATAGGACCTGAAGCTGTAAAAGTTTTTACCTCTTCTGCAAATTCTGGGTAGTCATTTCCATCTAAGTCTTCGCCAATATTTGATTCATCTCTTTCAGAATAGTACAAACTTCCATGAAATTCGTTAGATCCTGATTTTGTAACAACTGCTATAGAACCACCTGTAGTGTTACCTCTTGAAACATCATAAGGAGTAATATCTATAGAAATTTGTTGAACAAAATCTAAACTAATGGGGTTTCTCATTGACCCAAAACCGTTAGCATTTAAACCAAAAGGATCGTTAAAGCTTACGCCATCTATAGAAAAATCATTAAACCTAGAATTAGCCCCCATAACTGAAATTTCAGTATTTCTACTAGAAGCTGAATTTATATTGACCCTAGGATCCATTTTTGCAAAATCACCTATTGATCTATTTATTGTAGGAACTGCATCCATAGCCACTCTATCTAGGAGAGTACCTGTTCCTGTTTTAAGAAGATTTGAACCTGCAGCTGCAGTAACAACTAATTCTTCAGCAGCAGATTTTGAAAGCTCTATTTCAATAATTGCCGTTTCATTTAATACCAGGAAAATTCCTTCTAATTTCTCAGATTGGAAACCAGGAGCCGATACCGTAATAGAGTAAGGACCACCTATTGGTAGGAAAGAAAGAGAGAAATTACCTGATCCACTCGCAGTAGTGACCTTAGTTATGCCTGTAGGTGTATGTTCAGCAATCACAGAAGCACCTGATGCATTAACAGAACCCCTTATCGAAGAAGTAGTATCTACATCTGATGACACTGACATTGAAAGGATTAAGGTAACTACGCTTAAAGAAAGTAACTTTTTTATATTCATAAAAAACCCCAAAATAGTTAAGTTTTAAAATCGGAATAAATGTTATAAATCAGAAGTGACAATAAGTTGTCTTTAATGTGACTTATTAACATCTATCTCCAAAATAAAAAATAATTTCTTAAATAAAAAATAAAGAGGAAATTATTTTATATACAGTCTCAATAATACCTTCTTTAGGTTACAAATGGAACTGGTCAAAAAAGAATATTCTGAGCATTTTTTTTTAATAGAAATTGTTTAAAGTTTCTATAAATTTTAAAGTCTTATTTGACTTCAATTTTAGATTTACCTAGGAGTTCTTCTAATGCTTTAGGTACCTTAATAGATCCATCTTCAAGCTGATTATTTTCTAATAATGCTAGTAAGGTTCTCCCAACAGCTAAGCCAGATCCATTGAGAGTGTGAAGCAATTCATTGTTATTTTTTTCTTCATTTTTCCACCTTGCTAACATTCTTCTCGACTGAAAGTCTCTAAAATTTGAACATGAAGATATTTCTCTGTATTTATTTTGGGAAGGTATCCAAGCTTCTAAGTCATAGGTTTTAGCGGCACTAAATCCTAGATCTGATCCACAAAGCATCACTACTCTGTAAGGTATCTCTAAAGCTTTTAAGATTTCTTCAGCATGGTTTGTTAATTCTTCTAGTGCCTTTTCTGAGTTTGATGCTTCAACAGCCTGAACTAATTCTACTTTTTCAAATTGATGTAACCTCATTATCCCTTTAGTGTCCTTACCATAACTACCAGATTCACTCCTAAAACAAGGTGTGTGACTAACCCATTTAATTGGTAATTCTTTAGAATTTACGATTTGTCCTCTTAGCATATTAGTTACTGGTATTTCTGCAGTAGAGATCAGATAGTATTCTTGATTTCCACGCAGTTTAAATAAATCTTCTTCAAATTTAGGTAGTTGACCTGTTCCTATTAAAGACTCTTTGTTTACAATATAAGGCACATATAGTTCTTCATATCCATGAATTCGAACATGAATATCAATCATGAATTGGATTAGAGACCTATGAAGAGCTGCTAAATCAGATTTTAAAACAGAAAATCTAGCCCCCGAGATTCGTGAACCTGCATCCATATCTATACCACCTAATATCTTACCTAACTCAAGATGATCACGAGGTTTAAAAGAAAACTCTGGTATTTTTCCCCATTTACGAACTTCTACATTATCTTCTTCTGATTTTCCTTTGGGTACATCTTCATCGGGTAGGTTTGGTAGCCCCAAAAGAAAATCTTTTTGCCTCTTTAAGATCTCATCAAGTTCAGAAGATTTATCCTTAACTTCCTTAGTAAGCTCTAAAGCTTCCTTTTCTTCCCTAGAGCTACTTTTTTTAGCTACTTTTAGATTGCCAATTGTTTTAGATAAACTATTTAGTAAAGCTTTCTTCTCTTCTGTATAAGATTGAAGGCTCTTTCTAGACTCTTCTAGTTTAGTCCAAACAGACATGCTTACTGAAGAGCCCCTCTTCTTTAGACCTTGTTCTACAGTTTCAATAGAATTTCTTAATAATTTTGGATCTAACATAAGTCTCTTATTCTATATCTTTATTTAAGTTAACAATATCAGTTCCTTCTTCTATTATTAGTTCAAGGTTTTTTTCAGGAAATTGATTAGTATTAATGTCCCTAAATTCCATAAACACAGTTTGTTTAAATGAGTCTACAAAAGTAATTGAGTCAATAGCCTTGTTCCTTAGATTAACTTTTATCTCAGGAATAATGCTATTTTTATCTTTATTTACTAATAAGCAGGAGAAATTATCTAAGTTTTTTTTACATTCACTTAGTAAAAAAAGATCTCTTAATTCTTCTATATTCAAACTGAATAGACCTATAGGAGTTTCTTTTAATATGCTTTCTGATGGTTGAATTGTTAACTGTTCTAAATCTTTATCATATCTATATAAGATTTTTCCATCATAAGAAATTATCTCATTTAAAGGGTCCGTATACGTCAATTTAAATTTTCCTGTTCGGTTAGCTAAAATATTACCTTCAATTCTTCTCTCTTTGTCATCATGGAAGGTTTTTTGGGTAAATGTTGCTGAATAAAAATTTAGATCTAATAAAGTTTTAAGAAATAAATTTTCTTCCTGAATAGTTAGTACTTTATCTACAGAGCCTTCGGAAGAAGGATTTACTATATTAGAGAAGTTTAGAAAAAAAAGGGAAAGAAAAAGAGCTCTGTATTTAATCAATTTTATTTCTTATTATTCTTCTGGTGGAGGAGGAACGAGAACTTCTCTATTGCCGTTGGTAGCCATGGGACTTACAATTCCAGCGGCTTCCATAGTTTCTATTAATCTTGCTGCCCTGTTGTAACCTACTCTAAGTCTCCTTTGGACAGCAGATATTGATGCTCTTCTAGATTGAGCAACAAAGGCCACAGCTTCATCATATAATTCATCAGACTCTCCGTCCTGTTCAGTATCTTCACCACTAGGAATTCCTGGCATTCCGACCACCGTGCCTTCTTCTTTTGTTACTTCATCGATATATATAGCCTTGCCCCTCTGTCTCCAATCATCAGCAACTCTTTTGACCTCCTCATCCCCAACAAAAGCACCATGTACTCTTTGTGGAATAGAAGTACCAGCTGCTAAATAAAGCATATCTCCTTTTCCTAATAATTGCTCTGCCCCTCCTTGATCTAGAATCACCCTAGAATCCATTTTAGAAGCAACTTGGAAAGCAATTCTGGCAGATATATTGGCTTTAATAAGACCAGTAATGACATCTACAGAAGGCCTCTGTGTTGCTAAAAGCATATGAATACCAGCTGCTCTTGCTTTTTGAGCTATCCTTGCTATTAATTGTTCTGCTGTTTTGCCAACAATCATCATTAAATCTGCTAATTCATCGACTGCTAACACTATGTTTGGAAGCTGTTCTAAATTAGGAATTTCAGACTCAGTATCTTCGTCATTAGATTTCCATAGCGGATCTTTAATTGGTTGGCCTTTGCTTATTGAATCTGAAACTTTTTTGTTATAACCGTTTAAATTTCTTACTCCTAGCTCAGCCATCAATTTGTACCTTCTTTCCATTTCATTTACACACCACCTAAGTCCACTAGATGCTTCTTTCATATCAGTTATTACTGGACAAAGTAAATGAGGAATATCTTCATAAACTGAGAGTTCTAACATTTTTGGGTCTATTAGTATTAATCTTACTTGTTCAGGGCTGGCTTTAAATAGAATACTTACAAGCATTGAGTTAATAGCTACAGATTTTCCTGAACCTGTTGTGCCTGCTACAAGAAGATGTGGCATTGAAGATAATTCTGCAACGACAGCTGCCCCACTAATATCCTTTCCTAGTGCAACAGTAAGAGGGCTCTTAGATTCATCATATTGAGTGCTTGATAAAACTTCACTCAGTAAAACTGGTTGACGATCTTCTCTAGGTACTTCTATACCAATAGTATCCCTACCCTCTATTACTTCCACAATCCTTACACTTGTTTTAGATAAAGATCGTGCAAGATCTTTATTAATATTAGAGATTTGATTTACTTTTAATCCCGTAGGTAGTTTTAATTCGAGTCTTATTACAACAGGTCCAGGTTGAATAGACTCAACCGTAACACCATCAATCTTATACTCTGATAATTTACTTATAACTAAATCACCTAATTGCCTTAAGGACTGTTCAGAAGTTTCATTAGATCTCTCGTCCTGTTTTTCATCCAATAATGAGAGCTTAGGAGGATTAGATGTCTCTTTGTATTCAAATAACTCTTCTTGTTTTTCTTTTTCAACTCTGACACTGGTATCAGTTTTGTTATTGGGTTTAACTACTTCTGCAACTTTTATTTTCTCTTTCTTTTTTACTTCTTCTAAAACTTTATGCTGTCTTTCTATCTTTTCTTTTCTTAGTCTTTGCTTTTCTCTTACATTAGCAAGAAAATCAGAAATCCTTTGGCCGAAATCTCCTCCGAAATTTACAAAAAACTCCTGCGATCTTATGATTAATGCACTCCATGATATTTCTAGAGATAAAGTTAATCCTAATAAAGCAAAGCAGGTAAACAATAAAGTACTTCCCACTAAACTTAGAGGTGCCAAAGTAAAGGATGAGATTGTTGAGCCAATTAATCCGCCACTATTTTCAGGTAACAGGGATTGATCAACATTTATAAAAAGATTAATAAGTGAGCAACTACAAATTAAAAATAAAGACCAACCAAGTATTCTTATACCAATTAAACCAGAGTAAATTTGAGAAAATTGAATAGGTCGCCTAAAGAAAATGAAGTGACGAATCAGGGGCCAAAGAAGCCAGTAAGGAATTAAGAAAGCCATATAACCAACTAACGAAAACAATAAATCGCTTAGAAATGCTCCCCAAGAACCAACTGCATTAGAAATCTCAATTTGCTGAATAACTCTTTCATCTAAAAAACTTTGAGAATTCCATCCGGGGTCATTAGGGGAAAAGGTTAACAATGAAACTAAAGCATATATTCCTAAAAAACCTTGGATTATTAACCAAGACTCAAAGAAGAGTTGATTTATTTTAAGGCGAGAAATAGATACAGCCTGTTCAGCTGTTTTCTTGGTTGCTTGTGCTTTTTTTGCCACTTGCTGAAATTGGTTTTAGTTATTGTATATTTTATTTATGCGATCTTCTAACTTTCAAAGATAAATTTTGTTAATTCGAAGTTATAATTTAAATATGGAAAAGTTAATTACTAGAAAATTAATCATATTAGGATCAGGTCCAACAGGTTATACATCGGCAGTTTATGCTGCCAGAGCAGGTTTAAATCCTTGTTTAATTACTGGCTTAGAGCAGGGAGGACAATTAACCACTACAACTGATGTAGAAAATTGGCCGGGTGATAGTGATGGACTCCAAGGACCAGAGTTAATGGATAGGATGTTAAAACATACAGAGTCTTTAAATGTGGAGATTATCTTTGATCATATAGAAAAAGCTGAAATTACTAATAAACCTTTTAAATTAACAGGAAGTAATCATATCTTTGAGAGCGAAAGTTTGATCATAGCTACAGGAGCTTCTGCTAAATACTTAGGTCTTTCATCTGAACAAGAGTATTTAGGTAAGGGAGTTAGTGCATGTGCTACGTGTGATGGATTCTTTTATAAAGATAAAAAGGTAGCAGTAATTGGGGGTGGCAACACTGCAGCCGAAGAAGCACTCTATTTATCTAATCTTTGCTCAAAAGTCTTACTTATTCATAGAAGGGATAGTTTAAGATCAGAAAAAATTCTACAAGAAAGGTTATTTAAGAAAGTTGAAGAAGGAAATATCGAAATACTTTGGGATCATGTGCTTGAAAATGTATTGGGCGATGGTCAAAAGGTTTCAGGTATTGAACTGAAAAATTTAAAAAACGACAAAACTAATACTCTTGAAATAGAAGGTGTCTTTATAGCTATAGGCCACAATCCAAATACTGAAATTTTTGAGGGTCAATTAGAAATGAAAGATGGTTATATAAAAACACTTTCTGGGCTTGATGGTAACGCTACATCAACAAGCATAAAAGGTGTTTTTGCAGCAGGAGATGTTTCAGATCATATCTATAGGCAGGCCATAACTTCTGCTGGAGCAGGATGTATGGCTGCTCTTGACGTAGAAAAGTACTTATCAGAAAAATAATGAGGCATTTAAAAGTAAAGAAAGAAGGTAACATATGTTGGGTTTATTTAAATAGACCTAAATCACTAAATGCCCTAAATACTCAAATTCTTAAAGAATTAACTAGATTTAATGAGTCCTTAAGAGAAGACCTAGAAACAAGGGTTGTTATATATACAGGTTCTGGAGATAACTTTTCTTCTGGAGCTGATTTAAAAGAAAAACAAAAACCTGTCACTAAACTTGAAGCTTGGAGAAATAACTTTGGCAAACCAGCTATTTGGTCTTTCTTAGAAGTAGATCAAATAACAATAGCTGCTATAAATGGTTATTGTCTTGGGGGAGCAGCTTGTATAGCTTCTGCTTGTGATTTTCGTATTGCTTCTGATAACTCAATGCTTGGTTATCCAGAAATTAACTTAGGCATTAATCTCAACTGGTTAGGGCTGCCATTAGCTGTAAGATTAATTGGACCTGCAAAAGCAAAAAAAATTGTTATTGGTGGTGAAAATGAAAAAGCTGAAACCCTTCTTAATTGGGGTTTCTATGATGAAGTTCACCCTAAAAAAGAATTATTGAGAGCTGCTAAAGAGATGGCAAGTCTTTATGCTTCTAAACCACCTATCGCTGCCCAAATGATTAAAAGAAGCGTAAATGAATTAACTTATTCAGGGGATAATGCAATTATGCATATGGATTACGATCAAACTCTTCTTACGCATGAAACCAAAGACAGAAAAGAGGCTATTAAATCTTTTTTTGAAAAAAGAGATCCTTTATATAAAGGCGATTAAAAGGATTTATTACTTAACGATTCTTTTGCTGTTTCATACTCATCAACCAAACTGTCAACGGCTTCCTTGACTGTAGGAACATCATATAAATTTCCTATGCCTTGACCAGAGCCCCATATATCCTTCCAGGCTTTTTTCTGATTATCCCCAGGGCCAGAACCAAAGTTCATATCATTTTTATCTGCATAAGGAAGATTATCTGGATCTAGTCCTGCTTTTACGACACTTGGTTTTAAATAATTTCCATGAACACCAGTAAAAGTTGCGGAATACATGATGTCATTTGCAGAACTATCTACAATCATTTCTTTATAGCCTTCACTGGCATTAGCTTCTTTAGTAGCTATAAATCTAGTACCTATATAAGCAAAATCAGCTCCCATTGCTTGAGCAGAAAGTACTGATGCTCCATGAGATATACTGCCAGATAGCGCTATAGGTCCATCAAAAAACTCTCTTACTTCTCTAACAAGTGCAAAGGGACTTAAAGCACCAGCATGACCGCCTGCTCCGGCACAAACTAGAATTAATCCATCGGCTCCCTCATCAATTGCTTTTTTTGCATGCCTTATATTAATTACATCATGCATGACAGCACCCCCATATCCATGTACCGAATCAACAACAAATTTAGGTGCTCTTAAGCTTGTAATAATGATTGGAACTTCATGTTTAACACAAACCTCCATATCATGCTCCAATCTATTATTTGAATGATGACAAATTTGGTTAACAGCGAAAGGGGCTACCATTTCATTTGGATTATTAGCCTTATAATCTTCTAATTCTTTTTTCATCATAGCAATCCACTCATCAAGTTTTTCTTCCGGTCTGGCATTGAGAGCGGGAAAAGATCCAACTACACCTGATTTACACTGCGCCAGTACAAGTTCAGGATAAGAAACTGTAAATAAGGGAGCTCCGAATACCGGAATTCTTGTTTTATCTTTTAAAAAATCTATTACATCCATGTTGTTTCTCTTTTATTGACTAGAAACCCAAACATACGTTAAGGCAACTAGAATCATGATTATTATGAAAGCCGAGATAGCATCTGCCTTACTATCTGACTGTTCCTCATTATCTCTTTCTTCTGGACCATGTTCTGTCATTATTTCTCCTAATTAAAGCTTCACAACCACTCTTCCAGTTTGCTCACCAGCTAAGATACTATTTATTTCCACTTCTAAATTTTCAAGAGAAACTACTTTGGTAATTTCTTCTAATTTATTTAAAGACCAATCTGTCGAAAAATGCTTCCAAATATGAATTTTATCTTTCAATGGGATTTCAACTGAATCTATGCCTAACAGAGCATTTCCTCTTAAAATAAACGGAAATATTGAACTCTCGAAAGATGGTCCGCCTACTAAACCTGAACATGCTATTGCTCCTCCAGGGTTTAAAGAAGTTAACAAAAGACTTAAGGTTTCGCCGCTAACTACATCTACTCCTATATCCCATAAGCTTTTGCCTATAGGCTTCCTAGTCTTTTCAGCTAATTCTTCTCTGGATAAAACTTCTGTTGCACCTAAAGATTTCAGAAAATCTATTTGATCTTTCTTTCCTGAAACCGCAGTAACTTCAGAACCTAGAGCTGACAATAGCATCACTGATATAGACCCTACTCCACCTGTAGCTCCTGTTACAACAGACTTGGTACCACTAAATCCAGTCCAACCTTTGTAGGAATCAAGAGAATGTATAGATAGACCTGCTGTCAACCCTGCCGTTCCTAAGGACATTGACTGCTTTGTTGATAAGTCTTTAGGTAAATGCAGTGCCCATGTTGAAGGTACTCTAATGAATTCTCCAAAGCCTCCTGAAGTATTCATACCTAAATCATAGCCCGTAACTATAACTTTCTCTCCTTGCTTAAATTCTTCTGTTGAAGATTCTATTATTTCTCCTGCAGCGTCTATACCTGGAGTATGAGGATAATTTCTTGTTACTCCTGGTATACCAGAAGCAGACATTGCATCTTTATAATTTAATGAAGAGTATTCAACTTTTATTAGCAGATCCCCTTCAGGTAAATCATCTGTTTTTTTCTCTACAATAGATAAACTAAAATTGCCTTCATCTTCAGTAGCTTCAAGTGCTTTAAATTGAATGCTCATAATTTTTAATCTCAGGTTATAAATCTATCCTTATTTATTATGTCTAAAACTTTATAAATTCCTTTCTCAATAAAAAGCTCTGCTGCAGTAGCAAATCTAGCAGTTATTGGTTTCTTTTCGAAATACTCAATCTCTATAAGTTTAAATTTTTTAGATAATTTAACTAAGTAATCATCAGAGGTTCCTATATCATCGATTAGCCCTAATTTAAGTGCTTCATCTCCTTGCCAGACTTCTCCAGTAGCTACTTTATTTACATTAATCTTGGGTCGATTTTCTTTAACAAATCCCTTGAAAACTTTATGAAGTTCTTCCAATTCACTCACAAATTTTTGCCTCCCCGTTTGTGTATTCTTACCTAAAGTGGTTAAAGTTCTTTTATATCTTCCTGCTGTATGTAACTCTATATCTATGTTTAATTTCTTTAAAAATTTATTAAAATTTGGGAGCTGAGCTACAACTCCTATTGATCCAACTAAGGCCCAAGGAGCAGCTACAATCTTAGTAGCAACACAAGACATTAGATAACCTCCACTGGCTGCTAGCTTATCTATACAAACAGTTAAAGAAATTTTATGCTCTACCAGTCTTTTTAATTCTGCAGCACAGAGTCCATATGAATAAGCAGACCCGCCAGCGCTTTCAAGTTTTAAAACCACTTCTTTGCACTTAATTTCAGAAGCTATGATTGCATTAATTTCCTGTTTTAATTTGTCGACACCTGATGCCTGAATATCGCCTTTAAAGTCTAGAACGTAAATAAGATCTTTAGGTTTCTGTTTGATTTCTTTTTTCTTTTCTTTATTCTGCTTTTTTAATAGTTGCTTATATGACTTAGGGTCCATAGAAGAGCTCTTTAAACCAAGACTTATCTCTTCTAATTTTTCTGAAAGATTTTTTACTATTATCTTGCCCTTATAAGTATCTTTCTTTTGCTTAGCGGTGCTCGTAATAAGCACAATACCAACAACTACTGCTATTAATACAGTTAGTACCTTAAGAAGGAAAAAGAGATAAGAAAATAAAAGTTCCATAATTTATCTATTTAGGTGCCATCCTTATACCTCCATCTAAACGGATAGTTTCTCCATTTAAGAATGGATTTTCTACAATATGCTTTGTTAGGGCGGCATACTCTTCTGGAAGACCTAATCTTTTTGGAAATTGTGTCATCTCTATAAGAGGATCCCTGACTTGATCTGGTGCCATGGCCATCATTGGTGTATCAAAGATTCCTGGAGCAATAGTATTAATTCTTATTCCCATCCTTGAAAGATCTCTTGCAATTGGCAGTGTCATTCCTACCACTCCTGCCTTACTAGCACTATAGCCAGCTTGTCCTATTTGACCATCAAAGGCTGCTACAGAAGCTGTATTTATAATTACTCCACACTCATTGTGCTCCATAGGTTCATTTTTTCCCATTTCTACTGCTGCTAACCTTAATACATTAAAAGTTCCTACTAAATTTATATCTATAACCAACTTGAAATAGTCAAGTGGATGGGCTCCATCTTTACCTACAGTTTTGCTTGCACTTCCAATACCTGCACAATTCACTACTACATGGATACTTTCAAATTTTTCCATTGTTTTGGAAATACAATTTTGAACTGATTCTTCTTCGGTAACATTGGCTATAGCATATGCAGAATTATCACCTAACTCCTCAGAAGCTTTCTTTACATTTTCTTCGTTTAGATCTACAAGCATTACCTTGGCACCTGAAGAAATAAATTCTTTAGCTGTAGCAAAACCTAGACCCGAAGCACCACCAGTTATTAAAACTGTTTTATCTAAGACATCCATAAAAACTCCTAAAATATATTTTGAGGGTCGCGAATATTACACGATATATATAAGTTTAAAAACATTTGAAGCTCTTTTTGTAACAAAAAATATATATTTGCACCAAATTGATGCAGAAAAGTATAAAAATAAGCCTTTAAGCTGGCATGGGAATTGCATTAAAATATGTGTAACCAGTTTTAATTTTATTAGGAGAAAAGAATGAAAAAGATTTCTTTATTAATTTTTACTTGCTTAAGCATGTTTTCATTAAGTGCAGCTGAAATATCAGGCAACTTTGCCCTTACTAATGACTATATGTGGAGAGGTATGAGCCAAACAGGTGGAGATTTTGCGTATTCAGGTGGTGTTGATGTATCAGCTGAGGATAATGGATCTTATATAGGAGTTTGGGGTTCAAAAGTTGATTTTGGTGCTGACGATGATACCAATATGGAAGTTGATATATATTTTGGGTATTCAGACGAATCAGCTAGAGGTGTTACGTTTGATGTTGGATATATTAGTTACAATTATCCCGGAACATCTGAATTAGACTTTGAAGAGATTTACTTTGGTTTTGGTTATAAATTACTAGGACTTAACTTTGCGCAAGGTCTTGATGGAGCTCCAGATAATATGGAAATGTCATTAGCCTTAGGTGAATCAGGATTTAGTTTCACTTACGGTGAGTATGATCATTATGGAAAATATGAAATGTTAAGTTATGACTTTCCTCTTCAGATTGCTAACAGAGTATCTGTAGGTATTGGTTTAAGTAATTTTGATTCAGAAGATGGCATGGCAGATGAAGATGGTTTTGTTATCACCTTCAGCATGTAATCAAACTTAGTAAATAATTAATTTTAACTATCAGTTTTATTAAGAGAATTAATCAAGGGTGCAGCATATATTTTTAATATATTTTGTTGCACTTCCTTGTTCGCAGTTTGATATCTACTTAAGAAACTTTTAGCTAACTCAATATGGTTATTTTCTTTAATAATGCCTAACTCGTAAGCAGAAATATAATTTGATGGCCATAATCTATAATTTTTAATAATGGCTTCATCTATCTGATTTACTAACTCCTCTAAACTCTCAACATTATTGATTCTCTTACAAATATGTAAATGTACCTTGCCCTTGTACCCTAATATACCCATACCTAATTCTCTAAGATCACGTTTATTGTTATCTTCGTAGGAAAGATCTTCCCATCCTTCCCATCCATTTGCTTTTATCATATCTAAAGGATCAAATTCATATGAAATACTTACAGGGGTTAGATTCACTTCCATGAGCCAGTCTCTAAAAGATTTTTTTTTACGAGAAGACAAGTAAAGCATTTTTAATACAGCAGCATCAGTGAAATCATTTCCATCATTTGCCCTTCCTTCTCTTTGTGCTATCCAAATATTCTCGTGATCTTCCTTAATAGATTTGTTTATATAGGAGGATAATAGAAATAGCTTTTTGTAGGTTTCCTTTGCTCCTCTTAAATCTCTATGAACAATAAAACTCTTATTTAATCTCATAAATAATTCTGCATAAGCTCCATCAAGGAGATTATTTCCAACAGCGATCCTTAAAGTTTTTAGTTTTCTTTTAAATAAGACTAAATTTAGAAAAGCTGCATCGAGAGCTATGTCTCTATGATTGCTTATAAAAAGTGTAGGTTCGTCTGTTAAATTTTCTATTCCACTAAAAGAAAAGCCGTCTGTAGTTTTTTCTACCATTGAAGAAACATATGGCTCTAAAGCGGATTGAAATTCTTCTATAGTAGAAGAAAGTCCAAATTCCTTTTTAAATTTCCTTTGGATAAGTTTCTTGGCTATATTAGGAAGAATTTTGGAAGTTTTCGGAAAAAAATATCCACTCAAAACGGTGAAGAATCTACTATCTGAAAGCAAGTTTTTTATTTTACTTTCTACATCAATGTCTTCGAAAGCTCGAATATTATCAAACTTCATTTTTAAAGTTTCGAAATAAAATCAACAATCGAATTACCAACTTCAGTAGGTTGTCTATAAGTAATATCATGAGTGCCTTCCTCTATAGCAAGCAGTTCTGAGTGCGGTATGCATTCTTTTAAATTCTTACTTGAGCTGTAAGGCACAACACCATCAACTTTTCCCCAAATTACAAATGTAGGTATATTTAAATCTCCAACATCCTTATACATCCTTCTACAATCAAAAAGGTTAAAACATCTAACAGTAGAGAGTAATGATTCTGTGAAGCCTTTGAAAGCTAATTGTTTATTAAACTTTTCTAAAAATTCTTCTTCATTAATGGATAAAGGATCGTCACTATATGAGGTCTCTGACATCCTCCCAACACCATAAATTCTATTACTGAAAACATGCCAAAACCACTCACCTATTATAGGTTTTAAAGTCCAGCTATTAACGCCAGACATGTTTTGTTGAAAACCTGCAGGAGCTATTAAGGACATAGATTTTGTATGCGTTGGGTATTTTTCACTAAAATAACCTACTATGGGTCCTCCCATTGAATAACCTACCAAATGAACTTTTTCTTTTATTCCTTGGTCATCTATTAAGCCTTTTAAAGATCTTACATAAAGCTCTTCGTCATAATCAATGTAAGGTCTTTCAGAGAATCCTCTTCCAAAATGATCATAAACGAGTACTTTAAACCCTGAATTGCAGAAGTTTTCAATTAAACCTCCCCAAACAAAACTAGGGGTGGAAAAACCATGAACTAGAATAATGATGTCACCATTTAAAAGATCTTTTTTAGGATAAAACCATCTATAGTAAATATGACCATCTGATAATTTAGCCCAAGCTCCCTCTTTTGGAATATTAGAGAAAGCTATCTTTCTTAATCTTATTGTTTTAAATAAATAAGGAACATATAAAACTATTAATAAAAGGACTGTAGTAATTAATAACCATTCCATAAAAGAAAGAATAACTAATTGAAAACACTTGAGATAGTGTTATTTTAATTTATAAGATGCATCCATTTTTTAAAGATTATAATTTTTATGGTTTTGTTCATCGTGGTGGAGATGAAGAAAAAACAGAAAATACCTTGGAAGCTTTCCAATATTCTTCGGACCTAGGTTTTGTTTTTATGGAGACTGACGTCCAATCAACTTCTGATGGTAAGGTTGTTATATTCCATGATAGTGATTTAAAAAGGGTAGCTGATTTAAATAAAAAAGTTAGTGATCTGACTTTCCAAGAGATAAAGCAAATAGAACTTTTTAAAGGAGGAAGAGTTCCCTCACTCGATGAAACTCTATCATCCTTCCCGAATCTTAGATTCAATATTGATATAAAGGTTGATTCTGCAGTTGATGAAACAATTAAGGTAATTAAAAAACATGATGCATTTAACCGTGTTTGTCTTGCTGCTTTTTCCTCAAGAAGACTTAATCTCATAAGAAAAATAGCAGGATCTACTTTGTGTTCGTCAATGGGCCAAGCGGAAGTAATTCAATTGTTACTAAACACTTATGGATTAAATCTTAAAATATCTCCAGGCATGTGTGCTCAAGTCCCCGTATCACAATTTGGGATTCCAATAGTAACCCGGAAGTTTATTAATAAGGTTCATGATCTCAATAAGCTAATTCATGTTTGGACAATTGATGAGACTGAACATATGTTTAGATTAATAGATTTAGGTGTAGATGGCTTAATGACAGACAAGCCAACTATCCTTAAAAAGGCCATGATGGAAAGAAATTTATTTTAGTTCTCCGGAACTTTCCAAAGAAGAATTAAACCCGGTATAAATAGAATTAATAGACTTAATATTCCCATGCTTGGACTTTCAAATAATAAAGCTATTCCTGAAACCATAAAAGGCCCTATAAACACAGAAGACTTTCCTATGAAATTATAAAAACCAAAGAACTCAGCGGCTTTGTTTTGAGGTATTAAAGTACTAAAGAAAGATCTACTGATGGCTTGGACACCTCCTTGAACTAGACCAACTACAGAGGCAACAATATAAAATTCAGCCGCTGTATCCATCTGAGAACTAAATAAGACTACAAAAATGTAAATGACAATGGCAAATGATAGAGAATATTTATATCCATATTTATCGGCATAATAACCAAAAACTAAAGTGGCTGGAAACCCTATAAATTGGGTAAGAAGTAATGCTTGAATCATGGAAGTAGCTGACAGCCCTATATCAGCTCCATAAGAAGTAGCCATTCTTATAATAGTATCAACCCCATCCATGTATAAAAAATACGCAAAAAGAAACACAACCGCACTTTTGTATTCTTTTATTGATCTAGCTGTATCTAAGAGGTTACTAAAGGCTTCGGAGATTACATTAAATAATTTTTTACTGTTACTTTCTGTTGGTTCCTTAACATTTAAATAAATTGGAAGAGAGAAAATAAACCACCAAACTGCCACAGACATGAAAGACCAAAGAACAGCGTCTATTTGGGTTTCTAATCCAAAAGAGTTTGGAGACAAAAACATAAGAACATTAATTAAAAATAATAGACCACCGCCTAGATATCCTAGAGAGAAACCTAATGAAGAAACTTTATTCCTTTCTTCTTCTTTAGAGACGGATACAAGGAGTGAGTCGTAAAAAATATTCCCTCCAGAAAAACCTACAACCCCAAGACCATAAAAAATTAAAGCCATTTTCCAAGAACTGTCAGGTATAAAAAATAAATACCCTGTAGTAAGAATTCCTAAGAAAGCAAAACTAAATAAGAACTTTCTTTTAGAGTTTCCAGCATCAGCTAATGCTCCTAATACTGGAGCACTAAAAGCAATAAGTAATCCTACAATTGAATTAACTGAGCCAATCGCAAAAGTACTCTCTGCATCAGAAAGATCAGAAGCCCAATAACTTTTAAAGAAAATGGGGAAGAATCCTGCCATTATAGTAGTAGCAAAAGCCGAATTAGCCCAATCATAGAGGGCCCAACTCCATGCAGATTTAGTTAATTTCTTTGACGAACGTTCCATAAATATTAATAATGCATTTTTTTAGTAAGCAATTCTATGGAAGAAGATAAAAAAACAATAACCACCTTAGGTATTTTCTTTGCGATTATAGGTGTAGTGGTAGTTCTACAAATTATTCTGGCTATCTATCTACAGTCTGTTAATTAATCTCTAAATTATCACTCGTACATCTTTGCTGAATCTTTCAGAGACCTCTCCATTCCTTCTATCAAGTCAGCCATAATTTCTTCAGCTGATCTTACTGCTTTAACCATTCCAATGCCTTGACCAGCAAACCCAGGATTAATATCTTGCCTTTTATCTTTATTAGCCGATTCTAAAACTGGTCCTGCTATGCCAGATTGAAAGGGCATAGGAAGAGGTTCTAGATCTGATCTTTCCCAAAAATCAGTCCAAGCACTACGTATAATCCTGGCAGGTTTTCCTGTTACAGACCTTGAAATAACTGTTCCTTCTTCAGTCGCGTCTACTATTGCTTGTTTCTGATGGTCAAAGATATCAGCTTCTTCAGAAGCTAAAAATGCAGATCCTATCCAGACACCTTCTGCGCCTAGCATAAAAGCAGCTGCTATTCCTCTGCCATCACTTATACCCCCTGCTCCTAAAACAGGAATTCCATTTGACGCATCTACAACTTGAGGAATTAATGCCATAGAACCAACAGGAGAATTATGTCCACCAGCATCATGTCCTTGAGCTACTATTGCATCTACACCTGCAGACGCTACTTTAATTGTATGTCTCACTGCACCAACTACAGTCATAACCTTGGTGCCATTAACTTTGAGTCTTTCCATCCAAGGAGCTGGGTTTCCTAAGCCTGCTGCATAAACAGGAACTCTTTCTTCTATAACCACCTCCATTTGAGCTTCAAAAAATTCTTTAGTAAAAAAACCTAAGTTATCTTCTTCCGAAGCTTGACGGTCATGCTGAACCATTTTCAATCCATGCTCATTCATAAATTCTTTAGCCATATTTTGATATTCAGATAAAAGATCAGCAGGATTTTTCCCATTATTTTGTTTTAGATTTCCACCTCCCCTAACAGACATTGGTAACAAGGTATCAATTCCGAAAGGCTTGTCTGTTAAATCTCTTGTCTCTTTAATCCATCTTCTCATTTGACTTGGAGTACAAGCGGCTGCTCCAAGAACTCCAAGCCCACCTGCGTTTGAAACTGCTGCTGCTAATTTAGGGCAAGCGGCACCACCCATACCTGCTAAAAAGATAGGATATTCAATTCCGAAAGTCTGGCAAATTCTGTTATTCTTTATCATTAAAGTTTCCTAATATAATTAGTTATTACTAAACATAGTACTACACAAAAAAGCGAGGTAAAAAATGAATTCAAAAATATGTGAAATGCTAGATATTGAATTTCCTTTAGTTGCTTTCACGCATTGCAGAGATGTAGTGGTTGCAGTGTCAAAGGCTGGAGGTTGCGGAGTTTTGGGAGCAGTAGGAATGTCTCCTGAAATATTAGAACAAGAACTTAAATGGATTGATGAACATATAGATGGTAAGCCTTATGGGGTAGATGTATTAATACCAAATAAAATGGTTGGGAAAGACGAAAAGTTTGATCCAGAAAAACTTGTCGGAATGATTCCTCAAGAATATGCTGATTTTAGAACTGATGTTTTAGAGAATCACGATATACCCTCCCCTGAATTAAGAACAATAGATACAGGTGGCTCAGGATTTGCTGCTAATACTCAATCTGGTGGAGCCAAAGCTTTATTAGATGTGGCTTTTCAACATCCTATTAAACTAATCGCAAATGCTTTAGGTGTTCCACCTGACTGGATGCTTCAAATGGGTAAAGATAATGATGTAAAGGTTGCAGCTTTATTAGGAACTGCTCAGCATGCAATTAATCAAGTAAAAGCAGGTGTTGATATATTAGTTGTTTCAGGAACTGAAGCTGGTGGACATTGTGGTAGTGTTTCCACAATGGTTTTAATTCCTGAGGTTTATGAAGCTATACAGCCTCATGGAGATATTCCTATTCTTGCTGCAGGTGGTATTGTAACTGGAAAACAAATGGCTGCTGCTATGACGATGGGTGCATCAGGTGCTTGGTGTGGATCAGTTTGGTTAACTACTGTTGAATCTGAAATCCACCCTATTGTTAAAGAAAAAATGATAGCTGCAAGCTCAAGTCAGACAGTAAGATCAAGAAGTAGAACTGGAAAACATTCTAGACAGCTTGTTTCAACTTGGACAGATGCTTGGGAGTCGGATAAAGCTCCTGAACCTCTTCCAATGCCGTTGCAACCGATGGTAGCTGAACCTGCTTTAGCTAAAGTCAATAAATTGGCTGAAGGAGGTCATGACGGCGCTAAGGATCTTGCTACTCATTGGGTTGGTCAGGGTGTTGGTTTAATGAACCAGAGTATTTCAGCAAGTGATGTTGTAATGGAATTTAAACAGGATTTTCTAGAGGCTTATGAAAGGTTAGATACTTTTATGCAAGACTAAAAATTTAAGCTAGGATATGGCCGTCTTTAACGACAAAAAATTGTCTTTCTTTATTATTAACCGGCTCACTTAAGGATCCAGATATTTTCCTTTGTGCCCCATCTGGAGCGTATTGAAGTATGTAACTTTTTCTAATTCCTTCAGAGGTATTTGGCCCTGTTCGATGAGGTGTAAGAGAAGAGAAAACTGCAATACTTCCTGATTTTAATGGTAAAGGTATTGCTTTATCTGGATTTAGAGATATCTCAAAGCCTAATTCAGTAGTTTCATGTTTTAAGGTACCTAGCTTATGTAATTCAGGCATTACCCAGGGGCACCCATTTTTTTCATCCGTATCATTTAAGGCTAACCAACAAGTTAAATATGCTTGAGGTTCAATGAAAGTATAGCCATTGTCTTGATGCCAAGGAAATTCATCTTTGGTTCCGGGTTTTTTATAAACAGCTTGATCCCAATATAGACGAACATCATTACCTATTAAATCTAAACAGATACTAGAAAATACACTATTTTTACTAAATTCTTTTAAGTCTTCATTTTGTGTAACGAGATGAGTAGAAAACGTTATCTCTTCAGCTCTTGAAATAAACACCTTTCCTTCATTAAAACCTCTTAATATTTCTGTAACTTTTTCTTCAAACGGGTCAATAAGATTAGAAATCCTTGTCATGTATTCCCGATCAAAAGCATCTTCTATCACTAAAAATCCTTGTTCATCAAAATGATCAACTTGGTTTTTAGATAAATAGTGATAAGGACCCCCTGGTACAGACCAAGTAAAGTTATTATTATCTGGATGAATTTCTGGGTTCACTTAGTTGGAATAAATTAGGGGTTTTTTATCTGCCCAAGGGGCTGCCTTTTCAAGTTGAGAAGCTAAAGAAATAAGGAGCTCATCATTACCAAATTTAGCTGTGAGCATTGATCCTATAGGTAATTCGTTTTTACTAAACCCTAAAGGTACTGAAATACTGGGCTGACCAGTTTGGTTATAAATTCCTGTAAAACCTGAATAAGAAGTCAGTCTTTCAATGTAAGTTACTACATCAGGAGAGGACATATCAATTTCACCAATTTTTACTGGTGGTTTATTTAGTACCGGACTCAAGATTAAGTCATAATTTTCCATGAAATTACCTAAAACCCTGCCAGCTTGGTGATTAATTAATGTTGCTTTAGCATATTGATCTGCAGAGAAATTTTTTCCATTTTCATACATTCTATAAGTAATATTTTCTACGACATCAGGTGTAACTTCAGTTCCTAATGCTTCAGCTCTTTGTTGAAGTGCCAAGGAAACATTAGCAGAAATAATTATGGTGATAGCTTCCGTAAGAGCTTCATGATCTGGTTCTGGTGAAGCTTCTTCAACATGATGACCTAAATCCTCACATAGTTTAGCTGTGCTTCTAATAGATGAAACAACATCTTCATCAATTGGCGTTGAATCCGTAGGCAGATATAAAGCTATTTTTAATTTCTCTGGATTTTTTTTAGTAGCGGCAAGAAAACTATCTAAAGGTTCCGTTGGGGCATAAGGATCACCAGGTGCAAATCCTGAAGTGGCATCTAAAAGAGCTGCTGAATCTCTAACTGATTTAGATACACAATGACTTATTGATTGTCCTGCCCAACCTTCCCCTCTATCAGGACCCATCGGGGTTCTTGCTCTTGTAGGCTTTAATCCAACTAAACCACAACAAGAAGCAGGAATTCTAATTGATCCGCCACCATCACTAGCATTTGCCATAGGTAATATTCCTGAAGCAACAGCTGAAGCCGCTCCTCCGCTTGATCCGCCTGCTGAATGATCTAGATTCCATGGATTTCTAGTAGGTCCATATAACTCAGGCTCAGTTGTTACAGTTAACCCAAACTCTGGGCTATTTGTTTTACCAAAGATGACTAATCCAGCTTCAAGATATCTATCAACTAATGTACTGTTATGATCTGCAACAAAGTCTTTAAAGAATTTTGATCCATAAGTAGTTTTTGTTCCTTTAAGAAGAACATGTAAATCTTTTAGAAGATAAGGAACGCCTGTAAAGACACCCTCAGGAAGACCCTTTTCAATCTGGGCTTTAGCTTCATCATAATGCTTTAAAACAACAGCATTAATTTGGCCATCTACTTTCTCTGTTCTTTGAATAGCCTCATCTAAGAGCTCTTCAGCAGAGACTTCTTTTTTCTTAACTAATTCCGCGAGACCTAGTGCATCAAAATTATCATATTCTTTAAAACCCATAACTATCCCCTTGTAAAATCTAACTTTCTTCCTGCTTTATTAGATAATATTTTACCTTTACTATAAACCCTTTCTCCATTTACTAGAGTTTCTACTATTCTCGATTTAAACGTATAGCTCTCAAATGGCGACCATCCACACTTATAAAATAATTTTTCTTCATTTACTTTATATGCATCATTCATATTTACTAAGACTAAATCAGCCCACAAGCCTTCCTGAATAAAACCTCTATCCTTTATCTGAAATCTCTTAGCAACTTTGTGTGAAGTAACCTCAGGAACATCCGTTATTTCCAGATCTCCATCATGCACCATCTCTAAAACTGCAAGAAAAGAGTGCTGAATACAAGGCATACCTGAAGGTGATTTTAAATAAGTATTTTTCTTTTCTTCAAGAACATGAGGGGCATGATCAGTTGCAACATAATCAATAGCCCCGGTCTTGAGTGCCTTCCTCAAAGCTGTTTTGTCAGAAATTGATTTAACAGAAGGATTGCACTTAATTAAAGTTCCAAGACTCTTGTAATCCTGAGATGAAAACATTAAGTGGGGTATGCATACTTCTGAAGTAATCTTCTTTCCTTCTATGTCTCCTTCATTGAATAATCTAATCTCGTCTTCAGTAGTGATGTGTAAAACATGCAAATCAGAATTGAATTGTTTTGCCAAGTGAATGGCTTTCGTAGTTGAATTTAAACATGCCTGTCTAGACCTAATTTCTTCATGAAGCTCTATTGGTATTGACTCTCCATACTTAGCTATAGCACTTTGCTCATTTATACTTATGAGAGGCGTATCCTCACAATGCGTAGTAATTATTACCGGAGATAGACTAAAGATATTCTCTAGAGCTTTTTCATCATCTACAAGTAAATTCCCAGTTGAAGAACCCATAAAAACCTTTACTCCACAAACTTGCTGAGGATCAATTTTTTTGATTTCTTCGATATTTGTATTACTTGTTCCCATGTAAAAAGAGTAATTAGCCAAGGAATCTTTTTGAGCGATATTAATTTTTTCCTGCCAAAGATCACTGGTTAAGGTCGGAGGAATAACATTTGGCATATCCATAAAAGAAGTGGTTCCGCCTGCTACGGCTGCAATGGATTCAGACTTTATACAACCTCTATCTGTAAGACCTGGTTCTCTAAAATGAACCTGATCATCAATAAACCCTGGAAATAAATGAAGACCAGTTGCGTCTATAAACTCTCCTGTTACTTCAAGAGAGTCTTCAATTTTTTCTATACGACCATCCCTTACAAATAAGTCTTTCTCAGAAAGACTTCCTTCATTAACTATAGTGGCGTTTTTAATTGTTAGTTCTGACATTAGTAAGGCTTGCTCCCGTTAACTGTAATTCTATGTAGTGTTCTTGTTTGGTTTCCATGATCATGCACTGCAAAATGTTGAACGCACCTATTGTCCCAGATTACAAGATCACCATTATGCCATTTATGCTCATATATAAACTCTTTCTTACTACAATGCTCGTAAAGAAGACTTAATAAATCTTCACTTTCCTTATTCGATAATCCTTCGATTTTTTCTACGAAAGCCTGTGTGACATATAAAGCCTTTTTATCAGTTTCAGGGTGCGTTCTAAATATGGGATGCTTCACTGACTTTACTAAAGAGAGGTCGGCACCCGCTAGTAGAATTACTGATTTATTAGAATTTATTGCCTCTGAGGATGAAAACTTTTCTTTTAGTGATTGTTCTAGTGATTCATAAGCTAAATATTGACTGGCAAAGAGAGTATTCCCGCCTTTATCGGGCATCTCTATAGCATAAAGAATTGTTGCATCAGGAGGCTCTTCTTCAAAAGTCACATCAGAGTGCCAGTGGGCGTTAGCATGAAATTCTTGTCCATAGTTTTCAATTTTAATTATTTCTGGATATTCATCTAACCCCTTAAAAACAGGATGTATTTGAGGCTGCCCCCAGATTTTAGTTACAGACAATAAATCATTAGGAGATAGATTTTGATCTTTGAAAATCAAAACTAGATTTTCTAAGAAAGCTTGCTTGATTAGTTTATAGCTCTCAGTTGATAAATTCTCTTTTAAATCAATATTACTTATTTCAGCCCCTAACGGATTAATCTTTTTTATTTTCATTTTAGATTAGAGTTTCATTACAGTAATTCTTCCAAAATCAAATCCTTTGCCTTCAGTATATTCTGAGCCACTTCTATCTAAAACTTTCTTAACGAGCTCAACCATCCTACTGCTATTGCCACAAATAATAGTTAAAGGGGCCTGTTGTTGATTTAAGTAAATAAAGTTTTCTACAATTAAATCAACCTCATGGTGTCTAACTCCATGTAGGTCCAATTTTTCCATTTTTAATTGATTTGATTCCTTATAAGTTTGCCATTTAAGGCTCCAGTAGCTTCTCCATTTTTAAAGGCTACTTGACCTGAGACTATCGTATATTCATAACCGGTAGCTTTTTGAACCAATCTTCTTCCTCCAGCCGGTAAATCATTTAATACTTCTGGTTCATGAAGAGTTAGGTTTTCGAAATCAATAACATTAATATCAGCTTTAAGGCCTTCTTTTAGTAAACCTCTATCATTTATACCCAGAAGCTTAGAAGTTTCTAAAGTTTGCATGCTTATAAGTTTTTCTAAAGGAATTTTTTTCCCTCTTTTTCTATCTCTGCCCCAGTGCTGGATCAAGGTAGTTGGAAAACTAGCATCGCTTATAGCTCCGCAGTGAGCGCCTGCATCGCCAAGTCCTGAAATAGAATATGGGTGATTGAGCATCTTTTCAACATAATCAAGGTTACCTGGCAAATAATTAAATAAAGGGTGATAGATAAGGGCCTTCCCGTCTTTCTCCAATAAACAGTCATATGCAACTTCTTGAGGTGATATTCCTCCTCTGCTGGCTATCGCTTCAAAAGAAGCATCAGGCTCAGGTTCGTAATTAGCAGGCTCACCCAACCTAAACATTTTATTAAAAGATTGTGTAATTTCCTCTACTAAAGGGTTGCCAATTGAAACAGGCTGTTCAGATAATATCTTCTCCCTGAATTTGGGGTCCTTCATTGTAGATACTTTTTCTTCCAAACTCTTTTTAGAGATTTCATAGAAGGAAGGGTAAAAAATAAAAGGATTTAGAGTAGCGGTTAACCCCATATTAATACCTGTTGCTCTTGGTGGAACTTGCCCATACATATTTATTCCTTGATCTTGTGCTTTTTCAATCCCATCTAGAAGTTGATGCCACCAATCAGGTCTTTGGTCCATTTGCTCGACAGTTATAGATATAGGTCTGCCAGAAGATTCAGACATTTCTTTAAAAATATCAAATTCAGTATCAAAATCATAAAAATCTGAAATACCTTGAAGAACTCCGCTTCTTATTTCTCCTAAAGACTTTGCTATGGATATTAATTCATTTTTGTGGGCTGTGATACTGGGTGTTAATTCACCGCTTGAATCTCTATGTTTTTCAGTTCTCGAAGTACTAAAACCAAAAGCCCCTGCTTCTACTGCTTCTTTAACGATGGAGCTCATTTCATCAATTTCTTCTTGGGTGGCTTCTTCCCTATCTATTCCCCTTTGACCCATAACATAAGCCCTAACTGCTCCATGAGGAATTTGAGTTCCTACATCTATTGCTAAAGGTTTATTTTCTAAAGTATCTAAATATTCAGGGAAACTCTCCCATTGCCAATTTATTCCTTCGTGAAGAGCTGTACCGGGTATGTCTTCAACTCCTTCCATTAAACTTATAAGCCAATCTCTCTCCTCAGGTTTACAGGGCGAGAAGCCAACACCGCAGTTGCCCATTACAACAGTAGTTACGCCATGATAAGTTGAGGGTCTTAAATAAGGATCCCAAGTTACTTGACCGTCATAATGAGTATGTATATCAACAAAACCAGGGGTTACGATCTTTGATTCTGCATCAATTGATTTATCTGAAACCTCGTTTTTTAAATCTCCTATTTTTGAGATAAGTCCATTTTTTACTCCTATATCAGCTTCAAATGGTTCTTTACCTGAACCGTCATAAATAGTTCCATTTCTTATAATAAGGTCATACATGCTTCTATTTTACAAGAATTACATGATATTCTTATACTTATGAAAACTTTTTTTAAAATACCCTTACTAACAACAATTATTCTATTTCTAGGTTTTTTTAATCTAACTTCTATCGTTTTTGCTGAAGAATCTAATGAGAGTGATCCTGCAAAAGAAGAAAGTCAGGAAGATAAAAAGAAAAGTTTAGAGTTTGTTGTTAAAGATTATGATGTATTTGAAGGGTTTATAAAAGCATATCAAGACCCTAAAACTAGTTCCATATACTTTTCTATAAGAGAAGATCAACTAAATAAGGAATTTATATACTTTGCTCATGTTTCTGACGGTGTAGTGGCTGCACGAAGAAATAGAGGAAGTTATTTGGATAATGGAGTTTTTAGATTTGAGAGACATTTTGAATCTATTAGATTAATAAGGGTTAATACTGCTTTTTCTATAGACCCTAAGACAGCTCTATCTAAATCATCGGGAGCAAATATCTCTAATTCAGTAATTAAAGTATTTAGCATTAAAGCCAAAGACCAAGATAAAAAAGAATTCCTTATAAATGTTTCTGGTTTATTTCTATCAGAATCATTAACTAAAATAGCTCCAATACCGTATCCAGAAGGTCCTCCTCCTAAATTTAAATGGGGGAATATGAGTTCTGAAAAATCTAGAATACTTTCCCTTTTAAATTACCCTAAAAATACAGATGTAGAAATCGAATATGTATTCGAAAATCCGCCTAGTTGGGGATATAAAGAAGAAGACGCTTCAGATCCTAGAAATATAAGCATTTCACTTCGCTATAGTTTTATTGAAATGCCTAAAAATGATTTTGTTCCACGCTTAGCTGATCAAAGAGTTGGTTACTTTAGTGAGAGAATAACCGATCTTTCTTCTACTGACGTTACTCCTTATGCAGATTTAATCAATAGATGGGATCTTAAAAAGAAAAACCCGGAACAAGAGCTTTCTGATCCTATAAAACCTATAACTTTTTGGATGGAGAACACCACGCCCATTGAATTAAGAGATTACATTCGAGAAGGAGTGCTTGCATGGAACAAGGCATTTGAAAGCGCTGGATTTACTAATGCATTAGAGGTTAAACAACAACCTGACGATGCTGACTGGAATGCAGGAGATATTAGATACAACGTCTTAAGATGGACTTCCTCTCCTAATCCTCCTTTTGGTGGATATGGTCCTAGTTTTACTAACCCTAGAACAGGAGAAATTATAGGAGCAGACATAATGCTAGAGTGGGTGTATCTAACCAATCGTATAAATCTAAATGCTATATTTCCAGAAGTAATGAATGGGGAATACTGTGCAGCCGGAGATTTTACACAAGAAGGAAACCTTCTCTCGAATTTAGTAATGAATTCTTTAGAAAAGGAGATGAATAAAAAAATTGTTAGACAAAGTATTGTTAGACTTACATTACATGAAGTTGGACACACTCTAGGGTTAAATCATAATTTTAAAGCTAGTTTTTTACATGACCCTATAAGCGTTCATAACCCTTCTATAACCCAAGAACAAGGGGTTACATCTTCTGTCATGGAATATCCAGCAGTGAATATTGCTCCACTTGGGATAGAGCAAGGAGATTATTATGATGTCGTTCCAGGAGCCTATGATAAATGGGCTATAGAATTTGGATACAAACCAAATTTAACTAATGAAGAAAGAGAAGAGATACTATTTAGATCAAATCAACATGAATTAAAGTTTGGTAATGATGCAGATGATATGAGGGTTCCTGGTAAAGGAATTGATCCTAGGGCAATGGTAAATGATATGAGCAGTGATCCCATTACCTATGCAGCTCAGAGAATTGAACTGGTTAATAGCACAACAGAAAAATTACCTAATCAACTTAAAGGGGCTTCAACATGGGAAGAGTATAGATTAGCTTTGAATACTCTTATACGTGAAACCGGAAGATCACTTAATACTATTTCTAGATACATAGGAGGAGTTTACGTAAATAGATCTACCCCTAAACAAGAATCTCCTCTAAAACCGTATGAACCAGTCCCATATGAGATGCAAAAAAAAGCAATGGAGTTGTTAACGCTTCATGCATTTTCACCTAATGCCTTTCCAGTAAACTCAGAATTATTATCCATTGCGCAACTTGAAAGGAGAGGCTTTGATTTCTCAAGGGAACATGAAGATCCTAAAATCCATAAAGCTATCATGAGTATACAGTCTCAAATTCTTTCTCATTTATTAAGCGGCTGGACTTTAGACCGCATAACAGACTCAAGACTTTATGGAAATACTTATAATACTTTTGAAATGATGGGAGACCTCACTAACGCTATCTTCTTAGAGGATGCCAACTCTAAGGTCATTACCCAAAGACAGAACCTGCAAGCTTTATATGTACAAAGATTGTTAGAACTTATTGAAAGTTCGCGACCTGATCAAACTTCAGTTGCATCTGCTCATAAAGCCCTTAAAGACATTCAAAAAATTGTTAAAAGAAGATCTATGGATCAAGAAACACAAACACATAGAGAGTTCTTATTGTGGCAAATAGAAAGTTACCTTAGTTCTTCTTAAAGGCCTTTTAAGAATTTCAATATCAGCTCATTAACTATTTCTGGTGCTTCTTGTTGGGTCCAATGTCCTATTCCTTCTAGCTCTTCAGCGAGAATCAGGTTGTCATAACTTGATTGGATTCTTTCTTTTAAACTTAGGTCACTGGGAACAAAGAAGTTAACTGGATCTAGGGATCCTGTAATAAAGAAAGCAGGTTGAGGTAAAGTTTCTGGAGATCCTTCTGATTCTTGCCAGTCAATATTTTGTGCTCTATATCTATTTAGGGGCCCTCTAAGACCGCTAATCTCAAACTGACTTACAAAATAATTAATATCTTCTTGGGTTAACCAGCCAGGTAAATCATTAAACTCATGCATTCCTTCTAAAAATGTGGAGTCTGGTCCTTTGCTTGGATTTAAACCACTACCGGACTGCTCAATCGCCCTTGCCATTCCTCTTCCATCTGAGTTTGTATAAGTAAGTCTTAAGGCTCTTTCTAAATCATTTTCAAACTCTTCTTCAGCCACACCCTCTTTTTGGAAATAAAGTTGGTAAAAAAAACGATCTTTATAAATTTCTTTCCATAAATCAATAGTGGGTATTGGTCCTCTAGGAAAATAAGGAACCGACAAGGTACCTGTGGCTGTAATAATTTCAGGATTTAATGCCGCTGTGTTCAATGCTATTGGCCCTCCCCAGTCATGACCAATAGTAATAGCTTCGTTGTATCCCAACGCTTCTATTAAACCCAAAACATCAGCAACTAAATTTTTCATAGAATATGCTTCAATTTCATGTGGCTTATCTGATTCTCCGTAGCCTCTAACATCATAGGCTACTGCTCTATAGCCAGCTGAAGCAACAGCTGGGAGTTGGTATCTATAGCTATACCAACTTTCAGGCCAGCCATGACAAAAAATTACCAACGGTCCTTCTCCTATAGATGCAATTCTTATATTTATTCCATTTGCTTTAACAATTTCAAATTTTATATTTTCCATATTCTCTCCTAAGAAGGTTGGCAGTTAAAAACAGGTATATTTCTATCTGTTTTCTTTTGATAGGAATCGTAAGGAGGCCAGAAGGAACATACTACTGGCCAAAGTTCTGCTTTTTTTTCGTCATTGACTTGTTGGGCCATTAGTTCAACTTTTCTTTTATTTAGAAATACTTTAATTTGAGGATTAGCCTTCAAATTCCAATACCAAGAAGGGTGTTGGTCTGCTCCCCCCATAGAGGCTACTAAAACAACCCCTTCTTCATAAGGAACATACATTAAAGGAATATTTCTAACTTTACCTGATTTAGCTCCTTGCATTTGTACAACGCAAATATCACTTCCTTTCAATTTATTCATTAATCTACCGCCAGAAAGCCTAAAGACAATAGATTGGATGGTCATGTATATTTTAAAAAACAACATTAATCTTTCTCCTTAGGTTCTAATTTTAACTGAAGCTTGCCATTTTCATTAGAAACATTAACTATTGAATCTTCATAAAACCACATTCTTACTGGCTGTATACCATCTAATTCTTTATGGGTTCCATCACATAGTGGGTATTTTTGACTCTTTCCACATGTACACCATGAATATCTTTGATCTTTTTTTATTTCAAAGCTAATACTTTTTGAGTCATTGTTTTCTGATTTCATAACTTATTAACCTTTAATTGTATAAAATATAACTCATTAACTAAAAGTTTCATGACTAAGATTTATATTTTTTTAATAAGCTCTTTATACAGTCTATCTATTTTTTCTTTAAATCCATGTCCAGATAACCCTGAAGATAAATGGCATAACTGCTTTGGTTCTTATCAATATCCGTCAGGAGAAACCTACTCAGGGGAATGGAAAAATAATTTATTTGATGGTGATGGTGTTTTTCTTTATCAAAATGGAGATAGATACGTAGGTCAGTTTAAAAAAGACCTTCCTGAAGGCAACGGCACATATCAATATAAAAACGGTGATTTATACGTAGGAGACTGGAAAAAAGGTAAAAGACATGGAATAGGATTCTATGCACACTCTGTTGGTGAATGGGAAACTGACTTATACGTAGGTGATTTTGTTGAAGATATGAAAAATGGTGAGGGAATTTATACCTTTACTGATGGCGTTAGATATATTGGAGAATTTAAAGACGATAAAAAGGAAGGGAAAGGACGATATATATACCTAGATGGGTCAACTAAACAAATAGAATGCTTAGCTGACCTATGTAAGGAGATTTAGTAAAAAATTCTATTTTTTAGCTTTTTGGCACTTTATGCCATAACCTCTTTCATTTAAAACTTGTACCATACTTGAAGATTGACTTTCACCTGCATAAGTTCCTTGTGAAGTAACAGTTCTTTGGTTTCTGTAAATGGCAAAAACAAAACCCTCCACACACAAACTATGAATAACCCCCGAACGAGGATCGTCTCCCAAAACTAATTTTGTTGTTACAGTGTTCTCTTCTAACGCCATTGCACTTAAAGAAAAGCAGACAAAAGTTAAAGTTAATATTTTTTTCATATTTCTCCTTATTGAAGTAAAAAAAAGATTATAGAACTTTTTAAAAAAAGATTACATTTTTAATAAATCGATGGAGCGGGTAACCGGAATCGAACCGGTATCATCAGCTTGGAAGGCTGAGGTAATAAGCCGTTATACGATACCCGCTTTAAAGTGAATGCGAATTATACAGAAATAGTATTTAGATCCTGTTTTATTCCCACCCTATTTGTTTATTAAAGTAATGGGGATTCCATATTTTAGTTAGGTGTTTAATCTTGTCCTCTTGAAATTCTAGAGCGTAGACATAATCAACTTCGCCTTTTAAACCCGTAGGGGCTACAGGACCTCCTTCTGCAGTATGAGTACCTGAAAATACAGCAAAGAAAGAAATATGATTATTCTCCTCATCAACAGTAACTGACTTAATTTCGTAAGAGCAATCAGGAAGAATACTACACACACCTTGCATCCAATTAGCATAACCTTCGATACTATTTATTTCTAATAAAGGTTGAGCGTGTGAAGAAAAGGATGCTTCTTCTAAACAATAATCTTTACAGACATCCCAGCCCATACCTTTTTCACAATTTTCAAAAAAACTATTTGCAACATCTTTTATATTCGACATATTTCCCTCCAAATAAGAATGTACTAATTAAACTATAACAAAAAAAAAGCAGTAGATTCGTATAGAAACCTACTGCATTAAAGCGAAAGACTACTATTCTGCTTTTTTGATCCAAACAGGCAACAACATCATTAACAGTACAGCAGCCCACCATACTATAAAGAATGGATTAGCTGGAATTAAACTAAATACAGGCGCAGAGCTTACATCAATAAAATCTACAAAACTCTGAGCATTCTCAGAAATACTATCTAATTTACTTAGAGCATAGGCAGTATTCTCCCAAGTGACCTGAAGAAAGGCATTTATAGTTAATCCGTTATAAACAACTCCTATACCAAATATTGAAACCAAGATTTTGTTTAATATTGGAGCTCCATGATCATATATCCTTAGACCTGCTCTAAATGTAACCCAAATTAAGAAGGATACACCTGCTAGATATAAAGCATTACTGATCATAAAAGAGTTGAAATTAGAATAAAGTTGAAATTCATCCATATTATTTCTCCTTAAAAATTAAAATATTAAAAAACTATTTTTCTAATATTAATAGTGATAATAGCACTCTTAATAGCTAACTTAAAATAAGTAGATCCTCCTTTATGAGTGATATTATTTTGGTACTTTCTTTAAAAAAGATCTTGAAAGTGAAAGGTATATAAAATACAAATTTATAATAATCCAAAACGAAAAATATATTTCTCTATAAACATTAAATGGACTTTCAATTTCTCTTAAGTCTAATAGCAGGAAGACGCAGCAAATGCCCCATAAGGCAGTTAATAAAAGGTTAAAGGATTTCCTCTTTTCTACCCTAAAAGGATGAGTGTACTTTAAGGGAACAAAAGTCATCACAGAGAAAAAAAGAATTATTAAAAAATTTGTTACTTGTGTTGTATCTAAGACAAATATATAGAATAAAACTATATTCCAAACTGCAGGGAACCCTCGAAAGTAGTTATCCTTGGTTTTAAGTTTAGTATTAGAAAAGGTGTAACAAGAAACAATTAAAATCAATGCAACTGAAATTAAAGTAAGATAGTGAGGAACTAGATTAAACCAATAAACCATAACGGCAGGAATAAAAACGTAGTTCAAATAATCAATAATATTATCTAATATATTTCCATCAATAATTGGTACTGTTTCTTTTACCTTATATCTCCTAGCTAAAGTTCCATCTATTCCATCTATAAAAAAAGCTACTGAAAGCCAAATAAAAGATAAGAAGATATTGTTATTAAAAATAGCCTCTAATGATATAAAACCTGCTACAGCACCAGTAGCTGTAAAGAGATGAACTAGCCAAGGTTGTAAATTTTGTATCATAAAAAATTATTATTTTAAGTTTTCTAACATGGCCTGCATTTTTTGATGAAGCATGTTTACCGCTTGAAGCGGTCTCACAAGTACTTTGAATTCTGTTATTTTCCCTTCCTCATTCCAACATAATATATCCACTCCATTGATATATATGCCTTCCATTTCAGTCTCAAACTCTAGTAAAGCTGATTCTTTTCCTATGATTTCTTTAATATATTTAAATTTAGAATCCTTATTTTCATTAGATAAAGTTCTATCTTTAGTTTGATTAGCCCCAAAGACACCTTCGGCTGCCATCAAATACATTTTTGTTATCTCTTTGCCTTTCTGGGGAGTAAAAACAACCGGTGAATAAAAAGTAACATCATCTGCAAGTAAATCATCTAATAAATCTAGATTATTAGATTTCATGACTTCATACCATTTTTCTACCGCGTTCATATTCTCTCCTTATCTTAGTCTAGACTATAATTGTAAATTGAAAACTTAACTAATTATAAGGAATTAATATGCTTACACTATTTTACGCAGGTGCATTAACATTATTAGCGCTCATTTTGGCATTTAAAACTGTGCAAAGAAGACTAGGATCAGAGATCTTACTTGGTACAGGAGATAACTTTGAGTTACTACAAGCTCATAGAGCGCACGGAAATCTCATTGAATATGCTGTCTTTTTCTTAATTCTTACTGGTCTTATGGAGGTTAGTGGTCAATTCTCTAACATGACTATCGGAATCTTAGGCGACATCTTTGTTCTTTCTAGAATTGCGCATGCTTATGGGATATTTCAACCAGAATCAAAAAGTATGTTTAGGACAGTAGGTGCCGTTACTTCTATGCTAGTTCTGGCTATACAGGCTTTCTTAGCTTTATGGGTTTCTATAACTTGGTTTGCAGCTAATAACTGGGGATTTTAAATTTCTCCATTCAAATACTCTATGGTTAGATGAGATAAGGCTTTTAGGCCTACTGGTAAAGCGCTATCATCTACATGGAAAAAAGGTGAATGATTACCTGGTGTAGTATAAGGATCTGCATCAGGTTTATTTACCCCTAAGAAAAAGTAGAAACCGGGAACCTGTTGAGAAAAGAAACTAAAGTCTTCTGCTCCAGTAGTCCTTTCTGACCTATAAATCATTTCTTCTCCAACTATCCTAGTAAGAGAAGGTAGTACTCTTTTTGTAAGGTCTTCATCATTAAAAGTAACAGGGTAGCTTTGTCCATTAGGTAAATACACCTCTACTGAAGCGCCGGCCATTTCAGCCGTACTTTCAGCTATCTTGGTCATCTCCTTAAAAATTTGGTCTCTAATTACTTCATCAAAGGTTCGTATAGTGCCTTCCATTTCCACAACATCAGGAATGATATTACTCCTTACTCCTCCATGAATGCTACCTACGGAAATTACCGCTGGAGACTCTCTTAAGTCTAATTTCCTTGAAATTATTGTTTGAAGGTTATTGCCTAATTGAAATGCAACCATAATTGGATCAATAGAGTCCCAGGGTCTAGAACCATGGGCTTGTCTTCCCTTAATGACTATTTTCCAAGGATCTGCTGCGGCCATAGAAGCTCCCTCACGATAAGCAATTATTCCATTTGGTGCATTTGTTACATGGAGACCAAAAATTACATCTGGTTTCTTTTCATCCCAAATTCCTTCCTTTAGCATTAATTGAGCACCACCCTCTTCTCCAACAGGAGGACCTTCTTCAGCAGGCTGAAATATAAACATAACTGAACCTGCTAGATCATTTTTTACAGAAACTAGAAATTCAGCTACACCCATTAGAATGGCCACATGGGCATCATGGCCACAGGCATGCATTACTCCAACATCAAGACCATTATATTTATCGCGAACTTTTGAAGCAAAAGGTAACCCTGTCATCTCTTCTACAGGGAGTGCATCCATATCAGCTCTCAAAGCGACCATCGGACCTGGTTTACCTCCTTTTAAGATAGCCACTACTCCCGTATGGGCAATATTAGTTTCAACCTCTAAACCTAAATCAACAAGATGTTTTGTAACTTTTTCTGCTGTTCTAAACTCTCTATTTGATAATTCTGGATACTGATGTATGTCATGCCTCCATTCAATAACTTTTTCCATTAAAGAATTTATGTTCCTTTCTAACTTTCCTTCCAATCTGTCAGTATTAGATGACACTAAGGCACTAAAAAGCATTGATAAGCTTAAAAGAATAATAATGTTTAATTTTTTCATAATTTTTTCCTAATATTGGCGGGCCTGGAAGGATTTGAACCCTCTACCTCCTAGTTCGTAGCCAGGCGCTCTATCCAGATGAGCTACAGGCCCAAAAAAGAATTATAACCCCTAAGGGTTATAAGATTTAAAAC
Source organism: Gammaproteobacteria bacterium (assembly GCA_045563675.1). Classification (GTDB taxonomy): domain Bacteria; phylum Pseudomonadota; class Gammaproteobacteria; order Magnimaribacterales; family Magnimaribacteraceae; genus AEGEAN-183. The sequence goes on from JBJLIX010000002.1 coordinate 322,027, forward strand.
TAAGAGACTTAGAGCTTACTTTCACTCAGAAGAATCACTATTTATGCGATCAAATATCTCTTCTCTATGCACTTTTATAGACTGTGGAGCAGTTATACCTAGTCTAACCTGACCACCTTTTATATCTAAAACAGTTATTTTTATATCCTTATCAATGAGTAGAGATTCTTCCACTCTACGGCTCAAAACAAGCATATTTCCTCCCCCCGGTGTCAGAAAAAACTATTGACACCTTAATTCAAAACCTTAACAGCTATTGATTGACTAGGGAAGTTGATTTTTTAAGATTTTTTTTAATTGATCTATGCTAACAATCATGCTCTGTTCAATTCCTGGACTATATATTTCTGGTTCAATTTCAGTCGTCCACTCTAAACTGCATCCTAACTCATTCTTGGTCAATTTAATGCGAGCTAGGTGGTGGCCTAATTCTACAGGAGATTCTATTGCGCTGTACTCCAGTATCATTTCTTGATGGTCACAAAGTAAAATTTTTTCTTTGAGTTTACCCATTCCTTCCATAAAGAATTCTCTTGTGTCCCCTTCCAAAGAAATTTCTTCTACTCCAGGCACCCAATCTGTTCTGGATAAATCACTAATTATTTCCCAAACGACACTAGGTTTTTGATCAAAGATTTCTTTAATCTCTATAGTTTTCATTATTGATTAGTCATTACCTTTAATAGCAAAATACAAGCCTAAAAAAAGTAAAAAGATTTGCTCACTTGTAAAAAGAACCTGACCTCTTTCTCCAAAGAAAAAAGACCAATGGGAATGAGCGATCAATAATGCACCTATCATGATAACTACAACTGCACCGCCAGAAATTCTAGTCAGTAAACTTCCTAAAGTTCCGCTGAGAATACCTCCTAAGATAATACCTAAACCTGCTAGAAGCTCACCCCATGCTACTAAATTTGCTGTTACGAAGCCTAAATTTGTTGATAGCCATCCATCGGCTAAGACGGGAAATTTTCCATACCCGTGTAAAAAAAACGATATTCCTAACCCTATTCTTAATAACCAGTGTGCGTAGGGTTTCAAGGGTGAAGCAATGTTTTCAAGTAAATTATTAATTTTTTCCATGATTTTTCCTATTTTCTTTATATTAAGTATAAGCCATTTGTTTAAATATTTTCATATTAAGTCTAACTTGAATAACTGACTCCCATTCCTGCTTTTGCGTCAGTATTTACACCATAAGGTGCTATAGGATAACGTAGACCATTCCTAGATAAATGCTCTAAACCATCTATTATTTTTGGTAAAAAATGTGGTGGTATTGCCATCAAAAGTTCATCCTCCATTACACCCCCATATCTTCTTTCTGCAAAGCAAGGTATAGAAAGGCTAGGCTCTCCAGTTGAAAGGGCCCTTCCCCATGAGTCTGCACAAGCTGACTCTCCAACACACCCCCAATCTAATTTTTTATATCCTGACCATTGAAGTCCGTTAATAAATAGAATCATTTGGGCAGGAGTAGCATAAATTAAGCAGATATCAGGTGGGTTCAATCTGCCACTTGAAAGTGGACTAACAGCCATTGCTAGATACTTTCCATGCTCAACTACATCCATTGATTTTTGATGATCACTAGCCCCCTCAAGATCACTAAACCAAACACCAGCCATACGATCTCCTGAAAGCCACTTATCATCTCTTGGACTAAGTCCAATTACTGTACTGCACTGTGGTCCTACTAAGTCATCTACTGTTATACCTACGGTCCAGCCGTTTCTACAAGCTTGTCCAACTATTTGATCAGTTGTATGCACTGCGCTGGGCCTTCTAATTTTTGGTATAGACTCCATTTCTTCTATTGTTGTAAACATTTTCATACCAATTGGAATTGTCCTTAACTTTAATAGTTTGTTTAAAGAATCCACTACTTTTTTCAAATCAAAATTAGAAGATTCTGTTGCAATAATCTCGTTCATTTAGTTCCCCCCCTTTTTAACCTTATTCACGGTTTCCTGTAAGCATGTAATAATAATCAATAAGTAGGAGATATAAAATGAAACTAAACAATTTATTTAAGTCATTATTACTTTCACTTACGTTTGTTGCTTGCGTTGTTACTGCTGCTCACCATGAGAAAACAGGAATTAATTACAAAGAGGGGCAACAAGCTGTTATGGATGCATTTGGTTGGGACTTTGACCAGGCAGAGATAACGACCGAAAAGATTACAGATAATATTCATGTTTTATTTGGTTTAGGTGGGAACATTCTAGTAAGTACTGGAGAAGATGGAGTTCTTTTAGTTGATGATCAAATGCCAGAACTTAAATACAAGATACTTAGGGCTTTAAGGAAAATAGGTGGAAGATCAGTAGATTATATAATTAATACCCATTGGCATTTTGATCACGCTGAAGGCAATCTGGCTTTTGGTCCTGATGGAGCTAAGATAGTAGCTCATGAAAATTCAAGACATATGATGCTAAATCCTAAGCCTATTAATCTGTCTTTTATAGTTTACCCACAGCAACCATACCCTCTAAGTGCTGTACCACAGATTACTTTTCAAGATAGTATGAAACTGCATCTTAATGGAGATCAAATTGAACTTTATCATTTTGGCCATGCCCACACTACAGGTGATACTGCAATTTATTTAAGAAACTCTAACGTTCTTCATATGGGAGATGTTTTTAACATGACAGGACCGCCCTTTATAGATGCCGGCAATGGAGGATCAATAGATGGAATTATTAATTTCTGCGAAGAGATATTAAAAGTTGTAAATGATGAAACAGTTGTAGTCCCAGGTCATGGTCCTATCTCTACAACTGAAGATATGCAAACTTATATTGATATGCTTGTCGTTGTTAGAGACAGAATACGAGATGGAATTGACCAAGGTAAAAGCTTACAAGAGATTATCGACTCTGATCCAACTAAAGAATGGAGAGATAAATTTGGTGATGGACCTTTTATTGTAGGAATAATAGATAGAGCTTACGCAGGAATGACTAAATAGAGTTAAAGTGCTCTATTATTCTAGAGGTAATCTCATGAGTCATTTCTTCTGGTATTTCATGGCCTACTCTGTCTAGAACCATCATCTGGGCATTGGGGATGCCATCTGCTAATGCCTGCCCATGATCTAGAGGAAGAATAGCATCTTCTGTTCCATGTATAACTAGAGTAGGTATTTTAATCTCATTTAGTCTTTTTCTTCTATTTTCGCTGGCACCTACGGCATCTCCATGTCCAGCATGAGGATTATAACCATGATCCATTGATGGCTTCATTCTTTCCCTGAACTTCCTTTCATCAAAAGGATATCTTGAACCTGTTAGCTCCTTATATATCCTTACAACTCCATCTTCATACTTTCCTTGAATGTTAAGCAAGAATGATTCCTTCATCCCCTCAACAAGTGAAGCCGTCATTACAGATAAGTCAGGATCCCCCATACCAGGACTAGACATGATCGGAGTTAGACTTAAAGCTCTTTCTGAGTGATCTAGGCCAATAACTTGTGTGATCATTCCCCCCATGGAAGCCCCAACTATATGAGCTTTGCTGATATTTAAGTGATCCATTAAAGCTATAGCATCCTGTGCCATATCATTTAAATCATATTTAGCATTAGACGATCTTTGAGATGCAGTAAAGTTTCCTTCTTCATCTGTGACGATATTGAAAACATAATCAATTAATTTACTAGAAATACTCAAAGGAAGGAGTTTAGCGACCTTTGAGAGGATAGACTCTTTATTAAACCAAGTGCTCTTACCTACATCTCTGTTATCGAACCTAACTACATAAAAACCTGCTTTAACTATAGGATCAATAAACTCTATATTCCACTGCAGAGCATTTGCATTAGCCCCCCCCCCCCCCCCCCCCATAATAAGAAGTACAGCAGGGTCAGAAGAGTCGCCGAAGTCTTCCCACCAAATATTGATATCGTTGACTTCAGCTATTCCCTGACTCATCTTAAGATATATTTAATAGAGCTAATTTAAAAGTCTCTACGAAACTCAATACCTACACGCCTTGGAGGTCCCCAATAATCTGCTGCCATACCTAAACCTGGATCGGTGCCTCCTATTTGAACAGTACCTGCTTGATCTAACATATTGTAAACATAGTCTTTATCAGTCAAATTCTTACCCCAAAAAGAGATCGTGGTAACTCCATCTGCTAGATTCCAATTTATCCTTCCATCTACTAGATTGTATGCTGGAATAAAGGACGATGGAGTGTTTTCTAAAGAAGCATATTGATCGTCTTTTCTCGTTGCACCTATAACACTTACTAAATTTCCTCCAGAAGGTAAGGAGGTAGTATGAATAAAGCTAATATCTAAAGTGTCTGTATCTCCACCATTACCAAATTCAATGTAACTTAAATCTCTAGTGACTATGCTTTCGACAGTAGAGCCATCAGCTGCTGTGGTGTAAACGTTATCTTCAACAGTAAACTCATCATATTCACCTTCAAGATGACCGTAAGCTAATGTCATAGACCAACTTTCATTAAGTTGAGCTAAAATTTCAAGTTCAATACCATTAAGTGTTGCTTCTTGAGCATTTATCAAATCAGCTGTAGGTTGACCATCAACTAACCTTCCAACTGTCAATTGTTGATTTTCATAAGCATTATTAAAATAAGTTGCATTTAATCTCAAATTACCATCTCTTAACGTTGATTTAAAACCTATTTCAAAATTATCTGATATTTCTGGCAAGAAAGGTCTCATGCGGGTATCTTGGTTAAATCCACCACTGGAATAACCCTTGCTATAACTGGCATAAACCATGACATCATCACTTTGCTGGTAGCTTAGAATAGCTCTAGGAGTTGTTTCACTATAACTTACTGTTTGAATACACCTATCACTTAAAGGAACTACTACTCCCGGCGCTACTTCAGCACTTGGCATACCTGGACAGAAATAGGTAGGATCAAAAGCTCCTCCATAGAGAGATTGCCACCTTTCAAAATATCTATCATCATTAGTCCTTCTTGCTCCTAGAGTAAGGTCAAGTTGATCGCTTATTTTATAAGTAAATTCAGCAAAGAAAGCGTCGTTTTCATTAGTAACATTGTAACCTTGACTTCTACTTCCAAATGCTTGTGTTCCGAGAGCAACGTCAGCAAGTCCAGGAACATAAAAGACAGGCCAAACTGTTGCCGGAGGAGGTAAAACTCCTCTAAATAGAGGAACATCTATATCTTCAGTTCCATTTTCTTCAAATATATAAGCACCTATTACCCAATCCAATGAATCTGAACTTCCTGAAAGTCTAATCTCATGAGACTCAACTGATATCTCTGAGGGATTGTTAATAACATCTATTAGATTAGCATTTCCGCTAACACCTGGACCGTTTCCATAATTCCAACCCCATGAACCATTAAAAGATTCTATTTCTCTTTTATTCGATATCAGGGTGAGCTCACCAAACGATAGGTCAACTGATTGAGTTAAAGTATATGAATCAACTTCTGTTTCGGCATCTAATCTTGGTGCATTATCATAAGAATGCTTTTTAGAGGTATTTCGGCAATTGCTTTTCATTGAATCATAGCTACCAAATATAAATGCTACTGCAGGAAGTCCTCCTGCTAAAGCACCGACTTCAGGACCAACAAACCTGCAACTACCTAAAGGAGATTTAATATCAGATTCAAATCTATCGTAAGTGAATCTCACATTGTAAACATCTCCGGTTCTGGCAAAAGAAGCTCTGTATGAATTTGAGTTCTCATTTCCATGCATCTCTCCGTTAAATGCATTTAGCATATAGCCATCAGTTTTTTTGCTGTATACGGCGAATCTAGCTGCTAAGTTATCCGAAAGAGGTAAATTAAGCATACCTCCAAACATTTCATGCCCATCATCTCCAAAACCTAATTTCACATTAGCTTCCTGTTCTTGAGAAGGTCCTTTGGTAATTAGTTGAACTAATCCAGCGGTAGTATTTCGACCAAAAAGAGTTCCCTGAGGACCTCTTAATACCTCGACTCTTTCGAGATCCATTATGTCTACAAGACCTCCTTGAGCTCTACTTAAATAAACCCCATCTATATAGATACCAATTTTAGGGTCCTGAGTAATTGCCCAATTTACCTGACCAATACCTCTTATAAATACCTGAGTATTGTTAATGTTTACTGAAGAGGACTGAAAATCTAAGTTAGGTGTAATTCTCTGAATATCCTGTATATCAGTAATATTCCTTGCTTCCATCTGAGCTTCAGATAAAGCACTGATAGGAATAGGCACTGATTGAGCTGTCTCCTCTCTTTTACGAGCTGTTACCACAATCTCTTCTAAAACTCCCCCCAATGCTTCTTCTTCTTCCGAAGAAACCGAATAAGGAATAAATAGCATTGAAAACAACACTAAACTTGATAAAGATCTATGTAAATTCATATTCTCCCCCTATAAATTTTTTTATTCTCTTATTCTACTTTAAATTTTGTTTAGATACATGATATGAAAAAAGGAAATTTATAAAAAGAAAGTTAGGTATTTGCTGGCGGAGAGGGAGGGATTCGAACCCTCGAAGGGTGTTAGCCCTTACACGCTTTCCAAGCGAGCGCATTCAACCACTCTGCCACCTCTCCTATAACTCTCTAATACAAGCCCTCTTGCTCACTGTCTAACATCCCTTAAAACATCAGTATCGAAATTTTTTTTATTTGATCTTACAGGATTTAGTTCAATCCCTCCTCTTCTAAGGAAATTAGCTTGAACGGTCAATTCTTTTGGTGTGCAATTCCTTTGTAGGTCAAAAAATATTTTCTCTACGCATTCCTCATGAAATGCTTGTATATCTCTAAAAGATATTAAATAACTAAGAAGCACATCTCGCTTTATCGCCTGTCCTAAATAGGTAATTGTTATGGTGGCCCAATCTGGTTGGCTGGTTACAGGGCACAAGCTCCTAAAAGTACTGCAGGATAAAATCTCCTTAACTTCAATAGGATTCACCCACTGAATCTCATTTTTTTTATGGATATTAATTTCTGTCTTTGTATCATCAATTAACTTGCCACCTTCATTAAATTTTTTTGGTTTATCACTTATTTCTATTTTTATCTTACTCAATACACAATCTTCTAAGTCCTTTTTTATTAAGCTAATGAGATCTTTCTTTTCTCTAAAACACTTATTGTTTAGAGAATTTAAATAGAGTTTAAATGATTTAGACTCAATAAAATTTGGGGAATTGCTATCATAAGATACATACAATATTGCATTTTGAGGGATGCTACCTGCTTTAAACCAAGACAATTCATAAGCTGTCCAAGAGTCTAATCCATAAAGTTTACCCTCTTTCAATATTACTTTAGATCTCTTTCTGGACTCTTCTCTATTTATTCCAACTAAGAGATTTGGATCATAGTTTTTGGGATAGGAGACTTGCACCCCTAAAGGTAACTTTTTATTAGACAAGATTAAGTCCTTATTCCTTTACCTCTATTTAAGAACCATAAAGCAATAAGAAAGAGAACTAAAATAAAAATAGAGATCATTAAAAGTGCAAAGCTAACTGACATTCCCATTGTAGATAAGTCTGAAGATCCAAGAACACCATGCCTTAAAGCATTAACCATGTAGAGAATTGGGTTTCCAAGAGAAATAGTTCTCCAAAATTCTGGTAAAACATCTATTGAGTAAAAGATGCCTCCTAAATAGCTTAGAGGAGTTAATATAAAAGTGGGAACTATAGAAACATCGTCAAATGATTCTGCAAACAGAGCATTTAAAAACCCAGCAATTGAAAATAAAATTGAAGTTAAAATAATAACTAAAAAGGTTAAAGACCAATTTTGAATATGTAAATCTGCAAAAGGAAGAGAGACAATAACTACAATTATAGAAACCATGATTCCTCTTGCCATACCACCGAAAACCCATCCGGCTAAAATTATGTAGTTCGGTATTGCTGTTATTAAAAGTTCTTCAATGCTTTTTTGGAACTTAACATTAAAAAAAGAAGAAAGTACATTTGAATAGGAATTGTTTATTACTGACATCATCACCATCCCAGGCACCATCCATTGAAGAAATCCATAACCACCCATTTCCCCTATTCTTGAACCGATAATTACGCCGATTGTTACAAAATAAAGCGCAATCATAATTGCTGGTGAAACAAGGGTTTGTAGCCAAATTCTAGTAAACCTTTCTACCTCTTTACGAATAATTGTAAGGAAAGCATTTAACTTCTCCGTTGATGTCACTGTATTTCACCTGCATCTATATCTAACAAAGTAGGTTTTTCAGTATCTGACTCGACAAGACTGATAAATAATTCTTCGAGCCTACCAGTCTCGTTTCTCATACTAAGGACTGTAATTCCTCTTTCTGAAAGAGATTCAAAAACTTGATTAAGTTTTTGCCCCTTTTTTACAGTTACAATAAGTGTTTTTGGGTCTTTTAATATAAATTCAAATTCGCTATCTAAAGGTGGTAAATCAAGAGTTTGATCTATATCCAGAGCAAAGCTCTCTTTTTCTAATCTAGCTAAGAGCTCCTTCATTCCTGTATTTTCTATAATTTCACCTTTATCAATAATAGCTATATTTCTACAGAGTCTCTCAGCTTCTTCAAGATAGTGAGTTGTTAGAATGATGGTTGTTCCCAAGTCTGTATTTATTTCAGTTAGAAAATCCCAAAGAGAACGCCTTAACTCAATGTCCACGCCAGCTGTAGGTTCATCTAGAATTAAGAGCTTAGGTCTGTTTACAAGTGCTTTTGCTACCATTACTCTTCTTTTCATTCCTCCAGACAGTGTTCTGGCCTTCTCGTTCCTTCTATCCCAAATATCTAATCTCTTCATAAAATATTCAGCGTTCTCTTTAGCTGTTTTATAACTTAAACCATGATATCCGGCTTGATTTCTTATAATCTGACCAACTTTTTCGAACTGATTAAAGTTAACCTCTTGGCCTACAACTCCAAGTTGTTTTTTTGCTAAATTATGTTCTTCATCTATATCAAGACCCAGGATTTTTACTTGTCCTGAGCTTTTATTAACTAAAGAACTAATAATCCCAATGGTAGTTGTTTTTCCCGCTCCATTAGGACCTAATAATGCAAAAAAATCTCCCTCTTCTACGGAGAGATCAATGCCTTTAAGGGCTTCGAGTTTCCCATCGTAAATTTTTTTTAAGTTCTTAATACTTAAAGCTTGCATAAGGGATATTAATGATAAAAGAAAAAAATATTTTCTCTAGAAAAAGATTATTTACTTAGAAAAGCCATACTATCTTCTAGGCCTCTTATAGTAAGAGGAAACATATTATCTTCTAGTAGAGAACGAGTTATTTCTACCGATGTACTGTATTCCCAATGATCTGAGGGAACAGGATTAAGCCATATTACTTTGTCATAAACATCTACCATTCTTTTCATCCAAAGAGCCCCTGCTTCTTCATTCCAATGCTCAATACTACCGCCAGGATTGGTAATCTCATATGGAGCCATAGTGGCATCTCCAACAAAAATGATCCTGTAATCTGAAGAGTATTTATGCATTATATCTTCGGTCATCATTCTTTCGTTTTGCCTACGACGATTGTCTTTCCATATTGATTCGTATAAAAAATTATGAAAGTAGAAGTACTCAAGGTTCTTAAATTCCGTTTTGCAGGCAGAAAAAAGTTCTTCACAAATTTTTATATGGGGATCCATTGATCCTCCCACATCAAAAAAAGCTAAGACCTTTACGGCATTTCTTTTTTCAGGTTGATATTTAATATCAAGCATTCCAGCCTTTCTCGCGGTATGACGAATGGTCCCATCTAAGTCAAACTCTTCTTCAGCACTATCTCTTATTAACTTTCTCAATCTTCGCAAAGCTACTTTAATATTTCTTGTCCCTAGCTCCACACTATCATCAAGGTTTTTAAAGTCTCTAGCTTCCCAAACTTTGACAGCTTTTCCTTGTTTCCCTTCGCCCCCTACTCTAATTCCTTCCGGGTTTTGGCCTTCGTTACCAAATGGAGACGTTCCTTCTGTACCAACCCACTTATTTCCCCCTTCATGCTTTTCTTTTTGTTCTTCCATTCTTTTTTTAAACTCATCAAGGAGTTTCTCCAAACCTCCTAAAGATTTAATTTTTTCTAACTCTTCTTCGGTTAAATATTTCTCAAATTCAGCCTTTAACCATTCTTCTGGTATTAGCATTTCTAAAATATCATCAATGCTTTCTATCCCCTTGAAATAAATATCAAATGCCCTATCGAACTTATCATAATGTTTTTCATCTTTGACGAGGGTTGCTCTACTTAAAAAATAAAAATCTTCCATATTGGCAAAAGCCAATTCTTTTTCTACGCATCCAATTAGATCTAATAACTCCCTGAGAGTGCAAGGAACTCCAGTTGATTTAAGAGTATTAAATAAAGAAATAAACATTATTGTTGCTGATTATTAGCTTCTCTTCTAGCCATAAAAGCTAGTCGCTCAAGTAATTGAACATCTTGTTCATTTTTAATAAGTGCTCCATATAAAGGAGGGATTGCCTTTGAAGGATCTCTGTTTTTTAGAATTTCATCTGGTATATCATCTGCCATTAGAAGTTTAAGCCAATCAATAACTTCTGAGGTTGAGGGCTTTTTCTTCATACCAGGTACTTTTCTAACATCAAAGAAAATTTCTAGGGCATCCTTTACCAACTTCTTCTTTATTTTAGGGTGGTGAACTGCAACAATTTTTTCCATGGTTTCTCTATCTGGAAAATTTATATAATGAAAGAAGCACCTTCTCAAGAAAGCATCTGGCAACTCCTTTTCATTATTACTGGTAATAATTACTACCGGTCTATTAACAGCTTTAATGGTTTCTTTAGTTTCATAAACATAAAATTCCATTCTGTCTAATTCCTGAAGTAGATCATTCGGGAACTCAATATCAGCCTTATCTATTTCATCGACTAACAGGACAACTTTTTCTTTAGCAGTAAAAGCTTCCCACAACTTCCCTTTTTCAATGTAATTATTAATATCCTTAACTCTCTCATCACCTAATTGTGAATCCCTTAGTCTTGTAACAGCATCGTATTCATATAAACCTTGCCTGGCTTTGGTTGTTGATTTTATATGCCATTCTATTAGAGGCATTTTTAAAGATTTAGCTACTTCCTCTGCAAGCATAGTCTTGCCTGTACCTGGCTCTCCTTTTATTAATAAAGGTCTTTCTAAGGCAATGGAAGCGTTTACAGCCATGCTCAAATCTTCAGTTGAAATATAAGAATCAGTACCTGTAAATTTCATAAATTATCCTATAGTTAAAATTTTGAAGAACTTTATCATAGCCTAAGATGATCTAGCTAAAATTTTTAATTTTTAGGAAATCTTAATTTAGCTATTTGCCTTGCTAGGCCAATTAATTTACCTTCAGAGTCCCAGATCTCGTCGTCCTCTTCTAGGAATCCAGAGGTAATGAAGTCTGTTTTTCCTCTCATCTTTAAAGGCCCTGGAGAGGGTAACTGTTTTAAATGAACAGTAAGTTCAATTGATGGCACCCATCCTCTTGACCCTAGTCTATTAAATACTGGAGGGGACATTGTGTCTAAGAAAAAGATAATACTAAACAGATCCACATCTTCACCTCCAGGCCAAGAGTAATATGCGTCTAAACACGCTCTGTCTCTGGGTCTTTCTTGTTCCCACCAATTTGAATTTGGCGTAAATTTTCTTTCTATTTGCTTTTCTAGAACTGGTGTAAAGCCTTCTATGTAGGGCATATCTATACAATCTTCTATAGGCGCAAATTTAGGGGCCTCAACCTCCCTAAGATTATCTCCTTTAGATTTGGAGAAATCGGTAAAACAAGAAGTAAATCTAATTCTTTCTTCTCCATTTTGGATAAATTTTAATAGAGCCGTAGATACACTCCTTCCAATATTTAACTCTTCTATTTCAAGTCTAACTTTTCCTGGTTCAACTCTTGATAAGTAATGACCGGTTATTGAAAGTGGATCTTTATGAGTAAGGTATTCAGAAAGAGCTCGAGCTGCAGTAGCCATTGAATAGCCTCCATTAGCAACTCCGCCTATATTCCAATCATCCGTTAATTCTGCTTCCCAGATATCTTTATCTAACTGAGTAACGGCTGTATCGCGAAGGAACTTCGGATATCCAATTTCTTGGGTCATATTAGCTACTAGGTTATTTTTCTCTTCATGAGATAAACACAAAGAAATAATATCGCTGTCATTATTATTTCAAAAATAATGGCCATTGTTAAAGGGTCAGAACCATGGGTTACTACTGCTAAGCTTCTAAAGATGGCAGCTGATCCTAGTAATGAGATAGAGGCATATAACCATGTATGCTCTTCTCTATAGGCTCCTATGCAAGCAAACAAACCTGCTGTAAAAAAGAATGATGTAAAGTCTCCTATTTGAGTATTACCGCCCATTCCTTCTAAAAGAGGCATTGCTAATCCAGCAGCGGCGCTGTTTGGATCGGTTATCCAACCGTAACATGAATAAAGCATAAAAAGCCCTATTAACCCTGATAATATTCTTGCAATCATCTATAACTCCTTTATTTATTTATTATTTGGAATAACTCTAATGAGCTTCCCCTTACTACTGTCAGTAGCTAAGACCAAACTCCCATCCGGTGCAGTAACCACATTTCTTATCCTACCAAACTGATTGAAAAGGATCTCTTCTTGAACTACTTCATTGTCCTTTAAGATAATTCTTCTAACATCTCCAGGGACTAGTCCTGAAATGAACAAATCTCCCTTCCAATTAGGAAATAAATCCCCATCATAAAAGGTCATTCCAGAAGGAGCTATTGAGGGAACCCAATATTTTATAGGTTGTTCCATACCCTCTTTCTCTTTAAAAGGAGAAATAAGTGCCCCGCTATAGTCAATACCATAAGTTATGGCGGGCCAGCCATAATTCTTTCCTTTTTCAATAATATTAAGTTCGTCTCCCCCTCTCGGTCCATGTTCATGCTCATAAACTAATGTTCCTTCAGGGTTAGTAACTAATCCCTGTTGGTTTCTGTGTCCATATGACCAAATTTCTGGTTTTGCGCCAGGAGTTGAGAGAAACGGATTATCGTTAGGAATAGATCCATCATCATTTATCCTAATCACTTTTCCAAAATGATTATCTAATTCTTGAGCTTCTTCTCTGTAGCTGAAACCATCCCCAGAAGTTATTAAAAGTGTTCCATCTTTTAAGAAAACCATTTTAGCTCCATAGTGATTAGCTGTTTTTCTAGAAGGACTTGCTTTGAATACTGTCTCTACATTATTTAAAGATAGCCCATCTAGCTTTCCTCTAATTACCCTTAGGGTATTCAGTCTTTTGTTGTTTGCATCTGTTTCAGAAAAAGCCAAGTAAACATATTTATTATTATCAAAGTTAGGATGTAATACGATACCTTCTAATCCTCCCTGACCTTTAAATAGACTAGCAGGAACTCCGTCCACAGATTTTTCTAATAAAACTCCATTTTTTATAACCCTTAACTTTCCAGTTTTTTCGGTAACTAAAATCTCACTATTTGAAATAAAAGCTACTCCCCATGGGAAACTAAGTCCTTCTGCAATCGTTTCATGTTTATATGTTTTTTCATGGTTATCTGCAAATAAGGTAAAACAAAGAGAGTAACTAATTGTTAAAAATATTATCTTTATAAACTGTTTCTTCATATCTGCTCCTTACTTAGCCTAGTTCCAAAGAAATGGCCTCCAATATATCCACATAAAATTAAAATGATCTTACCTACGGTTGTTCTTGCTCCTGCCAACATATCTATCCCAAAGAAAACTAAAGGCATCAAATAAACAATTAAAACAAGTGCTATAGCACCTGCTATCCCATAAGCAATTCTCTTTTGTACCTTTACCCAACGTAAAACTAACCATGTAAAACTAAAAGCAATTAAAAAGCCTAAAGCAATTATTGTAGGCAGCAAAGGTAAGGGCAAAGGAGGTGCAGGAGTTAAAGTCATTAATAAAAAGTCATGATAAACACTAGAAATAAGAACTCCTAAACTAACTGGCATATCAACGCTTGAAAGCCAAACTAAATTAAAGGTAGTGGTTTGAGCGCCTACTAAGAAAGAAACTAAAAGTATTGTAAGAAAAAGAAAGCCTATTTTTTTTATTATATAAATCATAAATCTTCTTTAAATATACATTCTATTTTAAAGAATAGCACTTCTCTTTCCTTACTTCTTAGTAGAATTTGCTATATCTGCTAGTTGCATGGCTTGAATCATCTCTTTATTAGTCTTTTCTCTCTCTTCCATTTTTTTTATCTGTTCATCTTTAACACCAAGCTCTGTCAACACTTCTCTATTATGTTGTCCCAAAAAAGGTGAGTGAGACTTAGGGAAAGCATCTTGATTACTAAAATTGAAAGGAGGTCTTGGATATCTCATAAGCCCTCCTAAAGGATGGTCAATTTCAATTAAAGATTGTTGATCTATAACCTGTGGGTCATTGTGAACTTCATCTAAAGAATTAACAAAAGAAAAAGAAAGTCCTAGCTCTTCTAATTTTTCATTGACATAAACACTTTCTAATTTACTAAGGAAAGAATTTATTTCTTTTGTTAATGAATGTGCATTTTCAACCCTATCATTAAGAGTTAGATATTCTGGTTTTTGATGAAGGTCACATTCAAGGAAAGTACAAAAAGACTCAAAGTCTGGATCTGCTACTAAAATAATAGCTAGTGTTCTATCTTTAGTTTTAAATAAAGAAAACGTGTCATATAAATCAGGTTTAATATCTATACCTTCGCCCAGTAAGGTTCGTGACCACATTGCATCTGGCCACAAGAAATACAACCCTGCTTCCATCATAGAGATAGGTAAATATTCCCCCTTTCCTGTTCTTTCTTTTTGGACCAAAGCTGCGGTTATACACTGAGCTGCTGTTAATCCGGTTGCTTTATCAAAAATTACATTTCTTACAAATTTAGGTTCTTTTGGGTCTTGTGCCGAAGCTGTTCCAATAGTTGCTTGAATTAATGGATCATAGACTTTTCTTTCTGAGTAAGGACCACTTTGTCCGTACCCTGATATAGATGCATAAATTATTTCAGAATTAATTTGTTTGATTGAATCGTAGTCTATTCCCAATTTCTTAACTATACCTGGTCTATAGTTCTCAATTACTACATCAGCTCCCTTAATTAACTCTTTAAGAATTGCTATTTCATTTTCATCTTTTAGGTCTAAAACAACAGATTTTTTATTTCTATTTAAGACAGCAAACATTCCTCCAACTCCGTCTCTAGAGCTTCCCATAAATCTAGCTAAGTCGCCTAATAAAGGTGGTTCAACTTTTACTACGTCAGCTCCTTGATCTGCCAACATCATTCCCGCAAGTGGACCAGAAACTGTAGAAGTTAATTCAACTATTTTGTAACCATCTAAAGGACCTGACATACCCCTCTCTCCTATTAATAATTTCTACCTTATAATAAAACAAGCCTTATGACTAAAGAACAGTTTTTTGATATAGGAGTTAATTTAACTCACCCTTCCCTTGTTAACGATATAGATAAAGTTATCGAAGAAGCAATTGAAGCCGGTGTAAATAGAATGTGCATAACAGGTAGTGATTTAGAAGAAAGTATCTCAGCGTATCAACTAGCTTTTTCTTTATCCGATATTCTCATTAGTACGGCAGGTATTCACCCGCATCAGGCAAAAGAATTTACTCCTAACTATTTCTCAGAAATAAAAGACTTGCTTAAAAAAGAACAAGTTAAGGCAATTGGTGAAACCGGACTAGACTTTTATAGAAATTTCTCTAGTGAAGAACAACAAAAGAAAAGCTTTGAAGCTCACATAGAGTTAGCTATTGAAATTCAGAAACCTTTATTTCTTCATGTTAGAGAAGCGCACAAGACTTTTATGGAAATATTAAAGCCAGTTAAAGATCATCTACCTAAAACAGTAGTTCATTGTTTTACTGGTTCAGGTGAAGAACTACAAGAATATATAGAAATGGGTTTTTATATAGGAATAACAGGATGGATTTGTGATGAAAGAAGAGGTACACACTTGAAAGGACTCATTGATCATATTCCTTTAGATAAGATAATGATTGAAACTGATGCTCCCTACTTAATTCCAAGGACCCAGAAGTTAAAGAATTCTCAAAGAAATGAGCCTAAATTTCTACCTTATGTAGCACAAGAAATATATAAGAATAGTAATAAAAGTAAAGAATTAATTAATTCTTCTATGTATTTGAATAGTTTAAATTTTTTTGGATTATAATGAAATAAATTCTTTTACTTTTCTTTGGTTAAATGGCCAACTAAGAAATTTATTATCAAATAAAAGTACCGGTATCTTGTCCCAGTACTTATCATGGATTTTTCTTGTAGAATAAATATCCTTCTCTACTAAGACTACATCCTTAAAATCTATAGAATCTATAATATGTTTTGCCTCTATACATAGCGGACAATCAGAACCTGTAATTAGAGTTATTTCTTTCAAGCTACAGCGCCTGCGTTTTTTAAGTTATTTACATCTTCTTCAGATAAGCCAATAGACTTGAGAACTTCATCCGTATGCTCTCCTGCTATAGATGGAGGGGATGCTACTTTTGCTTCAGTTCTAGAAAATCTTGGGGCTGGTGCAGGTTGAGTAACACCTTCCAGCTCTATAAATGTTTTTCTTTCCTTGTTGTGAGGATGATCTGGAGCTTCAGACATATCTAATACAGGAGCAAAACAAACGTCTGTACCTTCCATCAACTCACACCATTCATCTCTTGTTTTTGTTACAAATACTTCTTTAATTCTTTCTTTTTGTTCAGGCCAATTATCTCTGGACATCTGTTCTTTAAAAATCTTCTCATCCAGTTCTGCTATTTGACAAAGCAATGCATAAAACTGGGGTTCTATAGATCCAATAGAAATACACTTACCATCTTTACATTCATAGGTGTCATAAAAATGAGAACCTCCATCCAGGAGGTTGCTACCCATAGTATTTTTCCACATACCTGAAGATTGCATCGTATAAATCATAGTCATCAGTAACGCTGAACCATCTGTCATAGCAGCATCTACTACTTGTCCTTTTTGAGAGTGCCTTGATTCCAGAAGTGCTGCTACCAGACCCAATGCTAATAACATGCCGCCACCTCCAAAATCTCCTATTAAATTCAATGGGGGTACTGGAGGAGAGCCCGGTCTCCCTATAGCGGCTAAGGCCCCTGATAGAGAAATATAATTAATGTCATGTCCTGCAGCAGAAGCTAGAGGACCATCCTGTCCCCAACCAGTCATTCTTCCAAAAACTATTTTTTTATTCCTTTCTAAACAAACATCAGGGCCCAATCCCAATCTTTCCATTACTCCTGGTCTAAAACCTTCAAAAATTGCATCTGCTTTTTCAACAAGCTTCAGTACCACCTCAACCCCCTCCTCTGATTTTAAATCTACTGCTATAGACTTCTTCCCTCTGTTAGATGCATCTTTCTTAGATCCTGTGCCTATTGCAGAAGCCCTATCAACTCTAATAATTTCTGCACCTAAATCAGCCAACACCATTCCACAGAAAGGGCCAGGACCTATACCTGCCATTTCTACTATTGTTAAACCCTTTAATGGTCCCATGTTTTCTCCTTAAGTATTTTCTTCTCCTAAAGGCTTAAAAGTTATAAGCAATTGAGGAAGTAAAGTTAACGCTCCTAATAGTGCCATGAACATAGCCAGTGACACAAATAAACCGAAATAGACCGTTGGATTAAAATTTGATGAAATTAAAACCAGAAATCCTATTATTATTGTTGAGGAAGTGTAGAACATAGCTCTGCCGATAGTGTTATGACTGTTCTTCATTGATTGTTCGTAGCTTGAAGTCTTACTAAATTCTATTTTAAAACGGTGTATATAATGAATGGTGTTATCTACTGCCATCCCCACACTTATAGCTGCTACCGTGATTGTCATAATATCCAAAGGAACTTTCATTAGTCCCATTGTCCCAAGCACTACACTAGCAGCTAATAAATTAGGAATAATTCCAATTAGTGCAAGATAAACTGACCTAAATAAAAATATAAACATAACTGTGATTACTAAGAAAACAATTCCTAGAGTTCCTATTTGTGAACTAAATAGGCTTTGTAGCATGTTGTTATAAAGAACAGCTAAACCCGTTAACCTGTACTCGTCTTTAGTAAAACCAAAATCATTCTCTAATGTATCTCTAATTTCATTTAATAATTCATTTCGCTTAAGGGTCTTGCTGGTCTCTAAAACTCTGGAAGATATTCTTACTTGATTTTCATCTTCGCTAATATAAGAACTTAGAAGAGTCTCTTTTATATCTTCTGGCAAAAGGTTTTTGACTAAGGCAAGATCTAGTTCTGAAATGGGCTGCCCGTCTTTTAGTTCTTCAGCAACCTTAATACCGCTAGCAACAGAAAGAACTTTACCTACTTCAGGTAAAGAATCTAAATAATCATGTACTGCTTCTAACTCTTTAATTTGAATAGTATTCCACCAGTATCCATCTGTATAATTTTCTTTATCATCAAAATCATCAAAATCATCTTCCCATTCATTTTCTTCAAAATAACTAGAAGGTGCTTCTAGAATAATATCTAAAGGAGCAGTACCTCCAAGTTTAAGATCTAACAACTCCATTCCTTGGTAGATCTCTGTGGACTCCTTGAAATAATCTATAAATCTATTTTCTACAGTAAGCTTACTTATGCCTACTAGAGAAGTTAGAAATAAAGCTAGACTTACAGTTAATACAATAATTCTATTATTAAAACTAAAAGATGCTAATTGTAAGGTTAAGCCTTTACTAAAATCCTTATCTGTATCTGAAGAGAATTTTCTTAATAATGACATTACTGAAGGCAGGGCAGTAAAAGTAAAAGTAAAAGCTATTAGAATTCCAACAACCATCATTTTTCCAAAATCAATTACTGGTTTGATATCACTTACTGAAAGAGATGCGAAAGCAACCATGGTAGTCAATGCTGTATAGATACAAGGCTTAAACATCTCTTGAAAAGTTAAGGAAACAAGGTCTTGTTGATTTAAAGACCTATCTCGTGAAGCTATTTCTTGATACCTCACAATGATATGAATGGATAATGAAATGGAAATGATTAGAAGTAGAGCAATGAAATTAGATGATACTACTGTTACTCTCCAGTCGAGCAGGCCTAATAGGCCTAAAACAAAAAAACCTACCATTCCGCTACATATAAGAGGAAGTGCTACCCATCTTGTCCTTCTAAAAACTACGCTTAAAGTAAATATGAAGACCAATAAAACTCCTATTCCAAAAAAGTTAAGATCGCTTTGAACGAAGCTCATCATATCTGAAGCTATCATGGCAGTTCCACCAAGATAAAAAGTGCCTTGGGTTGAAGAAATGCTGAGTATTTTACGAATATCTTTCACAAGTTTGTCTCTATTGAGAGATTCTTGATTATTTAAATAACCAATTAAATTATTGATTTCTTCAATCTGATTTTGGATTTCAAGATTATCTGTTTCTATAGCTTTCTGTCTAAGCTTATAACGCTGCTGTATAGCTTTATCATATTCTTCATTTTCTATCAGATTAACTTGGAGTGCTGTTGTTCTTCCATCCCTGCTAACTAAGAGCTCTGTGTACAGGGGACTGTCTTTAAATTCTTCTTCTGCTAACTTAAGATCAACGTCCTCGTCCTCAAGTGTTCTTAAATTATCTGCTAATTCACTTATAGGCATCTTGGGGCTAAAAAGTAAAGGTGCATCTAAATAGCTAAGAACACTATCTACCCCCTTAAGATCCTCTAATTTATTTGAAACCTCTCTAACTGTCTTTAAGCTTATTTCACTAAATAGAGGTTCTTTAGGAGTAAAAAGAACAATTAAAAAGTCTCCAGTAGAGTATTCATCACTAACCTCTCGGTAATATTTAAGATCTAAATCATCTTCTAGAACTAAAGAATCAGACGATGCATCTAGCTTAAATTTATGTATATTTAATCCTGCCAAAAAGAGAAACAAGAAAATAATAGATAGAACTACTTTAGGTCTAGAAGAAACTTGAAATGATAAATTTTTAAGTAAGTTATTAGTCACTACTTAGCTCTATTTCCTTGGGGATTGACCCATGTGCTTTAAACCCTTTGATTCAGCTAATTCTATTTGCTTTTGTCTCTGTGCAAACCTTACTTTATCTTTGTCAGAGGATTGGTCAAAACAAAGAGGGCATGAAACGCCCTTCTTATATTTGTCTGAATTCATATCTTTTTTTGAAATTGGCCTTCTGCATCCATGGCATTGTTCAAAATTACCTTCTTCTAGATCAGGATTTACAGATACTCTTTCATCAAAAACGAAACATTCTCCTTCCCAAAGGCTATTATCATTATCAGTTTTATCTAGATAATTTAGGACGCCACCTTTTAGTTGATAAACTTCCTCAAATCCTTCGCTCATAAAGAAAGAAGATGCTATTTCACATCTAATTCCACCAGTGCAAAACATAGCTATTTTTTTATTCTTAAATGACTCTTTGTTTCTTTGAATGTATTCTGGCAGATCAGTAAAATGTTTTGTTTCTGGTATCAAAGAATTCTTAAAAGTTCCTATCCGGGTTTCATATTCATTTCTAACATCTAATACTATTGTTTTTGGGTCTTCTAGGTAATTATTCCATTCATCAGGATTAACTTCTTTTCCTTTCAAACTAAAAATATCAAAATGGCCTTCAAGTGGCAGTAATTTATCTTTAATCTTAACCTTTAACCTCTTAAAAGGAGCTTTAAAGGATTCAGACCAGGTAGGCTGTAAATTGCTAATATTAAAAACTTCATCTAATAAAGTTAAAATAATTTCTAGACCCTCTCTTTTACCTGCCAAAGTTGCATTTATTCCTTGGGGGGTTGCAAAAAAAGTACCCGATAATTTTTTCTTATAAGCTACCCTTTCAACTTCTCTTTTAAGTTTATTTACATTCTTTATTGAGACTACCTTATAAAAGGTGACAATTGTTATTGTGCTCATTTGATTTAATCTTGAGATTCTTGAGCACTTCCACCTTCACATTCTGGTGAGGGGTTAGTTGACTCATTTCTTTCCTGCCATTCATTTGCAGTGAAAGTATGTAAGGTAATTGCATGAATTGGTCCTGCAAGTTCCTCTCCTATTAACTTGTAAATAGCTTGATGACGTTTTACAAGATTCAAACCTTCGAATACTTTTGATACAGCTACGATCCTCACATGAGACTCCGCACCAGGTTCTACATTATGCATAAAACTTTCATTAATCACTTCTAAATGGGATGGATCTAAACTATCTTTTAGAACTGATTCTATTTTTGCGCAAGCTGACATTTATAAGATTATGTTTAAAAAAGTTAATTTTAGTTACTTTCTAGATTAAGTAAAAATTTTTTAAGTATTAATCCTCCCCCAAACCCTCCAAGTCCTGAAGAGGAAATGACTCTATGACAAGGAATCACTATGGGAATTTTGTTTGCCCCACAAGCACTGCCTACAGCCCTATAGGCTCTTGGATGGCCAGCTTTTTTAGCTAAATCTTTGTAAGTTAAGACTTTGCCATATTTTATATTTATCATTTCTTTATAGACTTCTTTTTGAAAATTAGTTCCCTCTAAGTGAGTTTTAATTGAAAAGGTTCTTCTTTTTTTTAAAAAATACTGATTTAATTGTTTGCTCTCTAGCTTAAACCTGTCTTCTGTTGATTTTCCTCTACGAGACAACCCTTTCAGCCCATTTAAACTTAACTCTAATAAATTTGTATCGTCACCTAGCAACCCCAGTTCGCCTATTGGGGTTTTAAGACCGATCTCATATATCAACCTAATCACCTTTCCAGATTTTAGTGTCTGGATTGGCTACATTTTCTTCATGCTCACTTCTACTTAAAGAGTATCCTTGGACCATAAGTAAAGCTGCACTAAAAGAAATTATGCAAATTGGAACATACCAAATTGCCAAGTCTGCTAAAATTTGGTTTGGTACTATTCCATTATAAGTTTCTCGAATTACAGAGGATTCAGGGAAAGAAATAATAGTCAACACAACTCCTGCAAAAGTTAGACCAAAACCACTTACTGCTTTATCTGCAAAACTTCTTGCAGAGAAGAGAACCCCTTCTTCTCTTCTTCCTGTTTTAAGCTGTATATCTTCTACTAAATCCATCAACATAGAACTTAGAGTAGAAAAAACAATAATCCCCGCAGCTACATTTATAACCACATGAATGCACAAAAAAGTTAGTAGCATAGAAGTTGGGTTTTCTTCATTTGTATTTGCAGGCAAAATTGATGTTCCATAAGTTAAATCTATATAACGCAGAGCAAAAGGAAGAGCAGCAAAGATTATCTGAAAGGCCCATACTGACATAACGGTCTCTTTCTTGCCAAATCTGTCAGACAATATAGGAGCTAAAAACATAGCAATGATAGGAGATAAATATATACATAAACCTCTAGTTAACATTTCGTCAGAATCTAATTCCCAAAAATAACTATCAAAATAAACTGCGAAAGCTGCCTCTATACCTCCAGCAACTGCCACTAAGAGTCCAGAAGCAAAAAGAAACTTATAAGATCTATTGCTTAGTAAAGTTTCGTATAGTTCCTTAAAAACTTTTCTTAAGGTGATTCTTCTTTGCGGAGGTTCTATTAAATCTGGAATATGTTTATGCGTTCCAACAGCAGTCACAATAATTCCTATAAAAATCAATATAGCTGCTACAAGACCATACTCAGACCAGGCCTCTGGATTGTACCGTCCATCGGTGTATTCACTGGTTACATTCCTTGGTCCAAACCAAAACCAAACTAAATTGTATGTGGTTAAGCCACCAAACCAGCCGAAGAAATATCGATAAGCCATTAGAGAAGTTCTATCTACATAATTATCAGTAAGCTCTGGGCCTAACGAAACAGAAGGAATCTCGTAAAAGGTTATAAAAACTCTAATGATGATGGCACAGACTAGAAGATAGGAAAAAAGCTGCCAATCTGAGAGACTTTCTGGTGGTGTCCAAAGAAAAAAATACGTGATTGCAACAGGTAAAGCTGCAGCATACATAAATGGATGTCTTCTTCCCCACCTAGATCTAAGCCTATCTGAATAGTAACCTACAAGAGGATCAGTAATGGCATCAGCTATTAAAACTAGATTTAATGCTAGGCCTGTCATCCATGCCGGAAGACCTAAAACAGAGCTATAAACAAAAAGAACAAAATAGCTAAATCCATTATTCTTTATACCGAAAGAAATTGAACCAAAGCCATAGAAAAATTTAGTAGATGTGGAGAGTTTAATTTTTTTCTTTGAGTCTTCCATGAATTCCTTCAATTCCCTTCATAAGATCATTACCATATATTAATATGTAACAAATGCCAAAAAGTAAGTATCGCAAAATCTCTAGTATCTCTGGGGAAAGTCTTAAGTTTAAAAATCCTTATAAATTACCTAAAAGATTTATAACAAAAATAAAAAAAATCGTACCTAAAGCTCCTATTGAATTTATTGCTGACTTGGAAAATGCAATAACCACTTATAAATTTGAAGAAGCTGTTTTCCGAAGAGCACCTAGTTATACTGATATTAGAATACAGTTAGATGAAATAGCTCTTCAAACAGAAATGCTCTCAGAAAATTTAAGTAAACTGTTTCCAGGTGCAAGATCTTTCCTATTACAAAACCATATTTCCAATAATCTCGATTATAAATACCTATCTGATTTAACTAAGAGTTTAAAAATTCTTAGAGATGCGTCTGAAAGTACAGTCAAAAACCTCAAAGGTAAAAAAGGAAGGCCCACAAATGCTTTTGGCTTCCTTTTAATAGCTCAGATAGCTAGAGCATGTATAAAAAATACTGATGTAACGCCTTCTCAGTCAAATGAAGTATTTATAGAATTAATAAGAATTACAGGCGAAGCTATTGGTGTAAATGATTTAATTAGCCTTATAGATGAATCTCTGAAACAGATTAACCAAAACTCATAGATAATCAATATAAATGGGTGATGACCAAGCCCTTTCTTCTATTAAAGACAAACAATCATCCTCTTTAGCCGTTCGGTTATCTCCGTAACATATATTTACTTTTTTGCACTCCCCTTCTTCATTATATTGACATCTAATATTCTTAGCATTAATCGATGATGAAGGTTCTTGAATAGCCCTTACATAAAAAGAAACATCTCGTTTATCTATAGAAAAACTTTCATCTTCAAAACTGATCTCACATCCGTTTTGATCTAAAGGGCATTTAAATATTTTCCAAGGATCTTGTATAAGGTCTTCAACCTCTTCATTAGGAGAAACTTGGGGAGAAACTTTGATCACTTCGATTCTACTTATAACTTTCCTTTCATCGGAAGGGTTATAGCATTCATTTTTACAGATTCTACTTAGATCTGCATCGCTAATCTTAGAATCACTATAATCTGGGCAACCAGGTTTTTGTTTTAAAGCACCGACAGCTTTTACATAAAATTTAGGATTTTTTTGAGTAGAGGTCTCGCCTCCCATCGGGATTATTTCATTTCCATTCTCTAAGTTAAACCAAAGTAGAATTCTATCTCCACTGGTTCCATAAGTTTCTTTTCTCTTCATTGAATCCCAAATTGATAATCTATCTCTACCATATGAGTGAACTGCTGCTAGCCCTCCAGTAGTAAAGAAAGAGGCCTGTCTTTCTACTTCAAAAGCTCGAAAACCCATATCGATCAACCCATCTCTTCCGCCCATATCTCTAGATTTTGATATTGGTTCATCTTTTGGATATATAGAGTCAGCTACTACCTGAGATGATGGTCCATTTGCTTCTGTAGTTACAAATCTGTCTATTTCTTTATAACCAGTTCCAGGACGAGATCTGTGATTATCACTTGAAGCTATGAAACCGAACTTAAACCTCTTAGGGTCTTCTTGATCAAAATTAGATATGGAAAGAGCATATTGTCCTGATCCAGCAGGGCGATAATTAAAAGAAGGTAAGAAACAATCCTTACACTGTCCTGAGTCAAGCCAATCTTCTATGTCAGTTCCGGGAATACTTAAGTAACCTGACGAACCAAGAGATAAATAATCTTTTCTAGCTTGTATCTCTCTTCTTTTACATTCAGATTCTGCATTTCCTTCTTTTAAGCACCTTTCTAAAATTATTTCTCCAGCTCTCCAACAACTTGGTAAATAATCTTTAGTAGGACTAGGACAAGACATAGAACCGTCTAAATCTATTTTAGCTGCTCTCCAAGGTCTATATTCTTCAGAATTGCCATGGCCCGACATTACTTCAAATAGAATCTGTACTTTGTCATCATGAAACCCTTCTTCTAATTGCTTATTCAGGCTAGATAAAGGAGGCGTATAGAATCCCCAAGTATTTCCGTGAGGAATTACAATGGAAGGATAATTTAGTTCTCTTAGCTTTAAAAAAAGATCTTTAGGCGTATTTGCATATTCATAGCAATCTTCTGATAAAAGAGATGAATTTACTCCTTCTTCACAGTAAGGGGTCGTGCCCATCTCATCTGCAAAACTCAAAAAATTAAAATATCTGTGACGGTTTTTAAAATCAAAAAAAGCCAAAGGCATAAATTGTCTAGCCGCTCCAGCAATACTTCCTCGCATACCATTGGTCGCAACCCCTCCAGCGCCTATAGGTCTTAAGGGGACTTTCCCTTCTTCAATATCTAAAAACATAACATTCTTATGGCCATAATGATCTTCGGCATATTGGCCTACTTGGGTCCATTCGAAGCCTAAAAAAGTTACGATATCTGGATCTGTTTCATTTGTTGGAGCATTGCACTGCCTTACAGACTCTTTTATTTCTTTCCATTTCCTCGGTGTTGAAGCTTCAGCATGGTCTGTGGTTACCCAAAAATCCAAAGCAGAACAAAATCTAGCGTAATCGCATGCATCTGAAATTGGATGAGGTCCTTCACCATTTAAAATAGGCAAACTCCACAAAAAGGCGTCAGTGGAGTATGTTGAATGAACATGAGTATCTCCAAAGAGAATCTGCTTAGTATGTGGGTTTACTTTGGTTTGTGCTCTTTTCTTTTCTTCTAGTAGTCTCTCAGGATAAGAATCAGTTATTATCTGACCCTTACCTTCAAGCTCTCCATACCAATTAAAATTAACTCCTAACACATAAACACCTATGGTAATAACTCCACCTAATAAAGTTATTCCTAAGAACTTAAATATTAATCTTATCTTCACTTTTTATTTTTTTGATTTATCTGCTTTCTTTATAAACTCTTCTTTAAAGCTATCTATTTTATCTCCCTGGAGAATTTTTGTTAATTCAATATCTGCAGTTTCAAAAGCGTTAGAATGAGGCTTATCCCAAAGAGGAATTCCTGCTCTTTTAAAAAATGGAATAAGAGCAATACCGGCAATAAAACCTCCAATGTGGGCTAAATAAGCCACACCTCCATCACTAGCTGAAGAGAAATCAGCTGAAAAAAACTGACTTATTATCCAAAAACTTAAAACTATAGAAGCTGGTACTCTGATTACAGTGATAAAGAAGAAGAAAACAAAAAGAACATTGATATTTGCTTTGGGGTGAAGTAACAAATAAGCCCCTAATACTCCAGCAATAGCTCCACTTGCTCCTATCATTGGTATCTCTGAAGTAGGGTCTATATAAGCCTGGGTATAAGCTGCTGCTACACCAGATAACACATAGAAGACGATAAATTTACCTCTACCCATCGAGTCTTCTATGTTGTCTCCATAAATCCAAAGAAAAACCATATTTCCAATGAGATGCATCCATCCTCCATGCATAAACATAGAAGTAAGAATAGTTAAACTTGATGGTAGATATCCCTCCTTAGAACCCAAGAGAGAAGCAGGTATGACTCCAAAATTATAAACTGAAGATTCAAAAAGATGAGGAGGTAAAGTAATCTGCCATAAGAAAACAAAACAGCAAATACCAATTATGCAATAAGTTACATAAGGGCGGCTTGATGTGGGGTTGTCATCAGAAAATGGGAAAAAAAACATTATTCTTCTACGTAACCCAGATCAGAAACATGGGTATTGTGTTTAGATCTATCTATATCATAAAAGAGGACAAGCAACGTAGAGATGAATGGCAGTGTTATCCCAATAATTAAATGGATAATAGCAAAGTTATTAATTATGTCTCCTCCATAGAAGTCTGCTCTAGTTGCTTCTGGATTATCAAACCCAGCATAGCTTATTATCAATCCACTTAGAATAACTCCTCCAGCTCCTACTAATTTATGAACGAAAGCATTTATTGTTCCCAACAGGCCCTCTTCCCTTCGGTCAGTATTTGTTTCTACCTGCTCTACTATGTCCATAGACATAGAGCCAATAAAAACAAAACCCAAAGCACCAAGTGCACCCATTGCAGCCCCATGAATAGCCAAAATATACCAAAGAGCATCAGATCCATTCTCAGGTATAAAGTTTGAGCCATAAAAGACATCCATTAACCTTAAAGCAACTGGCAAAGGACCTACGAAAATTGTTGTTAAGAATAAACCTACTGCAATCTTTTTCTTGTTTCTTCCTTTAGCAATAAAAGGAGCAAAAAATACTAATGCAATTACAGATAGAGCAGTAATTATAGACATTGGAGCTATTACTGTTGGCTTCCATTGCCAGAAAAACTCATTGTAATAAGTTCCAACACCAGACTCTAAACCTATTAGAAGAGCATAAAAAGATCCTGATAAGAATAAAACTAACCAAGATTTATTAGATAAAGTACTAATGGCTTCTTTTACAAGTACTTTTATATTTAAAGACCTCACTGCAGGCTTATATAAGTCTGGTATATTCCTGTGAGTTCCTAAGCAACTTACTGCTGACCCTATAAAAATACCAACTCCACCCCAAAAGGCTAATGTTTGATAACCTTCTAAATCTAGGAAACTATCTAACCAAAACTCTTTTGCTAAGTAATCAATACCAGCCCCTCCAAGCCAACCAAACATCATTCCGAGTGCAGCCAAAGTATTTCTTTGGTCATAGTCTTTTGATAATTCAGGAGCTAAAGCACCCCTAGGAACTTCAAATAAAGTCATACACATCCTAAGTATGATTAGCCAAAAAACTAATCTTGTATAAAGTTCAGGTTGGCTTATATCTCCAGGATCACTAAGAATGAAATAATAAGCCAGGGAAAAGGGTATTATAGAAAAATACATAAAAGGATGTCTTCTGCCCCACCTTGTTTTAGTTCTATCAGACCAAATGCCAATTAATGGATCAGAGAATGCATCAAAAACTAAAGCAACTGCCATGGCTGACGCAGTTAAAATTGCATCTAGGCCCAACACCTGATTGTAGTAAATAAGAAGAAAGGTCCCTAACAGGTTATTTTTTATTCCTACAGAAATTGAGCCAAAACCATAATAAAACTGTGTCGTTTTAGTAGCTCTTTGAGCCTTTGTTCCATTAGCTGACAATATCTCCTCCCTTGATTAATACATTGTGATAGATAATTTGAAATATACCAAGTTGTCTTTTTGTATTATTACCTACTTAAAAGATAAAATAAGATTATTTCTAAGGAGATATTATGGGAGTTTTAAATGGAAAGGTTGCTGTAGTAACTGGAGCAGGCAGAGGCATAGGAAGAGAGATATGTCTAAGTTTTGCAAAAGAAGGGGCGAAAGTAGTAGTAAATGACCTTGGTGGAGACAGGGATGGTACTGGTGGAGGAAATATAGCTGACGAAGTTGTTAATGAAATCAATGACTTAGGATATAATGCTAAATCAAATTATGATTCTGTTGCTACGGTGGAAGGAGGTCAAAATATATTTGATACGTGTTTAGAAGCTTTTGGAGGAATGGATATTTTAGTTAATAACGCAGGAATCCTAAGGGATAAAACTTTGTACAATATGGAAGAGAATGAATGGGATGGAATTATGGAAGTTCATTTAAAAGGACACTATAACTGCACGAGACCATTTGTAAGATATATTCGTGATGAAAATAGGTTAAATTGCAGAATTCTTAATATGTCATCTGTTTCTGGTCTATTTGGAAATTTTGGACAGACTAACTATGGAGCAGCTAAAGCTGGCATAGCTGGTTTTACTAGATCTCTTGCTTTGGAGGTAGCTAAATATAAGTGCACAGTGAATACTATCTCGCCGGGTGCTGCAACTAGACTGACTATAGATTTAATTGAAGCTGCAGGAAGAAAATACGATGAAAATGATTGGACCCAGGGTCCTGAACAAATAGCCCCTATAGTTACATGGTTGTGTTCAGAAGCAGCAAACGAAGTAACTTCTCAAATAATACACTCTCAGGCTGGCATACTTGGAATAATGCAGCAACCTGCAGTAATAAAATCCTTCACTACTGATAACTTATGGACTCTGGATCAGCTAGATAAGCTTATGCCTGAATTAATAGAAGCAAAAAAACATCATGATGATGAGGTTTCTGAAAAAGGAGCACCTAAAAAGGTTTAAATTTGGCTGATCTAAAAAATAAAATAGCTTTAATTTCTGGTGGAGCTAGAGGTATTGGCGGCGCCATATCTGAAGCCATGGCCGCAGCTGGTGCCAGTGTAATCATAACTGATCAATTGACAGAAGAAGGAGAATCTAAAGTCGAAGGATTAATTGATAAAGGATATCCAGCTACTTTTATTAAGCATGACGTAACTATAGAGTCAGAATGGAATAAGGTTATTCAACACTGTACCAAGAGTTTTGGCGGTCTTGATATTTTAGTCAACAATGCTGGGATATATTTTCCTAGTTTAATAGAGGAAACAACTTTAGAGGATTGGAGAAAGATGTTTTCTGTAAATGTCGAAGGAGTATTCTTGGGTACTAAAGTTTCTATTCCAGAAATTAAAAAGAGATCCATGAACCGAGATTCTAGCGGATCCATAATAAATTTATCTTCAGTAGCTGGTTTAGTAGGTAGTCCAAATCATGGAGCTTACACAGCGTCTAAAGGAGCAGTTAGATTATTCACTAAAAGTAGTGCCTTAGAGTGTGCAAGCCTTGAATACAATATAAGAGTAAACAGCATCCATCCTGGGGTTATAGACACTAGCATGGGGACACAGGTAGTAAATTCTATGATTGAACAGACAGGAACAGGGGATAACGAAGCAAGAGCTCAACTTTCTGAACTTCATCCTCTTGCAAGATTTGGTAAACCAGAAGAAATTGCTCAAACTGCAGTTTTCTTGGCTTCAGACGACAGTTCTTTTATAACAGGTACTGAAATAATTGTTGATGGTGGCTTAACTGCTAAATAATTTTTAGCCTAACCAAGCTGAAGCTTCAAGTGGAGTTTCATCAGAAGAACCTCCTACAGATACCTTGTATTCTGCAGGCTCTATAAACCAATTACCTTCTCTCTCGTTCCAGTAAGAAAGATCCCTTTCATTTAACTCAAAAATTATCTTTTTAGACTCCCCTGCTTTTAGGTCTACTTTAGAAAACCTTTTTAGTTCCTTAGACGCCCTAATAACTTTAGAGTTTGGAACACTTACATAGCATTGGACTATTTCTTTTCCTGATATTTTACCTGTATTGGTTACGGTAAATGAAAAAGCAATAGCTGAGTCTTCTTCTTTAGGAGGGATAATTCTTAAACTTGAATATTCAAAAGTTGTATAGGAAAGACCGTATCCAAATGAGAATAACGGTTTTATCTCTTCCTTCTCATACCAACGATATCCAACAAAAATATCTTCCAGATAATCCATCTGCAGATCTTCTCCGGGATAATGAGCATAGGCTGGAGTATCTTCTAGCCTTTTAGGAAAAGTTGTTGGAAGTTTTCCTGAAGGGTTAGTTTTACCGAACAGGATGTCAAAAAGGGCATTACCAAATTCCTGACCTGGGAACCAGCATTGTAGAATTGATTTAGCCTCTTTAAGCCAAGGCATGCTAACTGGTGAACCTGTATTTATTACAACAACAGAGTTTGGATTTGCTTTTACCACTTGATGGATTAGAGTATCTTGTTCTCCAGGAAGCCCTAGTTCAGATCTGTCATTCCCTTCAGTTTCCCAATCTGAATTTGTTCCCACTAGCATTACAACGGCATCGCTTTCTTTAGCTAAAGAAAGAGCCTGTTCAGTTAAATCCTCTTCATCAGGTGGAAGCATTCCTATTTGCACTGCTGGGAACCTTCCTTGCCACTTGTATTCAACTTCCAAAAGATACTCATTATCTGTTTTTAAATTTATTGAGGATCTTCGGGGTGCACTACCATATGAAAAAAAAGCATCTCCAGGATCTTGAGAATTCCAGTTATCTACAATCATTTTTCCATCTATCTTTAATCTTGCAGGACCTATACTGACTAATTCAAATTCATGACTGCCACTTATTTTTGGCTTTAACTTAGATGTGAACCTTACTGACAGCGATGGAGATTCCATCTTCATTGCTACATCAACACCAAAACCTGTTAATGCCCAAAACCTCCCCCCTTTCATTACCGACGATTTCAGAACTTCTCCACTAAAGTCTTCTCCTTTATAGAAATCAACTAGAAACCCTGGGTTTTCGCTTTTAGGGCAGCAGACCTGATCAGACTCAATTTGAGGTAAATATTTATAAGTGTGACAACCTTTAGCATATTCTACTATTACTTTGTCTTTAAGGTTTTCTGTTAATCCTTCCAGTGGATGAACTACATAATGGGGCTTTACTGTTGCGCTACCACCACCTATAAATTGCCCTTTTTTTGCATTAGGTCCAATAACAGCGAGTTTTTTTATTTTAGATTCTTGAAAGGGTAAAACATTTTCATTCTTAAGAAGAACCATTGATTGGCTTGCAACATCCCTTATCAAAATACTATCTTCTTCTAGGTTAATTGATTCTTCAGGTTTTTCTTCAGGTTTATCTAATCTACCTGTAAATTCAGCTATTCTTAATATCCTTCTTACCTTGTCATCAACCATCTCTTCTTTAACTTTTTTATCTTTAACAGCTTTAACAAGGTTTTCACCCCAGGTCTTTGCTGGACCTGGCATTTCGCAATCCAATCCACCATTAGCATTCTCTATAGTCTGTAATGCAGCTCCCCAATCACTTACAACATAGCCTGGAAAATTCCATTCTTCTTTTAAGATATTGATTAAAAGCTCTTCACTAGAAGAACAATAAGTATTGTTAAGTTGGTTATAAGCAGACATAACACCTAAAGCACCCCCTTGCTTAACTCCCATCTCAAATGGCAATAAATATATCTCTCGTAAAGGTCTTGGCTTTATATTTGAGCTGACTGTATGTCTCTGATACTCAGTATCATTTCCGACGAAATGTTTTATACAGGCAGCTACACCTTCAGACTGAACTCCTTTAACATAAGCTACAGCGATTAAACCTGTTAAATAAGGGTCTTCTGAATAACACTCAAAGTGCCTTCCACCTAAAGGATGCCTATGAATATTTATAGTAGGTCCTAACAAGACATCTGCATCTTTAGTCTTTGCTTCTTTTCCTAGAGACTTACCTAACTCTTCAATTAATTCTATATTCCAAGTAGAAGCTAAAGCTGAACCATTAGGGTAACAAGCAGAGGAAACTTTACTAACACCATCTCCACGGGCTCCATTAGGCCCATCTGTCATTTTTATTCTAGGGATAGATATTCTTTCAACTGCAGATGTATGCCAGGAATCAGAACCAGAAAGAATAGATACCTTTTCTTCTAGGGTCAGCTCCTTGATAAGAGAATCTATCTTATCCATCTCGACAGATGAGCTTAATAGTCTCTTTTCTTGTAAATAGAATTTCTAGGTCTAGAAAAAACATTACGGACCATGGGAATAAACTCTTCAATTGGCATATTTTCGTACTCTGGATCAAAAGAATTTTGATCATATTTTGCACAGAATTCAGCACAATCATCCCAATATTCATGATCCTTGAATTCATCTCTCATATTCTTGTCTAGGCCTATGTGCTCAAAGAAATAGTAACCCTGGAAAATTCCGTGATGTTTCACAATCCAATAATTTTTATCTGATACAAAAGGCTGTAACATCGTAGCAGCTAGGTCTGCATGGTTTGCTGATGCAATGGTATCACCAATGTCATGAAGTAAAGCACAAACTACATACTCTTCATCTTTCCCATCTCTATGTGCTCTTGTAGCTGTCTGAATACTGTGGGTAAACCTATCCACTGCAAAACCACCATTATCACCCTTCAAGATATTAAGATGTTCGAGTATCCTGGTAGGTAATTCCTTAGCAAAATCTGATCCATGTTCGGCAATAATTGCATAATCTTCTGATGTTCCGTTCTTCATTTCAGAGAAAGTTGCTTGTTTAGACATGATAGACCTCCAATATTGTTAAATTATGACAGAAAGGATAGTGGTTTGCATTTTTAGATCAACTAAAAAAAAGAGGGCTAGGAAGCCCTCTTTAATTTTGACCTAGAATTTTTACTTTTCTAGGTCATAGGTTATTTAGTCATTAATCTCTTTTATTGAGATCTTATGTTCCAAGACTTTATGCCCTGTTGCCACCAACTGACCAAAAAACCTAATATTACATCCTATAATCAAGCCCAATTTTGACAATCCTGCCAACGGGGTTATGCGTATTAGCATCATAAGCCAATTCATGAGGTGCTAATGGAGGCTCTTCATCAGTTAAATTTATCACTGATAGAGTTGTTTCCAGTTTATCTCCTAAAAGGTTAAAACCTATATGAAAATCATAGGTTAGATGATCATCAATTTGTTGATCTTGGAAATAACCTGCACCTTGCATAGTGGCTAAAGAATCAAAAGTAGAAGGTAATTCTACTCCATCTATATACCTAGCAAATAGTCTTACATAAACGCCATTATTCATTAATAAAGACGCGTAAGCATTTAACTTAAAGTCAGGCATCATACGCAGCTCAATTGGAAGCACTGTAGAACGAAGGTTGTATTTGCCAGCTGCATCATAAGGATTGCCATCAGCTGTTCCAGAAACATCATACTCTAATATATGATTCATATTTCCACCAACTGACCAGTTACCTAAGCCACTTTCAAAGTTGTACTTAACCTCTAAATCTACTCCGGAAGTATCTACATCATCACCGTTAATAAGTTCAGCAATTATTTTTGAAATATCTTGCGGAACATTTACTGCTGGATCATAAAGTGCACCACTACCAGTTATTTTATCTGAACAAGCACAAGTAGAAGCTTCTCTGTTAAAAGGACCTTCTAAAGCAAGAGAGTAATAATCTAAATTAATACTAAGTTGATCAGTAGGTCTAACAATAACTCCAAATCCTATGTTGGTTGATTCTTCAGGTTGTAAAGAAGAAGGAACAGGGGTCTCAATCTGAATATATTCACCAGCTGGCTGGTAAAGCTCCAGAGAAACAGTAGATTGAGTTGGTATACTAGGAACCCTAAATACCTGCTCATATGATGCTCTTACAGTAACCTTATCTGAAACATCAGATATAAATGCAAGTTTAGGTTTAGTTACTGAATCCAGACCATAGTCTTCATGTCTAGCCCCAAAGGTAATAACTGAATTTTCCGTAATAGGTAAAGCAGCTTCACCAAATAGTGACCAAACTCTAGTTTCTATATAACTTGGTTGTTCTACTCCCAAGAAAACAAAAGGAGAGTTTTGAGGTCCATCAACCCTATTATCTCCTGTTGGGTTATATTTACTATCCCACCATCTGTATTGATAACCTGCAGCCCAAGCAAGATTTCCTCCGCCCATTTCAATGTTTGATTCTCCTGTTAACAGAGCTTCTGTTACAACATTTTCTACTTGGGTAATACCAGCAGAAACACCATTGAAATACTGCCTTACACTAGGGTGATTAGCTAGAGCACTTCCCGAAGATGCGCCAATAGCAGTTCCAAAAGGGTTGTACCAATAACAACCTGAAGCAGTATCTCCTCGAAGAGCATTATTAGCTGCAGCCCAAGGATTAGAACCAACTCTAGGACAGTCATGGCCTGCAAGCCCCGCTAGAGCATCTTGAACTCTTAAATGAAGAGGATCATATGTATAACCATCAACTGAATGATTTGTATAAGTAACAGATACATCTAAATCCATTCCATTATTGAAAGAATGACGAATTCCTCCATTCAATCTCATAGTTTCATGAAAACGTTTACCGCTTTGAGAAGGGCCTTCTACTGCTAGAGTTCTACCCCAGAAATGTAAACCGCCCGCCGCTTGATATTCAGCTTGCCTTGCAGCACTTAGTGTACTTAAAAAGTCAACAGCTCCTGGATTAGCAAGAGGAACATACATGAAGTAAGGTACTGCAGAAGTACATGTCAATGGATCTCCAGAACAGTAATTAGAAGATCCAGGATTAGTATGTGGAAAACTAGGTGAAGTGTTGTACCAACCTTCAAGATCAGCATAAAGAACATCCACATAGACTGAAGTTGAGTCAGTTATCTCAAAATCAACTTGAGCATAAAACTTCTTTCTTTCCTGTTCATCAATTAGATTGAAGAAAGGCGTGTAATTATATCCACATCTTCCTAAGCTTAGAGCAAAAGAGCTTGTGTACTCTGATGAGTATCCACATTTTGGATCTCTATCTAAGCCACCATATAAAGTTCCAGGCCATCCTTTGGCGGGTCCAAACCCTCCTGGATTACCAAATGAAGATATACCCAAAGGCCACCCAGTAGGTGAGCTATAGTCAACAAAATTTCTTTCCCAAATAGGAAGTCGGTCTCTTTTTTCATACTCTATAGCTATCATTAAATTTGCACTGCTATTTCCAGTTCCCCAAATCATGGAAATGTTTTGGTCGCCGTCACTTCCGTCATTATCAGAAAAGTTCGCTTTTACTTCAAAACCTTCAAATCCTCTTCTTGTAATGAAATTAAGAACACCTGTCATTGCATCTGATCCATAAGTTACAGCACCACCATTTTTTAGTAATTCCATTCTTTGCATAGCAATCATAGGAAAATTACCAACGTCTACAGGATAAACAGCTGATTTTGCAGACCTAACTGCTGCAGGTGCAACTCTCTTACCGTTAATAAGAACAAGACCTCTGTCTCCTCCCATACCACGAATATTAATATTCTTCATTCCAGTAGCTACACCACTCCCTTGGAACTGATCTTGCTGGTTTAAAGTACCTGACATAGAAGGTAAATTAAGAATAACATCCATCATTGTTGGATTACCTTCTGCCTCTAATTCATCTCTACCAATTACGTCAACAGGAACAGCCTGGTTTTGAGCTGAAACTTTTATTAAAGAACCTGTTACTACTATTTCCTCTACTTCAGCGTCCTCTGAAAAGAGAATGTTCGTAAAGAAAAAGAGATTTAAAAGCGAAAAACTAAATAAAACTTTAAATAAGTTTTGCATAACTTTCTCCCCAAAAAATTATTTAACAATTACGTTTTTATACGTATCTATATTGGAAATACTAATACACAGTTAACTGATGATCAACTTAATATAATATTACCTACCCTTTCTAGAATCCAAAAGCAAGATATTCCTCCGACAAGGTATGAAGAGAACCTATAAATAAACTCAGTGCTTTTTAATTTATTTAGAGACCAAACTAAACCAACAAAGAAAGGTAAAACAATCAATTGACCAGCTTCAATACCTAAATTAAAGAAAAGCATGGAATAAAGCAGAGAGGATTCTGAAAAACCTATCTCTGATAAAGCACCAGCAAAACCAAATCCATGTAACAAGCCAAAACCAAAAGCTAAAACCCATGGAGTTCTAGCGTACCTCCTGCCTTCTCCTATTTCTAATGCCAAATAAATCAAAGTTAAAGCTATCAAGGCTTCTGCGCTAGATTGGGGTAATTGAACAGTCTTTGTAACTGACAAGGCTAGGGTAATGCTATGAGCTAAAGTAAAGGCAGTTATAGTTTTAATTAATGTTTTAAAACCAACAACTATAAAAATTAGCCCAAGTACAAATATAAGATGATCTATGCCACTTAATAAATGTTGAAGTCCAAGCCAAAAATAATTTGTAGGATATAAGTTAGATTCACCAGGTATTAACAGCTTTGGATTATTAACTGAAACTAACCCTTCAAACTTACCTCCATCAGAAAACTCTATTGTTATTAGGCCGTCGGTCATTCGCGTTAGACCTTTTACAGTTATTTCCTGATTTCTCAAATCTAATTTGCATAAGAGACTTGATGACTGCACCTGATACTTACCCTCGATCTTAGGGAAAGAGTTAATAGTTTCCTTACAATTTTCTGGGAAAACTACACTTCCAGGTTTAGTTAATACATTAGAAGGAAACCTCCAGTTGACTTGATAAGAATTAAGCTCCGTTTCATTTATTATTAATCTAGCTGGATTTAATTCATGGGCAACTATGCTCTTGAAAGAAAGAAAGATTAAGAAGAAAGATAAAATTAATCTATTCATCGAGTTTGATAATTAAACTCAGGGTTTATTCGAACTTCGTAATTTTTCTTTAATTCATCAATAAAACTTTTAATACTTTCTTGCTTTTGATCTAACAAATAATCCATTAAAACTTCTCTTTTAACTTCTTCATAATTTGGAGACTGAGCTTGTGTAACTCTAGAGACTTTAATCAAATGAGATCCATAAACGGACTTAAAAGGACCTAGCCAAATATTAATTTCTGCTTTAATTAGGTTATCTGAGAAACCAAGACCAAAATCTCTATCAACTTCTTTAGCAGTTTTATTAATAAAATTTTTACCTATCAAGAAAGGGTCACTGTCTGGAACTTCTTTTTGATCGGCAAGAATGTCAATAGCTGCTTGAGCTCTATTGGCCCCCTCCTTGTCTTTAGAGAAATAAAGATGAGTAAAGGTATACCTTTCTTTCATAAAATATTCACTTTCTCTAGAATCAAAATATTCTCTTAATTCTATTTCAGTTGGAGGATTAATCTGCTCTTCCTGTTTTAAAAATCCTATTTTTTGGGCTAGTCTCCTTTTTATAATAATGTCATCTTTATCAAGATTTAACTTCAAAGCTTCTCTATAAAGAATCTCTTCTTCTATTAACTGATTAATAATCCCTTGAAGATCTTGATCATTAGGAGGCCTGCCTACCTGAGCTTTCCAAGTCTCTATTAATGCGTTTATCTCATCATCATAGAGAACTATGGTTTTATCTTGATTTTCGGAATCAAGCAAAATATCCAATAGAAGGATGGCAAGACCTAAACAAAAGAAGGCAACTAACTTCTTAGTCATAAAAGGTTACTCTTTTACGCTTCTGGTGTATGCCAAATTGGACTTGACCAAGCCCTTTCTTGAACCGTCTTATGCAGATCTGGTCTTGGTTGAGTACCATTTTTAATAGCATCCCATGTTGACCAGCGACAAGTGGGGTTTTCCAAAACTCTTACATAATAGAAAGCTTTTTGACTGGAATCAAAATCAGGGTCCTTCCAGTAAGTTTTTAATTCAGAAGCTCCTACATTCGAGCTAATAGAGCAATTTGATAAATTGACATTAGCTCCGTTATCAGGACATCTATGAGTATTCGGATCCACTTTAAGACCATCCGAACAAGCGACATCATAGACTTGTTGATTAGGTCTACCTAAAGGATCGCCAATAGCATTCTCAACGAAACCTTTAATAATTTGAATTCTTTGAAGTGGTGCACCTCTAGCGTCTCTGACAGCCCATACTAAAAACTCAGGTGATTCTTCTAAAGCAGTTAAATCTCCTCCCATTGGCACTCCGCTAGAATAAGCTTTAGTAACAAGGTCTTTATCAGACAAAGGTGTTTGACTTAAATTTTCACCGCCAAAGAATCTTAATTTAATTCTGCTTCCTGAAGTAGCATATGTTTCCTTCCTTCGAAAAGAACTGAATATGGAATCTCTGGTATTTTCTTCCGCCCAAACTACTGCCAAACCTGATGCACTCCATTGGCGAAAACCTGGATTACTGTAATAAGTATCATCAATTTTCTTTAGTCCTATCAATCTAGCTCCAGCCAAATCATCGTTATCAGAAATTAATTTAACTTGATCATCTGATAAAGGAACAGAACCTCTTGCTTGAGATGTTCCATCCAAAATACCAATTTTAGAATGAAAATCTGATTCATCATCTGAAATAGCTCCGGTATGAGTATCACTAGCACCAACGAGACCGAATTTATATGGGTTACCTCTTTCCTCCTCTTGTAATGTAAGGCCAGCAAGATAAGCCTGTCTAACATAACTTCCATCTGGTTTACTCCATTGAGTTCCTCCAACCCTGGTATCCATAATTTCGAAATCTGCCCATTCATCATTAGGTGATAAAAGTGGATGAGTATCTGAGGTGCCTTTTACTTGAGTTACCTCTACAAGAGGCTCATTTCTCATTCTGAATTTGGCATATTCATTGCCTACTGGATACCCTGCCCAATCTTCTAATTCAAACATTTGACCATTAGATCCATTAGAGTTATGAGGAATGGCAATAGTATCAACCCCTTGATCCCTCAATTCATCCATCCAAGTCCATAAATCTTCTGGATTTAAGGAATCTAATCTTGAAAAGGGTTCAACCGTAAAACGGTTTCCATTAAAAATTACATTTCTATGTAAATTTCCTCCTTCAAAAGGTCCAGTTCCATCAGGTGTAAACAGACTTATATTCTCGCCTGATCTAGTAGTTGAAGTGGTGTATTCATAAGCTACAAAAGTAGTAAAGTTACCTGGATCATTGTGCTCTTGAGCGCTGCGAATTACGTCTTTCCAAGCAGACCTGTGCTTATCCACATCGTAAATACTGATTACCCTTGCTTGATCTCCAGTCCACAAATACTGCAAAGTTCCTATAAGATTAAACCCTCCAGCAGCAAGATTTCTTACTTGAGTTGCAAATAAAGCTCCCCTTCTCGGTATTGATTCAACTGTTCTGTTCTCAGGTGTATTAAGATTAGTAAATGCTTCTGTACCAGGAGTTGTATTATTGGGGTCGGCCCACCATTCGACATTACCCATGAGAAATCCATGGTCAGTAACTGCATAAAAATCTAAAGGCTCTCTCAATTGCATTTCATAACCCAGGGGGTGCTGAATGGATCCTCCTTTGGCATATTTGTAAGCATCATCAGGGGTAGCTGTAGTTCCAAAAATGTAAGCATCAAATGAATGTTTTGTATGTACATGAAGATCTCCAAAATACACATTTCTATCTTCATTATATCCAGATGTTTTCTCGGACTTTTGATTGTCATTTGCTAACTCATTGTAATCAACAATGCTATCTCCAGATGTACAACTCCATAAAACAACAGTGCTGATTAATAAAACAGTAGAACGGTAAATGTATTTCATTAACTCTCCCCTTTTGTAAATTCAGTGGTATTTATAACAGAATAAGTAGAATTTAAAAATTAATTAATGGGCTATATATTACCAAGTATCAACATTAGGTCTTTTTTTGCTCTTTTTAGGTGCCTTGGGAGGTAAAGACTTTAATGCACCCATTATCCATTTTCTTGTTTCTGCTGGATCTATAACATCGTCTAACTCAAAGTGAGAGGCCATGTTGACTGCCTTTCCTCTCTTATAGGAATCATCAACCATCTTTTCATAAGCTTCAATTCTTTTTTTAGGATCTTTAATAGCCTCTAATTCTTTACGAAAACCTAATTTAACTGCTCCCTCTAAGCCCATACCTCCAAACTCTCCTGTAGGCCAAGTGACTGTAAATAATGGAATTTTAAAACTACCACCAGCCATTGCTTGGGCACCTAAACCATAGGCCTTTCTAATAACAACTGACATTAAGGGAGTTTTAATATTTGCTCCTACTACAAACATTCTTGCAGCATGTCTTACTAAAGCAGATTTTTCGCTTTCTGGTCCTACCATAATTCCTGGACAATCAATTAGAGAGAGAATAGGTATATCAAACGCATCACAAAGCTGGATAAACCTTGAACCTTTATCTGCTCCTGGCGAGTCTATAGCCCCCGATAAATGACCTGGATTATTTGCTACGACACCTACCGGTCTTCCTTCTACTCTAATAAAGGAAGTAATTATCCCTGGTGCCCAATCCTTTCTTATTTCTAAAGTAGATCCAATGTCAGCTATTCCTTCTATAACTGCCCTCATATCATAATATCTAAGTCTATTCTCTGGGACTGTAAATCGAAGATTCCTTTGATCTGGTGCCTCCCAATTTTTTAAAGGTCCTTGAAAATAAGATAAATATTTTTTTGCAACCTCCACAGCCTCTTTCTCATCTTTAACTGGAAGATCAACTACTCCATTAGGTACTTGTACATCCATTGGTCCAACTTCTTCAGGTGTAAAAACTCCCAAGCCTCCACCTTCTATCATTGCAGGTCCACCCACTCCTATATTGGAATCCTCAGTAGCAATAATTACATCACAACAACCTAATAAAACTGCATTACCAGCAAAACATCTACCTGTTGTTATGCCTACTACTGGAACTAAACCCGATAACTGAGCAAAATAAGTAAAAGCAAGACAGTCTAAGCCTGCTACTCCAGAAGTATCTGTATCACCAGGCCTACCTCCTCCTCCCTCAGCAAATAGAATAGTAGGCAATCTATTCTGCTCTGCAATTTCAAACATTCTATCTTTTTTTGAATGGTTCATTTTGCCTTGGGTACCAGCTAAAACCATATAATCATAAGACATAGCCATTACTCGAGAATTAGTCTCATCAAATAAATTACCATTGACATGTCCAAGCCCACATACCATTCCATCACCTGTGGTATTCCTAATTAAATCTTCTTCTGATCTCCTTCTTCTTTGAGCAGCAATCACTACAGATCCATATTCAATGAATGAACCTTCATCACATAGATCTTCAATGTTTTCTCTAGCCGTACGATGGCCAGTTGAATATCTTTTTTTAACTGCATCAGGGCGATTTTTGTCATGGCTTGCTTCTTTTCTTTCGATTGCTTCTTTTAAATCAGGTCTTATTTCATCCAGGTCTATATCTTTAATTTTTTTAGAAACCTTCTCTTTAACTTCTTTAAGCTTCACTGTAATAAGCGAATGCCCCTCAAAGACAGTATCTTGAGACTGAACTTTAATTTCTTTAATTACACCTCCAACTTCTGAAACTACTTCATGCTCCATTTTCATAGCTTCCATAATCAGTAAGGGTTTTCCTTTCCAGACTTGATCTCCTTTCTTTACTTCAAATTTAACTACCATTCCTTGCATAGGAGCATTGACGCTATAGAAACCCTCTTCTAATTCTTCATTTTCTAATTTCAGTATATTTTCTGAATCTTCTACAAAACCGCCTCCAGACTTTCCATGATCTAATACAGCTAGAGGATCAAGATCCTCTATTTTTCCTCTTTTTAAGGTTTCTTTTTTAATACTTCTAGTAATATCAGATAGATCTGTATGATTGTTCTTTAATAACAAGGTTTTTATATTTTGATCTAAGAATTGTGAATGGAAGTTGTTATTTTTAAAACTCTTATCTGAAAGAATATTCTTTAATAAATCTAAATTTGTTGTAACCCCTTCTATCTTTAATTCGCAAAGAGATCTGTAATTTCTTTTAAGAGCTTGTTTGAAATTATCTTCAGAGGAGTGTGTGATTATCTTGGCAATTAAAGAGTCAAATGAAGGGTTAGTTTGATAGCCACTATACCCATAACTATCAGCCCTTACTCCTGGTCCAGAAGGTAAATCGAAAGCACTAAATTTTCCACCTGAAGGTTTTGTGTTTCCTTTAGAGTCTATAACCTCCATATTTACGCGAGTCTGCACTGCAAAGCCTTTCGGTTCGACGATATCCTTTTGTTCTAATTTAAGTTGTTTAAATGTTTTACCAGAAGCTATTAAAATTTGTGCCTTTACTAAGTCCAAGTCCAGTACAGCCTCTGTTACCGTATGCTCAACTTGGAGTCTTGCATTACATTCAATGAACCTAAAATCAGCTTTTTTGAAATCTACTAGAAATTCAATGGTCGCTAGGCCTTCATATTTTATTTCTTTAATTAATTTTAAAGAAGCCTCAAACATTTTTTCTTTTAAATCGCTTTTAATTCCAGGACAAGGAGCAATTTCTATTATCTTTTGATACCTCCTTTGTGTAGAGCATTCTCTCTCATGCATATGAGTTGCTTCTCCCTTACCATCACCTAATACCTGAACTTCTACATGGCGGTAGTTTTTTAGGTACTCTTCG
Organism: Gammaproteobacteria bacterium; assembly: GCA_045563675.1. GTDB lineage: Bacteria > Pseudomonadota > Gammaproteobacteria > Magnimaribacterales > Magnimaribacteraceae > AEGEAN-183. Next base: position 365,186 of record JBJLIX010000002.1, read on the forward strand.
ACATATAAATTGCTGGAGTTAAAAGCAGATTTTGCTTCTGAAGAGGCTCTAGTCATGGAATCTTTAAGTTCAGATTGTGATGCAACAACCCTCATCCCTCTTCCGCCACCTCCTTCAGTAGCTTTAATGACTAGCAATGAATTCTTTTTTAAACGTTTTAAGAATTGGGAGGCTTGTTTTAAGGATGTTTTTCCTTCGGTTCCATTAATTACAGGTATATTTAGTTTTCTAGCAAGTTCTTTTGCTTTAGTTTTATCTCCGAAGGTCCTTAAAGACTGTTCACTAGGTCCAATGTATTTTATTTTTGCTTGTCTAGTTGCCTTAGCAAAAAGAGGGTTTTCACTTAAAAAGCCATAACCAGGATGAATTGCATCTACTTTTGAAAGTTTGGCTATTTCAATTATCTTTTTAATATCTAGATAAGCATTTGAGCCTTTTTTATCGATCATGAAAGACTCATGCATCTTCGAAAGGTGCAAGGAATTTACATCGTCTTCAGAATATAAACCGATAGGTTTTATGCCTAAGTCATTGCAAGTTCTTGCTATGCGGATAGCTATCTCGCCCCTGTTAGCAATCAGTATCCTTTTCATTAATTTATTTTAGCTAATAGAAAAAGAAGAAAATTAATATTTATAGATCTACCAAAGATCGTATTTCTGAAGTTCAGCTCTACCAACAACCATGTGATGAACTTCGTCAGGGCCATCTGCAAACCTAAGGTGCCTTAAATCAGCGTACATCCCTGCAAGAGGTGTCCATTGTGAAATACCTGCTGCTCCATGCATTTGGATCGCTTGGTCTACAATTAAGCAAGCTTTTTCTGGAACCATTGCCTTAACAGCACTGATATAAATCCTTGCTTCTTTATTGCCTAATACATCCATAGCCTTAGCTGCTTGCAGAACGGATAATCTCATGGCATTAATCTCTATTCTTGCTCTTGATATAACCTCTACATTTTTTCCTAGTTTAGCAATTGGTTTTCCAAAAGCTTCTCTTGATCCTGCTCTTTTAACCATTAACTCCAGAGCCCTCTCGGCCTTTCCAATGGTTCTCATACAGTGATGTATTCTTCCGGGACCAAGTCTTACTTGAGAAATCTCAAAACCTCTTCCTTCACCAAGCAATATATTCTCCTTGGGAACTCTCACATTATTAAGTTTGATATGCATATGACCTTGAGGTGCATGGTCTTGACCAAAAACTTGCATACCTTCGAGAATCTCTACTCCTGGAGTATCTTTTGGTACGAGAATCTGAGATTGCTGTTTTGAAGGATGAGCATCTGGACTTGTCTTAACCATAGTAATAAAAATCTTGCATCTAGGATCTCCTGCTCCTGAAATATAAAACTTTTCACCATTTATAACCCACTCATCTCCTTCTAATACTGCACTTGTGCTTATATTTTTGGCATCAGATGAAGCTAAATTAGGTTCTGTCATTGCATAAGCTGATCTTATTTCTCCATTCATTAAAGGCTCTAACCATTGCTTTTTTTGCTCTGGGGTTCCAACGTGTTGTAAAACCTCCATATTGCCTGTATCCGGAGCACTGCAATTCATTGATTCTGATGATAAAGGATATTTTCCTAGCTCATCTGCGATGTATGTATAATCCAGATTGGTTAGTCCTTCCCCAATTTTCCCATCGTTATCAGGTAAAAAGAAATTCCAAAGTCCCAACTCTCTTGCTTTGTCTTTTACTTCCTCTAGTAATTCAAGTTGGCGAGGATGCCAAGACCACCTGTCTTCCTTTTGACTATGCAATCCATAAAACTCTTCTTGAATTGGTGCAACGTTTTCTTCGCAATGTTTTTTTACTAAATCCATTAAAGGCTGAGCCTCTTTAGACATAGCTAATTGAAAAAGATCTGGACTTAAGTTTGCTGACATAATTTTCTCCCTTAATTATTAATTAATTTTATACCAAATTGGCGATGACCATGCTCTTTCTTGAATTGTTACTTGTAAACCTGGTCTAACTGGAGCTCCTGATCTAATAGCATCCCAAGTCGTCCACCTGCAAGTAGGATTCTCCAAAACTCTTACATAGTAAAAGGACTCCACCCCTTTTTCAAAATCTGGATCAGTCCAAATAGTCTTCAATTCAGAAGCTCCATTATTAGAAATGGAACAATCCTTTAGATTTACCTTGGCATTATTTTCGGGGCACCTGTGAGTGTTAGGATCTACTTTTAAACCATCTGAACAAGCAACGTCATAAACTTTCTCTTTGGTTTGTTTGTTAGGCCCATGATCATACCACCCTTTAACAATTTGAAGTCTTTGTAGAGGAGCTCCATAACTGTCTCTTTGTGCCCAAACTATAAAATGGGGAGACTCATTACCTTCACTTATCAAATCAGCTCCCATAGGGACACCTTTTTCATAAGCTTTCTTAGCTAAATCATCTGAATTTAAATCAATTTCCTTAAATTCAAAACCACCAAAGAATCTTACTTTAATTCTATTACCTGAAGTACCAAAAGTCTCTTTGCGCCTTAGAGCATTAAATATAGACTCTCGAGTATTCTCTTCAGCCCAAACTCCTGCTAACCCTGAGGCTCCAAATTGAGCCGTTCTGGCAGATCCGTCTAGGTATTGACCTCTAACTATTTCAGAACCTCTAAGTTGAGAAGTACTTACAGAGTCATCTAGGTAATCTTCATTAAATGGTAAAGAGCCCCTTGATAGAGGTGAAGATGTTAGTGGTGTTGTTCCAAAGTAGTTATCTTCTTCGTAGGAACCTGAGGAATTATGATTATCGCTTGAACCTATAAAGCCCATTTTAAAGGGATTACCTCTATTTTCTTTTTGAAGAGCCAAGCCGTTCATTAAAGCCTCCCTTACATAACTGCCATGAGGATTGCTATAAAAATTAACTTTACCCTTTCGTGTGTTCAATATCTCAAATCCAGCCCACTCATCGTTCTGAGATAATCTGGGATGAGTTTCAGAAGTACCTTTAATTTGGGTAATCTCAACCAACGGTTCATTTCGCATTCTTTGTTCTGCATAAGCTTGATCGAGTGGTCTGCCATCATAATAAGCCAGTCTAAAAGCCTGGCCATTGGATTGGTTGGAATTATGAGGTATCGCTAAACTATCTAACCCCCTCTCTCTCATAACGTCCATCCAGTCCCATAAATCTTCTGGATTCTGTGAATCCATCCTTGTAAAAGGTCTTTTAGGTGCCTTACTTGAATTAAATAAAACATTCCTATGATAAGAAGCACCGTCTGGTGGTAAAAAAGAAGAGGTCCACTCATAGCCTATGAAAGTAGTAAATTTACCTGGTTCATTATGTCTTTCCGCTGACTTAATGATATCTGTCCATGCTTCTCTGTAGGCCTCATAATCAAATGATGCTGAACCTCTTGCAATATCACTCTTCAACCAAGCAATGAATTGTTTCCAGTAGCTACCGCGGGTCTGGACAAATTTACCGAATTCTTGTCTAAAAAGAGATACTCTATTCAGATTGCCATCAAGATTAAGAAGACTTAAATTTTCTTCTGCGTTTACGTTGTGAAAAGGTTTTGCAAGAGGATGCTTTGAAAGTTCTTTTGATGTATCAGCCCAATCATCCACAACTCCCATCCAAAAACCATGATCGGTAACTGCATAAAAATCTAAAGGCTCTCTTATTGTCATATTAATGCCAAAAGAATTTTTCATAGCTTCTCCCTTAGCATAAAGATAGGCTTCATCAGGAGTGTTCATGTTACCTAGCAAGTAAGCATCAAATGAATAAGTGGTATGTATATGAGTATCACCAAAGTAAACGTTACGGTACTCGTTATATTCGGTTATTTTTTTATTCTCAGCTTGTTTTACATATGAATAATCTTCTATTACTTCAGCGTCATTAGAACAACTTGAAAGTAAAAAAAGTAAAAAAATCAGAAAGAAATATCTCATTTATTCTTCCTTGGTTTCTGCAATATACCAAATAGGAGAAGACCAAGCTCTATCTTGAATAATAGGATCTAAATCTTCGCGGGGATCTCTTCCATTCTTTACTGCATCCCAAGCCGTCCATCTACAAGAAGGATTTTCTAACACTCTTACATAATAAAAAGCATTATGATTTGGGTTGAAATCTGGATCAGACCAGAGTGTCTTTAATTCAGCTGCACCTGTATCAGAAACAGAACAGTCTGCTAGATCAACTCTTGCTCCATTATCGGGACAACGAAAATTATTTGGGTTAACTTTCAATCCGTCAGAACAAACTGCATCATAAATCTTTTCATGGGTACTGCCGTCGCTTGGATCTACCCAACCTTTAATAACTTGGAGTCTTTGAAGTGAGGTTGTTCTTTGGTCTTTCTGAGCCCAAATAAGAAAAGCTGGTTGTTTCTCACCTTCAGCGACAAGGTCACTGCCCATAGGTACTCCTCTGTCGTAAGCTAGTTTAATTAAATTTTCTGCACCTAAATTTAGATCTTGATAGTCCAAGCCAGCAAAAAACCTCAGTTTGATTCTATTGCCGCTAGTTGCATAGGTTTCTTTTCTTCTAAATGCAGCAAAAATTGATTCACGCGTATTTTCTTCGGCCCATACTGCTGCTAATCCGGAAGCGCTCCATAAAGAGTAATAAGTATCTACATACCTACCCTGTTCCCTTTCAGTAAATAGGTTTGAATTATTGTCATCTGAAGTTAGCAATTTGTATTCTTCTTCGTCTAAAGGAATCGTACCCCTTAATGGAGGCAGGCCATCAAGAACTCCTACCTTTGCATAAAAGTCTGACTCCACAAATGCACCTGCTGCAGTATGAGTATCACTTGAACCAATAACTCCAAATTTATAAGGATTTCCTCTACCTTCCCAATTCAAACCTATCCCTCTTCTATAAGCCTGCCTTACGTAACTTCCATCAGGATCACTAAAAGTCTTTCCTCTTCCAATCCGGTAGGGAAAAATCTCAAAATCTGCCCATTCATCATCTGGAGATAAAAGTGGATGCGTATCCGATGTGCCCTTTACTTGTGTGCTTTCTACTAAAGGTTCATTGCGACTTCGTAAATCTGCATATGAAGTATCTACAAGATTTCCATTCCAGTATTTAGTTTCAAACATTCTGCCATTTGAACCATTAGAATTATGAGGAATAGCTATAGAGTCTAAACCTTTATTTCTTAATCTATCCATCCAGGCCCAAAGGTCTTCAGGGTTCATAGAATCTATTCTAGTCCAAGGTCGCTTTGGGTAATTAGAATTTTCAAAGAGAATATTTCTATGTAAATTACCTCCTTCTAGGTCACCTGAATTTGTTGTAAATTCGTAACCAATAAAAGTTGTAAATTTACCTGGTTCATAATTTCTCTGCGCCGATTCAGCAATCTCCTTCCAAGCAGATTTATGAACAGCATAATCAAACATGGGCATAGAAAGAGCAATATTGTTTTTGAAGTTTAAAGCTCTCCATTGACTAAATTTATTTCCGAAGGTGCTTAGCCAAAAGAAATTCGAAAAAGCATTCCTTCTTCTTGATATAGAATCTATTCCAGTATTTCCTGGGGCATTAATATCATGATAAGGATCTGCCCCAGGTAAAGAGGATGCAGGGTGAGAGGTATCAGCTAACTTTTCGAACATTCCAAGAAAGAAACCATGATCTGTTACTGCATAAAAATCTAGAGGTTCACTTAATTGCATATCGAAACCTAAAGGATGTTTAATAGATGCTCCTTTAGCAAAACTATATGCATCATCTGGAGATGCCGTTGTACCGAATATATAAGCATCAAAAGAATACTTTGTGTGGACATGAGTGTCACCAAAGTAGAGATTTCTGTCCTCATTAAAGTCAGTAGTATTTTCTTCATCAATCTTCGGATCAAATTCGACTTGACTCTGGATGTTTAGTGAGTCATCAGAACATCCTGTTAATAGTAAAAAGATTAAGCATGGTATGGCAATAAATAAAGGTACTTGTTTCGAGTTATTCATATCCATTCCTAAAGTAAACCTCCATATTATTTACGTCCAATAGAAAGTAAAGACAAAATAATTGCAAATTCTTAAATATACTGTATATTTATACAGTATGAATGATTTATATAAGAAAAATAAGCCTTCAGGTCAACCTATGGCAGTTAGGAGCCTAGAATCAATAAGTCATAATGTATTGTTGCAGAGCGAGTGGATAGATCGTTTAATAACATCAGTGTATGTTGTTTTATCAGGAACTATCATTGCAATCTCTTTAGCGATACTATTTGGCTTGAATGGATAAGAAAAAAAAACCTTCCAAAAGAAATCCTGTAGCAAAGAATGCTGGAAAATTTAATAAGGCAAAAATCTTTAGGGATAAAACAAAATACTCAAGAAGAGATAAAACTCCTGAGTAAAGCGTGGAATTATTTAACTATGTATTGATTGGCTGGACTTCAATTGCAGTCATTGTTTTTTTTATTTTATTTCTCAAAACTGCACCTTATGGAAGATATACCGAGAATGGATGGGGGATAGAAATACCATCACGACTTGGCTGGATTGTAATGGAGTCTCCGGCTATTTTCTTAGTTTTAATTCTATTCATTTTTTCTACTAATTCTAATGTAGCTCAATTAGCCCTGCTATCATTCTGGTGTCTGCATTATTTTCATAGAAGTTTTATCTGGCCTTTTAGAGCTAGAATTTCTAATAAAGGCATGCCCATATCTATAGCTCTTTTCGCAATTATCTTTAATCTAATTAATGGCTCTATTCAAGGGCTATGGATTTTTTCATTTTCTAACTATTCTGCTAGATGGATAACTAGTCCAGAGTTTTTAATAGGGTCTATAGTCTTTATATTAGGAATGTTCATAAATATTCGTTCCGATAATATTCTTTTAAATCTCCGCGGTGAAGAAGAAAGTGGTTATAAAATTCCTAAAGGTTTTTTATTCAACAAAATCTCTTGCCCAAACTATTTAGGTGAAATAATAGAATGGTTGGGATGGGCAATAATGACTTGGAGCTTTGCTGGACTGGTTTTTTTCTTTTGGACTATGGCAAATTTAATTCCTAGGGCTTATTCAAACCATAAGTGGTACAAAAAACAATTCCCTGATTACCCTGCAGAGCGTAAAGCTATAGTACCTTATCTTTTATAATTTTTTCTTGTGTACTGATAAGACAAGAATTATTCTACACGCCTCACTTACAACCAACTAAGGAGTCTTTAATGGATTTAGAATTTGGACCAGAATACGATGATTTTAGAAAAGAGGTTAAAACTTTCATTAAAGAAAATGAGGCAGTAAACCTAGTTGGTAAATCCTTAAGAAGCAAAGAAAGAGTAGATTGGCAACAGAAGCTTATTGATCAAGGTTACTTCGCTAGGTCAATCCCAAAAGAATATGGCGGATTTGGCGGTGATACTGATATCCTAAAAACTAGAATAATTGCTGAAGAATTTTCTAAATCTCCAATACCAAAACCTCTTGGAGGACAAGGCATTCAAATGCTTGTGCCCACCCTTTTGGAATTGGGCACTGAGGAACAAAAACAGAACTATGTTAAATCTACTTTGAGAGGAGAGATTATTTGGTGCCAAGGTTATTCTGAACCAAATTCAGGCAGTGATCTAGCTAGTCTTCAAACCAAAGCAGTACTTGATGGTGATGAGTGGGTCATCAATGGTCAAAAAATCTGGACAAGTACCGCTAAATTCGCTCAGATGTGTTTTTGTTTAGTGAGAACTGAACCAGATGCCCCAAAACACCAAGGAATAAGTTATCTGTTAATTCCTATGGATACTCCGGGAATTGAAATAAGACCCATTATGCAAATGACTGGTGATGCAGATTTTAATGAAGTTTTTTTTACTGACGTTCGTATCCCAGCAACTAACATTGTTGGAAAACGCGGAGAAGGTTGGAAAGTAGCTAATGCAACACTGACGCATGAAAGAGGATCTTTAGCTGATCCAGATGTAATGATGAACAGACTTTATGCTCTTATAGATTTGATGAAATCTGAAACTATAGATGGACAAAGAGTAATAGATAAACCTGCTTTTAGAGATAGATTATTGAGAATACAAGGGAAAGTACTAGCTCAACAAGCCAATGCACTTAGATTACTATCTAGCTCTATTAATAAGGGACAAGATACTACTATGGCTAGATTTATAACTAAACTCATAGGTACAGAACTTAGACATGAATTAGAAGGGTTAGCAATTGATGCTATGGGAGAAATGGGAACTTTATATGAGGATAGTCCTCATTTAAGAGATAGCGGATCTTGGCAAATGTCTTATATGTACTTTTTAGGGTTAATTATTGGTGGAGGGACTAATCAGATCCAAAAAAATATTATTAGTGAGAGAGCCTTGGGTATGCCTAAAGAACCTAAAGTTCAAGGAGCGTAATATGTATTTTGGACTATCAGAAGAACAACAAAGCCTACAAGATAATATTAAAAAATACCTAGAGGATAATGCCTCTTTAGATACCATTAAAGAAGTAGCTAAGGGAGATTTAGATAAAGCTCAAAATATTCATAAAGGACTCATTGAATTGGGTATTAGTGGACTCATGGTTCCTGAACAATATGGGGGCTTGGAATTGGATATGTTATTCGCCGTAGTTGTAGCAGGAGCACTAGGATCAGGAACTGCACCAGTCCCCTACTCGGGAGCTTATGTCATGGCACCTATTGCTTTATCTTTAGGTGGGGATGATTCACAGAAAGAATATTGGTTACCTAAAATTGCTGGAGGTGAAGCAATAATAGGTGTTGGTATTTCAGAGTATATTGGGGCTAGAGAAGATGCAGATATTGCCTTTTCAGATGGCAAAATATCTGGGAGATCTCTATTTGTTATTGATGGAAAAGATGCTGATGCGTACATCTTAGCAAATAAAGCTGGTGAATTATTTCTAGTAAATTCTAAAGAAAAAGGAATATCAGTTACTGACTTAACAACAGTAGATAAAACGCGTCCATCCATTGAGCTTAAGTTAGAAAATGTTAAAGCAGAAATATTGCCTTCTTCCGTGAATAGTCAGGAAGTTATAAATAAAGTGTTGGACGCTGGCAGGATAATGCTTGCTGCTGATAGCGTTGGAGCCTCGCAAGTTATGTTAGATAAATCAGTAGCATATTCACTCGAAAGAAAACAATTTGGAAGAGTAATTGGTTCTTTTCAAGCAGTAAAGCATATGTGTGCTGAAATGGCTGCAGAGCTAGAGCCTTGTCACTCAATGATATGGCATGCAGCACATTGTCACGACAATGACCCTTCTCAGGCAAGACTAATGGCCTGTCACACCAAAGCTCATGTTTCAGAAGTAGCTAAAGAAATTTCAAAAACTTCAACTGAAGTGCATGGAGGCATGGGGTTTACAGATGAACTAGGTTTGCATTATTGGTTTAAAAGAATTGGACTAAATAGACAATTACTGGGTTCTCCTGAAATAGTAAGGGAAGAAGCAGCAAGAATTCAAAACTTTGACCAATCTCCTAATGAGAGCCAAGGAAGTAAAGAGATAGAAAACCCTCTGCTTACCTAAAGAGAATAAAACTCAGCTGCAGTATTGCAGAAAAGATTGTCTTTATCTTTTTGATTAAAGTCTTGAGTTAGCCTCTTAAAGCCATTCCAAAGCACATGATAAGAAATTGACCTTTTATCCACTGGAAAATTACTTTCAAACATACATCGCTCAGGACCAAAACTTTTAATAGCATGAAGATAATATTTACCATGGCTATCAAATAATTCTTGAGACGAAGCAGGCTTTTCTCTTTTATGCCAACCCCATCCATTTATAGGCATAGCTAAACCTCCTAACTTCATATACACATTTCTCTGTTCAGACAATTCAGAAATAGAGTCCCTCCACTCAGGAAATATTTCTTCGTGTTTATTTGCATATGGACCTATGCCTAAAGGACCTCCAAGGTGATTTTGGACAATCTTAAGATTGGGAAAAATTTTAGATAACTCCAATAATTCTTTAATTTGCGTATGATAATTCCAAGCATCCATTGTTAAATTAAGAGCATCTAGTTGCTCTATGCCCTTCTGAAATTCATTATTTAGATAAATATGTCTTATAGGGTCAGAGTGTGAATTTCTGATTTCTTTACTTTCATCCCAACTTGCCCCGTGGCGAATTCCTTTAAATTTTCCTTTTCCCACTTCAATGTGAGCTTCTAAAATCTCTTTAGCAGAGCTTCCTAACATCATATCTACATGCCCAACTATTCCTTCAATCTGTGCTTTTGATTTGTTAGCCTTTGCTTGTTCAGAAACTTCTTGAACAAATTTAGTTTCTCCCACTGGTTGCATTGCTTCAGAACCTGACTCGAAGTAACCTTGTCCACATTCAACAAAAACTGTTTTAGTAACTTTATGTCCTGATTCAGTATCCTGCCAAAAGTCTTCTAATAAATAACGATTTTCTGCTCTTACTCCATCAGTTCTTGAAGGTCCAGGCCAAAGATGATGGTGTGGATCAATAATATTTATTTCTCGACCTAAAGTTTCTTCCGAAACCTGACTTAACCAATCCTTTAGATCAAAAGAATTATTCATTATTTAGACCACTAGCTATAATAGATAGAGCATAACCATACACATCAGCTATCTCTTCAATTCTTTTGCTCCTAGGAGTACCAGATCCGTGGCCTGCTCTTGTTTCTACTCTTAATAACACAGGGTTCTTACAACCCTGCATTTCTTGGAGTCTAGCTGCAAACTTATAAGAATGAGACGGAACAACTCTATCATCCCTATTAGCTGTAGTTATTAATGTAGGGGGATAACACTCCCCTTCCTTGATATTATGGTAAGGAGAATAAGAAAGTAAATTCAAAAATTCTTCCTTATTATCTACTGATCCATAGTCACTCTCCCAAGCCCATCCAATTGTAAACTTACTAAACCTCAACATATCCATAACTCCTACCTGAGGAATTGCTACTTTAAAGAGTTTAGGGTTTTGGAGCATAGTAGCGCCAACCAGCAGACCTCCGTTTGATCTTCCCTGGATTGCCGTTGATTGACTGCTACCTAAGTTATTAGAATGTAAATATTTAGCTGCATAAGCAAAATCATCAAAAACATTTTGTTTGTTTAATAACATTCCCCCTTCATGCCAAATATCTCCATATTCTGAACCTCCTCTTAAATTAGCAACAGCAATTAATCCTCCTTGGTTCATCCAAGCTAAATATGCTTTTCTAAAGCTAGGTAGAATAGAGATATTGAAGCCTCCATATCCATAAAGCAACACAGGTGTTTCAGAGTTAAGAAGTGTGTTTTTCTTATAACTTATATGTAGAGGAATCTTGGTACCATCCTTAGATTCATAAAATTTCAGTTCAGTTTTAAAGTTTGTAGACTGAAATTCTGGTAAAACTTCAGACCAGTCTTGCTCATACTTAAGGCTTGTCATATCTATCTTATAGATAGTTTTGGGAGTTATGTAATTGGTAAAACTGAAATAACTTAGCTTGTCTTTTCTACTTCCAGAAAATCCAGATATAGATCCCTTTTTAGGTAAATCTAAGGAAGATAAAAATTTTCCACTCAAATCAAAAAAATCTATTCTTGCCTGGGTATCAACTAAATATTCAAGAACGAATTTATCATTTATTAGACTAAAATTTGTAATAGGCAAGTTTTTTTCTTTAACAACATCTGTCCAAGCAACCGAGCCTTTTAAAGTGACATCTACTTTAACTATTTTTCCGTTTGGAGAATCTTTATTAGTAAAAAACCATAGATAATTACCTTTGCTTCCTATAAAAATATACGTTGCTTCAAGATTGCTGATTAAATGCTCAAAAGTTTTTTGATCTTGATATTTTATATACACCCTATTTCTTTCATCTGTGCCTTCTCCTATGGATAAAACCCTATAAAGACTATCTTCGCTAACTTTCATATCAAAGGACCAATTAGGCTTGCTAGGCTCATGATAAATTAGCTTGTCTTTTGCTTGTGAAGTGCCAATTTCATGAAAATATAATTTCGGGTTTTTATTTATCTCTAAAAGAGAATCTCCTTCTGGCTTAGGATATCTTTGATAATAAAACCCTGAATTGTCTGACTCCCATTCTCCATTTGAGAATTTAGTCCACTTAATTTCATCTTTTAGAACCTCCTTATTAGAAACATTAATAACTTTCCATGTCTTCCAATCAGATCCTCCATCAGAAATTGAAAAAGCGACATACTCACCATTAGGACTAATGCTTACTGAAGATAAAGAAACCGTGCCATCATCAGAGAAGTTATTTGGGTCTATAAGCACCTCTTCATCACAAACATCACAAACTCGAAGAAAAAATTTAGACTGCTGCCATTCTCCGTTATTAAAAAAATAAAAAATTCTATTTCCTCTGGTCTCAGGAATGCTTTTTGAATCACCTGTCCAGATAGTTTCTAGATTGTTCCTTATCTCTTTCCTGTATTTATTTCTAGATACATATCTTTTGGTTAATTTATTCTGAGAGTTCACCCAAGCTTTGACCTCTTCACTATTAAAGTCTTCTAGCCACCTATAAGGGTCTTCTATCTTTACTTTATAAAATGAATCTACTTGTGGAACTTTTTTAGTAATTGGGTAGATTGGTTTGTTTGAACATGAAACAAATAGAAAAATGATTGAGGTTATAAAGAAAAACAGTGATCTTTTGGACTTCATAATTCTTAAATTAATAAACTTACTTTTAGTCTAAATCTTTACTTTATATAAGTTAATCTTAGTATGCTAAAAATATGAAACTGAATAATACCATTAAGATAATTAGTCTTCTCCTCCTATCTACAGTTTGTTTAAAAGCTTTTAGTGGTGAAGAGAACAATTCTTATAGTTTGGGTTTTGGTTCCTGCTTAGATGAATCTAAACCCCAGAAAATTTGGTCTGCTATACAAAAAGAAGATATAAATGATTTTTTCTTTCTCGGTGATAATGTTTATGGGGATTCAGATTCTGGAGAGCTTACAAAAATGAGAACTTCCTATGAACAACAAGAATTAAATTTTCCTGAATGGTTAAAAAAATTAAAGCCTCTCGCCATTTGGGATGATCATGATTATGGAATAAATGATGGAGGTTCTGAATATAAGTTAAAACGTGAATCTCAAAAATTATTCCTTAAATTCTGGAAAGTCAGCAAAAAAGATAATAGATATAACCAGGAAGGTATTTATTTTTCAGAAACCAGAAAAGTTAATAATAAAAAGATTTTGTTACTTGGATTAGATACTAGATATTTTAGATCTTCACTAGAAGGAGAGAAGAGAGACTATCAGCCAACTAATGATAAGACCAAAACTATACTTGGTAAAAAACAATGGGAATGGCTAGAAGAAAGGTTTAAAGAAGAAGCTGATATAATAATTCTCGCTTCTTCTATTCAAATCTTGGCAACTAATCATGGCTTTGAAAAATGGGGTAACTTTCCTCATGAGAGGGAAAGGCTCTTATCATTAATTAAAGACTTTAAAAAACCTGTTTTATTAATATCTGGCGATAGACATAAATCAGGAATATACCAAAAAGATAACCTGTATGAGGTAACCAGCTCTTCTTTAAATAAACCTCTACCAAAATGGCTTTATGCAGTGTGGAATGAGACTGACTCGCTTCTTCAGGGAAAGATGCACTACATCATGAATTATGGATTAATAGAGATAAGCTCTAAAACCATAAATATATTTGTGAAAGATAACAAGGGCAAAGTTCTAGAAACAGTTCAAATTGATATTTAATGAAAATTGAAGAGTGTTTTAATTAGAGATAACATAGAAAGATCGGAAAGGTTAATAAATGATCAGAACCAAAAACAAAACTCCTCCCTATTTAGGTGAAAACTTAAGCCAAATAAAGAAGCTTAAGTTACAAACCCACATCAACGATCTTGAGATTGATGGATTTACAGTAATTCCTCCTAAAAAGGTAGCTTCAATGCAATTTCTTAACAAGATAAGAAAAACGGTCTTGCGTATCTGTAATGAAAGAACAGGAAAAAAGTTTTCAATAAATAGAAACGGAGATAAAGGAAAATATAAAGCTCAACCTCAAACCGAAAGTCAATTTTTACTCTATTATTTATTAATGGCAGACCCAATATTTGAGAAATGGTTAATGAACCCTACTCTAAACGTGATGATGGATTACCTCATGAAAGGAACCCAACAACTTTCGAGCATGACTGCCTTTGTAAAGTGGCAAGGAGAGGCTTATGGAGAAAACTTAGGTTTACATAGCGATACTAGGCCTAGCACCCCAGAGGGGTTAATCCCCAACTCTTGGTTTGATGTCTCTAACTCAACTTATTGCTTAACAGACTACAATAAAGAAAACGGAGCTATGGCAATGGTTCCAGGAAGCCATAGACTATATAGACAACCTAAACCTGGTGAAGGAGTTGATAAAGCAATTCCTGTTGAGGCAAAGGCAGGGTCATTAATAATATTTAATGGTGGTATTTGGCATGGAGCTTTCCCCAAAAAAACAGAAGGTTTGCGTTTAAATGTTACTAGCTATTTTTGTCATAGAAAGCTTAAAACACAAGAAGCTTATCAATGGAAAGTTACTAAAGAAATGATTGACAGGAATCCTCCTAAATTTGCTAAATTAGTAGGAGCAGATGATGAATATGGGTGGAATGAAAAAGGGCCTGATTACAATAGACCCATTAAATACTTATAAATAATTAATCTAACAAAAGGAGTTCATATGTCGTATCCAGAAAAAGTAGGTATGTCTAGCGAAAGGCTAGATCACATAGGTGCAACAATGCGTCGCTTAATAGATGAAAAAAAGATTCCAGGTACAGTAACTTTAGTTGCAAGAAAAGGAAAGGTAGTTCACTTTGAAGCAAATGGAATGAGAGATTTAGAAAGAGGCTTACCCATGGAAAAAGACACTATTTTTAGAATCTATTCCCAATCAAAGCCTGTTACAGGTGCTGCCTTGATGATGCTCTTTGAAGAAGGGAAGTTTCTTATGACTGACCCTATCTCAAAATACCTTCCTGAATTCACAGACATGAAAGTCTATGTTGGCGAGGAAAATGGAAAAATAAAGACAGAGCCAACTAACTCTCCAATTACGATACAACAACTCGCTTCACACACCTCCGGATTAAGCTATTCCTTTATGCCTGGTCCTGTAGGTGCTATGTATATTCAAGAAGAAACTGAAAGAGGTTTTGGAAATGCTCCAAGTGAAGGGGGAGAATTTTTTATATCTGAACCAAAGAATCCTCCTTTTAAGAATTTAAGAGAGTGGACTAAAGCTCTTGCCGAACTACCTTTAGTAGCACAACCAGGAAGTATCTGGAATTACAGTGTTGGGATGGATGTTTTAGGTGCTCTTATAGAAGAGGTTTCAAAAATGAGTTTTGGAGAATTCTTGAAAGATAGAATATTTGATCCTCTAGGAATGGTTGACAGTGGTTTTATGGTGCCAGAAGAGAAATTAAATAGGTTTGCAGCTAACTATGGCCCTTTAGTTGGAAATATGATGTTAATGGATGACCCAGAAAAATCAGGTTATAAGACTCCACCCCAACTTGAATCTGGAGGAGGAGGTCTTGTTAGCACAGCTGAAGACTATATGAAATTTGCTCTGATGTTACTAAATAAAGGAGAATTTGAAGGCAAAAGATACTTAGGTAAGAAAACAGTTGAGTTTATGACTGCGGATCATGTGGGCTCTGAGAGAGCGGGTGAAGGCTTAACTTCATTATTTAATATGTTAGGAAGTGGTTATGCTGTAAAAGGCATGGGATTTGGGGTTACGGGATCCGTTGTAGTTAATCCAGCGCTTGCTGCACTACCTGTTTCTGAGGGTGTTTATAGTTGGGGTGGAGCAGCTAGTACTCACTTTTGGATTGATCATAAAGAGGATCTTTTAGGTATAGTTCACACGCAATTATTGCCAGACGGGACCTATCCAGTAAGAGAACTTATGCAATTAACTACTTATCAAGCCTTAATAGATTAATATCTTAAGATATTTTCCATTGAGCAGGCCTAGGCCTCTTTCCAACCCATATGAAATGATGACAAATCATAGTGGGATCAACATACTTTGGTCTATTTAAGATTTCTAGGTTCTTCTCGCTGCAATAAGAATCAATCTCTTCTTTAGAGTCAGCTATTAGATAATGTCTAACTTTAGATTTATCTATTGCCCTTGCTAACTCAGTCATGGTTTCTGATCACAATATTTTAGTTCGTTTCTACACATATTCTTTTTTTCTAGTATTTCTTTATTTAACCTTTCTAAGTCTAACTCTTCAATAGACCTATGTCCTGACCATTCACCCTCTTTAATTTTATATGCTTCAAATCTTAAATTACAGTCTAACTTTCTGTTGCTTATTTCTTTCTTAATTTCTTTAAGATAGTTAAACCTTACAGAATCTGGTGCATTAAATAGTCTTTGATAATTAACTGGAAAACATAAATCAAAATCGTTGGTTCTTTTACCAATTGATTCAACTCCATAATTCGAATAGTAGGACTGGCAACCCATAAAGCCTAGTAAACAAAAAAATAAAGTTATTAGCTTAATTAAATACCGATACATTTATCTTTCGTTTAAATTTAGAGTGACGATGTTCAAAAAGAAAAATGCCCTGCCAAGTACCCATATCTAGACTTTTATCTCTTACGGGGAGAAGTAACGAAGATACTGTCAAAGCATTCTTTATGTGTGCAGGCATGTCATCCGGTCCCTCAAGGTTATGGAGATAACTATTAGATTCAGGTACAAGTTGTTTAAAAAAATTATTTAAATCTGTTAGCACATCGGGGCTGGCATTTTCTTGAATTAATAGAGAAGCTGAAGTGTGTTTAATAAAGACATTACATAAACCTTGATCTGTAGAAGATTGAGAAACTATTTCTTCTACCTGGTTAGTTATTTCTATTAACCCTTGTCCACTAGTAGAAATGGAAAAATCCCTTTGATACATTTAAAAAATATACCTAATAAGTAAAAATAAAATAGAAGGTGCTAATAAACACCCTAAGCCTGTATAAAAAGTTGCTGTCATAGCTCCATAAGGTACCAGTTTTGGATCTACTGCTGCAAGTCCGGCAGCAACTCCACTATTAGTTCCCATCAACCCTCCAAATATCATTGCTGATTTAGGGTTATTCAATCCTATATAAGGTGCCATTAATGGGGTAGCAACCATCACTAATATAGATTTAACTAGTCCTGCTGCGATGCTTAATGCCATGATCTCAGAAGAGGCACCCAAAGCTGTTCCAGTAACAGGTCCTACCAGAAAGGTGACTGTTCCAGCTCCTATGGTTGTAATATCAACTGGGTCTTGATAACCAAAAAGAGAGGCTATAACTGCTCCAATTACAAAAGATAAGATAACTCCAATAAAAAGAGACAAAATCCCTACTCTTCCAGCTCTTTTTAATTCGGAGGTGTTGACCCCATAAGCAGTAGCAACAATAGCAAAGTCCCTAAACATTGCTCCTCCTAAAATAGCTAAACCAGAGAATATTTCTATATCAGCTAAGCCCTTCTCACCACCTGTTAAATATCCTCCGAAATAGGCAAGAATTAAACTAATAATGATGGCAATGGCTGAGCCATGAAATTTACCCTTAGTTAATTTTTTAGATAGGAAATATGAGAACCAAATAATTACGCCGACGACTAGAAAAGCAGTAATGATTCCATTTTTTACAAGGATTGAATCTATGATTTCTAAAGGGTTCATTTTTTTCCTACCTTAGTTAGAAGCGGAATCAGTAAAAATGAAATAAAGACAGCTAAGAAACCAGAAACTAGTGCCACACCTCCAGCATCCAAGGCTGAAAAAACATTCTGTTTAGCAGCCATTGCGACAACGATAGGAATGTAAATAGCACTCCAAAAAGTTATCCCTTTTTCAGTTATTGGAGGCAGAAGAATTTTCTTCTTCAGATAAGCAGAAAGCCCTATCAAAAGAAGCATGGCTATACCAACTCCACCAAGATTAGCTTCTATACCTATTAATCTTCCTAAAAGCTCTCCTAGAAAAAGTCCGCTAATGAAGCAAAAAGCTAATAAAGTGACTCCATAGATAACCATGTTTTAGTTAAAGTCCTAATTATCTAACTCAAACACAAGGAGAACATTACCCGGGAGTTGGCCATGGGTCCCATAACCACTCACAACAATTAACTGGTCTTGGGTTATAACTGGCCCAGCTATATCCATGGAACCTCCGAAAGCTAATGATCCATCTACTGTTTTTTTGAAAATTCTTAGGGTATCAAATTCCCATAAATACTTTCCCGTCTCCTTTCCTATGCCATAGAGTCTTCCATCTAAAGTTCCGGCAAAAACAACATCGGATCCAACTGACGGGGGTGCAGAGAAGCCCTTAAAACATCTACCATTATATGACGGTTCCTTTTCTACTAATTCATTTCGTTTCTTACAATCATCATCGAGAGGAAAAGTCCAAATTATTTCACCTGTGTCTATGTTCAAAGCATAAACTCCAGGCCTAGGGTCCCAATCGTATTTTCTTCCAGCCTCTCTATCAGAATTAGCAACATAAAGTTTTTTGTCATCAGTTGCCATGCCAGTATGAATACCTCCAAGCACTCCACCCATTCCAACCCTATTCTTCCAAATGATTTCTCCATTACTTGGTTTAATTCCAAATGCCCAGCCTGATTTCTGACCAGCCAGATATATTTCCTCTTTGTTACTGGTAAATGATTTGATAACAGAAGCACCGAAATCAAAATCAGGTCCGTTTTCAACAGGACATCCCCATTTTCTTGCCAGAGGCACTTCACAAGCTACATTGTGCGCGTCCCCTGCTAAGGTTTGGGTAGACCACACTCGTTCACCTGTAGTTAAATCGAGAGCTATGATTGCATCACTAAATTCTGATGCCGGTGACTGGGTATTTTGTCCAGTTCCAAAAAAAACCAGTTTACTTGTCAGGTCTATTCCTGGAGTATTCCAAACAGCTGACCCAGCTGGAGCATATTTTTTTGTCCTTGTAAGCCTTACCTTACCTACATACTCCGATGGCTTTTCAACTCTGTGATACCAAATTAATTCACCGGTCTCTATGTCAACTTTGGCAATACCTCCGCTGGTAGTACAACATTCATAAGTAGGGTTTAATGGAGCTACAGTTTCCACCGTTGAAATAGGGACAATAAGATGTGAGTTAACTATAGAAATTGAACCGGAAGAAACATTCCATTCCGATTCTCTTGGTAATTGCGTTTTCCACAATAGTTCGCCTTTAAGTAAGTCTAGCTTGTAGGTAATTAACTCTTGATCAACCGCAAACACATAGGAACCAGCCTCTTTGGTATAAGCTGGAGACACCCTAAATTCAGAAGGACTTTTAAAGGCCCAGAAAGCACAACCTGTATCAGAATCCAAAGCGTATAAAGTATCTTTTGAGGCCGCCAATATTAGATTACCGATAGCTATAGGCTGAGATCTAGCATTAAATCCCTTTAAGCGGAATGACCACTTCAACTTAAGATTCTTTATATTAGAAGAATTGATATTTGTTTCTTTTTGATATCTCTTATTAAGCGGACCATTACCCTTGCTTGTCCAATTTAGACCTAGTCTTAAATCAGAATCAGTTAATTGTCTTGAACATTTAACAAGTGAAGACTCTGCTGTTGAACTGATATAAGTAGCTATTTGATTTATTTCATCTTTAGAAAGGTGCTTTGCTTGCTCTTTCATTTTTCCTTCTGTCATAACAGCAACTAATTCACGTTGTGTTGCCATTGCCATAGTTTCTATGGAAGCAATATTGAGAGACTTGTCTTCATGGCAAGCTGAACAGTTATTTTCAGTAAGTTTTCTACCTGGTAGCTCATCTTCCAAAATCCAGGCTTCAGCTATAGAAATGGGAGAAAAAAAGATCAGACTAATTAGAAGGAAACAAAACTTGTTTTTCATTATTGGTTTTCTGACAGTAGAAATATTTAGTTTACTTTAAGAATAACTTTTCCAAAAGTTTGATTACTTTCCATTAACTTATGGGCTTTATCTACTTCTTCTATAGGGATTACTGTATCAATTATGGGTTTTATATCTCCGGATTCTAATGAAGGCCATACATTCTCCTTTAGGTTATTCATAATCTCAGTTTTCTTGGGAATAGGTTGCGCTCTTAGAGTTGATCCAATAATTCTTAAACGCTTCATCATTAAAAGCCCTAGATTAATAGAAGTTTGAGCACCTCCCATTAAGCCTATCATTACCAATCGTCCATCTAAGGTTAAACTCTTCATATTATCTTCTAAGTAATTCGCCCCTACTGGATCCAAGATTACCTGGACGCCATTATTGTCAGTCCATTTAGCTACTGCGTCAGCAAAGTTCTCTTCATTTCTAACAGTCCCTCCTTCAGCGCCTAGCCCTATACATCTAGAGATCTTTTCTTTTGTACCGGCTGTTACAAAACAAGGATTGCCCTTAGCCTTGCAGATTTGTATGGCAGCTGTTCCAACGCCACTAGCTCCGGCATGTATTAGAGTTTTCTCCCCATCTGAAAGGTTAGCTTCCATGTAAAGATTAAAATAAGCCGTTGCAAATACTTCAGGTAATGCTGCTGCTTGTTCAAAACTGAAACCTCTAGGTACTTTTAAAACCTGGCCTGATGGTACGGAAACTTTTTCAGCATAGCCCCCGCCTGCTAAGAGAGCACATACTTCATCTCCTTTTATAAAATTTTTAACTTGCCCACCTACTTCTTCAACTATTCCTGAGCATTCAAGTCCAAGGATATGGCTTGCTCCTGGTGGTACCGGATAATTTCCGCTTCTTTGTAATAAATCAGCTCTGTTTATTGCAGAGGCTTTGATACGAATAAGTACTTCATCTTTTTTTAGATCAGGATCAGGATTTTCTTTCCAAAGTAAGTAGTTTCCTTCTTGTGATATAGCTTTCAAAATTGAATTATCTTGACGATCAAGAGCCTAGCTTAATTTCCGTCAAAAACCCCAGTATTAACTTTTAAAACAGCCGATAAGTTGTTTATTTCATAAGTTTTACCATTTACCTTTACGGGAAAGTAAATAACTCTTTTAGTTAGTCCTGTTGTCCAACGGTAAGCATCCCTTCTGTTCATTACGCCTTCTAATGAAATTATTTCAATGTCTCTAACTCTTCCTTTTTCAGAAATCTTATAAGAGAACTCAAACTTTGATCTACCTATAGGTAGATCTGCTGGTATTTCTTCTCCTTGAATCTTACGAATCGTTTTAGGGGTGCAAAAAACACGCTTACAAAAAAGGGCTGGATCACTATCAGGAGGATACAACATCATATTACAAGAATTTCCTTCGCACTTTAGACAAGAATCAAAACCTCGTTCTCTGAAGGTTTGAATCTTTTCATCATTGTCTTCTCCCAAAGCACTATCAAAATTACATTGCATAAAATTAGAAGCATAGATATTTTCTAGAAAAACCAGTAAGAAAAAAGGGATTATTATTTTTTTTATCATAAGCTGTATTTATAGGTTTATTTTAAGTTCTTTTTATAAATTTCTCTAAAGATTATTTTTGAGATTCTTTAAGGGGTTTTTTGTTGCAGGTTTTGATTTACTGTCTTGTTTAATAGATTCAAAGCCATAATGTTTGGCCATATATTCTAAATACGCCTCGTCCTGCTCAGGGTTGAGCATAAAAGTAAGCCTCGAAGGTATAGTTTCTATATAAGAAACAACAATATTTCTTTCTTGCTTCTTTAATGAAGATTCAATTATTTGCATTCGTTTATCAATTTCCAACGAATACGATTTATTAGCCGCCCAACCTACGAAGCCATCAACTGTAACCAGCAAACACAACACTATAGCCGCAATGTTCAATGCAATTTTGCTTTCATCC
The DNA here is from genome assembly GCA_045563675.1 of Gammaproteobacteria bacterium. Classification (GTDB taxonomy): domain Bacteria; phylum Pseudomonadota; class Gammaproteobacteria; order Magnimaribacterales; family Magnimaribacteraceae; genus AEGEAN-183. The sequence goes on from JBJLIX010000002.1 coordinate 387,053, forward strand.
GATCCTTTATCTTTTGTTTTGACTAACCTCTTGGCAGCTATAAGAAAAAATAAAGTTGCTACAAATGTTGTCCTAGGTGAAGCAAAGTAAGTAAGAAAAAACATTGGCATAAGGCTAAAAAAACCTGCTAATAACCACGGTACAGATTTATTTAGATTAGATTTATTTAGACTTGATACACTGCTTAGAATAATCAATATAATCCCAAACCAGAGAGCAACACCTAAATTACCTGTACCGCCATTAAAAAAAGAACCACCAAAATAAAAAATAAACTGTATTAAAGAAGATAAGAATCCAATTTCTGGAGCTTCTGTCAATCTAGCATAATTTCCTGGTGCGCTAATTACTAAAAGAATTCCAAGAAGAATCCCTGAAATTCCTATTAATAAGCCTATAGGTATTTGTCTTATAAGGTTCTTTCTTTTTAATTCAAGAGTCCAAAAAAACAACATTAAAATTATCGCCGCAGATACTTGTAATCCGCAGGTACCAATAAGAAATGAAAATAAGAAGAGAGGTAAAATAAGAATGTTAGAAAAGTTTAACCTCTGATGATTTAGTATTAAATTCTTGATTTTGTAAATATAAGATAAATAAATTACAGCAATTAAAGAACTAAATAGATAAACCGAACCTGTAAGCCAAGCGATGGTTTCTCCTGGAACGGGTAAAGCAAGCCATAAAATAGATGAGAATATTAGAAAATCTCTGAAATTTGTACCCCCTCTGAAAGCATTCTGTTCAGTAGCTAGATAAAAGGAGAAAAATGAAAGAGCTACAAATGAAGGAAAAGAAATAATTTTAAAAATAATTATAGAAAATTCATTATTTAAGAATACGCCCCAAAGAAGAATGTGAAAAAGATTGCCTATCCACTCATTATAGGTATTAAGAACAAACTGCTTCAGAGAACCCGCCTCATCTAAGTTCCATAAAAAATGTCTATCATCGCCAACAAGAGGATGCTCCCAGATAGCTAAAAAACAAAGAAAGCTTGCTAAAAAGGCAATAAAAATTTGTATCTTGTAAAATGAAAGTCTCATTCTTATTTTCTAATACTTAGTTAATAAATTTATTATAAGTTGATTAGGAATTAAAGATTCTAAAAGTTATAAGAAATGAAAGAAAATTTTAGAGAACTCACAGGAACAAAAGTTTTAATAACTGGTTCAACTGGATATATTGGCAGTAACTTGCTAAGAAGGCTTAAAGATTTAGATTGTAAAATCTTTGCTCCTATATCAGAACTATCATTTAAAAAAATAAGTAATACTAAAACTAAATCAATTCAGTATATTTCTTATGATGGCACCTATGAGTCCTTAAAAGAACTTGAAGATGTTGATATTGATTATGTCTTTCATTTAGCTGCTTACCAAGGAGATGACAAGAATGAAGATGATATAAATCAAATGATTGATTCTAATTTTAGATTTGGCTTTCACGTCTTACAAATTTGCAAGAAGGTTAATCCAAGGTTGTTTATTAATACAGACTCTTATTTCCAATTTGATGAAAAGGGTAAAAAATGGCCCAGAAATATTTATTCTATAACTAAGCAAGCTTTTAGCGATATTCTTGAATCTTCCAGTACAAAAAATTTCAAGATTTGTTCTTTAGTTCTATTTGATGTTTATGGTCCTAAAGACCCTAGAAATAAAATTTTTTCTAGATTAGAAAAAGCAACATTAAATAAAAAAGAAGTGTTAATGACTAAAGGAGAGCAGGAGCACTACTGCGTTCATGTATTCGATGTTGTAAATGCATACTGCCAAGTAGTAAAGAACTATTCAACGAATCAGAGTTCCTTTAAGAGATATTGGGTAGCAGGAAAAGGTCTAGCCTTAAAGAAAGTTATTGATAAATGGATGATCTCAACTCAACACAAACCAAGAATCCTTTGGGGTGAATTAGAATACTTTCCCAATCAAATACTTAAACCTCACATAGGAGAAAAAATTCCTGGATGGAAAATTCAAATAAAATTGGAAGAAGGATTAAAATCTACATTAAAGTAATCAAATGTCTAAGAAATTAATATCGATAGTTATACCTCTTTATAATGAAGAAGAGGTTATAGACCAGTGTTATTCAGAATTGACCTCAGAATTAGATGAACTTGAAAGGTTTGATTTTGAATTCATTTTTATGGATAACTGCAGCGAAGATCAAAGTTATAAGAAACTTGAAGGTATTGCCAGCAAAGACCCTAGGGTTAAAGGGATTTCTTTATCTAAAAACTTTGGATATCAGAGATCAATTTGGACTGGCTATAAATATGCCCAAGGTGATGCAGCCATAGTGTTCGATTGTGATTTGCAAGACCCTCCAGAGCTTTTAAGAGAATTCATAGAATTTTGGGAACAAGGGTACAAAATAGTATATGGGATAAGAAAAGAACGCAAAGAAGGCTTGGTGATAAACAATATTAGAAGGTTGTTCTATAAAGTTATATCAAAAATTAGTAAGGACCCACTACCCAGAGATGTCGGTGATTTTATGCTTTTAGATAGAGAAATACTTGACCTTATCAAGAAAGTTGAAAACCCTAAAATTTACATTAGAGGGCTTGTTTTTACTTTTGGATACAAAGGTTATGGAATTGAATATGCAAGAGCTTCTAGAACTACAGGGGTTTCTAAATTTAAGTCAAAAGAGCTGATTAAAATAGCTACTGACGGTATAACCAGCCAATCTACTGTCCCATTAAGATTGTCTCTTTTTGTTGGTATTTTTATTGTTTTTCTATCTTTAGTTATGATTATTGGATACTTAATTCTAAAGATATCTACTGGGAATTCTTTACCTGCAGGTTTTACAACCCTTGTTATTCTTTTGCTTATCTCTATATCACTTAATGCTATTTTCTTAGGGATATTGGGAGAATATATTTCTAGAATGTATGAGATTTTATTAAAACCCCCAATGTCTATTGTAGAAAAAACAATAAATTTTTCTGAAAAAGAAGAGTCTGATTAGTTAGTCAACATTACAAGCAAAGAGAGGTGATTTAGCTAGAGCAGCCAATCTATTTAAGTGGAGCGGGATACGAGAATTGAACTCGTCTCTCAACCTTGGCAAGGTTGCGTAATTCCACTATACCAATCCCGCTTATTAACAATATTATAAAACTAATCCTAACTTCTCTACAGACTTTCTATACCTTGAAAGCGATACTTTAAAGAAAAAAGCTGAAATAGGTAAAACTATAAGACCTGTTAAAGACACAGCTATACCTAACTTGGTAGAATCTAAGAAAATAAAATCTGTAAAGAAAGCAGTTAATTGAGGGCCAAGACTCAAGCCAAAAGCCATCATTAGAAAAGCATGGATAGCTGCCATTTGACCTTTAACTTTTCCACTACTAATTCCACTTACTGCTAATAATCCTAGCGGAGCAAAAGAACTTATAAAAAATAAATACAAACCTATTAATATCCAAGTAAATAGTTCTGAGTCCATTAAGGGAGCTAAAACAACAGGCGGAAGAGCAAGTAGAGATGCAATCATTGCTGCTCTAACAGGTGCATCCTTGTAATCTCTACTTCTCAAAAAATCTACAGCAGCGCCTGCCACTATAGTTCCTGTTATTGAGCTAATTATAGTTATTAATCCTAGTAGAAAGCCAACTTCAGATAACGATAAATCATAAGTTCTTACCATCATTGATGGCGCCCAAAAAGTAAAAGAATAAAAAATTAGAGCCATAAATACTAATCCTGCAAACATCGGTATTAAAGATTCTTTATGGTCTTTAATATGCGAAAAAACATCTTTAAAACTTTTTTCTGTTTGGTTATCCTTATAAGAATCTAATCGAGGGGGTTCTCTTAAAAAAAATGCACCAAGGGCAACAAATAATCCCGGAATACCTACGAACATAAAAGTAGCTTGCCAAGGCTTAAGGTAGCCAATAACTGGTAGGGTTATTCCTCCTATCTTAGTTAAATAATCAATTAAGAACCCTCCTCCTAATAAAGTTATTCCTATTCCTATATAGACACCTGCTGTAATAAAGCCCATAGGTTTCCCTTGTTTGTTTTCTGGGAAATAATCACTTACCAAAGAAACGCTAGTTGGGGCCATAACTGCCTCTCCAACAGCAACACCTACTCTTGCCCCGAATAATTTTGTAAATGAATTGGCTAACCCTGCCAAAGCAGTCATTAAAGACCACAAAAAGATCCCTGTCCCTAAAACCTTAGTTCGGTTATATCTGTCAACCGCATAACCTATTGGAAGCGCCATGACTGCATAGAATATTGAAAAGGCAGCCCCACCAAGCAGCGCTATTTGTGAGTCAGAAAGATTGAAGTCCTGTTTTATAGGCTCAACCAACATTGAAGGTATTTGTCGATCAATGAACGCAAATACCTGAGCCAGAGTCATAATTGCTACGGCAGAATAACCATATTTTTTTTGGGGATACTCTTTGAAATTCATAAGCCAAAATATTTAGGCGGCTAGTTTAGATTAATTGAATAGAATAATGAGGATTATATGAATTTTAGATATTCTTACTAAAACATATTAAAATTTATCATTATGCTTAGAGAGGAGCAAATCAGATTACTTAAAGGACTTATTTCTTACCAAGAGTCTGGCGCTAATGTTGATGCAGGAGGGATAATACAAAACCCCTCAAACACTTACACTTGTGAAGACAGATTTAAAAAGGAATGGGATACTTTTTTCAAAGACTACCCTCAAGTTGTTGGCATGACAGGTGACATACCTGAACCTGGAACTTTTTTTACTAGAGAAGATTTTGGTATACCCATACTTGTCACTAGAGATGAAAAAGGAGAATTAAGGGCATTTGCAAACGTATGCGCTCATAGAGGAGTGATTGTTGAAAATGATGCCAAAGGTAAAAAAGTAAAATTTTCCTGTCCTTTCCATGGCTGGACTTACAACAGTTCAGGTGAATTAGTTGGATTTCCTAAGCCTGATCATTTTGGTGAAATTGATAAATCTTGTTACGGATTAACTGAATTACCAAGTTTAGAAAAATATGGTCTTTTATGGGTACACCCAAATCCTAAAGGTGATATAGATTTAGATAAATTGTTTGATAAGAGATTAAGAGATGATTTTGAAGCCTGGGGCTTCCAGAATTTAGTATTAACTCATGAAGAAGAATATGTCACTGAAATGAATTGGAAACTTGCGATAGATACTTTCGGAGAAACTTATCATTTTTCAGTGCTTCATAAAGACTCTCTCTTTAACGATTTCCATGGAAATGTTCAAATGTTTGATACGTTCAAACGTAATGCTCGGTTAACTCTATGTACTAGAAATATTGATGTAATGAAACTGGAACCTGAAGAAGATTGGCATATATGTAAAGGTGCTTTTCCTGTCTATTATCTTTTCCCTAATATTATTCTAAATGTTTCAGGAGAAGGAATTATTTTAGTACGAGAATATCCTTTAGATAATTCCCCTCATAGGAGTGTCTCTAAAATCTCTTTTTATTTCTGGCCCCATGTAATTGAGCATCTAAAAGAACTAGGTATTGATCCTTCTAATATAGAAGACGACTATAAAGCACAAGCAAACGACATTAACCCTTACTCAGGATTTGGGGCAATCATTAGAGATGAAGATTATGTTGCTGCTGCCGCTTCACATAAAGGTCTTAGAGCTGGGACCCTAGATTTTACTACTTTCGGTAAAAACGAGCTTGCACTCCACCATTATCACAATACTTATCGAGAAGCTTTAGGCTTAGACCCTTTACCTTTAATTAAGATTTAAATTCTAGTCTTCTTTTATGAAGAATCGGTTCTGTATAACCACTTGGCTGAATTCTTCCTTTCAAAACTAAGTCGCAAGCAGCTTTAAAAGCCACCCCGTCAAAACCAGGTGCCATATTTATATAATGAGGGTCTCCCTCATTCTGCTTATCCACTACAACTGCCATCTTTTTCATGGTTTCCATTACTTGATCTTCGCTACATAAATTATGATGAAGCCAATTAGTCATATGTTGACTAGATATCCTGCAGGTAGCCCTGTCTTCCATAAGACCCACATCATTGATGTCTGGTACTTTTGAGCACCCTACACCCTGATCAATCCATCTAACTACATAACCCAAAATTCCTTGAGCATTATTATCCAGTTCGTCTTGAATTTCTTTTTCTGACAAAGAGCTGGGGTCATCTAACAAAGGGATAGTTAAGATATCATCTATATCAGCTTCATTCCTTTCTAAAATTTTCTTCTGAGTTTCTGAAACAGACACTTTGTGATAATGAAGAGCGTGTAAAGAAGCAGCAGTAGGAGATGGTACCCAGGCACAGTTAGCTCCAGCTTGTGGATGAATCATTTTGGTTTTATACATTTCTAACATTTCATCAGGCATAGGCCACATACCCTTACCGATTTGTGCTTTTCCCATAAAGCCAGTTTCTAGTCCTTTATCAACATTCCAGTCTTCGTAAGCATTAATCCAAGGCTGTTGCTTCATTAGTGCTTTTGGAATCATTGGACCTGCTTCCATACTAGTATGAATTTCATCACCTGTTCGATCTAAAAATCCGGTATTGATAAAAATAACTCTATCCTTGGCAGCACTTATGCATTCCTTCAGATTTATTGTAGTGCGTCTTTCTTCATCCATAATTCCAATTTTTACAGACAAAGGGTCAATCTTTAATTCTGCTTCTATAGCTGCAAATAAATCACAAGTAAACTTCACCTCTTCAGAGCCATGCATCTTAGGTTTTACAATATAAACACTACCTGTTCTAGAATTAGACATATTGTTACTTCCTGAAATGTCGTGTTTAGCGATACAAATAGTAAACATTGCATCCATGATTCCTTCTGGAATTTCCTCTCCAGACTTAAGAAGAATAGCTGGATTGGTCATTAGGTGACCAACATTCCTAACCAGCATCAAACTCCTTCCTGGTAAAGAAAACTCTCTACCTTCTTTGTCTAAATATTCTCTGTCGGAGTTTAATTGTCTTGTTAGTTCAGAATCACCTTTTATAAAAGTTTCTTTTAAATCTCCCTTCATAAGACCTAACCAATTTTTATAAACTATAACTTTATCCTCGGCATCAACAGCTGCTACTGAATCCTCACAATCTTGTATAGTGGTAACGGCTGATTCTATTAAAATATCTTTAATTCCTGCAGGATCATCTTTTCCAACTGAGTCTTCTTTATCAACTTGAACTTCAAGATGTAAGTTATTGTTTTTAAAAAGAATTCCTGATGGGTTTTCAGGTTCACCATTAAACCCTACGAACTTACCATCATCTTTAAGTCCAACCTTAGATTGATTGGAAAGGGTTAGCTCTAATTTGCCATCATTGACTTCAAATGAAGTTACATCTCTAAAGTTGCCAGTTTCCAATGGTATGATTTCATCAAGAAATGTTTTGGAAAAGTCTATAACTTTATTACCTCTTTCCCGGTTATAAGCCCCAGCCCTTTCTGCGCCTCCATCTTCCGAAATCATGTCAGTTCCATATAGAGCATCATATAAGCTTCCCCATCTTGCATTTGCTGCATTTAAAGAAAACCTTGCATTCATTACTGGAACTACTAACTGAGGTCCAGCTATATGAGTTATTTCAGGGTCCACGTTAGTTGTGGTTATCTCAAATTCCTTTATCGACTCCTCCCAGTAACCTATCTCTTTTAGAAAAGATTTATACTCATCATGATTGTGTTCTTGACCTTTTCTATCTAAATGCCATTTATCAATCTGTTTTTGTAAATCCTCCCTATGTTCTAGTAATGAATTATTTAAAGGAACAAATTCATCAGCAATCTTATTAAAGGATGACCAAAATTCTTCTTTGGATACATCGAGGCCTGGAAGAATTTCTTTTTCTAGTAAATCATCTAACTCTTTGGTTACCTTTAAATTTCCATATTGAATACGTTCCATTGCCCTTTCCTTCTAATTAGTGTTATGAATTCTTAGTTACTTATTTTTTTATAGTTTAAAAGAGTATATCCTAGTATTTCAAGATTGAATCATGTCAGGGGAAAAAAAGAAAAAGGTAGGTATTACTGAGGTAGTCTTGAGAGATGGACATCAATCTCTTCTAGCTACAAGAGTTACTTTGGCAGACATGCTTCCAATTTGTAGACAATTAGATCAGGTGGGCTATTGGTCTATTGAGTCTTGGGGCGGAGCAACCTTTGATGCTTGCATAAGATATCTTGATGAAGATCCCTGGGAAAGACTAAGGGCTTTTAAGAAAGCCATGCCAAAGACAAGACAACAAATGTTGTTAAGAGGAAGAAATTTAGTTGGCTATAAACATTATTCTGATCAAACAGTTTCCTTATTTATACAGAAAGCAAGTGAAAACGGAGTGGATGTTTTCAGAATATTTGACGCTTTAAATGATTTTGAAAATATTGAATTTACGTTAAAACAGGTAAAAGAAAATGGTAAACACGCCCAAGGTGCCATGGCTTATACAACAAGTCCTGCTCATAATCTAAATACTTGGATTGAATACGCAAAAAAAGTAGAAGGGGTGGGTGCGGACTCTTTTGCAATAAAAGACATGTCGGGTATTTTAAAGCCTTACGATGCCTTTGAACTAATAACTAAGCTTAAAGAAACTATTAGCATACCCATTCATATGCAGACACATGCGACTACCGGATTATCTACTGCCACCAACCTAAAGGCTATAGAGGCCGGAATAGATAATATAGATACATCCATTTCTTCTATGAGCATGACTTATGGACATTCTCCAACAGAAACTTTAGCAAGCATATTTGAAGGCAAAGATCAGGATTTTGAGTTAAATATGGATTTACTAGAAGAAATTGCAGATCATTTCAAATTAGTTAGAGATAAGTATTCTGAATTCGAAGGCACTTTAAGAGGAGTAGACTCCTCAATGCTTCTAAAACAAGTACCTGGTGGCATGCTTTCTAATCTAGAGTCGCAACTAAAAATTCAAAAACAAGAGGGTAAACTTGAGGAAATAAAATCAGAGATTCCAAAAGTAAGAAAAGATTTTGGATTTCCTCCTCTGGTAACGCCAGTTTCACAGATAATTGGTGCCCAATCTTTATTGAATGTTACCGAAGGATCTCGCTATAACAGCTTAACGTCAGAGTCCAAGCATTTACTTCTTGGAAATTATGGCGAACTTCCAGGAGAAGTTAACAAAAACTTATTAAGTTCAATCAAAGAAGAAGAAATACAAAAAGAACCTCATGAAGAAATTGAAGAAAAAAAGGAAGAATTCAAAAATCTCTGTATTGAGAATGGTCTCCCTGATTTATCCGAAAACTCCGAAAGTCTTTTAACTTATATCCTTTTTTCTAATATAGCTATTCGATTCTTTAAAAGTAGAAGTTTTGGCTAAAGTACATTTTCTACCTTGTTCCTTGACCATCATCTATCTTAATAAAAGTTCCGGTTACACACTCTGAAGAAGGAGAAACTAGGAATAGCAATGTTGAATCCATTTGAGCAGGATCGCATATTCTTTTCCTTGGAAAGCCTTTACTAATATCCCCTATTCTTTCTAACATCCCATCAAGCATTTCTGAAGAAAAGCACCCAGGAGCAATACAGTTCACATTAATGTTGTATCTTGCCCATTCAGTTGCTAAAGCTTCTGTTAATCTAACAACACTTGCTTTAGTTATAGAATAAAGAGAAGCTGCGGATTGAGGCGTAGTATTAAAAGCAGCCATAGAAGAGATGTTTACAATTCTTCCTGATGCCTTTTTATCTATGAGTTTTCTTGCAACTTCATTAGAAAGTAAATAAAGACCAACCAGGTTGGTATCTATTACTCTATCTATCAATTCATCTGTTTGCTTTATTGCCCATTGTGCATCAGGGATACCTGCATTATTAATCAAAGTATTTATAGTGCCCAGGCTATCTTCTGCCATCTTTACAGCATTTCTAATACTTTCTCTATCAACCATATCTATGGGTATGGGCTCACACACCCCTCCTTCGTCCCTAATTTCTTTTGCTAAAACTTCTAGCTTATCTGTTCTCCTAGCGGAAATAGCTACTTTAGCCCCACACTTAGCCAATACTTTTGAAAATCTATAGCCTAACCCAGAAGAGGCGCCAGTAACTAAAGCTACCTGATCACTTAGGTCTATAGAAAAATTTGGATTAGAAAAGTCAGTCATTTTGTTCTCCTTTGTTACGAAATTTTATAAAGAAACTAACTGGTACTGACTTACTTATACTAGGAAGTCCGGCAACCACTCTTAGAGACTCTACTCCTTCGGTTAAACCTAAATTCTCAATATTTAAAATGAGAGGCTCTGTACTAGAAACTACAAAAATATCTTTAGCTAATCTAGTAACCTTGAATTTAACATTAGTTTCTATATCTTTGTTTTTAAGAAGTAGCCTACCTTTTGCTTCATTGTTTCTGAAATCCCCAATTGATAAATTTAGATATTTATCTAAATCTACTTGTAAATAAAAATTGGCATTAGGGAAAATTTGAGTCTCAAATAAAAGATTTCTCATTCTCTCGTTTCTAATTGGAATAAGGGTTTCTAGACTCTCTAAGTTTATGCCGAGATTAGCTTTTCCGTTTTTATCAATTGATCCTGATATTTCCTTAAAAGAATGTATTTCAGCAAAATCAATGGCCTTAAATGATACAAAATTTAGATGGGAATCATCATTTACCAATTCCCAATCTGAGAGAACTATAGAGGGCAGAGCTAGTAAAAAGACTAAAAAAGTTTGGATTCTTATCTTTTGGTAAATCATACAAAACCTGTTATCAATATTATCGTAAACTTTAAACCTGTTTTTATGAAAATGGTAATAAAATAAAAAGAATGTTCTTCAAAAAAATAGTTTCGGCCTTTGTTAATTCGATAAATGGGATCTTAATGGCTTTAAAAGAAGAATTTTCATTTAGAATAGAATTTATATTTGCTGTTTTCTTCATACCTTTGTCTTTTATTTTAGGTGAGAATAAATTTGAGATAGTTTTTTTTAATTGTGAGCACCCTTCTAATACTTTTAGTGGAACTTCTTAACACTGCCTTAGAAACAACTTTAAATAGAATAGGTTTAGAAGAAAATAATTTAACTAAATATGCAAAAGATTTAGGTTCTGGAGCTGTTTTAATGTCACTCTTTATCTGGTTAGCTACTTGGTTTTTAATAGTTATTTACTAGACAAAGTTACCATAAGGTCGTAAAAAGTATTGTTTATACGGAAATTCTGAATGTATCCTCAAAAATCAGTTTCAATGCGCACCAAGCTTGCTTTTGGTGTTGGTGCTTCTGGTGAAGCAGCAACTTTATGGATGTTCAATGCATTATCTTTTTTCTTCTACAATCAAATTTTAGGGCTTCCTGCTCATCTTGCTGGTTTAGCAACTACTATTGCCATAGTATTTGATGCTATTACAGACCCAATTATGGGATCCATTTCTGATAGATTTAGATCTAAGTATGGTCGAAGGCATCCTTTTATGTTTGTTGCTCCTGGACCTATACTAATTGCACTGTTCTTTATTTTTAACCCTCCTGATTTTGTAAACACTACTTTACAACTTTTTGGTTGGTACACATTTTTTACAGTACTTCTTAGGGCAAGCCTTACTCTTTTTACAGTTCCACACCTGGCTTTGGGAGCTGAACTTTCTGACGATTATCTCGAAAGATCTAAGGTAATGAGCTATAACGTCCTGTTCATTTACATTGGTGGTGCTCTTATGCACATCTTTGCTTGGTTTGTTATTTTTAATAACTTCGAGGGTGGCCAAAGAAATATCGAAGCCTACACGCCTATTCTTATCTATGCCTCAGCTTTAATCGTTTTTTGTCTTTTTGGATCTTCTTGGTTTACTAGAGATCAGATTCCTAATTTAAAAAAGCCTCCTAACGACGGAGAACGAATAGGTTTTATTAGACTGATGAAGGATATGAGAGGTGCCCTATCAAATGAAAATTATTTAAACCTACTCTTGGGGCTTTTTTTCCTCTCAGTCCTAATTGGGACTCATGAAACCCTTAGCCTATATATGGTTACTTTCTTTTGGGAGCTGACACCTAATCAGATAGGCTTCTTAATCATTAGTAATCTTATTGGATACGCTGCAGGATTTGCTTTAGCAGCCAAGTTACATGGAAGATTTGATAAACGAGCTACAATCGTTACTACTTGTCTTACCCTAAGTATTTTTTGGTCAGCAGCTGTAACATTGAGGCTCTTCGATTTAGCTCCACAAAATAGCACTTGGGAATTAGTTGTATTTATTATCTTTCTTGGCTCCTTTTCATCAGCAAGTGGAGCTATCTTAAACATAAGCGTTATGTCTGCCCTTGCTGATATAGCTGATGAAAATGAACTTAAAACAGGCTTAAGACAAGAAGGAATATATTATTCAGCAAGAGCTTTTTTTGGCAAAGCCTCTAATGGTATCGGGCATCTAGTAGCAGGCTTTGCTTTAACTTACATAGGCTTTCCTGAGAATGCTATACCTGGAGAACTGTCTAGCGAAATGATTTTTAATTTAGGTATTCTAGATGGACCTTTTGCAATGATCTGGGGCTTAATAGCTGTTTTGTTTTACTATCGCTATGGAATCAATAAAAAATATCACAGACAAATTCAAGAACAGCTAGAAATTAAAAGGAACGCTGAAAACTCTTCAAATCAAGCTTAATATGTATAATGCGAGGCTGATTTAAATGTACAAATTATAATTATGAAAAAAAGTGTATCAAAAAAAGTGACCAATATGAGAGCTAGGCCTTCCAGAAAAGAGGCAGAGCAAGCAGTAAAAACTCTAATTAAATGGGCTGGAGATAATCCTGAAAGAGAGGGTTTACTTGAAACCCCCAAGAGAGTTGTTAATGCCTATACAGAATTTTTTAGCGGCTATCATGAAAAACCTGAACAAATTCTCTCTAAAACCTTTGATGAGGTAGAGGGATATGATGAGATGGTTATAGTTAGAGACATATCAATAGAATCTCATTGTGAACATCATATGGTGCCCTTTATAGGCATTGCTCATATAGGTTATATACCCAACCAAAGAGTTGTAGGAATAAGTAAGCTAGCAAGAATAGCTGATGTCTTTGCTAAGAGACTACAAACTCAAGAAACTATGACTGCTCAGATAGCCGATACTATAAATGAAGTTCTAAAGCCTAAAGGGGTTGCAGTGGTTATTGATGCCCAACATCAATGCATGACAACTAGAGGTACTCATAAAACTGAAAGTAGTACTATAACCAGCAGAATGTTAGGGTTATTTAGAACAAACTCTAATACTAGAAATGAATTTATGAACCTTATCGGTTCAGCTAAAAAATAAGTATTGAAGTGTCTGAATCGGACATACCCCTCTCTGGCTTTAATAATTTTATTCTAGCTTCAGGTTCTAAAATTAGGAGAGACATACTTTCTAATCAAGGGTTCTCATTCAAGGTAAAAAAGGCCAATGTTGATGAAGAAGCTATAAAACAATCAATAAAAGAGCTTTCATATGGAGAGCAAGCAAAAAAATTAGCAGAAGCGAAAGCAGGAAAAGTTAGTAAAACTAATTCAGGTATTTATGTGGTTGGAGCAGACCAAATATGCGTTTGTAATAATGAGGTTTTCAATAAACCAGCTAGTTTTGAAGTCGCTCTGAGAAATTTAACTAAATTATCTGGAAATACTCATTTCCAATATAGCGGTATCAGCATTCACCTAAATGGAGAAAAAGTCTGGTCAGCTTATGAAAAAGCTTCGTTAACTATGAAGAATTTGAATAAACAACAATTAAAAGACTATCTCAACCTAGATGAACCTTATGAATCTTGTGGCTCGTATAAATATGAGTCTCATGGGCATAAACTTTTTTTAAAAGTTGAAGGATCAGATCATACTGTCCAGGGATTGGCATTAGTTTCCCTTTTAAAAGCTTTTAAAAGATTAAGTAACGATTAAGGAGCTGCTATCTATAAGTCTTTATCGGCCTCTCAGAGCCTTCCAAAGAGAAAAGTACTTGCCACAATTGAAGAGTCCTAGCTCTGAAATTCGCTGCACTTGAAAGCAACCAAAAAGTCCACATTCTATAAAACTCTTTATTATATTTATCCTTAATTTCTTCATAACTACTTACAAAATTTTCAAACCAACACATTAGAGTTTTATCGTAATGGGTCCCTATATTTTGCCAGTCATCAAAGATGAAAATTCCTTCGCTAGACTCAGCTATTTGCTGTGCAGAAGGCATCATTCCGTTAGGAAAAATATATTTTTCTACCCAAGGATCTGTAGTTGTAGTCGACTCATTTCCTCCTATGGTGTGCAATAAAAAAGCTCCATTATCCTTTAAACAGCTTCTAACGACTTGAAAATATTCTCTGTAATTCTTATAGCCTACAGCTTCGAACATACCTATAGAGTAAATAGCATCAAATTTTTCATTCAGATCTCTGTAGTCCATTAACCTAAATACAACATCTAGATTACTAGTATTCTGCTTAGCATATTCGATCTGCTCTTTTGAGATAGTAATGCCTATAACGCTTACACCATAATTTGCAGCCAAGTATTTAGCTGCTCCTCCCCAACCACATCCTATGTCTAAGACTTTCATTCCAGGCTTTAAGTCTAATTTTATTGCAACTAGATCAAGCTTTGCTATTTGTGATTCTTCAAGCGAGGTAACTCCTTCACTCCAATAACCGCATGTATACATCATGGTTTTATCCAGCATTAATGAAAAAAGGTCATTTCCAATATCGTAATGATGTTCTCCAACCTGAAATGCTCTAGACATAGATTGTAAGTTACTCAATTTACTTTTTACCTTACCTAGAATTAAAGGTAGACTTCCTAATTCAATAGATATGTTGTTTTTTAACATTTTTTCTAAGAATAAATCTAAACGATCACAATCAAACCAGCCTTTCATATAACTCTCTCCAAAACCTAAAGTTCCATTAAGCAGGACATTTCTGTAAAGATTGGGGTTATAAACTTTAATATCCCAAGGTCTTGAACCGTTTATTTGAATATCTACGCTGGATAAAAGTTCAGAATACTTTTTCTGTAGCATTTCATTTATCATGATATTTTCATTCTAAATTGATTTAAGACACAAAATAAACTAAATTTTGCCATGTAATATAAAAAAAATTATTTATAAGAGGTGTAAATAAGTAAATGAGCACATCAAACATTGATAAAAAACACAATCAAAAGGATGAAACCTCTTTTGATCCAGACTTTTTAGCACAAAAATATCTTGAAGAGAGAGATAAGCGCCTTAGAGAGGATGGTAATGACCAGTACCTTGAAATAAAAGGGGAATTCTCCTACTTTGCTGAAGACCCTTATGTAGACGAAGAAATACAAAGAAACCCGCTGGAAGATGAAGTCGAAGTAATTATTATCGGCGGTGGTTTTGGAGGGATGTTAGCAGCTGCAAGATTGAAAGAAGCTGGAATAAAAGACTTTAGGATTATCGAAAAAGGAGGAGATTTTGGAGGCACTTGGTACTGGAATAGATATCCAGGAGCGTCTTGCGATATTGAGTCATATGTATATTTTCCTCTTTTGGAGGAAACAGGTTTTGTTCCCAAGAAAAAATACACTGATGCTCCAGAAACACTTGAATACTGTCGTGTACTCTCAAAGAGATTTAAGCTCTATGAAAAGGCATGCTTTCAAACCGAGGTTACTTCTACTAAATGGGATGAAGACATTCAAAGATGGATAGTTGAAACTAATAAAAAAGACTACATGAAAGCAAAGTATGTGGTTCATTCAAATGGTCCTTTAAATAGACCTAAACTTCCGGCAATTGAGGGTATAAATGACTACAAGGGTCATACATTTCATACTAGTAGATGGGATTATAAATACACTGGGGGTTCATCACATGGCAACTTATCTAACCTTAAGGATAAAAGAATTGCTGTTATTGGGACAGGTGCTACTGCTGTTCAATGTGTTCCGCATTTAGGAGAATCTGCTAAGCAACTTTATGTTTTCCAAAGGACGCCCTCCTCTATAGATATAAGAAATAATAAAGAAACAGATGAGGAGTGGTTAATAAGTCAAAAACCTGGCTGGCATAATGAAAGAAGGAACAATTTTGAATCTCTTTTAACAGGTGCTCCAATAAAAGAGGACTTAGTTTCAGACGGTTGGACTGAAGCATTTAGGTTACTTTTTGGAAGTATAAGAAACAGAGCGCCTTCTAAATTAAAAATGCTCTCCTGGGCTTTAACTTCTGTTGCTTCACCTGAAATGTACAAGGTAGGGTTAAAACAATACATGACCAATAAAGCAATGGCACATATGGATATAAGAAATGCTATGCAAATGGCAGATTATCAAAAAATGGAAAAAGTAAGGTCTAGAGCAGATGAGATTGTTCAAGATAAGGATACTGCTGAATCTTTAAAACCTTACTATAACCAGTTTTGTAAAAGACCCTGTTTCCATGATGAATACCTCCAAACATTTAACCTTCCTAATGTAGAGCTAATAGATACTGATGGTAAAGGCTTGAATAAGATTTCAGAGAAAGGGATTGTGTTTGAAGGGAAAGAATATGAAGTGGATTGTATTATTTTTGCCACTGGATTTGAGGTGGGGACAGATTACAGCAGAAGAGCTGGATATCAAATATATGGAGTAGATGGAATTTCTGTTTCCAATAAATGGCAAAAAGGTCTTTCTACCTTCCATGGAATGCATTCGAAAGGATTTCCAAATTGCTTCTTTTTCGGACCTGCTCAGTCAGGCTTTACTGCTACCTATACTTACTCCCTAGACGAGCAAAGTATACATTTAGCATATATCCTTAAATCTGCTAAAGATAGAGGAGCCTCTAGAATAGAGGCCTCGCAAAAGGCTGAAGATGATTGGGTAAAAACCATTATTGAAAAAGCTAGAATAACAGCAGATTTTCAAGAAAAATGTACTCCGGGTTACTACAACAATGAAGGTAAGGTGAACCAGAACCCGCAAAATAATACATATGGAGCTGGCCCTATAGAGTTCTTTGCTTTAATGAAGAAATGGAGGTCAAAGGGAACTCTAGAAGGTCTAGAGTTAACAAACCCATAATTATTAAGTTTTCTCATGGAAATTCTTAGCCTTACTCAACCTGTTAGTGAGAAAGAAGTTAGAGAAATGCACGTTATTAATCAGGAAAATATTCCCGAGGTAGGTGGTCTGGCAGATATAAATGATTTTAATGCACGTGTTTGTTGGTCTTCAAATATCTTTACCTATAAATATGAAGATGTCATAAAGGCTTTTGTCTTATGCATGCGCGAAGGAGAGACTTACAACTCACCAAACTATCAATACATCTCAAACCAATTTCAGAAGTTTCTGTATGTTGATCGAATAGCTGTGCAAGAGAAATTTAGAAGGAAGGGTATAGCCGAAAAGATTTATGCAACGGTTATTGATAAAGGAAAAGAAAATAACCTAGATATTCTCTGTGAAGTAAATACCAAACCTTCAAATGAACCTTCAATGCTTTTCCATAAAAAAATGGGATTTGAAGAGATCGGTACTAATGACTTCGAAAAAAATAGTGTTGTCTACTTAAGAAGACCTTGCTCTAAATAATGAATCCTAGATTAAAAAAAATATTTACAGTTGATCCGTTTAAGGAGATGAATCAAAAAATTCCTGGTGAGGTTTGTAACCTTGAAAAGGGGAAATGGGTTCAAAGTAAAACTTTTAGAAAAGATATACCGGATCCACTAAATGGAAAAGATTTTTTAAATGTTCCAAATACCCTTGAATACAAAGAATTCATAAACAACCTAGACATATGCCCTAAAAGTGGTCTGCACAATCCATTAAAGAATGTAGAGAGATATTTGATGTTAGGGGAAGTATGTGCAAAAACTGCAGAAGTATTAAGAGAAACTGAAGTAGAAAATTATTTCGTGAAATTAATTCAAAGGGTAATGCCCAAAAGTAACTCTCAATGTCTAGGAGAAGTTACAGTTACGAGGGTTTTCTTTGAAAACTTCTCTGGAGATAATGTGCGTTTCTTAGCAAGAAGTTTTTCTAATCCAGGTGATCACTTAGGACAGGAATCATCTGGCTATAGATGGCCTTTTGGTTCTGTATGCATCATTGCACCTTTTAATTTCCCACTAGAGATACCAGCTCTCCAGGTAATGGGTGCACTTTTTATGGGAAATAGACCTTTAGTAAAGGTAGATTCAAAAGTAAGTATTGTGTTTGAGCAGTTTCTAAGATTATTAATTCATTGTGGTTTGCCAGCTGAAGATGTTGATTTTATTAACTGTAAAGGTCAAGTAATGGGTGAGTTAATAAAAAATAGTGAGAATAAAATCAGACTTCTACAATTTACCGGTTCAAAAGAAGTAGCAAATAAATTAGCAGTTGTTTCTAAAGGTAAAATTAAAATAGAAGATGCTGGTTTTGATTGGAAAATTATAGGACCTGATTATGATCCAGAATGGTCAGAATATGTTGCTTGGCAGTCTGATCAAGATGCATACAATGCTTCGGGACAGAAATGTTCAGCTCAGAGCATTTTGTTTATACATGAAAACTGGGAAAAGGACCTTATTCCAAGATTAGTTGATTTAGCTTCAAGGCGAGAACTTAAAGATCTAGATATTGGACCTGTGCTTACTTGGTCGAATCCACAATTGAAGGATCATCTTAATTCCTTGCTTAAAATTAAAGGATCAAAGTTGTTATTCGGTGGTGAAGAGTTAAATGATCATTCAATACCTAGTGTCTATGGATCTATTCAACCAACTGCTGTGCAAATTCCTATTAAAGAACTTTTATCAGATAACTTTGAACTAATAACTAAAGAAGTCTTTGCACCTTTTCAGGTTGTTGTCTCCTATTCAGATAGAGAAGTAGATAATATTAAAGAAGCTCTTGAAAATATAACTCAAAATCTAACCGCTGCTATAGTTAGTAATGATACTTTTTTCCAACAAAATATATTAGCTAATACGGTGAATGGAACTACCTACGCTGGAATGAAAGCGAGAACGACGGGAGCACCACAAAATCATTGGTTTGGGCCATCAGGTGATCCGAGATCAGCTGGAATTGGAACTCCTGAAGCTATTATCAATACCTGGAGTGCACACAGAGAAATAATTAAAGATTCTGGACCTCAGTAAGACTTATTTTTTATTGGGTTTAAGCTCCCCTATCCTATTTGGTTCAGGTTCAATCATTTCATCAAAACTGCTCTCTATACGGCCATAGGCATTCCATACCTTAAACCCAAGCCTGGCTTTCAATTTATCTGAACAAGAATCCCACAAGGATCTATCCAGGCCTATAGTTTGATTTTCTTGTTGTCTAAACTGAGGGGCACAAAAAGTTGTTAAAACCCCCAATCTATCTGTATTACTTGAGTTAGCTCCTGTGCCATGCCACAACCTTCCTTCAAAAACCATTAAGGTACCTTCTTTACCCAGTGCTTGCTTAATTGGATAACCGCTCTGATCTTCTTGATTAGGATGAGCTCCTGTTAAATGAGAGCCTGGAACAATCTCCGTAGCTCCATTGGTATCAGTAAAGTCTGAAAGCATCCACATGCAATTAGCGACGACAGGAGGAGAGATACCCAAGTCAGCATTAGGTTTTAAAAAAGACTTAGAGGCTTTACGAGAAATTTCTGAAGGTCGTAAATAATCATCATCAGGCTTTACAGGTTGAGGCATCCACCATTGATCGGTGTGCAAACCCATCCTTACTCCACCGGGCTTAGCGATATTTGCTGAGTGAGTAGATAAAATAAAGTCTTTTCCTAGTATATGACCTACTAACTCATCTACATATGGATGAATCACCATATCCCTAAAACATTTCCCTTTGTTAGCTAACATCCACAAGCGCTGGTTTATTCCACCATTTTCAACTGTAAAAGCGTTTTTATTAACTTTGTTACCTGAAAGATAAATATTTTGATTAAGACCTCCATCTCTAAATGAAAGTCCTTGCTCTTCTTCAGCTTCTGCTTGGTCAGTTAATCTCTGTCTAGCTTCTTGAAGATCTGTTTTGCTAAGAACATCAGGGATTAAACAAAAACCAAATTTATCTAGGTCTCTTTTTGCTTGACTCAGATCCTTAGTAGCAAGAGGACTGCTATCAATTAATCTACTTACTGACGGAGAGCTATCCATTTAAGATTTTTCTTCTAAAGTGGCATCCCTTTCACCAAAATCCCATCCGGCACCATTATTGTCATAATTTCTTAAAATTCTCTTAGCTACAGATTGAACATGAACTTCATCCGGACCATCATAAATTCGAGCTTCTCTAGCATGTCTATACATTAAGCTTAAAGGAGTGTCATCAGTTAAACCCTTAGCTCCATGAACTTGTATTGCCCTGTCTATAACATTGTGAACCATTTCAGCACCGACTACTTTTATCATTCCTATCTCTATTCTTGCATCATCTCCTTGATCAATTCGTTTAGCAGCATCTAGAGTAAGTTGTCTGCTAGCTTGAATCTCACATGCACTATCAAATACAAACTTTTGCATTAATTGTTTTTCAGCTAACGAGGAACCAAATGTTTTTCTTTCATGTAATCGTCTACACATTAAATCGAAGGCTCTTTGCGCCTGACCTAACCATCTCATACAGTGGAATATTCTTCCTGGACCAAGTCTTCTTTGGGCGATTATAAAACCATGGCCTCTGGGACCTAAAAGATTTTCTTCTGGGACTCTTACATTGTCATACTCTACTTCGTAATGGCCTCCATTAATTCCAAGAACTGGTGTTTCCCTTATTATTTTATAACCAGGATTATCGGTTGGAACTATTATCATACTAAAAGCTCCATGCCCCGGGGTATCTGGTTCCGTCCTTACCATAACAGTAGTGTAAGCTGCTCGCGCTGCACCACTAGTGAACCACTTTCTTCCATTTATAATCCACTCTCCATTTTCTAGAACAGCAGCGGTCTGTAACTGTGTAGGATCCGAACTTGCAGTATCTGGTTCTGTCATGCCGAAACTGGGGAAAATCTCTCCCGCCACCAAAGGTCCTAAATATGCTTCTCTCCATCTATCAGAAGCAAACTCTCTTAACATGATGGAATCCTGTAAGGAGTGAGTACCTAGAGCAACCATTGAGGGCGTAGAGCGTCCTACGACTTCATTTACATAAACATATTCCATAAAAGGCATACCCTGCCCCCCTATGTCCACAGGATGTCCTAAAGCCCAAAGATTTTTTTCTTTGGCTTTATCCATTAGTTCTTTTAATTTCTTACTAGATTCTTCGTTCCTTTCGTTAAGGACGTTTTCAACTGGATATACTTCATTCTCAACAAAATCTTTAACTTCTGATCTTACTTTTCGCCAATCTCTGTTTGCAGTCAATTTAATTCTCCCTTTGGTTCAATGCTTAAATGTATCTAAAATCAAAAGAATTTACAATTTATGCTCTTTTAATTTTGGTCCATAAAAGTTTGTCATACTAACTCCCAAAAGGATAAGAAAACATCCTGTCAGCATTGAAATTGTTATAGATTCGTTCAAAAATATATTAGCCCAAACCATTCCGGCTACTGGTACTACAAATAGAACTGAAGATGCTCCAACTGGCCCCATTCTTCGTATTAAAATTACAAACGCTACATAAGCGATCCCAGTACAGAGAAATCCCAGTAAAAGAATACTAATCCATACCTTTCTGGGTAAATCGAAACTAATACCTCCTTCATGAACACTAAATGGTAAAAACATAATCGTTCCTACGATTAAGGTCATGGTAGCTAAATAAGCAGGATCTATATCACTAAGTTTATAAAGATAATTAGAGCAAGCTCCATACATAAAAGCAGCCAGTAAACAGCAAATGATGGGACCCCAGGAAAATTGTAAAGACTCATAGCCTACAAAAACTATTAACCCTGTGAACCCTATCATTAAGCCAATTAACTGTATCCAGCTAAAAGCAAGCCTTAGCCATAGAATCGAAATAACAAAAGCAAATAAAGGAGATGTTGCGTTCATTACAGATAGGGTTCCTGCATTTACTGCTAGAGCTGCATAAGCAAATAGGAAAAAAGGTAAGGAAGCATTAAATATTCCAAAAATTATAAGCGGCTTTATGTGATTCTTAAAATCCTTAAAATGTCGTTTTCTCAAAAAAATCGGAGCTAAAAAAACCGCCGCTATTATCAACCTCGAAATAACTAAATCTACAGGCCCAATTACAGGGGATGCAATCTTTGTAAACATAAAAGAAGCACCCCAGGTTAAACCAATAGCTAATATTAAAAGAATATTTATAAAGAAATTATTCATTTTTTTTGAACACCCTTTCGAAATGAGAACCAGGCTTGAGTTTTATTTAGGACGATCTCCTATTATCGTAACTCTCTCGACTTTCCTAACTTGAGGCCAATAATCTGAAGAAGCATAATGCTGAACTGATCTGTTATCCCAAAATGCTAAGGAATCTTTTTCCCAGGAAAAACGGCATTGATATTCTGGTATTGATGCTCTGGAATAAAGAAATCTTAACATTCTAGAAGAGTTATCAGTTTCCCAATCTTTAATATACTGGGTAAAGGCAGCATTGACATAGATGAGTTTCTTTTTAGTATCTGGATGGGTTCTTATAACAGGGTGCTCCGGCATTGGGTATTTCTCATTAAAAATATCTATCTCTTCTTTAGTTGCACCTTTTTTTTCTAGTCTTTTTCTAAATCCTGCAAAATCATGAACAGCTATAGCACCTTCTAGTTTCTCTTTAATTTCATCAGTCAAATCTTCATAGGCTGCATACATGTCCGCAAATAAAGTATCCCCTCCTACTTTTGGTGATTCCTTCATCCTTAAAATAGACCCTAAAGAAGGCTCAAGTCTCCACGTGACATCAGAATGCCAAGTATTTTCTCTACCTTTATTTTTTTGATCATGTGTAATCTTTAATACTTCAGGGTACTTTTTATCATTTTCAGCAAAAGGGTGAACTTCCAATTCGCCAAAATTCTTAGCAAAATCCATATGCTCTTCTATTGTTAGATCCTGATCTCTAAAAAAAATTACTTTGTAAACCAAAAGAGCTTGGTAGATCTGATCTTTTAAAGAAGTAGTTAAAGGTTTTCTTAAGTCTATATCTAAAAGCTCTGCTCCTATGGACGGGCTAAGCCTATTTATAGTGTATGGATGAGACTGCCTTTCAAAATTATCTGGATCGTAGTCGCTCACTGTCTTAATTTCCTGAAACTTTTCTTTCTTTACCTTCCCAAAAAGGGTCTCTGATTTCTCTTCTCAGGATCTTTCCTGAAGGATTTCGAGGAAGTTCGCTAAGATAATCAATTGATTTTGGACACTTATAAGCAGCTATTTGAGTCCTGACATAGGAAATAATGTCTTCTTCTTTCAATTCAGCTCCTTCTTTAAGAACAACAAATCCTTTTACAGATTCACCCCATTTATCATCAGGAATGCCTACCACTGCCGCATCAATTATATCCTCATGACTCATTAACGCGTTTTCAACTTCAGCTGGATATATATTCTCTGCTCCAGAGACAATCATATCTTTTACTCTGTCATGAATATATAAGAAACCATCTTCATCAAAATACCCAGCATCACCAGAATAGAACCATCCATCTACAACAGATTCTTCAGTTGCTTCAGGCCTATTCCAATAACCTTTCATGTTGTTGTCAGATTTAATTACAATTTCTCCGACTTCACCAACAGACAATTCTTTACCATTCTCATCTTCTATTCTTATCTCTGCTCCATAACCTGGTTTTCCGCAGGATCTAAGCTTATTTTTAGAGAGGTCATGATCTTCGGGTGACAAGAAAGTAACAGCCCCGTTTGTTTCAGTTAAGCCATAAACTTGCCAAAATTCGCAATCCATAATTTTCATAGCCTTTTCTAGAGTGTCTTGAGCTATTGGTGAGGCACCATAAACTACAGTTTTTAGAGAAGACCAATCAATATTATCTACCTCAGGATGCTGAATCAAGAAAAGGATAACTGCAGGAACAAACAAGGTATTCTCTATCTTTTCTTTTTCAATTAAATCCAAAATTAATGTTGGATCAACTTCAGGAATAATTACACTTTTACAACCAAATACATAACCAGCTAACCCCATATTGGTTCCTGCAACATGGAATACAGGCATGCATACCAGATTCACTGACTCTTCTTTAAAAGATTGTCGATAATAGCCATGCTTGGCCATTATGTTCGCACTAGAAAAATTATTATTGGTTAGTTGAACTCCCTTTGGATGGCCAGTAGTTCCAGAAGTGTACAACTGGATGACATCATCATCAGGGAGCGTTTCAATAAGTGGGTCTTCATCTTTTTGTCCATCCCTCCAATCAACAAAATTATCCCATTCTTCATGGACGTCCCCCACAGCAATAATCTTCTTTACATGAGGAATCTCATCTTTGATTTGATCTATTAAACCAAAAAATTCAGAGCCGACAAAAAGTACCTCACTTTTTGAGTCATTAAGAATAAAAGATACTTCTGGTGGAGCTAATCGCCAATTTACTCCAACTGCCACTGTTCTTGACTTTAAGGTTCCATATAAAAATTCAAAAAAATAATCTGAATTCTTTGCTAGAAACGCTACTCTAGTATCAGGAACACAATCTAAGTTGATCAATCCTTGCGCAATCTGATTTGCATAAGAATCGAACTGCCTATAAGTAGTTTCACGATCACCAAACTTATGCGCTACAGCTTCAGGTTTTTTCTCAACTCTCCATCTAATAATTTCTGCTAAAGTCTTTTCAAAAGGTATTTCCATCATTCTTCTCCTTAATCTTTCCACCCTAAAGGTTCTAGTTCATTCTCAACAAACTCCTTTGGGACATTCTCCAAATTTGTACCCAAAGTGTCATTCCATCTATTGAGAAATCCAAAAAGAGCAATTACACCCACAATATCAATAATTGCATCATCAGTGTAAAACTTTTGTAATTTAACAAAATGTTCTTTCTTTGAGGCATTGGGTGTTTCTCCTGCAGAGAAAGCTAAATCTAAAGCTGCTTTTTCGCTATCGTTGAATTTTTTGCTTTCTTTATACTTTAAGATATCTGCTATCTTTTCAGAACTAACCCCCGCTCTACTAGCTCCATGTGAAGTGTGAGCTTGGCAATATTTGCAGCCAGAAGAAAGACTAGAAGCCAAAGCAATCAGGTTAATTAAATCTATAGTCAAATGCTTACTGCCAAAAATGGATTGAGCTAATGATGAAAAGGAAGCATGCAACTTTGGATTCTTAGCCATAGATAAATGTGAATTAGGTAGATATCCCATAAAGCTCTCGATAGACTTAAATTCTTCCTCTAAGTCATTAAAAGATTTTCTTGAATCTCCCCCTATATGCGAATAAGTCATTTGTAAGCTCCTTATCTAAATTAAGTCACAAGCCTCAGGTGGCATCCAATGGGCAGGTTTTCCTTCCCATTTAATATTACATCCAATTGGATTGGTTACAGGCATAGATATATCTTCATCCTTAGTAGCCTGATCTAAGGCAATATATAAGTCATTTGAAGTCTTTTGACTTATATCTCTGGGGTTATCCGTATTTCTTCCAGTATAAATAAGTTTCCAAGATTCATTGAAGATGAAAAAATGTGGGGTTTTGAGAGCTCCATAATCTATAGCCATTTCTTGAGTCTCATCATGTAGATAGACCCAAGGGAATCTAAAAGATTCCATTCTTTTAACCATATTTTGATATGAATCTTCTTCGTATGTATTCTCGCTATTTGAATTTACCCCTATGAACACAGCACTGTCTTGAAATTCCTCTGCGACTTCTCTTGTTAATTCATCAGATCCTGTTACATAGGGGCAGTGATTACAAGTGAAGAAGATAACTTTAAAGGGCTTGTTATTAAAATCTTTTTGCCCACATCTCTTTCCCTCTGTTGATAAGAGATTTTCAAAGTTTGGTGCCCTATCACCAATTTGCAAAGTATATGACATCTGAAGAATCTAAATTATTAGTTTTAATACCTTTCAACAACTATTTAATATGCTCTTAAATATAAGTTCAACAAATTATTACTTCTTGTATAAATAGAAATAAGAAAATGCCATACATGTAAAAGCCAGAATGATTAAGAGTATTCTATGGTCTATAAAACTTCTTGAAATTCCTTCATCATTTATTCCAAAAACAAGCATAAATAAAACCAACAAGAATATAGCTACTAAACAAGCAAAAAGACTTACTAGAATTAAGCTTACCCATTTTGTAAACCAACTAAGAAACTTCATTTAGGTCTACTTTCTCCTGGCTTTTCGCCACTCCCAAGGAGGGGCTGGATGGCGTTTTGACCATAACCCCTTTTTTTTCTGTTGCGCTTCATTTTGATTGTTATAAAGAGTTTTATCAATCACATAAAGATCATAAACCCAAGCCATACCTCCCGATACCATTGCTCTGTTAATATCTATGCCATCACTGTATAGCCTAGCTAAATATCTTCCATACTGATCTTGTTGACTGATAACAGCATCAAAATAGCCTTTTTCAAGTAAATTCCTTAAGTAAACCTTTGATTGTCTTCCAAAAGGTTGGCTTCTTTCCGGGGCGTCGATTTCAGAAAGCCTTATCTTGTAAGTCTTACCTTCTAACAATCCATAGACAGTATCGCCATCTATAATTTTCTCTACTTTCAATCCCTTTATTACTGTAGATTTCTTAGAATGAGAATTATTAGAGCTGGTAAAATAGACTTCATTTTTATTAAATATTGGTGATATCTCTTCTGCCTTTGGATCTTCTGAATAAGCTTCTTTCCAAGTATAAAAGTCTGAACTTACATAAAAGCTGATTATTAAAAATAAAGGTACTAATAAGTTTTTCATTATTTATATTCTTATAGAAACCTAATAGATTAATTCCTTTTTTTCCTTTAAGTCTAATTTCTTGATCTCTAGTTCTTTAATGGTTGCCTCACTCCTAGTTTTGAACTTTTTTTTGTAAACAATCTTTAAAGGACCTCTGCCCTTAGTATATTTAGCACCTCTACCTTCCTGATGAGCTAGTAGTCTTTTTTCAACATTTTTAGTAATTCCAGTATACAGAGAGTTATCTCCACACCTTAAGATATAAACAAACCAAGACAAAAGCTTCTACCCGGATTTAAGATAGACTTCTCTAGGCTTAAAGTCTAAAACTGTTGCATTTATACAATACCTGGGCATCCCTCTTGGACCATCAGGAAAGACATGGCCTAAATGAATACCTGAACTCTTCGATCTTAACTCAGTTCTTATCATCCCCAAACTAGTATCAAGGTGCTCAGTGACAGAACCGTCTATTGCCTTTGTAAAAGAGAGCCATCCTGTCCTAGAATTAAATCTGTCCCTAGTATCAAATAGAGCTGCACCACTTAGCTTATCTGTAAATACACCGTCAGGAGTATTTTTAAAAATTTCATACTCCTTACAATATCTTGCGTCAGTACCTTCATTAAAGGCAACGTTAAAAGCTTCTGTTTTACCTAACTTAAAAATTCCCAAAAACTTGTAAAATTCCTCGCCATCCATATAGCCTCTTTTACCATATATTTCTTTTCCGTCTTCGAGCAATAAAACTGTTGGCGTAGCCCAGGTTTCAGTCTTAATAGAAAGTCCATTTAGCTGAGAAGATGTTCGAAAAGACAGAGGGATCGTACCTTTGTATTTAGAAAGTACATTTTCTCTAAATTTTATGCAGTATGGACAAGAATCGGACTCGATTACTAGAATATGCTTTCCTTCAAATAAGAAATCATTATCTGCTCTTTTTAAAGGTTCTTGATCTTGAAAAACAATACCAGTTGAATGATCAGGACAATAGCCATTCGGGTTCTTAACTAGGTAATCTTGGTGGTACTCTTCAGCATAATGAAATTCAACTAAGGGTTTAATTTTAGTCTGGATTTTTCCGTATCCTTTTTGATTTAATAAAATCTGAAATTGATCAAGCAATCTCTGCGCTATTTCTTTTTGACCTTCATTGATGGTTAATATAACAGAGCGGTATTGTGTTCCTACATCATTACCCTGCCTATTAAGCTGAGTAGGGTCATGCCCTTCAAAGTAATTTCTTAATATTTGCTCTAAAGTCACTACATTTCTATCAAAGACAACTAAAACAACTTCGGCATGATTGTTTGGATTAAATCTATTCTTTAACTTAGTAATTTCTTTGTAGGTGGGCTTAACCCCTTTACCATCTGCATATCCTGAAATTGCGCTAATTACACCAGGTAAGGACTCATAGCGCTTTTCCTCTCCCCAAAAACATCCAGAACCCAAAACAATGCTTTCAAGTTGACTGGTGGCTTCGACATTTTCCTGAATATAAACATAAGGCGATAAAAGGAATATTAAAGTTGCTGTTAGGGTTTTTAGAGATATGTTTATCATCTTAATTTCGTAACAGCTGTTCGTAAGAGGAATCTTCATTATCTTTGTCTATATATCGCATCATATATGCTCCAAAAAGCATTTCTTCAAAGGACTGATCCCCCCAAGTTACTTCTTTAGTATGGTCAGGATTGGCTTTATTTTGAGAGGAGTTATCCCACCATTGATGTTGAATTAGAGTAGTTCCAGCAGGCAGAAACTTAGGTTCATTAAAATCATAAGAGGTTTGCCAATTAAAATCATAATTTGGAACTGATAAAAGCACTTCAGTATTTCCATCAGGATAATATGCAGTGATTATCATTTTCTTTCCTCTGTAATGAGCATGAGGAAGCACACTGTATAGTAATGCGTCTTGATTTATTGCCCTTGAGGCAGATTCTTTATGCTCTCTAGCTCCAGCGGGTATTCTTATTTGTGGATTTACCATAACCATAGAAAAAATCTCATGTTCTGGTTTTTCTTTTGCTACCCAAATACCCATTTTCGATGAATCAATCGTTTCCCTTCCAACTGGGGTGTAATGCATTTGGAACTCAAAAGTTGAATTAGCAGGTAAAAATATCCCAGAATTATCAGGAAAAGGGTTGCTATTAATTCCAGGGGCATATCCTCTTAACCCCTTTCTTCCTCTCCATTTCAACTTACCTTTTCTAGGTCCTCTGGTCTCAGCTTCCCCAAAACTTGTAATAACATGATGCAAAACAGGTCTATCTCCAGGTACTATTTCTGTTGCTTTTACCCATACATCTTTACCTACACTATTTGGTACATAGTGGTATTTATAATCTACTACTCCCGTAGAAGGAATTGTAGTTACTGGAATATCTATAATGTAATCAGGTGGTCCCATGGACTCTTCGTTAGCCCATGTAGAATTTGAGATTTTGACCTCTTTAAGGGGGTCCACTCCCTCGCCTCTAGGGGATCCCGAATCTATCCATTTTATTAGAGTCTTTGTTTCTTCTACATCTAAGGATCTATCATTACTAAAATGACCTATTCCAGGATCTGCGTGCCATGGAGGCATTCTTTTTGTAAGGACAACTTCTTTAATCATTAAAGAAAATCCTTTAATCATTTCATATTCTGTCATTGCCCAAGGACCAACACCCCCTTTACGGTGACAAGAAACACAATTTTCTATAAGTATTGGAGCAACTTCTTTTGAGTAACTGACTAATTCCTTTTTTTGGTTCTGAAAATTAATTAAGCACCCTAAAGACTTTGTTTTAGGTAATTCTACCGGCTCATTATTTAAAACATTTAAAAGAGCATCTTCTAAAAAATGTTTGGTAGCAAACTCTTTTTGATTTTCATAAGTCAACCTATCATCTAAAGCTCCTGAATAAATTATTTTCCAACTCTTTGGGTCTACAACAAAAACTTCTCCAGTCCTTTCATAGTTTATGGAACTGCCTATTAATTGGGTTTCATCAATTAAGATGTCAGATTTATATCCAAATTCTTCAGCTTCTTCTTGTATTGATAACTTATTATCTTGAAGATTTGAATTTATCATGAAGAATTCAATGCCATTTTTTGAGTAAAGCTCTCTTATCTCTTCAAACCTGGGTGCGGCATTTCTAACTATTGGACAACCATTTCCTTGTACTAAAAAAACTATTGCCTTTTTGTCATCGTAATAGAAAAGTTCATGGGAATTACCCTGATGATCTAATAGTCTAAAATTTTCTACTCTTTGCTCTAGTTCTACTGAAATAGCTACCATTGCAAAACATTGAAGAAAAACTAAAGTAATAAATTTAAAAAATCTATTCATATGGACAACTATAAACAAAGATACTTGTAGCTTCAATTTTCTTGTTTAAACTTAGTCTGTGGATCTAGTAAAGGGGGTAGCCTCCATAACAAGTTTATTAATAAATATGGTCTTTTGGACTAGTATTCTTTTTTTTGTTGCTATTGCAAGACTCTTAATTCCTTTTAAACCTTGGAGACACCTATGTACTAAATTAACAATCTCAATTGGAGAAGTATGTATCGACTGTAATACTCTATGGATGAAGCTTATACATAAAACCAAACTAGTCATTAAAGGGCTTGATGGAGCAGATAAAGATTTATGGTATATCGGAACTTCAAATCATCAATCTTGGGCAGATATCTTTATTCTGCAAGCTGTTACAAATAGAAAAGTCCCTTTACTAAGGTTTTTTATGAAGGATGTACTTAAATGGATTCCAATAGTTTGGGTAGTAGGTTGGTCATTGGACATGCCTTTTCTTAAAAGATATTCTGATGAAAAATTGAAAAAGCACCCCGAATTAAGAGGAAAGGACTTTGCTCAAATGAAGAAGGCATTTAAACGCTTAAATGCCATCCCAGGATCAGTATTTAGTTTTGCTGAAGGAACAAGATATACCGAAGAGAAGAAGACAAACCAAAGCTCTCCTTTTGAGAATTTATTATTACCTAAAGCTGGAGGTATAGGTGTTGCCCTGTCTACAATGCCTTTTATAGACTCATTATTAGACTTTTCAATATATTACCATTCTGATAAAAGAAGTTTTTGGGACTTTCTTTGCGGCAGAATGTCTGTAGTTGAAATTAGAACAAGAAAAATTAAGATTCCCGAAGAGTTAAAAAATAAAGACTACTCCTCCGACTCAGAATACAGGGAGAACCTAAAAAAATGGCTTAGAGAAATCTGGGAAGAAAAGAATCAATTTATGAGATCTTTAACCTCTCAGGGCTCCAATAACTCTAGCTGCTAAACCATCTTCTGAAGAATAAAAAGCTGGAGTAATTCGATCACCTTGATCTGAATACCTTTTTTTAATTTCTTCAGCTGCTTCTTCAGGTGACTCTTTGACTACTGCCACTGTATTTAATAAGTCATCATCAATAAGTTCAGCCATTTCTTTCCATTTACCCTCTTTAGACAATCCATTTAATTCTCCCTGAAGGTCGCCATAGCCGTGTGCATCTAGAACTCCTTTGTATGCTGGGGTAGAACCATAAAAAGCAATTTGTGCCTTACAAGCATTTATCGCTTGATTAAAGGACTCTTCATTTAAACCTGTAGCGGTCATAATGCT
The DNA here is from genome assembly GCA_045563675.1 of Gammaproteobacteria bacterium. Classification (GTDB taxonomy): domain Bacteria; phylum Pseudomonadota; class Gammaproteobacteria; order Magnimaribacterales; family Magnimaribacteraceae; genus AEGEAN-183. Next base: position 418,532 of record JBJLIX010000002.1, read on the forward strand.
TATAGAAAAATCAAAGTCTGAACGAGTCTTCCCCACTGATGATAGTCCCTCTTCTACTATTGGAAGAGTTGTTTCATTCATATATTTAGGGGTGTGAAAGGGATGAACCAGCAAACCATCAGCGCTCTCAGCAACTGATTTTGTCATTAAAGGTCCTACAGCTGCTACGTATATTTTTGGCATACCGAAAGGATTTGGTCCGGGGTTGAAGAAAGGAGTCATTAGAGTATGAGTGTAAAAGTCTCCTCTAAATTTCAATTGGGTTTCATTTTGCCATGAATCCCATATAGCTCTTATAGCTTGAATTAATTCTTTCATTCTTGAGGCTGGGTGTGACCAAGGCATTGAAAATCTTTTTGTAATATGTGGTTTTATTTGAGAGCCTAATCCAAGAATAAACCTTCCTTTAGAAAGCTTTTGTAAATCATAACCAAGATTAGCAAGTATCATTGGATTTCTTGCAAATGCAACGGCTATAGCTGTAACCAGTTCTATTTTTTCAGTTTCTATTGCTGCTGTAACTAATGGCAAGAAAGGATCATGGGATGTTTCTGCTGTGAAAGCTCCATCATATCCAGCTTCTTCAAGTGCTTTGGTAGCTTTTCCTGATTTTTCAGGGTTATTAGTTGATATTCCTGCATCTATTTTCATAATATGACCTTAATTATTTACGCTCTATTTTACAATACTTTTATAAAGCAAAAACCTGTTTACTCACCCTTAAAAAAATTACTTTAATTAAGAGGAATTAATTCGCCAGGTTTTGGGGTTTTAAAAAAGTCTTCTGGAAGGTTAAGTTTTTTTAACTCTTCAAAAATTAATTTAGGAGGTTCAAGTATATCTTCGTCAGTGAGTATGAAAGTACCCCAATGCATTCCAAAAGACCTAAGAGCACCAAGGTCCTTAGCTATTTGAATGGATTCGGAAGGTTTGACATGATGATGGCTCATAAACCACCTTGGGTTGTAACCTCCTATAGGTATCATTGCAAAGTCTGGGGATCCGAGTCTTTTTTTAGTTTCCTTAAAATCTGAAGAGTATCCTGTGTCGCCGGCATGATAAATAGAGTATTCTGGAAATTGCACAAACCACCCTCCCCAAAGACTCCTATTACGATCTCTTATTCCTCTTGCTGACCAATGTTGTACAGGGGTGAAAGTGAAGATGCTATCTTTAATCTTAATATCATCCCACCAAATAAACTCAGTGACATTATTAATTCCAGATTTTAGTAAGAGTTTTTTATCTCCTTTTGGAACTAGAAACAAAGAGTCTGGATTAAGAGAAAATAAAGTTTTTAAACTCTTAATATCAAGATGGTCATAATGATTATGGCTAACAAGAATAACATCTATTGTTGGCAACTCTTTTATTGAGATAGCAGGGGTAATAAGGCGTTTTGGTCCAGCAATAGATATTGGAGAAGCTCTTTTTGAAAAAACTGGATCAGTTAAGATAGTCAATCCACCTTTTTTTAAAAGGTAAGTTGAGTGTCCTATCCAAACAGCATAATTATTAGATTCTGATGTTAAATCTTCCCATTGATCTGATTTTTCAATTTTAATCTTTTCTGGTTGCTTTCTTGTAAACCTCCACTTTAAGAAGTCCCCAAAAGATCTCTCCAAATTTTCTTGATTTTTATTTTCAAAGGTTTCTTCTGCCATAACAAAATTCGAAATTAACAATAAACCGAGAAGGAGCTTCATGTAGTTATTCCTTTAATGTAGACCACCCTTCTGAAATCCTTATTCTATAAGGGTTTCAGAAAGCTGGCGTCCCCTAGGGGATTCGAACCCCTGTTGCCAGGATGAAAACCTGGTGTCCTAGACCAGACTAGACGAAGGGGACACTTGATTTGGTGCGGCATTGTATGAAGCATAAGCGATAAGGTCAAACCCTATTCAACTGATGAGTAATCGCTTTTGCTTCTAAAATAAATAGTTAAAGAGACAAAAATAGTACCCATAACAATTCCTATCCAAAATTCATTCATAGTCAAGAGTAGTGGTATATCACTTATTTCAGCAACTTGGAGAGTTTCATAGTCTTTAGGGAAAGAATCAGATCGAGACCAAGGAAGTAATCTGTCCATTAGAGAATCATAAAATACTGATGAGGAACGAGAGACGCCCTCAACAAGCACTATAACTACGGGGGGCAAGATAGCTGCAACTACAGGTTTTCTTGAATAAGCACCAGCAAGCATAATCCATGCAATTACAGGGAAGGTCCATAAGGCTTGCATCCATAGACTTATAATAACTCTAAACCAATCTGACCAAGGGTAAGCTTGCCAAGTCCAAGTGAAAGGCACTATGTCGGAAACTGCAAAGTAAACAGATCCTGCAGTTACCGAAACTAAATGTAAAAATAATAACGCAGGAATAACTAATAATGGTGCAACTACTAGAGCAACCATTAGCTTTGAGATAACTGTAAAAGAGTCAGAAACCGGTAAAGATCTCCAAAAAACTATACTTTTATCTTTCCTCTCATCAAAGAAAGTACTCAAACTATAGGCAAGGATTGCAAATCCTAAAGCAATTACTATAGGAAATCCTAAAACTAAAAGCCCTGCTCTCATAGCCGCTCTCTTTTGTTCAAAAGTGGCTTCATTCATTGCTTGTACAGTTTCTTGATCATCAAAAACTTCAGTAGAAAATTTAATATTTTCGGTATTAACTTCTGTGAGTCCTAAATAAACTAAAACGACTACCAAAGACATAAAAGCTCCGATGATCCATGGTAGATAAATAAATCCCCACTTGTGCTCTTGTAGCTCCCTTCTAATCATAGCTTTAAAAGCTTTCACTTGGCCTCTCCTTCTTTATTCTTTTTCATCACGGCTAGAAAAAGATCTGCTATAGCAGGAGGATGCACTTCACCGAAATCTCTCAATTTATTTAATTCTACATTTTCATATAAATAAACAGGCCTTCCTAACTCTGTCCTGATATAAATTGGGTTTAAGGCCTTTGCTTTTTCAAGATTTTCAGCTTTTGGTCTCAATTCTAAGAATCTTTGATTTAAGTCATCAATAGATCCGCTCATCACCTCTCTGCCCTTATCCATAAAAACTACATCAGAAAGGACACCTTCGATCTCTTCCACTTGGTGAGTACTAATGATAATAGTTTTATTTCCATCGAAGTAATCTTCAATGAGCTGAGAATAAAACTCCTTTCGATAAGATAAATCTAGCCCCAAAGTAGGTTCATCAAGCACTAATAGTTCAGCGTCAATGGCCATGATTATTGAAAGATGCAGTTGGACAACCATTCCCCTGGACAAAGCTCTTATTCGAGTATTGGTTTTTATATTAGTGTTTGAAAGAATCTTTTTAGCTTTACTCACATCAAACTGAGGATGAACCCCAGCAACATAATCAAGTACCTGACCTACTTCCATCCACCTAGGCATAACTGCTACATCTGTTATAGAACAAACTTTATTTAATAATTCATGTCTTTTTTTACTTGGTTCTAGTCCAAGGACTTCTAATTCACCGTTTACGTCTACAAGTCCTAAAACGGCTTGTAAAAAAGTTGATTTACCTGCCCCATTAGGTCCTATAAGGCCCATTATTTGACCGGAATGTACATCTAGATTGAAGTTAGACAATGCTGAACTGCCTCCATACTCCTTTTCTATTTTTCTTGCTCTTATGACAGTATTATTTTCCATCATCAACCTTTATTAACTAACTCAACTAAATCTATATCTAATTGTTCTGCTTTCTTTAGAACAGCAGGCCAATCTCCCTTGAGGAATTTATTCTTTTCTATTTTAAGTAGTTGTTTTTTTGCAGGCCCAGTCACAAACATTCCAAGACCCCTTCTCTTTTCAACTATTTTTAAATCTACTAACTCTTGATATGCTTTAGAGACTGTTAGGGGGTTTACACCTCCTTCAATTGCCATTTGTCTTACTGAAGGAATTGAATCTCCTTCATCTAAAACACCATCAATAATTAAAGAAACAACATGATCTCTAACTTGTTGATAAATAGGCTGGTCACTAGTCCATTGCATTTGAATATTTTTTATACAAGTGTATTAGTAAAGTAATACACTTACAAGAAAAACTATTCTTTTAGTTTTTTTTGAATTGCTGCAAGTACTCCCCTAAAAATGTTAACTTCCATTCGATCTAGTCTTGTTCTCTTAAAAAAGCGTCTGACCCTAGTTAATAGTTGTCTAGGATTTTCTGTTTCATAAAATTTTATTTCTTTCATTAGTTCATCAAAATGCTCTATTAGCTTTTCAACCTCTTTATTTTGAGCTAAGGGAACATCCCAAGATTGTTCCTTCAAAGGGCCTTTCACAGACAATGCACTTAATCTAATTTCATAAGCTAAAATTTGTATTGCTTGAGATATATTCAAAGAAGGATACTCATCACTAGAAGGAATATGAACATGTAGGTTACATAAACCTAACTCTTTATTCGTTAACCCTCTATCTTCTCTTCCGAAGACTACAGAAATCTTACTATCTTGTTGCTTTATAAAAGCTACTAAATCGTTGGAACATTGCTTTGGAGTGACTAAGGGCCAAGGAACTTTTCGATTTCTTGCACTTGTTCCAATGACATAATTAGAATCTTTAACCGCTTCTTCAAGTGTTTCAAAAATAATAGCGTTTTCTAGAATATCAGATGCAGATTTAGCCCTAAAAAAAGCCTTTTCATGAGGAAAATTACTAGGAGCAACTAAAATTAAGTTATGAATTCCCATATTTTTTATTGCTCTGGCTGCTGCACCAATATTTCCTGGATGAGTTGTCCCAACAAGAACAAAATTTACAGACCGCTTTATAAGTTCAAGTATTTCTAATTTCTTGGGCATATACATATTCTATCAGTCAAAACAAAACCTTCTGATAGAATACCCAGTTTTTTAACTGACATGGAACCTAAAGTAAACATAGCTCTAGAGGCTGCAAGAAAAGGAGCCAAGGAACTTCTTAGATACGCCGATGAAGTTGATAAAATGGATGTCATAGAAAAAGGTCCTACTGATTATGTAACAGAGCTCGATAAAAGAGTGGAAGAAATCATCATTGATTCTCTAAAAAAGACTTTCCCAAAAAATACTTACGTTTCCGAGGAATGTGGTAAAAAAGAAGGCTCTGGTAAAGATTCAGAATCAATTTGGATAATAGACCCTTTAGATGGCACAACTAATTATATTCATGGATTTCCCTATTACGCTATCTCTATATCTTTTGTAGAGAAAGGTAAAATTATTCATGCAATTACTTTAGATGTTTCTAGGCAAGATGAGTTTACAGCCAGTCTTGGGAAAGGAGCTTATCTAAATAATAGAAGAATCAGAGTTAGTAAAAGAACTGAAATTAAGGGCTCTCTTCTCAGTAACTCTTCACATAACACTGAAACAGGCTATATAAGGCATGATAATATTTCTACATTCAGAGCTCTCTATTCTCATGGACTTACAATTAGAAGAACAGGATCTACAGCACTAGATCTAGCAAATGTAGCTGCAGGCAGACTTGATGGTTTTTGGGGAAGTGGCTTAGAGGACTGGGATATAGCAGCAGGTAGTTTATTAGTGCAAGAAGCAGGTGGTTTGGTAAGTAATTACTTTGGAGGTATGGAACTACTAGGCGGAGGTAATATAGTTGCTTCAACCACTAAATGCTTTAAACCAATGCTCCAAGCTATTAAACCTTTTGCTCATATTCATGAAGAAGGTTAAGGCAAATCATTAAAATCTTCATTTTCTTTTTCTGGAATCTCTAAATGTTTTGAAGTTAATCCCATCATTAAAAGACTGCTCGAAGCTATGTAAATAGAGGAGTATGTCCCTACGATAACACCAAAAATAAGTGCTAAAGAAAAATTCTTTATTAATTCGCCGCCAAGCAAGTATAGGGATGATAAAACTAAAAGAGTGGTCAAGGAAGTGATTAGAGTCCTACTCAACATTTGATTCAATGACTTATTGATTACCTCTTCTGTGTTGTTATCACGATCACTTCTTAAATTTTCTCTAATACGGTCTGAAACTACAATAGTGTCATTTAGTGAATACCCAATGACAGCAAGTAGTGCAGCTAATACTGTTAAATCAAAATCTAGTTGTAAAAGAGAAAATATACCTAATACCACAATAACATCATGTATCAGAGCTAAGACGGCAGCGCCCGCAAATCTAGATTGAAACCTAAAGGCTATATATAACATCATAAGACCGAGAGCGAGAAGCATGGCTAGCCCTCCATCATCTCTTAGTTCACTACCTATTTGAGGACCAACATACTCTATCCTTCTCAAATCTATCTGACTAGAAGAATCCTTTCTTAAAGTCATTACAATATCTGAACCCAAAGTATCACTAACAGATCCAGGAAGTTTAATTAATACTTCCTTATTAGAGCCAAAGTGTGCAACTTGAGATCCCTCGAATCCTGCTTCAGTTAAGGCCTTTCTTATTTCACTTATTTGAATCTCTTCTGGATAAGAAAGTTCAACCAGTGAACCTCCAGTGAAATCTAGACCATAATTTAATTGCTTCAGGCTCAAAGAAAGTAAGGAAATGCAAATTGCTATTAAAGAGAAACCTAAAGCAATTTTTCTCCATGACATAAATTTTATATTGAAATTCATATAGATAGCTTAGTTAAATTTTGTTTGTTCCTATAAATTAGATAAATGAAAGCTCTTGTACCTATAATGGCAGTGAACATTGAAGTAATAATCCCTATACAAAGAGTAACCGAGAAGCCTTTAATAGGTCCTGTACCTAAAGAATATAGAATGATAGCAACCAAAAAAGTAGTTAAGTTGGCATCAAAAATAGTTAAAAAGGCTTTATCGTATCCTTGATCAATCGCTTGCAAAGGACTGACTCCTTGCTTTAGCTCCTCTCTAATACGGGAAAATATCAATACATTTGCATCTATAGCCATACCAACTGTAAGAACTATGCCTGCTATACCAGGTAGGGTTAATGTAGCAGACAAGATGGACATTATTGCGACTAAAATTACTATATTGGCTGCTAAAGCTAAACTAGCAGCAACTCCAAAAACCCTGTAATAGAATATTGTAAATAGCAAAACTAATGCCATTCCTAATTCCATTGATAGCACTCCTGCATCAATATTGTCCTGACCTAAACTAGGTCCTACAGTCCTTTCTTCAACGAATTTCATAGGAGCAGCAAGGGCTCCTGCTCTTAATAATAATGCGAGTTCAGAGGATTCTTGAGGGCTATCAAGTCCTGTAATTCGAAACTGGGTTCCCAATGCTGCTCTTATAGTAGCTAAGCTGATAATCTCCTTAATTTCATAAGTCTGCTCAAATAAAACGCGTTCTCCAGAAGGATTGGATCTATAAAAAGATTTACTTTTTTGCTCTACAAAAAGGACGCCTAGTCTTTTTCCTATATTTCCTCTAGTAGCTCTATGCATCCTAGCACCACCTTGACCATCTAAAGTAATGTTGACTTGAGGAAGACCATTTTCATCATAGCTCGCTTGAGCAGTAGCTACTTGATCTCCTCCTATAATGATTTGGTCTTGGAGTTCACTGGATCCCAGTCTTTTGTCTCTATGAGGATAAGAAGTCTTTCTTGTTCTAGGAGTATCAAATTCTGCCTCTAGATGAAACTCAAGAGTAGCAGTTTTTCCAAGAATTTTCTTCGCTTCCGCTGTGTCTTGTATACCTGGCAATTGAACGACTATTCTTTTTTTACCTTGTCTCTGTACTATAGGTTCTGAGACGCCTAATTCATTTACACGGTTACGGAGAGTAGTTAGGTTTTGATCTATTGCATCAGCTTCTATTTTTTCTATCTCCTCTTCTTCTAGAACCAAAGAAATACTATATAAGTCTTGTTGATTTTTATACCTTAATGAAAATTGTGGATAATTTTCATCTATTAGATCAGCAACTGAATCAAAGAGATCTGCCCCCTTTATTTTTAAACTTATAGTTTGGTCTTTTTCAACAAAAAGAGACGAATATTTAATACTTTCTTCTCTTAATTTTCTTTTAATATCTTGAAGAGTCCCATTCTGCCTATTATTTAATGCGGCTTTGGTATCTACTTCCATTAAGAAATGAACACCTCCCCTTAGATCTAGCCCAAGTTTCATGGGTTCAGCACCTAAATCGCTTAACCATTGAGGGGTTGTTTGCGCTAGATTTAAAGCTACTATTAGATCATCACCAAGAGAAGATAGAACCTCTTTTACTTTTAATTGATCTTCTGAAGAAGAAAGCCTAATAAGAGCATAATCATCATAAAGCTCTACTTCTCTCTTTTCGATACTACCTAGATCATTAGCTAAGGCCTTAGATATTCTTTCCTTAAGATTTAAATCAGGCTGCTTAGAGCTATCATTATATGAAATCTGTACAGCTGGATCTGGTGAATATAGATTAGGTAGAGCATAAATTGCTCCAAAACATAGAACAAATAAGACTAAGAAATATCTCCAAATACCAAAGGGTTTCACAATATTAGCTAAATTGAGTTTATGGTTCCTTTCGGAAGAACACTAGTGATAGAATTTCTTTGAATCTTTACCTTAGTATTATCCCCTAAGTTTAATTCAAAGAATTGATCAGTTACTTTTGTGACCCTGCCCAACAAGCCTCCTGAAGAAACAACTTCGTCTCCTACTTCGATCCCATTTACCATTTCATCATGGGTTTTTCTTGCTTTGTTTTGGGGTCTTATCATCAAAAAATAAATTAAAACAAAGAAACCAATCAGTAAAAGGAAAGTAGGGTCAAAAAATGTAGGTTGTTCGTTCATATTTATTCTCTATCTATATGGGGTTTATTTGAATTATCCCAAGTATCAATACATTTATCCACGAAAGCTTGAAATTTGTTCTTTTTAATGGAACTCCTAATATCCTTCATTAGATTTAAATAGAAAGATACATTATGTATTGTATTTAAAGTTGATCCCAGCACTTCTTTGGTTTTATCTAGGTGGAAAAGATAACTTCTGGTGAAGCTCTTACAAGTATAACAATCACAATTCTTATCTAATGGTTCTAAGGACTGCCTATTTTCAGCATTCCTTAGTTTTACTATTCCTGTAGAAGTATAAAGATATCCATTTCTTGCATGCCTTGTAGGAATAACGCAATCAAATAAATCTATGCCTTCTTTTACACTATTTAATATATCTATCGGTTGTCCTACCCCCATTAAATATCTTGGAGAGTTAGGAGGCATTTTTGGGCAAATAAAGTTAACTACCCTTTCCATTTCTTGCTTACTCTCTCCTACAGACAAACCTCCTATTGCATAGCCTTCAAAGTTGATACTAATAAGTTCTTGCAAAGATTCTTCTCTTAATTCAGGATAAATTCCTCCTTGTATAATTCCAAATAGAGCTGACTTATCAGAAATAAAACTTTCCCTACATCGTCTTGCCCACCTCATTGACAAAGACATTGAATCTTTTGCTACCTTTTCAGAAGCTGGATAAGGTGTACATTCATCTAAAGCCATAGCTATATCGACGCCAAAAGAAGATTGGGTTTGCATACATATCTCAGGAGACAAAAAAATCTTATCTCCGTTTAAAGGAGAACTAAAAGTAACCCCCTCCTCTGTAATGATTCTTTTCTTTGCCAGACTAAATACTTGGTAACCTCCGGAATCAGTTAGTATAGGCTTATTCCAGCCCATAAACTCATGCAACCCTCCATGTTTCTCTATTATTTTAACTCCTGGTCTCTCCATTAAATGGAAGGTGTTCGAGAGGATAATTTGTGCTTTAATTTCTTCAAGAAGAAGAGGGGACAATGTCTTTACTGCTCCATAAGTCCCAACTGGCATAAAGGCTGGAGTTTCTATCTCTCCATGTGAAGTTGAAATAGAACCCATGCGAGCATTCCCATCTTGAGAAATAATTTTGTAGTTGAAACTCATAAGTTATTAGATTCTAAATTAACAAACATTGCATCCCCATAACTATAAAACCTATATTTTTTCTTAATTGCATGCTGATATGATGACTTCATCTTCTCATATCCACCAAAAGCACAAAGCAATATAAACAAACTTGATTTGGGTAAATGAAAATTAGTAATGAGAGAATCAGTTATCATAAATTTGTAGCCCGGATAGATAAATAAATCCGTTTCCCCACTGCAAGGCGTCAATAGACCATTATTAAAATTACATGCAGACTCTATAGCTCTAAGAGCGGTTGTTCCAACAGAAATTACTCTTCCTCCTTTCCTTCTGGTTCTATTAATTGCATCGACTGCTTCTTTTGGCACATTAAAAATCTCATTATGAAGTCTATTGTTTTTTATATTCTCACTGCTTAAAGGTTTAAATGTGCCCAAGCCAATATGCAAGGTTACTTTTGCAATAGATACGCCAGATAAAACAATTTCTTCCATTAAAGAATGATTAAAATGAAATCCTGCAGTAGGTGCTGCCACAGAAAAGTCTTTTGAAGCATCGGCATAAATTGTTTGATACCTTTCTAAATCTTCATCAGTTGCTTCTCTCTTAATATAAGGAGGTAAAGGTACGTGACCTAAATTATTAAGTAATTCCTTAATAGGGTCTGAAAACTTTACTCTCCAAATATTCTCCTTCTTTTCTAAAAACTCAACTGTTGTTTTATCATCATTTAAAGTTATTCTTTCCCCTGGTTCTAACCTAGAGTTAGCTTTGGTGAGTACTAAGGCGCAGTTTCTATCCAATAATCTTTCAATCAAAATTTCAACCTTAGCGCCAGTGCTTTTTTTAGCAAATAACCTAGCTTTAATAACCTTAGTATCATTTATAACTAATGTGTCATTGGGATTTAAAAGCCTAGGTAAATCTTTAAAAATTAGATCTTCTAAAGGGTCATTAACAACTAATAACCTACTTAGACTTCGCTCTTTTGATGGAAAATATGCTACAAGCTCTTTAGGTAGTTCGAAGTTAAATTTCTTAAGTTTCAATTTTTATCCTATGGTGCCGGAGGAGAGACTCGAACTCTCACACCCAAGGGGCGGGGGATTTTGAAAAGATGTAGTCTTAACAAACCCTTATCCAGCTTGGTTTACAGAGGGGCATATAAGTGTGTCTTAAAGTGTGTACTTTTCCCTCAAATTTTAGACTGGGCATACTTGAAAGGCTCTGCCAGTTGTTCAGGGAAGTCAGTTTGATATTCTTTTGCGAGTTTTTTTGCTTTCTCCCAGCTTTTTGCTGCTAGACACCATTTCTGTTGATTATAGCTAGCCATACCGAGTTGCAGATAGGCTGGATAGAACCTTTGGCTTTGCAAACCTGTGCCGCGGGAAACAAGAATTGCTTCAGACAGTTCCTTCTCTGTTTTCTCCCAACTGGACTCATCAAAGTACATTTGTCCTAAAAGGATCCCACCGAAAGTCTGCAATTTCATAGAAGTCACGCTTTTTACTGAAACGCTTCCCCTTGCGCATTGAACTATTTTTTCTTCGTAATGCTGTTTGCTTTCTATAAGTAGATTTTTGATTTCTTCATTAGGAGCTTCAACCCTATAAAGGCTTGAAGCTTTAAGATACAACAAACTAGCTCTGGTTATCTCATCTAGATTTTTTCTGGCTAACAAAGAATCTAACTTTTTAATAGGTTTTTCCACCTTACCAGTCCTTAATCCACTTTTTACATCTCTTAGTACGTTATTGAAGGTTTTTCCTAGATTTAGATTATTTTCATTACCTTCCAAAAGAAAAGTTAGTTTTTGTGTATGCCCCTTTGAAAGTACGGGTTTTCCATTCTCTAAAGCTGGCTTATATATAGAAGAGGAAACACTTTTTAAGGCACTATGATTAAAATCTTCGTTTTCACTCCATATCACTTTTGGATTAATTACTTTGCCTCCCACATCAACATCAAACTCAACTAAAACCATACCTTCTAAACCTCTTTGTTGTGCTTTCTTAGGATATTTAAGTGCATTAATTTTTAAACGAACAGGTGGCTGATTGAGAGTATCTATCTTTTCTTTTGTTTCACATTGATTGAATATATGAGTGTGCTCAATTAATTGTCCTAAATGAGTTAATTGTGTATGAGCTGAAGCATTAGTCGCTAACAGTAGGCTTAAGAGAAAGAGTAGTTTTTTCATTCTGTTATCTTAATTCAAAATACCTAACCTCTCTACTATCAAAAGTGTGTCTTAAGTGTGTACTGGTTCTCAGGAACCTTCTGAATCCCTGAGAGCCTTCTACAATGGTACCGGAGGGGGGACTTGAACCCCCATGATTAAAAAATCGGGGGATTTTGAATCCCCTGCGTCTACCAATTCCGCCACTCCGGCAAAAAGTCTTAGTAAAATATTTACTTTGAAAGAGTAAACTCTATTCTTACACTTATAAATTACTATCTTATGTTGAGATTTTGGTTAAAGGAAAGATTTTTTTCTCTAGTTCGATTACTGGTTAATCCCCTTATCAAATATGAAATTGAGTTTGAAGAAGGGTTCACTAAAGAAGAGCTTAGAAAGAAAAAACCTATATATGCTATTCCTGAATACTCAGTCAGTGAGCTTATAGCTTTAGAAAAGTTTGCTTCTGAATCAAATATTAATTCTCCTCTTGATAAATTTAAAGGGTATAACTTCCAGAATTTTATTTCTCTACAAAGGCCTAGATTTGATATAAGTGAGCAAAAGGTCAAAAGGTTTTCTCCTAAAAATCTAGATCAACTTCTCATAACTGGAGGTGAGGCTTATATATTACCTGTCTCTTTTTATTGGGGCATGCACCCAGACAAACAACGATCCTTTTTTAAAATTTTATTCTCTCAATCATGGGCAGTCAGTGGTCCAATTAAAAAATTTTTTAGGATTCTTCTACACGGAAGATCCTTAGTAATCAAGTTCAATAAACCTTTAGACCTTTCTGAAATAAAAGAAAGGGAAAGGACCAATGAAGAAAATTCAAGATTAATAAGTAGGTATCTAAGGGGTATATTTAGAAAAACTAAACAAGCTTCCATTGGACCTGATATATCTCATAGAAGAACACTTGTAAGATCATTGACTAAAGATATAGACATCAGAAAAGAAATAAAAAAACAATCTAAAGGAAACAAAAGAAAAAAGAAAAGACTAAATAAAAAAGCTTTCAATTATGCTAATGAAATTTGTTCTGATATTAATTACCCTATAGTCAGAAACTTACAAAGGGGTTTGAGCTGGTTCTGGAATACTCGATATGAAGGCATTGAGGTTAAAAATCTAGAAAGAATTAAGTCTATCGCTGACGACAATTCATTGGTTTATGTTCCTTGTCACAGAAGTCATATAGATTATTTAGCTCTCTCATATATTCTTCTTGAAAAGGGCCTAATGCTTCCACATGTTGCTGCTGGCATTAATCTAAACTTACCAATTTTGGGTGGCATACTCAGAGGAGGAGGCGCTTTTTTTATGAGAAGATCATTTGTAAAAAATAAGCTTTATAGCTTAATCTTCTTCCAGTATTTTAGAAGACTTCTCCAAAGAGGTTCATCTATAGAGTTCTTTCCTGAAGGTGGTAGAAGCCGAAATGGTTTTTCTGTGAAAGCCAGACCAGGTCTTTTATCTATGACAATTAGAAGTTTTTCAACTTTAACAAATGAGAATGTAAAACTAGTTCCAACCTATATAGGTTACGAAAAGATAATTGAAGGAAATAGCTATATTTCAGAACTTTTAGGGCATAGAAAGAAGCGAGAAAGTCTCATTGATATTTTCAAATCTTTACGAGACTTTGGAAATTTCCTAGGAAATGCATATATAAACTTTGGTAAACCCATAGATCTTAAGTCTTTTCTTGAGAATGAAATTGGTAGCAAGGAATTTGCTATAGATTCACCTTTGGATAGACCCGAATGGTTAAAAGGGGCTACAAATAAACTTGGATCGGAAATAATGAGAAGCATTAACTCTTCTTCTGTCGTTACTAGCTCTTCAATTTTTGCACTTAGCCTACTAACTGAATCTACCCAAAGTCTAGAAATAGGAAGTCTCAAAAAAAGGATCTCCTTATTTATAAGCCTTTTGCAACAAAATAAAAATTATTCTGATATATGGCTGCCAGATACTGACTCAGAAAAGATCATTAAAAAAACTGAAGAATTAAAATTAATTCGAAGTGAATTGCTGGGAGGAGCTAAAGTCTTCAGACCTGATCAAAAACAAGCTGCTCTTCTTAGCTATTACCAAAATAATATTTCGCACCTTTTCTTGCTTTATTCTGTAATTTGCTTGTCTTTAAAATATGCGAAAAAATTAAGTATTGATGAAATAGAAAGATTATGTTCGATTGTTTATCCTTTCCTTAAAAGTGACTACTACCTCCCTTGGGAAGAGCCTGAATTAAAAAGATTAATAAATGACTGCATTACCATCTTAAAAAAGCATCAATTAGTAACTTCCTTGAAAGATGGCTATTTCTCTAGACCAGAAGCCGGATCTAACAAATATCTAGACTTTGTTGCTATCACAAATATCAGCGAACCTAGTATTAAAAGATTCTACGTTGTAATGAGCATTGTATGGAATTCTCAAAAAGTAGATGTTCATAGATTAAGAGAAAGATGCTATCAAACCTCTACTGAACTAAAAAAATTGGAGGGTTGGATTTACAACGAATTCAACGATAAAAGTAAATTTGATTCCTTTATTAATAAATTACTAGAGGATAGATATCTTAAGGCCAATACAGACGGGACTCTATCTGCCTCTCTGGTTACTAATAACGTTCAAAAAGACTTTGTTAACTTCTTTAACAAGGACTTTATGAATCAAGTTAATCAACTTGATTCAGTTTGATAAATATCATATCTAATAACTCTGCTTTCCAGCGAGAAAGTGGGTTTTATATCTTCTAAAAATGGAGATTTTTTATGCCTCTTAACTATTACTCTGCTAGTTGCATGATTGAGGGATTTGTATAACAGCTTTCCAGTATTTCCTAAGTCCGTTAAATCCCTTAAAGCTTGTAGATCTTTTTTTGCTTTTGATCTGGTATTAATTCCAAAAATAGGATCAATATAAATTACTTCAGGACCGAGCTTTAAGGAATCTAAATATTTGTTTGAATCTTCACATATTACTTCGATTTTATTTAAATCTGGTATCTCTTTATAGAACTTTTTTATGCCATCTTCTAATAAAGCACACACCCAAGGTATTCTCTCTACTAATAAAAGCTTTTTTGCTAAAGAGCTTATAACTAAAGAATCTTTTCCTAGACCAGCAGTAACATCTATTACTGTACTATTCTCTGGAATGCCCTTAAAAGCTTTTAATAAGAGGTTTTTATAACTTTGTTTTGACCATTCTAAAAAGTTACAAAATATAGGATTACTATTCTTAAAGCCTTTCTTTAAAAAAATTCTTTCTCTTGAATAAACTAGAAAATAAGTCTCTTCTTGGCTTTTAATTTGTTCTGAAGAAGCTTTAATAGATTCATAAAAAGGCAAACCAATTCCTTTTGCAAATTGAGATGCTTCTTTAGTTAATTTGTCGTTATAAGAAATTACAAAAAGATTCTTAGAGGTCATATCCAAAATATTAATATCAATGAGCCAAGAAGAATTCTGTAAATAACGAATGGGGTAAATCCTATTCGATTAATTAACTTTAAGAACATATCTATGGTGAAATAAGCCACCAAGAAAGAAATGAGTAATGCCGCAAAAAGCTCAATAAAATTATGAGAAAGATCTATAAAACTTACTCGAACTAATTCAGCTAAGGCAATAGTTCCTATTGTAGGTATAGCTAAAAGAAAGCTGAATTTGGAAGCAGCAGTTGGACTTAATCCCATAAATAAAGCTGCAGTTATTGTAATACCTGATCTTGAGGTTCCCGGTATAAGAGCAAAGCACTGGAATATACCTATTATAAAGGCCTGGAAAGGGCTTAAAGAAAATAGTTCTTTTTCTTGGGCCTTCTTTTGGGCCATGAAAAGCAATAAACCAAACAGAATAGTTGCATAAGCAATCACTTCACTATTTCTTAGTAAAATGTCAACATGATCTCTTACTAAAAATCCAATAAAAAGAATTGGTAAAACGGCTATAAATAAGTTTAGGCTTAATTTATTGTCTTGAGAACTTAATTGCTTTGTTAAAAGTGCATTTAACATTTCTTTTATCTCAGATCTAAAATAAATTATCGCAGCAATTAATGTGCCAAAATGAATTCCCACATCAAAAGCTGTTCCTTGATCCTCCCTATTTAGCAGTTCACTTAACAGAACTAAATGTGCCGAACTAGAAACAGGAAGAAATTCAGTTAATCCTTGTATTATTGAGAGTAAAATTAATTGAAGATTATCCATTTAAGTTTTAGACCAATGTTCTTTACCTGAAAGATACTTAGGAGCTAGATCTTCTGGGGAAGTAAATTTCCCTTCTTTATAGTAATTTCTTGCTTCTAAAAGAAGATCTTTGGCATCTGGGTATTTATTTAAGATTAACGCATTAATCCCTTTTAATTCTTTAGCTACCAAATCACAACCATCCCCAACAAAAATATCATTTTGTGCAAACTGTAAGCTTTTAAATTCATCAACTGTAATAACCTTTTCAGAACAAGATTTTAAATTATCTAACTCAAAGCAAAAATTGCCGAAATAGATCTGGTTCATATGAGCATTAACAAGGACATTAACTTCATCAATCTCTAATTCATTTTTAACTCCGAGAGCTAGAATTTCAAGGCTTGATATAGATATCGCGGGTATATTAAGACTATATGAAAGCCCTTGAGCTACTGAACAGGCTAGTCTAGTACCTGTGAAAGAACCAGGTCCACATCCAAATGCAATTGCGTCAATATCTTTGTAAGAAATGGATAATTTTTCTAACACTTCTTCTAAAATTATAAAAAGCTTTTCAGTATGTTTTTGCGGGATAACCTTATGTATAGAATAAGAATTCTCTCCTTTTGAAAGCGCTACAGAACAAGCATCGCTTGAAGTTTCAATTGCCAGTATATTCGGTATTTGTGTCACTGATCTTTTCTAATAGTAATTCAGAAACTTTCTTAGGTGCATCCAATCCTAAGATTTTTAAATATCTTAATTCTTTATTTTTAGCCCTGTCTTGATAAAAATCAATTAGTGGTAAAGTTTGGGAACGAAAAACTTCCAACCTATCTTTCACAGTTTCTTTTTTATCATCTTCTCTCTGAACTAAAGGCTCTCCGGATATATCATCTTTTCCATCAATCTTGGGCTTATTAAAGTCTATGTGATAATTTCTGCCTGAAGGTAAATGAACCCTTCTACCTGACATTCTATTTATTATCACATCATCTGGAACATCTAATTCTATGACCAAATCAATATTTACATCATTTGAGTCTAAAGCCTCTGCTTGTGGAATGGTTCGGGGATAGCCATCAAATAAAAACCCTAACTTGCAGTCTTCTTCTTTTATTCTATCCACAACAATCCCTACTATTACCTCGTCTGAAACAAGAATCCCCCTATCCATAAGTTTTTTTGCTTCTGCTCCAAACCTTGAACCAGATTCAATTGCTTCTCTTAAGATATTTCCAGTTGATATATGCGGTATTTTAAAGTGTTTACAAAGCACTTCTGCTTGAGTTCCCTTTCCTGCACCTGGAGGACCTAAAAGAATAACTTTCATTAGGACTCTCCTACAACAAAGGCAATTGAATGCTCTTCAGTGTCTGAAATAGTAATAAAAAAATTCTTACACCCTAAGCTTAAAGCTTTTTTTTGTGCCTTCCCCTTTAAAGACAGTAATGGAGCTCCATTTTCTCCTCTAAGAACCTCTATATTCTTTAAAGTTATTCCATTCTTTAAACCAGTTTGCAGAACCTTAGAGGCAGCCTCTTTTGAAGCAAAATTATTACTTAAAAAGTCTATTTTTCTTTTCCTATTATCTCTTTTTTTAAATTCGATCTTTTCCTTTTGAGTTAAAACTTTATCAATAAATTTATTGCCATATTTATCAAATATTTCCTTTACCCTTGCCTTTTGAATTATGTCAGTTCCAATTCCTATAATCATTAATTTCTCTTTGTTAGAAGATAGTCTCTAATTTTCAAAGGCTTATCTCCTAGATGAAAATCTATAGCCTTTCTCATTATTCCTTTTGAAGCAATTAGTGTATCAGCACTATCTAGCATACCTTCAGAAAAATTTAATATGTCTTTTCCTTGGTAATTCTCTTCCTGGGGTTTTTCTAGCTTTGTAAAACCTTCTTCAGGGTCAAAATTATAATAACTCTCTGACTTAATCTTAACATTGCTATTAGCTTCAAATTTAAGGTCAATTCCATATCCAATTTCTTTTAAAAGGGTTAGCTCAAATCTACGCAAGCCCTTCTCTAAAACTTTTTTATCTGAGGTATGTAATGTTCTACATACTAAAAGATACTCGTCAAAGATCTCTGTATGTGGGTCTTCTTTTTCGAGAAGTCTTACAACTAGCTCATTTAAATAAACTAGAGAAGTGTAGTGTTTTTGAGAGGAATTAAAGTATTCTTTAATTTCACAATGAGTTAATGTTTTTAATTCACTTCTTCCACTACAAGAAATAAGAAACATGCATGAAGGAGTTTTAATAACTCCTAGATTGCTTTTGGGTCTTTTAGCTCCTTTAGCTATAACAGATAATCTTCCAGAATTTCTAGTAAATATATCCAATAAAATGCTGGTTTCCTTATATGGCCTTGAATGTAGGACAAAAGAAGGCTCTAAGCTTAAGTTCTTATACAATTTTAAGTCCCAAAGAGTGAATAGCATTATTATCATTAGTCCAATCTTTTTTAACTTTCACCCATAACCTGAGCATAACTTTCTTATTTAAAAAAGTTTCTAGATCAATTCTTGATGCAATACCGATAGATTTTAATTTCTTTCCTTGCTGGCCAATTAGGATTCCCTTTTGACTGTTCTTTTCTACAAATATATTGGCATCAATATTTACTATTGATTTTTCTTCTTTAAAAGACTCAGTTACCACAGTCAGCCTGTAAGGCAATTCGTCTCCGACTCGAGAAATACATTTCTCTCTTATGATTTCGCTAACTAAAAATCTCTCAGAACAATCAGATATTTGGTCACCAGGAAAAAGATGCTCTCCTCGAGGTAATCGGGAAATAATTTCTTTTTCTAAAACTGGAATGTTCTGTTTCTTTAGTGCGGATATAGGTATTACTTCAGAGAAGTTAAATTTTTTTGAAATTGTTTCAATAAAAGGCATTAAATTAGACTTTCTTTTAACCTTATCAATTTTATTTATTACTAAAATTATATTAGGGGCATCTTTAGGCACTTGATTTAGTAAATATTGATCTACTTCTGAAAAACCTAATGGATCTACAACAAATAAGACAACATCAACGCCATCAATTGAAGACAGGGAGACTTTATTCATTAATTTATTTAACTTTCTTTTTTGACCCTTATGAAATCCAGGTGTATCAACAAATACAATTTGTTTTTTTCCGATTGTCTTGATTCCTAAAAGCCTTTGTCTTGTGGTTTGAGGCTTTCTTGAAGTGATAGAAATTTTACTCTCTATAAGGTTATTTAATAAAGTAGATTTACCTACATTAGTTTTGCCTATTAAAGAAACCAGTCCTGCTCTGCTAACTTCAGTCATTATAAAAATTTGTTTTTAGAAGCTTTTCTGCAGCTTTTTGCTCCGCTATCTTTCTATTCTTACCTACTCCAAAAGAAGAAATTTCTAAATCTTCAATTCTACAAGTCACCTTGAATCTTTGATTCTTTTTTTCTGGCCCCCTATCCTTAACTGAATAGTTAGGAAGGTTAAAACTTTTCTTTTGAAGTATTTCCTGTAATTTTGACTTAGAATCTCTTGAGTCTTCTTCTGTTTTAAGATTGCTTATCTCTAAATCAAATATATCATTTAAGACTTTCTTTGCAGCTTCTATACCGCCATCAATGTATATTGCTCCCACTAATGCCTCAAGGGTATTCCCTAAAATAGAAGTATCGGTTACTTTCTCTCCCTTACCCAAAATTAAATCTTGATCTAAATTAAGCCTTTTTCCTATAGAATTTAATAAGCTTCTGTTTACAAGTTTAGCTCTAAGCTGGGTGAGCTTCCCTTCATCAATCTCATCATTTTGTCTGTATAGCTCTTCACTAATATAAAAACTTATTATTGAATCCCCTAAAAACTCTAAACGTTCATTATTTTCTTGAGAGGCGCTTTTATGTGTAAGTGCTAGATTTAGTAAATCTAAATCTTTAAAAATATATTTGATTTTATTTTTATATGAAATCATTAGAGTCTACTGAATCTTCTTATTTCTTTGAAATGTTGGTATAGAAGTAAATGATTCCCAATGCAACCATATATATTCACCCTTACCTATAAGATATTCCTTTGAAAAGTAACCCCAATCCTTGCTATCCAGACTATTGTCTCTATTATCCCCTATAGCTAAATATCTATCTTTAGGTATCACCCAGGAATAGTTTTGATACTCAGAAATGCCTGTAGTTCTAATTACATATTCAATCTCATCATTCTTTTCAGAGTAAAAAGTTTCTTCACTAGTCTTTTCTAAAGCAATTTGGTTCAATTTTTTATCATTAATAAAAATTTCATACCCTTTTATTTCTACTTTATCACCTGGTATGCCTACAACTCTTTTAATGTATTTAAGACCCAACTTTGAACAATATTCTTTTTGGAGCGACTTAAATCTTCCAAGAAAAACCCGAACTTCCAATGCAGGGAGACTTGCTAAGTCTGGCCTTGCGTCTTCGGGCTTAGATTCACATAAAGTGTGAGGCGGATAAAATACTGCTACATCACCCCTGGCAGGTTCTTTTGATCTTGAAATAAGTGTAGTTGTACCGGGAAGCCTTAGTCCATAAGCATATTTATTAACTAATACGAAATCTCCTATTTGCAAACCTGGATACATTGAACTCGAAGGTATTTGATATGGCTCGTACGCAAATGATCTTATGCAAGTAATAACTAAAAGTATCCAAAAATATGATCTACTTTCTTCCTTAAGGCTATTAAAGCTTTTAAGAACATATTTATCTATTTCGGCTTCTTTTTCTAGTTCTTCTAAATCTTTAGTTCTATCTAAAATAGAAGAACTATTTCGCATTTTTTTTATCACTTGTTCTGAACCTGGAATATTATCTAAAACCTCATCCAGAGAAGAAAACGCCATAAAAACACCTAATATCCATGCTAACCCAGCAAACAGGGTACTTATGGTTAAAACTAAACCGAAATCTAAATTTAACTGAAAAACTCTCCATAAAATTAAAATGACAGCAAAAAACATTGAAAAGCTGCAAATCTGAAGAGCAAGTTTATTATTTTGTTTTCTGTTGAAGTAAATCCAAAAAAGAAACCCCAAGAGGCCAAAAATAACTAAAAGAAATAGTTGTGAGTCTATATTTGGAAACATGGCATCATATATTTTAATCTTTAACTCTTAAAACTGATAAAAAAGCTTCCTGTGGAACTTCAACTTTCCCAATTTTCTTCATTCTTTTTTTACCAGCTTTTTGTTTATCAAGTAGTTTCATTTTTCTTGTAACATCACCGCCATAAAGTTTTGCAGTAACATTCTTTCTATAAGCTTTTACAGTTGTTCTAGCTATTATCTTGCCACCTATAGCAGCTTGTATAGCTACATCAAATTGCTGTCTAGGTATAACCTCTTTTAAAGAAGCTGTAAGTTTTCTGGCTTTAGTTTGTGCTTTATCTCTATGTACTATTGCAGCAAGAGCATCAACTTTATCTCCATTAAGTAAAACATCTAATTTAATTACATCTCCACTTTCATATCTATCCAAAGAATAATCTAATGAAGCATAACCTTTACTAACTGATTTTAATCTATCAAAAAAATCTATTACTATTTCGCTCAAAGGTAAATCGTAAACCAACTCAGCTTGATCTGCAGCATATCTCAAAGAGCGCTGCTTCCCTCTTCTTTCATTACACAAATTCATTACAGCACCTATATATTTTTCAGGTACTAGAATATTAGCCTTTGCTATTGGTTCTCTAATCTCATTAATCTTATTTGGTTCAGGTAAGGAACCTGGGCTCTCAATTCTAACTTCTTTATCATCTTTATCTAATATTGAATAAGCTACAGTAGGTGCTGTAGCTATTAGCTCAATACCATATTCTCTACTTAACCTTTCGCTAACTATTTCCATATGCAAAGTTCCTAAGAATCCGCATCTAAATCCAGCTCCTAAAGCTTCAGAATGTTCAGGTTCATAATGAAGAGAAGCGTCATTAATACATAGTTTTTCAAGTGCTTCTCGAAAAGATTCAAAATCATCAGCTGATTGAGGGAAAAGAGCAGCGAAAACCTGAGGATTAACCTCTTTAAAACCAGGTAGTTGGTTCGCATGAGAGTCTTTTTTAATAATTGTATCTCCTACTGGAGCACCTTTAATTTCTTTAATGGATGCGCATACAAAGCCTACTTGGCCAGATGTTAATATTTCTAATTCTTTTCTTTTGGGTGTAAAAACCCCTAACTTATCTACTGTATGTTTTTCTTTTTTTGAATGAACCTCAATTAAATCTCCAACCTTTATTGATCCATTAACTACTTTAACTAAAGAAACAACGCCTAAATAATTATCAAACCAAGAGTCTATTATTGAGGCCTGCAGGTCTTGTTGTTCGTTAACGGAAGGAGGAGATATGTTCGAAATAACTTGCTCTAAGACTTCTTTTATTCCTATACCTTTTTTTGCACTTATACAGGGAGCGTCTGAAGCATCAATACCTATTATCTCTTCTATTTCTTTTTTGACCTTTTCAGTATCTGCCTGATCTAAGTCAATCTTATTCAATACTGGAATTATGGTGAGACCTTCCTCAACAGCACTATAACAAGTAGATAAAGTTTGTGCTTCAACGCCCTGAGAAGCATCAACGAGAAGAATGGCTCCTTCACAAGCTGAAAGCGATCGTGAAACTTCATAAGAAAAGTCTACGTGACCTGGAGTATCAATTAGATTTAGCTGATATTCTTCCCCTTGCTTAGATGTGTAATTTAAATTAACCGTCTGAGCTTTTATTGTAATACCTCTTTCTTTTTCTAAGTCCAGGGTATCTAAAACTTGATTTGTCATTTCTCTGTTTGAAAGACCACCACATATCTCTATGATTCGATCAGCCAAGGTGGATTTACCATGATCAATATGAGCAATGATAGAAAAATTTCTTATTTTCATGATTTTTTAAGCCTATTAAATAGACTAAACATGATGAAGGTTAACTATTTTGTTAGTTTTACGCTACGAAATGTTTGAACTCCGTCACGGAAAATACCTACCATAACGGTATCTGAGAATTCTTTTGTCCTTTCTAAAGAATTCTCAAGTTCTCTATTAGTTCTTATCTTTTGATTCCCGATATAAGTAATTATGTCACCTACCCCAATACCCGCTTGAGCTCCTATTCCTTCAGGGCTTATTTCTGTAACTAGTACACCATGAGAAATTTTTAGTTCCCTTCGCTCTTCAAAAGAAAGCTCTCTAACTACAAGTCCTAGGTTTCCGAGTTCATTCTGTTTATTTGAGGTGGCTATTTGAGGAGATTCAGGTAGAGATCCTACCTCTATATTAAGTATTTTTTCTTTACCTTCTCTCAAAACTTTTGCTTTTATTTTTGACCCAGGTCGTATACTACCTACTGTCTGAGGAAGGTCTCCGGAATAAATTATTTCCACTCCATCAAATTCTATGATTACATCTCTCACCTCAATTCCTGACTTTTCAGCAGGGCTTTCTGAAATAACCTGACTAACAAGTGCACCTTTGGGATTTTTCATTCCTAAACTTTTAGCGAAGTCGCTGGTGACCTCCTGAATACTCACTCCTAACCATCCACGTGCCACAGAACCACTTTCCTTTAATTGATCTACAATATCTATTGCATAATCAATAGGTATGGCAAAGGAAACGCCCATATATCCTCCAGATCTAGTATAAATTTGAGAATTTATGCCTACCACTTTTCCATCTAGGTTAAAGAGAGGACCGCCTGAATTTCCAGGGTTTATAGCTACATCAGTTTGAATAAATGGAACATAACTAGAGTCAGACCCATTAGGTATACTTCTTCCTTTAGCGCTTACTATTCCGGCAGTAACTGAAAAATTCAATTGAAATGGCGATCCTATAGCTACCACCCATTCACCAACTTTCAAATCTCTAGATTTTCCTACCTTTACAACTGGAAGATTTGAAGCATCAATTTTTAATAAAGCTAAGTCAGACCTTTCATCAGAGCCAATTAATGTTGCTTTATATTCTCTTCTGTCACTCAAACTAACAATTATTTCGTCAGCTCCATCAACAACATGATTATTAGTTAGTAGGTAACCATCTTTAGAGACAATAAAACCTGACCCCCCTGACCTTACTTGCCTTTCTCTTGGATTCTGTCCTTGTCTTTCTCCAAAAAACCTTTCAAAAAAATCATCGTAGAAAGGGTCATTAAATCCTCGAGGACCAATACCTCTTTCATTGCCTGACTTAATAGTCTTGCTACTACTAATATTGACTACTGCTGGAGAAGCTTCTTCAGCTAATGCTGAAAAACTTGGTAAATTCTCATTTGCCTTAACGGTTAAAGTAAAAAAAATAAGAAATAAGAAGATACTAGTAATATATTTAGTCATAGTAGTTTTTTTAAGGTTGTTTCGTTAAACTGAAGTTTACATTTCTCAGAATCTTAGATTTCCGTTCAGCTGAAATATCTCCGCTAACTGAAACAATATAGGTTCCTCTATTAGTCTCTATATATGCCAGCTTAGAAGCGCCAGAATAAGCTATATCGCTATATAAAGAAATAGGAACTAGACTTACTCTAAATTTCTTTCCATCTGCTGGGATCTTATAATTAGCATATAACTGACCATTATCTCCAGAGCCAAGGTTCTCAAGAGAGACGCTCATTCCAGAAAGTGCATTATCAAGAACTTCCAATGCCTCTGGACTATAAATAGCTTCCTTTATCTGCTCAGAAGTTTCCAGAGCAAAGATTTCATCTGGTGTTATCACATTATCAATATTTATGAAGAGACCTAGTGAAATAATGAAAACTAAACTAAAAGAGGATGCAACGGAAATAAAAAACCTTGAGCTAGTTTTAGAACGGTGTTTTTGGAGCTCCCTTGGCTTTCTGCCAAGTTCTTGTGAAACCCTTGCTGATATATCACTCTTTAAGAAACCTAGTGACTCATCTGTTAAACCAGACTTTAAAAGTTGTAGCCTGACCCAGTAATCTCTTAATTCTGGATTAGACTCAACTTCATCTAATACCCTTCTTGCTTCAAACTCTGATAGCTCTCCATCTACTAGGGCAGAAATTCTTTCTTTTATTGCTTCATTCATATTATTTAGACGATTTATTTAATTTGTTATCTTCATTAAGTATTGGGGATATTCTTTCCTGCATTATTTCTCTCCCTCGAAATATCCTTGACCTAACTGTTCCTATTGGACAATTTAGAACTTCTGAAATCTCTTCGTAAGTTAATCCTTCAAACTCCCTTAAAGATATAGCAGTTCTTATGTCTTCTGGTAAATTTGTTAAGGATTCCATAATTACCTCTCTAAGATTATTTGCAGATAAGATTTCTTCTGGAGAGCTTCCTCCTGGAATATCAAAAATATCTTCGGAATCTTCTAGCCTATTGATATCAGATTCTGATAATTCTTTCTTTCTGCTCTTCGAAGTTAAATAATTTTTAGAAGTATTTACAGTAATTCTATAAATCCATGTATAGAAAGCACTCTCTTCTCTAAAAGAATTGATAGATTTATATGCTTTTAAAAAGGATTCTTGGGCAATATCTTCAGCTATCTGTAAATCTTTAACAAACTTTAATGCCAATCCTACAACTCTTGACTGGTACTTCAATAAGAGCAGGTCGAAAGCTTTATAATCTCCTCTTTTAAGCCTTCTGACCAGAACTAGATCTTTATCCTTATTACTGTAAATCTTATTTTCCATAACTTAATACTTTTAGGTAGACTCTTAAACAAAAAAAAAGTTCTAAATTATATTGTTTTTAGTTTTGACGCCATTACCAATCCCCCTCTAAGACCAAGATCTAGATCTTTTACTAAATAGATTGGTATAGATAAAAGGAGATCTTGCATTTTATCACTTTCTTCAAAGGCTTTTCTAAATGCGCTTTTTGATTCTATATCAAATAAAGAGTTTGCTATTGATCCTGAGATATATACACCAGACAATGATCCCCACATTAAAGCAGCAAATCTTAAATAAAGAGCAAATAATTTAAAAAATAACTTCCTAGTTTTAATACAGTTAGAATTCTCTTTATTCATCAAAATCTCCTCATTAGAAATGTTGTCTAAATCTGTGTCATTTAAGAAATTATAAATATAGGTTATCCCTTTTCCAGACAACAAGTCTTCAAAGGTTGGGTATCTTTGATTTCTTTTGTAGAAGTCCTTAATAATTGAATTAAATGTATCCATTCCGTAAGGAATTTGTATATGACCGCCCTCAGTAAAGACCACCTCATCTCCTATTATTCCTGCCAACCCTAAGCCTGTACCGGGTGAAACAAGGACTTTTGGACCTTTTTTAATAGGGGGCTCAATACCTATTAAAATTAATTCATCTTCACTTAGATAGTTAATTGCATACGCTTGCATTTCTAGATCATTTAAAACAGTAAGTTCTAGATCAAAAAAGTTTTGCTTTAAACTTTTAAGGTCAAAAGATAACTTGGAGTTGGTGAAAACTACTTTCTCATTAATTACTGGAGCAGCAACTCCTATTATTGCTTTTCTAAATAAAAAGCCTTTTTTTTCAAAATAAGTTTTAAATATCTCTTCTACAGCCATAAAGTCTTTCATGAAGAACTCTTCATATCCAGAAAAAGTCTTTGAATCAATTGTGATGGCTAGTCTGGCTTTAGTGCCTCCTAACTCTGCTAACAATACTCCTTCTTGTTCTTTCATTATTTATTGTTACTTACAATTTTATTTAATATATCTAAGTATTGTTTTGGGACTGTTTTGCCATATAAAATCCATTCTAATAAATCTACATCTTCATTCTCTAGTAAACTTAAGAAAGAGCTTTTATCTTGGTTTTTAAGGTCTGAAAACTTATTTTCTACAAAAGGAATCAGTATTTGATCTAGCTCGTTCAATCCTCTACGAGATAAGAAGTAAGCTTTTTTATATAAATTTGTATCCACTGTAGGATTATAATAGTTCAGTGTAACTATGGAAAAAAGTAAACTCATAAGCCTTGATCATCTTCGCGTTCTACAAATTAGTGGCAAGGGAGCTTTTGACCTTCTTCAAGGGCAGATTACTTGCGATATTGAAAAGATAAACTTTCAACAAAGCGCCTTAGGAGCTCTTTGTAATGCTAAAGGTAGAGTTATTAGCTCATTTATTGTCTATCTAGTAAAAGATGATACTTATGGGCTGATAATGCCTAAAAAAACTCTTGAGATTACAAATAGTGAATTTAGTAAATATACCCCCTTCTATGATGTAGTTACTGAATGTAATGATTCTTTGTTATTTAATGCTATGAAAAAGACTGATTTCTTAGACCAGTATGCACAGGACTTCACTACAAGAAGCAATACTATAGAAATAAATGGGAATAAGTTTATTAACTATTTAAAAAAGAAATATCTATTAGTAATATCCAGTTATCAAGGAACTGAAAAGATAAAAGCGTCTTCAGAAGCAGAATTAGATATAAGTGATTGGGATTTAGATGAAATGCTTTCCCTTAATTATGAGATCTCTGAAACGTCATCAGGGCTTTATACTCCTCACGAACTGAGCTATGACAAAAACAGAGTAGATTTTGATAAAGGTTGTTATACAGGACAGGAAATAGTTGCGAGAATGCATTATCGTAGTAAAAATTTACCAGGATTGTCGTTGACAAAAACAAAAGATATTACTATCAATGACCGTATGGCAGTGGTGGATGAGGACTCGAAAAAAGTAGCTAAGATTCTAAGAGTGATAAACTTGGAAAATGAGTCTTATTGCCTGATTAGCGCAAAACAAGATAAAATTAATGGGCCTATTAAGATCTTAGAAACTGATTCAATACTTTCAATTATTTAATTAATTTCCCAATTTATAGATTCAATCCCCTTTGATTCTAAAAACTTATTACATTTTGAGAAATGTTTGCTGCCGAAGAATCCTCTATTAGCTGATAATGGCGAAGGATGAGGTGATCTTAAAACTAGGTGCCTTTTTGAATCTATCTTTTGCCCTTTTTTTGCTGCGTAGCTTCCCCATAGCATAAAAACTATAGAACCCCTTTCATCTAACTTTTCAATGATTGCATCAGTAAATTGTTCCCAACCTCTATTGGCATGCGAACCCGGGAGACCTCTCTCTACGCTTAAAACACTATTCAATAAAAGAACACCTTGATTTGCCCAAGGCAAGAGACAACCATTAGATGGCATATCAATACCTATATCATTCTTTAATTCTTTAAAAATATTGTTTAAAGATGGAGGAATTTTTACGCCTAATGGAACTGAAAATGAAAGACCGTGAGCCTGCCCAAGCCCATGGTAAGGATCTTGACCTATTATCACTACCTTAACTTCATCCAATGGAGTGGAGTTTAGAGAATTAAAAAATTCATTACCTTTTGGATAAATTTCTCTTCCCTTTGATTTTTGAGTTTTCAGGTATCTTTTTAAATCAAGCATATAGTCTTTTTTGAACTCTTCTTTAAGAACTTGCAACCATGAGTTTTCTAATTTAATTTTATGATTTATTGTGATGACCTATGCTCCAAAAAGTAATTTACAACATCATACTAAATTTAATAGGGAGACATAAAATTTCAAGAGAATTTTATCCACAATTTCTGTGGATAACTCTTTGGATAACATTAAAAAATTATCTCCTTGTGTATTTAATTACTATCTAATAACCGAATTGGTCGAAAATTGATCTATCAAAATATTTATAATAAAAACAATAGCTTAGAGATTTTGAACAATTTTTGATCTTTTTTTTAAAACTTTGTTTTTGTGATTAAAATACTTTATATTCTTATGTGAAAAACAAAACTCACCTTTATCACCTGATAGGTCAGCATTTATCAAGGATATTTCTAGAAAAAATACAAGGAGTTAGCTATGTTGTTTGAACCTTATGTACTTAAAAATTTAAAACTCAGAAACAGGATTGTAATGGCTCCGATGACAAGAAGTATGTCTCCTGGCGGGATACCTACACAAGAAGTTGCAAACTATTATGGTAGAAGGGCAAAGGGAGAAGTAGGATTAATTATGACAGAAGGCATTGAACTATCCCATAAAGCTTCGAGTGCTTATCCAAATGTTCCTAGACTAGATAGTCAGGAGGCGAGAGATGGCTGGAAAAGAGTTATAGATACTGTAAAAAAAGAAAATGGTTCAATGATTGCCCAACTCTGGCACTGCGGAGCAATGAGAAAAAAGGGAATGGATCCTGATCCTGAAGTTCCAGGTTTTACTCCATCTGGACTTTCCTCACCTGGTAAAAGAAAGGCTCATAAAATGAGTGTCGAAGAAATTTATCAAGTTATTGAAGCTTATACGCAAGATGCTATCTGGTGTGAAGAAATAGGCTTCGATGGAATTGAGATTCATGGAGCTCATGGGTACTTGGTAGATAACTTTTTTTGGGAAGGCATTAATGAAAGAGAAGATGCTTATGGAGGAAGTATTATTAAAAGAACAAAGTTTGCTACTGATATTGCTAAATCGATTATAAGTAACGTTCATGAAGATTTTATTGTGGGTATCAGGTTTTCTCAATGGAAGCAGCAAGACTTTGATGCAAAACTGGCTCACTCATCTACAGAACTGAAAGAGTTTTTAGATCCTATAGTAAATTCGGGGATAGACTTCCTTCATTCAAGCATGAGAAGGTTCTGGGAACCAGAATTTAATGAATCAGAAGACAACTTAGCTACTTGGACTAAAAGAATCTCAAATATTCCAACTATTAGTGTAGGGAGCGTAGGCTTGGATTCTGACTTCATTGACATGACAGCACCAGCCAATCCTGCAAGTATAGAAAAGGCTATATCAGATATAAATAAAGAAAAATATGACATGGTTGCTGTAGGTAGAGCCTTGCTCGCCGACCCTGAGTGGGTAGTTAAAATGCGAGATAACAAATTAACTGAGGTAACTCCTTATACAAAGGAAGCATTAGCAGAGTTAAGATGATTAGATAACTAACCTTACATTAAGAACATTTTCTATTTGGGAAAGTTTATCGACAGCATTTTCCTGTATTTCATTCTCAACATCTATAAGGTTGTAAGCTATATCACCTCTACTAACATTAGTCATATCTACTATGTTTAAACCTAGTTCTCCTAGATTTGTTGCAATCTGACCAATCATTGCAGGAACATTCTTGTTTGTTATAGCTAATCTATATTCTGTAGATCTAGCAAGATTTACATTAGGGAAATTGACAGAATTTGTTATGTTTCCGTTTTGTAAAAAGTCTGTTATTTGCTCTGTTGCCATAACTGCGCAATTTTCTTCAGCTTGAGAAGTGCTGGCACCAATATGAGGTAAGAGTATGACATCACCCTGCTCATTAGCTCTTTTGATGAGGGTTGGGGTAGGAAAGTCAGTAATAAAGTTAGACAGGTTGTTCTTTTCAAGTGCCCCTATAATGGACTCATCATCTACAACTTCTTTTCTTGCAAAATTTAAAAGGGAAGTCTTATTACAATGCTTAAGTAAATGAGAGTTTATTAAACCTTTTGTGCTATCTATTGCAGGTATATGCAATGTAATGAAATCTGATTTCTTAAACAACTCTTTAATAGTGTCAGCAGGCTCAACCTGGCTAGGAAGCCTCCAAGCTGCTTCAACAGAAAGAGCTTTATCGTAACCTATAACTTTCATATCTAACGCAACTCCCATTCTTGCTACTTTAGAGCCAATTGATCCTAAGCCAAGAACACCTAATGTAGAACCAGAAAGCTCCCTTCCCTTGAATTGCTTCTTATTTTCTTCCAAGAAAGGCTCAAGATCTTCCATCCTATCTAAGTGGCCTAAATTTTTAACAAAATCTATGCTTGAGAAAACATTCCTGGAAGACAGCATCAAGGCAGCTAAAACTAGCTCCTTTACAGCATTAGCATTAGCTCCTGGAGTATTGAAAACTACTATACCCCTTTCTGTACAATCATCTAAAGGAATATTATTTACTCCTACTCCAGCTCTAGAAATAGCCTTTAAAGACAGATTTAGACTTGCAGGACTTAGCTTCGTACTTCTAATCAATACTCCATCTGGATCCTCTTCATTTTCATCTAAAACACATGAAGAATTAGAAAGAACCTCCAAACCTTTTGGAGATATATTACTTAAAGTCTTAATTTTATATTTAGTCATTCCAGGAACTAAAAAAAACGCAGCATATCATTATAATTGATGGCTTTCTCAATAAACTGTAGAATCCGCGCCCTTTTTAAAGAAATATGAAACATTTTTTAAACCTAGAAAGCCTTTCTCCAGAAGAATTAAAAGGTATTTTGGAAGAAG
Organism: Gammaproteobacteria bacterium; assembly: GCA_045563675.1. Classification (GTDB taxonomy): domain Bacteria; phylum Pseudomonadota; class Gammaproteobacteria; order Magnimaribacterales; family Magnimaribacteraceae; genus AEGEAN-183. The sequence continues at coordinate 450,113 of JBJLIX010000002.1, forward strand.
CCTTAATTCTAAAAAAAACTAAAGCCTCTTCAAATGACTTAGAGGGTAAATTTTTAGCCCTTATATTTGAGAAAGCTTCTACCCGAACCAGAGTATCTTTTGAGGTTGCTATGAACCAACTAGGGGGGCAATGCAGCTTCTTCGCACCTACAGACCTTCAGTTAGGAAGAGGCGAACCTATTGAAGACACAGCAAGGGTAATAGGCTCTATGGTTGATGGAGTTGTATTGAGGACTCTTTCACATAAAACAATAACTACCTTTTCAGAGAAAAGCTCTGTACCTGTAATAAATGGTCTCTCTGATCTTTCTCATCCTTGCCAATTACTTGCTGATCTAATGACTTTCATAGAAGTAAAAGGAGATATTTCTGGGGCTAATGTTACTTGGGTTGGGGACTACAATAATATGTGTCTAAGTTATATAGAGGCTTCAAAAATATTTAAATTTAATCTAGAAGTTGTATGTCCTAAGAACTATTGGCCATCAAATGACCAGATAAACGATTTAAAAATAGTATTTACTGAAGATATTAAATCTTCCATAAGTAATAGCGATCTTGTATCTACTGATGTCTGGGTATCTATGGGAGATGAAAAAGAACAATCCAAAAGAATTGCTGACTTCCAAAAATTCCAAGTCTCTCCTGAGCTTATGAACACAGCGAAAGAACAAGCTATTTTTCTTCACTGCCTTCCTGCCATTAGAGGCCAAGAGATTTCAAATGACATGCTAGAAGACTCAAGAAGTAAAGTTTGGGTTCAAGCAGAAAACAGATTGCATGCTCAAAAGTCTTTATTAAAATTCTTAATTTAAGAGTCGGAAAAGCTCTTTGTATTTTCTACAGCAATTTGCCATCTCTTGTATTTGCTATCTAGTTTTCCAATATTATCTATTTCTGGTCTAAAAGTTCTTTCACAAATCCAGTTTGATTTCAAAGAATTTAGATCAGAGAAAAGTCCAACCTCTAACCCTGCTAAATAGGCAGCACCTAAAGCCGTGGTTTCAATTACCTTAGGTCTTAAAACAGGAAGGTCTAATGTATTTGATAGTTGTTGAGAGAACCAATTATTTGAAACCATGCCTCCATCAACCCTTAATTCAGAAAAATTAACACCATCCTGTTGCATGCATTCAATTAAATCTCTTGTCTGAAATGCAACTGACTCTATAGTAGCTGCCGTTATATCCGATATGTCTGTATCTCTCGTTATACCAAAGATTGAACCCCGTGCCTCTGGATCCCAGTGAGGTGCACCAAGCCCAGTAAAAGCAGGAACTACCAATAGGTCAGACTTATCATTTCTACTATTAATTATCTCCTCTGTATCCAGTGCAGTCTTAAAAAACTTTAATTTATCTCTTAACCACTGAACTGCAGAACCTGCAACAAATATACTACCTTCAACGCCATAGGTAACCTTCCCTCTAATTCTATAGGCAATAGTGGATAGAAGTTTATTATTAGACGTAATTCTTTTATTTCCAGTGTTAACCAATAAAAAGCATCCTGTTCCATAAGTGCTTTTAGTCTCTCCTTCTTCAAAACAGCACTGACCTATTAAAGCAGATTGCTGATCTCCAGCTATTCCAGCTATTTTTATATCCCCTCCTCCAAAAAGAGACGTGTAACCAAAATCATGCGAACTATCGCAGACCTCAGGAAGAACCTTCTCCGGGATTTGGAATAAACTTAATAAATTCTTATCCCACTGATTTAATTCAATGTTGAAAAGCATAGTTCTAGAAGCATTAGTGGCGTCTGTCCTGTGATTTTTTCCCCCTGTTAATCGCCAAACTAAAAAAGAATCTACGGTGCCAAAAGCAAGCTCACCATTCTCTGCTTTTCTTCTTGCTCCTTCTACATTATTTAGTATCCACGACAATTTAGTAGCTGAAAAATAAGGATCTATTAGTAGACCTGTCTTTTTTTGTATCTCTTCATAAATACTCTGATCTTTTTTTAGGGCGTTGCAAAAATTGCTTGTCCTCCTATCTTGCCAAACGATTGCAGGATAAACAGCCTTTCCTGTTTCCCTCTCCCAAAGCAGAGTTGTTTCCCTTTGGTTAGTTATACCAAAACCTGCTATTTCTCTTGCACTAAGTCCGTGACCTTTTATTAACTCTTCAGTAACCTCCACCACAGAACTCCAAATTTCTTCAGGGTCATGCTCTACCCACCCATCTTTTGGAAAGTTTTGTTTAAACTCCTTTTGTTTAAAATCTAATAATTCTCCATTTTCGTTAAATAGGACTGCTCTTGAGCTGGTAGTTCCTTGGTCAATAGAGATAATTTTCTTAGACATATTAGAAGTGAAAAATAAAAAAATTAATCATAATCTAAACTCAACCTCTAGTAACTTGTTATCCACAAGAAATCCACAAAACTTTTTAGTATTTGTTGGCTTGTAATTTATCTTAAAACACAGTATCTTGTGTCTTGAAACAACAAATACTACTATATGTAGGGTTTATTAAAAAAAAAGAGATTCAAAAAAAAAGATAAGAAAAATGGAAAATATAAGACAAACAGAAGAAAAAAAAGAAACAGAACTACAAAAAGAACAAACAGCTACACAAGCAATAACCCCAGGACAAATGAGGGTTATCAAAAGAAATGGATCAGTTGTACCTTATGATCAAGAAAAAATAGCTATAGCTATAACAAAAGCTTTTCTTGCTGTAGAAGGAGGAGCAGCGGCAGCATCAACAAGAATACACAACAAAGTGAATGAGCTTGCAAACTCTGTAACGATAACTTTTTCAAGAAGAATGCCTTCAGGCGGAACATTGCACATAGAAGAGATACAAGACCAAGTAGAGCTAGAACTCATGAGATCAGAAGAAAGGGAAGTTGCTAGATCCTATGTGCTGTACAGGGAAGAGAGAACAAGATTAAGAAAAGAAGAGATAGAAGAGGAAACAGAACAAGAAAGAGAACCGGGAATAAAAGTAATACTAGATGATGGAACAGAATCAACACTAGATGTAGCGAGGCTCAATACAATAGTAAAAGAAGCGTGCAACGGTCTAGAGGATGTCTCGCCAGAAGAGATAATAGAAGAAGCAAAAAAGAACCTTTACGACGGTGTAACCCTTTCGGATGTTAGGTCTTCTTTAGTGATGACATCTAGAACTCTCGTAGAAAAAGAACCGAATTACACCTTCGTAACATCAAGGATTCTTCTAGATAACCTAAGAGCAGAAGCACTAACATTTCTAGGGCTTAGCAAAGAAGCAACCCATGCAGAAATGATAAAGCTTTACCCTGAAGCCCTTGAAGCTTTTATTAATAAAGGAGTGGAGAACCAGATAATTAATCCAGAACTTCAAAAAATGGATATAAAAAAACTTGGTCAAGCAATAAAGGCTGAAAGAGATCAAGACTTCACTTACTTAGGTCTGCAAACTCTCTATGACAGATACTTCATTCATAAAGATGATGTTAGATATGAATTACCACAAGTCTTCTTCATGAGGGTAGCAATGGGACTATCTATTAATGAAGAGAATAGAGAAGAAAGAGCAATAGAATTTTATAATCTCCTTTCTTCATTTGACTACATGAGCTCAACTCCAACTTTATTTAATTCAGGAACGATACATTCTCAATTATCTTCCTGCTACCTTACTACTGTTCCTGATGACCTTCATGGTATATATGGAGCTATTCAGGATAACGCTATGTTGTCTAAATGGGCAGGAGGACTAGGAAATGACTGGACTCCAGTAAGAGGCTTAGGCTCTCACATTAAAGGAACAAATGGAAAATCCCAAGGAGTAGTTCCATTCCTTAAAGTAGTAAACGATACGGCCGTAGCAGTAAACCAAGGAGGCAAAAGGAAAGGAGCAGTATGTTCTTACCTAGAAACTTGGCACGTTGACATAGAAGAGTTTTTAGAGCTAAGAAAAAATACAGGGGATGACAGAAGAAGAACGCATGATATGAATACTGCAAACTGGGTCCCTGACCTTTTTATGAAAAGAGTCTTTGAAGGAAAGCCATGGACCCTATTCACTCCAAGTGATACTCCAGACCTCCATGACTTATTTGGAAAGGAGTTTGAAGAAAGATACGAACACTATGAAAAACTAACAGAAGAAGGAGAAATAGAATTTTATAAGAAAGTAGATGCAACTGAATTATGGAAGAAAATGCTTTCTATGCTCTTTGAAACAGGCCATCCTTGGATAACATTTAAAGATGTGTGCAACCTGAGATCCCCACAGCAGCACATTGGTGTGGTTCATTCTTCTAATCTATGTACTGAAATAACCCTAAATACAAGTTCAGAAGAAATAGCTGTATGTAATCTAGGGTCTGTAAATTTAACCCACCACATAGCAGACGGGAAACTGGATGAAGAAAAACTAGAAAAGACTATAAACACAGCAATTAGAATGCTAGACAACGTAATAGACATCAATTATTACGCTGTGGGAGCAGCAGAGAACTCTAATATGAAGCATAGACCAATTGGCATAGGTATTATGGGTTTCCATGATGTCTTGTATATGCTTAAGACCCCTTATGCTTCAGAAGAAGCAGTGGAGTTCGCAGATAAATCTATGGAGGCAGTTAGCTACTATGCTATTCAGGCCTCATGTAACCTAGCTAAAGAAAGAGGAAGCTACTCCTCGTATGAAGGGTCTTTGTGGAGCAAAGGCATTCTGCCTATAGATTCAGTAGCCTTTCTTAAAGAACACAGAGGCGAAAACTATGCAGAGGTGAACCAAAACACTTCACTTGATTGGGATACATTAAGACAAAAGGTCTTAGAACAGGGTATGAGAAATTCAAATGTTATGGCAATTGCCCCAACAGCAACCATAGCAAATATAACCGGAGTTTCACAATCAATAGAACCTACTTATCAGAACCTATACGTTAAATCTAACCTTTCAGGTGAATTTACAGTAACTAATTTACATTTAGTAAATGCACTCAAAGAGCAAGATCTGTGGGATTCAGTAATGGTTAATGACCTGAAATATTATGATGGAAGCGTAAAAGAGATATCTAGAGTACCAGATGATATAAAGGCTATTTATGCAACGGCATTTGAAGTAGAACCTAGGTGGCTTGTTGATGCAGCGAGTAGAAGACAGAAGTGGATTGACCAAAGCCAGTCGCTGAATCTATATATTGATGAACCCAATGGAAAAAAACTAGATGTCATGTACAGAATGGCTTGGTTAAGGGGTCTAAAGACAACCTACTACCTAAGATCAAGAGCTGCAACAACAACAGAAAAATCAACGATAGACACAGGAGAGCTAAATGCTGTTTCAGCATCGAAAGAATCTGTAGACATGCCAGAAGCTTGTTCCATTTTGGATCCAGACTGTGAAGCGTGCCAGTAAAAAACAAAGGAGAATAAAATGCTAAGTTGGGATGAATTTGAAGAAAAAGAAAAAAAAGCAGAACCTGTGAAGACACAGGAACCTGAAGTAAAAGCAGAAGCACCAGAAGAAGAACCGAAACAACAAAAAGCTGAACTTAAAGTTGAGCTAACTACAGGCGATGCATCTAATAGACTGGAAAGAGCAAAAAAAGCTGTAGCAAACTTCGATATGGATACAGGAGAAGAGGTACTTGCAGGTATGGGTTCAAGAGTTGATGTAGACCAAAAAGCTATGATTAATTGTAGGGCGGATGTTAATCAATTAGTGCCATTTAAATATGATTGGGCATGGCAGAAATATCTTGATGGATGTGCTAACCATTGGATGCCACAAGAGATAAATATGACTCCTGACGTAGCACTATGGAAGAATGAAGAAGGTCTTTCAGAGGATGAAAGGAAAATAGTAATGAGAAGCCTTGGTTTTTTCTCTACAGCAGACTCCCTGGTTGCCAATAATCTGGTTTTATCCATATACAGGCATATTACAAACCCGGAATGCAGACAATATCTACTTAGACAAAGCTTCGAAGAAGCTATTCATACTCATGCGTATCAATATGTTATTCAATCTTTAGGCATGGACGAAGCAGAGCTTTTTAATATGTACAGAGAAGTTCCTTCAGTTGCCAGGAAGGCTTCCTGGGCTCTTGACTTCACAAAAGAACTTGATGACCCTAATTTCAAAACTGGTGAAGCAGAACAAGATAAGAAACTATTAAGAAATTTAATTGCATTCTATTGTGTTCTTGAAGGAATTTTCTTCTACTGTGGGTTTACACAAATACTTTCGATGGGAAGAAGAAACAAGATGACAGGAACATCAGAGCAATTCCAATACATTCTTAGAGATGAATCTATGCACCTTAATTTTGGAATAGATATGATCAACCAAATAAAAATTGAGAACCCTCATTTGTGGGATGATGAAATGCAAGATCAGGCAGCTGGGATGATTCTTCAAGGAATGGAACTGGAAATTGAGTATGCAAGGGATACCATGCCTAGAGGGGTTTTAGGAATGAATGCAAGCATGATGGAAGAGTACTTAAACTATATAGCTAATAGAAGATTAGTTCAGCTAGGACTGCCTGAGGAGTTCCCTAAAGCTGAAAATCCTTTTCCTTGGATGTCAGAAATAATGGACTTAAGAAAAGAAAAAAACTTCTTTGAGACGCGCGTAATTGAATATCAAACTGGAGGTGCTCTCAACTGGGATTAATGGTTGAGATTATTGGACATAGAGGTGCATCCTCAGAAGCGCCAGAAAATACATTAGCTTCAAATAGTCTAGCCTTTCATCAAGGTGCTGACGGTGTAGAAGTAGATGTTAGACTCACAAAAGACAATAAACTTGTTTGTGTACATGATAAAAGCACTCTAAGAACTGCAGGCGAAGAATTAATCATTTGCGAAAGTACCTTTAAACAACTTAAATCTCTAGATGTAGGTAAGTGGAAAGGAGAAGTATGGAAAGGAGAAGAAATTCCTTCTCTAGAAGAAGCTCTTCAAAATATACCCTCAGGTAAGAAAATATTTATAGAGATAAAAATTGGAATTGAATCCGTTGACATACTTCTAGAAGAAGTTCAAAGAAGTAAATTAGATTCACAAGCAATTACTATAATTTCTTTTAATGAAGAAGTTGTAAAAGAAGTAAAACAAGCTATGAAATCAATTAAGACTAATCTTTTGATCTCCTTTTCAGGGCAAAAAAATATATTAAATAGAGAGGTCCTTCAAAAATTAGAAGACTATAGGCTTGATGGCGTGGGTATTGAAAACCATCTGAATCTCACTGAAGATTTTATTGCCCCAATTTTTAAAGCTGAAAAAAAGGTTCATGTTTGGACTGTCGACTCTGTAGAAGAAGCTAAGATTTACAAGGAAATGGGGCTCTCCTCCATTACTACGAACATACCAGAAAAAATAAAGTTGGCACTATATAAATAAAAAACTATTTATAACTAGAGCTTAGACCTTTATAGTCTAATAACTATGAAAGATCATGCGAAGGGATTTTTAAACTTAGTCGAAGACGCTCTGAAAGATATACCGGAAGTTGATGTGTATCAAGTGCAAAATAAGATAGAAAAAGGTGAAGAATTTAATCTGATTGATGTCAGGGAAGACAGCGAATGGATTTTAGGCAGAATACCTAAAGCCATCCATATGGGTAAGGGAGTTATAGAGAGAGATATAGAGTCTATGATACAAAACAGAGAAGCAGAACTAATACTATACTGTCAAGGCGGTTTTAGGTCAGCTTTAGCCGCTGAAAGCTTGAAGAAAATGGGATACAAGAATGTGTATTCTATGAGCGGGGGTTTTAGCGCTTGGGTTGTAAATGAGTTTCCTGTTTTAAAATAAAGGAGAAGAAAATGAGTGAAAATGTTTCAAAACAAATTAGATCGGAGGTTACCAAAGAAGGAAAGCTACTTATTTCTATAGAAGCTACAGAAACGCCTGAACCTAAAGAAGATGAAGTGTTAATACGGATTGAAGCTTCGCCTATAAATCCTTCAGATCTAGGTTTGTTATTAGGTCCTGCTGACGTTTCATCAATGTCCGTATCCGGGGTTGGTGAAGAAGCTGTTGTAAGTATGGAAATTCCTGAAGGTCTATTAAGAATGCTTGAAACTAGAATCGATCAATCCCTTCCAGTTGGTAATGAAGGCGGAGGAGTTGTTGTGAAAGCTGGTAGTGAAAATCTTGAAAGCTTAGTTGGTAAAACAGTAGGTGCAGCAGGGGGTTCTATGTATTCACAATATAGATGCGTCAAGGCATCAGCTTGTTTTGTTATGAATGAAGGCACCACGTCCGCAGAAAGTGCTTCTTGTTTTGTAAACCCCTTAACAGCCCTGGGCATGGTTGAAACAATGAGAATGGAAGATCACACAGCCTTAGTCCACACTGCTGCTGCTTCTAATCTAGGTCAGATGTTAGTTAAGATTTGTTTAAATGAAAATGTTCAGCTAGTGAATATTGTAAGGAAGGAAGAGCATGTAACATTATTAAAAGATCTAGGAGCAAAACATGTTTGCAATTCCTCACAGGACACTTTTATGCATGATCTAATTCAAGCATTGATAGAGACTGGCGCAACGATAGGGTTTGATGCTACCGGAGGAGGAAAGCTAGCTGGTCAAATATTAACAGCGATGGAAGTGGCAGCTACTCAAACTGCTACTGAATATAATAGGTATGGTTCTGATAGTTTTAAACAAGTATATATTTATGGTGGGCTCGATAGGTCTCCTACAACCCTTACTCGTTCTTTTGGATTTTCTTGGAGCTTAGGTGGCTGGTTACTTACACCTTTTATAGGAAAAATTGGACCAGAGAGGTTCGGTGAATTAAGACAAAAAGTAGTTGATGAGATTAGAAGTACTTTTGCTAGTCATTACACCAAAGAAATATCTTTAGTAGAGGCCCTGGATCCTGAAAATATTGAGGTTTATTCTAAACAGGCAACAGGAGAAAAATATCTTATAAACCCAAATAAATAGGAGCCACAAAGTAGAATTATAGTAAATAAAAAATAAGGACTGCTAGTGGCAAGAAACTTAAAAAAAGAATCCATCTAAAGTTTTTCCAGGACTTATAGTCTTCTCTGTTTTTGTAATAATCTATTGCACCTGCAGTTAAGATAATAATAACCACAAATAAATTTAAGAGGACAAAAGTATCCAATTAAGAGAATGCTCTAATAAGAGGATTTAGCTTTATTTTATCTGGAATTTCTTCAGCACCCGGAATACCTCTTGCAATCATAAAAGGTTTTAGGGCTTCTATTGCCTTAGGTTCATCATAATGACAAATATTTGGGTACATATGGTGCATAGCGTGAATCTGCATCGAATGATTCAAATACCTAGGCATAGCATTAGACCAAAATCGAGAATCTTTATATCTCCCAACTGGTAAATTTTTATGGGGTTCATGTGAAAAAATGATAGCAAGATAGGAAGTAGCAAGTTTTCTAGGTATCCACCATAGTAAAAGAGTTTCAAGAGGATAAATTACTACAATAACCATTTGTGCGAAGAAGAATAATGAACTTACGAGACCTCCTTTTTCTAGAGCTTCTGCAAATTTAGGGTCGTCCTTACTTAACTTCTCTACTACTGCAAGAAGCCCACCCTCTCCAGTTTGGTCTTGAATTTCTATTGCTGACCGAAACCAGTTATCAACATGCGTATGGCGGTAATCTGGATCTCTTTCCGGATCATTAGTATGAGCATGATGTTTCATATGGGTAGCCTTAAGAATATGGTGAGACTGAGCTAAAGGAATAAGAGATACTTGGCCAACAACAGTATTGAGCCAGTTAAGTTGTTTATGTTTTCCTGATAAATGGCCATGCTGACCAGCATGAGAAGGGAGATAAGAACATGCTGTTGAAATAGTTGAGATAAGGAATCCAGCCCATATCGGAATTACACTATTTACAACTAGACCCCAAGTAATTATCCAGACAATACATTGTCCAAGCCCAACGACTATCATCTCCCACTCAATTCTACCCATGAAAGTACGGGCTACTTTCCTTTCTTCTTCAATAGAAAACTCTTCTGCTAATTGATCCAAGTCCAACCCCTATATTTAGCTAATAGACCCAAAATAAGACCTAATATATAAGCTGTTAATGCAAAACCTAAACTATGATTAGTGCTTAAAAAATATAGGAAAATTGCATTAAATATACTTCCCCAAAATATTAATCCAAACCAAGCCAATCCCCAGTTAGTTAAATGCTCAAAGATAACAGTAACAACCTTCATGATTATGTATTTTAGCACTAAATAGCTTACGAGCTTTCTTGCTTAACTATCTCCCGCATTCCTTCCCATTCATCCCACATATTACACATAGCTTGCTTAGATCTTTCCCATGGATCATTTCCTTCTTCATATTCAAGCCATTCTCCTCTTTGCCCTCTATCAGGATGGTCTGAAACTCCATTTACCATCTTATCGGGCTGTCTTTTCTTATTTCTAAGCCTAAAAATTATATTTTTTCTTGATTCAGTGCCATTCTCATTTCTAGAACCTGAATGAGGGATGTGATACATGGCGATACATGCGTCTCCTTTATCCATCTTAATTGGAGTTGGTCTAGCCCACTTTTTACCATCTGGAGTTGATTTTGAGGAGTCATCAATAAATTTTTTCTGTATAGACTCTGGTATATAAAATAGACCGCAACGGTTTGGGGCTTCATAATTTATTCTTGGCCAACCTGGGCCTTCTGGACCTAGGTGTCCATTCGTTTCATATTGCCATTGGAAAAATTTTTCCATTTCATGATGAGCTCCCTTCAATAAATTAGTCTGTCCCCTGCCCTCTTCTCTTTGATCGTTTAAACACACAAAAACAAAAGCAGTAAAACTACCTAAAGCTAATGTCATCTCAGGGTCTTGGAATAAAGGAACTGAATTATGTCCCATAACATCTGCACTTCTTCCTAGATTTCCTTTAGGACCTGATGCAAGATACCTGTAATAAATTTCTTCTTCTGTTCCTTGTTGAATCTCTTGAGGTGCATTAATTGTCTGACTTCCATCCATATGGATTTGAGCACCAAAGTAAGGCATATCTTTATCTTTATACCCAAGGCTATTGAAATAATCTCCAGGTTCAGACTTTTTCATTACCCCAACTTGGCAATATATTGGAGGGTCAAAATAGCCCATTGCTTCATGCAATATTGGAGTCAAAGGGGAGTCATTAACTAGATCAGTCATTTCTTTTTTCCCTCCAAGATTTTCGCCCTTTTTGGCCTGTTTAATTTGATCTAATGCTACCTCTGCAAGCTCTTCAGGTATAACTTTTTTTAGAATCAAAAAACCATCACGATAAAATTCTCTTTTCTGCTCATCTGTTAATTTATGTCGTGATTTACTCATTATTTAAACTTCTGATTTTATATCATATGTTCGAGTAGCAAGTTCACCTTGCATAAAAGGAGCAACAGCTTCAATTAATCCTGTCTCAACTCTCCAGGCCATATAAGCTTGTTGATCCTCCGCGCTATCCCATTCCTCGACAAGAACCACACTGGAACTTTCCTTGTCTACTAATGTAGTTACGCTTTGGCATCCTTTGTAAGCTCTTGTTTCCACTAAAGCCTCTTTAAGGATATTTAAATAATCCTCTAACATCTCTGGTTTCACAGGCATTTCTAAAGTTATCATTACGCTCATGATTTCTCCTTTTTAATTTTTAGTTAACTTAGAATATATATATTAGAGTAATAAAATAAAGAAAAAAGAATAAAAAATTAACAAAAAATAGTGAAAAAACTAATATTAGTGATTATTTCTTTGAGTTTGCTAGGATTTATTACCTGGCAAAATAGAGTAAATTTATTAATTGTAGGTCTTCCAATGCTTCTGGAGATCACTGACCCTGTTTCTTCTGAAGATCTAGTTGAGTGGTCGGTTGGTGCGGACCTTCCTAAGGCTAATGTAGATAATAGACCGCCGAACATAATCTTAATACTAGCTGATGATATGGGTTTTAATGATCTATCTCTTTATAACGGCGGAGCAGGAGACGGTACTTTAATGACGCCTAATATAGATGCCTTAGGTCGAGAAGGTGTAATTTTTGATAATGGCTATGCCGCTAATGCAGTTTGTGCTCCTTCTAGAGCATCAATCATGACTGGTAGGTATTCCACTCGCTTTGGTTTTGAATTTACTCCCTTTCCTGCAATTGGAGTGACAATAGCAAAATGGATACAGGAAATAGATGACCCAGAACTTAAAGCTTTCATTGATACTGAACTAGCTTCCGAAATGGACGATATTGCAGAGAAAGGGATGCCTAGCGAACAGGTTACTCTAGCAGAAGTCTTAAAAGAAGCTGGGTACTATACTGCACATATTGGAAAATGGCATCTAGGCCAGATCGAGGGAAGTCATCCTTTGGATCAAGGCTTTGTGGATAGTTTAATGATGATGGGAGGTTTATATTTACCAGAAGATGACCCAAAAGTAGTAAACTCAAAAATAGATCATTCCATCGATAAGATGGTTTGGGCTACTGGAAGATTTGCAGCTTCATTTAATAAAAGCGGTTTATATGAGCCTAAGTCTTACCTAACTGATTACTATACTGATAATTCAATAAAGGTTATAGAGAATAACCAACATAGACCTTTCTTTCTCTATTTAAGTCATTGGGCCATTCACAACCCCTTACAGTCTCTAAAAGAAGATTACGAAAAACACATACATCACGGAAATCATAATCTTGGGGTTTATTCTGGAATGATAGAAGCTTTAGATAGGAGTATAGGAAGAATTGTAAAAAGACTTGAAGATCTTGACCTTAGTGAAAATACATTAATTATTTTTACTAGTGATAATGGAGGGGCAAGTTATATTGAACTGCCCGATGTTAATAAACCTTATAGAGGCTGGAAACTAACTCACTTCGAGGGCGGAATGCATATACCTTTTATGGCAAAGTGGCCATCTAAGATAAAAAAAGGTACTAGATTTAAACATCCTATACATCATACCGATATCTTTCATACTGCTATTGCTGCAGCAGGCGCTGATTTGCCCTCAGACAGAAAGCTAGATGGGGTAGATTTGCTACCTTACCTACAAGGTAGAAATAATGACATTCCTCATAAGACATTATTTTGGAGAGAGGGTCACCACCAAACAGTTTTGCATAATGGATGGAAGTTAATAAAATCAGGACGCATAAATAAAAAATGGTTATTCAACTTAGATGAAGACCCACTTGAAAAAATAAACCTTGCTAAAAAAGAAGTAGAAAAGCTAAATGAATTGGAAAATTTACTCTCTTCTCATAACGATGAACAAATCGAACCTCTGTGGCCAAGTGTTATTGACTCTCCTCAGCTGATAGATAAACATGGAGGTCAAGAATATGAAGAAGGTGATGAATATATTTATTGGCCTAACTAACTCACCAAGGAGATTTTAAATGGAAATATTAAGAACACCCGATGAGAGATTTGAAAATATTAAGGGCTACCCTTTTGAGCCTCATTACACAACAATAAAAACACATGATGACTCTGATTTAAGAATTCATCATATAGATGAAGGCCCAAAAGATGGCCCAATTCTTCTAGCAATGCACGGTCAGCCCGTCTGGAGCTATCTGTATTCAAAAATGATCCCTTACTTAGTTGGAGGAGGAATTAGAGTCATTGCACCTGACCTGCCTGGTTATGGAAAGTCTGATAAACCGGCTTCAAGACAAGACTACAGCTATCAAAGACAAGTTGATTGGATGACTCAATGGTTAATTCAAAATGATTTCAAGAATCTTACTTTTTTTGGTCAGGACTGGGGTGGTTTGATTGGATTAAGAATGGTCACTGAAGAACCAGATAGATTTTTAAAAATCTCTATGGGAAACACAGGCCTACCCTATAACCCTGAAGCATCGGAAGAGCTTAAAAATAAAGTGAGATCTTTCAGAGAAGAAAAGATTAAGCTCACACTCTTTTCTATGGCTAAACAAGTTCAGCAAATGGATGGGAAAATGGATGGAAGCGATATTGAAAATGTAGACTTTCACCCTGCTTTGAAATTTATGTATTGGCAAAAGTTTTGTTGGGATACTCCAGATTTACCTATTGGAACTCTCTGCTCTTTACAAATGGATAAAAGATCTAGACCGATGGTAGCAGCTCATTACTTTTTACAAAGACTAGGTCTAGAAAAATTCTCTCCTTTTAAATCAGATGTTCTTAATGCTTACGAAGCTCCATTCCCAGATCCTTCTTATAAAATGGGTCCAAGAGCTATGCCTAGCCATGTACCAACTTTACCCGACTCATCTTTAGAAGCCCAAAGGTTGGCGAGAGAATTCTTTAAGTTATCAGATAAACCTTTTTTATCTGTATTTGCCGGAGACGACCCTGTAACTAATGGGATAGAAAGCGACGTTTTGGAAATGGCACCTAATGCTAAAAGTGCACCACATATTGGCGGAGGTCACTTCTATCAATGGTCTAGGCCTAAAGAGTTATCGGAGTTGTTAGTTAATTTTATTAAAGAAAGGTAATTATTTAGTTTCTTCAAGATGTTTTTTTAAGTAAGCCATAAATGGAGTTCCTCCTGTTCCTTTTATTGTAGAACCTCCAGTCCCAAACAAATTTTTTTGTTGAGATTGTTTATGAATGTACATACTTGCGTACTTTAAATGCTGTGCACGAAAATCTGATAGTTCTTTTAAACATTGATTGTAAGTTTTCTTTAAATTAGTCGAATCCATAACCAGATCTTTAATCACTGAACCTTCTACTTTTTTTATGAATTTTCTGTGTTTGGGCGGCATGTAATCTCTCATTTCATTTAAATAATGTCTCAATACATCTTTTGAATGTTTAACACCCAGAACACCATCTAGACTGGGAACAATACTACTTTGAGCACCCGTTTCTCCTCTAAAAAATTGTGGTTTATTAGAAAACTGATTCTCATAAATAAGTCCGTTCTTTAAATCAGGATTGTCTTTTGAACCAAAGATAAATGGCCTTACCCTATGGTAATAGACATAAGGATCACATCGTTCTGTCATTCTCAAAAATATTTTATTTACCTCTTGAAGAGATTTATTTACCTTGGATAGAAGGTTCTGAATTTCTTTCTCGCTACTAGAGTCGTCACATTGGGACAATTTATCTGCAGCTTCAATGGCTCCTGCAGCTGCACCTTCTATACAAACGTGAATCGTAACAAACCAGTCCTCATCAAGACCTCCTAAAAAATTATTTATTAGGGCAACATTCTCTAGAGAAAGAGCTTCGTCTTCTAATAAAAACCAATTATCTAAACAGTAACTAGCATAACTTAGGACTGGTGGCCTACCAAGAATCTCAGAAACCTGAACCCATGGTTTTGCTACTGCTTCGGGTAATCTATTATTGGGTTTAATGCCGCCAAGAATATAAGCATGCGCAATGAAGCTAAGATGCACCATGGCTAACCTTAACTCTCTTTCGTTCTTAGATCTTAGAAGTTCATGAGTGGATAAATCATCTTTGCTTAGTGATTCAACCATAGCTTTAAGACGACCAGTTAATAGTAACTTTGGAAGATTTGATGCTATTTCTTGTAATCTACTTAGGCTAGAAGAATTAATTGAATATTCTTTTAATGGTGGCTTTTTAGGTAGAAAGCCTTTCATAAAATCACTATTTTATGGAAGTCAGTACCCAGATGCCTGTCCGCCCTTCCTACTCTCTGAAGCTCCAAAATATACCCCGTCTTTTAACATCATAACTTGATATACTCCAAATATCTCTTTTTGATATTTAATTTTATGCCCTTATTTATGCTTACCTTTATTCCAGCCATTTTTAGTTAAATACTTTTCTGCAGATTCTATTGCTCCTACTTCAATACTGGTACCCATACTATCGTTCCACCTATTCAAAAATCCAAATAAAGATATAACTCCTAGGATTTCAACTATTTCTCCTTCATTCCAATAAATACGCAGTCTTTCTTCTAACTCAGAATCTACTGAATTAGGTATTTGTGAGGCTGCCAGAGCGAAATCTAATGCCACTCTTTCCGCTTCATTAAATGCTTCATTTGTTCTATATTCCCAGATATTTTTTAGCTGTTCTTGATTAGCTCCATATCTCTCAGCCGCTCTAATTGCATGTGCCTGACAATATCTACACCCTGCGGCATTACTGCTTACCCAGGCTATCATTCTTTTTAAAGCAGATGTTACTTTACCGTGATTTTCCATAACCGCTTTATTAAGACCAATAAAAGCAGAAGCCACTTCAGGTCTAATTTGCATGGTTAAAACTGAGTTCGGACAAAAACCCAGAGTTTCATTAAAGAAGTCTGCCAGTTCTTTAACTTTTAAATTAGCTTCTGGTTTAAGAGGTTTTACTAAAGGCATGTTTATTAGTTTTGAATAGGATTTACCTTGTTATTATAAGGAATTAATCTTCCGCTCATAGGCTTATTAATCTGACCTTCGCCCCTAAGGTAATCTACAATCACATCAGAGAGGTATTTTTCAGTGTCTTCATATTTAACCTCTAAGAAAGTATCATATAAATCCCCTCCTTCACCTAAAAAACTTTGAGTTGCAACTCTATATTGTTGCTCTTCCTTTAAAGGCTCTCCGTTTACTTTAACGGAAATCAACCTGCTTCCTATAGAGTTTTCTAAGTTATAAATTGCTTTAATTCCAGATACCTGAATCATTCCTCTTTCTAAAGAAAAACCCTGCTCTAGAATTCTTTTTATTTGTTTTCCAGACATATACCCTGATACTAAAGTGTTATGAAAAGGGAAGGCATCGAGTACATTTCCCATTGTAATTGACCCTTCAGGAAGATCAGCTCTAAGACCACCGGCATTTTGAAAAGCAATCTCAGAACCAGTAATGGCTCTCATAACATCAGTAGAAAAATTTCCTAAAGAGGATTCTGCTACATAATCTCTTACTAACCTCACAGAAGAACTTCCAATAATCTCACCTATGAAAGGATCTACTTTATTTTTGTAAAAGTTAATTTTCCTTTGCATATTTAGGTCAGGCTCCAACTTATCACTCCAAACTTTTAATAGCTCTCCATTGTGGCTAGTTATTTTCTCTCCATCAAAAGATAGCTTTAAAAAGCCTAATCTAGTCCCATATCCATAAGTTTGAACAATTAAAGTTCCTGTTTTTGGATGAATGAAAGGAACCTCTATTCCTCTATGTGCATGGCCGCTAACAATTACATCTATTCCTTCAACTAGCCCTGCTAGATTAATATCTTCTGAAAAATCTCGCTGCACTTCTGGTCTAGCCTCGGCATCAGTTTGCATTGGGCCCGTTTTTCCTTGATGAGTTAAAACCACAATCACATCCACCATTGGTTTTAATTCCTCAACGGCTTTCCTTACATATGGAACGGGATCGCGAAAATCTAAATTTTCGACATAAGAAGGTAAAATAACGCTCCTGGCATCAAGACCAATTACTCCTATGACGCCTAGTCTAATACCATTACGTTCTAAGATAGTATAGGATCTACTGAAAATTTTACCTGTATCCTTATAAAAGATATTTGCTCCTAGTACAGGAAAAGGTACTTTAGAAATTCCCTTTTTAAAGGGCTCTACTCCGTAATCAAATTCATGATTACCAATACCAAAAGCGTCATACTCCATAGTCATCATCATCTCTAAAAGAGCTTCCCCTTGAGTCAAAGTAGCTAAAGTGCCGGTAAACATATCCCCAGAATCAAATAAAAAGACTGTTTCTTCTTTAGCTCTTATTTGGTTAATGAGTGTTAACAAATGCGCAGCCCCTCCAAGCCTTGGAGATCCCTCTAACCAATAAGCTGGGATTGGATCAAAAGCGCTATGGAAGTCATTTGTATATAAAATTGTTATCTCTTTCTCTTTAGCAGATAAAGAAAAACTAATTATTAGAAAGGATAAAACTAGAGCATGAATTACTTGCTTCATTTTCTTTGATAATACTTATAAAGTTTATCTATAAATAATTCAATCCTGATTCGCTCTTTGAATCGCCTTTTATACGAGAGTGATACATAATTCTTGGTTCAGTGAGGTCCCAAGGGCAAGCTTGATGCATTAAACACCGATTATCCCATATGACTACATCGCCCTCACTCCATGAGTGGTGATAAACTCTTTCTCCTTGACAAGCAAAATCATTTAGTTCATCTAGTAAAGACTTAGATTCAGCTTCTGATAGACCCGGAACGCCATAAGCATGACGTCCTATGAGTAATGATTTTTTTCCTGTTTCTGGATGAGTCTTAACTAAGGGCCTGAAAGGATGAGGATCCGTATCAAAACCGTAACCATTATATTCACTTTCTTCTTTAGACTTATGCTTGTATTTAGCCTGACTGTATAAATAAGAATGGTAGGCATTTAAATCTTTAATTTTATGCTTCATAGATTCATCTAAAGATTCATAAGCTGCTGTCATATCTGCCCAACCTGTTTCTCCTCCTTGCTTAGGTACTTTATGAGCTGAGAATACAGCTCCTTTTGCTTGAATGGGCATGTAGGTGCTGTCGTGGTGCCACTCCATATTGCCCCTAAGCATTTTTACTACATCGTCATCAATTGGATCTCTTGTGGTTCCATCATCTCTTACGTTACTTATAGCAGATAAATCAAACTCTAGATCTCCAAATAACTTAGCAAAAGAAATCTGTTGGTCTGTTGAGATGTCTTGGTCAGGGAAAATTAATAATGAATTTTGAAGCCAGAGATCGTAAAGGTCTTTGGCCTCTTCGCTTGAAATATCACTTAGCCTGATACCTGTTATTTCAGCACCAAAAGTCTTACCAAGTTTTTTTATTTCTAGATTACTTTCAACCATTTTATAGAATTAACTTAAACCAATTACCTATAAAAGTCTTTAATGCTTACTCCGTAAGATGTTCGCTAAAAGCAAGATTTTTAAAACTTCTTGGATCAACGTAAAAATAAGTATTTCCATAACTATTGCTCTTTTTCCTTTTAACCAAAGCAACCATGAAAATCTTGCCTTCTTCTAGCTTCTTTAAAAGAATAATTTTATCCCCTTTTTCTAGATCATAAGTGCTTCGACCATCTAACTCTCTGTAACCTCTCCAGGCATAGTTATCATAATTCTTTCTGATCTGATAGGTCATAATGTCATTCTTTGATTTAAAAAGAACAACTGAGCTGGTCTTTTTCTTTGATTGAAGAACATCACCTTCTTTATATTCTCTGGAATCAGAATATACTGCCAAGGCAAAAACCAACATTAGCAAAGCGGACAAAGCACGATTAAATTTCATAATTTTAACTATATCTTAGATTTTAAAGCTCCAATATATGATTAAAGTATTTTAAGTACAAATTTTTCAATCAATAAATGAGCCGTAAATCATAGATTGCATCTGAGGTCTTAAAGGAAAAGCGTCTGAAGGTATAAGTTGGGTCATAAATAAACCAATAAGTTCTTCTTTAGGGTCCACCCAAAAAGAAGTGCTGGCCATTCCTCCCCAGTTAAAACTCCCTTTGCTACAACTGCTTTGGCTAGATGCAGGATCCGTTGTTACGGCCATGCTTAATCCATAACCCATTCCCTGAAACCTAACCTCACTAAAACTTCCAGAAGTATTCATATCAGCCATAGTTTGATTATCAGGTAAATGGTTCATTGTCATTAATTCGATTGTTTTTCTAGATAAAATTCTTGTTCCATTGTATTCACCTCCGTTAAGGAGCATTTGTAAGAACTTATAATAATCTAGAGAGGTGGAAACCAATCCACTACCTCCTCCTTGAAATGAACGCTTCTCAGCATATTTGCTTTCTTTTCCTGAAGAGTCTTGGAGAATGAGTTTTTTATTTACATCCCTCATGTAGCAAGCGGCTAATTTACTGGAATTCTGTTCGGTTGTATGAAAATCAGTGTGTTTCATTTCAAGAGGATCGAAGATATTTTCTTTAAAGTATTCTCTTACAGGTTTACCTGTCATAACTTCAATTAATCGAGCACAAACATCTATAGATACACTATATAGCCATTGTGTACCTGGGCTATGCTCTAACGGAATAGAAGCTATTCTTTTTGTAAACTCTTCTAAATCTACTTCTTCCTTTGTCATTATCCATTTTGTAGGGTCTTCTATATCAAACAAATCCCTATAAGCACTATCAACATGTGAACGGTAATTTATGCTGTAACTTAATCCAGAAGTGTGAGTAAGTAAATCTCGGATATTCATTTCTCTTTCTACTGCTTTCGTTAGAAAAAGAGGGTGTTTACCAGATATATATACAGACTGTTCTTTAAACTCAGGTAAAAATTTTGAGACAGGGTCAGAAAGCTGAAAGAGACCTTTTTCAAAAAGCTGCATCAAAGCTACCCCTGTAACCGGTTTAGTCATTGAATAAATTCTAAAAATAGTATCCTCTTCAACTGGAAGGTTATTTTCTATATCTCTCATTCCTAAACTACTGAAATGAGCTACTTTACCTCCCCTTGCAATCAGGATCTGTGCACCAGGAAGTTTTCCTTTATCAACATACTTTTCTTTAAGTAGAAGATCAAAATTTTCTAATCTTTCATTAGAAAGACCCACAGATTTTGGAGAAGCTTGTTTAACATCAGTCATACTTAGCCTTTAATTATGAATATTGAGTTAAACAACATTATCAAGAAACATTGTTTTCTCAAAATCAAAAAAAAGTTATTATTCATTATGTTCTTGATAAAAAAGGGGAAAAAATATGCATGACCTAGTCATCAGAAATGGAAAAATAGTAGATGGTACTGGTAAGAAGGCCTTTATGGGGGATATTGCGATTGATAAAGACCGTATATCTAAGGTAGGACTAGTAGAAGAACAAGGAAAAAAAGAAATTGATGCAGAAGGTCATCTTGTCACACCTGGATGGGTAGATATCCACACCCATTATGACGGTCAGGTCTGTTGGGATTCTTATTTAAGCCCCTCTTGTTGGCATGGGGTAACCACTGTTGTTATGGGCAACTGCGGAGTCGGTTTTGCACCTGTTAAACCTGGTTCAGAAGAATTCTTGATTCAATTAATGGAAGGTGTTGAAGACATTCCTGGCACAGCACTTCATGAAGGTATCGATTGGGGCTGGGAAACTTTTCCTGAGTATCTGGACACTATCGAAAAGAAAGAGCTGGTAATGGATGTTGGGGCTATGGTTGGTCACGGTCCTATTAGATCCTATGTGATGGGGTATGACAGATGCCAAGGGAAAGAAGATGCTTCAGATGAGGAAATAGAAAAGATGGCTGAAATTACTGAAGAGGCAATTAAAGCTGGTGCCTTAGGCTTCAGCACCTCTAGAACTTACCTTCACACAGATAAATCTGGAGAATATGTTCCTGGTACAGAGGCTAGTGCTAATGAAATGAGAAAGATTGCCAACACTATTGCTAACCTGGGTAAAGGAACTCTAGAAATAGTCTCCGATTGGATGGATAAAGACATTGAGTTAGATTGGATTAAAGAGTTTGTAGAGGAATCTGATAGAACTCTAACCTATGCTCAAACTAGTGGAGACCCTTTTAGTGTATGGAAGTATTGTGAAGAAAATTTCTCTAAAGGCGTAAAAATTAGACCTCAATACTCTGGAAGGCCTACTGGTATGCTGTTTAGCCTAGAATCCTCAGTGCACCCATTCATAGCACACCCTAGTTATTCAGAAATAGTCGATAAATCCTTAGAGGAAAAACTAAAAGTAATGCGAACTCCTGAGTTCAAAGAAAAGCTGTTAAGTGAGGAACCTATGGTAGATCGCAATCATTTGGTCTACAGGCTCATTACTACTTTCGAGCAACAATTTCCTATGGATCATGTCCCTGATTATGAACCACCAAGGGAATTAAGTGTTGCTGGCATAGCCGAATCTGAAGGCAAGGAAGCAATGGAAGTTGCTTATGATGAAATGCTGAAAAACGATGGTAAGACATTTATTTGGGCACCTTTTGGCCCATACCCGAATCACAGTTTAGATTTCTATAAAATGTTGATAGAGTTCAAAAGCTCTGTTGCCGGACTTAGTGATGGAGGGGCTCACTGCGGTTTAATCTGTGATGCCAGTATGCCAACTTGGAACGTGTCGCACTGGACTAAGGACAGGTCCCGAGGAGACAAGATTCCTGTTGAATTTATAATAAATAAACAAACTAAAGAAACTGCTGAAACTTTTGGTCT
This sequence comes from Gammaproteobacteria bacterium, assembly GCA_045563675.1. Lineage (GTDB taxonomy): Bacteria > Pseudomonadota > Gammaproteobacteria > Magnimaribacterales > Magnimaribacteraceae > AEGEAN-183. Next base: position 472,239 of record JBJLIX010000002.1, read on the forward strand.
TATGGATAGAGGACAATTAAAAGAAGGACTTCTAGCGGATATTAATATAATTGATCACGATAAACTGTGTGTCTTTAAACCTGAAATGGTCCATGATTTACCTACCGGAAGTAGAAGGATTATTCAAAAAGCCTCAGGCTATAAGGCCACAATAAAAAGTGGTGTTGTTACTTTTAAAGACGACAAAGCAACTGGAGCCCTACCCGGATCTTTGATAAGAGGAGAACAGAGAGTCGCTTAAGTGGAATTATCTACACCCGATCTTTCAGATGCTTTTCCTGAAACCAAAGCACTTGAACCCATAATGACAAATTATGGGGGCAAAACTTCTTTTAGTGGTCCAATCGAAACCCTCAAATGTCCAGATGATAATTCAATAGTTAAAGAACAATTAAACTCTGAGGGAAATGGAAAAATCTTAATTGTTGATGCTGGCGGTGTTAATACGGTTGCTCTTCTTGGGGACTTAATAGCAGAAGCTGGTGTTAAAAATAATTGGTCTGGAATTGTTATTAATGGCTACATCAGAGATGTCGACATTATTAGAACACTAAATTTAGGAGTCCTAGCTCTCGGTACCTACCCAACTAAAAGTGAAAAAAGAGGACTCGGTGATTTAGGTATTGAAGTGACTTTCGGAGGATTAACTTTTAAACCTGGACAATACGTCTATGCAGACAATAACGGTCTGCTGTTAAGTGAAAAAGAATTAAATAGCTCTTAAGGCTGCGGTTATATCTTGAGTTGCAGCTCTTCTAGCAGGAAGAACGCCCCCAAGGAAACCAACAATTAAAGCAAGAATCAATCCTTGACTGACGATCGAACCAGTTACAGCAAAATCAAAGGCTGTTTGAGTAAAAGACCCTGAGGCCAAAGTAGAGACTGTATAGCCATTAAAAATTGCAAAAGAAATACCTGCACCCAATAACCCTCCTAGCAGCGCTAAGATCATGGATTCAACCATTAAGGCCATTAGAACTGATGATCCTTGGAAGCCTACAGCCCTTAAAGTACCTATTTCTACCAATCTTGTTGAAACCGCGGTATACATAGTATTTAGAGCAGCAAAAACAGCTCCTATGGCCATTATAATAGCCACAACATAACCAAATGCCTCTATTACACCAGAGGCTCCAGAAGATTGATTTGAGTAGAAGTCAGCTTCCCCTTGCACCTGTAACTCCAATCTTGGATCTAACTCTAAAGCTGCTCCAAAATCAGAGATAACAGAAACGTTTTCCATTTGAGCAATTGCAATAGAAGCAGAGTTTTCTCTTCTAAAGAAACCTTGCGCTCCAGATAAATCTGCCCAAATCTCAGATTCATGAACATCTCCATCAGTTGTAAAAATTCCCACTACTGTGACCATGGTGTCCCTAACTTTTATCTGATCACCGATATTCAATCCTTCATATTGATCATTCGCTCCCTTTCCTACAATTATTTGTGCTGTGCCAGGTGTAAAATTCTGTCCTTCTATGATCTTTAATTCAGGTCTGATCTTGAAACTCATAGGTTGAACTGCTCTTAATGGTAAATTTGAAGTATCTTCAGCTCCCTTCTTCTTTAAATCAATAATAGTAAATAACTCAGCAGAAATCATAGGCCCGTCTTCAGACTGTTTAATTCCCGGAGTGTTTTCTATTATGGCCACATTGGGAACGTAGATACCACTGCTGAGTTCTGAATTTGCTCCATCTCTAAAAATTAATACACGATCCTCTTCTCCGGTGTTTGCGATAGTTTTACTAAGACCTTCTGCCATTGCTAAAAGGGAAACCATCACTGCCACTGATCCTGCTATTCCTATAATAATTACAAGTGAAGAGCCTGATCTAGCCAATATAGTTCTAAGATTCATACCTAAAATAGCTAATATTTGTTTCATAATTAATTAACCCTTTCTTAAAGCATCCACAACTTTTAACCTCATTGCACCCACAGCAGGTGGCAAGCCGGAAACAATCGCCATTAAAAGAGCGGCAAACAATGCCCATAATATTACAGAATATTCAAAAGCAATATCTCCTACAAACGCAGATAAATCTCCGGAAATTCCTAAAAAAACCATGAAACTTAAAACGATTCCCAAAATCATTGATGCTATGCAAATTACGATAGACTCACATAATATTAGAGTCAGGATAGTCTTATCTGAATAGCCTATTGTTTTAAATACGGCAAACTCCGATGTTCTTTCTCTGACTGCTTGGTTCATGGTATTACCTGTAACGAGTAACATGGTAAAAAAAACTGCACTTAGGATTGAATTCATAATAAAACCTATATCACCTACTTGTTCTGCAAACATCTTACTAAACGCAGATTCTGTTGAAGTTTTGGTTTCATTAAAAGAATTAGCAAACATATTGTCGATCTCTTTAGCAATCTTCTCATTGTCATTCTTATTTTTAACTCTAACGATGTAATTGCCTACTGTACCTTTGCCGTAAGCCCTTGTTTCTTCAAAGTAGTCATGATTCATAAATGCTTGCTCTTCTCCGCCGTATACAGGATCTGATTCTTGTTCTTCAAAAATACCAACTAAATCAAATTCCCATAGATTTGACATGTCTTCTTTTACCCATATATCACCAATAATTGGAATTTTATCTCCAACTTTCCAACCGTATTTATCTGCTAAAGCTTTTCCAGCTACCATTCCAGTTCTTGTGTTTATGAAGTCTCTTTTTTCTTGTTCACTTATCTTAAATCCATCATAAATTTCAAACCAATCCTCGGCAGGTACAGGCCACTTTGGAAAAAAGTTAGCTCGATCTATGTATGTTCCTCCAAACCATTCTCGGTGAGCAACATGGCTGACACCTTCTATGGCCCTAATCCTTTCTCGATAAGAGAGAGGCAGTGGATCAGTGAAAGACAGTTTAGACATAACAATAAGACGATCATCACCTTCAAAATCTACCTCCGCAGTGAAAGCAACTGCAACCGAACGCAACATCCCAAAGAGCATGAATGCAATAGTCAAAGAACCAATAGTAAGGGCCGTTCTCCATCGTTTTCTATTTAAAGCAGCAGAAATTAAGGTCCAATATTTCATACTTATCCCTTAGCTAAAGCGTCCACTACTTTTAATTTAAGCGCTTGTCTTGCTGGCATAAAGGAAGACACAAAAGTGACAAGAACTCCTATAAGAAAAGCGGTTATGAATGCAGAACTAGTTAAATAAATTGCATCTTCTAGCATATCTTGACTGGCAGCTACTATCAAAGGAATCATTAAAAGAGCAATCCCCATACCAACTATTAAACCTGAAAAAATAATAATAAAGGCTTCTAATATAACTGAAACAAACAGCTGGAAATCTCCATAACCTATACTTTTGAGCACCGCTAAGTCTGCCGTCCTTTCTCTTACAGCTTGACTCATAGTATTGCCTGCTACTAAAAGGATCGTAAAAAAGACAGCAGATAATATTAAGTTCATAATCAGCTGAATATCTCCAAAATCACCTACCATTTCCATAGCGAGTTGGTTTTCTGGACCGCTTCTTGTTGCCCTGTCCGAGTTCTGAAAGTTTTTATCAATCTTATTTGAAATGCTAATGGCTAGTTCAGGAGATAACACTTCAGCGATAATATAACCGGTAGTCCCTTTCATGGTCATTCGGCTGTCATCGATATACTTATAGTTAGCCATGACACCCAGTTCATCACCAGTTAAGTTCTTTACAGTGTAAAACCCAACCACTTCAAATTCCCAATTGAACGTGCCATCTTCGTGTTTGAAACTAGCTTTAGTCCTTACCTTGTCGCCTATCTTAAAACTCTTTTGATCTGCCAATAGTTTTCCAACTAGAACACCGTCAGGTCTTTGGCGCATTGCTTCTTTGTATTCTTCTGTGGCTTGAAATCTTGTATAAACGTCAAAAATATTTTCATCCGTTGCAAAAATCATTCCGTCAAACATACTGCCTAGCGGATCGCTTGTCATCATGGTCATATGAGTTACTTTTTCGATGCCCTCTAAGGACCTTACGTATTCAACATTTGAATAGGGTTGTGTGCCAAACATATTGTATTTCGGCATGACCATAATGACATCTGCTGACATACCTTGCATGGATCCTGTAAAAATAGCTGACATGGAGTTTAATAACCCAAACAGTAAAAAGGCGATTGAAATAGACGCGATGGTTAAGAAGGTTCGAATCTTCTTTCTGAAAAGACTAGCTTTAATTAAAACCCAATACATTGGCTTTAGTGAGTAAGCTTGCCTTTATCTAGATGCAAAGTTCTTTTAGCCGATTCGGCAGCCATGGGGTCGTGAGTAACCATTAGTATGGTCTTGCCATGATCTCTATTTAATATTTGCAATAAATTTAGTATCTCTGTTGCTGTTTCTCTATCTAGATCCCCTGTTGGCTCATCACAAACTAAAATATCTGGATCTGAGACCAAAGCTCTTGCTATTGCAACCCTTTGTTGTTGTCCTCCTGAAAGTTCATTAGGTTTGTGTGAAGATCTATCTGCAAGGCTTACTATGTTTAGGGCTGTTTCTACATGCTGTTTTCTTTGTGAACCGGATAATTTGGTTAAGAGAAGCGGCAATTCAACATTTCTAAAGGCTGTCAAAACTGGTAACAAATTATAGAACTGAAAAATAAACCCAACGTGACTAGATCGCCATTGACTTAATGCCTTACTGTTTAAAGAATCGAGTCTTTCGCCATCAACTTCTACTGATCCTGTAGTTGGAGTGTCTAAACCCCCTATAAGATTTAGAAGGGTAGACTTGCCAGATCCAGACGGACCCATGAGAGCTAAAAAGTCTCCTTCAGGAACTTCTAAACTTAAGTCGTCTAAAACAACTAGTTCTTCTCCTCCTCTTTGATAAGTCTTATTGACACTTTTGACACTGACTAAAGAATCTGACATTTCTTTCTCCCTTTAATTTATTGAAACCTTTTGATTATTTTCTAACTCTTCATCATAAGAAGCAACCACCTGATCTCCTGCACTTACTCCTTTTACAATTCTAGAGTAATTAGAAGTTTCTTCAGCTACTTCAACTTGTTTAATCTCGATTCTTCCATTTCTTACTAAGATTACATAACTTTCGTCACCTTCATTTAATACTGCGGCATTTGGAACCACCACACCTTCTTTCTTTTCTGATGTCGTTTCAGCCATTTTCTGAAGAAAAGAAACCCTTATGCCCATATCCGGAAGAACCCTTTCATCTTTCTCTAAGAACCCTATTCTCACTCTAACAGTAGCTTTGTTACGATCTGCCGTGGGAATAATAGCAATAACTTCAGCTGGGATATCCCATTTTGGGTAAGCATTTAGGTTCGCAACAACAGGCTGTCTAGCTTCCACCCTGTTAATAAAAGCTTCATTTACATCAACTTCTATTTCAAGTGAATCCATATCAACTATTGTACAAATTCCTGTGGCAGTGAACCCTCCACCTGCTGATACAGGAGATATCATTTCTCCTGGTTGTGCTGCCTTGTAGACTACCACTCCACTAAAAGGAGCTAAAATCTGCATATCTGCCAGCCTTTGTTTACTAATGTCCACTAAAGCCTGAGCTCCTTCCATTACCGCTTCTCTGGTCTTTAGTTCATCTGGACTTGCAAATTTACCTTCAATTAGAGCACTTGTGCTTTTAAAAGCAATTTGAGCCTGCTTTAGCTGCGATTTGGCGTATTCCAAATCAGCTTTATAAGTACTATCATCAAGTTGAGCTAATAATTGTCCTTTTTCAACATACATTCCTTCCTCAACTAAGACTTCTAAAACTTTACCTGTAATTTTTGAAGAAACCGTCGCTCTTCTTCTTGGAACTACATAACCTGAAGCATCAAGGATACTAGAAGCAGAAGAACCAGAAGCATTAATAGATTTAACGGTGAAAGTAGTTACTTCTTGGATCTCTTCTTCTGCTAAAAAAAACCAAAGACCTATCACAATGACTGCTAAGGCAGAAACTATAATAGAAACAATTTTTACAGGGAAAGGTTCAGATTGATCTTCTTGAGAACGATCTATCTTTAAATTATTTAAAAGATCTTCTTTTTCGCTCATATCTAGCGTTCCATGGAACCTATCCAATCCTCAATTAATTGTATTGCTTCAGTATGCATCAAAGATCTACCTGATTCTGGCATCATAACTCCTGGGTCAATAGAAATCATCCTATAAAGTAAAATAGATTCTTGCGGCTTTCCTGGTACTATCGAATACTTTAGATTTCCACTACCCCTTCCTGTAGCAACTGGTTTCTTATTTATTCCTAAACTTTTAGCCCTAGTTTCAATGAAATCTAAGTAAAGGCCAGTTGAATTTGCAACTCCTGATTTGGTATGACAGTGTCCACAATTTATAGCTAAATATGCTCTAGCTCTTTCGTCTAAGGTGTTCTCATCATTTTTCCAATCCGCAACTGTCCTGAAGTTTTTTGGGAAAGAACTTATAACTTCCTTAGTTAGTAAATATTCTAATTGATTTTTAATTCCTTCTTTATACTCAAGCTCCTTATTCAAATTTCTTGCTTTAGGCCCTATAGGAGAAATAGCATCGTTAGTAGAGTGGCACTCTTTGCACTGATTCTTATTGGGAACCCTGTATCTAACCGCAACTTTCCTTCCAGACTGATCTATCCAAGAAGTATTAATGGCTTTCCCTGCTACCTTGATGAAGGCCTCTGTTTGATCTTCGTTCCAAGCGTAAGAAACTGCTTCCCATCCAGTACTTCTATGTAAAAGAACTCTGGTTTCTAAAAGGTAGGAACCTAGTTCTAAATTGCGTTCATCAACGGGGTAATAAAAAGTTTTAATTAAAGCTGAGCCTACAGGAAAATCAAATACCCAATCCTTCTGATAATTAGCTTTTTTACCCTTAGGAACATAAACAAATCTCTTTTTATAAGAATAATCACTAAATAAAGATGTTATCAATTCATATGGGTGAACGTTTTCTTGCGGTATTTGTTTAGTTTGATCTATAAAAAAATTAAATTCAGAAAGTTTTTTAGGGAAGCTATCTCCCTGTATATCACTGTCACTTACTGCAGCTAAATATGTATTAAAAATTAAAAAAAGAGTTAAAAAGGTAAATTTAATTCCTTGAATCATATTAGGATAAATCTAAATATCTTCAGGTACTTCAATATAAACAGGAGCCAAAGGTCTAATAACTCCATCATAAGATGTTTTATTTGTATTTATAGGATTAGAGAGAGATAACATATATTTTATTGGTGAAATTGATAGAAACCTAGCTTCGCCATTATCTTTTAAAATTAATCTCTCATTGTCTGGCTGCCCAAAAAGAATCTGTGCCCAAGGGAGAACTCCATCCCAGAATATATCTGGCATAACTCCATTAGATAGTTCAACCAATATAGCAGCTAACTCTCCCCTTTCTATATCGGGGTCGAATCCCCCTCTTCCAAAACGGTTATTGTGTACTTGTATACTCTTTGGGTGAGGATAGTAATTTTCGTCATCAGTATCAGCACCATAGGAAACAATAGAAAGGTTAACAGTGCCATTACCTGCTATGATATTCTCAAAGACTTCTACGTCTGAATTTGCCTGAATGATTATTCCCGTTCCTCTAGGCACTTCCCCCACTATATTGCCTTCTGGAGCGAAATTATCTGTATCGTTATCTACAGCTTGATTCCTGAAAACTCTAACATTACGACCTCCTTGCTGAGGTAAGTCAGGTAAATCAAAAACTAGTATCCCTCCTGTATTTCGAGAAGCAATATTATTGTAAACATCAGCAAAATAAGAATTTTCAATTTCAATTCCAGCCACGTTGAAGTGAGCCTTACTATTACGAACAATTATATTCTCAGACTGGCCTACATAAATACCTGCATCAGAAGCTCCTATTGCTATGCAACCATCTATAAGTACATTTTTGGATTCCACGGGATACAATCCATAAGCTCCATTTAAGCTATCAGGGCCATTAGTCCATTCAGTCCTAATATTAATCATATATATTCCGTCAGCGCCTATTACCTTTAAAGCATCTCCTTTGGCATCTTCAATAGCAAAGTCCTTTAATACAACCCTATCAGATGTAACTAAAAGGCCTTGGGCACCTGACTTTTGGTTAGAAAAACTTAAAATAGACTTATCCATTCCTTCTCCGATGAATCTAACATCGTCTACATCTAAAGAAAGTCCATCAGAAAAAGAATAGAAACCTTCTTTCAATCTAATGGTATCTCCAGGTTTGGCTAAAATAAGTGCTTCTTGTAAATCTTCTTGGTAATTGCCTAATGGGGAGATTACAATCTCTTTAGAATACGCAGTAATACTGAAGAAAAGACTTAGATATATAAGAAGTTTAAATAATAATTTTTTCATTACTATCGGTTGAAATTTTAAGTTGTATTCTAAATGATATTGTTGATACTAGTAAGTATTCTTAATCTAAGATGAGAAAGAGAAAATGGAATTAAGCATAACTACACAAATAATAATACTTTGTTTACAGACCTTAGGTCCTTTTACAGTGCTCATAACAGTATATTTTTTAGTTACAGAGCTTAGGGAACAGAATAAAGTTTCACGTGCAAATGCAAGACAAAATATTGCAGATAGCCATCAAAGGCTTGCCTTGGCAGGTCTCCAGAAAGAACTCGTAGAAATAAAAATAAAGTTAAGAAATAATGAACCTCTTACAGATGAAGAGGAGTCAATGTATATTACCCATTTCAGTGCGATCATTAGAGCAAGGCAGAATCAGTTCTATCAGAATTCAATAGGTATGCTCGATGGAGACGAATGGGAAGCAATGGTGGCTTCTTTTAAAACCCTACTTAGTGATGAAAAGAATATAGAAATTTGGTCCTTTATGTCTCCAACATTTCCTAAGGACTTTGTTGAGTTTGTTGATGAAAAAATCCAAGAAGGAAAGATGTATAGAGGTAAGGGCTAAATAAAATTATGCACCAAGAAAAAGACCATTTGCAATATCTTTTTAGGTCATTAAAACATCATCCCAGTCCCTATTTAATATATGAATTAGATGGGTCTATAAAGTGGACTAATTTGGCTGCCAATTACATTTTTAGAATAGAAGATTCTAAAGGTCTTTCAGTCAATATTCCTAAAGAAAGTAAAGAAAAACTTTCGAGCAGAGATGGTATAGCGCAAGCATACGATACTCCGGTTGAAGTAAGCCTTAGAAAAATTAAATTTTTAATGCGAACTAGGGTTCATAGAATTCCTTTTGAAGGTTCTGAAGACTTTCTCTTAATAGAGATCCTCTGTCCTTCAAGAGAAGGGCTAGAAGCATTAGAAATGACTATTGCATGCATAGAATATGACCGAATAGATTTAGCGTATCAAAAACAAGTGGACCTAAAGACGAACAAAGTTACTGGAGTAGAAGCCCTCTTGAGAATGAGAGATGAAGAAGGAAATATCATACCCAATGATAGACTCATTCCTCAAATAGAAGGTGAGAGTCTCTTTTCTCTTGTCGTTATGTCTTCTTTGGTTAAATTGAGTGAATTCTTCAGGAAAAAAGAAGAAATAGGTCTTTCTGAAGCAACAGTTTATCTTAATGTTTCTGCACACACAGTTATGCATCCAGAGTTCTGTAATATATTTACTAACTATGTAGAGAGTATGAAGTTGAAGCCTAATGAATTTGGTTTAGAAGTCACAGAAACAGCTGAATTAGGAGATACTCAAAGCGCTTCTGAATCTTTAGAAAAATTAAAAGCTAAAGGGATCAAGATCGCTTTAGATGATTTTGGTGCTGGTTATTCTTCGTTGAGGTACTTAAAAGATCTACCTGTGGATGTTGTTAAACTAGACAAAATGTTTACAGGGGAGATTAATGATCCCGTTACAGGTAAATTAATTGGCTTTGTAGTTGAAGTCTGTAAAGCGCTATCTATGGAAATGATAGGAGAAGGAATAGAAACAGAAGAACAGAAAGAGGCTATGGGAAAGATAGGATGCCAAATTGGCCAAGGTTTTTTGATGCATAAGCCTGAATTTCTAGATACTCTAAAGAATTAAATATGCCTACATTAGATAAAAAAAACGCAACAAATCAAGCTTCGAAAGGTGCAGAAGAAATATTACTTACTCAAATAAAACAAGAGTTTACTACCCCAGCTGAAGCCATCTTTGACTATCTTGAGTTAATTGAAAAAAATCTAGACCTTCTAAATCTATCTTTTCCAGATGAAGTAGATCAAATCAAAGGTGGTGCAGAAAAGTTAATCGAGCAATATGAAGAAGCTTTTAAAGAAAATACTGGACCCAATGTTACAGACAAAACCAAAAGTCCAGAAGAGTATTCTACTTTAAGACATAATCTTCGAACTCCTTTAAATGCTATTATTGGATATAGCGAAATTCTTCTAGAAGATACTGAAGAAGAAGCTACAGAGGAATTAACATCAGATATTTCTTCTATTATCTCTTTAGCCAAAGAGACAGAAACAGCTATAGAAAAGTTTGTTGACTATATAAGGGGTGCTCTATCAGAAAACCTAGATAAAGATAGTTCTTCTCAGCTTGAATCTGCAGAAGCATTATTTAAATCCTTAGGTTCTATAGACTATTCACTTGAAGTTAGTGATAACCTAAAAGATTCAGATATTCTTATAGTAGATGACAATAAAACAAACTGTGAAGTTTTAGAAAGAAGACTTTCTCTTCAAGGTCTTACTTGCAGAACAGCTTATGATGGGAATACCGCTATTGAAGAAGTTACAAAGAAAAATCCTGATTTAATTCTATTGGATGTAATTTTGCCAGATATCAACGGCTTAGAATTGCTTAAAATATTTAGAGAAAAACATACAAGTGATGAACTTCCCGTCATTATGGTCTCAGCTTTTAATGATGTTGATAGCATAGCTAAGTGTATACAGTTAGGAGCCCAAGATTACTTGCCCAAACCCCTAAATGGGACAATTTTATTGGCTAAAGTTATTTCTTCGTTAGAAAGAAAATTCTTCAGAGAAAGAGAGCAAGAGCTAGTAAATGAACTACATATTCAAGCTACTACAGATCAGTTAACCGGTATTTACAATAGAAGGGTAATTTTTGATTCTCTTGAAAAAGCTTATAACGACCTAGATTTAGGCAAAATTAAAGGTTTCTCAGTCTTAACTCTGGACATAGACTTCTTTAAAAACGTAAATGACACTTATGGGCATGGTGGTGGTGATGAAGTACTTAAATCATTTGCAGGTAATTTAAATGAATTAATTACAGAGCCTAATGTTGTTGGAAGAATAGGTGGAGAGGAATTCTTAGCTATTTTAATGGAAACAGATTTACAAAAGGTTACTAAATTATGTGATAATTTAAGGCAAGAGGTTACAAGCAAAGTGATTGACTACGAGGGGAATAAAATTAAAGTAACTTTTAGTGGTGGTGTATCTAATACCAACGAATCAAGAAATGCATCTGACTTGGTAAATAAAGCTGATGAAAGGCTTTATGATGCAAAAAAATCGGGAAGGGATAGGATCGTTCTTTCTAATTAAAGGAGTAAAAAACTAAAATGGCAAAAATACTTTATGTAGAAGATGATGAAATGAACAGAGACATGCTGTCTAGAAGGTTAACCAGGAGAGATCATGAAATTCTCTTAGCTTTTGATGGACAAGAAGGTTTAGAAAAAATGAGATCTGAGAAACCTGAACTTGTTCTTATGGATATGGGCCTTCCGGTCTTAGATGGATGGGAGGCTACAACTCAGGCTAAAGCAGATGAAGAATTAAAATCCATCCCAATCATAGCTCTTACAGCTCATGCCCTAGAGTCTGATAGACAGAAGGCTTTAGATTGTGGCGCTGATGATTTTGATACTAAGCCTATAGATCTAAAGAGATTATTAAGTAAGATAGAGGCTTTGCTAGCTTGAGTTCTAGTCTAATCTTTTGAGTAAATGCCTTGAACTATTCCAGATAGTTCATCCATAGAAACCTCATCTTTTCTAACAAGTCCTTCTACATTATTTTCCAGCAACTCTCGTTGTACATCGGTTAAATCCTTTCCTGAATAAACTAGTATTGGACTTCTTTTGTCTTCTTCAACTGTCTCAATATAAGTAGTAAGAAATTCAAAACCATCCATTCTTGGCATCTCTAAATCTAAAACAATTAATGCAGGTTGTTCGTCTATTTTTTCTAAACCTTCTTGCCCGTCTTTAGCTGTTGTAGGCTTCCATCCTCCCTCTTTTAACATCCTAGAAAGTAAGTCTCTGGTATTCTCATCATCATCTATTACTAATACCTTTTTGTTGTCTGTAGGTTGGTCACCTAAAATATTCCTTACAGATTTAATGAATAATTCTCTATCTATAGGTTTAGTAATGTAGTCATCTGCACCTAAGGAGTTGGCTAAAGTGTCTTGGTTTAACTGACTAACCATAATGATAGGCATATCTTTCAATTCAGGATCGGATTTACACTCTCTAAGAATAGACCAACCATCTCTTCCTGGCATTAACACATCCAATAATAAAAGCTTAGGTTTAGTCTCTCTTACCATCTGCATGCCCTTCTCACTATCAGTAGCACCTACCAAGGTAAGACCAATCTTTGTAAGTGTTCTTTTAATTAAATCATGCATAGTCACATCATCATCAATTAAAACAACTAATTTTTCATCGTCATCTATACCTTCTAGTACATTATCTGAAACATCATGATCTTCCTGTGCAGATTCTCTTGGTAATTTAAGAGAGAAAACTGAGCCAACACCTAATTCACTAGTCAAAGTAATATCTCCACCCATCATTTGAGCCATTTCACGAGAAAGCGGAAGTCCTAATCCAGTTCCGCCATGCTTAGCAGAAGTAGACCTTTCAGCTTGTGTATAAGCTTCAAATACTTTATTAGCGCCTTCTTCGCTCATGCCTTCACCTGTGTCTATTATCTTAAAGTTAATCATTTCAACTTTTTCTTCAACACTAGTTTCTAGTTCAAGAGTTACTTTTCCATTTTCAGTAAATTTAGCTGCATTACTTAATAAGTTACTTAAGCACTGCCTTAATTTCGTTTCGTCTTGTCTCATTGCGCCTATACCGTCAGGTATTATGCTTTGGAAGGAATTGTTATTTTTTGAAATTAAAGGAGCTGAGATATCTTTAATTGTGTCTATAACATCTTCGATTTCAAAGCTTGTTATATACAACTCCATCTTCCCGCTTTCAATCTTAGAAATATCCAAAATATTATTAATGAGCGATAGTAAATGGGTCCCTGCAGAAGTAATCTTCTTAAGGTCAGGTAATAAATCATCGTATCCTAAATCTTCACACTCCTCGGCCAGCATTTCTCCATACCCTAATATTGCATTCAATGGAGTTCTTAATTCATGACTCATATTTGCAAAAAATCTAGAAGTTTCCCCTTTTGCATCTATGGCTTCATCTCTAGCTTTTTCCATTTCACTAGTTCTTGCATTGATCAAGGCATTCACTTCATCTGACATTCTTGTAAAAGCCAATAACATTAATTCTACTGAAGCTTCTTCTCCTCTCTCAGTTTCTTGTTTTTCAAGCTCTCTCATTTTGCCAATATCGTTTAGGATTAAAGTTTTTGCATCCCCTTCAAGTTGATCCGCTAAATGGGACATCTTTTCTATAATTACACTATCTCTTTCTTTTCTTCTGCTAGCTTGTTCTGCTCTAATATCTTCCATTTCTAGAAGGTGGGATCTGTAACTTCTTAGAGCATCAGATAATTTACCTACCTCGTCGTTGTCAGAAGCAAATAAACCCCTCCTTTGAGGCATTTGTTGAGAGTGATCTCCTTCGGTTAAACCTTTGAGAACTTCAATTGCTCTAGTTATGCCTCCAAATGTAACTGCTGTAATTGCAGATAAAAATGCTATAACGAGAATTACTATAACTGCTGCGAAAATCAAACCATTTTGAAGTTGCTGATCTGCAGCAATCATGCTTTCTCTTTCATCTTTAAAAATGAAAAGTTGTGCTTCATCCGCTGAAAGATAAGAACTTAGAGGAAGAAGAGTTATGGAAGTCCCAAGGGTGTAAGCTTTTTCACTGTATCTGCTGCCATTTAAAGTTTTCAGTTTATCTGCTTCCTTTATTAAGCTGGAATAATTATTTATACCAAATCTTTCGCTTTGTTCTGAAGTGTTTTCTGAAGAATAGTCTTCATCTAGGGAAATTAAGCCTAAAGGTGTTTGGATGCCCATCCTAACTTCAAACTCATCTTCGAATACTTCAAGAGCTTTTCTTATATCAGAACCCAGAACCATAATAGCCAGAGTTTCGCCTTCAACCTTTATGGGGAAGGAGTAGGTTTGATTAAGAGTTGAAATCTCTTTATTAGTAGAGTCAGTAATTTTGAGAGTAGATTGTCGAGGTCTCTGTGAAGCTTCTTTAATATAGGTATCTAAATAACCAAAAAAGTCTGGTAAAGCATTTCTGCTGCATGCATCTATTCCAAATAGATCAAAAGCACTTCCACAATAAATTCTCTCTCCTGATGGGAAGTAAGCCATTACAAAACTTAAACTTCCATCATCTAAATCTTCAGCAAATAGTTCCTCTATAAGAAACTGGGCATTACCTAAACTTCTTGCTTTTATAGAGTCAAGGACTGGATTGGTAAAATTCCCTTGTGATTCAACCATATCAAGCAAAATTTCTGCTTCTGGATCCCATACATTACCTCTTTCTCCAAAATTGGGTTCCCATCTACCCATCTTTTCTAAGGTGCTGCTATAAGCTTGGTACCATGCAGATTCATATAGAATTAATAAAGATTCACCTGCTGCGTCTTCGTCTATGGATGCGCGTCTTTCAGAAGCATAGTAAAGAACAGCTGCTATCAGCAAATTTCCCAATAAGCCGAAAAGCAAAAGTTGAATCCTTATTGGCATAAAGTTATTTTATTTTTTTGGGAAAACTAGAAAATTTAGTTTTTCTTTTACTTAATCTAGAGCAAAGCTCACTTTAGCTCTTACGTCGCTTACCTTTACAGACACTCCCTGGTAGCTGGGTGGATTAAACAGCCATTTTCTGACAGCCTTAATAGCTGCTCTTTCAAAAACTCCTGTAGGTTCGCTTTCTATAACATAGGGATCAAGAACAGAACCATCTGTATCCACATCAAACTCTATTACAACAAAACCTTCTCTTCCCATTCTTATTGCATTTCTTGGGTAAGTTGGAACAGCATTAAAAACTCTAGTTACCTGAATTACTGTTTTATCTTCTCCAACGTAACCTTCTAGGGTCTTGGCAGCCCCTGAAGCTGAACTTGAGAAAACTCCAATAAGTAGTAGGGCAAAAGTGATTTTTAAAACTTTTATTGAAGAAGTCATCTAGTAGTCTCCTAAATATTAAAAAAGTGTATTATACACACGTTATTAAATGGAATTAAATTAGTGCCTAGATCAAAAAAAATAAAACACTATCTTGCTGGTCAAAGGTATTGGGAAGTTTTTGTAATTCCTCAAACTGAATCAGTGGTTCATGCGTGTGAAATCTTAGAGAAGAATCGCATAGGAGCTTTAGTTGTTGTTGATACTAAAGAGAAGCAAAGTGATCACCATGTTGTAGGTATACTAACTGAAAGAGATATTGTTAAAACCATATCACACCATCAATTAGATATAGAACAAAAACCAGTATCAGAAATCATGTCTAAAAATGTTGTTAGTGCTTCGCCTGAAACTACTACTGATGAAGCAATAAGTTTGATGGTAGAAAACCAAATTAGGCATCTTGCTGTGTTAGAAGAAGACAGACTAATTGGCGTTATCTCTATGAGAGATATTTTCTATAGTATGAATTTTTTAGGATAGATTTTCCTAATTAAAGAACCTATTAAACTTTTCTGAGATGTTCTGTTGTTATATCTTTAACCTTAGTAGCTCCCAATAGAATCATGTTATTTATAACTTCTTCTTTTAAAAGATTAAGAGATCTATAAGCGCCCTCCTCTCCAGCAGCAGCAAGCCCATAAAGATAAGGTCTTCCACCCATACATGCCTTAGCTCCCAATGATAAAGCTTTTAAAATATGGGTCCCTCTTCTTACTCCACCATCTAAAATAACTTCTAACTTATCTCCTACTGCATCAACTATATCTGCCAATACTTCTATTGGTGCAGGACAACCATCCATTTGCCTGCCTCCATGATTAGATACCATTATTGCTGAAGCCCCGACTTCAGCCGCCATTTTTGCATCCTCAACAGATAAAATACCTTTAATTGCAAAAGGTTTATCCCATTGCTCTATCATCCAAGCTGCATCTTTCCAAGTGACAGTTCTATCAAATTGGCTATTCATAAAATCCATAACAGACATACTAGAAGAGCCTTCTGGTACCTTATGCTCAAGGTTCACCATAGAAGGTGTAGGCGGATGAGTTAAATAATTAAAGGACCAATTTATGTGTCTAGCTATATTCATATAACCACTTAAACCTAATTTTGGAGGAACGGTCATTCCAGTAACTAAATCTCTTTCTCTTCTTCCGTTGCTAGGAACATCAACTGTTAAGCACAAAGCATCGTAGTTAGCATCTTTACACCTCTGAATATACTCTTGAGTAAGACTCCTGTCTTTTAAAACATATATCTGAAAAACCTTTGGTCCCTCTGAAGCCTCAGCGACATCTTCAATTAGGGTAGTTGAAATAGTTGATAAACAAAAAATAGTTCCTGTTCTAGCTGCTGCTCGAGCAGCTCCTGCCTCTCCATCGTGATGAAATAGACGGTTATAACCTGTAGGAGAACAAATAAAGGGCCAATCTATCTTTTGGCCCAAAACAGATGTAGAGGTATCAATCTTGTCAACATCAACTAAGAATCTTGGAACTAATTCATATTGCTCAAAAGCAGAAGTATTTTGCCTGTAAGTCCATTCATCTTCGGCAGCCCCATCTATGTAGTGAAACATAGGAGCTGGTAACCTTTTTTTTGCAAGAGCCCTAAAGTCCATGACTTTATGGCATGAATCAAGTTTTCTCTTGGTCACTAACCTTTTTCTTTTTGAATCAACTCAAACATCTTCATAGATTGCTCTCCTCCTTGATAACAAGGTCTAGCATCTTTCATATCTGAGATCTGATCCCAATTTGAAGCAATATTTTCTGCAGTCATGTCCTCATCAATACCAAGATTGATCCCCATAGTTTCATGAATCATAACTCTAGCAAAAACTCCTGCTCCAGCTGCCATTATTACCCCACTAGGCGCTTCTTCTGAAACCATATAAGTTACTGCTGGGGTAACAAATTCTGGTTTAATTTGATCTAATATATCACCCATTCCTGGTAACTCTTCTGTCATCCTTGTACCTGCTAAAGGGGCTAAAGCATTACACTTTATATTATATTTTGCACCTTCTAGTTTAAGAGTATTCATTAATCCAACTACACTCATTTTAGCTGCACCA
Organism: Gammaproteobacteria bacterium; assembly: GCA_045563675.1. GTDB lineage: Bacteria > Pseudomonadota > Gammaproteobacteria > Magnimaribacterales > Magnimaribacteraceae > AEGEAN-183. The sequence goes on from JBJLIX010000002.1 coordinate 489,644, forward strand.
TAATTAGTTTGACCAAAGTTACCGTAAAGTCCGCTTGAAGAAGATGTAAATACTATTCTTCCATAATTCTGCTCTTTCATTGTTTCCCAGACTGCTTTAGTACAGTTAACTGAACCCATAAGGTGGACTTCTAACACCATTCTAAAATCTTCGTCTTCTACCTTTGCAAAACTCTTGTCTCTTAGAATTCCAGCATTATTAATCAAAATATCTATCCTTCCATAGGCATCTAAGACGTCTTTTATCATTCCATTAACTTGATCTTTATCTGTAACACTTGCTCCATTAGCCATAGCCTCGCCACCAGCCGCTTTAATTTCTTCAACTACTGTCTCCGCAGCGGATAAAGAGCCATCTGAAGACCCATCAACATTACCACCTAAGTCATTTACAACTACCTTGGCTCCTCTTTTAGCTAGATCCAGAGCATGACATCGACCTAAACCTCCTCCCGCTCCAGTAACAATTGCAACTTGATCTTTAAAAGTAATGGTCATAATTTCTCCTATTAAATTTTGAGGCGCTAATAGTACAGTAAGCTAGTTTCTTTGTGAAAAGGCTTTTTTTATTCTATTAACTGCTTCTTCTAACCTGGTATAAGGACAACCGAAGTTTAGTCTTACAAAGTTGCTATCTCCAAACCATTCGCCTCTATGAACACCCACACCTGCATTAATAAAAAAATCTGCGGGGTCTTCTAAACCAGTTTTTGAACAATCAATCCAAGCTAAATAAGTTGCTTCTGGTCCATAAAGTGATAAACCCTCTATTTTAGAGACCTCTTCTCTAAGAAAAGACCTATTTTTTTCAAGATATTTCATTAACTCTTCATGCCAAGGATCGCCAAAACGATAAGCTGCTTCAGCAGCTGTATAAGCAAATACACCTATGTGTGCAGCTATACCTCTCATATTCCTCCTAAACTCTTTTCTTATTTCTGGATTAGGAATAATTGCAGCTCCACAAGGCAAACCTTGCATATTAAAAGTCTTTGTTGGAGAAAGTAGAGTAATTGAATTATTAGCCGCCCATTCGCTTGTTTGGGCTAAGTGAATGTGCCCTCTTTCCTTTAAAAAGGTTAAGTCCGAGTGGATCTCATCAGCACAGATTATAGTTTCATTCCTTTTACAGGTATCTACTATTTCTTTTATTTCTTCTTCTTTGAACATTGTGCCACCAGGATTATGAGGGTTACAAAAATAAAACATCTTAATATCATCACTAATCAAATTATTAATCGATTCATAATCAAGAACCAACCTTCCTTCATCATTAATTAATTCTGTTTTTAACATACCTCTATTCATATTATCCGGGGCATATACAAAAGGCCTGTAGATTGGAGAAGGCATCATAACCATATCACCAGGAGAAAGTACCGTCCTGCAGGCTACATTTAGGCCAACAACGACTCCGGGCATCCAAGTTACCCAATCAGGCTCTATATCCCATCCTGACCTATCGTATAGCCTCTGCTTAAGTAGTGAAGTTAGATCAGAAGGTCTTTCTGTATACCCAAATATTCCTTGATTAGCTCTTTCTTTTATAGCTTCAATAACCTCAGGAGGGCATTTAAAGTCCATATCAGCGACCCACATAGGTAATACATTAGGATCATCAAATTTTAACCATTTTGTGCTTCTAGATTCTATTCGATCTACAATAGTGTCAAAGTCGTATTTCATACAATCATTATTGTACTTCAAAAAATTTCTTTATAGCTTCACTATTGATACTCAAGACTTCAATAGTTAGACTTCCTGCTCTAAGAAAGGAATTTATGAATTCAAAGTTCTCTCAGGTAAACGACAACACTCCTATACTTGTTGGGTGCTCTCAGTACCTAGGTAATAAAGGTTCTGATGGACTTAATTACCTAGATATCCTAAAGGCTGCTTCTGAAAAGGCCCTACAAGACTGTGAAGCCGGAGTTTCTGTTATAGATCATCTAGATACAATATCAGTAATTCGCTTTACAGCAGACACTCCCAATAGAGACTCTGCAACAACAGATTTTTGGGGTTATTCAAATATGCCAAGAAGTTTGGGTAATTCTCTAGGGGTAAAAGTACCAAATGAAATTTATACAACTACAGGAGGTAATTCACCTCAACTATTATTAAATGATCTATGTAACCGAATAAGAGATGAACAAATTCATTGTGCCCTTTTAACTGGCGGCGAAGCTTTAGATACTTTTGTTTCAAAACTCAAAGATAATAAAAAAATCACTTGGGGAGATGATCCTGGTGGTGAACCAGAATCAATTGGAAGCCTAAAAGATCTAGGCAGTAATTTTGAGAAGAGACATGGTATCTTTGACCCTTCAGCTGTTTATCCGTTGTTTGCCAATAGTATTAGAAAACAAGAAAAGAAGAATGCCTTAGAACACATGGAAGATATAGGAAATATGTTTTCTAAGTTCTCAGAAATAGCATCAAAAAACCCTTATTCTTGGTTCAAAATTCATAGATCAAAGCAAGAGATAGTCGAAGTAACTCCTCAAAATAGGATGGTAGGTTATCCTTACACTAAATATATGAATTCTATAATTAGGGTAAATCAATCTGCGGCTTTAGTCCTTACCTCTGCAAAAAAGGCTAGAGAACTAAATATTCCTGAATCAAAGTGGGTTTTCATTCATGGAGGTGCCTGTTTAAATGATGTTTGGAATATAACAGACAGAAAAAATCTACACTCCTCTCCTGCTATAAAAAAGTGTTCAGATGAAGTATTAAGTAACTCAGGGCGTTACCTTTCCGATATTTCCTTCTTTGATCTTTATTCATGTTTTCCTAGTGCAGTACAAATAGCTAAAAAGGAAATAGGTATTCCAGATGAAGATGACAGGGACCTTACTGTTACTGGCGGACTGCCCTATTACGGAGGTCCAGGCAGCGCTTATGTAGTAAATTCAATAGCTGCCATGGTAGAGAGGTTGAGGTCTAAACCGGGAAGCTTTGGAATGGTTAATGCTAATGGGTGGTTCTTAACTAAACATGGGATAGGACTTTACTCCACAGAGCCTTTTTTAGGAGATTGGAACCAAATTCTAGATTCTTCGAGTTTACAAAATGAAATAGATAAAGATATAGATAAAGATTTTATTGAAGAAGCTAATGGCCAAGCAAAAATTGAAACTTATACTGTGGTCAATTCAAGAGAAGGCCCTACAAAAGGGATAATTATTGGCAGACTAGAAACAGGCAAAAGATTTATAGCAAACACAAGAAGAGATAAAGATTTGCTTATGAAAATGATGCAAAATGAGATGCTTAATGTCCAAGGAATAGTAAAATTTGAAGACTCAAGGAATATCTTTGAACCTTCCTAAGGAGAAGAAATGAAAGAAATTAATGTAGCTGTAACAGGAGGAGCTGGCCAAATTGCTTACTCTTTGCTTCCAAGGTTAATAAGCGGCGAAACTTTTGGAAAAGATACCAAGGTAAATTTAAGGTTAATTGAAATCCCTCAAGTTGTTGAAAAACTAGAAGGAACCTTGATGGAATTAATTGATTGCGGTTTTAAACAAACTGGTTCTTTAGAAGCTACAGATGATATTAAAAAAGGGGTAGCAGATGCTGATTGGGTTCTGCTTGTGGGAAGCATCCCAAGAGGAATAGTTGTTGATGGTAAGAAAATAGAAGAAAGAAGTGATTTATTAAGAATTAATGGAGGAATATTCACTGGGCAAGGTCAAGCTATTGGAGAGTTTGCTCAAGAAGATGCAAAGATTCTTGTTGTAGGTAATCCCGCAAATACAAATGCATTGATAGGTAGGACAAAGTCAAAAAATCTAAATCAAAGTTGGTTCGCGATGACAGGTCTGGATGCAAATCGTGCTAAAGCCCAACTTGCACAAAAAGCTAATTGTGATATTTCTGAAGTAACAAATATGACGATATGGGGTAACCATAGCCCCACTATGTACCCAGACCCTTTCAATGCAAAAATTAATGGGTTATCTGCTGTAGAAGTAATTAATGACATGAATTGGATTGAAGAAGAGTATCTCCCTTTAGTTCAACAAAGGGGTAAGGCTGTTATAGATGCTAGAGGCGCTTCTTCAGCAGCTTCAGCTGCAAATGCAGCAATTGATACAGTAAAAGCTATAGATAGCCCTACTAAAAATGATGACTGGTTTAGTGCTGCAGTACCTAGTGATGGAAGTTATGGAGTTCCTGAAGGCATAATCTTTGGTTATCCACTTAGATCAAGTAATGAAGGGAAAATAGAAATAGTCCAAGGACTAGAAATAAATGAGTTTGCAAAATCTAAAATTGAAATTACGACAGAAGAATTAATAAATGAAAAAAGGGCTATAGAAGACCTTTTAGACTAATCGTTGTCTTTAGGTTTCAGCTGAGGGAAGAGCAAGACATCCCGTATGGAATTCGCTCCAGTAAAGAGCATAACCAGCCTGTCAATTCCTACTCCAACACCAGCACAAGGTGGAAGTCCGTATTCCAAAGCCTCTACATACTCTTCATCATACTCCATGGCCTCTTCATCCCCAGAAGTTCTTTGTTCTACTTGCTGTTTAAATCTACTAGCTTGTTCGTTAGGGTCATTTAATTCCGAGAAACCATTTGCAATTTCTTTTCCTGCTATAAAGAGTTCAAATCTTTCAACGTAATCAGGATTACTGTCATCTTGTCTTGAAAGAGGAGAAACATCTATGGGATAGCCTACAATAAAAGTTGGCTTATCTAGCTGACTCTCAACACCTTTTTCAAAGATTTCTAACTGTAATTTACCTATGCTTAGTCTATCTACATCTTTCACTTTTAATTTTTTTGCTAGTTTCTCTAATTCTTTTCTATCCTCGAGTTTTTCTTTACTAACTTTTAGATATTTAACTATTGAATCTAAAAGAGTAAATTCATCAAAAGATTTTCCTAGATCTATTTTTTGGCCGTCATATTCTATCTTTGTGTCACCTAAAACCCTTTGAGATAAATCTTTAAGTAGGTATTTTATAAATTCCATTTGATCCTTGTAATCAGCATAAGCTGTATAAAATTCAAGCATGGTGAATTCGGGGTTATGTTTTGTAGAAAGTCCTTCGTTTCTAAAGTTCCTATTAATTTCAAATACCTTTTCAATCCCTCCAACTACCAGCCTTTTTAAGTATAGCTCTGGAGCAATTCTTAAATACAAATCCATATTCAAAGCATTATGATGTGTTACGAAAGGCTTAGCAGCAGCGCCTCCGGGAATTGGATGCATCATGGGTGTCTCTACTTCTAGATAATCATGTTCATTAAATATATTTCTTATTTCGGTGATAATTTTGCTTCTAATTTTAAATACGCCAAGACTTTCATCATTGGTTAGAAGGTCTAAATATCGCTTCCTATAACGCTGCTCTGTATCTACTAGACCAGAATGCTTCTCTGGTAAGGGTCGAAGGGATTTCGTAAGAATACTAGTTTCTAAAGCTTCTACAGTAAGTTCATTAGTTTTTGTTTTAAATAACTTACCTTTCAACCCAACAATATCTCCAAGATCCCATTTTTTAAATTCACCATAAGCTTCTTTCCCAATATTATCTGATTTAATATATGCCTGTATTTTTCCACTTACATCCTGAATTGTTAGAAAGCTAGCTTTTCCCATTACCCTTTGAAGCATGATTCTTCCAGCAACAGAAACTTCTATATTTTCTTTTTCTAAATCCTCTGAATTTAGAGGGTCATAAGTAGTATGCAGATCCTGAGATAAAGAACTCCTTCTAAAGTTATTTGGGAAGGCTATTCCTTTTATTTGGAGCTCTTCTAACTTTGCTCTCCTTAGAGCTAAGAGTTCATTCTGGTTTTTTTCTTCTGACATTAATTATTACTTTAACTAAATATTAGCTTTAAGGCTTGCCTCAATAAAATTATCTAAATCACCATCTAATACTGCACTACAGTTTGAAGTTTCATAACCTGATCTCAAGTCCTTTATTCTAGCTGAATCTAGAACATAAGACCTTATTTGACTTCCCCATCCAATATCTGCTTTAGATTCTTCTAAGGATTGTCTCTCCTGATCCAATTTTTGGATCTCTATTTCATACAATTTTGCCCTCAATTGTTGCATAGCTTTATCACGATTTTTATGTTGGGATCTTTGAGATTGACATTGTACAACTACTCCGGTTGGCTCATGAGTTAATCTTATTGCTGAATCCGTTTTATTAACATGTTGACCCCCTGCTCCGCTAGCTCTATAGGTATCTATTCTTAAATCGGCTGGATTTATTTCAATCTCAATAGTTTCATCTATCTCGGGGGAGACAAAAACAGAAGCAAACGAAGTATGCCTTCTGCTACCAGAATCAAAGGGAGACTTTCTTACTAGCCTGTGGACTCCTGTTTCAGTTCTTAACCACCCATAGGCATAGTCGCCTTCAAATCTGATTGTTGAGCTTTTTATACCTGCTACTTCACCAGGTGACACTTCTATTATTTCAGTATTAAAGCCTTTAGATTCTCCCCATTTTAGATACATTCTCATAATCATTTCTGCCCAATCTTGAGCTTCAGTACCTCCTGAGCCTGATTGGATATCCAGGAAAGCATTATTAGGGTCCATAGAGTTTGAAAACATTCTTTGAAACTCTAACTTATGTAATTTACTTGAATTACTCCTTACTTCGTCATAGATCTCATCAATTGAATCCTTATCATCTTCTTCAACGGAAATATCAAATAATTCTTTAAGATCTGTAATTGACTGCTCAAGCTGAAGAAACGTAGAAATTTCTCTTTCTAAATGAACCTTTTCTTTATTTATCTTTTGGGCTGCTTTAGGGTCATCCCAAACTTTGGGATTACTAAGTTCATTATTTAACTCAGTTAAATGATTTTCTTTGTTCTTTAAGTCAAAGAAACCCCCTTAAAGCTTCTATTCTATGAGCTTGGTCTTTTAATTCTTCAATAATCGAAGTTACTTCCACCATCTGTTATCCAATTTTACGGAGAATATATTCTCTAATTTTATCAATGTCATTCGGAAGTACTACAAATTTCTCCTCTGCTCCTACAATAGATGAAAGTTGTGGAGGTACAGGTATATCTTCCCCTGGTAAAGCTTGATTAATGGCTTCTTCAAATTTAGCTGGGTGAGCAGTTGCCATAGTTACCATTGATTCATTTTTTCTTGCTAATTCATTCATGGCCTTCACCCCAGTAGCAGTGTGAGGATCTAATAAATACCCATTATTTAAAAAAGCATTTCTTATTTCTTCCAAAATTTCTTCATCTGAACTTGAATAGCTGCTAAAAAAATCTTGAATTAAATTCCATTGATCATCTGATAGATAAATCTCCTTATCAGGGAAGTCTTTAATACTATCTCTTACTTTCTCTGACTTGTTTTTATAAAGATTGTATAAAAGTCTTTCAAAATTACTGGCTACAGAAATATCCATACTAGGAGCTAAGGTTTGATTAACATTACCTTTTTTATAAACTCTTTTTAAAAAGAGTTTATGCAAAACATTATTACTATTTGTTGCGACTAAAATCCTACTAATAGGAAGACCCATTTGTTTTGCTAACCACCCTGCATAAGCATGACCAAAATTTCCTGAAGGTACTGAAAAGGAAAGTTGTTCGGCCTGATCTTTGAGCTTTAAGTAAGTCCAAAAATAATATACTGATTGAGCCATACACCTTGACCAATTGATTGAATTAGCAGCGATGAATTTAGTAGTATTAGAAAGAAGTTCTTTATCTAAAAATAATTCCTTGACTAGAGATTGGCAACCATCGAAATCAGTTTCAACAGCCAGAGGATGAACATTATTCGATTGCGAGGTAGTCATTTGTTTTCTTTGAATTTCAGTAACCCTACCCTGAGGATACAGAATAAATACCTCGATGTTTTGATATCTTGAGAGGGCTGAGATTGCCGCAGAGCCTGTATCCCCAGAAGTTGCACCTAATACAGCTATTTTTGCTTTATCCCTATTGGTAAAATAACCAAGTAATGCCCCTAAAAGCTGCATAGCTATATCTTTAAAAGCTAAGGTGGGGCCGTGAAATAGTTCCAAGATCCACTTTTTTTCTTCTAGATTAACTAAACTAACAATATCTTTGTCCTGGAAATCTATATATGAAGTTGAAATAATCTTATTAAATTCTTCTCTTGTAATCTCCTCTTCTACAAATTGGTATAGTATTTTTGAGGTAAGTTCTTCATAACTACTATTTTCTAATTCGTTAATCTCTTCAATGCTAAATTTCCTAAGACTTTTGGGCATATAGAGACCCCCATCGGGTGCTAAGCCCCCCAAAAGGATTTCACTAAATGACTTACTTAACGAAGAATCTCTAGTACTTCTATACCGCATTAGATATTTGAAGAATGAATTCTAAAATTTTTAACATCCGAAATTACTTCATTTAGATCTTCAAGTACAGTCTGCAGAGAAGAAGCTTCGTCTTGTGTAATCTCTCCAGAAACAATAACTACAGGAATTGATTCTAAGTTTTCTTTAGCTTTAGCTTCATGTTGTATTAAAGCTTCAATGCTAATATTATTCTGAGCAAAAATAGAGGATATATTAGCTATGACGCCTGTTTTGTTCTCTACCTGTAAACGAAAATATCTTTGAGATTTTCCTGAGTTGGAAAGTTGTAAAGCATTATCTGAATTAGAATTTATTTCTAAATCCCAACCACCTTTTGCTATATCAACCAAATCAGCAATTACTGCTGAAGCAGTAGGTTCTGGACCTGCACCCGGTCCATAATAAACCGTTGAGCCTACTTTTTCAGAAAAGACTTCAAGGGCATTCATTTCTTTACCTACTTTAGAAAGTAAAGTTCCATTATCAACTAATGAAGGGAACGCATTAATAGAAACTAAATTATCATCTAACTTTCCATACGCAATATGCTTTATTGAATAACCTAGCTCCATTGAGTATTTTATATCTTCAGGTTCCACGTCCTCTATTCCTCCATAGCTAACATAAGAAAAATTAAAAGGAACATGAAAAGCTAAAGCAGCTAGGATACTAGCTTTTTGTGCTGCATCAGTTCCATTTATATCTAAACTAGGATCTGACTCAGCTAAACCTAATTCTTGAGCTTTTCTTAGAGCCAAATCAAAAGAAGTTTTATTTGACTCCATTTCTGAAAGGATATAATTACTCGTACCATTAAGTATTCCTGCAAACCAAGAAACTTTATTTGCTACGAGACCTTCTCTTAGAGCTTTAATTACTGGTGTGCCTCCAGCTACTGAGGCTTCAAAACCTATTTCAACATCATTTTCTTTCGCTAAGGAAAAAAGCTCATTCCCATAGGTTGATATTAATGCCTTATTTGCAGTTACTACATGCTTTCCTTCTCTAATAGCTGTAGAAACTAGTTCATAAGCAAAATCTACTCCTCCTATTAGTTCCACTAAAACATCTACTTCTTTATTTTTAGCTACTTCTAAAAGATTTTTAGTTACATTTAAATCTTTATAAGGAACTACTTTATTTCCTTTCCTTGCACCTACTTGGATTAATTCAAAATGTACTCCGCTTTGGGCTTCTAACAAAGAAGAAGAAGAAATAATATTATTCAGGACAGAGCTCCCAACGTTACCTACTCCACAAAGACCTACTTTTAAGGATTTCATTTTTTAACCAATTACATGAATCTTTTCTTGTTTAGAAAAGAATTTTTTTATATTTCTAACTGCCTGTTTAATCCTTTGTTGATTTTCAATTAGAGAAAACCTCACATATCCTTCTCCGTACTCTCCAAAACCTATTCCAGGAGAAACTGCTACATTGGCTTCTTTTAATAATTGCTTACTAAATTCAAGGGAACCTAATTTTATTAAAGAATCTGGAATTTTTGCCCATACAAACATAGTGGCTTTAGGGGTCTGCACATGCCAACCTAGTTTATTAAGGCCTTCTACTAGAACATCTCTCCTTTGTTTATAGGTTGCATTTATTTCATTAATAAAAGTATCTCCTTCATCTAGAGCTTTAATTGCTGCAACCTGAATGGGCGTAAAGAGCCCATAATCTATGTATGACTTTATTCTAGATAAAGCTTTTAACAAATCTTTATTACCACAACAGAAACCTACTCTCCATCCAGGCATGTTGTAGCTCTTTGATAAAGAGAAAAACTCTACTGCTACATTCTTAGATCCATCAACTTCTAAAATTGAAGGGGCTTTATAACCCTCATAACATAAATCCGCATAAGCTAAATCTTGTACTACCCATATTTGATTCTCCTCTGCAACTTTTACTATTTTCTCAAAAAAACCTATATCTACACATTGAGTTGTAGGGTTGCTAGGAAAATTCAATACAAGCATTTTAGGTTTAGGGAAAGAGTTTCTAATTGCAAAATCTAGTTCTGCAAAAAAATCTATATTTTCTCCTATCGGTACATGTCTTATATCTGCTCCTGCTATAACAAAACCATAAGGATGAATAGGATATGAAGGATTTGGAACTAAAACCGCATCCCCCTTATCTAAAGTAGCCAAAGCTAAATGAGCTAAACCTTCTTTTGAGCCCATGGTAACAACAGCTTCAGAATCTGGATCTAAGTCAACAGAATACCTTCTTTTATACCAATCACAAATAGACTTTCTTAATCTTGGAATACCTTTAGATTGTGAATATCTGTGAGTATCTGGCTTTAATACTGACTCTCTTAATTTTTCTACAATTGGAGAAGGCGTGGGTTGATCAGGGTTGCCCATACCAAAATCTATAACATCTTCGCCATTTCTTCTTGCTTCCATCTTAAGTTCTTGGATTTGATCAAAAACGTAAGGCGGTAGCTTGCTAACTCTAGGAAATTCGATGTCCATAATTTTAAATATTAGCTCTCCAATAATCCCATTAGCTCTTCAGGCGGGACATACCCTGGAATCATTCTTCCTTCTGAGGTTATGATAGAAGGAGTTCCAGATACACCAAGGCTGTTCCCTAAGTTAAAATGTTCTTGAACTGGGTTATTATCACAAATATTTTCTTCTATTTTGTATCCTAATTTTAATTCAGTTATAGATTTATTAGGATTTGATGAGCACCAAGCTGAAACAATCTTATTAAAAGATTCAGAGTCTGTACCTGTCCTTGGAAAAGCTAAGTAATTTACTTGGATGCCTAAATCAAGATATTCCTTAATTTGACTATGAAATTTTCTACAATAACCACAGTCTACATCTGTAAAAACAAAAACTTCATGCTTGATCTCTGATGGCTTAAAACTAATAAAATCCGTTTGATCTATTTGAGCTAAAGATTCCTTTCTTAGGTTATTTCTTCTTATCTCTGATTTATTTATTAAACCCGAATCTGTTATTTCTAAGATATCTCCTGAAATAAGGTACTTACCGTCTTTCGATATAAATAGAGGTTCTAAGCCTTTAAAATTTACTGTGTAATAACCTCTTACATCAGATTCTTGAATTGACAAAACTTCAATAGTAGGAGGTAAAATCTGTTCTAGTTTAAGTTTTAGATCCAATTCATTTAATTCATTACCTTCTTTAGAGTTACTATTTAAATCAGAGCAACTAAAAAAAGATAGCAGTGTAAGCAGTGGGAATATTATTAACCTTTTAGCTTTCATACAATTAACCTCTTGGATGGTGTTCCCGATGTAATTCTTGCATTCTAAGTCTTGCAACCTCAGTATAAATTTGTGTAGTTGATAAACTAGTATGCCCTAATAATAGTTGAACTGTTCTTAAATCAGCTCCATGATTTAATAGATGAGTAGCAAAAGCATGTCTAAGAGTATGAGGAGAGAGGTTTTCATCTATACCTGAGACTTTTGCATAATGCTTAATACGATACCAAAAAGCTTGCCTTGTCATCCTTGTTCCCCTGTTACTCAGAAAAAGGCATGTACTCTTATTCTTCTTTTCAGAAATTAGTTTGTCTCTTCCATAAGCAATGTAATCTGAAACCCATTTTAGGGCTTCCTCTCCCATAGGTACTAACCTTTCTTTGTTTCCCTTTCCTACAACCTTCACTATGCCCTGTCTGGCATTGAAATTTAAAACGTCTAAATTAATTAATTCAGAAATTCTTAGTCCGCAAGCATAAAGGAGTTCAAGCATTGCTCTATCCCTCAAGCCCAAAGGAACATTAGTTTTAGGAGCATTGATCAAACTTTCCACATCTTCTTCTGAGACAACTTTTAGGGAGACTATGCCCTAATTTAGGACTTTGTATTTTTTCGGTTGGATTTTCATCTATAAGAGCATTGGATACTAAATATAAATAGAATGCTCTTAAACTAGAAAGAGTACGAGCTGTAGAGCGACTGCTATATCCTTTCTCAAGTCTAAAAGACAAATACTCTAATAGATTTACCTTGCTTACTTCAGTTAAAAGAACGGGAGCTAACCATTTACTGAAATTTGATAGGTCCTGCCTATATGCACTTAAGGTATTCTTGCTTAGCCCTTTCTCTAACCAAATATTATCTAAAAATCCATCTATCAGCTTTACTGATGTGGGGTTTACGCCGATCATCTAGTTTCAACAGCTTAAAAGGAAGCTAATTATCTAGTTTCTCTTTAATTCTTGCTGCCTTGCCTGTTAACTCTCTTAAATAGTAAAGCTTAGCTTGTCTTACATCTCCTTTGCGCTTTACCTTAATGCTTCCAATTAAAGGGCTATGAGTTTGAAAAGTTCTCTCTACTCCCACTCCATTAGAAATCTTTCTAACAGTAAAAGCAGATCCTAAACCTCTTTTCTTTATAGCTATAACAATTCCTTCAAAGGGCTGAAGCCTTTCTCTGGAACCTTCAACAACTCTTACTTGAACTACAACCGTATCTCCTTGAGAAAAGTCAGGCATATCGTCTCTAAGTTGTTTTGATTCAACTTGTTGAATGTATCTATTTTTATTCATGATCTTGCTAATTTCAGTAGGTAAAATTTTGCGGCGACCATTCTAGCAGATTAAGATTCATCTTCACGAATAATTTCTTTTATTATTTCCTCTTCTTCTTCAGAAAAATCTCTATCTTTTAATAAATCAGGCCTGTTTTTTCTAGTTTTAAGTAGAGATTGTTTCAATTGCCACCTTTTAATTAATTTATGATCTCCACTTAGCAGTACTTTAGGAACATCTCCAAATTCAGATAATTCAGGCCTTGTATATTGAGGATATTTAAGCAACCCATTGCTAAAAGTATCTGTTTCTACAGATTTAGGGTCGCCTACTACCCCCTCTAAAAACCTACTAATAGCATCTATTAAAACTAATGAAGGAATTTCTCCTCCGCTTAATACAAAATCTCCTACTGAGCTTTCTTCATCTATTTCAGTATCAATGATTCTTTGATCTACGCCTTCATATCTACCACACAAAATAACTAAATGTTCTTTTTTGGAAAACTCTATAGCTTTGGACTGGTTAAAGGGCTTTCCTTGAGGAGTCATATAGATCGTATAAGGATTGGAAGAATTTTTTTTTGCTTCCTTTAAAGCTTGAATTACAGGCTCTGCTTGCATTAGCATGCCTGGGCCACCACCAAAAGGATGATCATCTATTTGGCCCCCCTTTCTGTTTGAAAATAATCTTGGATTATAAGTTTTAATAATAATTTTTTTATCTTTGAGTGCCCGGCTAGTAATTCCGTGATTAACAGAATCCATTATCAATTCAGGGAATAAAGTAACTACATCAAATTTCATATAAATTATTTTAATAATCGCTAGGCCATTTTACATAGATTAGCTTTTCTTCAAGATTGACTTTAATAATTGTCTCTTCCTTAATAAAAGGAATTAACCTTTCTTTATTATCTAAACTATCTTGATTTGGTTTAAGTGAGAGTACATCGTTTGCGCCTGTAGCCATTAAATGGTCAACACAACCAAGTATTTCACCTCCTTCATTCTTCACATTTAACCCTTCAAGTTGGAACCAATAAAATTCTCCTTGAGGCAAAGATGGGAAACTCTTTTCATGCGCATAGATCTCTTTATTTCTATAAAATTCTGCTTGGTCTCTGCTCTCAACTTTATCTAGCTTTACGCACAGTCTATCTTTCTTAGAAATTGTTTCTTTTATAGAAATAAGTGATTCATCTTCTAAAAATAAGTTATCAAAGTTTTTTATATTCTCTTTAACATCACCGTAATAGTTAAGATATATAAAACCTTTTATTCCAAAAGGTTTACCAAAAATACCCAAGGGTACTTTTCGGTCAGATGACCGAATATTCATAAATAGGATTATTCTTTAGAATCTTTATCTTTAGCTTCCTCAGCTGGAGCGTCTTCTGCTGGACCTTCCTCTGCTGGAGCTTCCTCTGTTGGAGCTTCCTCTGCTGGAGCTTCCTCTGCTGGAGCTTCCTCTGCTGGAGCGTCTTCTTTAGCTTCCTCAGCTGGAGCGTCTTCTGCTGGAGCTTTACTAGCTTCATCTCCAACCTTAGATGCAGCTCTTTTTAGAGCTTTTCTAACTTTTCTCTTTTCTTTTTTTAATTCCCTCTTTTGCTTTTCTTCATCAGTTTCATTAAATTCTTTAATTAGGCTTTCAACTCTGCCACTAAGTTGAGCTCCTTGATCTATCCAATAATCTACTCTCTCTTTGTTTATTTCTAGTCTCATTTCTTTTCCTTTTGAAATGGGATTGAAATAACCTACTCTTTCAATAAATTTACCGTCCCTTGCTCTTCTAGAATCGGCAATAGTAATGTGGAAGAAGGGTCTCTTTTTTGACCCTGATCTTGCTAATCTGATAGTTAACATAACTTATATCTTAAAAAAGTCGCTCATTCTAAGGGATATTAACCACCTTTCAACTAAAAAATGACCTATTGGTTAGATTTGATAGCTAATAAACTTACTATATAATTGAATTTGAAACATAAACAAATAAAAAAACTTGGTTCTTTTCCTAGAAACTGAAGTAATTCATTACAATTGAACGACATTCCTATTTGGATTTTATTTACTCTAGTTGGAGTTCTTATTCTCTTGTCTGCTTTCTTCTCAAGTTCTGAAACTAGCATGATGGCTATAAACCGTTATCGCTTAAAACACCTTGTAAAAGAAAAAAATCGACCAGCAAGAAGAGTAACTAAATTGTTGGAAAGAACGGATAGGCTTTTGGGTGTTATCTTAATAGGAAATAACTTCACTCACACGCTTGCTACAGCTCTAGCAACTGTTATTGCTATAAGGCTTTGGAGTGAAAGTGCTGTATTAGCTGTAACAGTATTTATGACCATAATAATGATAATCTTTGCAGAAGTAATGCCTAAGACCATTGCAGCCATAAAACCTGAAAGTATTGCATTCCGTGCCTCCTATTTTCTTAAGCCGCTATCAAAAATCTTAAGTCCCCTAGTTACGTTGGTTACCTTTGTTTCAAATGGAGTTACAAAATTATTTGGTATAAATTTAAATGATGTAGGAAAGGAAGAGTTGAAACCGGAAGAACTAAGAACTTTACTACAAACTTCTAGAGTTCCAAAAAGACAAGAAAACATGCTCATGGGAATCTTTGATATGGATTACTTGTCGGTTAACGATGTAATGATACCCAAGAATGAAATTGTTGGGATAGACCTAAAGGAAGATATTCAAGCTATAGTTAAGAATTTGAATAAAATTAGATATACCTATATTCCTCTTTATAAAGATACTATCGATAATATATCCGGATTCATAAGTTTAAATAGAAAAGCTGATTTTTTAAGTTTAGAAAAGCCCAGCAAGACTGCTTTAAAGACTTTTATTGAGGAACCTCTATTTATTCCAGAAAACACTTCTTTAAATAAACAACTTACCAACTTTCAAACAGAAAATAAAAGGGTGGGTTTAATTATTGACGAATATGGAGACATAGAAGGTTTAGTAACACTAACAGATATTTTAGAAATAATAGTAGGCGAGATAACATCAAGTTCTTCTGAAAAGATGGATATCATGCCCCAAGCAGATGGCTCTTTCATGGTAGAAGGAAATTTAATGATAAGAGATATTAACAAAAGGATAAATTGGGACTTGCCTACAGAGGGTCCTAAAACACTTAGTGGATTGATTCTAGAAACAGCACAATCTATTCCAAAGAGTAATGTTGGAATCCAAATAGGCCACTACAGACTTGAAACTGTTTTAATAAAAGACAATGTAGTTAAAATGGCTAAAGTAGAGAAGATTCAGCTAGATATAGAAGAAGACGAAGATCAGTAAGCTGGGAGGAGAAAAGATGAATAGTTTTTTAGAAATAATTAAAGATACTTGGAACGAAGGAATAAGAGGGTTTGGAATTGGTGAAATAATTATTTGTTTAGTAATAATTTTTACTAGCTGGTTACTTGGAAAGTTCTTATCCAATAAATTAATAGACTGGCTAAGTAAAAAAGCTGACCAGACAGAAAGCGAGTTAGATGATCAGATAATTGAATCTTTAAGAAGTCCTTTGGGCCTTATTCCAATAGTTTTTGGTTTTTATTTAATTACCTTTTACTTACCTCTAGAAGGAACAGTTGATTTTTTTGCAACCAACCTTGTAAAGACGTTAGTAATCTTCACAATATTTAGTGCATTAGCAAATTTAATTGGACCCTTACTCTCATTACTGAATAGTAAATTTATGACTGAAGCTATGAAAGACTGGCTCAGAAGAACTATTGAGGTGCTTGTATGGATTATTGCAGCGGCAATGATATTAGATATTTGGGGTATCCAAATTGGGCCAATTATTGCTGGTTTGGGTCTTTTTGGAGTTGCCTTAGCTTTGGGAGCACAGGATGTATTTAAGAATATATTTGCTGGTATTTTTATCTTAAGTGAGAACAGATTTCAAAAAGGAGACAGAATAAGAATAGGCGACACACTACACGGAATTGTAGATCATATTGGGTTTAGATCCACTACAGTAAAACTTTTTGATTCGTCGCCAGTATTTGTTCCTAATGCTGACTTGTCAGATGCACAAGTAGTTAATCATCAAATGATGGAGGTAAGAAGACTGGATTGGACAATAAATTTGACCTACAACACAAAAATAGAACAATTTAAGAAGATTTGTTCTGAGATAGAAGCCTATATAAAAGACGAGAAAAAGCTACCCGTTGATTTAACCAAAGATAATTTTGTTAAAGTTTCAGAACTTGGTTCAAGTTCAATTGACTTAAAGCTTATTTGTCATACAGATCCCATAGGTTTCGCTGATTTCGCTGATCTTAAAGAGAACCTGATATTTAGTATTATTGAAGCTGTAGAATCCAATGGCTCTGAATTTGCCTTTCCGACGCAATCTATCTATGTGGAAAACAATTCCTAAATAAATTCTTTAAAGGACTAGAACCAGATTGTCATAATGACTGGAATAGAAATACAGACAATTAAAATCTCTAAAGGTAGACCTAGCTTCCAGTAATCTGCAAATCTGTAATTACCAGGTCCCATCACCAGCGTATTGCATTGATGGCCGATAGGAGAAAGAAAAGCGCAGCTAGCACCTACAGCCACGGCCATTAAAAAAGGTTCTATTGGTTGACCCATTTGATTTGCAACTTGCATTGAGACTGGAGCCATTATTACTGCAGTAGCAGCGTTATTAATTAAATCTGAAATAAACATGGTGAATACAAGAATGACTATCAATACCCATGCAATATTGACATCTGAAAGATAAGTAGTAATAAAGTTAGCACTGGTCACAGTTAGTCCTGAACTTGTTAGAGCTCCTCCTATAGGAATCATGGCACCCAACATCACCACAACTGGCCACTCAATATGTCTGTACATTCCATCCCCGGTTAATAATCTTCTAGCGGCATAAGCTAAAACACATAGAAGAAAGGCTACAATTATATTAATGTCGAAAAAGATAACGGCAATAAGGGCAATAACAAATATTAGCAATGCTTGCCAAACTCTTGAGGTATCCCTCACAACATCAAGTTCTCTCTGCCAAAGAGGCATTAAACCTAATAATTCTAATTTTTCTGCTGCTCTTTCATCGGTATCTCTAGAAGACAAAAGCAAAACGTCTCCAGCTTTAAAAATCTCTCTAGATAACCTCCTTCTAAGCTTAGTTCCTTGTCTCCATAAGCCTAATAATGACAGAACTCCTGTTGTCATTCGCTTGAAATAGTTAAATTTTCGACCTATTAGCCTAGATCTTGGAGTTATCATAGCTTCAATTTCTCCCAACTCACCATGTTGAGTTTGCTCTTCTAATTCCGGGTCTATAATTAATCCGAATTCAGTTTGAATCCCTGCTACATCATCAGGAGAAATCTTTAGAACCAATATCTGAGAGGCTTCAAAAGTTTCTCTATGATGAGGTTTTCTAATTGTCCCTTTATCGGAAACCACCCCCATTAAAACGTTATCTGGTCCAAGCTCGCTTGTAAGTTCATGTATTCTTTTACCCACTAAGTTACTCTCTTCACCAATAGTCATCTCTATTAGATAGTCTTGTATGTCTACAAGAGGTCTTTGTTCACTGCCTTCTTCTCTCAGTTTCACAAGACGCCAACCTAAAAAAGCTATGAATAGAATTCCTATAAAACTTACAGGAAAACCTGCATATGCAAAATCAAAGAATTCAAAAGCTCGACCTACATTATCTTCTCTAAATTCTGAGATAATGATATTAGGAGGAGTTCCAATTTTTGTATTCATACCTCCTAAAATTGAAGCAAAAGCTAAGGGCATTAAAAATTTTGAGGGGTTCCATTCCATCTTTTGGGCAATACCTATAGTTACAGGCAAAAGCATGGCCATAGCACCAATGTTATTCATAAAAGATGAAAGAAAACCGGCTACTAACATTAGAAGAGCTAAAAACTGAAATTCTCCACTAATATTCCGCCTCAAAATATCCCCAATCATATTAATGAAACCTGATTTTTCTAATGCTTTACTTATTAAAAGCACTAAAGCAACTGTTATTACAGCTGGATGTCCGAAACCTAGGAAAGCTTCTTTTGCAGGAACTAAACCTAAAAGCACCATTACAGCTAGAGCGGTTAGAGTTACTCCGTCATATCTCCACTTTCCCCATATAAGAAAGCCCAATAAGGTCAAGATTATTAATGCAACTTGTAGTTGAGGGTCCATGGTCGCATTCTAACTTGTTAAAAAGATAAAAGCTTAAAAAAGGGGGCAGAAAGCCCCCTTAATTTTTAACAGTCAATTTACAAGTAAAAGCTGATACTAGATAGAACTATTGCTAATACAAAACTAGAGACAATTACTTGTCTTACAGAAGTAATCAAGCTGATCATCTTTCCCCAAATTGCGTTTGCCTGAATAATCAAAATCAACCCTAATCCTAAAATAAAAGCTGTTGAACTCATGTCACCAGGAACAAACAAATACCCCCCATGAGGTAAATGTGCTGACGAGACCATGAAATACAACATTGGAACAGAAAAAAGAGTATTTGTTCTAGAAGCAAGAGCTGCTTTTGGTCCAGCAAGCCCTGGGTCTCCTTCTTTAAGTCCGATTACAATCTTTTGATTAGGCCAGATAATTCCCCAAACATTTAGCATCATCAAAGTTCCCATAGTCACTCCGAATATAATATCTAAAGTAATTCTTTGGGTAATGTAATGCAATAAAACCAGTCCCGTTAGGAAGGTAAAAAAAGCTGCCCATCTAAACCACCATAAAGCTCTAGGAGCAAGTTTAGCTATAGCATCTTTTCTGGCATCATCATCTGCTTCTTTAAAATATTCTGTTTGTACAAAATTAAAATAGTACAAAAGACCTATCCAGGTAATTCCCACTAGGATATGAGCCCATCTAAATAAGAAATTAAAAAAATCTTCCATATCTTCCCCTTTTTTTTATCTATCTTACAAGATAAACATAAAGTGTAAAAATTTATTAAAAAAAAAGGCCCCTAAGGGCCTTTCTTTTACATCATACCGCCCATTCCATCCATGCCGGGAGGCATTCCTGGAGGCATTCCTCCGCCACCCGCATTTTCTTCTGGAATATCAGATACCATTGCTTCAGTTGTGATCATTAGCCCGGCAACTGAACCAGCAGCTTGAAGTGCTGTCCTAGTTACTTTGGCTGGATCTAAGATACCCATTTTGATCATGTCACCGTACTCTCCAGTACCGGCGTTAAATCCATAATTGTCTTTTCCTTCTTTAACTTTATCTAAAACGACAGAAGCTTCTTCCCCCGAATTAGATGTGATCTGTCTTAGAGGAGTTTCCATGGCTCTTAAAGCAATGCTTATACCAACATTTTGATCTTCGTTATCCCCTTCGAGACCTTCAATCTTTTGTTGAGCTCTAACCAATGCAACACCACCTCCAGCTACGACGCCTTCTTCTACGGCTGCTCTAGTTGAGTGTAATGCATCTTCTACTCTGGCTTTTTTCTCCTTCATCTCAACTTCAGATCCTGCTCCAACCTTTATAACAGCAACACCGCCAGCTAATTTTGCTACCCTTTCTTGCAGTTTTTCTCTGTCATAGTCAGAAGATGTGTCCTCTATTTGAGTTTGTATTTGATTTACTCGTCCAGAAATATTATCTGAAGATCCAGCTCCATCAATGATTACTGTGTCTTCTTTATTTAGCTCTACTTTCTTAGCTTGACCTAAGTCCTCTATAGTTGCTCCTTCTAGGTTAAGACCTACCTCTTCAGAAATGACAGTCCCGCCAGTTAAGATAGCAATATCTTCAAGCATAGCTTTTCTTCTATCACCAAAACCAGGGGCCTTACATGCAGAAACTTTAACAACTCCTCTCATATTATTTACAACCAGAGTGGCTAAGGCTTCTCCCTCAACATCCTCAGCTATAACCAAAAGAGGTCTTCCAGCTTTTGCTACAGCCTCTAAAAGAGGAAGTAACTCACGAATATTTGATATTTTCTTATCGTGCAGAAGGATGAAAGGGTCTTCTAATTCTGCTGTCATTCTCTCTTGATTGTTTATGAAATAAGGAGAAAGATATCCTCTGTCGAATTGCATTCCTTCAACAACTTCTAGTTCATTCTCTATTCCACTTCCTTCTTCTACAGTGATAACCCCTTCCTTGCCAACTTTTTGCATAGCTTCAGCAATTATTTCACCTACTTGAGTGTCGCTGTTAGCAGAAATCGTTCCTACCTGAGCAATTGCTGTATCTTCTTCGCAAGGCTGAGATGCCCCTTTAAGGGTTTCAACTGCAGCCGCAACAGCTTTGTCAATTCCTCTCTTTAAATCCATTGGGTTGAAGCCTGCAGCAACAGACTTTAAACCTTCATTAACAATTGATTGAGCTAGGACAGTTGCTGTAGTTGTTCCATCTCCAGCTTCATCTGAAGTTTGGGAAGCAACAGTCTTAACCATTTGAGCTCCCATATTTTCAAATTTATCTTTAAGTTCTAGTTCTTTAGCTACTGAAACACCATCTTTAGTAACAGTAGGTGCCCCAAAAGACTTATCAAGAATTACATTTCTTCCCTTGGGTCCAAGGGTAACCTTTACAGCATCCGACAGCGTGTTAACGCCTGCTAACATGCCTTGACGGGCTGATTCACCAAATTTGACTTCTTTTGCCATTTTTAACCTCTTATATTAATTATTTCCCGAGAATACCGAGAATATCGTTTTCATTAAGAACCACCAGTTCTTCACCATCTACTTTGACAGTGTTGCTGCCAGCATACTGACCAAATACAACCACATCTCCAGCTTTAACCGCTACAGCTTGTATTTCGCCATTATCAAGGGCTTTACCTGGTCCTACTGCAAGAACTTCACCTTGTGAAGGTTTTTCAGCTGCTGAGCCAGGTAGGACTATGCCTCCCTCACTTGTTTCTTCTTCATCAGTGCGCTTTACTAGAACGCGATCTCCTAAAGGTACAAATTTCATCTGTTTATCTCCATTTATAAATAAACACTATGTTTAAAAAAGGGCGCCATTTTAGTCTACAAAATAGATACGTCAATGATATAAACGCCTTTCTGTATTGTATATGTGGACAAGAATTTTTTTTTCAACCTCTAAAATAGAATTTATTTGTCTTCTTTATACTCACCTTCTATCCAATCTTGCTTGTTATTTTTTTCAGAAGAGAAGTTAGATTCTGGGGAGAAAGTTATAGAAAATAAGGAAAAAATTATATTTCTTGACCATGGGACTAAGCACATTAAGCCGAAGAAATCGGTGATAAAGCCAGGTATTAATAACAACATTCCACCTATAGCCAAGAAAATACCGGTTAATATCTCTTCTATAGGGAGTTCAGAGTTAATTATTTTATTCCTAGCAATGACAAGAGTTTTAAAACCTTGATTTCTAAGCAAGACTAAGCCTATTAAAGCAGTAAAAATAACAAGTCCAACGGTATTTAACGCACCGACTGAAGAGCCTGCTTTAATTAATACATATAATTCTAAGACAGGTAAAACTATGAGAGTTGGTAAAAAATATTTCATTTTATTGATTTCCTTTTACTTAATATGCGGGCAATTAAGAAATATACAAATAAGCCTAAGAAATCAAATAAAATATCACCCCATTCAGCTGATCTTGTTGAAGTAAAAGACTGTAATATTTCAAGAGTAAAGGCATAAATCATTAAGATTGAAAAAAACCTTAGGGATAGGCCGTTTTTAAAGGACCTATGTACTAACATCCAAAGAATGAAAAAAGATAGAAAATGTGCAATTTTATCTGATAAAAAAAATAGACTTTTTGTTTGCGGTGAAGGAATTAAAGCAAAAGTTGTTATTAGAACAATATAAATGCAAAGTAAAATCCTAACTCCTAAAAGCACATCAATCTCTAAAATTTTCATATTGAAGTGCAAGATTAAAATCCTCTTTCTTTACAATTCCAATAACCTCTTGTAGGTCATCTCTTTTTTTTCCTGATACCCTTAAGCTCTCCCCTTGCATAGAAACCTGTACTTTCAATTTATTAGACTTAATAAGTTGAATAATTTTTTTTCCTGATTCTTGGTCTATTCCCTCTTTCAATGTCACTAATTGTTTAGCATTACCAGTTGAAACTTCCACATCTCCTAGATGTAAACACTTAAGATCTACACCCCTTTTGGTTAAGGATTCCTTCAAAATTGGTAGCATTTGATGCAACTGAAATTCTTCTTGTGAAGAAAGAGATATAGAGCCTTCGCCTAAATTAAATCTTGCCCCTGTTCCTTTAAAATCAAATCTATTCTGAATAATCCTATTAGCTTGGTCGACAGCATTAGCAACTTCATGAGTATTCAGTTCAGATTTAATTTCAAAAGATGGCATTTTTTACTCCTTTATTGACAATAATCCTTCTAATCTTGTAATTATATGCAAAAATAATTAGTTTAAAGAGTTTATATATTTAGCCCAATCAAAGCTCTCTCCTGGATCAGTTTTCCTTTGGGGCGCTATATCACTATGGCCAACTATTCTATCCTTACTTATTCTTGGATAGCTTTTTATTAGACAGTTAGTAACTTCGATGAGGGTAGAATATTGCTCATTAGTGTAAACCTCTTTATCTGTTCCTTCTAACTCTATGCCAATTGAGAAGTCATTACATTCTTTTCTCCCCTTATACTCAGACAATCCTGCATGCCAAGCTTTTTTTTGAAACCCTACAAACTGTATTATCTTTCCATCCCTGCTAATAAAGAGATGGCTCGACACCCTAAGGTCAAAAATTTCTTTAAAAAAAGGATGTAATGAATGATTTAATCTATTCTGAAAGAAATCAATAATATAGCCACCTCCGAATTCCCCTGGAGGTAAACTTATATTGTGAATAACTAATAGATCTGGCTCTAAGCCTTTAGGTCTCTTAGAATAATTAGGTGACTCAATAAATTCAGCCTGATCTAAAATGTGATTGGTAATTGTAAACAAGAAATACCTTCCCTAGTTATTGATCCTCTTTTTATGCATATTAGGAACCCTTCCCTTCCACATATTATCTCGGTTATTTTTTCTTGCTTTCTTTTTATCTTTCTTTGAATTATTAAGCTCTCTTCTATCCAAAACTTCATCTGAATTCTTATCTAATGCAGAAAATCTATTCTGTACAGGAAGAATAAATTCTTTCTTTGAAACCTTATTATTGGAGTTTAAATCCATTTTTTGAAATTTTAGATCTTTAGCTACTCTTTGACCAACCTCTCTGTGCTTAGAAAGTTCTTCAGAGCTTAAATACCCATCTTTATTTTTATCTAAAGCTTTAAAAATAGCCTCACTAACTTCTGTCTTGCCTTTAGTTACCACCTTTCTTTTGGGTCTTTGTCTTGGTCCTTGTGGACGTCCCTTGGATCCAACAATAAACTCTTTTTGATCTATTTTTTGATCATCATTTCTGTCTAGCTTGTCAGCTTTCCTCAAAAGCATTTTCTCTTTTCTTAGATTTTCACCTCCATCCATTTCAAGTCTAGTAATATTCCCATCAGAGTTCTGATCTAAAAAAGAAAACTTTTTTTCAGTGCGTAAACTGAATTCAGGGAAACTTATTACTCCATTTCTATCCTTATCCATAAAGATTAGGTTTTTATTTTTCTTGCCTGATTCAGCTTGAATGCCTAAAGACAAAGAAAAAAGGACCCCTATAGCAACTAAATAATTAATTTTTTTCATTTTTTACCTCAATTTCTTAATTCTTTGGGCAATTTAAAGAAAATACCTTCATCTTGCCTATCTTCTCCCTTTTTTAGATCAATGTCGAAGTTTTCTGAAAGCTTCTCTAATAGCTCTCCAACTAAATGTTCCGGAGCTGATGCTCCTGAAGTTATTCCGATTACATTTTTGTCCTTAAACCAATTAAAACTTAGGTCTTCTGCTGTATCAATAAGGTATGCCTCAACTCCTGATCTTTCAGCTATCTCTCTCAATCTATTTGAATTAGAACTGCTTTTAGAACCTATAACAAGAATTAGATCGCTCTCTAATGCTAGTTGCTTAACAGCATCTTGTCTATTTTGAGTTGCGTAACAAATATCATCTTTTCTAGGGCCTATAATTAAAGGGAATCTTTCTTTTAAAATCTTAATAATTTCTTGAGTATCATCAACTGATAGAGTTGTCTGGGTAACAAAAGATATATTTTGTGGGTCTTGAACCAAGATTTTTAGAGCTTCATCTTTAGATTGAACTAAATAAATCTCCCCCCCCTTTGAAGTGTCATATTGGCCCATTGTGCCTTCTACCTCAGGATGATTTTCATGCCCTATTAATATACAGTCTCTTCCTGCCCTAGAGTGAAGTTCTACTTCAGAATGGACCTTACTAACTAAAGGACAGGTGGCATCGTAAATATTTAGATCTATTATTTCTGATTGATTTTGAACTTCTTTTGAAACCCCATGTGCACTGTATATAACAGTTGAGCCTGAAGGTATTTCAGAAATTTCTTCTACAAATACCGCACCTAATTCTCTTAATTCATCTACAACAGTTTTGTTATGAACAACTTCATGCTTTACATAGACAGGAGGACCTTTAAGTTCAATAACTTTATTTACTATTTCGATAGCTCTACCAACTCCGGCACAAAAGCCCCTGGGATTTGCAAGAATAATTTTCATGCTTTTTTTTCTCTTTCTATAAAAAGAACATAACTTATATAAAGTATTATGCCTACTGTTATATAGCTATCTGCTAAGTTAAAAACATAGAAGGAGTATTTTTGGTAGAAAATATGTATGAAATCTACAACATAGCCTAAGAAGATTCTATCTATTAAATTTCCTAGTCCTCCTGAGAAAATAAATAAGAGGGAAGTTAATTCAAGATTATGACTGTGATTAGTTTTACGAATAAAAATTAATAAATAGATGAGAATGAAAGTTATAAGGGCTACTAAAACCCATCTCATCAAAGCACCTCCATCATCAAAAAGACTGAAAGCTACTCCTGTGTTATGTATTAGCGTGAAATTAAGAAATGGTAATAGATTGAAAGATTCACCTAAGAATAAATGTGAAGAAATTAAAAATTTAGAAATTTGATCAAGTCCAACAAAAAAAATGGCTAGAAAAATAAAATAATTTTTTTTCATAATTAAGCAAAAAGCCTAAGTTCCCCTGTTCCTTCTACATTTTCTATACATCTTTTACATAAAGTTGGATGTTCCTTTGCCGAACCTACTTCAGGCCTGCTATGCCAACATCTTTCACATTTCTCTTCTTGCGTTTTAGAAATCTTAATTCTTAAACCCTCAATTTCTGTTTTCTCACCTTCGCCATTTTCAGGTAAAACTTTTGCTTCGGAAGTAATAAATACAAATCTTAATTCTTCAGCAAACTTACTAAGAATTTTTTCTAAATCACTGGAACATAAGAGTTCAATTTCAGCTTCTAGTGCTGAACCAATTAAACCGTCATTTCTTGAAGATTCGATAACCTTATTTACCTCTGATCTAACATTAAGTACCTTGACCCAATCACTTTCAGTAATAGCACCTTCAGAAGAACAAACCCAGTCTTCATACCACTCTGATAAATGTACAGATTCAAGATCTTTGTGATACAAACGCCAAGCTTCTTCTCCAGTAAAGCTCAAAATTGGAGAGACCCATCGAACTAAAGCTTCAAGAATTTGAAATAAAATTGTCTGACAAGACCTCCTGGCCAATGAATCTTCTTTACACGTATATAAGCGGTCCTTAAGTATATCTAAATAAAAACCCCCTAAATCATTCGTACAAAAATTATGAATTTTGTTGAAGGCGGCATGAAATTGATAATTATGATAGTCCTCTATTAATTCCTTTTGGAGGTTTTGAGTTTTTATTTCCATATAACGATCTATCTCAGTTAATTCTTTTTCTTCTATGCGTTTACTTAAATCAAAATCATGAAGATTTCCAAGTAAAAATCTTAAGGTATTCCTGATCCTTCTGTATGTATCTGAAACACCTTCCAGGCGATTTTCAGATATAACCATTTCATTCCTGTAATCAGTTGAAGCTATCCATGCTCTTAGAACATCAGCTCCTCGAGAATTCCAGATTTCTTGAGGTGAAATAGTATTTCCTAAAGATTTAGACATCTTTTCGCCATCTGCATCAATAACAAAACCATGCGTTAATACTCCTTTGTAGGGAGGTGTATCATTCATTGCCATACTGGTTAATAAAGAAGATTGGAACCACCCTCTATGTTGATCTGAGCCTTCAAGATAAAGATCTGCTGGAAACCCTAGTTCGCTTTCATGCAAAACACATGCATGAGTGACTCCGGAATCAAACCAAACATCTAGAATATCTGTAATTTTTTCATAATCCTTAAAGTCTTTAATCAAGTCTTCAATTTTTACTTCGTACCAGTACTCTAATCCCTCTTCTTCAATCTTTTTAGCAATTTCTTCTATAATAAGATCAGTCTCGGGGTGGATCTCTCTAGTCTCTTTATGAATCAAAAGTGGTATTGGAACCCCCCATGCTCTTTGTCTTGAAATACACCAGTCAGGTCTATCTAACATACTGCCCATGCGAGTTTCACCCCAAGACGGTTCCCAATTAACTGAAGTAATGGCCTTTTTAGCTTTATTAAGTAAAGAGCCTTCACTCATACCTATAAACCATTGAGGAGTTGCTCTAAACATTAAAGGAGTTTTATGTCTCCAGCAATGAGGATAACTATGTTCATAATCGGCTAGACCAAAAAGAGTTTTCTCTTTGCTTAGGACTTCTATTATTTTTTCGTTAGCTTTAAAAGCAAACAGCCCTCCTACATGCTCTTCATCTGAATTAAATGTGCCATTGTTCTTAACAGGACTAAGAATTTCTAAATCATACTCTTTAGCCGCCGCATAATCTTCTAAGCCATGTCCTGGAGCAGTATGAACAATCCCTGTGCCCACTTCAGTGGTTACATGCTCTGCCAGTAAAAATTTTGAAGGTCTTTCTAAGTAAGGATGTTTGGCTTCTATTCCCTCTAACTCAGATCCTTTACAAGTTCCTAGAACTTTGAATTCTTTTATTTCAATTCTTTCCATGGTCATCTCTATTAAATCCTTGCCGACCAGGAGACCAAATGTATCGGAATCTTTTTTTACTTGAATTAAACAATAATCGAATTCTGCATTAACTGTAAGAGCTACATTCCCTGGAACTGTCCAAGGTGTGGTAGTCCAGCTAGCTGCATAGATTGGATATTCTATATCTTCATTGAAAAGACTTTTTATAGTTTTGTTATCTAAAGGAAAGCCGAAATCTATTGAAGGAGAGATTTTATCTTTGTATTCAACTTCAGCTTCAGCTAAAGCTGAACCACAATCAACACACCAATGCACAGGCTTATCTCCTCTTTTTACATATCCTTTAGAAATTATTTTTCCTAGTGAACGAACTATGCCAGCTTCAAATTTACTATCCATGGTGAGGTAAGGTTTATCCCAATCACCTATAATTCCTAATCTTTTGAATTCCTGCTTCTGAACTTCTATTTGCCCTTGCGCATAATCCCTGCAGGCTGTTCTGAATTCACCAACACTTATCTTGTTACCAGCTTTGCCTTTTTTCTTTTCAACATTCAATTCGATGGGAAGTCCATGACAATCCCAACCTGGTTTATAAGGTGCATATTTACCACTCAAAGATTGAGATTTAATTACTATATCTTTAAGAGTCTTATTAACGGCGTGGCCTATATGAATTGCCCCATTCGCATAAGGAGGTCCGTCATGAAGAATAAACTTTTCTTTACCCTCTCCTTTCTCTTTTAATTTCTTATATAAGTCTATTTCTTCCCAATAATCCAATAACCCAGGTTCTTTATTGGGCAGATTAGCCTTCATGGCAAACTCAGTTTTAGGTAAATTTAGAGTTTCTTTATAATCTTTCATGATAAATTTTTTTGCACTTTATACGAAATAACTCTCAGCAGTAGAAATATCTTTAAAAATCTGCTTTTTTAAGGCTTCTAAATTTTCAAATTTCTTTTCATCCCTTACTTTCTTTACAAATTCTACAGTTAATCGTTTTCCATAAATATTTTCTGAGAAATTTAACAGATGAACCTCTAAGACGGGAGACTCTCCACCAACTGTAGGCCTAATACCCATATTGGCTATTCCCTTCAATTCCATAGAATCTAGCAAAGCTTTAACTACATATACCCCTGATATAGGTAATTTATTCTTTGGAAGCCATAAATTGGCTGTTGGTATTCCAAGCTTACCTCCTAACTGGTTCCCATAGACTACTTTTCCTGAATAGGTAAAGGGCCTACCAAGTAATTCAGCTGCCATTTCGAAATTATTCTTAGTAAGTGCTTCTCTGATTCTAGTACTACTTACTCTCTCACCATCGATTTCAAAAGTTTTAGTATTAGAAACCTCTATTCCATTGTTGCTGCCCCAATTCTTAAGAAGATCAAAATCTCCTTCGCGGTTTGCACCAAATCTAAAATCATCGCCAATAATGAGCTTTTTTATCTGGAGTCTTAACAAGATTGTATTAAGGAAATCCTCAGGCGTCATGGACCTTAATTGATTGTTGAATTTTAGAAAAAAAGAAAACTCTACTCCGTGCTCTCTCATTTTTCTCACCTTCTCTTGCCATGGAAAAATCCTAGGTGGTTTAGTTGCTTCCAATCCTGCTGCTTCAGCAAAAAATTCTTGAGCGTGAGGCTCAGTAAATATAATGAGCTTTTTAAGTGAATCTGATTCTGCTTTTTTTTGCATTGTGTTCAGAATTTGTTGATGTCCAAGATGAAGTCCATCAAAGTTTCCTATGGTTGCTACTGTAGAAACATTTGGGAAATTTGATCTGAAAAGGTCTATGTTATTTATCCCTCTAATTAAATACATAATTACCCTCTTAGATGAGCTAGTCTAAGTCCTAAGACCCATAGCACAATAAGATATCCAACTAAACTTGTTACTATCACTAGAAAGAGCTTTAGAAAGCGTTCTATTTGCTCTAACTGCCTCCAATCGGAAGTTTCTATATTCATTAAATTCACAATTAAACCCATCACTAAACAAGCAATTAAAATTCTTGCTATAAAAAAAAGCCATCCTTCCTGGATCTCATAAATTTTATTTTTTAATAAAATAAACAGCAATATTATTATGCTGAAATATGCAGCAATAGAACTAGCCATTGCAAGACCTACGTGGTTTAAACCTATATAGAAAGCTAAAAACCAAGCTAAGAAGGCATTAACTAGCATTGAAGCTGCAGCTACTTTTAGAGGAGTTTGAGGATCCTGGCGAGCAAAAAAACTAGGAGTTAGGACTTTAATCAACATGAAGGCTATCAGTCCTAAGGCTAGTGCAATAAGGCTATATGAAGCTTGTGCAGTATCAATGGCCAAAAATTCGCCCCTTTCAAATAAAGTGAGAATAATGGGCTCAGATAATATTACTAAGCCTAAGATAGAAGGAACCCCTATTAAGACAACTAACCTTAAAGACCAATCCATTGTCTTTGAGAACCCACCTTTATCAGAATTTTGATAAAGAGATGACAACCTAGGGAGTATTACGGTTCCGATAGCAATTGCAAAAATACCTAGAGGTAACTGCATTAATCTATCTGATACATATAACCATGTAGGACTTCCTGTAGGCAAGAATGAAGCTAAAATAGTGTCAACAAGCATATTTATTTGACTAACTCCACCTGCTATAACTCCAGGAACCATCAAATAAAGAACTTTCCTTACACCGGGATGTTTTAAGTTAAGAGAGAAGGATGGAAATAACTTAAGTTTAATTAAGGGATAAATTTGTATCGAAACTTGTATTAAACCTGCTGCAAACATCCCCCAAGCTATTGCATATATGGGCACTTCGTACATGGGGGCTATCCATATTGCAGTAACTACTAATGACAAGTTATAAAAAACGGGTGTTAAAGCAGGCACAGAAAATTTTCCATACGTATTCATTATGGAACCAGAAAAGGCTACCAAGGAGACAAGAAGAAGATAAGGAAATGTTATTCTTAAAATATCCGTTGCAAGTTCATTCTTAATAGGTTCTGAGTAGAAACCAGGAGCAAAAATAAATACGAATGCAGGTGTAGCAATAAGCACTATCAGTGTTAAAAGAATTAATGCTGAAGAAAGGACACCAAAAATATTATTAATTAAAACCTTTATTTCTGCTTCATTATTTTCTTCTTTGTATTCAGAGAGAACTGGGACAAAAGCTTGATTAAATGCTCCTTCAGCAAATATCCTACGAAAAACATTAGGTATTTTAGTTATAACTACATAGGCATCTAAAGCAACCCCTGCTCCTAGGAGAGATGTGAATACTATATCTCTAAGTAAGCCAAGGATTCTAGAAATAAAAGTCCAGAAACTAACTATGCCTGAACTGGCTAATAGCTTTAAAGAGTTTAGATTTGTTTTAGTTTCTAGTTTATTTGAATTCAGGTTCAATCCTCTTCTGCTCTCTTTGGTTTTAAGTCTAAAGAAACCGAATTTATACAGTACCTAAGACCAGTAGGCTGTGGGCCATCAGGAAATACATGACCTAGATGAGCTTTGCATTCTTGACAATGGACTTCAATTCTTCGCATTCCCACAGAAAGATCTTCCTGCTCTTCTATACTTCTTTCTGTAGCTGGTTCCCAGAAACTTGGCCATCCAGTTCCTGAATCAAATTTAGAGGAAGAACTAAATAATTCGGCTCCACAACAAATACAATTATAGGATCCTTCTGTCTTTGTATCATTATACTTGCCACTAAATGCAGGTTCAGTTCCCTGCTCTTGAGTTACATAATGTTGTTCCGGGGTCAGGTCTTTCTTTTCTTTTTCATCACTCATAAAAATTATCCTGAGGTGGCTTTTTTAAGAACAGAAAAGTAAGAGTTTTCAATACATAAACTATCCTTGAAAGAAGCTTTATTTAACATTTCATGGGCTTTCGGCAGGTTATACCAAGGGCAATTCGTGAATAGATGATGCTCTAGATGGAAATTTACTCTATGAGGCACCATTAAATACCTAATAAGCAAAGAAGCCTTTGTTGTTCTTGTATTGTTAAGATTAGTCTTTCCAGGTGTAACAGAATGCTCAGCTATATTTCTTATCCTAACTATTAGACTGTAATAAGTGAAAGCTGGAATCCACCAAAGGAGAAAGTAAAGAGACCAATGAGAAAGGTAAGAGATGATAATAAAAAGAATTATATTTGTTATTAGAAATCCACTTATCTTATCCAGAATTTTTTTTACCCTACCGATTGTATTTTCATCCTGACTAGAAAAGATGGATTTGAGAGCTATAGAATATCTTTTAAAACCTGTACGCCCTGTTAGATCTCTAAAAACTTTCCTACGAAAACTTGCTTTTGTAATAGGAAAAGGGGCACTTAAACTAATATCAGGATCATTATCCGTTTCCGTAAACCTATGATGCGCAAGGTGGTAAGGTCTATAAGGTCTGTTATCGGAGAAAATTGGAAAGGCACAAAACCACTGAGCAGAAAAGTCATTTAAATTATCATTAGAAAACAATAAATTATGAGCTGCATCATGAGCAAGAACAGATAAAGCAAATTGACGACTTCCTATAACAATTACAGCTAATAGGAAAGTCAAAATATTTGGGAAATAATAAAATAATAGAAACGCAGAAAAAATCTGCGCCCAATTAAAAGGTATCGAAATGAAGTTAATCCAATCTCTTTTTTTTCTTATTTCCTTTAACTCTTCTTTTGAAAGAAGGTCAGATGGCTTGTAATCTCTTTCCATTAAACCTATCTCCTAAGGTTGATTATATATAAGGTTTAGTAAAAGGGATATTTACATGGGTCTAGGGGTAATAAGAAAACGGCCACAAAGTGGCCGTTTCTGTAAGGATTTAGTCTTTTATTCTGACGATACTAACCTCATATTCTCCGAAGAATAGATTCTTGGAGCATCGCAATTCAAGATACTCTCTGGTCTTGTATCAGCTCTCATAGCTGCTAAGCTGTTATCTCTTCCTCTTCCGTACTCTTCCATAGAGCTGTAAGAGATAGCAAGTAAGAAGTCATGTTCATAGGAGGTAGGAGATCCAGCTCCAGGCCACCATCGCCACACTCCTCCTTCAAATCCGTTTTTATCATTATATTCATTCCATGCTTTATCACTTTCAGCTAAATCAAGTCCGGTTTTACCTTCTTTAAAAGAACAATTTGATACCGACAGATATCCTTTTTGTCCTTCTTTAGACGGGTTTTTTGGTGCTCTTGCCTCAATCACCCCATACAAAGCTTGTCCATCACAGTCAGTAACCTTTTCCCATTTAGCACCAATGCTTTCAGCACCAGTTGCTTGCCACTCATCTTGAGTACGGCCCATTGAAGCAGCGTCAGGACTAAAACCAAGCCAGGCAAAATCAAATTCTACATCTTGGTTGGAAGTATAAAGTGGAGTTATAACCCAAGCGCTATAAGGGGCACTAAAGTTTTTATCCGCATTATCTTTCCACTGTGCAATTACTCTTTTTGCACTATCCATATCATTTCCTTTAGTAAATTTGCATTGCAAAGCTTCCATTGTGAAAGCTTCAGGAAAGTGATTATCACTAAACCCTATACTTAAGAAAGAGGACATTAAAAACAATAATATTATTTTTTTCATAATTATCTCCTAGAAAAATTTTTTTCGTCTTTACCTTAGCACAAGAGAAAGTCTCAATGCGACAAATTAGTAATCTTTAGTTTAGTCTTCCATTCTTTATGATTTCATAAAAAAACGGCTATCAATAGATAGCCGTCTTAATTTAGAATTTACTTTTCCTTATCTGCTATTCTGGATTGTAGCCCCCTACATAAGTAGATCTGTATATTCTAGGCGTGTCGCACGAGGCTAACTCTCCATATAAGCTCGCACTATAAGCACCTGCACCAGTTACAAGCTTGTCCACATCACTGCCCCATTCTTTAAAAGAAGGACTTACAAATACCTGTAGATAATCATATGGGTTGTTTATTCCACTTCCTGAACCTGGAAGCCACCTCATAAGAAGCCCATTGGAGAATCCGTTCTCATCTAAGTAGGCATTCCACTTTGCGTCTGCAGCTAAGAATTGCTCATTTGTAGCTCCCTCTTCTAAATTACAACCTGAAACAGTCATAAAGCCATCACTAAATGGCTCAGCTGGAGGTCTTGCTACATAAACGTAATACATTGCATGCACACCACAATCCTCAACAGAGTCAAACTTAGATTGTAATCTAGAGCCATTTGCCAACCATTCGTCCTGAATAGTTCCCATGTCTTCATAGTTATTACTAAAACCAATCCATCCATGAGTAAAATCAAAATCATTTTTGTTCTGAAAAACACTTGTCATTTGCCAAGCATTATATTGAACTGATAAGTTTCCTGATTCTGCCCATTTAGCCCACTCTGCATTAACCCTATTAACATCGTCTAAAGTCCTGCCTTCTTTAACATTACATTGGAAAGATTCCATCACTGAATAATTTGGTAAATGGTTGTCGGCAATAATAGAAAATGAATAAAAAATGCTAAGTAATAATATTATTTTTTTCATAACAGTCCTTATCTTTAATTAGCTGGGATAGGTTTAACATTTATACTTTGGTAAACCCTGTTAGTATCACAAGT
Source organism: Gammaproteobacteria bacterium (assembly GCA_045563675.1). Classification (GTDB taxonomy): domain Bacteria; phylum Pseudomonadota; class Gammaproteobacteria; order Magnimaribacterales; family Magnimaribacteraceae; genus AEGEAN-183. The sequence goes on from JBJLIX010000002.1 coordinate 524,143, forward strand.
CATCAAGTCTCCATATATTGAAGCTTGAACTAAACCCCCGCCTCCATTTACAAATGCATCAGCTCCCCTACCCCATTCGGCATTAGAAGAAGAACCTCCAACGGCTAAGAAATCAAAAGTAATATCATTTGAAGTTCCAGAACCCGGGTACCATCTTGAAGAACCTTGATTTGAATTTATAGAATCTAGATATTCATTCCATTTCTTATCAGCTGCCAGCACATCTTCCCTGGTAACTCCTTCATTTAACGTACACGCACTAAAAGTTAAATTTCCATTAGGAGTAGGATTTGGCGACTGCCTTGTCATTTCCCACCCCCAAAGAGTGTGATCTTTACAAGTGCTAACTTTATCAAATTTGGCTTGTAACCTTTGTCCTTTAGAAGCCATTTCATCTTGTACAGTGCCTAAATCTTCAAATGATGTTGATATTCCAATCCAAGCCACGTCGTTAGTTGTTGAATCGCTATTTACGTAAGTTGGAACTAAAACCCAAGCAGCATAAGGTTTTGAAAAGTTGTTTTCCGTCCATCTATTCCATTCTTCAGCTACTCTTAATAAGTCATCAAGACCTTGTCCTTCATTGTACTTACATCCAAAAACCTCTACAGGGTAGAAAGTAGGTGCATGATTATCTGAGTAAGAAAATGAACTAAACCAGAATAAAGAAGAGAGGAATAGTAATTTTAAAAATTGTGTCATAAAAAGTCTCCGTAGTTTTTAAACTACCTTATCACAAGAAAACTGTTAAATGTGACTGTTTTTTTAAAAGACATGGTTTAGATACTTTAGTGTTGTTTTAACTAAAAATATATACTAAGTTATTACTGTTTATTTGAAGGCATTACTAAACTTCTAAGCCAGCCTAAAAGGCTATTTTTCTTTAAATCTATTTTATCTAAATAATCATAAAGTTCTTCTAAAGCTACCGGGTCTTTAAATAGATCCATTCTTGTTACCATTTTCTTTTCAGCATCTAACTCTTTAATGATTTTTGCAGGATTTCCTCCAACAATAACATTTTCAGGTACATCTTTAACTACGATAGCTCCTGCAGCTACGATAGAGTTCTCTCCTATGGTTACTCCCTTTCCTACTACCGCCCTATCTCCAATCCAAACATTATCCTTAAGCTCAATCCTTTTAGTTGATCCTACTGGCTCTGCTCTTTTATATATTCCATGCCAATCTGCGTCGGATACATAGGATCCATTTGCAAACATACAGCCTTTGCCAATCTTTATCTCACTAGCAGCAGCTATCCTAACGCCTGGAGTAAAAAGACAATCATCATCTGCATAGATTTTTCCATCAAATTCGCCCAAATTCCAAGTTGTTAACCTAATATTACTATCTGAAGTTGCTACAAAAGTTGCATTATTTCCAACATTGATACCTGTTCCAAAAATATCTACATATCTTGCTCCCATAACAGTCGGCCTTGTACCTAAAGATTCAAATTGTGGAGCTAAATGGTAATTAACATAGAGATCTACATACTTTGATACCAATCTCTTTAACCAATATGGTCTGTTATCTTGTCTGATAATTTTTCCTTAATTCTTATTTTAACCATCATGATAAAATGCCGCCCCTAATGACACAACTCCTTATAAATTTCACGAGATTTTTTCTATCTGAAAAGTCTACTTCAGAGCTAATCCAATTTATAAAATTAGGCTTACCTATGTTTTTCTCTCAGGCTGCTTTGTCCCTCATTGGTATAAATGCAGTAATCCAATCAGGAAACTACTCTAAAGATGTTCTTGCTGGAATACTTACAGCTAATGCTGTTTGGTTTCCTATCTTTCTGAGCCTAGGCGGTTTAATTTTCTTTGTGACTCCAATGGTGGCCCAACTTTATGGCGCCAAAAAATTAAACGAAATAGGCCCTCTAGTAAGACAGGCATATTGGCTATTGATTCCAATAATTTTTATTGGAATGACAATTCTATTCGTAGTCCCTAATTTCCTTAGTGTTATGGGCATAGAGGATATAATAATTTTTCATGCAAAGGAGTATCTTGCTACTTTTACTTTTGCTATTCCTGCTATTTTACTTATGCAGCCTTTAAGATCCTTAAGTGAAGGTATAAAAAGACCAATCCCAATAACCTTAATCAATATATTAACTTTAATTTTAGCTGTCCTTGGTAATTATGCTTTTATATATGGAAATTGGGGTTTCCCGGAAATGGGGGCAAGAGGGTCCGGGCTTTCTGCAATTATAGGAACATGGACCTCTTTAACAGTTCTAGTTTTTTATGTGAAACTTAGAAATAAGATTTATGGTCCAACTAATTTCTTCAAAAATATAGAATTACCTTCTTTAAAAATCATCAAAGAGATCCTTAGGGGTGGCTTACCAATGGGTATGTCTAACTTTATTGAATTAAGTATGTTTAGTGGGGCAACTTTAATTTTAGGTAGACTTGGAGCTGACGTAGTTGCTGCGCATGGAATTGCTATTAATATTGGAGGTCTTTTATTTATGGTACCTCTTAGTGTTGGCATGGCAGCTTCAGTTATAGTTGGAAATAAAATAGGAGAGAATAACCTTATTGGAGCTAGGTATAGTTCTTTCTACTCACTTAAATTTGGGTGTTTTTTAGGTTTTATGAATATGATAATTCTTCTTGGTTTTTCTGATGTACTTCTTTCATTTTTTACTCAAGACCCTAATGTCATAGAGCTAGGAGTTCTTCTACTTATGTTTGCAGCTTTTTTTCAAATTGCCGATGCCCTCGTTATTGGAGCCCAAGGCAGTTTAAGAGGTTATAAGGTTACCCTTGTTCCAATGTTCATAATGCTTATAGCTTTTTGGGTATTTGCCCTGCCTTTTGGTTACAGTTTAGCGGTAACAGATTTCTGGAATGTGCAATTAGGAGCTCCCGGCATGTGGACTGGAATGTTTATTGGCTTAGTCTTGTGTGCTTTTCTAATGGTGTGGAGAATGAACTATGTCACTTCTAAATCCTTGGAATTCGAAAGAAAGGGTTTGCAATTTGACGAAATGGAATTGGATGGTTTTAAACTAAAATTATGACCTTATTTTGATTTAATGAAAATTGATGCAGCAGGACTTCTTTGTCCTGAACCTATTATGATGCTTCACAAAGCAATCCAAGAAATCTCTTATGGAGATAAAGTTGAGCTCTATGCAACTGATCCTTCTACTGAAAGAGATATAGATAGATTTTGTGAATTCTTAGGTCATAATTTAATAGATAAAGAAGTATCAGAAGAAACTTTATATTTTTTAATAGAAAAAAGAGGAAAAAAATGACTGAATTACTAAACCAGAAATGGGTGCTAAACAAGAGACCAGAGGGTATGCCAGAAGATGAATGTTGGAAACTAGAAGAAGTGCCTGTTCCAGAAATTGCTGAAGGAAATATTTTAATCAAAGCTCTTTATTTATCTATTGATCCTTACATGAGAGGAAGAATGAATGATGCCAAATCCTATGCTGATCCAATAAAAATAGGAGAAGTTATGACTGGTGAAAGTGTGGGGGTTGTTGTTAAAAGTAAATCTGATAATTTTAGTGAAGGAGACTACGTGTGCGTCCACCGCGGTTGGCAAAGTTATATTGAGGCCCCGGGAAATGACCGAGCACTATTTAAGGCTGACCCTAAAGAAGTGCCATTATCAACTTATTTAGGGACTGTGGGTATGCCCGGTAGAACAGCTTATTTTGGACTATTAAGAGTAGGAAGACCTAACCCAGGTGAAACTATAGTTGTCTCAGCAGCTTCAGGGGCCGTGGGTACTGTTGTCGGACAAATGGCAAAAATTTTAGGATGTAGAGCGGTAGGAGTAGCTGGAGGAGAGGCTAAATGCTCTTATGTGACAGAAGAACTTGGTTTTGATGCTTGTGTAGATTACAAGGCAGGAAATTTAGATCAAGATCTAAAAGCTGCTTGCCCTAATGGAATAGATGTTTATTTTGAAAATGTAGGGGGTGAGGTTTCAAAGGCTGTGGCTAAAAACCTTAACCCTGGAGCTAGGATACCTATTTGTGGATTTATAGCTCATTACAATGCCATTGATATTGAAAGCGAAGAGACCCCATTCCATGTATTTGGAGCGTTAAATCCTGTTCCTGAACATAGATTTTTTGTTGTTACTGAATGGTTTGAAGAGTGGCCTGAAGCCACTAAAGAACTTTCCAGTTGGATTAAAGAAGGAAAAATCAAGTATAGAGAAACTGTAAGTGAAGGATTGGAAAATGCTCCTCAAGCTTTAAGAGATGTATTGTCAGGAAAGAATTTTGGAAAGCAAGTCGTTAAGGTAGCAGAAGAATAAAAGTTACCATCCTGTTATTTTTGCTATTCCTTTTCCAATTTCAGCAGGACTTCTCACCGTATATACTCCAGCAGCTTCCAAGGCCTTGAACTTCTCTTCTGCCGTTCCTTTGCCTCCTGCAATAATTGCTCCTGCATGACCCATTCTTTTCCCTGAGGGGGCCGTTACGCCAGCTATATATGAGACTACAGGTTTTGAAACATTACTTTGTATAAATTCCGCTGCAGCTTCCTCTGCAGTTCCACCTATTTCTCCTACCATAACAATAGCCTCTGTTTCAGGATCAGATTCAAATAATGAAAGTATGTCAATGAAGCTTGAACCAGGTATAGGGTCTCCTCCTATTCCAATGCAACTACTTTGACCAAATCCTAAGTCTGTAGTCTGCTTCACTGCTTCATAGGTTAAAGTTCCTGATCTAGAAATAATCCCAACTTTCCCAGGTAAATGTATATTGTTAGGCATAATTCCCATTTTGCTCTGTCCAGGAGTAATGACACCTGGGCAATTGGGACCTATTAGTCTTGAGCCTAATTCATCACACCTAGTTTTTACTTCTATCATATCTAAAGTAGGTATGCCTTCAGTAATACATACTATGAGCTCTATTCCAGACTCAGCGGCTTCAATAATGGATTGTTTACAAAACCTTGGAGGAACAAATATTAAGCTAGCTAATGCTTTTGTAGCTTCTACAGCTTGTTTAACAGTGTCAAATACAGGTAAATTGAGATGATCTTGTCCTCCCTTACCTGGGGTAACTCCGCCCAACAGATTAGTTCCATAGTCTATACATTGTTCACAGTGTAGCGTTGCTTGGGAGCCAGTAAATCCCTGACAAATAATCTTAGTTTCTTGGTCTATTAGGATACTCATTAAAGTTTTCGTTGAGAGGCTTTGACTACTAATTTTGCAGCTTCTTCTAGGCCAGAGGCACTAATTATATTAAGCCCACTCTTTGAGAGCTTTTCAGAGCCTAATTCAGCATTATTACCTTCTAATCTCACTACCACTGGAACATTTACTCCTATCTGTTTGACTGCTCCTATTATTCCATCGGCAATAACATCGCAACGAACAATACCTCCAAATATATTAATGAGCACTGCTTTAACTGCATTATCAGAAAGAATTATTTTGAAAGCTTCTGAGACGCTTTCAGTGTCTGCTGCACCACCTACATCAAGAAAATTGGCAGGTTCTCCTCCTTGGAGTTTAATAATGTCCATAGTTCCCATAGCTAGTCCAGCACCATTTACCATGCAACCTATGTCCCCTTCTAAAGAGACATAACTTAGATTCCATTTAGATGCCTGTGATTCTCTTTCATCTTCTTGAGAGGCATCATTCATTTCTAAAAGAGACTCCTGTCTAAACAAGGCATTAGAGTCAACATTAATCTTGGCATCTAAACAAATCAGGTCACCTTGTTTTGTTATAACTAATGGATTTATCTCTAATAGAGATAAATCCTTCTCTATAAATAATTTAGATAGAGAAAGGTACATATTGCTGAATTGATCTGCTTGAGCGTTATTTAAACTGAGTTTAGAAGATAGCTCTTCTGCTTCTTCTTTAGAGGGTCCCTTGAAAGGATCAACGCTAACTTGATATATACTTTCCGGAGAACTAGCAGCAACCTCCTCAATATTTACTCCACCTTCTTCTGAAGCCATAAAGGTTAGTCTTTGAGTGGTTCTGTCTATAACAGCACCCAAGTATAATTCTTCTTCTATATCACTACATTCCTCAATGTAAATTATATTTACAGGCTGTCCTTTTTCATCTGTTTGGAAGGTAACTAGATTCTTTCCTAACCATTTTTCTACAAACGCTTCAGCTTCTTCTAACGAACTAACAAGCTCAACACCGCCAGCTTTTCCTCTACCTCCTGCGTGAACTTGCACCTTCATGACCCATTTATCACCATTTAGAGATTTAATAGCATTCCTAACTTCAGATAATTCTCTAATAGGTACACCTTTTGAAACCGATATACCATAATCTCTAAAGAGATCTTTTGCTTGAAACTCATGAAGGTTCATGTGAAATAGTTATTTCTTTCTATTTAAAAGTTCGGATCTTATATTAGATATAGCTTCCGTTGGATTTAAACCCTTAGGGCAAACGGACACACAGTTCATAATGCCATGACATCTATAAAGGCTGAATGCATCATCTAATTCATCCAATCTCTCCTCTTTTGCTTCATCTCTGCTATCAGAGATAAATCTCCATGACTGCAACAAGGCCGCTGGACCTAAAAACTTATCTGGGTTCCACCAAAAAGAAGGGCATGCAGTAGAGCAGCATCCGCAGAGAATACATTCATATAAGCCATCTAATTTCTCTCTTTCTTCAGGTGATTGTTTCCTTTCTATTTCTGGTTTCTCATCTTTGGTAATAAGATAGGGTTTTACTTTTTCTAATTGATCAAAAAACTGTTTCATATCAACAATAAGATCTCTTATAACAGGTAGGCCAGGCATCGGTCTCAATACTAATTTATTCCTTTTAACTGCCTCAGATAAAGGAGTAATACAAGCTAATCCATTTTTACCATTTATATTCATTCCATCAGAACCGCAAACTCCTTCTCTACAAGATCTTCTAAAAGATAAGGAGGCATCTTTTTCCTTAGCTAAATGAAGGGCATCTAAAACCATAAGATCTTTATTTACTGGAACTTCAATCTCGATATCTTCCATATAAGCTTTCTTATCTTTATTAGGGTCAAAACGGTATACAGAAATAGTCAAATTTCTGACCTCTTCTAAAGGAATAGTTGCACTCATTAGTAGGTCCTCTCGGCAGGTTGAAAAGCTTGAACAATGTTAGGTCTAAAATTTACATCTCTTTGATCTACCGTTTTATCTTTTGAAAAGTATATTGAGTGTTTAAGCCAGTTATCATCATCTCTTTTTGGGAAATCATCCCGAGAATGGGCTCCACGACTTTCTTTTCTCTCATTAGCTGTAATTGCTGTTGCTTCTGCAACTTCAAAGAGGTTTTGCATTTCTAGTGCCTCAATCCTTGCTGTATTAAAAGAAGCAGATTTATCTGAAAGATAGATGTTGTCAACCGACTCTCTAGAATTACTTAAATCTTTTATTCCTTTTTCCATAAGATCTTGAGTTCTAAATACCCCAAAGTTATTTTGCATATTATCTTGCATTTCTTTTTTTAAATAAGCAGTTTCTAAACCCTCTTTAGAGGCGTTAAGTTTGTTTAATCTTTTTAGAGCTTGATCTACATCTTCATTAGATGATTTCTGCACATCTATTCCATCCTTAAGAGACTCTTCTATATGAATTCCTGCTGCCCTTCCGAAAACTACTAAATCAAGAAGAGAGTTGCCGCCTAATCGATTTCCTCCATGCACAGATACACAGGCAACCTCTCCTGCAGCATAAAGACCTTTTACAATTTTATCTTCTCCTTTATCAACTGTAATAACTTGGCCATGGATATTAGTTGGAATTCCTCCCATCATATAATGACAAGTCGGTACAACAGGGATAGGTTCAACAGCAGGATCTACATGAGCAAAAGTTTTTGATAGCTCTGTTATTCCTGGAAGCCTTTTATGAACTACCTCTGGGCCTAAATGGTCTAATCTAAGTTTTATATGATCAGCATTAGGTCCACATCCTCTACCTTCAAGGATCTCTAGTGCCATTGATCGTGATACAACATCCCTACTAGCTAAATCTTTTGCGTTAGGAGCATACCTCTCCATGAATCTCTCACCGTCTTTATTTATTAAGTAACCACCTTCTCCTCTACAACCTTCTGTGACTAAAGTACCTGCCCCATAAATACCGGTGGGGTGAAATTGCCACATTTCTATATCTTGAACTGGGAATCCAGCTCTAAGAGCCATACCAATACCATCTCCTGAATTAATAAGAGCGTTTGTTGTAGAGGCATAAATCCTTCCAGCTCCTCCAGTTGCTAGAACAGTGGCTTTAGATTTTATATAAAATATATCTCCTGATTCTATTTCAAAAGCTATGACTCCAGTTACTTGCTTTTTTGCATTTAAAACTAAATCTATTGCAAACCATTCATTTAAGAAACTTGTTCCTGCTTCAAGGTTAGCTTGATATAAAGTATGCAAGAGACTATGTCCAGTTCTATCAGCTGCTGCACAGGTTCTTGATGCCTGCCCGCCCTTACCATAATTTTTTGACTGGCCTCCAAAAGGCCTTTGATAAATTCTACCTTCTTCAGTCCTAGAAAAAGGCATGCCCATGTGTTCGAGCTCAAATACAGCCTTGGGCCCCTCATTGCACATATACTCAATAGCATCTTGATCTCCAATGTAATCTGAACCTTTTACAGTATCAAACATATGCCATCTCCAATCATCTTCAGGATCGTCACTTTGAATAGCACAAGTAATTCCACCTTGCGCAGAGACAGTATGAGAACGAGTTGGAAAAACTTTAGAAATGACCGCTGTTTTAAAGCCTGATTGAGCTAATTGGAGAGAAGATCTCATTCCAGCTCCTCCTCCGCCAATGATAATCCCATCAAATTCCATGACAGGTAAATCTCTACTATTTATTACTTCGTTAACTTTCATAAACTATAACCATACTATTAATAAGGACCATATTGTCACAGTTACTATAATAACTAGACAAAACAATCTATAAGATTTATATAAAAAACTTGAAAACTGACCTACCACTTTTTGAGTTATGTAATCACTTCCAATTGCCCAGGTACCTATCCAAGTATGCACAGCAAAGGTAAGTAAAAAGATTGTTGTGAAAAGTTTCATACCGATATTATCGAAAAGAGCACTCCATATAGAAAATGTTAAGGGGTTATTAAGGTAAAAAAAAGAACAAAGTAACAGAAAATAAGATAGCAACACCAAGGAACTAATTCTACTTAGTAAGAAATCTTTAGTACCTGAACCAAACAACCCTTTCATCTTAAAATAAAATCCTTACTAGTAGAAATAATGATAAAAATATAAACAAAATGTTATATGCCCAAGAGATTCTGGTCCCAGATTTAAGTTCCTCTCCTACACCAAAAAATTCTGAAGTTAACTTCTTAATTCCAATCAAGGCATGATAGGTCAAGCCTATAGAGATAAAGAAAAGTAGAAGCTTCAAAAGAAAAAAGGTATTTATATCTTGTACTAACTTTAAAAATTCGTCTTCTGAAGTTAATGAACGGTCAAACAGCCAAACCAGCGACAAAAATATTACAAAAACTGCAAATCCTGAGATTCTATGTAATATTGATGAAACTCCAATGATGGGTAAATTAGTTACCAAAGGATTTAAAAAAACAGGACGATTGTCTTTTTCTTTCATTAAATAATTATCTCTAAATAAATACTCTTGGGAATTTAGGCTAATTATAATTTGGCTAAATAGGTAATGCTATAAAGATTTGTTCATTATTTGATTATTACTTATGAAAGAAGCCATGAAGAAAACTAAAACGAAAACTGGAATTATGCTTAAGAAAGGCAAGAACGAAGCTTCTTCATAAAGAATTCCACCCAAAAAGGGGCCTATTGCAAATCCTAACCCTGGAGCGACCATAGCAAAACCAACAGCAGCGCCTTGATTCTTAGAATCAGCATTTAAAGAAGCGGTTGCTGTATATCCCGGAGTTCCTAAGCCCATTCCTAGACCTATGAAGGACATACCCAAAACATATATATTAAAATTAGGAGAATAAACAACCACTAATGTACCAATAATAAAAAAGGGAGTAGACCACTGTACAAGCTTTATGGGGGCTACCTTTATCTTTTGAACTATTGATAGTTGAGCGACTATAGAAGTTAACGCCATAAGGCCTAATGCAATCCCGAGTTTTTGTTGAGTCATTAAAATAGAGAATGAAAACTTATCTTGAATATAAAAGGCTGTAATAGATTGAACGATAGCAAAAGAAGAAAAAATTAAAACTCCCGTAGATATTAAAAGTAAATTATTTTTATCTAATTTGAACCCTTCGCGGGTATCATTCAAGTCATTCTTCTCAAAGGATTCAGGCAAATAAAAATATACTAGTATTACCGCAAATAACATCAAGACAGACATTATAAGTAAGGGGATTAATCGTCCAAAAGGCTGGAAAGCATCAGGAAAAATAGATGTGTTTACCAGAAGATAGGCAACAAAGGAAACTAAGACTGGACCAAGTATAGTTCCAATATTATTTGCTGCTCCAAATTGACCCATTCCTGCTGAACGATCTTCTTCGGAAGTTATATCTGCAACAGATGCTCCAGTGGCAGGCCTCATGCCTGAACTAAGAGCTGAATTAATCACTCTAGATAACAGCATAAAAAAGATTAAGGTTGAAAAGCTAAAAAAACCAATTAAACCAAGATAAGCTATTCCACAGAAGAGTATGGTTGAAGCTATATATCCTATAAGTCCGACCATAAGAACGAACTTTCTTCCAACTTTATCACTACGTTTTCCCCAGTAGGGGGTGAAAATTAAGAACATAAGAGCTGAAAAAGAAACTAAAGAATTAATTAAAGTAACACTAAACCCTAATTCTCTACCTATTAGAGGCATGGTTTGCCAGTAAACAGATTGGCCCATGCTTACAAAGATTATTGTAGGTATCAGAAGAGAGATTATCTCCCTATTTTTATCTCTTGGATTAATTATTTTTCCTTATCTACTCTCAATAAAAAAGCATATTCCAAAGCGATTTCTTTTAAGCTTTCAAACCTTCCACTAACCCCTCCATGTCCTGCAGAAAGATTTACTTTCATTAAGATGGGATTGAAGGATCTATTGTACTCCCTTAGTTTGGCAACGTACTTAGAAGGTTCATAATATTGAACTTGCGAATCCCATAATCCTGAAGTTACCAAGATGCTTGGATAAGAAAGGTAATCTATATTATCGTAAGGAGAGTACTTTAATATGTAATTAAATTCTTCCTTAATTTCTGGATTACCCCATTCAGTATACTCACCTGTAGTTAGAGGAATTGATGGGTCGGACATAGTTGTAAGGACATCAACAAAAGGAACATTAGAAATGATTCCTTTATACAAATTTGGTTCCATGTTGATGATAGCACCCATCAGTAAGCCCCCTGCACTCCCTCCTGCAGCATATATTCTTTTGGGATCAGCATACTTTTTATTCCCAATCCATTTCGTTACATCTATAAAATCATAGAAAGTATTAAGCTTATTAAACATTTTTCCATCTTCGTACCACTGCCTTCCTAGTTCTTGCCCTCCTCTAACATGAGCAATAGCAAATATAAAACCACGATCTAGCAATGAAAGCCTAGAAGAACTAAATCCTGCATCTATAGAGTGCCCATAAGAGCCATAGCCGTAAATTAGAATGGGATTCTTGCCTTTAATAAATTTATCTTTTTTATAAATTAAAGAAACAGGAACTAACACTCCATCTCTTGCTTTGATATTCCTTCTCTCCACCTTATAAGTGCTTGGAGAAAAGCTACCTAATACTTTAGCCTGTTTTAAAAGTTTCTTTCTACCTGCCTTTAGGCTATAAGAATAGACACTATCTGGAGTTCTCATACTCGAATAGCCAAAATATAGGTTTGGACTATTATATTCAGGGTTTGCCGCGAAATAGGTTGTGTATACTGGATCGTTAAACTTAACACTACCTTTCTCTTCTCCTCTTCTTGATAAAAGCTTTATGTAGCTTAATCCTCTCTCCCTTTCCAAGAGAACTATATTCTTAGGAAAAGCTAAAAAATCTTGCAATAAAACATCTTCTCTATGGGGAACTAATTCTTTCCAATTCTTTTTACTTATGACGGATTTACTTAGCTTTGCTTCCATCAGTCTGAAATTTTGTGCCTTCCAATTTGTAAGAATAAGAAGCCTATCTGCATCATCTTCAATCGAATAAAGATGATTTTTTTCTCTCGGGTAAACTACTGAAGGTTTTTTTTCAGGACTTTGAGTATCAATAAGAAGAGTTTCACTACTATCAGTGCTAGATATATTGATCTCAATGAATCTTAATGAACGCGTGTTACCTACTGAAACATAAAAGGTTGTATCTTTTTCTTCGTAAACTAGTTTATCTTTTGATTGATCTTCTCCGAGTTTATGTCTAAAAACCTTACTAGGAAGTAAAGTTTCAGGATCTCTAAGTACATAAAAGATGTATTCTCCAGATAAAGACCAGGCCATTGCTCCTGAGGTATTTTTTAGAGAGTCTTTGTAAAACTTATTAGTTTTTAAGTCCTTAATTCTTATCTTATATTGCCTCCTACCAGTAGTATCTTCTGCAAATGCTAATAGGTCTTCTGAGGGCGATATACTCCAATTTGATAATTGATAAAATTCTGACCCTTCAGCTAATTTATTAACATTTAGGATTTCTTCTTCTTTTTCTGAATCTATTTTTTTTCTTATAAATATTGAGTGCTCTTTTTCAGGTTCATATCTTCTGAAGTACTTATAAGAACCCATTGGAATAGGAACTGAATCTTCTTTTTTTGGTATTCTGGACATGATTTCTTCAAAAAGTTCATCTCTCTTATCTGTACCTGTAGAGAACCAATCTTCAAGATAATTATTTTCTTCTTTTAGATGGTTAATAATTTCAAGATCTTTTCTAGAGTCATCTCTCATCCAGTAGTAATTATCTATCCTTTCCACGCCATGGGCTTTGAAGGTCATGGGAATCTTTTTGGGGTTAGGAGGGTTTAAATCTTTCAAGTTAGAAGCACCATTTATATTCAGACAAAAAAAAGAAAAACAGACTAACAGAAAAAAGCTTTTTTTTATCTCTTTAATCTTCATTTTTTCTTGTTTTTCTTTATAACCCTTTTTCTTTTTCTTTTTTGCTTTTCACTAAGTTTATTTGTTCTGCCTTCATAGGGATTACTAGAGTCAACAAAATCTATAAATAAAGGTGTAGATATTAGCTTTAGACTTTCCCTAAAATAGTTTTCAATATATTTTTTATAAGACTTTTTAAGACCTTTCATGTTATTACCATGCACTATTAACTTGGGGGGATTCTTCCCTCCTTGGTGGACGTATCTTAGTTTTGGTCTAAATCTTCCAACTAATGGTGGTTGAGATTTCTCTATTGCTTCTGAAAGGATCTTATTTAGGAGACTGGTTCCAAGGTCTTTCTTACTTGATCTAAAAGCTTCAAGAACCAAGGGTAAAAGGGCTTTAATATTCTTATTAAGCTTAGCCGACATTAGATGAATATTAATAAAGCTAGCAAATTCTAGCTTTCTTTTTATAGTTTCCTCTAATTCTTCAACTTGCTTATCATTTAATAAATCAATCTTATTAAAGCCCAATATTACAGGCCTTCCGATAGAAAGAATTAGACCCAAGAGATGCATATCTTGATCTACCATTGGTTCCTCAGAATCAACTAGATGTATAACTACATCACTCTTTTTTATGGCAGTTACAGATTGACTTACAGAAAATCTTTCTGTTTCTTCTACTATGGAACTTTTCTTTCTCACTCCAGCGGTATCAATTAAATCTATATCCATTCCATCAACCTCTATTTGTACCTTGATAGAATCTCTTGTAGTCCCAGATTTTTCAGAAACTAAGACTCTCTCTTGTCCGCTCAATAGATTTGTTAAGGTTGACTTGCCTACATTTGGTCTACCTAATAAAGCTACTGTTAATGATTTTTCATCTTCAGAAGAAAGATCTTCTGTAGGAGAAACCTGAGATAGTAAATCTTTCAATAAACCTATTCCTTGATTGTGAGCAGAAGAAGTTAAAAAAGTGTTCTTAAAGCCTAACTCGATAAATTCATTTGATAAGGCTTCTTCATTACTATTATCAACTTTGTTGATTATTAGATAGATTGATTTGTTAGTTTTTCTTAATTTCTTGGATATATCTTTATCAAGACTAGTAAGTCCTAATTTAACATCTACAACAAAGAAAATGATATCTGATTCATTAATTGCCAACTCTGTTTGATGCAGCACATCTCTAGACAGATCAGATGAGCTTTCGCTAATTCCGCCTGTATCTATCAAGATAGCAGAAGATCTTAAGGCCTTGCCATACTGCCTATCTCTAGTTAGTCCTGAAAAATTGGCTACTAAAGCTGCGTTTGAACCAGTCAAATCATTAAATATACTTGATTTACCAACGTTTGGTTGGCCAACTATAGCGACTATAGAAGACATTTCTTGATTTACTTAAGAATAAAAGAACTAATTATAAAGACTATTCTATTGATAAGAAAAATAGCTTACCTGAATTATCTGTTATTACAGCATTGTTACCTTTAGTAATAATCTCTTGAATTGGATTTTTAGATATCTTCTTTCTTGCAATAAATGACCCATCTATACTATTTAGAATATGCACAAAGCCTTCAAAATCACCTATCATAACATTACCTCTAATGCTTACTGGAGAGCTAACATTTCTAAGTTTTAAGCCTTCTTGTTGCCATAATGTAGCGCCTGAAGAAAGACCAAAAGCTTTAACTATATCTTTTTCATCAACTGCTATTACTCTTGCTCTTGCTTCGGATAAGTCTCGTATTGAAGATATTTTTTCTTGCCAAATTGGTCTGCCTTGCTGTAAATCAATGGCTGTTATATTTCCTTGGAAAGTTGCAGCTACAAGTACATTATTTGCAACTACGACTTTTCCATCTACATCTACCATCCTTTCCAATTCTGTAGAGCCCTCATTTATTGTAACTGGAAATTCCAATCTCACTGCACCTGAATCCGGATATATCATTGAAACAGAACCATTTGCAAATCCTGTAAAAATAAACCCTTGAGTTAATAGTGGTATTGAAGTTCCTCTTAAACTCAAATTTGGAACAGAAACTTGATGTACCCAGGACTTCTTTCCATCATCCAAGTTTAAACCTGTGATACTTCCATCTGTAGCTTGAACTGCAACAATAGTACCATTAGATACAGCAGGAGATAAAATTTCACTAGAACACTGCTCTCTCCATATTTCTTCACCATTCTCGATATCCAATGCCACTACTTGTCCTGATAGAGTTGCATAAATAATTTTTTTAAAACCTACCTGCAATCCTCCTGATACTTCATCATTGGTTTGTTTTTTCCAAATTGATTTGCCTGTTTCCAAATCGAAAACATATAACTCACCTTCCGAGTTTATATAATAAATATTATCTCCGACAATGGATGGTAAAATCCTTCCTATCATCTTCTCTTTTCCAACTTTTGAAGACCATAAGCTTTTTATGAGTAATTCTTGATTAATTTCTTCTAAGACAGCTGGCAATTCAATTTCTTCGTCTTCATCCCCCCAAAATTTTAACCAGCCAAGAGAAGAACAACCTACAAAACTTATACTTAAGAGCAGAACTAGAGAAAGTTTTAATAACTTAAACATCTGCTATTCACCTAGGTCAGCTAACTTCATTTTAATTAAAGATTTAATAGACGTATTTTGGGTTGACTCTAAAGCTTTGAGATAATTTAATTTAGCTTCATTAAATTGGCTCATCTCTACTTGAGCATCTCCTTTAACTTCCAATAATGAACCATTAATATATGGATAACCATCAATTAGTTCTATGGCTTGTAAAGGACTTCCTTTGGCAATTAAAACTCTTGCTAATCTAAGTGTTGCAGTAGCTTCTACAGGATTATAGTCATCACTCCATCTAGAGCTATGCTTCTCCAGAATTTTCTTTAATATCCTTTCAGACTCATCCAATTTGTTTTCTTCTACATTAACTTGAACTAAATAAAAATTAACTAAATCGGCATAGAGAGTATTAGGATAATTGTCCAAAATCTTTTGGGCTATCTCAGTCTCATTTAAGCCTTTATCGTCAACAGAATCTAAAAAAGATTGATAAAGGTCAGAAGAAGATTGTAATTTATAAGCTCTATTATCATTCCACGCCTCCCAGCCCACGAGACCTCCAACTACCCCAAGAACTATTAAAAGCAGGAGGTATTTATACCCCTGCCATAAGGAAGCTAAAAACTCAGTGTTTTCCTCTTCCGTTGAAGAAAGCTTTACCATTTTCTATAAAATTCTTTTTATATTTTTAATTAATTGGTCAAAATTAAAAGTTTCTTGTTTTGAACCATCTCTTAAATGCTTAAAAGATATTGTATTATCCTTTAACTCTTCATCTCCTACAATCAAAGTAAATTCAGCTCCGGATTTGTCAGCTTTTTTAAACTGAGAATTTGCGCTTGTAGCCTCTAAACTTAGCCTTAACTTAATATCAGGAAAAGTACTTCTAATTTTCTCTGCAGACAAAATTGAGTAGGTAAAAGCTTCTTCTGTTAAGCAAACAAAATACGCATCACATAATGGTTTTTGAATGCTTTCTTGTCTAAATGAATCCCCCAATGTAAGTATCAACCTTTCAAGCCCAATAGAAAAGCCCACTGCTGGGCAGCTGTTTCCGCCTAATTGCTCGACCAAATTATCGTATCTTCCTCCTCCACAAACAGTATCCTGAGCTCCTAGCCCCTCAGCCTTCCATTCAAATACTGTTTTGTTGTAATAATCAAGCCCTCTTACAAGTCTACTGTTAACCGAATAGGGAACATTTGAATTATCTAGAATATTCTTTAAATTATTTAAATGATCTTTAGACTCTTCATCTAGGTACTCATTAATCTCGGGAGCTTCTTCAAGTAACTGCTGGATATCTTTGGACTTTGAATCTAAGATTCTCAAAGGATTGTCTCTTAATATTCTCTGTGAATCTTTGTCTAATTCTTTTTTATAGCTATTAAAGAAATCTTGAATTGCCTTTCTATAAACTTCTCTAGTTTGATAGTTACCTAAACTATTTATCTCTAGACTTAATTTATTCTGTATTCCAAGTTTGTTCCAAAGATTATTAAGTAAAAGAATTAGTTCAGCGTCAGCTAAATAACTGCCTATCCCAAATATCTCTGCACTTGCTTGATGAAATTGCCTAGACCTACCTTTTTGAGGCCTTTCATACCTATACATCTGCCCCATATACCAGAGCTTAGGCTTATCAACTCTTATTAAGTCATTTTCAAGACAAGCCCTTACACAACCCGCCGTTCCTTCAGGCCTTAATGCAATTGCTTCTCCTGACCTGTCTTCAAAAACATACATCTCTTTTGAAACTATGTCGCTCACATTTCCAACAGACCTATCAAATAATTCACTTTTTTCAATAAGGGGAAGCCTTATCTCCTCAAATCCATATAAACTAAACACAGATCTGATACTTGCCTCTATAGATTGCCAAACACCAATTTCTTCCGGGATCAAATCCTTCATACCTCTAATTGATTTTATCTTTGACATTTTTATTTTGACCTTGCTATTACAGAGCTAACGTTTTGATTTAATTTCTTAATTTTCTCTCTAATTAATGTTTCTAAGTGGTCCACCAAATCTTTACTTTCTATTTTATGATCGGGTTTACCATCAATGTAAATTAAATTCTTTGGTGAAGCACCAGTCACTCCCAATGCAACATGCTTAGACTCACCAGGACCATTTACATAGCATCCAATCACTGCAACATCTAAATCTTCAGATACATCTTCCAATCTAGCCTCCAATTCATTCATTGTACCTATTACATCAAAATTCATTCTTGAACAACTAGGGCAAGCAATAAAATTTATTCCTCTTGATCTAAGCTTTAAGCTCTTAAGGATATCAAATCCAACTTTAATCTCATTCTCAGGTTCCGAAGCTAGAGATACTCTTAAAGTATCTCCTATTCCTTCCATTAACAGCATTCCTAAACCTACAGAAGATTTGACTGTACCTGATCTAAACCCTCCAGCTTCCGTAATTCCTAAGTGTAGAGGTTGATCTATCATTGTAGATATCTTTCTATAGCTATCTATAGTTAAAAATACATCTGATGCTTTTATGCTTAACTTAAACTCATTGAAGTTTAATGACTGAAGAATATCTACATGATTTAAAGCAGATTCAACCAAGGCATCTGCGGTAGGTTCGCCATATTTTTTCTGTAGCTTCTTTTCTAATGAACCTGCATTCACGCCTATCCTAATCGGCACTCCATTATCTTTCGCTGCAGAAACAACTTCCAAAACTTTCTCTTTTTTACCTATATTTCCAGGGTTAATTCTTAAACAATCAGCTCCTGCTTTAACAGCCCCTAAAGCAAGCTTATGATCGAAATGAATATCAGTAATTAAAGGCAAGTTAGTTTCTTTTTTTATCTTTTTAAAGGCCTTCAATGAATCCTCATCAGGAATGGAGATTCTTACCAGATCGGCACCAGCTTCTTGCAAACTATTAACCTGACCTACAGTAGAAATAACATCTCTAGTATCAGTGTTTGTCATGCTTTGAACAGATATAGGAGATTCTCCTCCTACCGGTACATCGCCAACCATTATTTGCTTAGATTTTCTCCTTTTAATATCAGATGAGTTCATAGTTTCTTATTTATATGAATACCAAACAACTTACATCAGTTTTAATAATTGTCATAGACTTTAGGTTAATTTTTAGAAAAATATGTAATTAAAAAAGCTGCTATTAACATTATTCCAATAGCTATAATATTTTCAGATTTGAAGTCGAGTTTAGCTCCCAACTTTTTTTTCCTATCTTTTCTTACTTTCTTTTTTTTCTTCTTCCTTTGATCTCTCATGTAATCATTAAAAGCATTAATAACAAGGTCAGAATCTAGTCCTAATTTCTTCGCATAAGCTCTTAAATATCCTTTGACATAAGCAGGTCCTGCCATCTCATCAAAATCGTTATTCTCTAATGCTTCTAAGTACTTTTCTGGAATACCTAATTCATCAGATAGTTTCTTATACCTTCGTCTCTTTTTTTTTCTTGCTGTACTTAAAAGCTCTCCTGGGTATATTCTTTCTTCCTTATTGGACATCTAAATTCTCTATTTTTAATATTCTGGAAAAAAGTAGGCAACCTCCCTTGCTGCAGATTCCCTTGAGTCAGATCCATGCACTGCATTTGCATCTATAGATTCTGCAAACTCATGCCTCAATGTTCCTTCTTTTGCTTCTTTAGGGTTAGTAGCACCCATAAGTTCACGATAACCTTTTATTGCCTCCATTCCTTGAAGTATTTGGATTTGGACAGGTCCTGAAGTCATAAACTTAATCAATGCTTTAAAAAAAGGCTTGCCTTTGTGTTCTGAGTAAAAGCCCTCAGCTAAATCTTTTGAGAGTAGCATTTTCCTTTTCTTTACAATTTTTAAACCAGAATGCTCTATTCTTTCACATATCTCTTCGATATGCCCATTCTCTACAGCATCAGGCTTGATAATACATAAAGTGTCTTGCATTAATTTACCTTTAGATAGTTTTCGCGCGGCATTATACTTATTAAACTTAAAAAGAGTTAATCTAGTTCATCTATCCAGGCAGCCTGTATAGCTTCCAAGATCTTTTCATTTGACCTATCCGCCTCACCTTCAAAGCCATTTATATTCATGACTTTTTGATGGAGATCTGTAAATAATATCAATTTGGGATCTATATCTGGATGATCATCAGCAAGTTGTATTGCAATTTCATTAATATCTGTCCAATTCATAACTGCTATTTTTTTTCGGATACCATATTAATGGTGTACTGAGGTAACTCAATCTCTAAATCTTCGTCTCCAATAATAATTTGACAACTTAACCTTGATTCAGGTTCCAATCCCCAAGCCTTGTCCAGCATATCTTCTTCTAATTCTGAGGCATCATTTAAACCAGAAAAGCCCTTTCTAACTATTACATGGCAAGTAGTACAAGCACAAGATAGTTCACATGCATGCTCTATTTGAATTCCTTCTTTTAGTAAGTTCTCACATAAATACTCTCCTGGGGCTATTTCTATCTCAGCTCCCTCAGGACAAACTTCTTTGTGAGGATATATTTTGACTTTTGCCATTTAATTAAATATGGAAATGAAAGGGGTTTAGCTTATTTCAAAACTTTCACCACAACCGCAAACTGCCTTTACATTAGGATTAAGAAATTTTACTTCTTCGTTTAATCCTTCTTGAATAAAGTCAACTTTAGTCCCTTTAAGGTAAGCAAAAGATTTTGGGTCAATAAAAACCTTTAATTCATTAAATTTGAAGATTAAATCGTCTTTCTTGTTTTCATCTACAAAATCCATTTCATACATGTACCCTGAACAGCCCGCAGCTTCTTCAACAGAAAATCTAACACCTAAAGAACCCTCTTCTTTAGACATACTTTTTTTAAAATGACTTAAGGCAGCTTCAGTCAATGAAAAAGCTTGAGGGTCAAATGTTTTAGGTTCTTTCATGCTCTAAATCTTTTTTTCATAATCCTCTACGGCTTGTTTAATGCTATCTTCAGCTAAAACAGAGCAATGTATTTTAATGGGAGGGAGGTCCAAAGCTTTTGCAATCTCAGAATTTTTTATTTCCTTAGCTTCTTCTAAAGTCCTTCCTTTTAGCATATCTACTAATTCACTTGAAGATGCAATAGCTGAGCCACAACCATAAGTTTTAAATTTAACATCTTTTATTACATGGGTATTTTTAACCTGTTCACACTTAATCTGTAAACGCATAACATCTCCACATGCAGGAGCCCCAACCATTCCAGTTCCTATATCAGATTCAGAAGGATCCCACCTTCCCACACTATTCTTCTCTGGTTCTTTTAAAGTTTTTTCAAACTTATCAATTACTTTTTTACTATAAGCCATATCTATCCCCTATTATTTAATGTTCTACCCATTCAACTTTATCTAAATCTACTCCATCTTTGTACATATCCCAAAGTGGAGAAAGTTCCCTTAATTTTTCAACTGAATCTCTTACTAGATTAATTGTGTAATCTACTTCTTCTTCAGTTGTGAATCTACCAATCGAAAATCTAATTGAGCTATGAGCCATTTCATCTTTTAACCCAAGAGCTCTAAGGACATAAGAAGGTTCTAAACTTGCAGATGTGCAGGCAGAACCTGAAGAAACTGCTATATCTTTTAGGGCCATAATTAGTGACTCTCCTTCTATGAAGTTAAAACTAACATTAAGAAAGCCTGCAACCCTCTTCTCAAAATGTCCATTTAAATGAACTTCTTCCATGTCCATCAACCCTTTCCAGAATTTATCTCTTAATTTCTTTATTCTTTCATTGTCTGAACTCATCTCTTCTTTTGCTAATCTAAATGCCTCTCCCATTCCTACAATTTGATGGGTAGGCAAAGTTCCAGATCTCATTCCTCTTTCGTGACCTCCTCCGTGAACTTGAGCTTCCAACCTAACCCTCGGTTTCCTTCTCACAAACAGAGCTCCTATACCTTTGGGTCCATAAGTTTTGTGAGCTGAAAAAGCCATAAGATCAACTTTCAATTTAGATAGATCAATAGAAATCTTGCCTGTACTTTGGGCTGCATCAACATGGAAGATAATGCCATTTTTTCTTGTTATCTCACCTAAAGAAGCAATATCGTTTACAACTCCTATTTCATTATTAACGTGCATCAAAGAAACCAGTACAGTCTCATTCCTAATGTTTTCTGCTAAATTCTCTGGTGTAATGAGGCCAGAAGGGTCAGGATCTAAATAAGTTACTTCAAAACCTTCTCGCTCAAGTTGACGGCAGCTATCTAAGACAGCCTTATGTTCAATTTTCGAAGTAATAATATGATTCCCTTTCTTTTTATAGAACCTGGCTACACCTTTAATTGCAAGATTATCTGATTCTGTTGCTCCTGAGGTCCACACTATCTCTCTATGATCACAATTTACTAAAGACGATATATTTGATCTTGCTTCTTCTACTGCCTCTTCTGCTTTCCATCCGAATTCATGAGACCTTGAAGCTGGATTCCCATAGTTACCTTCTAAGGATAAATATTCCTGCATCTTTTTAACTACTCTTGGATCGACTGGAGTAGTAGATGCATAATCAAGATAAATTGGTAATCTCATTTTTAACTTTTTGCTATTAAATCTATTTTTCTTATTTGTCTTGGTGTAGAAGCGCTTTTTGGAATAGATGGAGCTAACTTTAAAATTACATCATCTAAAGATCTTTTTAATAAAAAGTTATCTACATGTTGAGTTAAGTCTGTCCAAAGATCATGTGCTAAACACCTAGAACCAGAATGGCAGTCTGCTGTACCTCCACACTGAGTAGCATCCATTTTCCCTTCTACAGAACTAATTACTTGAAAAAGATTAACTTCAGAACTTGGTCTAGTCAGTCTATAACCGCCTGATGGGCCTCTTGAGGCCTCAACAATCCCTGATGATCTTAAATTTAAAAATAACTGCTCTAAATAAGTAATAGGTAAATCTTGCCTTTCAGCTATTTTAGATAAAGATATGAATTTATTCTCTTCTTGGTTCATTGTGAGGTCTAATAAAGCTGTAACAGCGTACTTCCCCCTAGTTGTGAGTTTCATATTTGGCGTATTTTATAATTCCGACTAATTTTGTCAAGATTAGATCATATGTACCTTATTTTTTTTTAGCAACTATATATTATTCATTTTTACAATCAAAATATATTTATTTTTTTTAAAAAAAACCTTTTATTACAATATTTTTTATGTACCATACAAAAAAAATAAGGTACATACCCAAGGGGAAGATTAAAATATAAACAGTATGGATACTCGTTACCTATTCAAAAGACATAATACTTGGTGGGTTAAGGTTGCAGTCCCTAGAACATTAAGACAGCAACTTGGTTATGATCTAAGACAATCTCTTAAAACTCATGATCTAGAAGAAGCTCAAGAAATGAGATGGTCTGTAATTGAATCCCTAAAAAGTAAAATAGAAAAATCCAAAGAAAGACCTCTAGAAGATTTATCGTATAAAGCACCTACAAATCCAGTTCAGGATTACATGCCAGTTACTCAGACTAGTAATCCTCAGTATTATCACAAAGTTGTAGATTGCCAGTATGCATGCCCTGCACACACACCTGTTCCTGAATACATAAGACAAATATCACAAGGCAATTACACTGAAGCTTATATGATTAACTGGGAGTCAAATGTATTTCCAGGCATATTAGGGAGAACTTGTGATAGACCCTGTGAACCTGCCTGCAGAAGAACTAGAACCCATGAAAAACCTGTAGCTATTTGTAGACTTAAAAGAGTTACTTATGATTATAAACAAGATGTTAGTGATCTATTACCGAAGATACCTGATAAAAGAAGCGGAAAAAAGGTTGCTTTAATTGGAGGAGGACCAGCTTCATTAACTGTAGCTAGAGATTTACTAGTTATGGGTCATGAATGTGTTCTTTTTGAGAAAGATCCCAAAGCTGGGGGCTTGATGAGAACAAACATACCTTCTTTTAGATTACCTATTGAAGTTCTAGATGAAGAAGTTAATCAAATAATAAATATGGGTATAGAAACAAGATTTAATAGTGAAATAACCAGTATGAAATCTCTATTAGAGGAAGAATTTGATGCCATCTTTGTAGGTACAGGAGCTCCTAAGGGGAAAGATTTGAACATTGAAGGAAGAGAAGAAGGAGAAAAAAATATACATATTGGGATAGATTGGCTAACTAGTATTGCTTTTGAACATATAGATTCCATCGGCAAAAAAGTAATAGTGCTTGGAGGTGGAAATACAGCAATGGACTGTTGCAGGTCTTCATTAAGACTTGGAGCTGATGATGTAAAAGTTATAGTTAGAAGTCCTTTCGATCAAATGAAGGCTTCTGAATGGGAAATAGAAGAGGCAATGGAAGAAGATATTCCAATTCTTGATAATCATGTTCCTAAGAAGTTTATTCTTAATGAAGGAAGGTTAGCAGGAATGGAATTTGAGAAAGTAGAAGCTGTATTTGACGATGATGGCAAGAGATCTCTAGTTCCAACAGGAGAAGATCCAATAATATTTGAGTGTGATGATGTTTGCGTAGCAATAGGCCAGGATAACGCATTTGATTGGATAGAAAGAGATATAGGAATAGAGTTTGGAGAATGGGATATGCCTGTTGTAGATAAAGTTACTTTTCAATCTACCTTACCCAATGTATTTTTTGGAGGAGATGCAGCTTGGGGACCTGAAAATATCATATGGGCAGCTGCTCATGGACATCAAGCAGCGATATCTATTAATAAATTTCTAAATGAAGAAGATCTTTATGACAGACCTGAACCTATGACAAATCTAGTAAGTCAAAAGATGGGGATTCACGAATGGTCTTACGATAATGATATTTCTCAAGCAAAAAGATATCTAGTTCCACATGCAGATCAATCTATATCCTTAAAAGATCTGAAAGTTGAAGTCGAATTGGGATTTGATGATAAGTTGGCTTTTGAAGAAGCTCAAAGATGTCTAAATTGTGATGTCCAAACGGTCTTTTCAGAAGACTTATGTATTGAATGTGATGCTTGTGTTGATATATGTCCTACAGACTGTATAAATTTCATCAATAATTCTAATGAAACAGAGCTAAGAGAAAGTCTCAGAATACCTGCAAAAAACTTAGATCAGGATTTATTGGTTTCCGAAAAGCTAGAACAAACACAAAGAGTAATGGTTAAAGATGAAGATGTCTGCCTCCACTGTGGCTTATGTGCAGAAAGATGTCCAACAGGTGCATGGGATATGCAAACTTACTTATACGAAGAGTCTAAAGTTTATTCATGAATAAGATTGAAGCAACCAACGAATTTGTAATTAAGTTTGCAAATGTAAATGGTTCTGGGTCGGCAAGCGCTAACCAAACCTTTGCTAAAGGAATATTTAGATCTGGAGTTCCGGTTAGCCCTAAGAATATTTTTCCTTCAAATATTCAAGGCCTTCCTACCTGGTTTGAAGTAAGAGTGAGTGAAAAAGGGTATCTTGGTAGAAGAGAAGGAGTTGATATTGCCGTAGCCATGAACCCACAAACTTATCCTCAAGACATTCAAGAAATCAATGCGGGGGGTTACCTTATGTATGATTCTTCTTGGAAGAGAGATTTTGGTAATTTTGATGTAAATATAATAGAGATTCCCTTAACAAAGATTTGTGTAGAAAAATTCTCTAACCCTAAGCAAAGGCTTCTATTTAAAAATATTGTTTATGTTGGAGCTCTTTCATACCTATTAGATATAGATAAAGATATATATGAAGAACTTATAACAGAACAATTTAAGGGAAAAGAAAAACTTATTTTACCAAATGTAGAAGCTTTAAATACAGGCTATGATTTTGCTAAAGAAGATTTACATGATCCCTGTTCAATAAAGGTCAAAAGAAGTAATAAAACAAAAGGAATGATTCTTACTAGTGGTAATGATGCTGCTGGTTTGGGTTGCGTTTATGGAGGGGCAACTGTTTGTGCATGGTATCCAATAACTCCATCTACTTCATTAGCCGAGTCTTTTACTAGCTACAGTGAAAAATTAAGAGTAGACAAAAATACTAAAAAAAATAAATTTGCAATTGTTCAAGCAGAAGATGAACTTGCAGCTGTAGGAATGGCAATAGGAGCTAACTGGAATGGGGCTAGAGCCTTTACAGCTACTAGTGGACCTGGCATTTCGCTGATGAGTGAATTTCTTGGGCTTGCTTACTTTGCTGAAATCCCTCTTGTTCTCTTTGATATACAAAGAGGAGGGCCTTCTACTGGAATGCCTACTAGAACTCAACAATCTGATGTTTTATCCTGCGCCTATGCTTCTCATGGCGACACTAAACATATACTTCTTATACCTTCTGACCCTAAAGAATGCTTCGATTTTTCTTCTGAAGCCTTCAATTTAGCTGAAAGAATACAAACGCCTGTGATTGTATTATCTGATCTAGACCTTGGTATGAATGATTGGACATGTCCTGAATTTAAATGGGATGACAATACTAAGTTTGATAGAGGAAAGGTATTGCATGCAAAAGATCTAGAAGAAATTGAAGATTTTGGTAGATATTTAGATGTTGATGGAGATGGGATTCCTTATAGAACATACCCAGGAGCTCATCCTGAAAAAGGCGCTTACTTTACAAGAGGTACTTCCCATGATGAGTATGCACGATATACTGAAGATGGTGTAATCAATGCTGAAAACCTTTCTCGTCTTACCAAGAAGTATCAGACTGCATCAGAACTAGTACCGACACCAGTCTTTAAGCAACAAACAAACTCTAGTTCATTAGGTGTTATTTATTACGGGAGTACAGAAGCTTCAATGCAAGAGGCATTAGATCGGTTACATGAAGAAGGAATTGTTTTAGATGCAATGAGACTAAGAGCTTTTCCTTTTAACTTAGAAGTATGGGAATTTATTGAAGATCATGATCTTCTTTTTATAGTAGAACAAAATAGAGATGGCCAAATGAGAACACTAATTATGGCTGAAGGAGGAATAATTCCTGATAAGCTTGTGTCTGTTCTCTGTTTTGATGGTTCACCAATAACCGCATCCTTCATAACAAATAAAATTAACTCTCATATAAAAGGAAATCCAATGAAGAGTATTTCAGGAGGAGAATAAATTGACTTATATAGTTAAACCTAAGAATCATCACCCAGACCTAGAAAGAAATGATTTAGGTCTTACGAGAAGAGATTATGAAGGCACAGTATCAAGTTTGTGTGCTGGCTGTGGTCACGATTCAATTAGTGCGGCTATCTTGGAAGCATGTTTTCAACTGAATATTTTATCTCATAAAGTAGCAAAGCTTTCTGGTATAGGATGTTCTTCTAAGGCCCCTGCATATTTTTTAAACCAATCCCATGGTTTTAACTCAGTTCATGGTCGCATGCCATCAGTTGCTACTGGAGCCAACCTTGCAAATCATGAATTACTTTATCTTGGGATTTCAGGGGATGGAGATACTGCTTCAATAGGAATAGGTCAGTTTATTCATGCAGCAAGAAGACAACTAAATGTAATATATATTGTAGAAAATAATGGGACTTATGGTCTTACTAAGGGTCAATTCTCTGCTACTAATGATTTAGAGTCTAAAAGTAAATATGGAGAGGATAACCTTTTTCCTGCTATAGATTTAGCTTCTATGGCTATTCAGTTAGGTGCAAGTTTTGTTGCAAGAAGCTTCTCAGGGGATAAAGATCAATTGGTACCTCTTTTAAAAGCTGCTATGAAGAATAAAGGATTTTCTTTTCTAGATATTATTTCTCCTTGTGTAACTTTTAATAACCACGGAACTTCTACAAAAAGTTATGATCATATAAGAGAGCACAACCAGTCCCTAGGTAGACCTGATTTTGTACCTCTAGGAAAGGAGATAAATGCAGACTACAAAGAAGGAGAAAGTTTAGAAGTACCACTTCATGATGGTTCTCTCATTTCTCTGGAGAAATTACCAAAAGATTTCGATCCTATTAATAAATCCTCTTCTTTAGCTAGAATAAATAAATCTGAAGAAGAAGGAAAGGTGCTTACTGGTTTACTTTACATAGATCCCAAAGCTTCAGATTTAAAGGAAACCTTAAACATCATAGATCAACCATTAAATCAGCTTGGAGATAAAGAGTTATGTCCAGGCAAAAAAGAACTAAAGAATATTAACAATAGCCTCAGATAACCTAATCTATTCCTAGCTTGTTAGCGATTATGTGATATGACTCTACTACATCGCCTAAATCTTGACGAAATCTATCTTTATCTAATTTCTCTCTTGTATCAATGTCCCAAACTCTACATCCATCTGGAGTAAACTCATCTCCAAGTAATAATTTATTATTAAAGGAACCGAATTCCAATTTATAATCAACTAGAATCATTCCTGCATCTAAAAAAAGTTTCTTTAAAACCTTATTAACTTTAAAGGTTAACTCTTTCATCTGACCAACTTCATCTTCGGAAGCCCAACCAAAAGAATTTATGTGAAATTCATTTATCATAGGATCATGTAGATCATCATCCTTGTAGAAGAATTCAAAGGTTGGCGGATCAAGATCTAATCCTTCTTCTATCCCTAGCCTTTTGCATATACTCCCAGCAGCTATATTCCTTATTACACACTCTATTGGAAGCATATTTAACTTCTTAACTAAAGAATCAGTATCTGAAAGAAGCCTAACAAAATGAGTAGATATACCATTTTTTTCTAATACTTCCATTATAAAGGCATTGAACTTATTATTTATTTCACCCTTGCCAGAAAGACTTTCTGTTTTTACACCATCAAATGCAGAAGTATCATCCCTATAATGCATAACATAATGATCATCTTTTGAACTTTCAAATAAAGACTTAGCTTTACCTGAATTAACTAAAATACCTTTTTTTATTTCTTCCATGTTTCTATGATAATGATTGATTTATTTCTGACAATAAGTCCCTTTCTAAAATTGCATTTTCTTTTGAATCACTAGTTACAGTTACTCTGCATAAATTATCTTCTACCCTTTCTATATTAATCCTAAAATTATAATTACTAATCTTATCGCCTCTAGTAAAAACCCTTTTCATAAAACCTGCTTCACTTTCTTGGGAGAAGCTAATAAAAAATACTCCTTTGCTTCTATCTAAATCTTTGACGGTAATAAGTGCTTCTTTTAGGGCTCTGTCAATAGCTGCCCAAGCACGAGGGAACTCAAGGTTCATTTCTATGAAATTCATTCCTTCTTCAGACTGTTTGAGTACAGCTTTCTGGCCTACATTGAGATTTAGGGCTACAAGAGAGGTTCCTCCAGTTGAGGGAGTTTCTGATAAGAAGTCTAAGGCACTTCTTAAAACCTGATCTTCTATATTTTCTTCTTGAGAAACTTTTGTCCAGGTATCTTCTTCATCTAAAACTAAATGAGAAAGAAAGATCTCAGAACTTGCCTGTCTTATGCCGTGTTCAATTTTCATTTGTAACTTAGTTTTATATTGACCCTTGTTAATAATTTTACTCTCCAATATACCTTTATTGGGGTCATCAAAAGCAAGCCCTTCATCAGTAGATGACATAAAATCTTTCATTAAGGGCCATACACTGCTAGGAAGCGCTTCAACATATAGCCATCTTAATTCACCCAATTTATGCATTCTTATCTCGTTGGTAGAACCAGAAGAAAATACTTGAGCTGGTAGAGGAACTATGTAGGAATCTGCATCTAAATCTTCTTGGCTTTTAGGTATGGGGTAGTAATCCACGATGGGTCTTGTAGGTTCATTTCCTGAATCTATAGATTTTTTCTGTTCCTCTTTTAGATAGTCGTAACTATGGTCTTTTAAAATCCATCCACAAGAAGTAAATACTAGTGGTATAAAGATTAAAATTAAATATGCTCTTTTCATGACTAATCTTCCTTCAATTTATAAGACCTAATTTCTTTAAAATAAGTTCCATTTGAGAATTATATTCATTGTCTAGCCAAGTTAAAGGTAATCTTATGCCCTGAGGAATCCGGCCTACCTTATTTAGTGCCCATTTTACAGGTATAGGACTTGTTTCTAAAAAAAGAGCTTCATGTAAATCAGTTAACCTTGAGTCTATTGTTTCAGACTGCTTAAAATCTCCATTTAAAGAATGATCACATATCTGTTTGATCAATTTCGGTACTATATTAGCTGTTACTGAAATAACACCATGACCTCCTCCGTTTAAAAAATTGCAAGCACTTATATCATCGCCGGAATAAAGAAGGAATGATTCTTCAGTCTTGCTCTTCTTTAATTTCTCTTTTAATTGAATTAATCTATCTGGATCTGGTGAAGCTTCTTTTATTCCAACTATGTTTTCTAATTCTGATAAAGTCGCGGTTGTCTGAGGCAATAAATCACAAGCCGTTCTATTAGGAACATTATAAAGAATTTGGGGTATATCCACTTCTGAAGCTATCTCTGTGTAATGCTCTATAAGTCCTTTTTGAGTGGGTTTATTATAATAAGGAGTAACTAGGAGAGCAGCTGATGCTCCAGCTTCTTTTGCTGCTGTAGTTAAATAAACTGCTTCTTTTGTTGAATTTGCACCAGTTCCAGCAATAATTGGGATTCTACCTTTTGAGTGCTGAACTCCTTGCTCGATTATCTGTACATGCTCAGAAACATCAATTGTTGAGGACTCTCCAGTCGTTCCTACACTAACAATAGCAGCAGTACCTGATTCAATATGCCAGTCAATTAGATCAAATAAAGATTGCCAGCTAATATCTCCATTTTTTTCCATTGGAGTAACTAATGCTACTATTGATCCTCTTACATCAAACACGATAATGGGTAAAATATTTAGATTGTTTCAATTAACTTTAAATAATTTTATTATATCAATAATAAGGAGGTTTTATGCCAACACTAAAATTAGGAAATAAGGCGCCTTTATTTAAAGGGCCATGTACAGGAGAAGGATTAGTTGAGCTCTCTAAGCTAAAGGGCAAGAAAGTTATTATCTATTTTTACCCAAAAGATAATACGCCAGGTTGCACAACTGAGGGTCAAAATTTTAGAGATTTATATGATGATTTTAAAAAAGAAAATACTTTGATTTATGGAGTATCTAGGGAATCTATAAAATCCCATGAGAACTTTAAACAAAAACAGTCTTTTCCGTTTGATTTAATCTCTGACGAAGATGAAATAATCTGTAAGAAATATGATGTTATAAAAGAAAAAAGCATGTATGGAAGAAAATACATGGGCATAGAGAGAAGTACGTTTCTTATAGACCAAGAAGGAAAATTAGTTAAGGCATGGAGGAAGGTAAAGGTAACAGGACATGCAGAAGAAGTTCTAGGAGCTGTAAGAGATTTATAAAAACTGTTTTAGCTAAGGCTCTTTTGAGGCCAAGAATTAATAATAGCTTTTACGAAGGTTGCCAAAGGGATTGCAAAAAAGAGCCCCCAAAACCCCCAAATTCCTCCAAAGAAGAGTACTGACATTACTATAACCACAGGATGTAATTTATTTCTTGCTGAAAATAGAAGAGGTACAAGCAAGTTTCCATCTAATGCTTGAATAACTAAATACATACCCAGTAACCAATAAAAGTTTTCACTCAAACCCCACTCATATAGGCCTAAAAGTAAAACTGGTATAGTAACAAGAATTGCTCCAAAGAAAGGTATTATTACTGATAAGCCTACCAATAAAGACATGAGGAAAGTGTAAGGAAGGCCAACAAAACTAAAAGCTAGGTAACTTACAAACGTAACAATAATAATTTCAATGAATTTTCCTGTTACATAATTGTATATTTGATCATTCATTTCATTAAAAATGGAATCCATTAGTCCCCTTTCACGAGGAGCAAAAAAACTTATTAGAGGTAAAAGAGTTTCTTTGTCTTTAACAAAGAAGAAAACCATTAAAGGGATAAGAATAGCGTAGATTAATGCATTAAAGGCAAAGCTAATAGTGCCTGCTATTTGCTCTAATGCTTGCGAAAGAAGCTTATCTATTTGAGAAGCTAAATTAGAAAAAATTATCTCCATCTCTTTTTCTGATAAATACTCTGGGTAAGATACTGAAAGCCGAGTTAAAGCTTGCTGAAGTGAATCAACTAAGTTTGGTAGATTGATTATCAAAGAATTTATTTGAGATCCTATTGAAGGCAAAACTAAGAAGAGACTCACATAAACAATAAAGAAAACTAGTAAGGCAATAGTAAGTGAAACCCATCTAGGGAAATTATAACTTTCTAGTTTTAAAACTAACCCGTTAAGCAAGAAAGCAATTACTAAACTTATTAAGATTGGTAATAAAATTCCTCCAAAGAAAAATAGTAAGGCGAAAGATATAAAAATGAAAAAAGCGAAATAAATAGTTTCATCATTGAAGAAGTATCTATCTAATAGTTTTTTTAGAATATCAAACACATTTAACTCTTTTCTTTAAAAGCAAAATTATCTGATAGTATTTTCGCATAATATGAACTCATTGTTATTATATAAGTCTAATTAGAAAGTAAAGCTATGGTTAGTTTCAAAAATTCTTTTTTAAAACTTAATAGGTGTATTCTATTACTATCTCTACTAGCAAGTTTTTCTTTAAACACCCAAGAGACTTTACCTGAACTCGGTGACACTTCTTCATCAGCCATTTCTTTAGACTCAGAGTACAGACTTGGAAGACTCTATGTTGCTCAATTAAGGAGGTCATTACCGGACTTGCAGGATGCAATAGTTCAAGACTATGTAGAACACTTAATATATAGAGTTAGCGAATATAGTCAGTTAGAAGATAGAAGATTAGAGTTGGTAATGATTAAAGATAAGAATATAAATGCCTTCGCTGCTCCTGGCGGGATAATAGGAATAAATGCTGGTCTTATTTATCACTCTGAGAATGAAGGTCAGTTTGTTTCTGTAGTTGCACATGAATTAGCTCATTTAAGCCAAAGACATTTTGCTAGGAACTTACAAAGACAAAAAGACAGAAGTTTAAGTAACGCATTAATTCTTTTGGCAAGTGTCGCCATAGCAGCGAGTAGCAGACCTGATGCAATTATGGCTGGTCAACAAATACTAGTCCAACAAGCTTTATCGTATAGTCGAAGTAATGAACAGGAGGCTGATAGAATAGGATTCCTTACTATGATTTCTGCTGGTTATGACCCAGAAAGCATGCCTCAAATGTTTGAAAAATTGCAATCTTTAAGTAGATTAAGTGGTGCAAGTGAGCTTGAATTCCTTAGATCTCATCCTCTAACAAAGAAAAGGATAAGTGATTCTAGGATCAGAGCACGAGAAATAGAAGGATCTAACTATAAGAATAGTTTAAGTTTTGAATTAATTAAAAAAAGAGTTTCAATAAATTTCTTTAAAACATCTAGACAGGCTGTAGTTCAATTGAGGCAGGAAACTAGAAAAGCAAAAAGTACTCGAGAGAAAATAATTGCAAGATATGGTTTAGCTCTTGCTTTATCAAGCGATAATAAATACAACCAAGCCCTAGAAGAAGCTAGAGAAGCCTTGAAGCTTCAAAAAAGTAACCTTATTTTGCAGTCAGCTCTTTTAGAGATCCACTTAAATGCAGGTAATGGATTAGAAGCTGTAGCCGTTGGAAAGAACCTTCTAGAAATGAACCCTTTAAATTACCCAATTTCAATGATGTACGCCAGGGCTCTTATTGATCAAAAAAAATATGATCAAGCTGAAGAAGTTCTTAAAAAATTACTTTTTAAGCGCAAGGAAGATCCCCAAGTCTGGTATTGGTTAGCTGAAGTCCAAGGGCTAGCAAGGAAAATTATTTCTCTCCATCAGTCTAGAGCTGAATACTTCTACTTAACAGGTAGTTATGATCGAGCTATAGAGCATTTGAGATATGCAATGGAATTAGTAGGAAACAATTTTCAACTTAACGAAATTTTGCAAACAAAAATTGAAAATATATTTGCTACGAAAGAAGAGCTCAAAGAATTTACTTAACCTGGGGGCCAAGAAAGGTCTCTTCCAGCTATAAGATGTAAATGCAAATGAAATACAGTTTGTTGAGCTCCAGCACCATTGTTTACTACAAGCCTAAAGGCTTCAGCTACTTCTAGTTTCCTGGCAATATCTCCAGCAACCAGAAGAAGATGTCCAAGTAAGTCCTTATCTTCTATTTTAGAATCAGAAAGTTTATTAATTTGTTTCTTTGGAATTATCAGAACATGAATGGGTGCAACAGGATTTATATCATGAAAAGCAAGACACACATCGTCTTCATAGACAATATCAGCTGGAAGCTCTTTATCGATTATCTTTTGAAAAATAGTATCAGACATTTATTCTATAGATTTTTTGATTCGTCATAACCTAGGATTTCTTCTTGTTTTGGATTTTTAGTTTCTTCTAGAGAAACTTTATATCCATCAACATAAGAAAGTTCTTTTATCCCATCAATATGCATTTTTTTATCTTTAAACTGCTTTAAATTTGAAATTCTTTCTTTTGCATCTTTGGGGTTTTTTGCAACTGTAAAAAAATTCATATGGACTTCATATAGCCCTTCTCCAATTGAAGGATCATAAAAACCAACATGTACCATATATAAATTCATATCCTACTAATTCATTTTTAGATTAATTATAGACGAATACCAAATCTAGAAATTAGAGTGACATATAACCAGTATATTAATACTGTTGCAATAATTGATATTAAAAGTGAATAAGTAAAATCTAATTTCTTTAGAGCTAAAGGCAATACAATTAAAAAAGTTAATCCAGGAGGTATTAGTAAAAGAATAGAATTTGCTAAATTAATAACAGGTTTAATATCTCTGGTATCAAAGTACAGCCAACTAATAGCGAGTACAGACATTAAGGGTATAGAGGCAAGAACTCCTGCAATCAAAGTTGATCTTCTAGCAATTTCTGAAATAGCAACAATCAATGCAACTGTAATGATTATTTTAACTACTAAATACATAGTTTTATGAAGAAGAACTGAATCTAACTTCTATAAAGATATTATATTAGATTAATAGCATGAGTCATTAATTCTCTCCTATTTGCATGCCTAACCAAGTTGCAAAGAGGCACCCTATGACAGTAATGAGGACATAAACAAATACAGTTAAGAAATTTCCTTGATCAATAAGTTGGAAAGTTTCCCTTGAAAAAGCTGAAAAGGTTGTAAATGCTCCCAAGAAGCCAACTATTAACAAAGGTTCGTAAATATCATGATACTTTTGATCAAAAGAGTTTATTAAAAGACCTAATAAAAAACAACCTGTGATATTTACAAAAATTATCCCTAATGGGAAAAATAAAAAAGGTATTTTTTCGATTATTTCTGAAATGATAAACCTTAAAAGAGCCCCTAGAGCTCCACCTGCAATAACTAAAAAATACTTCATTTTGTTAGATGGTGGGCCGTCTGCGACTCGAACGCAGGACCAATTCCTTAAAAGGGAACTGCTCTACCAAACTGAGCTAACGGCCCGGAAGGTGCGTATATTAATGGTTTAAGCATGTTAATTCGACTTTTCTGATGAAATTTCTAAACTTTTTTTTGCTAACTCAGCAGCTCCTGTATTAGGGTACTCCTTAATAAGTTTAAGAAAATACTCTTTTTCGCCCTCTTTGTTTCCTAATAATTTCTCTATAAGACCTAATTTATAGAGCGAGTCAGAAGCCCTATTATGGTTAATATATTTTCTTACAACAACCAGATAGTTCTCTCTTGCATCTTCATTTTGTTTTTGTGCTAGATAAAGCTCTCCTGACCAGAAGTATGCATCTGCAATATATTTACCTTCAGGGAAAGAAACTATAAGTTCTCTAAATTTTTGTAAGGCTTGAGCATATCTTGAAGAATCAAATAGTTCTAGAGCATTCCTATAAACATCGATTTCCATGGAAAGAGTGCTCTGATTAGATTCACCTTCAACAGAAAAAATTTCTAAATTTTCATTGTCAATGTTACTTAATTCACTTGAAAGAATATCGTGCAGCCTCTTGTCTAGATCTAAATATCTTTGCTGCTGAAGTTCTTGGTATCTTTCTATTAAATAAGCATTTTCTTCGACCAAATTTCTAAGAGATTCAACTTCCTTTTGTAAACTCTCAATTTTCTGTAAAAGCAATTCTGATGAATGCTCTTCTGAAAATGAATCAGCAGAGATTAATAAAATAAAGGAGAATATTAAAAGTTTTTTCAAGCTTTAATAGATTTTTATTACTGCTCTTCTGTTTTTTGACCAAGATGATTCATCAGAGCCATAAGAAACCGGCTTCTCTTCACCGTAGCTAACTACTGTAATCCTACTAGAAGAAACTCCGTTAACTTGTAAAAATTCAGCAACGGTATTGGCTCTTTTCTCACCTAAAGCTAAGTTATATTCTCTAGTGCCTCTTTCATCGCAATGTCCTTCAATTCTTATTCTGCTTGAATTAGATGCAATAGTCCTAGCAAAATCTCTCATCTCAGAAGTAGCTGAAGAAGAAAGATCATATTTATCATAATCAAAATATATGGTTCCTCCAACAGTGCTTTCGGCATCAGAAAATCTAGAATCTGAACTAGCTGAAACTGCCGAAGAGGCTTCAGCACTATCCATTGATATATTTGCACAACCACTAAAAGTACAAATTAAAGCAGCGATTATTAAGAAATTCTCAAATAAAGTCATAATTATCTCCTTTCCGCTAATTATACTTTTTTTATTTAAAAAAGCCTCCTAGGATTATTAGTCTTTTAGCTATTTATTCTAAAGACTTTAATAAAGGCGACCAACTAGGTTCCCTGACCCCACCTGAATTAGTAGGCAGAATAAACCGCGTTTTTCCGTCAATAGAAATGCCTGCAAGAATATCTTCTTCCTTACTTTTGGTAGCGTAAATTATTACATTACCATTAGGAGATATTGTTGGAGATTCATCTAGTTGAGTGTTAGTTAAAATTTTCATCTTACCATTTAATAAATTTTGAATTGCTATGTGAAACATTCCATTTTTTCTATGAACGAAAACAATACTTTTGCCATCTGGCGTGTATCTTCCTCTTGCATTATATGACCCTTCAAATGTCTTTCTTTTTATCCTCTTATTAGAAACGATCATTTCATATACTTGAGGAGTTCCACTTCTATTTGAAGTAAAAAGAATTTTTCTTCCATCAGGTGACCAATCAGGTTCAGTATCTATGCCGAAATGATTTGTTAATCTTTTCCATTTACCCCTCTTAACATCATAACTATAAATATCCGGGTTATCGCCTTTTGAGAGCACTGCAGCTATGTATTTATCTTTTGGCGACCAATTAGGAGAACTATTTATTCCTGGTTCAAACTTTAAAGACCTTCTTTTTCCTGTATAGACTTCTTGAATATAAATTCTAGACTGGCCTTCTTCAAAAGAAACATATGCTATTTTCTGTCCATCTGAAGACCAGCTTGGTGACATTATTGGTTCAGGAGAAGAAAATAAAACAGAATCATTTTCTCCATCTATATCTGTGACTCTAAGAAAATAATTCTTTTCTGGAAGGGATTCATTATTAACGTAACTTATCTTGGTAGAAAATATACCTGGAATTCCATTTATTTCCTTATATATCCTATCACTCATAACATGACCAAGGGATTTTAAAAAAGCTGAAGATCCTTTGCTGATAGACCTCTTTATAACTCTTTGGCGGGTTATATTAATAATGGAAAAACTCACTACTACATCTTGTAAATCTTTTCCTAATACAGCTGACCCTACAACAAGATAATCTACGCCTAAAAGATTCCAATCTCTATAGAGAATTTCTTCTTCAGAGGTAGGAAAACTCAACATATTTCTTGGGGGTAAAGAAATAAACTCTCCAAAAGATTCAAGGTCTTCTGAAATTATTTGATCTAAATACACTTTGGGAGGAGTATCAAGATTCCATGATATAGGCACTATAGCTATTCTAATGGGGTCTTTAATTCCTTCTGTAACCTCAATTCTTAATTGAGAATTAGTAAAGGAGCAAAAAAAAAGGAGCAAAAAAATTATGTTTCTTTTAAATATCATCTTTAATTTTTAGGGTTGAAAACTAAGGTAAAGTTACGAAAATGATTATCAAATAATTTTCTTCCCATATTTAAGTCTTCAAACTTAGATAACTTCTCCACTGCATTAAGAGCTGAATTATCAAAAGCAAAGTTGCCGCTGCTCTTTAAGAGTTTTACTTCAATTATTTCCCCTGTTGGAACAAGTCTGATTAAGAGCTCAACACTTAATCCCTCCTTAGCAGAAGATGGTTGTTGCCAAACCTGCATTACCTGATTTTGTATAATGGTGCTAAATAAACTTATTTCATCAGATTTAGTTACTTTCTCTAACTCAAGATTTATAAGATTTTTTTCTATATTCAGGGCCTCCTTCTCAGCACTAACATTGGATAAACTAATTTCCGGTTGATTAGATTGAACTTTTTTATCTTCAATTCTCCTTATTTTATTCTTTATGGGCTTAATGTTTATTTTTTGCACTTTATTTTCATAAACTAAATAAACAGGCATTGGTTCAAATGCATTTAGAGAGTAAAGGTCTTTAATTTTAAATAAGTTTGCTAAAGAAAGAATCAAAGCTAGATGAAGAAATAGAGAAATAAAAAGACCAGAATAATAATTAACCATTTATTTTACAACTTGGGGAGGTTGAGTAATTAAACCTACATTTTCTGCTCCAGAGGATTGCAAAATAGACATTAACTCCATAACCTTTTGGTACCTTACTTTGCCATCTCCTCTGACTACAACCTGCAAAGAAGGGTTTGAACTTAATATTTTAGTTACCTTCTCAGACAACATTTGAGAATTTAGAGGTTCATTTTTAGTGGATTCTGTTTCAAGGAAAAAGACTCCATCTTCCTTAATTGAAACTATCAAAGGGTCATTTTTTTCTCTAGGTAAAAGCTCAGATGTTGTCTCCGGTAAATTAACCAAAACGCCCTGAACCATTAAGGGTGCAGCAACCATAAAAACTACTAAAAGAACTAACATTACATCAATATAAGGAACTACATTTATTTCGGAAAGTAATTTTCTGTTTCTTCTTTTTGAGGTCATTTCTTATAAACTTCTTTTCTTAAAACAATTGAAAATTCATCAATAAAGTCTTCAAAATTAGAAATTAAGTTTTCAACTGAACTAGCAAATCGATTGTAGGCTATTAGAGCTGGTATAGCTGCAAATAAACCTATAGCAGTGGCTATTAAAGCTTCAGAAATTCCAGGAGCTACCGCTGATAAAGTTGCCTGGTTAGTTTCAGCTAGACCCCTAAAGGAATTCATAATTCCCCAAACCGTACCAAATAGACCTATGTAAGGACTTGCTGAAGAGACAGTTGCAAGGAATGGTAAATGTTTTTCTAGAGAAGACTGTTCTCTAGATAAGGCAATTCTCATTGCCCTTTCTGCTCCCTCTATAATGATATCAGGCTCTAAATCTTGTTTTCTTAAATTTTTATATTCTTCGTATCCTGCTCTAAAAAGACACTCTAAGCCTAAAGGTTCATTCTTATCTTCTAAACCTTCTTGAGATATTGCTTCCAAACCTCTTTCTGACCAAAACTTATCTTCAAAAACTATTAACTCATCTTTAGATTTACTTAAATATATCCATCTTTCAAAAATTATCATCCAAGAAGAAACTGAAGCTAACAATAAAAGAATAATGACGAACTGAACAATGAAACTGGCATTAAGAAAAAGATCAATAACTGAGTAACTCATATTTATTTTAATAAAGACTTCATTCCATTAAATAATTCTTTAGGTAAAGCTTTAGGCTTAAAATCTGACATACTAATACATCCACATTTTATAAAACCATTACATAACAAAATATCACTGTCATCTAAAACTTTTTGGGAAAAATCAAAAGTTACTTTACCTACCTTCCTTATTTGAGAATGAATTTCTATTTTTTGATCTAAATAAGCAGGTTTTTTAAACTTTATTTCTACTTCGCGAACAACAAATATACTTCCTTCATCCATCAAATCTTTCTGATTGTAGCCTATCCCCCTTAACAATTCTGTCCTTGCCCTTTCAAAGAATTTTAGATAATTAGCATAATAAACTACTCCTTGAGCATCAGTATCTTCATAATAAATTGTAAGGGGAAGTACATGCATATTAATAGTTATGCTCCTCTATATCTTCTTTATAGAGGTTCTTTAATAAGTAGATGAAGTCTTCCCACAAGAGGTCAGCCGTATAAGGGGAATTTAAATTAAGTTCTGGATTAATAGCACCAAGCGGCACTCTAACCTTTATAGGCCTTCTATCAAACTTATAAACAAGTGCTGGAATACCTTCATCCCTAGTGGCTTCCTGTACTTGTTTCCACCAAGCATCAAGAGGTTCTGCTCCTGACCCATATCTCTTACATTCTATATACCACCTTCCCAACATTAAATCAGGGAGATGTTTCTCTCTTGTTTGTTCCAATATTCTTCGAATACTATTCTTTAGGCTTAGATCAGAGGTGAGAAGGTTTCCTATTTCTCTTTCAAAAGAAGCTCCTTTATTTCTTGAATTCGTCATGATTAATTTATATGTTCTACAATTTCTTCAGGGAAATCTGCATTTGAATGTACATTTTGTGTATCGTCTAGGTCTTCAAGATCCTCCAAAAGTTTATAAATTTTGATGGACGTTTCTAGATCTGTTGAAATTGTTGTTTCTGGAACTAAACTTAATTCACTTTCAGAGATATCTATATTTGAATCTGCCAAAGCCCTTTTTACCGCCTCATATTCTTCCAAAGAAGAAATTATAGTTATTGTTTTATCTGGGTTTTCTTCAATATCCTCTGCTCCTGATTCTATTGCAATTTCAATAATTTCTTCTAAATTGCTTTCTTGATTTATTTGAATTAGTCCTTTCTTGCTAAATAGGTAAGAAACTGA
Source organism: Gammaproteobacteria bacterium (assembly GCA_045563675.1). Taxonomy (GTDB): domain Bacteria; phylum Pseudomonadota; class Gammaproteobacteria; order Magnimaribacterales; family Magnimaribacteraceae; genus AEGEAN-183. The sequence continues at coordinate 564,662 of JBJLIX010000002.1, forward strand.
TCCGTCTGTACCTAAATTTCCTCCTGCTTTTGTAAAAGCATGTCTTACCTCGGCAACTGTTCTATTGTTATTATCTGTCATTGATTCGACAATAATTGCTACTCCTCCGGGTCCATACCCCTCAAAGGTAGTTTCTTCAAGATTCTCTGATTCACCTGCACCAGAACCTCTTTGAATAGCCCTTTCTATGGTATCTTTAGGCATGTTAGACGAAAGAGCCTTGTCTAGAGCAGTTCTTAGTCTTGGATTATCTTCTGATAAAGGCCCTCCTAGTTTTGAAGCTACAGTAAGCTCTCTGATTAACCTAGAAAAAATCTTACCTCTCTTTGCATCTTGTCGACCCTTCCTATGCTTTATATTAGCCCACTTAGAGTGACCAGCCATTCTTAGTCTTCCTTATCAAAAACTATACTTAGTTCTTTTAATTGTTCAGCAGAAGCCTCTCCAGGGGCTTCTGTCATTAAACAGGAGGCTGTCTGAGTTTTAGGGAAAGCCATGACATCCCTTATGGATTCTGAAGAAGTCATTAACATAATTAACCTGTCATAACCTATAGCCAAACCTGCATGAGGGGGACAGCCATATTGAAGAGCAGAAAGTAAAAAACCAAATTTTTCTTCAGCTTCGTCCGATTTGATTCCCAGAATTTCTAATACTGTAGAAAGCATTTTGTGATCATGTATGCGAACTGATCCTCCTCCTAATTCTACTCCATTAAGCACTACATCATAAGCATTAGAAAGGCATGAAAGAGGGTCTTGTTTTATTTCCTTTATAGAGCATAAAGGCGAGGTAAAAGGATGGTGAAGAGGAGTAATTTCTTTGCTAGCATTTAACTCAAACATTGGAAAATCTACTACCCAGCATGGCGCCCACTCTGATTCAAGCAAGTTAAGATCTTTGCCTAATTTATCTCTCAAAGATGACAGTGAGTCATTAACTATTTTTATAGGTCCTGCTCCAAAGAAAATAATATCTCCTTTTTTAACTTCTAAGCTATTGATTAGATCTGTTATAAGATTATCCTCTAGAAATTTTAAAATAGGAGACTGCAAACCTTCTTTACCTTTTTGAGGATCTTCAACCCTTATATATGCCAAACCTTTGGCACCAAAATCAGATACAAAATTAGTATAGTCATCTATCTGTTTCCTAGATAATGAATCCCCTCCTGGAACACAAATACATGCAATTCTGGAATCCTTAGAATTTGCAGGCTCACTAAAAACTTTAAATTCAGTTTGTTTAAAAGCATCTGTCATCTCAGTTAACTCTAAAGGATTTCTTAAATCAGGTTTATCTGTTCCATATTTTTTTATTGCTTCTTCATAAGAGATTAAAGGAAAATCCCCTAAATCTACATCCAAAACTTCTTTAAAAATTGTAGAAATTAGTTTTGTAACTAGATCTATTATTTCTTCAGAATCAAGAAAAGAGCACTCCATATCAATCTGTGTAAATTCTGGTTGTCTATCAGCTCTTAAATCCTCGTCCCTAAAACACCTTGCGAATTGATAATATCTTTCAAAACCAGAAGCCATTAGAGTTTGTTTGAATAATTGTGGAGATTGAGGTAGAGCAAAGAAAGAGCCTGGATATGTTCTGCTCGGTACGAGGTAGTCTCTAGCTCCTTCTGGAGTAGCTTTGGTTAATAGAGGCGTTTCTATCTCTAAAAATTCATACTTATCTAGAAAATCTCTTACACACTTAGTTGTCTTAGATCTCAAACGAATATTTTCTTGCATTTGATCTCTTCTTAAATCTAGAAATCTATATTTAAGCCTTGTTTCTTCTCCTACAGAAGAATAATCATCTAACTGAAAGGGTATAGGCTGAGAGGGGTTTAGGATCTTTAAACTTGACCCTACGATCTCAATTTCACCTGTAGGCAGTTCAGAGTTAATCGTTCCTTCAGGTCTATTCCTAACTTCTCCTTTTATTGAGATAACATATTCATTTCTACAAGACTCAGCGATCTTAAAAATTTCTTTTTCATCTGGGTTATAAACTATTTGCACTAAACCAGATTCATCTCTAAGGTCAAAGAAAATTACTCCGCCATGATCTCTTCTTCTGTGGATCCAACCAGATAATTCAATCTCTTTCCCAGAATCTTTCTTATTAATTGAACCGCATTTCTTTTTATGTTTATAAGCACCCATAAATTAACTACCCTTTGGAATTATTCTTCTTCTCATCTTTTTTATTTTCGTTTTTTGTATTTTTATTATTATCTTTTTTTTCTGTAGAAGTTTCCTTATCGCTTTTAACTACATTTTTCTTATTACCAGTTTTAAAATCTGTTTCATACCAACCTGTTCCTTTTAATCTAAAAGAAGGTGCTGTAGGAATCTGCTGAAGATTTGGATTCTTTTTTTTAAAGGAATCAAGCTCAGATATCTTCATCTGTATTTCTACAACATTTTTTTTACCTTTTTCTCTAAAAATATAAGTTGGCATAATATTTTTTTAGGGATTATACCAATATAAGCTTATTTACTTATTATCTCGTTTACTCTTTTACTAAATGTTAATATTGTAAACAGAAACAAAGCCATGAAAACCAGCAATTTATTACTAGCTACACAAAGAGAACACCCCTCAGATGCAGAAACTATAAGTCACCAACTTATGATTAAAGCTGGATTAATCAGACAAGTAGCCTCTGGGATATATAACTGGCTTCCTTTAGGAATTAACATCCTAAGGAAAGTTGAAAATATCGTAAGAGAAGAGATGATTGAGGCTGGTGCTCAGGAGATATTAATGCCAATGGTTCAACCAGGTGAGTTATGGAAAGAAACAAATAGATGGCAACAATATGGTAAAGAGTTGCTTGTCTTTCAAGACAGGCATGATAGGGAATTCTGTCTTGGTCCAACACATGAAGAAGTAATTACAGATCTCTGTCGAAATGATATAAGAAGCTATAAACAGCTTCCAGTAACCTTTTTTCAAATTCAAACAAAATTTAGAGATGAGATTAGACCAAGGTTTGGGGTGATGAGATCTAGAGAGTTTTTGATGAAAGATGCTTATTCTTTTGATCTAAATAAAAAGGCTTTAGATGAAAGTTATAAAATCATGAGGGAAGCATACATAAAAATATTTAATCGGATTGGTTTGGACTACAGAATAGTAAAAGCAGATAGTGGAGCTATAGGAGGGTCAGATTCTGAAGAGTTTCATGTATTAGCTGACTCTGGAGAAGATCTTTTAGCTTTTAGCAATAAGAGTGATTACGCAATAAATGCTGAGTTATTAATTGAATTAGAGTCAGGTCAAGACCCTGAAACTTTAGAAGGAAGGGAGAGTCCAGACGGAAAAGGTATCCTAAAATTAAAAAGAGGAATAGAAGTAGGGCACATATTTAAATTAGGTAAGAAATATTCAGAAAGCATGAAATTATCTATTCAATTTGATAAAGAGAATATATACCCTGAAATGGGTTGTTATGGTATTGGAATCTCAAGAATAGTTGCTGCAGCAATAGAGCAAAACTTTGATGAAAAAGGTATAGTTTGGCCAAAAGAGATAAGCCCTTTCAGTATTGTCTTAGTAGAAATTAATCCACGAAATGATAAAGAACTAAAATCTTCTGCTCAGAAGGTCTATGAAGATTTATTGAACAGAGGTCATCAAGTGCTCTGGGATGACAGAGAACAAAGTCCTGGGGTTAAATTCTCTGATATGGAGCTAATAGGAATACCTAAGATGATTATTCTTGGAGAAAAATCATTTAAAGAGAATAAACTAGAGTTAAAGGTTAGAGGTAAAGAGGGGGTTTCATTAATTAATATAAACGAACTAGAGAAACATATATAAAAAATACCTTTAAAGAATTATTCCTTATCCACCAAGCCTTCGAAAATCTGCTTCTCTATTTTCTCCGCTATCTTTGGGTTCTCCTCTAAAAAATCTACAGCATTGGATTTCCCTTGACCTATCTTTTCGCCTTCTAAACTATACCAAGCTCCTGACTTCTCAATTATTCCTAAATCAGATCCTCGGTCTATTAACTCTCCTAGACGATTTATGCCTTTATTATAAATTATCTGAAACTCTGCTTGTTTGAAAGGAGGAGAAACTTTATTCTTCACTACCTTAACTCTTGTTTCATTACCTACCGCCTCATCTCCCTCTTTAACGGTACCTATCCTTCTGATATCTAATCTGACTGAAGAATAGAACTTTAAAGCATTACCGCCTGAAGTGGTCTCTGGGCTCCCGAACATTACGCCTATCTTATGTCTAATCTGATTAATAAAAATAACTAAAGTATTAGATTTTTTAACGTTACCTGTGATCTTTCTAAGTGCTTGCGACATAAGTCTTGCTTGCAAGCCTACATGAGTGTCACCCATCTCACCTTCAATTTCAGCTTTTGGGACAAGTGCTGCAACAGAATCTATAACTAAGACATCAATACCACCAGAATGTACCATGATGTCCGTTACTTCCAGTGCTTGTTCTCCAGTATCAGGCTGAGAAATAAGTAACTCTCCTACATTTACTCCAAGTTTTTCTGCATAGATTGGATCCAAAGCATGTTCAGCATCTATAAATGCTGCAGTCCCACCCATTTTTTGACATTGCGCTATAACTTCTAAAGTTAGAGTAGTCTTACCAGAAGATTCAGGGCCATAAATTTCAACCACCCTGCCCCTAGGCAACCCTCCAATCCCTAGAGCTAAATCAAGACCTAAAGAGCCAGTCGGTATTGCAGGAATCTTTTCATGTTTCTTATCCCCCATCCTCATAACAGTTCCTGCCCCAAACTGCCTTTCTATTTGCCCTAAAGCTGCTTCTAGCTGCTTAGTTTTATCTAATTCTTTGATATTAGTTACCTTTTTCTGCGCCATGATTGTCTCCAAAATGGTTAATCATGCCAATTATACATAATACTGTATAAATAAACAGTATTAATTATTGCTTTCTAAAAACTCAATTGTACCCAATAATGCTCTTTCTACAGAACTATATCTAACTTCATTTCTATTACCTTGAAAATGTTCTGTAGTAGTTTTTGAAGTACCATTATCTAGCTTCCAAGCAAAACATACTGTCCCAACAGGTTTTGTCTCTGTTTCACCTGATGGCCCTGCTATTCCGCTTATTGCTACTCCGACATTTGCTCCAGTTTTATTTATTGCTCCTGTAACCATTTGTTCAACAATCTCTTCACTTACGGCACCAAAACTATCTAGCTCTTTGGGGTTAACCCCAAGAATATTTTCCTTTGCGTTATAAGAATAAGTTACAAAAGATGATCCGAACCATTCTGAACTTCCGGGTACCGACGTTATAGAATGGCCTACCCAGCCTCCAGTACATGATTCAGCGCAAGTAAAGATTAAATTTTTTGATATAAGAATATTTCCAAGCTCAGAGCTAATATTTTCCAAGTTTTTTTGCTTCACAAAAGATCCTCATCTGAATGTAGACGCAATTAGACCAGAATTGAAATTAATGTCTAGATAGTAGTTGTATAGAATTATTGATAAAATTGTTAACCCATATTGACATGGCTTTCATAGTTATAGACGCTTGTATAAAATGCAAACTTACAGATTGCGTTGAAGTTTGTCCTGTGGACTGTTTTTATGAAGGTCCAAATATGCTAGTTATAAACCCCGATGAGTGTATTGATTGTGCTTTGTGCGAGCCTGAGTGCCCAGTTGATGCTATCTTGTCTGAAGACGAAGTTCCAGACGACCAAATTCCTTTTATTGAACTAAATGCTGAACTCTCTTTAGAATGGCCTAACATAACTGAACAAAAAGAACCGCTTGAAGATGAAGCAAAATGGCGAGAAGTTAAAAATAAAATCAAGTATCTTGAAAAATAGAAGACAACCTTTGTAAAATAAATAAGAAAAATATTCCAAATAAAATACCTATTAATGCCTGAAATAACTCATATTGGGAATTTGGAAAAGACATCACCCAGACATCTGTTTTCCATATTAAAGGAATACTGAACATTACCAAAGCATAAAAAAATCCTGACATGTAGTAAGGGTAGTTTAGTAAAGCTTTTTTCAATAACTGAATAAACAAAAGAAGGCCAAACAAGCATCCAGAAAATAATACAGATAGAATAGCTAGGTCTAATTCTTTTATTGCAAAAATGATTTGTTGATAAAAACCAAGAATTAAAAGAACGAAGCTGCCAGAAATACCAGGAAGAATGAAAGCACAAACGGCTACAGAACCTGCAAGAAATATAAACAATAGATTAGAAGAACTAAATTCTTGTATTGGTAAGCTCCATAAAAATATGACCAGTAAAAAAGCTAAAGAAAAACCAATAATGAACCCCTTTCTTAATTGGTCAGGAATTAATGGTTTCGTGAAAAGTGATAATAACAATATTCCTGAAAAAAAAGATTTAAGGAAAGAAGGAAAATTTTGAAATAAGAAAATAATTACTGAAGAAAAAGAGATAGCCGCTAAGAGCATACCCAGAACCAAAAAAAGTAAAAAATTTCCATCTATTCCCAGCCAGGCTTCTCTCAGATTTAATTTGTACACTTTTTTTATGAAAGAAGAATTTATTTGAGAAAGAGCATTTATTAATCTCTGGTAGATCCCTAAAATCAAAGCGAAAGTACCACCTGATACTCCAGGAATTATTTCTGCGACTCCCATGATGAAACCTTTAAATAAGATAGCTAGATTTCTTTTCATCCTATTTCTTACCTTTAAGTTATTACCCCACCTAGAAAAGGAACAAAAAGAACCTTTTCTAGTATGGTTTTTTCATATTTATTTCCCTTTCTCTTTACAAGAGTTAATTCTTGGTCTTCTCCTGTGCCTACTGGTGCTATCAAACTTCCTCCATCGGATAACTTTTCTAAGAAATATTTAGGAACATCAAGAGGAGCAGCAGCGAAGAGAATTACATCATACTTCTCAGAACTGCTTTCTATTTCAGAACAATCACCAAGAAAGAGTTTAACATTCCTTATTTTAAGGTTATTTAAGGTATGTTTGGCTTTCTCATGAAGTGATTCTATTCTCTCTATAGAATGGACTATTTTTGAAAATCTAGAAAGAATAGCTGCCTGGTAACCACACCCAGTTCCGACTTCCAAGGCTTTATTTATAGGCATAGATTCAAGTTTGTGTTCTTGAATAAGGACTTCAGTCATCCTCGCAACAATATAAGGTTGAGAAATTGTTTGTTGATGACCTATGGGTAAAGCTAGATCTTCATATGCTCTTGAAGATAATGCTTCATCTAAGAAAAGATGTCTTGGAGTATCTCTCATTGCCTCTAAAACCCTAACATCCTTTATACCCTTTTCAGTCAGCCTTTCTACTAATCTTTGCCTTGTCCTCAAAGAAGTCATGCCTATTCCATGAATATCTTCATTTCTTTGCATCTAGTGTTACCTCCTTTAACCAAGAACTAATCTTTTCAGATTCAGTCTTAACTAAAAAGTTTGGACCAATTGGTGATAGCGAAACAACACCTCTAGAAAGAGCACCTATATCTGAATTTTCTCTATTTTCTGGAACAGAACTTCTATGAGATATCCAATATTTCTTTTTTCCAGATGCAGTTTCTTCAATATAGGGAGGGTTTCTCAGACCCCAAGACCCCAAAGTGGTTAAAGCAATCTCTTTTATGTCTTTAAATTTAGAATTAGGGATATTTAGATTTAAAGTAACTTTTGGATCAATATCCAGAATTTGTAATTTCCTAATTAAGATCAAAGTTACCTTTGAAGCTGATTCAAAATTAGGCTCGTTCTTTTTGCTTGAGCCGGGTTGTTTAAACGCAGCAGCAGAAACTGCCATTGAAGGGATCGACATCTCTCTTCCTTCCATGGCAGCTCCAACTGTTCCAGAGTACAGTAAATCTTCAGCCATATTTGCTCCATAATTTATTCCGCTTATTAACAAGTCTGGTTTAAACGGACAAATCTCATGGATTCCTAGGTGAACACAGTCGACAGGAGTACCCGTTACAGAAATGAAGTTTTCTTTAATTTTCTTTATCTTAAGAGGCTTTTTCGTAGTTATTGAAGAACCAGCACCGCTTCTTTCTTGATCCGGAGCTATTACAAATACTTCATGCTCTTCTTTTAAGAAGCTGTAAAGTGTATTTATTCCCTCAGCGTAGATCCCATCATCATTACTTAGTAAAATTTTCATAAAGCTATTTAATTAGGATCTCTCTCTTTTAATAAGCATATTGCTTGACATGACACCCCCTCCTTAGATCCCTCAAAGCCAAGACCATCAGTAGTTGTTGCTTTTATGTTAATTTGAGAAATCTCATCCAATTTCAAATAAGCTGAAATATTTTCTTCCATTAAAGAGGTCATTTTGGATATTTCTGGTGTTTCTGCTATTAAAGTAGTATCGATATTAACAATCTGCATACCTTTCTCTTCTAAAAGAACTTGTGTGCGTTTTAGGAGTTCAGACCCTGAAATATCTTTGTAAGCAGGATCATGAGAGGGAAATTTTTTTCCTATATCTCCTAAATTAGCCGCCCCTAGAAGAGCATCAATAATTGCATGAATAATTACATCTCCATCAGAATAAGCTAAAACTGAAAGATTACACTTAATATAAACTCCTCCTAACCACATCCCTGTACCCTTAACCAGTCTATGGGCATCATAGCCAATACCAACTCTCATAAGTTATCCTCCCCTCTGCCTTGAGAAGATAATATAGATTTTATTAATGGTATATCTTCAGAATAAGTAAGCTTAATATTATCACTTGAGCCTTGAACCATTCTAAGAACTCCATTATTTGCTTCTACAATGCTTGCTTCATCTGTGTACTTGGTATTTTTTTTTATACCAAGGAAAGATTTATTCAGAAGATCCTTTTTAAAAATTTGCGGGGTGAAGGCTCTCCAGATTTTTGTTCTTTCTAAAGTAGTTGATATTTCATTAGAAACACCTACTACTTCTTTAATAGTGTCAGTACTAGGCATTCCTAATACAACCCCATCAACATCTTCAGATAGGCTACTAAGAAGCTCTTTAATATCTGAACTTCGTAAACAAGGCCTGACAGCATCATGGATTAATACAAAGTTATAGGATATTTGAGACTTTTTCCAAAAATCTAAACCTAGTTTAACTGAGCTCATCCTTGAATCACTTCCTTCAACAACTGAAATTTTGGGGCTGTCTAATATCTTTAAAGACTTATGATATTGGTCTCCTAATGGAACAACAACGCAAATTCCAATGCATTCTGAGAAATCAAGTAAAGGAATTAAACTTAATTCCAAGATACTCCGACCATCTACTTTAATAAATTGTTTCGGTATTTCACCTAAAAATCTTTCACTTGTTCCTGCTGCGGGGATGATAGCTACAAAATCTTTATTCACTATTTTCTTGGTTTTTTACTAATTCTATTTCTTCTTTGCTTGTTATTTCTTTCTTAAACTTATAAAAGGTTTCTCCAGGTTTTATTAAACCTAAATTCTGTCTTGCTAAACCTTCTATAGCATTTCTACTAGAACTCAATCTTCTTTTTTCTTCTTCTATTAACATATTTTTCTCTTCTAATTCTAAAATTAGCTTTTGCTTCTGTTTTAGATCATCTTTCAAAATATTTAAATTAGAATAGCTATATTCGCCTGCCCATATACTTAAATGTGTTATTGCTAGAAGTAGAAAACCTATAATAAGTGAGGAATAAAGAGCAAGACTCTTGATTGTTGAGTTTCTTAAACTATTTTTCTTCATTCTTGCCAATAAAAGGTAGTTTAAACTTATCTTCTATCATTAATAAACGATTATATTTTGCTACTCTATCAGTTCTTGAGGGAGCTCCTGATTTAATTTGACCTGCACATAAGCCGGTAGCAAGGTCAGAAATAGAAGTATCCTCAGTTTCTCCTGAGCGATGAGAAATTATTGCCTTATAACCATTTTTTTGAGCTAGATTAACTGCTTCTATAGTTTCAGATATAGTACCTATCTGATTCATTTTGATAAGCACCGAATTAGCAACATTTTCTTTTATTCCTTTCTTTATTCTTTCAGGGTTAGTAGCAAATAGATCATCTCCAACTATCTGTATCTCTTCTCCCAAACTCTTGGTTAAAGACTTCCAGCCCTCCCAATCATCCTCATCCAGGCCATCTTCTATTGAATTAATTGGATATTTAGAGCATAAAGTTCTTAGTAAATAGATCATTTCATCTTTGTTTAATTCATTATTTTCGCCTTTCAGAAAGTATTTATTGTCTTGAAAAAATTCTGAGGATGCTACATCTAGACACAAAAAAACCTCTTTACCCGGTTCATATCCAGCTTTTTTAATAGCTTTAAGAATTAAATCTAATGCTTCTTCTGCAGAAGACAGTTGAGGTGCAAAGCCTCCTTCATCGCCAACAGAAACACTTAGATTCTGATCTTTAAGAATCTTTTTTAGTTCATGAAAAATTTCTACTCCGCTCCTCATTGCAGATTTTAATGTGCTAAACCCTAAAGGCTGGATCATGAACTCCTGAAAATCAATATTGTTATCTGCATGGGCACCTCCGTTCAATATATTTAACATAGGAACAGGTAAGATAGGGCTTTCATCTTTAAAAACACTATCTAAATTTAAATCAAATACGTACTTATATAGAGGTTTATTGCTAGAAATAGCTGAGGCTTTTAAATTAGCTAAAGAAACGGCTAAAATTGAATTTGCTCCTAAAAAGCTTTTATCCTTTGTCCCATCAATTTTACATAGTTCAATATCTAAAGACTTTTGATCTAAAGGATCTAAGCCAATAATTGATTCCTTTATTTGATTCTTTACAAAATTAATTGCTTTTAAAACTCCTTTTCCATTAAACCTTGAGGGATCCTGGTCTCTGAGCTCTAAGGCCTCGTGCCTTCCAGTGGAAGCACCTGAAGGCACTATAGCCAGAGATGAATTTCCATCTGAAAGTAGTAACTCTACAGATATAGTTGGGTTACCTCGAGAATCTAAAACCTCGAAAGCTAAAATATCTTCTATTTTTAAATTAGGCACTATCTTCTATGTTATTTCTACTTCTTGAAAACTTTTTACTAATTTATCTATTTCTTTGATCTGAATTAAAAATTCTTTTAAATGTTTCAATGGTAAAGCGCAAGGGCCATCACATTTTGCATTATCTGGATCAGGGTGGGTTTCAAGAAAGAGACCTGCTATGCCTATAGATATAGCAGATTTAGCTAAGTCTAAAGAAAAAGACCTTCTTCCAGAAGTGCTTTTACCCTTACCCCCAGGTTCTTGTAAAGAGTGTGTTACATCAAAAATAACTGGATACTCATACATCTTAAGTTTAGCTAATCCCAACATATCTACAACCAAATTGTTATAACCAAAAGAAGTTCCTCTTTCACAAATTAATAGATCCGTGCTTCCGTGGTGTTCAAACTTTTTAATAATGTTTTTTATTTCTGGCGGTGAGAGAAATTGACCTTTTTTTATGTTAACGGGAATATTTGTAGAGGATGCACTTTCTATTAGGTCGGTTTGCCTACAAAGAAATGCTGGAATTTGAATAAGATCTAGTACTTTGGAGGCTTTAATGGCTTCTTCAGGGGAATGAACATCTGAAATTACCATGAGATCATGATCTGATTTCAGCTTCCCAAGAATATCTAAACCCTTATCAATCCCAGGTCCCCGATAAGATTCAATAGAGGACCTATTGGCCTTATCATAAGAAGCTTTAAAGATGAAAGGAATTTTCAATTCTTTGGTTACCTTCTTACTTTCTTCAATGACTTCTAATATTGTTGTCTCATCCTCTAAAACATTTAGACCTGCTATCAAAACAAAATCACTATCATTACTAAAAATAATATTTCCCACTTCTACTTTTCTTGGATTAGTCATTTAATCTAGCTTGCCTTCTGTGATTTGCTGCACTAATAAAACCTTTAAACAGAGGATGACCATCTATTGGATTTGAAGTAAATTCAGGATGAAACTGACAGCCTACAAACCAAGGATGATCAGTTATCTCAACAACTTCAACTAAGTTCTTCTCTTTAGAGGTTCCAACTACATTTAATCCTCCAGATTCAATTTCCTCTAAATAGTTATTATTTACTTCATATCTGTGTCGATGTCTCTCTTGAATAATATTCTTTCCATACAAAGAGCTAGTCAGAGAATTGCCTGACAATTTACATTCCTGAGCTCCTAGCCTCATTGTGCCCCCAAGATCTGAGTTCTCATCACGTTTTTCTATCCTTCCTTTGGAGTTAACCCACTCACTGATTAAACCTATAACTGGGTAGTCTGTATCTTTATCAAATTCACTACTGTTTGCGCCTTTAAGATTAAGTACATTTCTAGCAAACTCAATAACCGCTACTTGCATTCCTAAGCAGATCCCTAAATAAGGAATACCTGATTCTCTTGCATATTCTGCTGAAGTGATCATTCCTTCTATACCTCTAGTACCAAAGCCTCCAGGGACTAATATAGCATCTACATCTTTTAAGACCTTCTTTACATTTTTTGGTTCAACTGTTTCAGAATCAATATATTTAATCTGTATTTTTAATTCATGTTGTATACCTCCATGGACTAAAGCTTCGTTTAAAGATTTATATGCATCTTTTAGATCCATGTACTTTCCTACCATGGCAATAGTTACTTCATTGGTCGGATTAGTATGTGCTTCTGTTACTCGCTTCCATTCTTTAAGTTGAGGTTTTTTGCATTTTAAATTCATCCTTTCCGCAATTATTTCATCTACTTCTTGAAGATTTAACTGGATAGGAATCTTATATATCGATTCAACATCAGGCATCGATATAACACTGTTCTTTTGTACATTTGTAAATAAGGCTATCTTTTTTCTTGCTTCATCAGAAAGTTCTTTTTCAGATCTGCATATTAGAATATCTGGTTGTAGCCCATGAGATAACATTTCTTTGACTGATCTCTGCGTTGGCTTGGTTTTAATTTCTCCTGCTACAGCTATAAAAGGAACTAAAGTTAAATGAATAAATAACGTTCTAAAGCTATCTAATTCAATTTTCATTTGCCTTATAGCCTCCAGAAAGGGTTGAGATTCTATATCTCCGACTGTTCCACCAATTTCAATAATAGCTATTTCGCTGTTTTTTGATCCTTCTAATATTCTTCGTTTAATCTCATCAGTTATATGGGGTATTACCTGAACAGTTCCGCCCAAGTAATCTCCTCTTCTTTCTTTTCGTAAAACAGTTTCGTATACCTGTCCAGTTGTGAAGTTATTAGATTTAGACATTTTAGATTTAATAAATCTTTCATAATGTCCTAAATCTAAATCTGTTTCCGACCCATCTTCAGTAACAAAAACTTCTCCATGTTGAAAAGGGCTCATGGTCCCTGGGTCTAAATTTATATAGGGATCTAACTTCATAATAGTCACATCAACTCCCCTGCTTTCTAGAAGAGCGCCCAATGAAGCAGAAGTTATTCCTTTTCCGAGAGAAGAAACAACTCCTCCAGTTACAAATATAAATTTAGTTGATGAATTTACCATCTTTTGTCATACAGAAAAAATTTTCCTAAGATGGCAGTGCAGATTAACAAAAAGAAGATAAGGCTACAATGTAAATAATTTTTATTATTCTGAATAATCTCCTCTATCTTCATAAAATTGAGGAGGGATATAGTCGTCATTCATAGCCAGATTCTCAAATCTAGCAATTTCAGCTCTAAAGGCTAAAGTTTTTGTACCTGTAGGCCCATTTCTCTGCTTAGCTATATTAATTAGTGCTTTTCCTTTACTTTCTAAATCACTTTCATCGTAATACTCATGTCTATATAGAAAAGCTATAACATCAGCATCTTGCTCTAGAGCTCCTGAGTCCCTTAAATCAGACAATATAGGCTGCTTTTTAGGTCTTGAATCTACTGCTCTATTTAACTGTGATAAGGCCACTACAGGGATATTGAGTTCTTTCGCTAAAGCTTTGAGCGACCTACTTATCTCACTAATTTCTGCCACTCTGTTATCGCTCCTTCCTGGAACTTGCATTAGTCCTATATAGTCAACTACTATCATCGCTAGGTCTTTATTTTCTCTCATAATCCTGCGGGATCTGGACCTTAATTCTGCTGGAGTTAAGGCAGGAGTATCATCTAAAAGTATATTCCTACTACTTAAAAGGGTCATAGCTTTATCAACGCCTTCAAAATCTGGGTCGTCTAACTCTCCCCTTACAAGTCTTTGTAAATCTATCTTTGCAATTGACGAAATAAACCTTCTAATTACTTGTTCTGCAGCCATTTCCATACTGAAGACAAGTACTGTTTTATTAGTTTCTTCAGCAACATTTTCAGCGATGTTTAGAGCTAAGGCTGTCTTACCCATTGAAGGCCTGCCAGCTATAATTATCAAATCAGATTTTTGGAATCCCAGAGTAAGTTCATCTATAACTTTAAAACCAGTACTAATACCAACCAGAGAACTTCCAGATTCATTTGCTATTTGTATTTCAGAATACACGTCTCCTAGCCACTCTTTTACATTTCTTGGTCCTTGAGACCTCTTAACGTCATCCCTTAAACTAAGAATTTGTTCCTCTGCATTATCTAAAACCTGATCACTGCTTGAGGAATCAGATTCTCGAGCAACCTCTGAAATCTTATCTACAGTATTTATTAGTCTTCTTAAATTAGACCTCTGTTTTATGATTTCTGCATAACTTTCTATATTTGCAACACTTGGAGTCTCCTTAGCTAGTTGAGTAAGATAATTTTTACCTCCTAAGTTAATAAGCTTAGGTAGATTGCCATTTCCTTCTATCGTTTCTTGTACAGTAATAAGATCAATTGGTTTGCCTAAGTCTTGTAAATCCTTTATGGTTTTGAAAATTAACTTATGCTCCTCTTGATAGAAATCCTCTTCTAAAATTAGATTTGATACAAGATCCCAAGCATCATTTTTCAGCATAATGCCTCCAAGAACAGCCCTTTCAGCTTCTACTGAGAAAGGAAGTTCTTCTTTAGGGGCATAATTTTGTGACATAGAAAGAAAGATATTAGATTACATTTAAGTTATATCTAATTCTCCCACTGCAGGAGATTTAAAACAATAAAAAAATACGTCTATTCTTCAGCTTCTATAGAGACTTGAATTTCGTGGATTACTTCGGGATGAAGTTCAATATCAACCTTATGATCACCTAGTTCTTTAAGAGCACCTTCTGGTAACCTAATAGAGCCTTTTTCAATATCAACTCCAAGTGAATTAATTACCTCAGCTATCTCTCTTGTTCCAATAGAGCCATATAAAGTTTCTTCTTCAGAAACAGCAACTTTTATATTAACTTTTAGTAAAGATAGCTTTTCAACGAGTGACAAAGCTAATTGTTTTCTTTCCTCTTCCGCTTTTAAAAGATTTTCTTTTCTTTCCTCGTATTCTGCCTTATTTTCTTCATTCGCTCTAACAGCCTTTCCTGTAGGGATGAGAAAGTTCCTAGCATATCCTGACTTAACATTAACTAAATCTCCAGGATCACCTAATTTGATTATCTTTTCTAAAAGGATTATTTCCATATATTTCTACTTATTTATAATGAGAATCTGTGTAAGATAGCAAAGCAAGATGTCTTGCTTTTTTTACAGCTGAAGTTAGTTGTCTCTGATATTTAGCCGATGTCCCTGTAACTCTTGCTGGCATAATCTTGCCAGTTTCAGTGATAAATTCTTTTAAAAGCTTTATATCCTTATAATCTACTTCTTCAATACCTAATGAAGTAAATTTACAGTATCTTTTCTTGAACTCTTGATTGGGTCTTCTTTTTTTAAAACCTTTCTTTTGTTTCCTAGCCATCTATTTATCTCCCAATTTTTAATTACTTTTTTCTTCAGAATCAAGCTTTTCATCTTTTGATGGAAGATCTTCAGATTTATCTTCATCAGTATTCTTATCAGAATCAAGCTTTTCATCTTTTGATGGAAGATCTTCAGATTTATCTTCATCAGTATTCTTATCAGAATCAAGCTTTTCATCTTTTGATGGAAGATCTTCAGATTTATCTTCATCAGTATTCTTAACAGAAGATTCTACTTCTTTTTCTTTCTTTGTTTTACGCTTATTTTCAGATGAATAATCAACTGAGTCTTCTTCATCTTTAGTTTGCTTCAAAAGCGCTGACGAATCTGCATAAGCTTTCTTTTGTAATAAAATAAGATCTCTAAGTATAGAGTCATTAAACTTAAAAGAAGACTTTATTTCATCAATAGCTTCTTTATTACACTCAACATTCATCAGTGCATAAGTTGCTTTAAATTGATCTTGTATTGGATAGGCAAGCTTCCTACTTCCAATATTCTCAGATCTATGAACAGATCCTCCACTTTCAGTAACAATAGAAGTAAATTTGTTTAAAATTGATTGTGTCTGATCCGTCTGATCAGGATGAACTATAAAAACAATCTCATAATGTCTCATATATACCTCAAGGTAAAAGCTCCCTTTAACAAAAAAAGTGGAGCAAGGTTAAGAGGAAGGGCATTTTATTTGATGTTATTTCTAGAAGCAAGCTTCCTTCAAGATATTAATTATCAACTCACTAAAATCCATATTCTGAAAACTGGCTGATTTAGGAACTAAACTATTTTCAGTCATCCCTGGAGAGGTGTTTACTTCCAATAACTGGAAATTTCTTTCTTTATCTAAAATAAAATCAACTCTGCCCCAACCACTGCAGCCTAAGGAAGAAAAACCATGCCATGCAAAATCTCTTAACATATCTAGTTCCTCAGAACTAAAATCTCCTTGGTAGTATTCTGTATCATCTCTTTCATACTTTGCATTGAAATCATAGAATTCATTCTTGGGCTTTATGCATAGTGGCTTAAGCGTTTTTTCACCAAGAATTGGTACTGTAACCTCCTGTCCTTCAATATAGGCCTCTACGATTATTAAATCATCATAATTTAAGGCCTCTTTCATTGCTTCTTCTAGACTTCCCCTGCCCGGATGAACAATAGTTATTCCTAGACTTGAACCTTCTCTTGCAGGTTTCACAACAAAAGATTTATCTAGGTGTCCTACATCTTCTTCTCCAGAAACATAAGGAATAGTCGCAGAGTCTTTAGTACCAGCATTTATTATTTCAACAAAATCAGGGGTAGGAAGAGATAATTCTCTCCAAATTTTTTTAGTTTCTAATTTATTCATAGCTATCTCACAAGATTTAGAATTACTTCCCGTGAACTTTTTACCTGAATCCTCTAAAATTTTTTGAACAAAACCATCCTCACCGCCTTTCCCATGTAAAGCAATAAAAGCTATATCCAAGGAATCAACTATATCTCTTACGTGTTCAGCAGATTTCAAGTCAATACTTCTAGGTTTTAGTCCTAATGTTTTTAGAGATTCAGTTACTGCATGACCACTCTTTAATGATATTTCTCTTTCAGAAGACCACCCTCCCATTAAAACAGAGATCTCATAATCTCTAAGTCTATCTAGGAAATCTTCATTCATTTTTTTTAATTATAGGACTTAGTTCTTCAGATATTTCTGAAATATTCCCAGCTCCTTGAATTAATAATATGCCTCCATGACCTAAATTTTCTGATCTTATTAGTTCTAGGGCTTCATGACTTGAATTACAAAGTCTTACCTTTAAAAAACCTGATTTCTTTATAGATTCTAATAATTTTGAAGAACTTATATCTTTCAATGCTTTTTCTCCAGCAGGATAAATATCTAATAATAAAAGGTGATCAACAAGACCCAACACTTCTACAAAATCAGTAAATAAGTCAATTGTTCTAGAGTAACGATGAGGTTGAAAAACCATTGTTATCTCTTTGTCTACAAATGACTCTCTTAAAGTTTCTATAGTACTTCTTATTTCATTTGGATGATGTCCATAATCATCTACAACAATAGTGGAATTCAGTTTCCCTAAGAATTCCATCCTTCTATTTATTCCTGAAAATTTAGAAAGTGCAGATTGAATATTAATAGAAGAAATATTCTCTTCTAAAGCAATTATTACAGCTGCTGCTGCATTAAGTGCATTATGCCTACCAGGAATTTTTAGCTTCAAATCTAAAACTTCATCTTCGGTATTAACCAAAGAAAACTTTGAGAAAAAACCTTCATTCTTATAATTAACTAAACGATAATCATTTTTTTTCTCAAAACCATAAAGAATAGTTTTTCTAGAAAAAGCAGGAGTTAGTTTTCTAATAATTGGATCATCACCACAAGCTACGAGAAGTCCATCAAAGGGTAATCTTTTTACGAAATTAATAAAAGCTTCTTCCAAGTTCTGAAAATTATTTCCATAATTCAAAAGATGATCTGAGTCTATATTAGTAATTATTTCTAATGAAGGTTGCAGCTTCAAAAAGGACTTATCACTTTCATCTGCTTCTGCAATAAGATAATCGCCTGTTCCTAGCTTTGCATTAGTAGCGAAACTTGTTATAACACCACCATTAATGAAAGTTGGATCTAGCATTGCTTCTGTCATAATAGATGCAAGCAAGCTGGTAGTAGTAGTCTTACCGTGCGTTCCTGCTATTGCAATACCTCTTTTCATTATCATTAAACTTGAAAGAAGCTCAGCTCTCTCAAGAATGGGTATATTCTGTTTCATAGCAGATACTAATTCAGGGTTTTTATCCTTTATAGCTGATGACTTAACAAGCATATCGGCTCCTTCTATATTTTCAGATCTATGATCAAACACAATTTCTATACCGAGAGATTGCAATCTTTTTGTAATTGAAGATTCTGTCATATCAGAACCTCCTACTTCATAACCTAAATTAAGCAGAACTTCAGCTAATCCACTCATTCCACTTCCGCCTATACCAACGAAGAATATTTTATTAAGAGATTTTTTTAATGGATTCATTAATGAGTTTATAGATTTTATCTGTAACTTCGGGTACAGAGCAGAGTTTAGCTGAATCTGCCATAGAAAGTCTCTTCTTAGTGTTAGAAGATAACTCTAGAAGGATATTTAAAAGTCTTGTTGAATCACTTAAAGATATACTTGTATTGGTCATCAAAACTTCAGCAGCCCCATTTTCTTTTAAATACATTGCGTTGTAGTATTGATGATTATCTGTTGCCCAAGGAAAAGGTAGCAAGATAGAAGCTTTATTTGATACCGCTAATTCTGCAATAGTCATAGCTCCTGCTCTACTTATTACCAAATCAGCACTTGAATATGCAGAACCCATATCATTTATAAAAGGCACAACTAAAGATTTAACATTTAAATCAGAGTAAAAGCCTTGGAGTCTTTCTTCATCTTCTTTTCCAGTTTGATGTGTTATTCTCCAATCACTAAAATCTTCTATTTTAGACAATGCTGTCATGAGTATAGAGTTAAGTTGTTGAGATCCTTGACTACCGCCTAAGATAAGTAAATTAAATTCCTTGCTATTATTGCTATTTGATTTTTCATATTGAGAAGCAATAATCTCTCTTCTTACGGGGTTGCCTACAAAAACTGTTTTACCACTCTCTTTGAAGGCAGAAGGGAAGCCTTCGAAAACATAATCTGAAAAATGAGACAAAAATTTATTCGCAGTACCCGGGATGCTATTTTGTTCATGTATAAATAAAGGGATTCTGAGAAAAGCAGACAAAAGACCTGGTCCCAAAGTGATGTAGCCTCCACAACAAAAAACAAAATCTGGTTTAATTCTTATTAAAAGCAGAAAGGAATGGATTAGAGACAATTGTAAAAGGATTACAGAAATTAACTTTTTAATAAAACTTTTGTTCCTAAATCCTTCAGACTTTATTCTGTAAAAATTAAAATTCTCTTGGTAACAAATTTCTTTTTCTAGAGATTGGTCTTTTCCTATCCAATGTATCTCAGCTCCTGAATCATTAAACGCTCTGGCAACTTCAAGAGCAGGATAAATGTGCCCACCAGTACCTCCAGCAACAATCAAAGCCTTCATTAAAAGCTTACCTTTCTTGAGACATTTGCAACAGGCATAGAAGTCTTAGTTTCTTGATCTACTCTTAATACCAAGGCGCATAGAGAGCACATTATCAGTAAACTTGTTCCGCCATAACTTATAAATGGTAAAGTTAGCCCCTTTGTTGGTAAAAGACCGCTTGCAACACCAACATTTATAAAAGTATGTAGGCCTATTAAGATTCCAGTTCCATAACAAGCAAAAAAACCAAAATGTAGATTTCTCCGTAAAGCATTCTTCCCTATATGAAAACACCTAAAAGATATTAGAAATAGAGTAGATATAACTATTAAAGCTGTAAAAATGCCCATCTCTTCTACAATAACAGCAAAAATAAAATCGGAATGAGCATCTGGTAGGTAGCCTAATTTCATTAAACTCTCTCCCAATCCTACTCCAAACCAATCTCCCCTACTGATTGCCATTAAAGATAAGGTCAACTGATACCCTCCTTTATCAGGATCTGCCCAAGGATCCATATAGGCTATTATCCTTTCCCACCTATAAGGCTCAAATATTATTAAGGCTAAAACACTTATGAATGCTA
Source organism: Gammaproteobacteria bacterium (assembly GCA_045563675.1). GTDB lineage: Bacteria > Pseudomonadota > Gammaproteobacteria > Magnimaribacterales > Magnimaribacteraceae > AEGEAN-183. Next base: position 585,152 of record JBJLIX010000002.1, read on the forward strand.
GAGTTATAACAAGAAGAAATTGTTTAATATGCACTCCTGCTATAAATAGTATTCCTAAAACAGTAGCAAATATTACAGCTGAAGCCCCCAGGTCAGGTTGCATTAGGATCAAAAAAACAACCACAACAACGAGCATTGCTGGTTTAAAAAAAGCAAACCAATGGGATTGAAGATCTTTTAAACGGCGAACACAATATCCAGAAGCATATATTATAGTAATAAATTTCATTACTTCTGATGGTTGCAGCCCAATAGGGCCTAACCTGATCCACCTACTTGCACCTTTAACTTCTACACCAATACCAGGAACAAAAACTAATAAAAGAAGGACAATTCCTAAGCCTAAAAACAAACGGTCAAAATTTTCCCAAAAACTCAGAGGCAAAGATAGAACCACTGAAAAAAGGAAAAAACCTACAATTAAATGGATAAATTGTTTTTTTGTAAAACTGAAGGGGTCACCAGAAATAGAATCAGAAAATTCAATAGTAGCAGTTGCTACTACCAACATACCGAAAATTGTTAAAAATAAGAATAGATTAATAAAAACAATATCTATTTTTTTTACATCAGGAAATGATAAATAACTTGATAAAAAAGACTTTAACACTTAATTAAATCCCGAAAATTCTATAAATTTTCTGCCTCTATCTTCATAATTAGAAAACATATCTAAACTAGAACATCCTGGAGAAAGTAAAATAACATCCCCTTTTTTTGCAATCGATTGTGAAATATTTATTGAATCCTGCAAATCTTCAGCCAATACACTTTTTCCTAATTTTTTTATTGCATTCTCTAATCTTTTTTTATCATGACCAAAGACTATAGCTTGCTTTATTGGAAAGGATTTACTGTAGTCAATATTACTAAAATCTTGTCCTTTTGCTTCACCTCCACAAATTAATATTGTTCTTTTTGCACCATATAAGTGATGACAAGAATTAATAGCTGTTAATAAAGAAGAAATATTTGTACTCTTAGAATCATTGATGTATGTCACTCCTTCTTTTATTCCCAGTCTTTCAAACCTATGACTAAGTCTATTAAAACTGAGCAAAGCATTTAAAGCTCTATTAACTAAATCTGAATCTTTATTAATCAAGTCACTATAAGTTTCTTTATTTTTTATTGATGTGTAAGCTAAAACAACCCCCAGTACAGCTTTAATATTATCTTTTTCATGCAATGGCCAACCACACTCTAAAAAAGACGATATTTGTTCTTCAAATCTATCCAGATTCTTTAAAAAATAGATATTTTCTTTTTTTGATAATTCTTTAGTTAGAAATTCATCAACTCCAGATAAACCAATAGAACAATTGCATAATACTTTCTCTTTACTTCTTCTATAGGCTTCTTCATTAAGGTGTATGTCAAGATGGTCCTGATCAATGTTTAATAAAACTCCTAAATCTCCTCTTATATTTACACTATGTTCTAGGTGAAAGCTTGAAACCTCTATTATAGATAAATCGTTTCTTTCATTAATGAAGTCCAGGGCAGGATTCCCTATATTGCCACAATAAATAATTTTATTTTTTGGAAATAATTTAGATAAAACATGTTTTGTCATAGATACAACTGATGTTTTTCCATTAGTACCTGTAACTAGAAATTTTAAAGAACTTGAATCTTCAACGAATAACTCAATATCAGTTTGTATTTTGATACCTTTATTTTTTGCTTCAACAAGTATTGGAGCTTCAAAGTCTATGCCTGGGCTAACAAGGATTTTATCAATATCAGGGAAAGCGTTAAGATCAAAATCTCCTAAATAAATCTCTTCATTGAAATCTTCAAATTCTTTTAATCCAGGAGGATTATCTCTAGTATCAAAGATAATAACTGGTATTTTATTCTTTCTTGTATACCTCAGAAAAGAAGCACCGGTTGCACCGAAACCTAATATAAGATGCATCTATTTCCTCGTCATAAAATCATCTAAGTTTTAAAAGCACTAAACCAATTAAAACCAACATAAATGTAATTATCCAGAACCTGACTATGACCCTTGGTTCGGGCCATCCCTTTAACTCATAATGATGGTGAATAGGCGCCATCTTAAAAACTCTTCTACCTGTTAACCTTACAGACGTCACTTGAACAATAACTGAAAGAGTTTCGACTACAAAAACTCCCCCCATAATTAATAAAACATATTCATGCCTGATTATCACAGCTACAATTCCTAGCGCGGCTCCTAAAGCAAGAGACCCTACATCTCCCATAAATACTTGAGCAGGATAGGTGTTATACCAAAGAAAACCTATACCTGATCCAACAAGTGCTCCACAAAAAACAAGCATCTCTCCTGTTCCTGGTAAAAAAGGTATATTTAGATAATCTGCATAGATAGTATTTCCAGCTGCATAGCCTATTAAACCCAAACCTCCTGCAACCATCACACAAGGCAATATGGCTAAACCATCAAGTCCATCAGTTAAATTAACAGCATTACTTGAACCTATAATTACTAAATAGGTAATAATAATAAATCCCAAACCTAACTCTATAGATATCTCCTTGAAGAAAGGAACTATTAAGCTAATCTCATGGATATTCTCTGAGGTATAAAACAGGTAAGTTCCAGCCCCAATTGCTATCAAACTTTGCCAGAATATCTTATTAATTGCTGATAGGCCTTTAGAAGACTTATACCTTAATTTAAATAAATCGTCAGCCCATCCTAAAATACCAAATAATGTAGTTACTCCTAATGCTACCCAAAGGTATCTATTTGCCAGATCTCCCCATAAAACTGAGCTGATAAATATAGAAGATAAAATTAAAGTCCCTCCCATAGTTGGAGTGCCTTTCTTAGCTAAGTGTGTTGATGGGCCTTCTTCTCTTACTACTTGTCCTACCTGTAAAAGGTGCATTTGATTGATGAATTTTGGGCCTAAGAATAGAGACACTAGTAAAGCCGTTAAAGTTGCAAATATTGCTCTAAAAGACAAATAATCAAATACCCTTAAAGGTCCATAACTATCAGAAAAGAAATTAAAAAGCTCTACTAGCATATCTACTTTGTTATTTTATCTACTATATAGTCCATTTTGGTTGACCTAGAGCCTTTAATCAAAATTATGGAATCTTTATCAAGTCTAATATTAAGGTATTCCAACAATTCATCTTTTGAATTAAATATTCTGGCTTCTCCTTCTAGGTGATTTATTCCTTCTTTCCATAATTTACCTATACATAAGAATTCATCTAATTTTTTTGCAGCATACTTACATATGTCTTCATGATAGAAGGATTCTAGGTCACCTAATTCAGCCATTTCCCCGGCAATAAGAAATTTTCTCTTATCTTTATAGTTACTTAATAAATCTATAGATTTCTTCATTGAATCTGGATTTGAATTATAAGAATCGTCTATTAATAATGCTCCTGCTTTTGTGGACTTAAGCTCCATTCTCCTTCTGGGGTAGGATAAATTTTTTACTCCTCCTCTTACCTCATCTATGGAGAAACCAATGGAGTGACAAACTGATAAAGCAGCACACATATTTAAACAATTATGTGTAGCTAGGGTATCTAAAACGAAACTATCAGTTTGCATAGAGTGGTTTATATTAAAGGAGACCTGTTTCTTATTAACATCTATCTCTACTTTATCTAACTGGAAATCTGAGTCCTTATGATACCCAAATGTTACTAAAGTATTCGTTAAACAAGCATCTCTTAAATACTCGAAATGATCTGAGTCCTTAGGAAGGATAGCAACAGAATCTTTTGAAGAATTCTTAAGTATGAAACTTTTTTCTTCTGCTACTTTCTCTACAGTTTCTAATTTTTCTAAATGGGATTCACCAATATTTGTAATTAGTGCTACATCTGGCCTAACAATTGAAGAGAGAGAATTTATTTCACCTGCTGAGTTTGTCCCCATTTCCACTACAGAAAAGTCATAATCATCATTTAAATGAATTAGAGTTAGTGGGACTCCTATATGGTTATTCTGATTACCTAAAGTTTTACTACAGCTTCCCTTTTGATTAAGTAGACTATAAATCATTTCCTTTGTTGTAGTCTTGCCATTACTTCCTGTAAGACCTATTACTTTTCCTTTAAATTTGTTTCTTTTATAAGTAGAAAGTTCATTTAAAAAAATAGAAGAATTTTTTACCAAAATATAAGGCTTAATTGAGAAGTCTTCTTTTTCTAATATAAACCCTACTGCTCCTTTTTTCTTAGACTCCTCTATAAAAAGATGCCCATCAAAATTTGGGCCTTCTAAACATAAGAAAATATCTCCTTCTTTTATTGTCCTAGAATCAATACTTATATTCCCAAAAGGGATATCTGAAGAATTACTAACAACTTTCTTGCCAAATCTCTTACCTATTGATTCTAAAGTTTCTTGCATAAGCTTAATTCATATTTTCTAGATATTTCTTAATTTCTTCTGAATCATTGAAGTAAAATCTTTCATTTGAAATCTCTTGATAGTCCTCATGTCCCTTGCCAGCTACAAGTAAAACACATTCATCTTCTTTATTACTTATTTCTTCTAAACAAAAAGAAATTGCGTCTTTCCTATTAACTATCACTTTCAATTTTGGACTCTTTTCAAAACCAGAAATTATTTCTTTGATGATACTCATTTCACTTTCTTCTCTTGGATTATCATTTGTCACTATTACTCTATCTGAAAATTTGAAAGCCATATTGCCCATTAAAGACCTTTTTGATTTATCTCTATCTCCGCCACACCCAAAAACACACCAGATTTCCTTTTTTTCGAATGCATCTCTTATCTCTATTAATGAGTGTTCTAAAGCTTCTGGTGTATGAGCATAATCAACAAAATACTTGTCTGCTTGATTAGATGGAATTTCTTCCATCCTTCCTAAAGGGAACTTCAGATCTTTAAATAAATGATCTACATTTGAGAAATTGAACCCTTTTACAATTAAAGAAGCCATAGCACTGATTAGGTTTGAGGCTAAGGGTCTGGATATTGTATTTAGACTAAATCTAATATCCTCTCCAAGGGCATTTAATGTTACATTCAAAAGACCTTGATCGTCTCTATTAAAATCATAAGAAAAATCTGCATTCTTACCAGCGGCTACAGTAAAAATCTTTGAATCATTAATATTGTTTTTAATCAAAGAATCATATATTTCTTGCCCTAGAACATTATCAATATTTAAGATCACATTTTTTGGTTTAAGTTCATAAAATAATCTTTTCTTAGCTTCTTTATATTCTTCGATATTATTATGATAATCAAGATGGTCTTGAGAAAAACTTGTCAGTATAGCGGTATCAATTTCAGTTCCATCTACTCTGTGCTGATCTAAACCATGTGAAGAAGCTTCAAATGCACATAACTTAATATCTTCTCTAATCATTTTAGAGAAAGCATCCTGTAAACTTATAGAATCAGGTGTAGTCAATGAAGAAGGTTGTTTTAGATTAATTCCATCTAATGAAATCCCTATTGTACTAATATATCCGCAACTAAGGCCTTTAAGGCTAGCCAGCTGGGATAGGGTCTCAACACAAGAAGTTTTCCCATTAGTACCAGTAACACAAAATGTCATTAATTTAGAAGAAGGATGGTCATAGAACCTAGAGCTTATTCTCCCCAATTCTTTTTTTAAGTTCTTTACGTAAAGAATATTATTTTCATGGAGTTTTGGATTGTCTGTTAGTACAGCTTCTGCTCCATTTTGGATCCCTTCATTAACATATTCATTTCCATCTAATTTAGACCCTTTTAATGCTACAAAAAGAAATCCTTTTTTTACTTTTCTGCTATCTAAAGTCAAACCATTAATACTAAACTTTTTAAGGTCTTCCCTGCCTTCGTAAATACCTTTTAGAAGAAAGTCTAAATTTTTTGAATTCTTATATTTCTTATTCATTAAGATCCTGATTCTAGAGCGTGCAGGGATTGGGTCACAACCTTAGAAAAAATAGGAGCAGCAACAGACCCTCCAGAATGTTCTTCACCATATAAGCCATGTAAAACTATAACTGCTAAAAGTTTAGGGTCTTGTGCAGGGACAAAACCAGAGAAACTTGCTGTATAGGATACCTTTCCTCTTATTCTTTTTTCAGCTGTACCTGTCTTACCTGCTACCAGTCTCCCTTCTACCCTAGCATTCCTAGCAGTACCATAACTAGAGTTAACTGCAGAAATTAACATTTTTTTTACTAGTTTATTTGTTTCAATAGAAATTACTCTTACTTCTGGTTTAGGGCTATTCAGGTTTTTATTTTTAAAAAGACTCAACTCTTTTAGAACTCCATCATTGGCAAAAACTTGATAAGCTTGAGCTATTTGGACAGCGCTCATAGAGAGACCGTAACCATAACAAGAACTAACTTTATCCCTGTCTGAGAGACTGGAAGCCTCAGGAAGAAATCCTTCTCTTGCTGGTATTAAAATATTTGCGGGAATGAAGCCAATTCCAAAACTAGCATATATATCAACTAAATAGTCTGAATCCTGTTCCTTGCAGAGTTTTACCATCCCAACATTACTTGAATATGAAATGATGTCTGATAGATTTAAGGTCCCATAATCTCTAAAATCACTTGTCTTATATCCTCCATAATCAATCCAACCAGGGGAAGTTTTAATTTTAATATCTTTATTAGTTTTCCCTGAATCAAGAATTGCTGCCATTGCAATAGGCTTTAAAACTGAACCAGGCTCAAATACATCAACAGTTGCTCTATTTCTAAGAACACTTAGATCATTGATGTATCTTCTATCTAATGGATTGAAGGTTGGATAATTATTTAAAGCTAATATTTCTGAAGTTTTTGGGTCAATTATTACTATACTTCCAGACTCAGCTCCAAATTCCACAACAGCTCTCTTTAATTCAGAATGCGCTATAGATTGTAAACGAACATCTATTGTCAAATTTAAATCTTTACCTTCTTTAGGTTCTTGTCTCAAACCCCCTATAGTTCCTATCGGACTTCTTACCCCCAAAAAACCGCCATCTTGACCTTGTAGAATTTTATTTAAAGCTTTTTCCGTTCCCTGGATTCCATTTCTATCTATATCTGTTAGACCCACTACATGTGAACTTATTTCTGCTTGAGGATAAGTTCTTTGTAAATTCTGTCTAAAAAAAAGGCCTTCAATATCTAAATCTTCGAGCTTTAATTTTTTATTTTCTTTTATATGACGAGAAAGTTCTATATGCCCTTTTTGCTTAGACATCAGCTTTTCTTTTTTCTTTGAATCTAGCAGGAGAAACTCTACTAAATAGGATAATTGATCTTCTGTCGGATCAAATTTTTTTAAGTCTGCTATTACTGTATACGAGGTTACATCTAAAGCTAAAAGTCTGTTATTTCTATCGACTATCTTTCCTCGTTCTGCAAGGATAGAGCTTTTAAGAAGCGTCTTAGAGTCTATCTTTTTTTTTATAAAATCGTCTTGATAAACGTGGATATAGATTAATCTTATTATTAGAGAAATAAAAGCAATGAGAAATATACCTTGAACAAATAATGATCTTCCAGAATACTTTATTACTCTAGAAACCATCAAATAGAACTATTAGTCTAGTTGCGTTCTTACAAAAGAAGGTATATCAAGATACTCTTCATCCTTGGCCTTTCCTTCTGCTACTTGTTCTTTTGCCTTCTTTTTTTCTATTGTCTTTTCAATAGATGGAGGGTTATCTATGAGGTTTCTAGCAGCATCACTTAAAGGCAAAGGGGCTCTCTCAGAAGGGCTTTTGGAACTTGGTGATCCTAGTCTAGTTGGAGGAGAGGAATTTAAGGACCTTGAATTCGAAGATGAAACATTACCCAGACCTGTTGCTATAACTGTAACAATTAATTCATTTCCTATAGATTCATCAATTACAGTACCTGTGACAATAATTGCATCTTTATCAGCAAATTCTTCAATGCAATCACCTACTGCCCTAATCTCACCTAGAGTTATCTCCGTACCTGCTGTTATATTAACTAAAACACCTTTGGCATCTTTTAGGCTTATGTCTTCTAACAGTTTACTTTCCACAGCTTTCTCCGCAGCCATACGAGCTCTATCTGGACCTGATGCCATTCCAGTCCCCATCATAGCAGTACCCTTTTCAGACATTACTGTTTTTACATCTGCAAAATCTACATTTATTAGCCCTGGACATAAGATAATGTCAGAAATACCCCTAACTGCACCAGCTAAAACATCATTAGCTTCTTTAAAAGCTTCGATCATTTGGCAATCTTCACCTAAAACCTCTAATAATTTTTGATTAGGGATAGTAATTAAGGAATCTACCTCTTCAACAAGCTCTTTGACTCCTTCAAGAGCAATTTTCATCCTTTTTGAACCTTCTAATTCAAATGGTTTTGTAACAACTGCTACAGTTAATATCCCAAGATCTTTAGCAACTTGCGCCACTATAGGAGCAGCCCCTGTCCCGGTTCCTCCTCCCATACCTGCGGTTATAAAAACCATATCTGTTCCTTTAAGGATCTCTTGAATCCTATCTCTATCTTCTAAAGCTGCTTGTCTACCTACATCAGGTTCGGCCCCAGCGCCTAACCCTTGAGTAGTATTTATCCCAAGAACAAGTTTAGTAGGAGCTGTATTTTTTTCTAATGCTTGTTTATCAGTGTTAATTGAAATGAAGTCGGCTCCGCTTATACCAGCTTCAACCATATGCTGAACTGCATTACCTCCCCCACCGCCAACGCCAATGACTTTAATGATTGCGTTGTTCTTACTATCTTCAACAATTTCCCATTCGCTCATAATGCTCCTCCTAATAAAATTTAAAGGTTTCCTCCAAACCATCGAGTCAATCTATTTAGTATATTTTTGTCTCTATGGATATAGTTCATATGGTCTTCTTGCAATTGTTTATGGCCATACATTAGTAAGCCAACAGCAGTTGCATAAACAGGGTTATGGATAATCTCTGTAAAGCCTCCTAGAGTGTTAGGTGAACCTATTCTCACTGGAGAATGGAAAACTTCTTCTGCAAGTTCTACAGCACCCTCAACTTTTGAAGCACCTCCTGTCAGTACAATTCCTGCAGGAATAATTTGATCAAAACCACTGGAAGTTAGATGTTGTTGAGCTAAACTAAAAATCTCCACGTACCTTCTTTCTAATACATCAGATAAGGTCTGTCTGGACATTTCTCTTTCTGGCCTGCCCCCCATACCTGAAACCATCATCACCTCATCAGGTTGCGTTAAAGAACTAACAGCACACCCGTATCTTTGTTTAATTTCTTCTGCTTGCGTTGGAGGCGTCCTCAGTGCATTAGCTATATCATTTGTTACATGATCTCCAGCTATTGGGATAACATCAGTAAAGGATATTGATCCTTCTGTAAAAACAGCTATATCTGTTGTTCCACAACCAATATCAATTAGGCATACTCCTAATTCCCTCTCATCTTTTGTGAGTACTGAATAACTAGAGGCAAGTTGCTCTAAAACAAAACCTTCTATATTTAAACCGCAAGAAGATACACAGGTATGAATATTTTGAGAGGCATTTTCACTACAAGTTACTAAATGAACTTTAGCTTCTAACCTAGCTCCTGCCATTCCAAAAGGTTCTTTTATTCCTGGTTGGCTATCAATAATATAATCTCTTGGTAAAACGTGAAGTAGCTTTTGATCAGCTGGTATTGCCATTGCTTGAGCAGTCTCAATAACCCTGTCTACATCACTATATCTAACCTCACCATCCTTAATAGCTACTACGCCATTTGAGTTAAGTCCTTTGATGTGGCTCCCAGAAATACCTACATAACATGAACTTATATGACAACCTGCCATGGACTCTGCTTCTTGAATAGATTTCTTAATTGCAAGAGTCGTTGACTCTATATCCACAACAACTCCGTTTCTTAAACCTCTTGAAGGCTGTGTACCTAAACCAGTAATTTCTAGATTGCCTTCATTATCTACTTCAGCTACTACAGCTACTACTTTAGAGGTTCCAACATCTAGGCCAACTAACATCTCATTTTGATTAACTCCACTCATATTTTCTCCTCCTTAATTAAAAAGAATAGAAATACCATTCCTATACCTAAAATCCATTGTTTTGATATCATTAAGTTTTCCTGAGAACAGCTCGAACGAGATAAAACCCTCGAGACGTTCAAGCTGTTCCCGGAAATTCTTTTTAGAGAAAGTCATTTCAATGCCATTGGTTGTAGTAATTAATAAATAACCTGCTGGGCTTAAAATGACACTCCCTATTGTTGCTCCAAATCTGTTTAGTTGAGCTTGCACTCTTCTAGATAAATCAAGTAATTCATACTTCTTTTCTTCAGGCCCTATTAAGGTCATCAAATCAATTTCTTTAACTTCATTTTCAGGATTTATTAGAATTCCAGATTGAGTAATAAATTTTCTATCTTTCCATCTTGCAATTGGCTGATGTTCTTTAATCTTAAGTTCATATTTATTAGGCCACTTTCTTTTCGATTGAAAAGAGTAAACCCAGCTCTTTTGATATAACTTATTTAGAGAGTATTCCTTCTTGGAAGGCTCATCTAGTACCAATTTAATAAAAGCGTCTCTTATCTGATCTTGGCTACTCATCATAGAATGTTGAGAAGTAAAAGAAATTTCTATTTCATTAGGATTATTAAGTATTTCACTATCTGAGCAACCAAAGAAAAGAGTAAGTAGAGAAACTAAAGCTATTTTTTTCATTTAGCTATTGCCTTTAAATTAATTTTAATTTGTTCTTTCTGTGTTGGGGAATGCATTGCAAGCTTATCTGTAGCCACCTCTCTAATAGTGATTTGGTTTCTAAAATATTCAACTTCACTTAACAGAACATTTGATCTAAATGAAAGCTCTTCATATTTAATATTAAGGTCCTCTAGCTTGGAAAAAGTTGTCCTATAGTCATAAATTTGAGCTATTAAATGAAAGTAACTTCCGAACAAGAAGAAAATTAAAAAAGGTAGGGCAACAAGATAATTGAGTTTCTTCATCTTATGTAACCCTCTCTGCAGTTCTTAAAATGGCACTTCTACTTCTAGGGTTCAGTTTAATCTCTTCTTTATTTGGTCTAATAAAATTTTTACCTACCTTCTGAAAGCTAAAACTTGAAGTCTGATAATCTTTACCTTGAATAAATCTTTTAACAATCCTGTCCTCTAAGGAATGAAAACTAATAACAACTAACCTGCCCCCTTCCCTTAAAATGCTTCCTGCTGCATATAGAACCTTTCTCAACTCTTCTATTTCAGAATTGACTTCCATTCTTATTGCTCTAAAAGTATTTGTAGAGGGGTGCTTTTTTGAAGATCCAGGTTTACAGCTTTTTATTATTTCTGAAAGATGTTTAGTTGAATTAATTGGTTTTACTTCCCTTTCTCTACATATCCTATCTGCTATTTTTTTTGATCTTCTCTCTTCTCCTTTCTCCCATAAAACTCTTGCGATTTGTTCCTTAGAAGTTTCATTTATCCAATCCTTAGCAGAAAAACTATCATTTTTATTCATCCTCATATCTAAAGGACCTAAAGACTGGAAACTAAAACCCCTCTCAGGGTCATCTAACTGCTTGGAAGAAATACCTAAGTCTAAAAATATTCCGTCTATAGTCTTATCAGAAAAGTGATCTTGTAGATTACCAAAATTGTCATGAATAAAAGTAAACCTTTTATCTTCTTTACTTAGCGCTCTTGCATAAGAAGAAGATTCAAAATCTCTATCTAAAGACGTTAAAGCTGCATTTGATTCTAAATTTCCTAATATAGCCTTGGTATGGCCGCCCAGACCAAAAGTGCAATCAATATAGTTACCTTTCTTGTCCAATATGAGATTGTTAATTACTTCTTTTACCATAACTGCTTCATGGTTCTCGCGGTTCATTAAAAGGGTATCTCCTCTAAAACTGAAGGTAGGTCAGATAGTAGCTTTTCTCCTTCTACCTGAAGACCAGCTTCTTTTTTCTTCCAATTCTCCAAATTCCACAGCTCAAACTTAGATCCCATTCCTATTAACGCTACTTGTTTACCCGCTTTTAGCGTTGCAAATTCCCTTAAAGGCTGAGGTATTAATAAAAGCATTCTTTCTGTAACTTCAAAGTCACTTAAAGATGCACTTCCAAGTATTTTCCATTGCATGGCTCTAATCTTTTCATTTAAGCCACCTAGATCTTCGAATTTTGAAGTAATCTCTTTCCAAAGTTTGCCAGGATAAATTAATAATGAAGGGTATTGGGGGTCTTTGGTAACCGCTATAGAACCTTCGCAGCTTTGTCTGAGATGATCTCTGTATTTTGCAGGTATAACTATTCTTCCCTTGTTGTCTAGGGTTAAAAAACTAGATCCATATATACTTAAACTCATTTCTTGTAAGAAAAAAATTAATAAGCGTCACATTCTTGTACACTTCTACACACTTTCTCACACTTTTTTGATAATTACAACAAATTTTAGCTTACTAAATACACATCCAAGTTAGTTATTCTTAAATTAATTATTTGACCAGAATTTGGGGGTTGAGCTGACTTATAAGCCGGGTTCTGTCATGGATAATCATTCATCTAGATTTTGTGTCACCACAAAACTCAAGCAACCTACCCAGGTTCAGCTAGGACAAGCTATAGAACCTCTATTTGGTCTTGCTCCAGAAGGGGTTTGCCATGCCATAAATGTTACCATTTATGCGGTGCGCTCTTACCGCACCTTTTCACCCTTACCTATAAAAGAAGGCGGTTTAACTTTCTGTGGCACTTTCCGTAGATTTACATCTCCCAGGTGTTACCTGGCTTCTTGTCCTTGGAGCCCGGACTTTCCTCTCTTTTAGAGCGATTATCTAGTCAGCTCAAATAAATTATATACCCTTGAATACAAGTAAAAAATTAATTTTCTTTAATTAAATATTCATATAGATAGTTTTTCTTTAATCCAAAGGCTTTTGAAGTTAAACGAGCGGTCTCTTTTTTTGATTTTTTTAACAACAATATTTTTAAAATTTCTTTCTGTGCATTATTTAATTTATAGTCATTCTCAGTTATCAGTCTTCCTTGTATGATTAGAACAAACTCTCCTTTTAAAATTAAAAGCTCATCTTGAGATTTTAACTCTCCTAATACATCCTTTAATTTACCTCTATAAAAAGATTCATGTAGTTTTGTCATCTCCCTAGCTACAAAAACAATTCTGGTAGGGTCAAAATTAGAAAGCTCTGAAAGAAATTTGATAATATTTCTTTTTGACTCAAAAACTATGCTTGTTCTTTCTTCATTGAATAATTCTTCAATAAAAATATCACGGGCTTTTCTTTGTTTAGGAGGAAATCCTTTAAAAATAAATTCATGAGATGGAATTCCTGAAACACTTAATGCCGAGGTTAGAGATGAGGGTCCAGGAACTGGTATAACAGGTATTTTTTCTTCTCTAGCTGTTCTTACTAACAGAAAACCTGGATCAGAAATTAGAGGGGTTCCAGCATCACTAATTAAAGCAATATTTTTACCTTTTTTTAATTTATCTATAAATTTATCTAATTTCTCTTTTTCAGAGAATTGATGATAAGAAATTATATTTGTTTGAATATCATATTTTCTGAAAAGTTTTTTAGAAATTCTAGTATCTTCTGCAGCACATAGATCTGCTTCCCTTAAGCAGTCAAGAGCCCTCTTAGAAATATCATCTAAATTTCCTATAGGAGTAGCCACTATATAGAGAGAGCCAAATTTAGTATTCTTATCCACTGTGAATCATTATAAGAAATTAGTTATTCTTTTATTCTGCTTAATATATACAAGTAGTTGTAGTAATAATTTTGTTATCAATCCTAACATTAAGCAGGGTTTTGTTCCTATTGAAAAACCAAAAGTTAATTATAAGTACAATAAACTACCTAAAATAATAAATATAATCTTAGAAAATTCATATGAAGAATCCTCAGCTCAATTTACTAAAGGGGTTATAACAAATTACTTTTATCACAAAGAAACTAAGGGCTATTCTCCTAAGCTCAATTTTTTTTACTTAGATAAGCCGGGTTTAGATAACTGCAATTTAAAGAAGTTAAAAAGCAACCATTCAATATTATTCATTAATTTAGAGTTTTATCAGAAAATTCAAAAAAACTGTTTGAAAGAAATCCTTAATTTGAAGGGAGTTATAGTAAATCTTGAAAATAAGGAAATAGAAAAGAGTAATGTTCTAAATGTAAGAAGAACCAAAGATTTTATAGATATTCTTAGCTTTGCAAGAAATAAGAATAAGTCATCTCTTATAATGAGTGATAAACCAAAGGGGCAAGAAAGCTTTATTGAAAGTACCTGGAAAGATTTAGGAGGAAATGTAATCTTCTCAAATAAACAGGAAGGAACAAATAGAAGCTTGTCTGAACTATTATTACTAGAAAGTAGCAAAGAAAGAAAAAGGAGATTATCAAGAAGCCTGTCTACCCCCCTAGAAAGCACTCCAAGGAGAAGAAATGACCTAGACTCATTGATTATTTCTAGCTCTATATCTAAAGCTAGGAGTCTAAAACCTGAACTTGATTATAATTTCGGTGAGTCTTTAGCGGTATATTTCATACCTGAGTGGGATAACAATGAAGTTTACTCTAAAAGGGAGCTAGATCTTAATGATATTTATTTGGTTGACATGCCCTGGATGTTTAACACCCAGTCTTATGTTTCAGAAAGGAACTCCCTTAAAAGAAATAGAAATTTTGCTTTAGGCTTTGATTCATTAGAAACCTTATTACTTAAATTAAACCCTTCAAGTTCCAATAAGTTTGTTTATAAAGGTTTATCAGGCCAAATAACTTACCAAAAAGGTAACTTAAAAAGAAAATCTTTAAAGGTTCAAGTGAAAGAAGGAGATTTCGAATTTATAGACTACTAAGCTTAAACTGAGCGAATCTCTCTTTCTGTTTCAGATAAACTTTCTAAAAAAGATGTTCTTGTAAACACCCTCTTCATATACTCATTTATAGGTTTACTCTTAGCATCATTAGGTATATCTATCCCCACTAAAGGCAACCTCCAAAGAATAGGTGCTATACAGCAATCTACTAAAGAGAATTCTTCATTCATAAAATAGGGTTTTTCTTTAAATATTGGCATAGATCCTACAATAAGCGCTTTTAGAGACTGCCTTGCTTTCTTAGCCTTAGCTTCCTTTGGATTTAGGTTTAATAATTCATCAAATAGAGAACACCAGTCATTCTCTATCCTTTTTATATAAAGCCTAATGTGAGCTCTAGATATTGGGTAGACTGGTAAAAGTGGTGGATGAGGAAACCTCTCATCAAGATACTCCATTAATATCACTGAGTCATAAAGGCATACATCCCTATCTACGAGCAAAGGTACAGATGCATAAGGACTAAGTTCTAATATTTCACCAGAAAGATTATTTCTATCAGACGTAATTATTTCTGATGAAATACCTTTCTCTTCTAGTACTATCCTTACCCTTTGACAATAATGATCATTTGGATCTGAGAATAGAGCCATCGAAGTTCTTCTGCTTAATGAAACCATAATTAAATAATTTTAACTCCTAAATTTTTAGTGAACATCCTTTTCGAATTCTCTATATAGTAAAAAGCTTAAAACTGAGAATATAATCAGATACAAAATTACATATTTACCTAAGTACTCTCTTTCTTCCTTAATGGGATCCGAAACATAAGATAAGAAGTTTGTTAAGTCTCCCATACTAGCATTAAATTGCTCTTGGCTCATCTCGCCTCTCTCAGAAACCTCTAGAAATCCACATCTCTCTCCTGTAACAACTTCTCCTGATAAGGGATCTTGCCTTAAACCACCATTAGCTGCTATTAGAGGAACCTCTTTACATACACTTTGCTGTATACCTTGTATCTGAGATAAAACATGAGGCATTCCAACATTTTCATAGACTTTATTATTAACGCCAAAAGGTCTTGATTGATCTTCATAAAAACTTATTAGATAAGTGTAAATCCACTCCTCCCCCCTTAAGGAAGCCTCCAAAGTTAAGTCAGGTGGGGACACCCCAAACCATTCTTTTGAATCTTCTGCTTCCATACTAATTTGAATCAAATCGCCCATCTTTTGGTCTCCAAATAGTAAATATTCTTCAAAAAGATTCTCTGGTATTTCTAAATCCTTAGCCATTCTGTTGTATCTAGAATATTTCAAAGAATGACAACCATAACAATAGTTGAAATATATTTTTGCTCCTCTCTGTAAAGAAGCTTTATCACTATGGTCGGCTTGATATTCTTCACATTCGCCAAGTTCAGAATTCGCGTCTGCAAGGTATTTCCCACATGCCGCACCTTCAGCAGAGTTGATGTTGAGAGATAGAAATAAGGTCAAAGTAAATAAAAGATGTTTCATTATACTTTTATCCTTTCAGGCACTTCTTTGTATGTCTCATATTTAGTATAGATAGGCATTAGTATGAAATATAGGAAATAGGTAGCAGTAAAGATTTGGGCCAATATAGTTCTCAAAGGGTTAGGTGCAACCATTCCTAAGTAGCCTAAAACAAGAAAGCTTATAACTAAAACAAATAGAGCTAACTTGCTATAAATGCCTTTATATCTAATAGACTTAACTGGGCTCTTGTCTAACCATGGAACTAAAGCAATTATTACCATTGCTCCTACCATGACAGCAAAACCTAGGAATTTAGCAGTGAGAGGGCCTAGAGGAAAGGTAATTGCTCTCAACATTGCATAGTAAGGCGTGTAATACCATGCAGGAACTATATGGTCAGGGGTCTTTAAATTATTAGCTTCTTCATAATTAATATATTCAATTAAATAACCACCTCCATCAGGGAAGAAGAAAATTACAAAACAAAAAATTATAAGAAATACTCCAATAGCAAAGATGTCTTTCATAACATCATATGGAAAGAATGGGACCGAATCTAAAGGGACCCCATCATCATCAGTATGTTTCTTTATGTCTATTCCTTCAGGGTTATTTGATCCTACTTCATGTAACGCAATTATATGAACAAAAACTAAAGCTATAAGAGCTAAAGGAAGAAGTACAACATGAAATGCAAAAAGTCTGCTTAAAGTAATTCCTGAAATAAGATAATCTCCTCTTATCCAAGTTAACAAATCTTCTCCTATTAAAGGAATAGAACCAACTAAAGATAAAATTACTTGGGCTGCCCAAAAAGACATTTGACCCCAAGGTAGTACATATCCAGTAAATCCCTCAGCAACCAAGATGATGTATGTGAACCACCCAATAACCCATAAAAGTTCTCGAGGTTTTTGATATGAACCATACAGAAGCCCTCTAAACATATGCAAATAGATAAGTAAGAAGAACATAGATGCTCCAGTTGTATGCATATAGCGAATAATCCAGCCATAATCTACATCTCTCATAATATATTGTATCGAGGCAAAAGCTCCTTCAGCTGTAGGGACATAATTCATTAACAGCCATATTCCTGAAATTAATTGTATTACTAATACAACCACCAGCAGTACTCCTGCTAAATACCAAAAATTTTGTCCTATTGGTGCTGGATATTTACTTAAGTGTCTCTCAAAGGTATCTGTAAGAGGGAATCTTTCATCTATCCATCCAATTACTCTAGTAAACATTAAGTGACCTCTCCGTCTTCTCCTATTATTAGGATGTTATCGCTTTCATAGTAGTGAGGTGGTATGGAAAGATTTGTTGGAGCAGGTACACCTGAATAAACTCTTCCAACTAAATCAAATTTAGATCCATGGCAAGGACAAAAGAATCCTCCTTGCCAATTATCATCAAAATTCGTTACTCCTAATTCAGGAAAGAATTTTGGTGCACACTGTAAATGTGTGCAAACTGCTTCAAGAACTACAATCTCTTCTTTTATGGATCTATGAGAATTTTTTGCATATTCAGGTTGCTGGTTTTCATCTGAATTAGGATCGGATAGTCTAGATAAATTATTTTTTAAAGCGGCAAGCGATTCTTCGGTATGTCTGATGATATAAATTGGAATCCCCCTCCATTCTACTAACATCATTTCGCCCTTAGAAAGTTTACTTATGTCAGCTTTAGCAGGAGCTCCGGCAGCTTTGGCCTGCTCACTTGGATTAAAGGCAGCAACAAAAGGTATTGCAGCACCAACTACAGCACCTGCACCTACAACGGAAGTTGCAGCTATTAAGAACTTTCTTCTTCCAGGATTAGAAGGAGTTTTTGGCTGCATATTATCTTTTTGAGTATTGCGGTCTTTTTCTTGCTTTCCTTAAACCAACCTTTTTTCTTTCAACTTTTCTAGAATCTCTAGTTAAAAATCCTTCTTTCTTAAGAGAAGATTTAAGATTCTCATCAAATTTAACTAATGCCCTAGCGATTCCTAACTGTATAGCGCCTGCCTGGCCAAAGCTTCCTCCACCTTTCACTGTAGCCTTTATATCTACATCTCCAGTCAATTTTGTGCTCTCTAAGGGTTGAAGGACTACCATTTGTGCAACTTCTCTTCCAAAGTATTCTTTAAGTTCTTTTTTATTTACAGTAATGGCTCCAGAACCTTTAGAAAGGAAAACTCTTGCCTTAGATGTTTTTCTTCTGCCGACTGTAACTATTTGATCCATTTTTTTTAAATTTCTATTGTTCCAGGGTTTTGTGATTGATGAGGATGCACTTCATCTTTATAAATCTTTAATTTAGTTAACATCTTCTTTCCTAGCTTATTTTTTGGAAGCATACCTTTAACAGCCTTCCTAATCACTTCTTCAGGAGAATTTTTAATTAACTCCTCTAAGGACTTAGATTTAATTCCTCCAGGATATCCTGTATGCCTAAAATATTTCTTTTGTGTTAACTTTTCTCCAGTAACATTAATCTTTCTAGCATTTACTACAACTATATAGTCTCCTAAGTCTGCATTAGGAGAATACTCTGGTCTATGCTTGCCTCTAAGCCTTAAAGCTAATTTTGAAGCCAATCTGCCCAAAGTCTTATCTTTAGCATCAACTAAAATCCATGATTCATCTATATCTGATCTTTTAAAGCTTTGAGTTTTCATTGAAATACCTTATTAGAAGCGCGCGCATTTTAATCTACTGAAGGGGGTATACACAACTACAAGATGCATAAAAAATACCTTCTCTTTGAATATTTAAATTTCTCTTTTGGAGTAAAAGCCAATATATTAATCTTCTTATATGAAGCTTTGGGATTATAAAAAATATTTTTCGATGCTTGGAGGTCTTTTATTAGGGGCTTTAATTGCATTATTTCTAGCATCTTTGCTTTTTAATAAAGGGACAGATAGAAAAGATAAGTCTGAAAATATCGCCTTAGAGTCATTTCATGATGCTGTTCAAAAAG
This sequence comes from Gammaproteobacteria bacterium, assembly GCA_045563675.1. Lineage (GTDB taxonomy): Bacteria > Pseudomonadota > Gammaproteobacteria > Magnimaribacterales > Magnimaribacteraceae > AEGEAN-183. The sequence continues at coordinate 604,443 of JBJLIX010000002.1, forward strand.
CTTCTCCTTCTGTAGTTAACATTTACAGCAATGTGATAGTTAAAGATTTAGATTCGCCTTTTCCCTTTTCAGATAGATTTAACTCAATCTTTGGTCTTAATAGATCGAGAATAGAGTCAAGTCTAGGGTCGGGAGTAATATTCTACTCAAACGGATATATAGTTACCAATCAACATGTAATAGGAGATAAAAGTGCTGGAATTACTGTCGAACTTTCAAATGGCCTAAAGAAAGAAGCTAAAATTATAGGTATAGACAAGGGCACAGACCTTGCTGTTCTTAAAATAGATAACGATCATGAACTCTCTTCAATAGAAATTGCCAATTCTGATAAATTAAGAATTGGTGACATAGTTTTAGCTATAGGAAACCCTTATGGAGTTGGTCAATCAGTAAGTATGGGGATTGTAAGTGCTACTGGTCGAGAGTTTAATAACCCTTATTCAGATTACATCCAGACGGATGCATCTATAAATAGAGGTAATTCAGGAGGAGCACTTCTAGATAGCTCAGGGAGATTAGTGGGAATTAATACACTAATAAGAAGCAGCTCTGGTGGGTCAGAAGGAATTGGCCTAGCCATTCCTTCTACAAGAATAGTTGGAATAATTAATGATCTTATCCAGTATGGGGAAGTTAGAAGAGGCTGGTTAGGCTTTTCAATAGACAGGAGAGTTTTAAGAGTAAATAATCTACTTCAGATTAGTTATGTTAACCCGGGTGGACCAGGTGAAAAGGCTACTTTAAAGAAAGGCGATATAATCATTTCAATTAATAGCGAGCTTTCTTCATACCCGCTTCTTTTTAAAGAATTTGCAAGATCTAAACCCGGTACAACAATCAAGTTTAAAGTTTTAAGAGAGAGCAAAGAACTTGATCTAGAACTTTTTACTTCCTCTATGCCTTAATCCTTTATTCTCATTCTTTCTTTTAAAGACATGGAATGAGCAGTCAAACCTTCAGCTTCTGCCAAGATACATGCATTAGTTATTAAATCTTTGTATTCTCTTTGCTCGGAATTTATATTTACATACGATGAACTAATTAAGAAATCTCCTATAGAAAGACCTGAGCTAAACTTAGAGCTCCCCATTGTAGGCAATATATGGCTTGGACCTAAAACATAATCAGATAGGGCTGTAGCAGAGTCCTGTCCTATCAATATGACTCCTGCAGCTTCTACCTTTTTTCCAATTACTTCTGCATCAGAAGAAATTATTTGTAGATGTTCAGGCGCTATCTTATTAATTATCTCAATCGCTTCTTTTGTGTTCTTAACTACAATTGATAAACCTGATTGCATCAATGATTTTTTTATTATTTTCTTTCTTGCTAACGCTTCTAAATATCTTTTAATCTCTCTATTAACCTTCTCTATTAAAGAAGAATCATTAGTTATTAATATAGAACAAGCTTCATCATCATGTTCAGCTTGAGCAATGAGGTCTATGGCAACTATTGAAGGGTTGGCTGAATTATCGGCATAGATAACCAACTCTGAGGGCCCAGCAATCATATCTATACCTACTGTTCCATAAAGTAGTCTCTTAGCTTCAGAAACATACTTATTACCTGGGCCAATTATCTTATTGACCCTTGGTATTGTTTTAGAACCATAAGCAAAGGATGCTATTCCTTGCGCTCCACCAATACTAAATACTTGGTCTACCCCGGCAATGAAGGAAGCAGCTAAAATAAGATCATTAAATTTCCCTCCCATAAAAGGTGAGGTCAAGTAAATCTTCTTAACTCCCGCTACTTTAGCTGGTCCTGCGGCCATCAAGACTGTCGAAGGATAAGACGCCTTACCACCAGGCGCATAAACTAAAATGCTCTCTAAAGGTCTTGATAACTTTCCTAATTTAGAATTGGTATGAATATGGTCTTTATTTATATAATTTCTATGAAAGTCTAAAATCCTTTCATAAGAAAATTTCATTGCTGAAATTACTTTTGGATCAACTCTAGAATAAGATTCTTCAATCTGAGCAGCAGAGACTAAAAAATCATTTACTGAAGATACCCTTCTTTTATCAAACTTATTTGTTAATTCAATAAGAGCTTTATCTCCTTTTTCTTTGACTTGATTAACTATTTCCTTAACTTCATTAGATATAGCTAAAGTAAAAAGAGCTCTTTTATTAAGATAACCTTCAAACGAAGAGATAAATGCTTTATCGTCTGTATTTAAGTTATTTCCTAACATTTTTCTTATTAAGAAATAATAGACTTATAGTCATCTATTAAAATTTCCTTAGTTTTCAAACAAGCAACATTTGCTATCAACCTTGTTGAGATATCACGTATCTTTTTTATTTCCTCCAAACCATTCTCTTTCAGCGTATTTCCAGAATCTACCAGGTCTACTATCGCATCGGACAAACCAAGTTCTGGAGCTATTTCTTGGGCCCCATGTAAATAAATAACATCTGGTTGAATACCGTTTTCTTCTAAAAACTTCCTTGCTGTTTTGGGGTACTTAGTAGCTACGCTCAATTTATGGGATTTCATTAGATCGCTTCTCTTGCCTGCCAATGAAAGTCTACAATTGCAAATAGATAAATCTTCTAGTTCTATAAAATTTTCGTTTGTTTTTTCTAATAAAATATCTTTACCGACAACACCTAGATCTGCAATGCCTAGAGATACATAGGTGGGAATATCCCATCCTCTTACAACGAGAACCTTCATCTTTGTGCTTTGAGTTTCAATTAAGATTTTTCTGGTCTCTTTTGGGTCTTCTTTGATATCAAACTTAGTCCCTTTTATCAAGTTCAAATAGCTGTCTAAAACCCTTCCCTTCTGTATTGCTAGAACTAAATTAAATTCTGACATAATTAAGAAATTCTTTGGATATCTGCCCCTAAGATATTTAGTTTTTCTTCTATTCTCTCGTAGCCTCTGTCAATGTGATAAATTCTATCTATTTGTGTTTGTCCCTCTGCTACCAGTCCAGCCAAAACTAGACTTGCAGAAGCTCTTAAATCAGTTGCCATCACTGGAGCTCCTACTAGATTTTTAATTCCCTCTATAACAGCAGTGTTTCCTTTCAAGGAGATCTTGCCTCCCATTCTTGCTATTTCTTGAACATGCATAAATCTATTTTCAAAGATATTCTCTGTTACTGTAGCAGTGCCTTTTGCTATTGAATTCAACGCTATAAATTGAGCTTGCATATCTGTAGGAAAGGATGGATAGGGTCCAGTGCTTAAGCTTATTGAATTAGGTCTATCCTTTTTCATGACTAATGAAATCCAATCTTCACCTACTTCAACATCTGCTCCTGCTTCTCGTAATTTATTAATAATTGAGCCCACTGAATCAGGCCTGGCGTCAGAAATCTTAATTTCTCCTCCAGTCATGGCTACAGCAGTTAAGTAAGTAGCCGTTTCTACCCTATCTGGCATTACTGAATAATCACACCCCTGGAGAGTTTCTACTCCAATAATCTTAATTTTATCTGTTCCATGACCTGTAATGCTTGCTCCCATTTTTATTAAACATTCAGCTAGGTCTACTACCTCAGGTTCTTTGGCAGCATTATTAATTATTGTTTCTCCTTCAGCTATAGACGCAGCCATCAAAACATTTTCTGTGGCAGTAACACTAACAGGATCAAAACTTATCTCGGTACCCTTAAGACGACCATTAGTTTTGGCTTTAATATAACCTTCTTCTAATTCAACCTCTGCACCCATTTTTCTCATGGCATCTATATGTAGGTTTACTGGTCGACTACCTATGGCACATCCACCAGGTAAAGCAACTCTAGCTTCATAAAATTTAGCTAGTAATGGTCCCAAAACTAATATTGAGGCCCTCATAGTCTTAACTAATTCGTACCTGGCATTCAAATTGTTAATAGATGAAGAATCAACAAAGACATCCATATCTTCACTCAATATAATATCTAGACCCATAGAACCTAGCAGCTCTATCATTGTAGTTACATCATTCAAATGCGGAAGATTACTAACTTTTAAAGGGGAATCAGCTAAAAGTGAAGAAGCCAGCACAGGTAAAGCTGAGTTTTTTGCTCCAGAAGCAACTATCTCTCCATTTAATTTATTTTTACCTTTTATAAGTAATTTATCCACTTCAAAAATTATTCCCTAATTCAAATTGTAGCTATCCATTTTTTTATAACTCCATCTATGTCTTTTTCTGTTTTCATTAAAGAATTAAATTGTTTCCTGAAAGTTAAGGAAAGATTAACTCCATCTATAACTATGTTATAAAGCATCCATTCTCCTTGGCCATTTAAATACATATAATAAATTGCAGGATAATTTTTTGTATCTGTGACTATTTCTAAAAAAACCTTTTCTCTTTTTCCTTCCTTTGATTTTTGAGTCTCATGGGAAACAATTATCTTTTCATCTTTAAATTCAGCAAGAGTTTTTGAGTAAGTATCAAGTAAACTCTTCTTGAAAGCATCATGAAATCTCTTTTTCTGATCATTACTGGCTTTACTAAAATGTTTGCCCATAACATATCTTGATATCCTCTTGAAGTCCACTAAAGGCTCTAAAGGGTCTGAAATGGCTTTAATGAAGGCCTTTGGATTTTCAGTATAACTTTCAATATTAGATTTTATAGCTTCAACTATTTGATCATGGACCTTTTCAACAAATATAGAAGAGCTCTCTGGGTATATCGGTAAACTAAAAGCCAACAAAGTAAATAATAATAGACTTAGTTTCTTTGTATATTGATACATAATCTTGATGAGATGATAGATATAAATGAGTTTTGAAGATATTATAACATCCGTCTCTAACAACCTAGATGCAATAAAATCTAATTCTTCGTGTCTGCTCTGACTTTTATTTATATTACTCTTGGGATAGTCATGATCTGGCTAAGCTCTCAAAAATTAGAAAAGTATTCTGTCTTATCTGCTTCTAAGTATGGAATATCGCCATTTCTCATAGGATCTACAATTATTGCATTTGGAACTTCTGCTCCAGAAATGTTAACTAGTCTTTTTGCAGTATTAGAAGGCAAATCCATTATGGTAGTAGGCAATGTAATAGGCTCCAATGTTGCCAATATTGCCCTGGTGTTTGGTCTAACATTAGCTGTCTTGTTTTTTAAAAAAGAAGATTTTGTAGCTCAAAATGACATCAAAACTAATCTAATCCTATTAATTCTATCAACTATAGTTATTTGGGCAGTAATGTATGTTGAATTGTTCCACTTTTATTCCTCTATCTTTCTTCTCTTTTGTTTATTAGTTGTATTGATTATTTGGTACAAAAAAAATACCGGTTTTGAAATAGACCTCGAAGAAAATAAGGAAAACTTTCTTATTTTAAAACTAATCTCTTCTTTAGTTTTCTTGGTTCTCTCAGCTTGGCTTATAACAAAGGGTGCTTTAAATATTTTAGATAGCTTTGGTGTTGGAGAAATGTTTGTTGGCTTTACCGTATTAGCATTCGGTACCAGTCTTCCTGAAATAGCTGCTTCTCTTGCTTTAGCTCTAAAAGGCAGGTATGAGACTGTTGCTGGAACTCTAATTGGTTCTAATATATTTAATGGATTATTTGTATTAGCTATACCTGGTTTATTTAGACCCTCCTATGATTTTGTATACGCTGAATGGATACCTGTTTTAGTTGTCCTCTTATTTGTAACTATGACCTTTAGTATTTATATTTTTTCTAGAATAAAAAAACCAAAAAAGGCTAGTTTAATGATATCTTTTTTATTATTTACTAGCTATTTGCTTTCTCTTTATTTGGTATATTAAATAGATACTTGAATTATGAAAAAAATAAATCATCGCCAATCAGCAAAAAGAACTCTCAAGATTGAGGCAGAAGCTTTAACTAATCTCTCTGATAACCTAAATCATGATTTCACTAAATTATGTAATTATCTCTTGGCATGTAAAGGCAAAATAATTACTTTAGGTGTTGGAAAATCTGGCCATATAGCTCAAAAAATTTCAGCTACCCTAGCTAGCACAGGATCTCCATCATATTTTATTCATGCTACTGAAGCGCAGCATGGCGATATAGGGATAGTTTCAAAGAAGGATTCGGTGCTTCTAATCTCTCATTCAGGAGAATCTAAAGAAATTATTGATTTGATACCTTCTTTAAAAAAGATTGGATGCAAGATTTTCTCATTTACAGGAAAAATGGATTCAACCATTGCCAAAAAAACCAATATAAATATTTCTACAGAAGTAGAAACAGAAGCTTGCCCATTAGATTTAGCACCGACTTCAAGCACAACTGCAACATTAGCATTAGGAGATGCCTTGGCAATAGCTTTACTAGAAAGTAGAGAATTTAGCCCTAAAGACTTTGCTAAGTCCCATCCAGGAGGAAAGCTGGGCAAAAAACTTACGCTGACTGTTAAGGATATCATGCACAAGGACAAAGACTTCCCTAAAGTGAGGCCTACTGCATTATTATCCAATGCTTTGTTAGAAATCTCCAAGAAAGGCTTAGGAATAGTAGCTGTAGTTTATAAGAAAAAACTTGAAGGGGTCTTTACAGATGGTGATTTAAGAAGATCTGTTGAATCAAAAATAGATTTACATAATACAAAGATTTCTTCAGTTATGTCTAAGAAAGCAAAAACTATTGAGGAAGAATCTCTAGCTATTCATGCAGCTAAAATTATGCAAGATAATCAAATCTACGTATTAATTGTTATGAACTCTAAAAGATCTCCAGTTGGAGTTATAAGGATGCATGACCTAATGCTCTCTGGCTTAGTCTAATAAAGTGACAAGAAAATCAACCCTCGTTGTCAGTGTCTTATTTATTATATTCCTGGTATTTTTCTTAAGTAGAGAAATCTCTCCTAAGCAATTTAATAAGAATGATTTAGATTCTAATATTTCTTTAGATCAACCTATTTGGAAAGTAAATCAAACTGATTCAACGGTTAGTTACAATATATCTGCTAATCGAGCCTTCCAAAATAGAACCGATAAAAAATTTATATTGAAAAAAGTGATTATAGAAGAATTACTAAATTCACAGGTTAATTCATCTATACAATCAAATAATGCTTTAATGGATCTAGACCTTAAAAATTTAATCCTGTCAGAAAAAGTACATCTAAACTTAAGCTTAGATGGTAAAGAATTAGACTTATTTACAAATGAAGTTATCTTTGACTTGATGCAAAAGGAAATAAACTCTAATCAAAAAATTAAATTAAAAATGCATTTGTTTGATTTAGAAAGTGAGGGACTCCTAATTAAGAATAGTGAGTACAAAAACAAAGAGATCTTTCTTACTAAAGCATTTTTTAGCCAAATTGAAGGGGAAGAGACCGTATATGGTAAAGCAGATTTAATTATTCATAAATTTCCCTCTGATGTATTAATTCTTAAAGGGTCAGCAGAAGTAAAATTTAATTCATCTACACTAATAGGGGACGAAATACAGTTTAACTATAAAACTAAAACTATAATAAAATCAAAGAACTCAAAATTTATTAAGTCCTAAGATGATATTAAAAGCACAACATATATCAAAAAAATACTCCAATAGACTAGTAGTAGATAATCTATCAATAAGCATTGAAGAAGGTCAAATAGTAGGTCTGTTGGGACCAAATGGAGCAGGAAAAACTACTTTTTTCTATATTATTGCTGGAATACTAAATTCTGACTCAGGAAAGGTCTTTATTAACGAAAAAGAAATAACTAACCAAAAAGTAGCTCAGAGGGCCCAAAGAGGTATAGCTTATCTTCCTCAAGAACCTTCTATATTTAGGAGGCTAACTGTAAAAGAAAATTTAATGGCTGCTCTTGAACAAAGAAAAGATTTGCAAAGTCCAGAAAGAGCCAAAGAGTTAATGCACTTAACAGAAGAATTCTACTTAAAGCCTTTTTTAGATACAAAGGCTTTAAAACTATCTGGTGGGGAAAGAAGAAGGGTAGAAATAGCAAGAGCATTAGCTTCAAAACCAGTCTTTCTTCTCTTAGATGAACCTTTTGCTGGAATAGATCCTATTGCTGTTTCTGAGTTAAAGAAAACTTTGTCTAGATTAAAGGAGAGAGGCATAGGGGTACTTATAAGTGACCATAATGTGAGGGAGGCAATGAATATTTGCGACAAAGTTCTAATAATGAATCAAGGAAAAAATATTGCTGAAGGGCTTCCAAAAGATATAAAGGAAAATGATTTAGTTAAAGAAGTATATCTAGGCAAGGATTATTAGGGAGTGAAACAGACCACTAAACAGATAAATAGACAATCCTTAGTCTTAACACCTATTCTACAAAATAAAATAAAACTCTTATCGCTTTCAGGCTATGAAATTAGGCTTAGACTCAAACAGGAAATAGAAGACCACTGCGACAAGGAGCAAGAAGATAGGGATTTTTCTTTTTTCAAAGATATTCTAAAGTTAGACAGCTATAGTAAAAGCCTTTCTTCTGGGCTTAATCTACAAAAAGAATACTTATTAGCTGATGCTAATGATTTAAGACAGAATCTTTTAGAACAACTATTTATGTTAAACCTAAAGGACCATGAATTATTGATAGGTGAATATTTAATCGATTCAATTGATAGCAATGGCAGATTAGATCAAGGAATCAATTTCTATGATATATGCAAATTAGTTAAAGATGATTTAAATAAGGAAATAGCAAAGCTAGATATTAAAAAAGTACTGACTAAAATTCAAAATCTTGATCCTGTGGGTTGCGGTTATATAACTATTACAGAATCCCTGTTGATTCAAGCTGACCATATAGATGTGAATGAAAAAGAAAAAGACCATTTAAAAGACCTATTAAAAAAGATTGAGTCTGATCAAATTAAGATAAATGAAATAAATAGGAAAGATAAAAAACTAATAAAAAAACTCAAGTTCAATCCCGGTCAAGCTTTTGTAGGGGAATTGGGGAGTTACATACATCCAGATCTAATAGTTCTAGAAAAAAAAGGCATATGGAAAGTTTCTCTAAATGACGAATTTTTAATTAACTCTCTAACAGAAAGAATAGAATTTTCAGTTCAAGATAAAAAAGGGAAAGAAGAAACTCTCTCTTTTCTAAAAGGCCTTGAAAGAAGACATCAAGTTCTGGTTCAAGTTGGTGATTTTATTATAAAAAAACAGCAAGATTCTCTTATAAAAGAAGAAGATTTGTTACCCTTATCAATAAAAGAGATATCTGCTTCTTTGAATATGAGCGAATCTTCTGTCTCTAGAATAGTGCAATCTAAATACCTTCAACTTCCAGGTAAAGTGATCCCACTGTCTTCTCTTTTACAAAAGAAAGTTAATATAGATAATAAAAATAAAATAGAAATATCACCAAATAAATTGATAAAAATGATCAGAGAGATTGTCTTCTCTGAAGAGAAATCAAGCCCATTCAGTGATGAAGATATAAAGCTGATTTTAAGAGAGAAATTTAAAATAAAAATAGCCAGAAGAACAGTTACTAAATATAGAAAAGAAGCAAATATAATGACTTCAAAACAAAGGCTTATTTTATAAAATTACTATTCAAACCATTCTATAAATTCAGTTTTAGGATTATTCAAAGTACCTTTAATTCTCCATTTCCCACTGCTCAATTTATTTAAAGGTTTTTTAAAAGCCTTGCCTGCAATATAAACCATTCCTGCAGTCAAAGGGCCTCCCAGAAGAAGGGCATAGGCTGGTAAATATTCTCTCAATGGAAGTGTCATAATTAACTCACAAGACAAATCTCTTATATTTCCATCGGGTGCCCTTTTTAAATTACCACTCCAAGAATACTGCCCTGAGCTGCTTTTAAACACTATTGGGGTATTGATTAAAATACCTTCTGCATCAACAATAATAGCCCCTTGTAAACTATCAGCGTAAAACCCCGCTTTAAATTTTTCTCTAAATTGGAGATTAGTAATATCTCCTAAAGTATTAGAAACATTAAATAAAGAAATTATTTTCAATAAATCTGAAACAGAATTCTCTGTATCTACTTTCTTAATTATTATATCTTTTATATTAAATGAGATTTCTCCTCTAATATTATTAACCTCTATATCATCTGGAAATCCATCCCATACAAGGTCGGCTTTAAGATTGGCCTTACCAGCTTTAAAATTATCATCATCTTTAGATTCATTGAGGTTTTCCAAAGATTTGGATAAGTTATTTGTTATCAAATTTGTTTTTAAAGAACTGATAATCTTGTCGCCTGTTTTATAAATAGATAGAGAAGAACTCTCTAAATCATTTATTTCAATTTTTAATAGCTCGCTTTTCCCTCTAACTCTGTCAAATATAACCTCATTTTTTTTACTTCTGATAATAAAATCCCAATTACCTAGGTTACTTGAACCCAAAGACAAGTTATCTACATAAAAGTAAAGAGGTATTCTCAGGTTCGCCAATAAATATGAGAAAAGCTCATTAGAAGAACCCATGTTATTTTTAGGTAGCTTTAAATAAGAAAGGTTGATATCTAAACCTTTTTGTAAAGGACTCTTGATGTTTATAGATCCAGATAAATCTGGGGATTTTGCATTGATACTCAATCCCTCTTTAGTATTTCTTAAAGAGAAGGAAATATTAGGGAAAGATAATGGACCTAGTCTGGCATTATCAACCTTAAGGTCTTTTATAGTTATTAATGTTTTTTTTTGATCTTTTGAGGAACCATAAAAAAGGTAAAAATATTCAGATATATTTACTTCCTTTAAAGACCCTCTAATTTCTAAATCAACAACACTAAAAGAAGTTCTGTCTAAAAGAAAATCTAAAAAGAAATTTTTTTTTGTATCAAACTGAAGTTTATTTATTTGTATAGAATTTCCTTCTAGCTTTATTTTCACAAAACTATCTAGCCTAAGAAGATCTAAAAAATTAACATGAGCTGTTATTTTATTTGCCTGAAAACTGGTCTCTCCTTCAAGCTCATTTATTCTTAAATTATCTAAGAAATAACTATTCTCTACTAAAGACCTGTCTATATTCATAGAACCTAGATCTAAATCATAGCCAATTTGTTCCAGAGCAAAAGAAAAAATTAATCTAGAAGATTTATCATAAGAAATTGCTATGAAAGCTGAAGCAATTGTCAGCATAATGATAAAACTGACAAGAAAAGAATACTTTAAAAAATTTTTTAATATAGATCTCACTTTGGTCTAAAGAAATTTATTTAAGTTTTTATACATCTTCTTCTATAAGCTCTTAAAAGAAAGAATATTAAAGGCCAAGACAGCGAGTTTAAAAGGGAATACCAAAGGGATGATATTACATAGTCTTTATCTGCTAGAGTTAATGAATTGGGATTTATATCATTAAAATCAATAGCTAGTAATATTTTAATAGAAAAGAAGACTAAAAAAATTACCAAACACTGTTGAATAAATGTAAAAGGTCTAAATTGATAGAAGTATCTTTGAGAAAAGTAAGAAATTATTAATAAAATTAAGGGGTACATCCCCAACAATGTTCCATTTATAAGATCTAAAAGAAATCCAAAAACTAATACAAAAAGCAAATTTATCTTCTCTGGAAGAGCAATGTTCCAGTAAATAAAGCATAAAATTAAAAGCGCGGGTTTAATTTCATTTATGGATATAGGAAATGAAAACAAATCAATTATTAAAAAAATAATTAAGCTTAATGAAATGAATAAATTATCTCTTAAAGGCTTGGACATAACTTAAATCATTTAGTAAAGACAAGAAAATATTCTTGCCCTTTTGGGAGGTCTAATAAATCGACCTCTATAGTTAAATAGTCATTATCTGGTGATTCTTTAATTGAAGAAATAGTTCCTACTAGATGATTTTGAGGAAATAATTCTCCTAAACCAGAAGAATACAATTTTTCACCTGATTCAAAAGATGCAGTCTTTTTGATGTTAATCAAAGACCCTTTCCTTCCAATTCCCTGCCCTTTAAGAATACCATGGAGTCTGTTTTTAGAGGATATAACAGGAATAAGAAATTCAGGATGATAAGATAGAGCAACTTCTATATTATTTATCCCTAAAGAAGTTATCTTGCCTATAATCCCTTGCTTAGATAAAACAGCCTGATTAGTTTGAATTAATGAGTTTGGGTCCTCAACTTCAATTACTAAAATTGGCTTCATTGGATTTAAAGACAAGTGTCTCTTTTGCCCCAAGAGATAAGCACTCTCATCTATTTTAGTGCTCTCCCATAAAAGCTGGAGTTCTTGATTTCTTTTAGTTAAGTCTTCAATTTGTGAAGTTATTAAAGTTAGTTTATTTAATCTTTTCTTATATTCTTCAAGCTCTTTCTTTAAATCTTGATTACTTTTTCGCAACTCTATCATTTTCCGTAAGACCCTAGAGGGCGCTTCTACAATTAAATATAGAGGGGCAATAATGTCATGAGCAAAACCTCTTACATACTTTGAAGTTTGATATCTACTATCTATAAGTATTAAAAGAATGCATATTAAAAAAGCAAGAATAAATTTAGTAGGGCTAATTGGCCTTACAGCAAATATAGCTTCACTAGTAATTTTTGAAACTTTATGATCATCAGCTCTCACGAACTAGATGATACAAAGCAAATGAAATAAAGAGAAATCTTTTTTTTATTCAGTAGAAAGGAGATCAATGTCATATTTATCCATAATTTCTAGAGCCCTTCCCCCTCCTCTTGCAACACAAGTAAGAGGATCTTCTGCAATTATAACTGGAACACCTGTTTGGCTAGATATCAAGACATCTAACTCTCTAAGCATAGCCCCTCCCCCAGTTAAGACTATTCCTCTTTCTGAAATGTCTGCACTTAATTCTGGTGGTGAGGATTCAAGAGCAGATCTTATAGACTGAACAATTGAAGAAAGAGGTTCCAGCATTGCGTCATAGATTTGTTTGCTTTCCATAGTAAAAGTAACGGGTGTCCCTTCAGCTAAATTTCTACCTCTAACTTCCATTTCCAGATTTTTTGCATCAGGAGATGCAGCTCCAATTTCATGCTTTATTCTTTCTGCTGTAGCATCCCCTACTAATACACCTTGATTTCTTCTGACGTAAGAAATGACTGATTCATCTAACCTATCCCCACCAACCTTAAGAGAATTTGAATAAACAACACCATTTAAAGCAAGAATTGCTATTTCAGTTGTTCCACCACCAATATCAACTACCATTGATCCGCTAGCTTCTTCAACAGGTAATCCAGCCCCTATAGCAGCTGCCATAGGCTCTTCTATAAGACGAACTTCTCTAGCACCGGCTTTTAAAACTGATTCCCTAATAGCTCTTCTCTCGACTTGAGTGGACTGACACGGAACACAAACTAATATTCTTGGGCTAGGACGAATATAGCTATCTTCGTGAACAGCTTGAATAAAATGCTTTAACATCTCTTCAGTAACCTGAAAGTCGGCTATAACACCATCTTTAAGAGGTCTAATAGCTGCAATATTTCCTGGAGTCCTACCAAGCATCTTTTTAGCCTCTAAACCAACTGCTACAACAGTCCTTTGGCCTGCTACTGTTTTAATAGCAACGACAGAAGGTTCATCAAGGATTATTCCCTTATCTCTAACGTAAACAAGGGTATTTGCGGTACCTAAATCTATGGAGAGATCGTTAGAAAATAATCCCTTTAAGCGTTTTAACATTAATTACCTTGAGCGTTTAGTAAAAAAAGAGAGTTACTCTAGCAATTGCTTAGTTTTAGAGCAAGGAACAATGTGATACATTGCCTCCTTTTTTCAGCTTATACTATCAATTCAAATGTCTCTTAAAGATAAAGATCTAGAACAAATAGCTTATCTAGCTAGAATTAATATTGAAAAATCAAAATTTCCCTCATTAAAGGGAGAGCTAGAAAGCATACTGAGCTTAGTAGCTAGTATGAACTCTGTAGACACTAAATCTATTAAACCTCTCTCACATCCTTTAGATCTTTCACAACCTTTGAGGGAAGATAAGGTAACAGAAGAAAACGATAGAGAAAATTTACAAAGTAATGCTCCGTCAAAAGAAAAAGGTCTATTTTTAGTTCCTAAGGTATTAGAAGACGAAGATTAAAATGTCAGAATTCTACAAACTATCTATAAAAGAGAAATTAGAAGGTCTAAAAAGTGGAAGCTTTTCAAGCTTGGAGATAACCAATAGTTATTTGGAAAGAATTAAGTCTTTAGATAATAAAATTAATAGTTTTATTACCCTAACTGAGAGTGAGGCAATTGAAAGTGCTAAAGAATCTGATAAGAGATATAAAAACAAAGAAAACTTACCTCTTGATGGAATTCCAATAGCACATAAAGACATATTCTGCACAAAAGGAGTTCTAACTACATGCGGATCAAAAATGTTAGAAAATTTCTTATCTCCATATTCTTCAACTGTAACCAGGAAATTTGAAGAGAGTGGATCTATAGTTTTAGGAAAGACTAATATGGATGAATTTGCGATGGGATCATCTAATGAAACTAGCTTTTTTGGGCCAGTAATGAATCCCTGGAAATTAAACCACGTCCCTGGGGGGTCTTCAGGAGGTTCAGCAGCATGTGTTTCAGCTGGGTTTGCATCAGGAGCTACTGCTACAGACACTGGCGGTTCAATAAGACAACCAGCTGCCCTTTGTGGCTTAACGGGCATTAAACCAACTTATGGAAGAGTTTCAAGATACGGAATGATCGCCTTCGCTTCTAGTCTCGACCAAGCAGGAGTATTAACAAAGAATGCTGAAGATGCTGCTTATATGCTTTCTGTAATGTCAGGACATGACTCAAAAGATTCAACGAGCTTAAATGTAGAAGTCCCAGATTATACAAAGGAAATAGAGCAGGATATAAAGGGGATGAAAATAGGATTACCTAAACAATTCTTTTCTATGAGCTTACCTTCCTACGTTGAAAAGAGCATTGAAGAATCTCTAAAGGTTTTTAAAAAACTTGGAGTGGAAATAAAAGACATAGATCTCCCTCATATTGATTTATCTTTACCTGTTTATTATGTAATAGCACCTGCTGAGTGCTCCGCTAACCTATCAAGGTATGATGGGGTTAAGTTTGGATATAGATGTGAGGATCCAAAGAATTTGGAAGATCTATATATGAGAACTAGAGAAGAAGGTTTTGGTTCTGAAGTTAAAAGAAGAATCTTAATTGGTACTTATGCTTTATCTGCAGGCTACTATGATGCTTATTATTTAAAAGCTCAAAAATGTAGAAGACTTATAGCTGAAGATTTTAAGAAAGCGTTTAAGGATGTTGACCTAATACTTTCTCCCACTGCACCTGACACAGCTTTTTCATTAGGTGAAAAATCTACAGATCCAGTTGAGATGTATAAACAAGATATCTTTACAATACCTGCAAATCTAGCTGGGCTTCCAGGTATCTCTATTCCTTGTGGTATAAATGATGGTTTGCCATTAGGACTTCAATTAGTTTCTAATAATATAGAAGAAAGTAAACTTTTACGTGCATCTCATCAGTTTCAACTCAACACAGACTGGCATCTTGCCTGGCCAGAAATGGGGTCATGAATAAAAACAATATAGAGTGGGAATCAGTAATTGGACTTGAAGTACATGTCCAACTGGCAACAAAATCAAAAATATTTTCAGGGGCTAGCACTTCCTTCGGATCATCTCCCAACACACAAGCATGCAATATTGATCTTGGGATGCCAGGAGTTTTACCTGTCCTAAACGAAAAGGTCTTGAGAATGGCCGTTAAATTCGGTTTGGCTATTAATGCTAACATCAACAGCCCTACTCAATTTGCTAGAAAAAATTATTTCTACCCTGATTTACCTAAAGGGTATCAAATAAGTCAACTGGATAACCCTATAGTAGAAGGTGGAAACTTAGAAATAAATTTAGGAGATGGCAAAAAGAAAACTATAGGCATAACTAGAGCGCATCTTGAGGAGGATGCAGGTAAATCTCTTCATGAAAATTTTGAAGGTCTAACTGGTGTAGATCTAAATAGAGCTGGGACTCCTTTGCTTGAAATAGTTTCTGAACCAGAGATTAGCTCTTCTGAAGAAGCTGTAGCTTACTTAAAAAAAATTCATTCTATTATTAGGTACTTAGAAATATCAGATGGGAATATGGCAGAAGGATCTATGAGATGCGATGCAAATGTATCCGTAAGAAGAAAAGGTGAAAAGGAACTGGGAATAAGAACAGAAACAAAAAATGTAAACTCTTTCAAATTTGTTGAGAAAGCAATAAAACATGAAATTAAAAGACAGATAGGTTTGTTGGAATCTGGGAAGGCCATAATTCAAGAAACCAGACTCTATGATTCTGTGGCAGATGAAACCAGACCTATGAGATCAAAAGAATTTGCTAATGATTACAGATACTTTCCTGAACCTGATCTACTTCCAGTAGTCTTAGAAAATTCTTTCATTCAATCTATACAAAAGGAAATGCCTGAATTACCAGAGGAAAAGATGAAAAGATTTATTAGTGAATATAGCCTATCTGAATATGATGCTGAAGTACTGTCTGTAGATTTAAACCTCTCTAAGTATTTTGAGGAAGTGGTAAATATTACTAATGATCCTAAGTTAACTGCAAACTGGGTTATGGGAGAATTATCGGCTTTTTTGAATAAAGAAAACCTGAGTATCAACGAAACAAAGGTTGAAGCTAGGTTGATGGGGCAACTTCTTAACAAGATTAAGGACTCAACTATTTCAGGCAAGATAGCCAAGGAAGTCTTTGAAGAGATGTGGGCAACTAAAAAAGGACCAGAAGAAATTATTGAAGGAAAAGGACTTCAACAAATGACTGATTCTAATGAGATAGAAAATATTATCGGTCAAGTTCTAGAAGAAAATCCAAAACAATTAAAACAATATAAAGAAGGTAAAGAAAAACTTTTAGGTTTTTTTGTTGGTCAAATCATGAAAGCTACTAGCGGTAAAGCAAACCCAGGCCAAGTAAACAAATTACTAAAAGAGAAATTAAAAGAATAATCTATCTTGTAGATGTAAATTAAGCATATTCCTAAAATCTCTAAGAATCTTTGCTCTCTCATCCCTTGGTTGATGCACTACGTGGTCTATAAAACCAAAGAAACTTAAAATAAATAGATCAGTTTGCCTATCCAAAACATTTGCTGTTTTCCCTGGCCAGCCTTTATTAATAATCTGCTTAATTTTTTTTGCTAAGGCCTTTTTATTCTTTTCTCTAAATTCAAGACATACAGGGATAAAACTGCATACTTCCCAATGAAGATCAGCATCAGGGCCTAGATTTAGAACAAAATTTTCTAAGAATGTATCAAAAACTTTCTTAAAATCTCCAGGAGTTTTAGCTTTCTTTATATCTTTATCTAGAGCTCTATAGGTTGTTTGCCAGTTATCTTTTTGTTGAAGTAAAAAGATATCTTCCATGGAGGAGTAATATTTAGTTATCTCCGAAAAATCTACGCTAAGTTCTTTGGATATAGATAAAAGACTAACAACATCTACTTTCTTATCCCTTCGAACAGACTTAACAGCTTGTTTTACTATCTTATCCTTTAATTGAATTTCGTTATCAGTCATTTATTGTAACCTAGATGAAAGTCATCCTTGACTAAGACACCCATGATAGCATCATCCATTCTTAGGTAATAAACATAGATAAAGCTTCTGCCACAAACGCGGGCTTTTCTATACCCTCTATCTCCATGGTTATCTCAGTCTTTATCAAATACCTACCATCACCCTTATCATCAACAGAAGTAACCTTGCTGTGAGTTCTTACTTTTGAACCAACATTTACAGGATTTATAAACCTCACTTTATCTAATCCGTAATTAAATACATGTTTTAAATTTTCTGGAGCTAATACAGCTTGAGAAGTTAAATGAGGAATAAGGGAAAGTGACAAAAACCCGTGGGCTATAGTAGAGCCAAAAAGAGGAGTAGCTTTTTCTGAATCTACATGGATAAACTGATGATCTTGGGTTACATCTGCAAATTGGTTTATTCTGTCTTGATCAACTTCAAACCAATCAGAACTACCTATGTCCTTGCCTACGAAGTCTATTAACTGATCTGCTGGTACTATATGTGTCATTTTTTTCTCCTTGATTATTTAACTAAATGTTCTTTGTACTCTTCTCTTAAGTTTGTCTTAAGCAATTTACCTGTAGCAGTATGGGGTAATTCAGTAACGAATATCACATCATCAGGTAACCACCACTTGGCAACCTTATCTTCAAGAAATATCAACATTTCTTCTTTTGAAAGATCTTGGCCTTCAACTTTAACTACCAACAATAAAGGTCTTTCATCCCACTTCTTATGCAAAACACCTATGACACAAGCTTCAGCAACCGAAGGGTGTCCTACAGCTGCATTCTCTAAGTCTATTGAGCTTATCCATTCTCCTCCAGATTTAATTACATCCTTACTTCTATCAACTATTTCCATAGATCCATCTGGATGAATTTTTGCGACATCGCCTGTATCAAACCAACCGTTATCATCTAAAGCGCTTTCATTGCTCTTAAAATATCTTTCTACAATAGTAGGGCCTCTAACTAATAATCTTCCAAAAGCCTCTCCATCCTTAGCAAGTTCATTTCCGTCATCATCTGCAATTGTCATATCAACACCAAAGAATGCTTTGCCTTGTTTTTGTTGCATGTCATATCTTTCTTCAAGAGATATGTCATCCATAGCATCAGTACGGCTTGTAGAAGTTCCTAAAGGACTCATTTCCGTCATACCCCACCCGTGCATTAGAAAAACATCGTGCTTTTCTTCAAATTCTTGAATCATAGCTCTTGGAGCTGCAGATCCACCTACTAAAGCTGTAGTTACAGAGTCCAAAGTTTGATTAGTTTCATTTAAGTACTGCAATAAACCCAGCCAAACGGTCGGCACACCCATTAAAAGATCAGGTTTTTCTTTATCAATTAGTTCAAAAATTGAAGCTCCATCCATTAAAGGTCCTGGAAGAACCAACTTTGCTCCAAACATAGCAGACGCATAGGGAATGCCCCATGCGTTCACATGGAACATAGGAACAACCGGTAAAATAACGGAAGAACTAGAAACTTTAGCTACGTTTCCTGAGCTTACTATCCAAGTATGTAATACCGTAGAACGGTGCGAATAAAGCACTCCCTTGGGATTTCCTGTGGTTCCTGATGTGTAGCACAAACTTGAAGCAGTATGTTCATCAAAAGTAGGCCATTCATATTCCTCAGGCTCTTCTGCTATCAACTCTTCATAACATAAGGCATTAGAAAGTTTAGTTTCTGGCATATGTTCTTTATCAGTTAATATAATTACCCCCTTCAAGCTCTTTAATTCATCGCTTAACGACTCCACAAGTTCAACGAAAGATAGATCTATAAATAAATACTTATTCTGCGCGTGATTGATTATGTAAGTTAATTGCTCTGGAAATAACCTAGGATTTACTGTATTTACTACACATCCAATACCTGACACCCCAAAATATAATTCAAAATGCCTAAAAGTATTCCATGCCAGAGTTCCTACAACATCTCCCTTTTGCAGACCCAACTTCTCTAGTGCATTTGCTAATTGTCTAGATCTATTAGCAGCATCTTTTAGCGTATATTTGTGTATTGGCCCTTCTACTGTTCTAGAAACAATTTCAGTCTCAGCGTGATAGGTTTCTGCGTGTTCTATCAAACCAGAAATCAATAACTGCCCTTCTTGCATATTTCCTAACATCTTATCTCCATTTATTTCTTGTTTTTCTCGTCAAAAATTATGTTAAACAGCGGGGTAGAATATCTTTGAGAAGCCCACTGTTCAAGTTTCTTTTTATCTTGAATAGAAGTTTTTCCTTGTTTATCCTTTTCAGCTTTAAATTTTAAAAGGAAGTTCAGGTCTATTGATAGTTTCCACAAGAAAGTTGCCCATTCTAATTGCAAAGGGCTTTTCCATTCTTCAGATAGTTTCATAGTGGCTTTTATTGTTTCTTTAATCTTAGAAGGATTACCCATATTAGGTTTTTTATCGAAAGGTCCATTAAAAAACGGTAACAGATCATTAAAACCTTTTGGTACATTAAATTTTTCTAATATTTCTTCTGTTTTTGCTGTTCCAGAAAATTGATTTAACAAGATAGAGTCAGTAATTGGCATCCCAGTAGGATTTATACCCACTCCATAAGCGCTTTTTTTAGAAATCTTCCTATTTTTATAAGGGCCAATAAAGAAATTATTAGGGCAATAGTCATTAGCATAATAATTGTCCCAAATTATTACTGGATTTTTTATAACTTTGTTAAGTAAAACAATATCTTTATCTTCAATCGACTTACTAACAACCTCTTTCCCTGTCCATAAAATAGGAATTTCTTCAGACACTTCATCTGATAAAACATTTAAGTACTCAGACTCAAGTAAACTCCCTTTTGCAAAGCTTTCACAGTAGACAGTCGGGCAGAATATTAAGGATGTATTTTTTTTAGATTCTATTGTTTCAGAAACAATTCTTAAAACCTCACTTTGATTTTGAGCCAGTTCTTTGTCTCTAAGAGAATCTATATCATCAAAAAATATAGCGAAGTCTTTGTAGCCTATAGATAAAAGCTGACCGATTTTCTTCTCCAAAGACTTAAGTTCTTCTTTTCTTCTTTTCTTGATACTGACATTCGGAGAAAGCGCTATGAATGTTTTGATCCCCAATTTATCTGATTGAATTTGAAAATTTTTTAAGTCTTCTACAGTCTCCTTGGGATAGAGAAGCTTCCAGTCTTTTCTATGAAAACGATCTTCTTTAGGCCCATATATATAAAAATCCATAGAAAGTTCAGATAAAGTATCTAGTAACATAGATCTTCCTTGCCAATCCAACAATCTACCGTAAAAACCTTCTATATAGCCTTTTTTAAGCATTATAAAGCGATTATTTTTTACACCCCTTGATTACCCTCAGATCTCCGTTTAGATCCCTTAATTGGATTATATTTGTATAGCCAAAGTTTTCTAAAGAATTCTTTATTTGTTTGGACTGATCTGGCGAGTGCTCCAAATATAAATACCCTCCTTGCTTAAGAAAATCTAAAGATTTTGATGAAATATTTAATAAATCTTCTTTTCCATCAGGTCCTGAAACTAATGCGCCTTTTGGTTCATGGCTTAATCCATCTCCATCAAGCCTTTTATCTCCCTGCCCAATATATGGCGGATTGCTAATAATTAAATCAAAAAAGTTTTTTCTGAAAGCTTCCAGCCAATTAGTTAGCACTAAATGCACTGTAGCTTTATTTCTAATTGAATTTCTTTTCGTAATTTCTAGAGCACCTGCAGAGATATCAGAACAATAGACTTCCCATTTTGGTTTTTCTTTTTTTAAGGCAAGCCCTATTGCTCCACTTCCAGTTCCTAAATCTAAAATATTTAAGTTCTCTTTCGTAAAAGAAAATAAAACATCTTCAATAATTGTTTCTGTCTCAGGTCTGGGAACTAAAACTTTTGGATTTACCTCTAGGTCTACATTCCAAAATCCTTTTTCTCCTAATATGTAAGCCAAGGGTTCACCACTGCTTCTTCTTTTAATTAAATCTATTAATTCATCCTCTTTCTTATCATCCAATTTTAAAGAGCTTGAGAAGATCTTAGATCTATCCACTCCTAACAAATTACAAGCTAACATCTGAAGATCTAGAGAAGTGACGAAATCATCGCCCTTGTACTCTTCAGATTTAGATATTAATAACTCTCTTAAATTTTGAGACATCTTCTTTAAGCCTCTTCAAGGTTAGCTAACTCTTTTGCTTGATTTGCTTCCAAGAGGGCCGAAGCCATGACTTCTATATCACCATCTAAGAAAGCTTCGAGGTTATGTACAGAAAATTCTATCCTGTGATCGGTAATTCGATTTTGAGAAAAGTTGTAGGTTCTAATTTTTGCCGACCTATCCCCTGATCCAACCATTATTTTTCTACTTTCAGCTTGTTCAGCTTCTTTCTTTTCCCTTTCAGAATCCATTAATTTGGATCTTAGTAAGCTGAGGGCTTTTTCTTTATTCTTGTGTTGCGAGCGACCGTCCTGGCATTCAACAACTATTCCAGTAGGGATATGAGTTAATCGAACAGCTGAGTCAGTTTTGTTAACATGCTGTCCTCCCGCTCCTGAAGCCCTGAAAGTATCTACTCTTAAATCATTTTTATCTATATTAATATCTGAGAGCTCAGTCTCTTCTGGTAAAACGGCTACTGAACATGCTGAAGTATGAATTCTTCCCTGTGATTCTGTTTCGGGTACTCTTTGGACTCGGTGTACGCCAGCTTCAAACTTAAGGAACTTAAATACATCTGTGCCTTCTATCCTTGATACAAGTTCTTTAAAACCTCCATGTTCGCCTTCTCTCACGCTTATAAGTTCTAAAGTCCATTTTTTTCTTTCAGCTACCCTAGAATACATTCTAAAAAGGTCTCCAGAAAAAAGTGCTGCCTCATCCCCTCCAGCTCCAGCTCTAATTTCAAGAAAAACATTCTTAGAATCATCTGGGTCTTTTGGTAATAACAATTTCTTTAGTCGGGCTTCTAAATCAACTAGTTTTTCTTTTAGTTCAGACAATTCTATTTGAGCTAAATCTTTAATCTCTTCATCTTTATCATTGACCATAAGGGACGTCTCATCAATCGCTTCTTGAACTGATAAAACTTCCTTATAAACTTCTACCACAGGAGATAGATCTGCATATTCCTTAGTTAAGCTTACATACTTATCTTGATCTTTCGTTATATCTGGTTCACTCAAAAGGCCTTCAATTTCTTTGAACCTATTAGCAGCTTCTGATAACTTATTTAAAATACTCTCTATCATTAAAATTCTCTCAGTCAGTTTATAATAAAAAAAATGATTCAAAAAAGTATGAATAGATTATTTCTTTTAATTTTTCCTATATTTACTATATTTTTAGATGGTTGCGTAACTTATTCAAAAAATAGTTCGTTACCGTCTATACAAGACATAAATCTAGAAGAAGAGTTTACTATAGAGGGGAAATTTAAAATTAACTTTAACCGGAATATAGAAACGGGTTATTACAGGATTTCTACTGATAATGGGCTTGTTAGCCTTACTTTGGGTAAAAATTATCTTTTGCCTGAAGAGAATTTTCAATTTAATAAAGGAGATAAATTAAAGATTTCAGATTTTTTAGATATTAACCTTACTAATGAAAACGACCTTCTTGATAGCGATATAACTGTAATAAGTTTTTTGGATGTAATTCTTGGATATAGAAAAAGTTACACAGGAAATTTTTGGTCTATTGAATATCCTTCAAAAAAATCTAATATAAATAATTCCAACATTCCTTTAAGAACCATCATCTCTAATAAAAATCTATCTTTAGAATTATTAATACAAAAAATCTATTCTGAAAAGTGAATATTCTAGCTCCAGCTAAACTTAATCTTCATTTACAAGTAGTAGATAAAAGACCTGATGGTTACCACAATCTAAAAACCGCGTTTCAGTTAATTGATTTATATGACGAACTGGAATTTAAGTTACAGGATGAAAAGATAGAAATAGAAGAAACAAATCTAGAAATTGAAAACAACTTGGTTTTACTGGCTGCAGATGCCCTCAAAAAGGCTTCGAATATAAATAAAGGAGCAAAAATTAAATTAATAAAAAAAATCCCACTACAAAAAGGGCTTGGTGGAGGAAGTTCAGATGCTGCAGCAACCCTATTGGCACTTAATTCTTTATGGTCAACCAACCTTTCCATCAATGAGCTCATGTCTATAGGGCTTGACCTCGGTTCTGATATACCTTTCTTTCTTTATGGAAAAAATGCATGGGCGGAAGGAAGAGGAGAAAAAATGGACTCTTTATTTCTTCCTAAAAGCTGGTTTTTACTTATTTTTCCTGAAAAAAATATCAGTACAAAAGAAGCTTTTAGAGAAATAAAGCCCGACGATAGAAATTATATAAATAAAAAAGATTTTCTGCAGGGTAAGGCTTTTAATACCTTCGAAGATTGGGCAAGACAAAGATATAGTGAAATTAACGACCTTTTTAACTTACTAGAAACTATTGGAAAACCAAGACTATCTGGTACTGGTTCAACGATTTTTATAAGCTTTTCTAATAAAGAAGATGCACTAAGTGCAAAAGAGAAATTTAGTTCATCAGTATTGGTTAATAGTTTAGATGATTCGCCTTTAAGACAATTAATAGAATAGAATACGCTCTGAAATGTTGGGGAGTGGCCAAGCGGTAAGGCAGCGGCTTTTGATGCCGCCATTCGCAGGTTCGAATCCTGCCTCCCCAGCCAGAGGTAAAAAAAGAGAGTAAATATGCATTCAAGAAGACCTGGTCTAGTACTTTTTTCCGGAAACGGAAATAAAAATCTAGCTGAAGCTATATCAAAAAAATTAAGTCTTAAACTTGGAGAGTCTAAGGTTGATAGATTTAGTGATGGAGAAATTAGCGTAAGAATAGAAGAAAATGTTAGAGGCATGGATGTCTTTCTTATCCAACCCACCTGCCCTCCTGCGCATGAAAACCTTATGGAATTAGTAATCATGGTGGATGCACTAAAAAGATCTTCGGCAGGAAGAATAACAGCCGTAATTCCATATTATGGCTACGCTCGTCAAGATCGAAGAGTTCGATCTGAAAGGGTCCCTATAAGTGCAAAAATAGTTGCAGATATACTTGAGAGATCAGGTATAGACAGGGTCCTGACAGTTGAACTGCATTCGGAACAAATTCAGGGTTTCTTTAATATACCTGTAGATAATGTATACGGAACTAAAACCATATATGACGATATTACTAATCAGAAATTAAAAGAGATTTTAATCGTTTCGCCAGATGTTGGAGGCGTGGTCAGATCTAGAGCATTGGCAAAAGTTTTAGATTTGAGTGATTTAGCAATCATCGATAAAAGGAGAGATGAAGATAACCAATCGGAAGTCATGAATGTTATCGGAGAGGTTGGAAATAAAGACTGTGTTATTGTCGATGATATGGTTGATTCAGCAGGAACTCTTTGTAATGCAGCAGGTGCCTTAAAGGAAAGAGGAGCTAATAGTGTGCAGGCTTATACGATTCACCCTGTACTTTCTGGGGACGCAATTAAAAAAATAAATAAATCAAAACTTGATCAATTAATTGTAACAGATACCATACCGCTTTCTGAGAGCGCTAAAGCGTGCAAAAAGATAAGAGTTATCTCTCTTGCACCTACTTTAGCTGAGGCAATCAGAAGAGTTAATAATGAAGAATCAATAAGTGCGATGTTCTTATAGGTAAGGAGAAAATTAATGAGTGACCAGATAAGTTTAGCTGCTGATGAAAGAGGTGTTGAGGGGAAATCTTCCTCAAGAGCACTGCGCAGGTCTGGTGCTATTCCATGCGTGCTTTATGGGGGAAAAGATGAGCCCCTTAAAATATCAATACTTGAAAAGGAAATCGTTAAAGCCGTAGAGGTTCCAGGCTTTACAGCTCAAATTATAAAAATAAACCTTTCCGGAAAAGAAGTAGATGCAGTCGTTAAGGAACTCCAAAGACACCCAGCTACTGCAAAAGTTCTACACGCAGATTTTATGAGAGTTGATCAGGATTCAAAAATTACACTTACGGTTCCAATTAGGACTATCAATGATGATACTTGTGTAGGGGTTAAAGTAAACGGAGGGCAAGTAAATCACCTTATTAATGATATAGAAATAATATGTTTAGCTTCAAATTTACCTGAATTTCTTGAAATAGATGTTCAGGAAATGGATATTGGCGATACCGTTCTTCTGAGTGGAATTAACCTTCCTGAAGGAGTTGAGATTCCAGCTCTTGCTCAAGGGGAAGACAGAGACCAAGCCGTAGTATCCGTTACCGAAGCTAGAGAGATTGTCATCGAAGAAGAGGTTGAGGAAGTTGCTCTTGAAGGCGAAGAAGGCGAAGTTGCTGAAGGAGAAGCTGCAGAAGGAGACGATTCAGCTGAAGAACCTAAGGAAGGTGGTGAAGAAGCTTCTGAAAAGAGTGAAGATACTAAAGAAGGATAATCTCCTTTAATTGATGGCTTTAGATAAACTTTTGATAGTTGGCCTAGGAAACCCTGGAAAGGACTACGAAAAAACTCGACATAACTTTGGTGCAGATTTTGTAGAGCTATTAGCTTCAAGGTATCAAATACCCTTAGCTAACAAAGATAAATTCTTTTGCCATTACGGTGAAAAGGAATTAGAAACATGTCATCTGCATTTATCAGTACCATCGGTCTACGTTAATGAAAGTGGCAGAACGGTATTATCTTTAAAAAAATATCTAAATCTATCCAGTGAAAATATCTTAATAATTCACGACGATCTAGATTTGCCTTTGGGAACCATTAGATTGAAAGAGTCAGGAGGCCATGGAGGTCACAATGGGTTAAGAGATATCATCGAAAATCTCAAAGGAGATAATGACTTCAAGCGCCTCAGGATAGGTATTGGGCATCCTTCTGAAGAAAAGGACGTCATTAAGTACGTCCTTAGTAAAGTTAGCAAAAAAGAGAGAGAAATCCTTGAAAATACTTTCGATGATACGCTTTCAGCAATAAACCCTATTTTCGAAGGCGATTGGCAAAAGGCCATGCTTGAACTCCACAGCGACTAATTAACATGAGTTTAAAATGCGGTATAGTTGGCTTACCTAATGTTGGTAAATCCACCCTGTTTAACGCCTTAACCGCAGCCGGCATTGAAGCGCAAAACTTCCCCTTTTGTACGATAGAACCCAATCAAGGAATAGTGCTTGTACCCGATGAGAGATTAGATAATATTTCCAGAATTGTTCAGCCTGAAGCGACCATTCCAACTACCACCGAGTTTGTGGATATAGCAGGCTTAGTAAAAGGCGCTTCCGAAGGCGAAGGCCTAGGTAATCAATTCCTTTCTCACATCCGAGAAACGCAGGCGATTATTCATGTAGTCAGGTGTTTTGAGAATCCTGACATAACGCACGTACATGACGCCATAGACCCCATTACCGATTTAGAAGTCGTTGAGACAGAACTGCTACTCGCTGATTTAGAAACGGTTAATAAAGCCAGAATAAAATTAGAGAGAGTTGCTAAAAGCGGAGATAAAGATGCCGTTAGGCAATTTGAAAGACTGCAAGGACTCGAAGACCAGTTAAACCAAGGTATATTAGGAAGAGAAAGTTCTTACGCTGAAGATAACGACACGTATTTCAAAGACTTACAATTGATCACCATGAAACCTTGCCTATACGTTGCCAACGTAGAAGAAAATTCAGAGGGTAATGAGTTACTTAAACAACTGCAAGATTACGCTGAATCAAAAGGAGCCAAAGTATTAGCTCTGTGTAATCAAATCGAAGCCGAACTGGCTGAACTAGATTCAGATGAAGCCAAAGAGTTCTTAGAACAGCTTGATATGAAAGAGCCCGGATTAAATAAACTCATACGAGCAAGTTATGAGATGCTTAAATTGCAAACTTTCTTTACCGCAGGACCGAAAGAAGTAAGGGCTTGGACTGTAACCAAAGGCTCAAGCGCTCCTCAAGCGGCCGGTGAAATCCACACTGATTTTGAAAAAGGCTTTATACGGGCCGAAACTATCTCCTATCAAGACTTTATAGCACACGATGGGGAAAACGGCGCTCAAAAGGCAGGTAAATTAAGATCGGAAGGCAGTGATTATCTAGTAAAAGACGGAGACATCATACATTTTAGGTTTAATGTTTAAAGTTATCTTGACTTTGAACGGTTAGACTTTGACAATCCGCTTCATGGCTATGTAGCTCAGCTGGTTTAGAGCGCAGCATTCATAATGCTGAGGTCGGTAGTTCAAGTCTACCCATAGCCACCACTAATCTTTAATCGCAATAGGATGTGCCGCTACTTCCAGTTTCAAAATCATCAGCAGTCAAAGTAAAGGAGTTCGCTTTGATAATCATTAGGGCTTTTGTATTACTTCTCAGATAAGTATCTCCAATTGCAAGATTAGGACCTTTCTGTTCTGGGTAATCTTGGGTGGCTTCATAAATATTAATATCTGAAAAAGACAATCCATCTAAAAGTAAAATCTTGTCTTGTCCATCAGTAAAGTCGGTTACAACTGATACATTTGACCAGTTTGAATTTGGAGCACAAGCATCTTTAACTGCAAATTTATCTGCTCCACTTCCTCCAGTAAGGATGTCTGCTCCCACGCCACCCCATAAAATATCGTTACCGCCATTTCCATTTATGGTGTCATCGCCATCGTAGCCATACATGGTATCGTTACCAGAACCGCCCTCTAAGGTTTCAGCGGTGGTATAAACGTTAACATCGTAAGTACCGGGCGCTTTACCGTTAGTGCGTATGACTGTCCTGGACTCGTTGTAATCTCCTGCTGCGGTGCGGTTATCAAGGGTATCGTATGCAGCTGCGATTGAAGCGGTCCAAGTACCGGTTGCAGATGCTTCTGGCAGAGTTAACGAACCTGTCCAAACACCATCCCGGGTATCGCCACTGGAGAGGGTCATCACTACCGAAATTTCTTCAGAACCTTTATAAATATTAAAGAAAGGTCTATTGCGAGAGGTATCCACTCCAGTGGCATCGACTACCCGAACCGAAGCTGAGAAACTAACATCGCTGGATACGTCTATTTCACCAGTAGGTGTAATACTTATTTCTGAGAATACCGGTCCTTCTGAATCTACAGGAGTATTAATGACCTCAATACTATAAATATTGGCATTACTTTGTGTAACACCATTGGTATCTTTGAAACGACTAACCACAACCGTATAAGTTCCCGATGGATGGCCTTGGGGTACGGTAATGGTTCCAGTATAGGTTCCGTCTTGGGCATTGCCACTAGCTAACGATAACGGTCCATTCTGCCATGTTGCAGTATACTGATCTGATTTATATATCTCCCAACCAGGAAGGTTTTGATCTACTCCGGTTTCATCAGTAACTCGTATCGTCATTGTGAGATCGACAGAATTGTTGGTCACATCAACTGATGTAGGACTGAGACTATAAGACTGAACTACGGGTTCATCTGTTTCTGTTTCAAGGCCCGTTACCTCAATACTATAAATATTGGCATTACTTTGTGTAACACCATTGGTATCTTTGAAACGACTAACCACAACCGTATAAGTTCCCGATGGATGGCCTTGGGGTACGGTAATGGTTCCAGTATAGGTTCCGTCTTGGGCATTGCCACTAGCTAACGATAACGGTCCATTCTGCCATGTTGCAGTATACTGATCTGATTTATATATCTCCCAACCAGGAAGGTTTTGATCTACTCCGGTTTCATCAGTAACTCGTATCGTCATTGTGAGATCGACAGAATTGTTGGTCACATCAACTGATGTAGGACTGAGACTATAAGACTGAACTACGGGTTCATCTGTTTCTGTTTCAAGGCCCGTTACCTCAATACTATAAATATTGGCATTACTTTGTGTAACACCATTGGTATCTTTGAAACGACTAACCACAACCGTATAAGTTCCCGATGGATGGCCTTGGGGTACGGTAATGGTTCCAGTATAGGTTCCGTCTTGGGCATTGCCACTAGCTAACGATAACGGTCCATTCTGCCATGTTGCAGTATACTGATCTGATTTATATATCTCCCAACCAGGAAGGTTTTGATCTACTCCGGTTTCATCAGTAACTCGTATCGTCATTGTGAGATCGACAGAATTGTTGGTCACATCAACTGATGTAGGACTGAGACTATAAGACTGAACTACGGGTTCATTAGTCTCTTCTTCTTGATCCGTAATATCAATGGTTAATACCTGACTAGCAGAGTCGGTACCGTCAGATACATTAACTGTGACTGAATAACTATCTTTGGTTTCGTAATTTGGAGGTGTGTTAAAGGTAATCACACCAGAGGAATTGATGCTCAAGGAAGCAGCATCTGTACCAGAAAGAGAGTAACTCAAAGTATCTCCATCACTATCAGAAGCGGATACCGTCACCACTGCAGTTTGATTTTCCGTTACTTGAACGGTTGAAGCTAAGCCAGAGATTATAGGAGCACTATTTGCAGGATTATTTGTTACTTCTAAAGTGGTGTTGAAAGCGTATTCATCTTCGAATCTATTACCAGCTGCATCTTCTATCTCAGTCATCAATACCTGCCACGTACCGGCTTTGGAGTCTTGAGGTATAGTTACGGAACAACTATAAGTTCCATCTTGGGTATTCCCACTAACTAAAGAAGGGCTGCAACTAAGCGAGCCGACGCCATCATCAGGGTGGTCAACTCTAAAACTGGGCAGTGTTGGCATGGCAACATCTTCCGTTATGTTTAGTGTGACCGTTATAGTTACTGAGTTGTTTGTAACATCAGCAGACGTTGGACTGAAACTTTTAGATACAACAACCGGTGCAGTAGTATCGGCTGCATTAGTATTTGTTACTTCTAAAGTGGTGTTGAAAGCGTATTCATCTTCGAATCTATTACCAGCTGCATCTTCTATCTCAGTCATCAATACCTGCCACGTACCGGCTTTGGAGTCTTGAGGTATAGTTACGGAACAACTATAAGTTCCATCTTGGGTATTCCCACTAACTAAAGAAGGGCTGCAACTAAGCGAGCCGACGCCATCATCAGGGTGGTCAACTCTAAAACTGGGCAGTGTTGGCATGGCAACATCTTCCGTTATGTTTAGTGTGACCGTTATAGTTACTGAGTTGTTTGTAACATCAGCAGACGTTGGACTGAAACTTTTAGATACAACAACCGGTGCAGTAGTATCGGCTGCATTAGTATTTGTTACTTCTAAAGTGGTGTTGAAAGCGTATTCATCTTCGAATCTATTACCAGCTGCATCTTCTATCTCAGTCATCAATACCTGCCACGTACCGGCTTTGGAGTCTTGAGGTATAGTTACGGAACAACTATAAGTTCCATCTTGGGTATTCCCACTAACTAAAGAAGGGCTGCAACTAAGCGAGCCGACGCCATCATCAGGGTGGTCAACTCTAAAACTGGGCAGTGTTGGCATGGCAACATCTTCCGTTATGTTTAGTGTGACCGTTATAGTTACTGAGTTGTTTGTAACATCAGCAGACGTTGGACTGAAACTTTTAGATACAACAACCGGTGCAGTGATGTCAGCTGATTCGGCTATATTAATTACTAAGTTTTGCGTGGTTGTTGCGTTAACTCCATCATTAATACCCACAGTAACTGAATAAGAGTTTTTGGTGTCATAATCAGGAGTGGAATTAAACGTGATTACTCCTGAGGAGGAAATACTTAGAGCAGAAGCATCTATTCCTGAAAGTGAATAAGTTAAGCTATCACTTTCATTATCAGAAGCAGACGCTGTCAACACAGCTGTCTGCCCTTCTTCGATTGTAATAGAAGAAGTTAATCCCGAGAATTTTGGAGCATCATTAACAACCACACTTATATCTTGTGTCATAGTATTTGTACCGTCACTAACATTTACTGTAAATTGATATGATCTTGTAATGTCAAAGTCTGTAGAGGAATTAAATGTGACTACTCCAGAGTCAGAAATGACTACAAAAGAAGCATCTCTTCCCGTTAAAGAATAAGTGAGAGAATCATTATCCGCATCCGTCGCTGAAACACTAGTTAGAGAGGTTTGGTTTTCTGCTACTGTATAGGAAGATTGTAATCCTGAAATAACTGGATTGTTATCGTTCAAATTAGTTACATTAATTGTTATTGATTGACCAGCTGTATTGCTACCATCATTTACATTGATGCTAATGGAGTAAGTAGTTTTAGATTCATAATCCGGAGCATTGTTAAAACTAACTACTCCAGACGCGGATATGGAGAAAGCAGAAGCGTCTGTACCACTTAGAGAATAAGTTAAAGAATCTCCGTCTGGGTCGGTAGCATTTACAGTAGTTACATCAGTTTGGTTTTCATTGACTTCAATAGATGAACCTAGACCTGAAATAACAGGAACACCTCCTATCTCATTTAAGTCGTTTATATTTACTGTTAATGCTTGGTTGCTGGTATTAAGACCATCACTTACTGCCACATTAATAGCATAAGAGTTCTTAGCTTCGTAATCTGGTGCAGTAGAGAAAGTAATAACTCCTGTAGAACTATTTATCTCTAAAGGAGGATAGGCTCCATCTCCAGAAATACTGTAAGTTAAGGTATCACCATCTGCATCCGTTGCAGAGACTGTTAATACTGCAGTTTGGTTTTCATCAACAGATACCGAAGAAGGTAATCCAGTAATTGTTGGACTGTTATCATTAAGATTAATCAGGTTAACTGCTAAATTTTGACTAGTCGTATTTTCCGAATCACTCACGTTGACGGTTAAGGAATAAGAAGATTTACTTTCATAATCAGGAGTAGAGATAAAAGTAATAACTCCGTTGGAAGAAATTATAAAAGAAGAAGCATCTTCTCCCGATAGACTATAAGTTAAAAAATCTCCATCAAGATCTGATGCTGAAACAGATAAAAGAGAGTTTTGATTTTCATCAACAGATATGGAAGAACTTAAACCTTCAAATATAGGGGCATTACCAGCTTCATAAACATCTGTAATGAATTGAAATTGATATATCCTTACTTACTAAATTAGTACCATCACTTACGTTAACCGTTAGAAAATAACTGGATCTAGTTTCATAATCTGGATTTGATCTAAATCTGATATTGCCTTGGGAATCTATAATTAAAAAGGAAGCATCAGCTCCAGATAAAGAATAATTTAGAAAATCTCCATCATCATCTGAGGCAGTAACTTGGGTTACAAAATCCTGATTTTCCTGTACTGAAAAAGAATTTGGAATGGAAATTACAGGAACTGTTTCGATTGGTGTACTAGCCGCTGGTGTTGTGGCGGCAGGTGCAGGAGTACTAGCCGCTGGTGTACTGGGTGTACTAGCCGCTGGTGTACTGGCTGCTGGTGTACTGGCTGCTGGTGTACTTGGTGTACTAGCCGCTGGTGTACTGGGTGTACTAGCCGCTGGTGTACTGGCTGCTGGTGTACTGGCTGCTGGTGTACTTGGTGTACTGGCCGCTGGTGTTGTGGCTGCTGGTGTTGTGGCGGCAGGTATAGTAGGAAAAGTTGTATCGGCATTACCAAAATCAAAGAAACCACCTCCAAAAAGAGGTCCTATATCAAATAAACCTCCCGATAGCTCATCACTCGTATCAAGACCTGTTGGAGGCAAGGAAGCAGGCGGAGTTGTTGGACTAGTAGCCGCAGGTGTTGTAGGTGAAGTTGTGCTCGTCCCTCCTCCGGATGTGCCAGCTGGAGGCGATGACTGAGTAGGTGTACTAGCCGCTGGTGTACTAGCCGCTGGTGTACTAGCCGCTGGTGTACTAGCCGCTGGTGTACTAGCCGCTGGTGTACTAGCCCGCTGGTGTACTAGCCACTGGTGCACTGGCTGCTGGTGTTGTGGCGGCAGGTATAGTAGGAAAAGTCGTATCGGCATTACCAAAATCAAAGAAACCACCTCCAAAAAGAGGTCCTATATCAAATAAACCTCCCGATAGCTCATCACTCGTATCAAGACCTGTTGGAGGCAAGGAAGCAGGCGGAGTTGTTGGACTAGTAGCCGCAGGTGTTGTAGGTGAAGTTGTGCTTGTCCCTCCTCCGGATGTACCAGTTGAAGGCGATGACTGAGTTGGAGTGGAAGATGAAGTTGTGCTAGAAATTGATGGCGCTACTGGTGCTGAAGACCAGTTAATAAAAACACGACTGTCTATACTAGAACTATTTATGTTCTTCAAGACAAGTAAATCTTCACCTGATGAAACTAATCTAATAATAGTATCATCTCCATTTCCATGTATAGAAAGCTCATCAAAAGTTAGACCGCTCAAAGCAATACGATCTGCACCTTCAACAAAACCATGCATCGTATCAGTACCATCACCAGCACGAATAACAATGGGTGTCATTACCTCTGCTGGTTAAAATATCTTGTGAAGAACAACGTCCACTAGCTTCCTCTATAATATCGTTACCAGGACCACCATCGATAACATCATCTCCTGCTGCACCCCAAAGTTTGTCGTCTCCATCTCCTCCATATAAGGTTTGAACGAAATTTGAACTGTGATTTTCATTTATTGACATAGCTATATCTTCTCTACACAAATCGCCGGAAACTCCATTTCCATATCCGTAGATGGTGTCATTGCCTCCGTAACCAAAGATAGTATTGTTACCAACTTTTCCTCCTCTAATTAGGTTGGCATTATTATCTCCATTAATAGTTTCTGAACCCGCAGTTCCAAAAATATTCTCAAAATTTATGGCGCCACAGGTATTTAAGCTTAATTCTGTTGTATTATTTCCGCTCTCTTCAAAATTTAAAGTATCATCTCCGGGTCCACCATCCAGATTGACTAGATTACAGTCAGCAATAGTAGGGGTTCCGCTATTAATAGAATTTATCATGATGGAAATCATGTCATCACCAGATCCTAAATCTATGCTATCTCCGTTCTTCACCTTGGCAGAAAAAAGAAAGTCATTACCTGCTCCCATTATTACCGTTAGATTTCCAGTAAAATCTCCATCCGAATCTGAAATTCTATTGATATTCAAATTAATATTTTCTTCTATTGAAGTATCGTCTGTACCTTGAATCGTAAAATTACCGCCAGAGTTCCATGCAGATTTAATTTCATCAGAGCTAGTTGAGCTCTGTGTTAAATTGAAAACTGTGGCGCTAGGAGCACTTGAACCTATAGTTTGACTTGTTGATGTATTTGTAAGAGTGTCATTGCCTGTGCCGGTAGCTGGAAAAGTTGTATCGGCATTACCAAAATCAAAGAAACCACCTCCAAAAAGAGGTCCTATATCAAATAAACCTCCCGATAGCTCATCACTCGTATCAAGACCTGTTGGAGGCAAGGAAGCAGGCGGAGTTGTTGGACTAGTAGCCGCAGGTGTT